>NZ_CM179506.1:1887500-3735984 GCF_058798575.1 Hydrotalea sp. GW822-HT8A01
TAACAGCCAGGATGTTTGCTTGGAAGCAGCAATTCATTTAAAGAGTGCGTAACAGCTCACTGGTCGAGAGGTCTTGCACGGAAAATAATCGGGCATCAAACTACGAGCCGAAGTTCTAAAATTATACTTTTAGTATAATTGGTAGGGGAGCATTGAAACCAGCGTTGAAGGTGTGGCGTGAGCCATGTTGGAGCGGTTTCAAAAGAAAATGTAGGCATAAGTAACGATAAAAGGAGTGAAAAACTCCTTCGCCGAAAGTCTAAGGTTTCCTGATCAACGTTAATCGGATCAGGGTTAGTCTGGACCTTAGGAGCACCCGAAAGGGGAATCTGATGGGAAGCGGGTTAATAATCCCGCACCTGCTATACGATGAAAGTGACGCAGTGACGTGGTGGTTGCGAACAGACGGATGTTCGCCTGAGAGGAATCTTCGGAGGAATCGAAACCATAAAATTGCTGCCAAGAAAAGCGAGTATAGCAGCCAGTACCGCAAACCGACACAGGTAGACGGGATGAGTATTCTAAGGCGCTCGGGTGAGCCGTGGAGAAGGAACTAGGCAAATTGACGCTGTAACTTCGGGATAAAGCGTACCGCTGCGAAGCGGTCTCAGTAAAATGGTTCAACCAACTGTTTAACAAAAACACAGGGCCCTGCAAAATCGTAAGATGACGTATAGAGCCTGATACCTGCCCGGTGCCGGAAGGTTAAGGAAGGGGGTTAGGATTAAACCGAAGCTCTTGACTGAAGCCCCGGTAAACGGCGGCCGTAACTATAACGGTCCTAAGGTAGCGAAATTCCTTGTCGGGTAAGTTCCGACCTGCACGAATGGTCTAATGAGTTGAACACTGTCTCCTCCACGAGCCCGGTGAAATTGTAGTATCGGTGAAGATGCCGGTTACCCGCCACGGGACGGAAAGACCCCGTGAACCTTCACTACAACTTTGCATTGATTTTGAGCAACAAATGTGTAGGATAGTTGGGAGACTATGAAGTAGTGTCGCCAGGCATTATGGAGTCAACGTTGAAATACCAACCTTTTGTTGCTTAGAACCTAATCCCGCCAGAGGCGGGAGACATTGCATGGTGGGTAGTTTGACTGGGGTGGTCGCCTCCTAAAAAGTAACGGAGGCTCGCAAAGGTACCCTCAGTACGGTTGGTAATCGTACGCAGAGCGCATTAGTAGAAGGGTGCTTGACTGTGAGGCAGACAAGCCGAGCAGGTGCGAAAGCAGGCTAAAGTGATCCGGTGGTTCTGTATGGAAGGGCCATCGCTCAAAGGATAAAAGGTACTCCGGGGATAACAGGCTGATCTTACCCAAGAGCTCATATCGACGGTAAGGTTTGGCACCTCGATGTCGGTTCGTCACATCCTGGGGCTGGAGAAGGTCCCAAGGGTTCGGCTGTTCGCCGATTAAAGTGGCACGTGAACTGGGTTCAGAACGTCGCAAGACAGTTCGGTCCCTATCTGTGGTGGGCGTTAGTAAATTGAGTGGACGTGACCTTAGTACGAGAGGACCGGGTTGCATGTACCGCTGGTGTATCAGTTGTGCCGCCAGGTGCAATGCTGAGTAGCTATGTACAGCCAGGATAAACGCTGAAAGCATCTAAGCGTGAAACCTTCCACAAGATGAGTTTACTTTTAAGGGTCGTCAGAGACGATGACGTTGATAGGCTACAGATGTACAGCTGGTAACAGCAAAGTCGAGTAGTACTAATTACCCGTAAGCTTTATTTTTTTTATTTACACAAAACACTTCCCAATATGTTAACTTATTGAAGAGTTTATGGTGGTTATACCGAGGGTGTTCACCTCTTCCCATTCCGAACAGAGAAGTTAAGTCCCTCATGGCCAATGGTACTTGGGCCTTGTCCCTGGGAGAGTAGGTAGCTGCCGTATTTATCTTAAAGCCGGCTTAGATAATACTAAGCTGGCTTTTTTTATGCTGTAAAACTAAAAAATTAGATAAGTTATAAATAGGTAAAACACCATTTCTCAAGTCTTTGATTACACCATTGAATCCTTAAAAAACACGGATCAATCTTTTTGTACATTCACCTTTTTCTTCTAAAAAATGCCTTCATTAAAAAAGCAGCTTCATCTGCCAATACACCTTGTGTAAGGGTGGTTTTGGGATGAAAAGGATATTGTTGAGGAAAGTACCGGCTATAACCATTTTTTTCGTCGGCTGCGCCATATACAATCCGCCCAATTTTACTCCAATACAAAGCACCGGCACACATCAGGCAAGGCTCTAAGGTAACATACAGTGTGGCTTCCGGTAAATACTTCGAACCCAATGCGCCAAATGCCGTTGTTAATGCAATAATTTCTGCATGTGCTGTGGCATCTTTCAATAACTCCACCTGGTTATATCCACGTGCTATAATTTCATTGTGCTGTACAATAATGGCCCCAACAGGCACTTCATCTGCATCAAAGGCTAATTCAGCCTGCTCTAATGCCTTTCGCATATAATAAGCATCATCTTTTAATATATCCATAAAAAAAATTGAATGATACCATTGTTTTGTTATTTCCCAAATGCAAAGTAGCGTATAAAAAAACAAACCCTCGTAAAAGGGTTTGAAGTAATACAATGACTGATTTAATGGTTTAAGGTAATTGTCTGATTTGAATATTTCTAAACCAAACATCATTTCCGTGATCCTGTAGGGCAATATGGCCTTTTTTAAACATCCCAAAGCCCGGCATGTTTTTAAATTTGCTATGGGCAATCATGTCTTGCCAGTTATTGTCCCATAAGGTTGTTTTTACTACAACTGTACCATTTAAAATAAGTTGTAATGTACTGTGGTTGGCAATAATTTCTACTTTATTCCATTCACCAACGGGTTTAACCGTTTCTTTACTACAGGCAATTAAGTCATACAAATCGCCGGCACGATGTTTATGAATTTTGCCATCGGGGTGGCCATCATTATCTAAAACCTGCATTTCTAATCCCGTATTCCATGTTTCGTTGTATTTGGCCGGATTGTCTTGAACAAAAAATAAAATACCGCTGTTGCCATCTTTCGATATTTTCCACTCAGCTTTAAAATCGAAATTAGTAAAGGCTTTATTGGTAACCAAATCGCCACCACCTTCTGTTTGATAGCTTTTTTTATCGGCAGCATTTAAATGAATTGCCCCATCCTCAATTTTCCAGGCATTACCTACAGTGGTTTTGCCATAACTATGCCAACCGTTAAAGGTTTTGCCATCAAATAAAGACACCCATCCATGTTGAGCATTTAGGATGGGTATCTCAAAAGTTTTCTTTGTAAACGCAAAAGAAACAAACAATGCGCTCATGATAATCAGCGCCGCAGTTAATTTTTTTGGTAGCATATAATATATTTTAAATGATGAATTGCTTATCGGCATATCGGCACTGCACATTTCTTTATACGTCAATACAAATACGTTATTATTATTTTTTCAATAACAAAATATATTTAACCATTTGTTCTGCATCGGCAACAGATAAATTAGGATGTGGTGTCATAGGTACCTGGCCCCAAACACCTGACCCACCTTTAATAATTTTTGCGGCCAGCATAGGTATATCTTTATCGGTATATTTATTGGCAACATCGCGGTAAGCAGGGCCAATTAATTTTTCGTCTACTTTATGGCAGGTTAAACAATCATTTTTTGCTATCAGTGCCAAGCCTTTTTTATAATCTGGATTGTCTGATAAATCGGTTGATGCAGTTGCGGGTGCAGGTGAAGCTGCTTCAGTTTGTGGGGTAGAAGTGCTTGCAGCGGCTGACTGATCGCCACTATTCTGATTGCTGTTTCCACAGGCATAGGCCAGAAAAGCCATGCTGATTACGATTGACATTTTTTTCATAAAAAATAAATTTTTTAAATAATGGTGCAAAGTTATTTCAATCCCAATACCGAACGGTTAAAATCTTCTGAAGCAGCAGTGCCTGCAAAATCATCAAATGCTTTTTCGGTAACATGAATAATATGGTTACTGATAAAAGGAGCTCCTTCTTTGGCACCATCTGTTGCGTTTTTAATACAACATTCCCATTCTAATACTGCCCATCCTTTATAATCGTAAGTAGCTAATTTGCTGAAAATAGATTTAAAATTTATCTGCCCGTCGCCAAGCGATCTAAACCTGCCGGCACGGTTTACCCAGCTTTGAAAACCACCATATACGCCCTGTTTTCCGGTTGGATTAAATTCTGCATCTTTTACATGAAAAGCCCGTATGCGTTCATGGTAGTAATCAATATAAGTTAAATAATCCAGACATTGCAGTAACAAATGAGATGGGTCATATAACAAACATGCTCTGCGGTGTTGTTCAACTGCATCTAAAAACATTTCGTAGCTAACACCATCGTGCAAATCTTCGCCGGGGTGTATTTCATAACAAATATCCACATCACACTCATCAAAATAACGCAATATGGGCAACCAACGGTTTGCCAGTTCTGTAAAGGCTGTTTCAACCAAACCTATCGGTCTTTGTGGCCAGGGATACATCATTGGCCAGGCCAATGCACCGCTAAAAGTAGCATGGGCACTCAATCCTAAGTGTTGCGATGCTTTGGCTGCATAGCGCAGTTGTTGGGCTGCCCATTCGGTGCGTGCCTTGCTATTGCCATGTACTTCGGCAGGTGCAAAGCCATCAAACAAAGCATCATAAGCAGGATGCACGGCCATTAACTGCCCTTGTAAATGCGTGGATAGCTCGGTAATAGCCAGGCCATAACTGTTTACCAATCCTTTCAATTCATCGGCATAGGTTTTACTTTCGGCAGCTAATTGTAAATTAATGCAGCGGGCATCCCAAGTAGGTATTTGAATGCCTTTATAACCCAATCCGGCGGCCCATTCGCAAATAGCAGGCAGGCTGTTAAAGGGAGGTTCATTACCCATGAACTGTGCTAAAAAAATTCCGGGCCCTTTTATTGTTTGCATGGTGATATTTTTTTTGTAGTCAGCAATTGTACAAGTATGGGACTGTTGTTGCGTCGCACACTTGTACGTTCGGTAATACTATTCGTCAATACTACTCCGTAAATAGCGTCCATTTTTCCGATGAATGAGCAGAGGCTATCACACTGTCAATAAATGCCATACCTCTAACTCCTTCGGCAACTGAAGGAAAATCAAGCATTTCAGGTGTAGGTGTTTCGCCTTGTTGTTCTGCTAAAAGTGTGCGTGCAAAATTTCGGTAAATATTGCCAAATGCTTCTAAGTAGCCTTCGGGATGCCCACCCGGAGTGCGGCAATTTTGTGTAGCAAAAGAAGAGAGGCGCTCGGTATAATTGCTGCCTGCCCTCAATATTTGTGTAGGTGCATCTAACCACTTTACCATTAAGGTATTGGGTTCCTGTTGTGCCCATTCAATGCCTCCTTTTTCACCATAAACCCTTATTTTCAGTGCATTTTCTTCGCCTGCAGCTACTTGCGATGCCATTAAAACTCCTGCTGCACCGTTGTTAAATTTCAATAATACATTACCATCATCATCTAATGCCCTGCCTTCTACCATTACATTCAAATCGGCACACAAATGTGTAATTTTTAAGCCGGTAATGTATTCTGCTAAATGGGCAGCATGGGTTCCAATATCGCCCATGGCACCACTTTTACCGCTCTTTTTAGGATCGGTGCGCCAGGCTGCTTGTGCATTGCCTTCGCGTTCAGATAATTTGCTAAGCCATCCCTGCGGATATTCTACCCAAACCTTTCTGATTTTACCTAAAGTATTTGCCTGAATCATGGCTTTTGCCTGCTTCACCATGGGATAACCTGAGTATGTATGTGTTAAACACAAATGCAATCCCGTTGTAGCCAGTTTTTCTTTCAGTTGCTTGGCTTCATCTAACGAAAAAGTAATGGGTTTTTCAATTACTACATGAAAGCCTAGATCCAATGCCATCATGGCGGGTGCAAAATGTGCAAAGTTGGGGGTAACAATGGTAACAAAATCTATTCGTTCATTGGCAGGCATTTTGCTTTCGGCCTGCAGCATTTCTTCGTAGGTTAAATAGGTTCTTTCTTTGGGCAAAAAAAGCATTTCCCCCGATTCAATTGCTGTTTGCGGATGAATGCTCAATGCACCGCAGCTCAGTTCAATCAATCCATCCATATTGGCTGCTATACGGTGGATGGCGCCAATAAAAGCATCTTTTCCGCCACCAATCATACCCATTCGTAATTTTCTTTTCATGATTTCTTTATTTTTTTGCTGTAAAAAATGAGCCATATTGGCCGGATATTCACGTTGTTATTCTACAAAAAGATAACTGGAAACAACAGGCAATGCAATAGGGCTGCTTGGATAAATGAAATTTGTTTTGGCAAACATTCATTTCAACTGCAATCAAATGTAAGCTTTGTGTACTATAAAAAAACACATTTACAAAGGGTTAAAAAAGAATTGATTTTTATCAAAATCCATTACAAATGCTGCTGGTTAAAAAATTACTTTTACATTTAACCTTCAAACGATTTATACCTAACGATTGATTATGCAAGCCAACATTCAAAAAAACAAATTATTTGTTGCCAGTTGTTTAGCCTTATTGGTAACATCTCTTTCCTTTGGTATTCGAGCGGGTATTTTAGATACTCTGGGGACCCAGTTTCAACTCAATAAAGCCGAGTTGGGCGCTATTGCTGCTACTGCATTCTGGGGTTTCCCACTGGCCATTATTTTTGGCGGCATTGTGGTAGATGTTATTGGCATGAAGCGTTTATTAATTCTTGCATTTGTATTTCATTTAGCAGGTATTATTTTAACCATTTATGCAGGGAAATTTGGTAGCCCTTATGCTGCTTTATTTATTTCTACTTTGTTAATTGGCCTTGCCAATGGAACTGTAGAGGCGGCATGTAATCCATTAATTACTTCGTTATACCCTGATAATAAAACTACCAAACTCAACCACTTTCATTTGTGGTTTCCAGGGGGTATCGTAATTGGTACTTTACTGGTTTTTTTATTAAATAAAATAGGTATTGGCTGGCAAATTCAAGTGGGCTTAATGATTGTACCTACATTAATATATGGTTACTTATTCAGCAAATTGCAATTCCCTGTAACTGAACGGGTGGCAAAAGGAGTTAGTACTGCAAAAATGTACCGCTCTTTATTGAACCCTTTATTCATTATTATGATTATTTTAATGTTTGGTACAGCTATTACTGAACTATTTACTGGACAATGGATTGACGTATTATTAAAAAATGTAAGTGATAACGCTATTTTGCTCTTAACCATTGAAACTGGTGTGATGGTGGTGGGCCGTGGTTTTGCCGGCCCTGTGGTGCATCGGTTGTCACCTGCAGGTGTGCTATTATTCTCGGCCATATTTTCGGCCTTGGGTTTGTATATACTGGGACATACAACCGGTAATTTATTGTTTATAGGTGCATTGGTATTTGGTTTGGGGGTGTGTTATTTTTGGCCAACCATGTTGGGTTTTGTTTCTGAAAACCTGCCTGAAACCGGTGCTGTTGGTATTAATTTAATGGGCGGTGCAGGTATGTTTGCCGTTTCGATATATACCATTTTTATGGGTAGCCATTACGACAATCTACTGGCTGCGCAATTACCGGTAAATGCCGATATTAAAGCGTTTATGGAAGCGCCTCCCGGTTCAGATATGGCCAATCAGTTAATTGAAGCCAAAAAAGCAGCAGGCCCGGCTATTATTAATACTACTTTTGTAATTCCTGTTATTTTAATTGTGGCATTTACCACATTGTTTTTTTCAAAAAAAACTTAGATAAAAGCAAAAGTAAGCAAAACGGCGAAGTCCGTTCAAACACAGTAGTTTATGAAACGTGGGACTAAAGTTGGAAGTCACTGTACTTTAGTTTTTGGGCTTAAAAAGACAGGGTTGGGTTACTAAATCGTTACTGATTACCACCTGACCAATAATGATGTAACTGATTATATTTCAGTCTTCTGCACTCCTTTTCATCTTTCCTTGTAACTCATTGAAATTTAATTTTAAACATTAAACAATTGAGTTATGGAACAGTCGAAAAGGTCAACGTTTAAGCTGCTTTTCTACCTAAAGAAAAATGAGCCTAAGAAGAACGGAGCAGTTGCTATTATGGGGCGCATTACCATTGACGGTAAGCCCGCATCTTTCAGCACCAAGCTGGAAATTCACCCTGATAATTGGGATTTGAAACACGGTCGTGTGTTGGGTAAAAGCACCCAAGCACTAAGCATCAATAAAAAGTTGGATGAAATACGCCTGCGTATTGATAAGCATTACGAGGAATTGCTCAAATACGATGGCTTTGCCACCGCACAGAAATTGAAACTGGCATTTTTAGGTGTGGGCGTTATGGAAGATGCCATCTTAAAGGTCTTCCAAGCCCACAACGATGATTTCGCCAAGATGGTGGCTAAAAAGGAACGTTCGCAAAGCACCTATGATAAATACAAAATCGTTTACAACCACCTCTCCGAATTTATCCAGCTACGGTATTTAAGAACGGATATGGCTTTCAAAGAACTCACCTCCGACTTTATCCGTGAGTTTGATTTTTACCTGCGTATAGACAAGGAATGTACCCATAACACGGTTTGGGTGTACACCATGCCCGTATTGCGAATGGTAGAGCTGGCAATGAAAAAGGGCATGATACGCAATAATCCTTTCGAGGATTACGAAATCACTATGAAAGAAAGCGACAGGGGTTTCCTATTGAAAGAAGACGTAGAAAAGATTATGCTTTGTTGTCTTCCGAAACTGAAGTATGAACTTGTACGTGACCTTTTTATTTTCAGTTGTTTTACCGGGCTTTCTTATGCGGATATTAAAAAACTGAAACGGTGCAACATTCAGAATTTCTTTGACGGACATCAATGGATTATCAGCCGGAGAAAGAAAACCGATGTTTCTTCCAATGTTAGATTATTGGAAATACCAAAGAAAATCGTTGAGAAGTATTTGGGTACAACAAAGAACGAGTTTGTTTTTCCTATTCCATCCAATAGCACTTGTAATGCTCATGTAATTAAGATTATGGAAGCCGCAGGTGTGGTAACGGAACAGAAAGTAACATTCCATACAGCCCGCCATACGTTTGCTACCATGATATTAACGGCTGGTGCATCACTCGAAAGTGTACAAAAAATGATGGGGCATACAAACATTACCACCACTCAAATCTATGCCAAGATACTTAATGAAAAAGTGGGCATGGATATGGATATTGTTGCACGGAATTTACAGGCAATGGAAGTTTCATTTAGTGCCATGCAAACAGACATTTCTTCACAGAACGAAATTGTTTCCGATGTGGTAATCGTTATGGATGCCGAAGAATTGGAACTTGCTATATAGTAATTGTTCTTCTTTCCAAATTATAGAGCAGGATTTAATCGTCCTGCTTTTTTGTTTCCCAACTTAACCCCAAAGCACATTTAATGCCCTCTGCACATATCCTTTGCCTTAAAAGAGCTTTGTCGGGTTGTTGACAAAGACTATTGAAAAACGCCTGCCCACATCCTTTACAATCATTTTCCAATATCCTTTATGTGGCTTTCGCAGCCACGTACATCAAAAATGGCTTTTAGAAATTCAGTGAGTTGGAAGTAAAATTTCTATCCCATTTAGAACCTTTTACCAATGCAATCTTCATTGCTTCCACTCATGTTTTTTTATCCAGGAAGCCTGTATGCGGTTTTGTTTTCGTTCCAAGAGCAAAGGTATGACCGTGTTCTTAACGGCGGCAAAAGGTCATGCAAGTTTGAAAAAAAATCTCCACCCTTTGGGTAGTATTTGTTTTCCAAAACCTTGTGCCGCCTAAACACTAACCTTTTATGCTCGTGAAACGAAACATAGCATACTCCGGCTCCTTAGACGAATAAAAAAAATGTCAGGTATGAAGATTAAAAGCATTGGAAAAGGTAACGAAACGAAACAGCACCTCCCCACCATACCGAATAAATCAACAAAAAAATCAATTCAAACAATCACTAAAAAAGTAAAAAATCATGGCACACAATCTTAATTTCGACAGCAGAACAGGACGTTATTCATTCTTTAGCGTAAAGGAAAAATCATGGCACAACTTAGGGCAAATCATCGAGGAATACCCAACAAGTGCGGAAGCCATCAAACATGCAGGGCTTGACTATGAAGTCGTAAAAAGTCCGTTGTTTACCACAGGCTCAAACATCATCGAAACCGCACAGGGCATCGAGATAGCCGACAGCCAGTTACACGTACCTAACTACTTCGCCAATATCAGAACCGATAACAATGCAGTATTGGGCGTGGTGGGCAAAGACTACCATATCGTACAGAACCGGGAAGCCTTTAATTTCTTTGATGCAATCGTAGGCGGTGGTGATGGTATCTTATACGAGACAGCAGGAGCATTAGGACAGGGCGAGCGTATTTTCATTACTGCAAAACTACCTGACTATATCCGTGTAGGCAACGGTGACGATGTAACCGAAAAATACATTTTCCTGACTACTTCGCATGATGGTAGCGGAAGTATTACCGCAGCGTTTACACCCATTCGCATCGTTTGCCAAAACACCTTAAACGCATCACTCCGCACTATGAGCAATGTGGTACGCATTAAGCACACAGCAGGCGCAAAACAACGCCTTGACAATGCTCATAAGGTTATGGGATTGGCGAACACCCTTAGCAATCAGTTAGAGGGCATTTTCAACCAATGGGCAAAAGTTCAGGTATCGGACAGGGAAGTTAAAAAGCTGATACAGCTTGCGCTTTGCCCAAATAAAGAAACGCTTGACCTGATTAAAAAAGGTGCGGAAGATGAAGTTTCTACCGTGTTCAAAAATACCGTAGATGATGCCTTTGCATACGCTATGACCAGCGACACGCAGCAGATGAACACCACTAAAGGCACACTGTTCGGGGCGTACAATGCTGTTACAGGCTACTTTCAGAATGTAAGAAGCTACAAAGACGATGAAGCCAAATTACAGAGCATTGTAATGGGCGGTACTGCACAGCTAAAGACCCAAAAAGCCTTTGACCTGTGTACCTCATTCGAGAAAATCGGAGCAGACGTATTTCAATTGAATTAATTAACAAAAGGCGACTGCCTGCAATGGTGGTCGCCTTTAAAAATAAACAACTATGGCAAATTGGTGCAACAACGTGGTTTGGTTTGAAGCAGACGAAACCATCATGAAAAAGATAAAGGAAGTGTTTTTGCAAATGGCGAAAGCAGAAAGAGAAACGGATTGCGGGCAGTTGCCTCCATTTATAGCAGTAGAAAACGATTGGTTTTTTGCTATACGTTGGGAAGCGGAGGACGTACTTTACTATGATACCAAATGGTCGCCCAATACCGAAATATTACAGCAGGTAGCAGAATATTTTAAAGTCGGTTTTACACATGAATATGAAGAATTGGGCAGTGCTGTTTATGGTCGGGCAACCTATGCTAACGGTATCTTAACCGACATCTATTTAGATAGCGAAGACTTTGAAGCCTATCAATCATACGAAGAAACAGACAGCTATTTTTTTGAGGGTGAAACATACGAAAGCGAATGGGAAATACTGGAGATGCTTTTGGAAAGGAAGGTAGCCAATAATAATTAACAACCATAGGCGACTGCCTGCAATAGTGGTCGCCTCTAAAAAATCAATAGAATGAAAGCATTAAACAAAATGAACAATTTGGATAAAGGAACACTACTAAGTAAACTGTTCCCCGAAGAATTACAGAACCTTCAAGCTGCAATAGAAAAGCAATGCGATTACTTTCTGCAAAATGAAACCGCCTTTCGTGAGGGCTGGTATCAAAATGGATTTTTCACCGCAGAATTTTGGTACAGGCTTGTAGAGAATGCACACAAGGCAATCGGGAAACATGACCGCCAATTATGGAAACGACCAAACTGGTTTACTGACCATTTTTTTGACGGACACAATTCATTGTTTACCGTACACTGCCTTATCGAGTATGCAGACAGCGAAAACTGTAACCCTGATTTAAAACGAGCGATACACCTGCTTTTCGGGAGTGAAAGATTATTACAAATAACCTCAAACAAATAAGCTATGAAAAATAAAATCTCATTCAGTATTGAAACCCTGCTATTTGGTATTGAAAACCCCAAAGGTGCTATTGAGCAGGTATTGTTTGCCAGCAAGATGGCAGAACATGAGGGTATGCCACATTGCAATCGCCTTGCAAAATTGACATTCACAGACCCTACCGTTAATAAGGCTTTGTCCGGTGCAGTTCCTTTAGATGAAACGCTGATACTTGGCTATGAGGGTTGGAACGATAGCACACTGCATCTATGTATAAGAAGCGGACGAAGTGTGTGTAAAATTGCAACAGGCAATTTCCCAAGCCGTGAAATAGACATATATGATGATTACCGACACGCCATCATGCTCCGTAAATTTTCTGACAAGGACATACAGGAAATTTTCAACTATATATGGGACAATATGGAGGCAATACAGCCCAACCCAAGACCCATGAGCGAGGATTGGTAATAGCAAACACGGGCGACCGCCAGTGCAGACGGTCGCCTTTAAAATCAAAGGCAATGAAAATAAGAGATAAAAAAGGAGAATGGATTGAAGTTACAGACCTTAAAAAAGCCATTCGGCAAACAGGCTGGTACAAAGGATATCAGCATGAACCGCCAGTAGAAAGTGATAAAGAACGGCAGGCATATTGGGCAGATATGCACGAGAAATTGTTAGCATTAAAGACAAAACAGTCCTGTAATACTTAGGTCGTTTCTTGCAGTCACCCAAGTTTATATTTTGTATTTTTGTTTATAGCGGAGTGGATAGTTTTTTGTAAATTAAACAGTAGAATTATGGTATCATCATTAGTCATAGGAATAATATTTTTGGTAGCAGGCTTAGGTTTGCGTTATTGGATTAATCGCAGGAGGTTTTACAGGCGTAGCCCTACCGGAGCAGAGGGTTTTTCCAGCTATGAAAAATCAGTCGCCATTAGGTTCATCGAGCGTGTAGGCAAATGGATAGCTTACGCTTTGATTATCTATGGGCTGTTATCGCTATGGGTGTATTCGAGGGAGAAAAAAGAAATAGCCTCTAAAAATACAGAGGTTCAGAAATCACGATAAATAACACGTCAATCTTATAACGGTACAGGTCTTTACAGGCTTGTACCGTTTTCTTTTGCGCCAAACCTTACCATTCAAAGCCAAACACACCCGCATTTAAAATACGCCCTAAAACCTTTCCTAATTTCCATTTCTGACGTAAAGAAGTGAGGAAAGGATTATGGAAGTAATAGCAATACCGAAGTCTGTTCTCAAAGAACTGACCGCAGAGCTGGACGAACTGTTACAGCTTACCACCGATGCAAGCAAAGCCTATGTAGGCATTTTTAACGGGGAAAGGTGGCTCGATAATCAGGAGGTGTGCCTTATGCTGGGCATTACCAAACGCACCCTGCAATCATACAAAGACAAAGGGCTTTTGCCTTTTTCAAAACTGAACCGCAAGAATTATTACAAACTTTCGGACGTACAGCGTTTGCTTGTTCCCGATGTACAAACCCCAAACAAATGAGCATGGAACTTTTTGATAATGATGCGGAAGAAATTGCCTACTACAAAAGCAAGTTTGAAGAACTCCGCACACGTCTGGAACTCATATTGAACAACTACCGTCCTGTAATGAACGGAGAGGTTTATTTATCGGGCGAAGACCTGTGCAAGCTGTTACATATCAGCAAACGCACCCTGCAACAGTACAGGGACGATAATATCCTGCCTTACGTGCAGATTGGCGGTAAAATCATCTTCAGGCAGTCTGATATATTAGAAATATTGGAACGTAATTACATAAACAAATCATAAGCAAGTAGAAAGGTAAATGATTGGTTGCGTAAAAGAGGCAACATTGTTATCTTTGCTATGTAAAATATTAAAAACTTAAAGTGTTTTTGCTTTAGGTCTCGACATTAGAAACTGGTAATTTTTAAATTCTCCGAGGCAATAAGTAAGAACGCTCATGCTATGGCGTGGGCGCTCGCTTATTCGGAGAGAGGCGTACCAGTGCCTTAATGTCGATGAGTGTGGTTGCCTGCGCCTCTTTTTTGTTTGCAGGCTCCATTACTAAAACGGATATTATGGACACTGTAAGCAATACTTATCCCGCCTTAGCATTTCCTGCCTCCGAATTGTCGGCTTTTGCAGTTACGATTGACTGCTTTATTATTTCCCTCAAAAATGGCAATGTGATACGTTTTACTCCCGATGACTTGGGGGAGTTTTATCATTGGCTTATTATCCATAACATAAGAGATATACATAAGGAAGAAATTATAAAGAAAGAACCGCCCGTTACTAATTTAGGTAATGGGTGGAAATCTTTATTCAAACAACAAAAATAAAGTAACGATTATGAGTAATGATAATACAATTCGGATAGCTGTAATAGATGATAATGCACAGCTTCGGTACAATTCCGTAAACCAATTTGAGAACTCCGGTTACATCGTACAGTTTCAGGTAAGTAATGGACAGAATGCACTTCAGAAAATACAAGAAGATGGAGAACTGCCTGACGTATGTATCGTTGAGGAAGATTTTGCAACAGCTAAATTGTTGCTCGAAAGACATCCCGATTTGAAAGTATTAATTTCAAGTACGAACGATAACAAAGAAAAAGTTACGGAGATGCTGGAAACAGGCGTATCAGGATATGTATTAAAATTTGCCGACCCTGATGAAATTGTAACTGCCGTAAAAGCATTGGGCAGGAGCAAAAAATATTTTAGCGTGGGGATTAGTAATATAGCAACGGAGTATTTTAGCAACAAGTAATTTAGAACAGTAGGACTTTTATTACTGGAACTTTTGCATTCCCTTTGATAGCCTTATTAAGTATATAATTTTGTAAATTGCTATATGCAATATTTTACATTTTTTTGGGGTTTATGGACAGCAATCAATTACAAATAGAAATGGGCACTTACACTATTCGCCAGTTACATGATGACGAAGCCCCTCTTTATAAATCAATGCGTTTGGAGGCTATACAAACGGAGCCATCTATGTTTAGATGCAGCACACCAGCCGAAGCAGACCTTACGGATGCCCAATGGCAGGAACGGGTAAAATACCCTCGTGCGGTTTTTGTTCTTATGGATAACGACATACCCATTGGTATGACCAGCATTATACGTCAGAATGATGAGGAGCATATTTGGGACAACCCTATATCAAAAAAGAATACAGAGGAAAAGGGCTGTCTTCGCTTCTTTATAAAATCAGAATGGAATGGGCATCTAAACTGCCGTTGAAAAGATTAACGGTAAGCCACCGGGAGAGCAATACAATTTCCAAAGCGGCTAATCAACGATTAGGCTTCACCTATACTCATAGGGAAACGCTCAATTGGCTTGATGGCACTACGGAAGACGTATTGTACTATGTTTTAGAACTGTAATAAAAAAGTCGCCCGACTTTTTTTGTCGGACGACTTCTGTTTTTCGATTGATGCAATCGCTTCCTAATCCTTGTTGTTAAACTGAAAACTCACTCTCTTTTCATTTCCGAAATTGTCGCTTATCCATATATCAAACGACTGCGATACGGTGGACTGTGAAGTGTAGTACAGCCGGAACTGTGTAGCGGAAAACTGGTACAAATCATTCGGCATATACGGCGGTTCGTTGTAATAGCGCAATGTACCTTGCCCGTCATATTGGAAATAGCGGATAAAGTATTTTGCATCGTTGAAATTACCGCTCCGCTCAACTGTAACCCTTATTTCAACGGTCTGTCCGTTCGATATATCTCCCGGAACGGGCATCACTTTTACCTCAAACGGATAGTTCTGCTGTATATCGAGTTCATCCTTATTGCAGGATGACAATATGGTGCAACTGGTAATGACCAGGAGAAGCAGCCACAAAAAATTATTTCTATTCAAAAATCGTTTCATTGTTGTTCTTTTTAAAAGTTAAACCTTAGCCCAACGCCTGCCGATGGACGGAACTGTTTTAAATCCGTACCCCATAAAACTTTGGTACGACCTTGCAGGAGTAGCACAAACCTGTCAGACAAATACATTTCAAAGGACAAACGCCCTCCGGCTCCGTAAACAAAATGGTCTTTGTCGAGGATTTTTGAGCCGTCAAACAGCGCCTGTTCGCTCCGGTTGATGGTTTCATACCCTGCAACGGCAGTAAGCCCCGCATTCAGCGTTATTGTCTTTCTCGCATCGCCTAAAAGCTGGAGAGCGAAACCCATTTCACCCGTGTAGGTTTCCAGCGGTATCTGTACAGTCCTGTAACCAGCAAACTGGTGGGTATATTCTGCACCCCAAATCCAGTAATTACCGCCCCTGCTGTTTACGGTCATGGTCAAATTCAGGAAGTAATTATCCTTTACTTCTTTAGACAACAACCCGGCGTTTACTTCCAGTCCCTTTTGTCCGGGTGTCATTCTTTGTGCCTGTGTAGCTGTAATGCTCAACACCGCAAGCATCACCGCAAAAATGTATTTTATCATTGTTCTTATACGTTTTGGTTAATTAATCTTTAGGTGCATGGCATTCACCAGCTTTGCGTGTACGAGGTCGGAATTTTCCACCTGTAAGGTCTGTTGCCTGCCACCGTTCTTTTCAAAAATTTCAATGACCAACACCTTATCATCGGTAATGGTAAACTGGTCGAGCAAGAACAAGTTTTGGTCAGTGGTATTGCCCGCAATTTCCGTAAGCGGTTTATACATACGCAATGGTGTCATCGGTTTTTCCTGCACTACCGTACGCTTTGCCACTTTCTTATCCACGACCTTGAAACTCACAAAGTCAATATTAAACGGCACATTGCTTGAATTGCGCAGTTCCGTATGGAAATAGAATTTGCCGTTATACACATAGATACCTTTCAATAAGAATTGAATACCGTAGCTTTTAGAAGCGATGTGCTTTACAATCCTTTTGTCCTTTTTGTAAATGGTTTCCATGAGCAACCCGGCCAGCGATGGCGAATTGCTCCCCAGTTCCTCAAACAGCACATCATTTCCGTTTTCCCTGTCCGATGCTTTCAGCATGGTGAGTAAATCGTAATTCAGCGTTGTTGGGTATGGACTGTAATAGACATTGAAGTTGTAGAAACGCCCGTCATCGGTAATCACCGAAAAATTGGTTTCTTCTGTAAAGTCCTTAACGGTGGCTTTTACACGCAGCACATTTTCGGCATCTTCTGCCTTGCCAGCTATAAGATACTCACTGCCCAAATCCACGTAACGGATAGCTGCCGGAAATATCAGATGGGAAGTTTTATTGTACGTTACCTGCATTTCGTAAGGTTCCACCTTACCCATGCTTAATTTGCTTGTATTGGATGCAACCTGCTGTGCATTCGTGGTGGCATTAAAGGCTATCAAACAAACCATTGCCAAGAGGCTTTTAAATATTGCTTTCATTTTATTTCTATTTTTTTAGTGTTGAACATTAGTTTTTGGAAACGAGGAACAATTGATGACCGGCTTTAACGGTGACTTTCGGCGTTCTTACTTTTTTGGCGAAGTAGCCTGATATGCCCTGCACCACGCCACGGGAGAGGTCGCCTGCCGCTTGCTGCCCTGCAGAGCGGGTCATCATAATTGACGTGCCGGAGGTTTGGCTCATGTTAGAAGCGATTTCCGTTAAGGCATTTACTTCAGGCGAATAAGGCACGTATAAGCCTTGTTGTCCGTCCAAATCGTACACCGTTATTTCCACAGGGATAATATTGCCCTCAAACTCGATAGACGTTACTTTTAGCTGTAACCTGCCGCCTGCGAACTTGGCGTTTGCCGTTAATACCGTTCCGGCTGGAATGGTACGGCTGGGCGTTTTTGCGGTTTCCATCAAGCGCAGGCGTACACCGCTTTCATCTGTTATGGTCTGTGTTTCCTGTACTACCGCTTTGATGCTGTTTTTGGGCTGTATTACCTGTTCATTGGTTCCGGCGGTATAAAATCCCCTGTTGCGGGTTTCGTTCCAGTTTGCTAAAAACGCACTGTCGGTCGGCTCACGGTACAAAGCAGATACGGCATTTTTCTTTATTGGCGAGAACGCTACAAAATGTTCTTTTTGCGTACCGCTTTTTGCCGGAACAGTCGTGTCAACCTTACCCGGTTGTGAAGCCGTACCAGCGGGCAGGTATTTCGCCGCCATTTGATAAGACTTCTCCATCAAAGCCATTTGGTCTTGCACGGTGGTAGTAGCAGGTACATCCTTTGCTGCCAGCTTTTCTTTGAGTTCTTCCACCTGTTTGCGGAGTTCCTGCGTTTGATAATCGTTGTTGTCATAAAACGAGCCTAACGTATTTTGGGCATTTCGGTAACTGTTTAAAGCCGGGTTGCCGCTCCGCTGCGTACCACCTCCGAAAGCAGATCCGTCTTCGTTACCCTCATCCGGAGAAACTGCTTTCTTGTCGGTGGTGCTATCCTCATTCCAATAATCGGACAGGGAGGTAAGCGCATTGCGCTTTTCCTGTTCTTTCTGTTCCAGCATTTCCTGCTCATAGGCTTTTTGCTTGTCAGCTTGCAAGCCTGCATCCGTAGCCTGCGGCACGGCATCGTTCAAACCTATATCCTGAACTTTTTTCTTGTCGGAGGACGGTTTGAAGATTAGGTACATACAGCCAAGAAATACCACCGCCATAAGCACAAAAATGATTGGCTTCTTTAGCTTTTCGGCTTTGTTCTGCGCACCGTCTTTCGGTGCTTCCTTTTGGTTATTCGGGTCGTCATCTTCGACCAGAATGCTCACTCTTTTGTTTTCATTATCTTTCATACAACTGATTTTTTAAAATACTGTCCTGCGGAGATACCGGGGACTTTTTTTGTTTGATAAGCGGGTTTTCGATATGTTCTATTTCCAGCTTGCTATCACTTACGCCAACATCATAGCACACTTTCGCTATGACGATAACGGACAATAACAGATAGCCCGCAAAGAGTAACAGCGTATAACGATGCTGCTTTTTTACAGGCAGCTCACGCCACCTGTCATCGAGCCTGTCAAACCACTTGCTGATTTTCGTTCTTAACTTTTTCATTCCTTAACTATTTTCCGTTTTAGTGCCTGAAACCCCTGCCTTTGGGAACAACCTGTTGTTGTGGTGCATCACTGACCAAAGCGATTGCTTCCCTTACTTTGGGCGCATTGACCACAGACAGGTTGGTGAGTTCCGATTGCTTTAGTAAATGCCCGTACTGGTCTTTTCTTTTCACCTCCATTTTATTGAGGAGAAATTTTCCGTTCAGGTGTTTCACCCACATACTGCATTCTACATGGGGTTTGTCTTCGCCAGCCCATTGCAAATAGCCCGTAACGAGCAGTACAGGCTTAGGGGTTCCCTCCGTACCGTTACGGCAGTTTTCGAGATATTCGCCTATGCTGTCTTTCAGCTTTCCGGGATACGCACCCTGCGTGTGGAAATAGCCGTTATATCCTTTGTCGGTAAGGATTTTGGCAAACGTGTTTAAATCTGATAATACTTCCATAGAATTGATTTTAGCGTTCGACAACCTCCACGTCTTTGTTTTCCAGCACGGCAAATTTTTCGATATTGAAACCCTGCGGATTGTTGTCTGAACGGACGGAGTTCACGAGATAGCAGGAGGTCACAAGGCTGCGCTTGGTAAGGTTGCTTGAACGGATGATAAATTGTTTTGCGTAGGTACGCACGGCATAAGGATAGGTGTCGAAGTTGCAGACCACACTGTCCACTTCGATACGTTGCTGTACGTTGCCCGAAATAATGCGGTTGAAGTAACCCTTTTCCGAAAGGTCTTTGTAATAATCAAAGGCACTTTTGTCGGCAAGGTTGAACGCCCGCTTCATATTGCTTTCGATGGCATTCTTATCCGGTGCGAGCGTAAAGAATAGTTCATGGAAACGCCTTACGTGTTCACGGGCTTCCACGGGGCGGTTAATGCTTGCATCCTGTGATAAAGCGAGCATCAACGATTTGCCGTTATCCAGTACATAAATCTTTTGCCGTTGTAACTCCGCAAAGCGGTAAGACTGCCAAACGGCATATCCTACCACACTGATGCAGAGAATGGCAAAAACAATAGCATACAGTCTTATCTGTCTAAAACTGTTTTCGATGTTTCTTAATGTTTTAAATTCCATTTTTAGATGATTAAATTATTTGTTCAATAACCTGCCGCCGATGTTGCCTACTGCGGCTCCGGTTCCGGCTCCGGCAAGGTTTCCGGTTTTTGCAGCCGTGGAGTTCACGTTACGCATGAAGTTTCCTGCACCCCCAGCCTGAATTACCCAGCCCGCTACGGTTGGGATAGTGAAATAGCCCACTATGCCAATCAGCATGAAAATGATATACACGGTATTGGAGGTGTCGGGGATATAAGTAGGGTCTGCCAGCATTGCAATGTCCCGTTCCAGTATGAGCGATTGTATTTTCGCCAGTATGGAACTGAACATATCGGATATGGGCAGCCACAGGTACACACTGATGTATCGGGTCAGCCATTGCGTAAGCGTGGACTGAAAACCGTCCCATACGCTTATCGCAAATGCTATCGGCCCGAGTATGGACAGCACGATGAGGAAGAACGTTCGTATCGTGTCTATGACCAGTGCCGCCGCCTGAAAGAGTATTTCCAGCAGGTCACGAAACCATTCCTTTAGGGCTTTCTCCATCTTGTATGCCCCTCTGTCCATATACATACCCGCCATAGTTGCCAAATCGGAGGGCGACCATCCGAGTTCATCCAGCTTCTTATCAAACTCCTCATCGCTCACGAGGTAAGCGGTTTCGGGATTGCGTACCATAGCTTCGTATTCCAGTTTGTCTTTTTGCTGTTGCAACTTGTTCAGGTCAAGTACCTGACCTTCGAGCATGGAGTGTGTGCCTTTTACCACGGGCGACATTACCGCATTGATAGTCCCCAAAACCATCGTAGGAAAAAACATAATGCAAAGCCCTATGGCGAACGGACGGAGCAAAGGGAATACGTCTATGGGTTCCGCACGGCTTAACGCCTGCCAGACTTTGAGGGCAACATAAAACAGTGCGCCCAATCCGGCGATGCCTTTTGCTATCGCAGCCATATCCGCCGTTAAAGGCATCATTTCATCATACAGGCTGCGCAGCATTTCGTGAAGATTATTCCATTCCATAGCTTACCAGTATTTTTGTTCTGCGGTTCCGTACAATTCCAATACTCTTTTGGTATCGCTCTTCTTTTTAGCCCTTAAAATGCTTACGGAGATATTTTTATTGGTGTAATAGCGTACAAGGCTGTGATAGTCCTTCACCTCCTTATAAACCTTGTCTATTACATCCATGCGCTCCTTATCATTTAAGGACAGCCCGGTGTTGGTAACAATCTGTTTGAGTTCTTTCAACAACTCTGTGCTTTCATTCAGTAGCTTGGAATAGCCAAAGGCGATTGCCGTCAATTCCTGCGGGGTGAAATTGGGGTCGTTCATCATCTTGCCGAAGTTCTTCACGTACATTTCGGACACATCGCCCACCAGCAAAACAGTTTGCTGTACCTTGCGGGCATCTTTAACCAGGTTGTTGACCGCTTTCAGTTTGTCGTAATACTCTTTGCCTTGGTCATACACCTTTTTCACCTCGTTGAAATTCTTAACCACGTTGCTCACAGTGGAGGACGTTTGAACGATTTCGTTTGCACTGTTGAGGATGCCGGAAATAAGGTTTCCGGGGTCAGTTACTACAAACTGCGCTTTAGCGGATGGTGCAGCGGCAAGCATAAATGCCGTACACACCAGTAACATTGCTTTTTTCATTGTTTCTGATTTTAAAAAATTAATAATTGCTTGATTTTCTCTTTGCCCTGTTTGGGTGGGCTGTCTTACATTTTGCGCCCCATTTTCTTAATGGGTTCAGGCGTTCTTTTCTGTTGCAGGTCATTAAGCCGTGTAAAAAAATCCTGCAAACTTTGAGGCTGTGTTGCAGATACTTCTTTACATAGTTTTGCAAAATCCTGTTCCTCTTTGTTGGCGGGGTCGGCTTCAAATACTAAAGCCTTGTTGCTGCCAATGGGTAGTGTGATTTTCTCCTTTTCCACTTGTCTTGCTTTTTTAATGATTAGAAATTGTTTGCTTTTTCACGTCTTTGAAGTGCAATGCGCTTAATGGCTTGCTCCACATTGCCGCCCAATTCGTGAGCGAGCTGCATCACTTCCAGTTTTTCGGTTTCTTCGGTGGTGTATGCGAGATATTCTTCGAGCGATACCTCTGTGGCATATACGGCGGAGTGCGTACCACCTAACCCAATCCAAACCTCTTTGTAAAGGCGGCTTGGGTCATTGTTCATGTTGATAGAAAGTACCTGTCCTTTCTCTTTGTCCGTAAGCCCCAACATCGCTTGGATGTCGTCAAACTTGTTCATGTACTTACGCTGGTCAAGCAGGATTTTACAGTCGGAGTTATTGATGATACTTTCTTTCACAATGGGCGATTGGATGATGTCGTCCACTTCCTGCGTTACGACTATCGCCTCACCGAAGAATTTCCTCACGGTCTTGAACAAATACTTAATGTATTCCGCCATGCCCTCTTTCGCTATCGCCTTCCACGCTTCTTCAATCAGTATCAGCTTACGCACACCTTTTAGCCTGCGCATCTTGTTGATGAAAACCTCCATGATAATGATGGTGACAATGGGAAACAGTATCTTGTGGTCTTTTATCGCATCAATTTCAAACACGATAAAGCGTTTGGAAAGCAGGTCTAATTGCTTGTCGGAGTTCAGCAAGTAATCATATTCCCCGCCTTTGTAATAAGGTTCCAGCACGTTCAGGAAGTTGGCAAGGTCAAAGTCTTTTTCCCTTACCTGCTTTTCTTCGATAACCTTGCGGTAGTCGCCTTTCACATACTCATAAAAACCATTGAACGAGGGATAGGCATCATCCTGTTTGATGTGTTCGATGTAACCCGAAACAGCATTGGACAACGCTACTTCTTCAGAGCGTTTGGGTGGCTCATCATCCCGCTTCCAAAGCGTGAGGATAAGCGTTTTGATACTTTCCCTTTTTTCTATATCAAACACGCCGTCATCGGTATAAAAGGGATTGAACGCAATCGGGTTGTCTTCTGTGTAAGTGAAATAAACACCGTCTTCACCTCTGGTCTTTCCTTTAATCAGTTCACACAATCCCTGATACGAGTTACCCGTATCCACCAGCAGTACGTGTGCGCCCTGTTCAAAATATTGACGTACCATGTGGTTGGTGAAAAAAGACTTACCCGAACCTGATGGCCCCAAAATGAATTTGTTGCGGTTCGTGATGATACCTTTTTTCATGGGCAAATCGGAAATATCCAAATGGATAGGTTTGCCCGTAAGCCTGTCTGCCATCTTGATACCAAAGGGCGATGGCGAACTTTGGTAATTGGTTTCTTCGGTGAAGAAGCACAGTGCAGGTTCTATGAACGTGTAAAAACTTTCTTCGCTCGGAAAGTCGCCCGCATTGCCCGGCATAGCCGCCCAATACAGCGTGGCAACGTCCACAGTATTGTGGCGTGGCTTGCATTCCATCAAAGCCAGTGCGCTACCTGTATCGTTCTTTAGCTGTTTGAGTTCGTTCGGCTCATCCGACCATGCCATGATGTTGAAGTGCGCACGGATAGAAGAAAGCCCGAAGCTGTGCGCTTCGTTCAGGTACTTTTCAATCCACTCTTTGTTGATTTGGTTAGCCCTGCTGTACCTTGCCAGCGAGTGCATATTTCGGGCAGACTTTTCAAACTTGCGCAGGTTCTCATCGCTGTTGTCCAAAAACAAATACTGGTTGTAAATGTGGTTGCAGGAAAGAAGCAGACCCACCGGAGCAGCAAAGGACAAAAGGCAATCACTTCTGTCAGTAGATAGCTTTTCATACCTCGTGTTTGCCGATACCGTTCCGGGCAAATCGTCCGTGTCTGAAAGTGTATGCAGGCACAGCCTTTTGTTACCGATGCGTACATCCTCACTTCCCAAAGCGATGTCCTGCATGGGCGTTGCGGCTTCCCTTGACAGGGTAAAATATTGCTCCAATAAACCCTGCGTGTTGTCCGTACCGATGATGTCGTCTTCTGTAAGGCGTTCCAGCTTCACAAACCCGCTATCGTTCATGATGCGCTCAAACTGTGCCACCGCTTCCATGAACCTGCGAACGGTTTCCTTATCCCTTATTTCTTTCGGAATAAGTACACCTTTGCAAAGCGATGAGAAATTGCTTTGCATACGCATCCGGTCTTTGGTGGTCTTGGTAAGGAACAGGTAACAGTAATGATTGAGAAAAGGACGTTCGTTGAAATGCTGCTGGTAGGACTTTGCTAAAAAACTCAATCCGTCCTGTGCAATATCAGGGGCATAACTTTCTTTAATAAACCAATCCTGTTTGTGGATAATGGAGTAATCCGGCAAGGTCTTGATAGCCTTGTGCCATGCTGAATGGATAGCATCGTACTCCGGCGATGCTACCGTGAACAGTTCCGGCAGGTGAACCCGAAAGCAGGCGGTAATGTCCGCATCTTTGCTAACGATGCAGTTCTGTTCCACCGACAATAAGGGAAACTTGCTTTCCAGCGTTGTGGCTTTTGCTGTGTTTCTCATAAGGCATCGGATTTACGGGTGAACTTTACATAGCGGTGTACAGACTTGCGGCAGATGATATATTTCGGATGCCTTTTCTTTGCACCCAGCTTCATCAATCCGTGTTCACCGTACTTACCGTTTAATGCGAATGTTTGCCACACAATGAGCGATGCACCACCTGCACCGATGAACAGGCAGAGGTATGAGTTTGCGCCTGCCATGTACATAATCATCACGAGGATGAGTACACCGAGCAAGCCGCCTGCGAAAATGAACAGGTACTGTGCTTTCAAACCTCTGAACTCAACTGTCCTGCCGATACCTTTGTTAATGTTGTAATTACTCATGGGCATCGGTTTACAGGAAGAATGAACGAAGAATGGTAGCAGCTACAATCAAGAAGATACACGCACCGAACCAGCTCGCCGCTGTCTTCGAGGTGTCCGGGTCGCCACTGCTGAATTTGTTGTAAACTTTCACACCTCCGATTAACCCAACCACAGCCCCAATCGCATAAATCAGTTTGGTTGCAGGGTCGAAATAAGACGTTACCATTTGCGTAGCCTCCTGAATACCAGCCGAGCCGTTCCCTTGTGCAAACACACCAAATGCCGTCAGTAGCAGAGTGCTTGTCAGCAATACTTTTTTGCTTTGTTTTTCCATAATTTGAATGAATTATTTTGTTACACGTTCCCGCCCCATGCGGGCTTTCGGGACAAAAGTGTCAGGAAAAACAAGGCACAATAACGATGTGTCTTTCAGTGGAATTACTTGGCAGTGAATGGCGTTGCAGCCCGGTTCAGGACAATAAAAAAACGCCAAAACAAAATCGTTTTGACGTTTCATAAATTTGATTTAGATGCTACATTTTTCGCCCTTTTCGTTGTTGCGGTTTGGGTATTTCGGGCTTCACATTTGCAGCCTTTTCTTCACGTACTTTAACTACCCAATCAATATAGGATTTTGCATCTTCCATGTTGTGCGGAAAGGATTTTTTACCTCCTGATAACTTGCTATCGTCAAGACCGACAATATATCCATAGTTAGGAAATTCGTTTGAACGGTAAACAATAATGAGATTGTTTACATCCTTTTCAGCAACATTGTTTTTGTGGCTGGCGATTGTATATCCCCGGTATTCCTCGAATACATAGTCAGGGTCATTCTTTGAATTAATCATAGCTGCGATATTTTAAAATGAATGTTTCTATTACCATGTTAAAAAACAAAGGGAAGCTGTCTTATCAGACAAACTCCCCAATGTCGAAACCCTCTACACTACTTTTCCGCTCATCGAAAGAACCGAAATCCGTTCCGGCAGGGAGGCTTCTATCCAACAACTCTGCAATCTTTCGTGAAGCCCCTGCTATGGAGTTTTCGAGCAGACTAAACAATTCGGTTCCCTGCATTCGCTGAACGATGTCCACCGCTTTTTGTTGAGAGGCAGCTTCCAGTACATCCTGCTGAAGCAATGCCCCCACGGTTGTCAGTTCCTCGTAGGTAACCCCTGTGGCAAACCCATTGTCGCTGTTCGGCAATCCCTGTTCTTCCCACTCCTCGTCCTCATTCTCAAAATCGGAAACAGGCACACTCCCAAAAACATCATCCAATTCCTCCGGCGGAATTTCCCTCGCAAAACCTGTTTCGTGGGTTTCTGTTTCAAAATTATCGGGTATATCTTCCTGTTTTTCTTTTTGGCGTTGTGTGGCAGTAGTTGGCACTCGGTGTCGTTCTATGGGCTTCGGCTTGCCCATTATTTCCGGTAAATCACGATTGGTCGCAGGCTGCTGTTGTTTGCTTTTCACGACTTTTTTAATGATGATTTTGTCTTTTGCCAGCAGCACAATAACAATGAGCAAACAGATGACAATTATAATTTCCATGACTATAAAATAGGTTTATACTTTTCGTTAAAACTCTTGGTGATGTCTTCGCCAAATTCCTGAAAATGGTATTCCAGCAGATTATCGAGGTAGGCGTATATGGTTATCTTATCCTCACCGATGACCTGCACGATACGGGTCAGCTTTTCGTGAAAATCGGGACGTATGTACACCGACTTTCCGTAGCGGGCATTTGTTTCCGCTCTTTTGAAAAACAGCTTTTCATAATCTGCTTCACTGGCTTTTTTAGAACGGCTCTTTTCCCTGCTCACGGGCTTGTCCGGCTCTTTCTCCGGTTCCTGTTTTTGGGACGGTTCAGGCGTTACATTCAAACCCTCCTTTTTTACACCATCGGCGATAATGTTCATCAAAAATTCTTCGTCTATCTCCGGCTGGTTTTTCTTCTTATTTTCCATAGGGCTTACAGTTTCACGGTTCTTAAAAACTCGTCCATAAACAAGTCCAGTCGGCAGGCGTTCATCAATCGTTCATCGGCGGGCAGTAAGGTGGAACGGAAGACCGTTTTTGCATCGGCTTCGCCCTCTTTGCGAAAACGCTTACTATCCGTGATACGGGTACGCATAAGGTGAATACCTAAGCTGTTGATTAAGTCCTCATAAACGCTGTACAATGCGGTTCTTTCCCTTCCGTCCACTTGGTTCCAAAACAGATTAATGCTTTGAATAGAAGTTGCGCCCTGCTTTCTTACCACATCGTTGAGGACTTGTGTAAAAATCAATGTGCTTTCCATCACTACACGGTCGGCTATGATTGGTGTAAAGATGTGGTGCATCCCAGCCAGCGTTTTCAATATCCCTGCGGAATTAACCGTACCGGGCAGGTCGAAGAAAACCACGTCCACAGCAACAGTAGTCGATTGCAGGAATTGCTCTACTTTATCCAGTACACCGTCTGCCCGATGCTGCATAACGGGATAGGCTTTTTTGTTGATACTTGTAAACTGCTTATGAGCCAGTTTTTTGTACACCTCATTACCCATAATGCTGCTCATATCTCTTGCCCTCATCTGCATAAGGCTGTGTTGCGGAAAGTCGCAGTCGAAGACGGCAACATTATAGCCCAGCCGATAATGAAGAAGACTTGCTACCAGCGTGGTAAAAGTGCTTTTTCCTACACCTCCTTTTTGAGAGGAAAAGGCGATAAACAATGGTTGTTTCTTTGTGTCCATGTGCATAATTGTTTTTAATTATCTACTTATCTATTTATACATCGCTATACCTGTATAGCTGTTTATTCATTTATGTGCAATGGTGCAAAAGCACATTCGCACATTGTTATTTGCAGGTTGTTGTATGCGAATATTTTTAACTGTATTGCGATAAATGCAACTGCGCTTTTTTACTTGTGTATCTGTATAACTGCTTACTGCATTCAATACAGGCTTGCCCACTTGCATACAACATTATTTACCTGATTGCCTGCCTGTGTATTTGCGTAGCTACGCAGCTACGTTGTTACATACTTACACAGGCAATCGCAAATGCTTACACAAAGAAATGCAGGGATATACCTGCTTTAGTAAACCTGTCCTGTATTGGCGTTCTGTGGCAGTGTTTGGCAGTGTACTACACTGCAATGCTTCGGGAAAGCTGCGCTTATTTTGTATTGGCTTCAATACAAAGAGTGAATGGAGAAATCATTTCAGATAAAAGGTAACAGGTGGAACGGCTACAAGCCGTTTTTTTCTGCTTTATCTAATCCGTCCCGCAGGGCGGATTTTCCTTTCACCCGAAAGGAGCAAGTTATGTTTTTAGCTGCTCGAAATACTTTCCGCAGCTAAAAACAACTTGCCCTTAGCAGGGGGCTGGAAAACGCACTCCGAAGTCGTGGTTTATGATAATTATAATGGATTGAGATATGGAAGACAGTAAAAGAAATCAAATAAGCAAGGTGGGTCGCAAGCCTAAAAATGACCCGGCGACACACCGTTATTCGATTAGTTTGAACGACACGGAAAATGCACAATTCCTGACGTTGTTTGAGCAATCGGGTATGAAAGTAATGGCACATTTTATTACTGCCTGCATCTTTCAGAAAACTATAAAGACCGTAAAAATTAATATGGATGCTGTGGATTTTCATACAAGGCTTACCAATTTTTACAGCCAGTTCAGAGCCGTTGGTGTGAACTATAATCAAATCGTGAAAATATTATACCGCAATTTCTCGGAAAAAAAGGCATCGGCTTACCTCTTTAAACTGGAAAAACAGACCGCAGAAATGGCTGCCCTGTGCCACAAAGTGATTGAATTAACAGCAGAGTTTGAAAAAGAACACCTGCAAAAAGACAGATAGCATGATAGCGAAGATTGGTAAAGGTGAGAATTTATACGGTGCAATTTCTTACAATCAAAAAAAGATTGACAGCGAAAACGGACAGGTTTTGTTATTGAACAAGATACCCGAAACGCTGGATAATACTTATTCGGCTAATTATCTGCACCAGTGTTTTGAACCTTATTTGTCTGCCAATATCAGGACAGAAAAGCCAGTGCGCCATATATCGCTGAACCCTGACCCAAAGGACAAGGTGAGCGATGCACAGTTTGTAGAAATGGCTCATGAGTACATGGAACGTATGGGATATGGCAAACAGCCCTATATTGTTTTTAAGCATACCGATATTGAACGCACCCACATCCATATCGTAACGGTTTGTGTAGGCATTGATGGCAAAAAGATAAGCGACAGTTACGACCATCCGCAGTCAATGGCAATTTGCAGGGATTTAGAGCAGAAGTATAATCTAACGCCCGCCACAGAAAAACAGCGCACTGGCGATGAGCAGGCATTTCGTCCGGTGGATTACAGAGCCGGAGATATTAAGAGCCAAATCGCATCGGTGGTGAGATACCTGCCGAAGTATTACCAATACCAAAGCATCGGGGCTTACAATGCTTTGCTTTCACTTTTCAATGTTACGGCAGAAGAAGTAAAAGGCGAACTGCACGGACAGCCCAAAAACGGGCTGGTGTATTTCGCCCTGAACGAGCAAGGAGAAAAAGCAAGCAATCCTTTTAAGGCTTCACGCTTTGGCAAACACGCAGGATTGGACGATCTGCAAAAGCATTTTGCAGATGCTAAGGAAAAAATGAAAATCAACCCTGCGAGAGCCGTCCTCAAAAATACAATTGAAGCAGCCATGCACACTGCCACCAATGAAACGGATTTTAAAAAGCAACTGACGGAGCAAGGTATCAATACCGTTGTACGCCGCAATGATGAGGGACGCATTTATGGTATGACATTTATAGACCACGAAAGCCGTAGTGTGTGGAACGGTTCAGCTTTAGACAAAAAACTATCTGCAAATGTCTTTAATGACTGGTGGAAAGAGGAAGCCATTGCCCAACGCCAACACACAGAACAGACAAGCAACACAGATTTACCCGCAACCGGAAAACCTAATGCTGATGAAAAGGAAGAAACACATGGGCTTTTCGATTTCCTTAATAAAGAGCAACTGACCGATGATTTTGGATTGATAGAAGGCTTGGGCGGTCTATTGCCCGAAGCACAGGGCGAGGATTACGAGGAACAGGCATTTGCCGACCGGATGAAGAAAAAGAAAAAAAGACGGGGAAGACAACGATAAAATATCCTTTAACCCACAAAGACCAGGATTAGCATCTTGGTCTTTGTGGGTTTCACAATTAATGCCAAACACTGCCACAAAAAGCCATCTTACACCGCTTTCCATAGGCGCATGCCCATAGCGGCTACACTTGCATCAAAACAAATTTTTGAACTATGCAAGGAGAAGATGATTTAAGAGGGCTTGCCAAAATAATGGCATTTATGAGGGCAGTAAGCATCATTGTTGTATTGATGCACTTCTATTGGTTTTGCTTCGGGTTCTTTGCCCAACGTGGCTGGACACTCGAAATTATAGCCAAGATACTGACCAATTTCAACCGTACCGCAGGGCTGTTTTCAAACACACTGTACACTAAGATTTTCGCTTTAGTCCTGTTAGCGTTAAGCTGCCTCGGAACTAAGGGGGTAAAGAATGAAAAGATAACATGGCGAAAGATTTACCTTGCCTTAGCTATCGGCTTTGTCCTGTTCTTCCTGAACACACCGCTTTTAAAACTGTCCGCAGGGATTGCTACTTTACTTTATATCCTCACCACCTCGTTAGGCTATATCGCTTTAATGATGGCGGGTGTATGGATGAGCCGTTTGTTGCGCAACAACCTGATGGATGATGTTTTCAATAATGAGAACGAAAGTTTCCAGCAGGAAACAAAGTGCATCGAAAATGAATATTCGGTAAACCTCCCTACCAAGTTTTATTACAAAGGGAAATGGAACAACGGTTGGGTTAATGTTGTCAATCCTTTTCGTGCCTCAATCGTGCTGGGTACTCCGGGCAGTGGAAAATCGTATGCCATCGTAAACAACTATATCAAGCAGCACATCGAGAAAGGTTTTAGTATGTACATCTACGATTTCAAGTTTGATGACCTCTCTACGATTGCCTACAACCATTTACTGAAGCATACCGATAAGTATAAGGTAAAGCCCCAATTCTTTGTCATAAACTTTGACGACCCACGCCGGAGCCACCGATGCAATCCACTCAATCCTGCTTTTATGACGGACATATCCGATGCCTACGAAGCCGCTTATACCATCATGCTGAATTTAAACAAGTCGTGGATTACGAAGCAAGGGGATTTTTTCGTGGAAAGTCCAATTATCCTGCTGGCAGCCATCATTTGGTATCTGAAAATTTATGAGAATGGCAAATATTGTACGTTCCCTCACGCCATAGAACTACTGAACAAAAAATACGCTGATGTATTCACGATACTTACTTCATATCCCGAACTGGAAAATTATTTATCTCCCTTCATGGATGCTTGGCTCGGCGGCGCACAAGACCAGTTACAGGGACAAATTGCATCGGCAAAAATTCCATTGTCAAGAATGATAAGCCCGCAGTTGTATTGGGTGATGACAGGCGATGATTTTTCATTGGATATTAATAATCCAAAAGAGCCAAAGATTTTATGCGTGGGTAATAATCCTGACCGACAAAATATTTACTCCGCAGCTTTAGGTTTATACAATTCACGCATTGTAAAACTTATCAATAAAAAGGGACAGTTAAAGAGTTCTGTTATCATTGATGAGTTGCCAACAATCTATTTTAGAGGACTGGACAACCTTATCGCTACTGCACGTAGTAATAAGGTTGCGGTTTGTTTGGGCTTTCAGGATTATTCTCAATTGACAAGGGATTACGGCGACAAGGAAAGTAAGGTAATCCAAAATACAGTTGGCAATATTTTCTCCGGTCAGGTGGTTGGCGAAACTTCTAAAAACCTTTCGGAGCGTTTCGGCAAGGTTTTGCAGAAACGCCAAAGCATGACCATTAATCGCAACGATAAATCCACTTCCATTTCCACCCAAATGGATAGCCTGATACCAGCCTCCAAAATTTCAACGCTTACACAGGGTATGTTTGTGGGTGCAGTATCGGATAACTTCGATGAACGCATCGAGCAAAAAATCTTTCACGCCGAAATTGTGGTAGACAATGAAAAGGTTGCCGCCGAAACCAAAGCCTACAAAAAGATACCGCAGATATTATCTTTTGTGGATGAAAGCGGAACCGACAATATGAAACAGGAAATTGAAAACAATTATCGTCAGATAAAAGCGGACATCCTGCATATCGTGGAAAGCGAAATGGAACGTATTAAGAACGACCCTGATTTACAGCATTTGATACAGCAGGGATAAGGTTATATTCTTGTCCATTGCACCCCTCTTTCAATATTTGTATATTTGGAATTTCTTTCAATAGACCTGCTTTTGACAAAGATGGTCAATAGTATCTCTGAAATTTCTCCAAAATTGAATTTTATTTTTGGCGCAAAAGAATTAGGACATGAAATTATTAGTTATTGAAGATGAAGTCCAATTGCTTCAGGATATTCAGGAATATTTTGAGCAGGACGATTTCTTGTGCGAGGGAGTTACCACTCGAAAAGAAGCTATTTATCGAATAGAAAGTTTTGATTATGACTGTATTATATTGGATATTAATTTACCCGATGGAAACGGACTTGAACTTTTAAAATATTTAAGGAGCGAGGGGAAAAGTGATGGTGTTATCATTATTTCTGCACGAAATTCTTTGGATGATAAAATCCAAGGGCTGGATTTTGGTGCAGATGACTATGTAACAAAACCCTTTCATCTTTCTGAACTCAATTCACGTGTCAGAGCCTTGTTGCGCAGAAAATATTCAGCAGGTGTAAATATAGTCGAATTGGGAGACCTTAAAATTAATCTCCAAGCCCGTACCGTTACTTTTGAAAACGCACAATTGCAGCTTACTAAAAACGAGTACGACTTGCTACTTTATTTATTGAACAATAAAAATAAGGTAATAAGCCGTCAAGCAATTGCCGAGCATATTTATGGCGATAGAACCGACAATATGCCCTCTTTTGATTTTGTTTATTCGCAGATTAAAAATTTAAAACGAAAGCTGAAAGATATTGGGTCAGAAATTCACGTTGAAACGATCTATGGACTTGGCTATAAAATTTCCCTATGAGCAAACGATTAATATCCCGTAATACAAGACTGCTATTGACATGGTTGCCCATAGTCCTCGGATTATGCTCCTGTATTTTCTATATCATGCTAAAAAAACATACAAACCATGCGCAAGGAAGGCTTCTACAATTAAAACAAGACAACATCCGCGAAGCATTTATCTCGTCGGGGGGTAAGTTGCCAAACTATATTTTAGGAGAATATCGTATCACGGAAAATTCCCAGCAGCCAACGATAAACACCACGCTTTTAAATGATACCATTATCTATTTCCCGGACAGAAAAGAAAGCAGACCGTTTAAGTCCTTAACCCAAAGTTTTCAATGGAATGGACAATCGTATGCACTCAGTACCTATGCTTCTGCCACAGAAATGTCCCATCTCATTTTAAAAGTATTCGTTACAGAAGCTATTATTCTCCTTTTACTAATGATAGCTATTGTACTTATAAATAAAATCAGTTCACGAAAACTTTGGAGACCCTTCTTTGATACAGTCGAGGTAGGCAGCCATTTTGATGTGGTTAAAAACAATCAAATTGAGTTGAAAAAAATAACCGGAACAACAGAATTTGACCAGTTGAACGAAATGCTCGGCGAACTTTTTACGAAAGTAAATGCAGCATATATCAATCAGAAACAGTTTGTAGAAAATGCCTCACACGAACTACAAACCCCTTTAGCCATTATCCGGACAAAGCTGGAACTTTTGATAAACCAGCCCAATATCACAGAAAAATCCGCCTTGCTTTTAGGTGATATTACCATTGCGGCAGACCGACTTAGTGAGATGAACAGAACCTTGTTGTTACTGTCAAAAATAGAAAACAATCAATTCCCCGAAATAGAAACGGTCAACGTAAGTGAAATTATCGAAAATACAATAGCGGATTATCTTCATTATAACAGCGAATGCGAATTGGTTTCCAGTTCAACAGAAAATCAAATAATAATAGTTGCCAATCGGTCACTAATAGAAATCTTGGTTTCCAATCTGGTTAACAATGCCATTGTGCATAACAACGAAACCAAACAAATAAGACTTAGTATAACTGGACAGTGTTTACAGATAGCCAATACAGGAGACCCTTTACTTATCCAGTCAGAAGAACTGTTCGAACGGTTTAAGAAAAGTTCGCACAAACAAAAGACAACCGGATTGGGACTTGCAATTGTCAAGCAGATTTGCCAGCTATATCAATTCAATATAAACCACAGTTATAAAGATGGTTGGCACCAGTTTGAAATAGTTTTTCCCGATAACAAAGGCTGACAAATTTTCTCCAAAATCACTTTTTAGTTTTGCCCTTATAAACATTAAAAGGTCAAAACGAAATGATTAAATGGTCAGTCTTTTTGAGCATCGCTTTTTTCTCCGGTACGGTAGTTACCTATGCCCAGAGCCCAGCGAAACTCAATATCAGCCTTAGAGAAGCGGTATCAAAAGCCGAGGAGAATTACCCACAACTTAAAGTGGTACGCTACGAAGCCGATGCAGCTTCAAAGCAGGTAGAAGTAGCCCGTTACAGTAAGCTTCCTACTATTGATGCTTCGCTTCAAAGTGGTCTTGCTACGGCAAATAATGTAACCGGGATGTTTTATCCCAATGGTCTGTTGCCTATTAGTGGCCCTCCTTCGTCAAGCAACTCGTATGACCCCACAGTGGGGAGTGCGGCAAGCTTACTGTTAAATTGGGATATAGTAACCTTCGGGAAAAAGAATGCACAAATCAACACAGCAATTGCAGAAGCAAAAGCCCAAAAAGCAAATTACGGGCAATTATTGTTTGAGCACAAGATAAAAGTAATCAGCACTTATCTTGACCTTTTACTTTCTTATGATTACTTACAGATTTATCAGAAAAATGTAGAAAGAACGAAAGTAAATCTTGACCAGAGCGAAGTCCTAAGCAAAAGCGGCATAAAGCCCGGCGTGGATACCGCACTGTTTTCGTCCGAATTGTCCAAATCAAAAGTAGTGTTGCAGAATGCAATCAAGGAGCAGCAGGTTCAGCAATTTTTATTGGCGAAGCTAATGGTTCTCGATGCAACTCCTGTTCCTGTTGATAGTGCTTTTATCTCCAATCTACCATTACCCGGAAATGGCAGCGGTTCTTTAGAAAATAACCCCACTATACGATATGCGGAAAGTGAGTTAGTCCTCAATAAAACTAAAGAGCAGGAGATAAAAAAATCTTTCCTTCCAAAATTGAGCCTTTGGAGTACAGCCTTTGCACGAGGTTCCGGTATCCATTATGACGGAAGTACGAACTTTTCCGATGGTTTTGCATTAAATCGGTTCAACTATGGTGTTGGCGTTCAACTCAGTTTCCCTATCATGAAATACGGCGAAAGTAGGAAACAGCTTCAGCAACAAAATCTGCTGACCGAAGCTTCCAAAGAAAAAATCAATGATAGTAAACTGACGGTAGAAACGCAATCCAAACTGGCAGACATTACGTTTGCAAACAGTATTTCAATAGCCAAAGAAACTGAACAGCAATTGAAATCTGCACAGTATGCCTTTTCCGCCATGCAGACACGGTACAAAACAGGGCTTGTCAATTACGCAGACCTTATACAAGCACATTACAATTTACTGAATGCCGAACTTGACAACAAAAAAGCCCATTGGGAAGCATGGAAAGCCCTGTTATATCAGGCAGCTGTATCGGGAGATGAAAATATTTTTATAAACGCTATACAATAATACATGAACAAATTAATTCAATTTGCATTAAAGAAGCCAATTAGCGTTATCGTTATCATACTTGGGATAACATTGGCTTCTATTATGGCTATTCGTAAATCGCCGATAGATATTCTGCCTTCTATAAATGCACCGACTATTTATGTAGCCCAAACTTACGGTGGGCTATCTCCACAGCAGATGGAGGGTTTTGTCGCATCCTACTATGAATATCACTTTTTATATATTACAGGCATAAAAGCTGTTGAAAGTAAGTCAATACAGGGATTGAGTTTAATCAAACTGCAATTCCATGAAGGTACCGACATGGCGGCGGCTATGGCAGAGGTTGTATCTTATGTAAACCGTGCCCGCTCGTTCATGCCTCCCGGAACATTGCCTCCTTTTATTATGCGTTATGATGCAGGTTCCATTCCTATCGGACAATTGGTCTTCCGTAGTGAAACCCGTCCTATCAATGAAATCCAAGACCTTGCACTCTTTAAAGTGCGACCTATGTTCGCAGCGCTCCCAGGAGTTTCTGCTCCACCACCATTTGGGGGAAACCAAAAGACCATCGTGGTAAAAGCAGACCCGGAAAGACTTCGTAGTTATAATCTTACAGCGGAAGAACTGATTACTGCTATTGCAAAAAACAATACGATTTTACCAGCAGGTAATATCCGCACGCAGGACAAAACGGTTATTACGTCATCAAACAGCGTAGTTGACAATTTCAAAGAAATTGAAAATGTAGCCGTTAAAAACGTAGGTGGTACGCCTGTTTTTGTAAGAGACCTTGCAACGGTAACGAATGGAGCGGATATTACTACAGGATATGCATTGGTAAATGGAAAGAGAACAGTGTATATACCTGTTACCAAAAGAGCCGATGCATCAACTTGGGACGTAGTCCAGTCTATCAAAAAGGCACTGCCCGAAATGCAATCGGCTATTCCGAGTGACATTAAGGTTTCTTATGAATTTGACCAATCGAGTTATGTCAGCAATTCGCTTAAAAGTGTTCTTTTTGAAGGGGCAATCGGGGCATTGTTAACAGGTCTTATGGTTTTGCTCTTTTTGAAAGATGTAAGAAGTGCCATTATAATTGTTGTCAATATCCCACTTGCTTTGTTGTCAGCGGTATTGGGATTGTATCTGTGTGGACAGACCATCAATGTGATGACACTTGGCGGATTGGCTCTTGCCGTAGGAATACTGGTGGACGAGTCCACCGTGACCATAGAGAACATACACCACCATCTTGAAACGGGTAAGCCGTTGCGGCTTGCGGTTTGGGAGGCGTGTAAAGAAATAGCTGTACCCAAATTGCTCATATTGCTTAGTATCCTTGCCGTATTTGTTCCGGCGTTGTTTATGACAGGTGTTCCAAAGTCTATGTTTATGCCTCTTTCGCTGGCAGTTGGTTTTTCTATGGTTGCTTCGTTTTTGTTATCGCAGACACTTGTCCCAATTCTATCAAACTGGTTCATCAAGAAAAATTTCAAAGAGCCTCAAAAAGACCGCCTTGAAAAACTAAAAAACAAGCTGTCTTCAACAATCCTTAAACTGAACCATTCCAAAAAGATAGTTGTTCCGGTTTTGTTCGCATTTCTTTTATTGATTGTTTGGGCAGGCTACAAGCAAAGTGGAACTGAAATCTTTCCTAAATCCAATGCAGGTCAGATGCAGGTCAGAATGCGTATGCCTGTGGGTACCCGCATCGAAAGAACAGAAGATGCTACCAAAAAAGTCCTTGCCATCATAGACAGCATTGCCGGAAAGGACAATGTATTGATTTCGTCTGCTTATGTGGGGCTTCAACCGCCTACTTATGCCATCAATCCGATATTCCTTTACACTGATGGCCCACATGAAGCGGTAACTAAAATCAATTTTTCAAAAGATACAAAGTTGGGAATGGAAGAATTGAAAGAGAAGATAAGACAGGCTGTTTCAAAAAGCATTCCGGGCGCAACGCTTTCTTTCGAGCCTGCCGATTTGGTAGACCAGGTCATGAGCATGGGGTCAAGCACTCCGATTGAAGTTGTTGTTCAAGGTAAAAACATCAAACAAAGTCAGGAAATAGCAGAGAAAATCAAAAACAATCTGCAAAGCGTAGATTATTTGCGAGATGTGCAGATTTCCCAAGCATTGGGGTATCCAACACTTCAGATTAACTATGACCGGACAAGGATGGGACAGATGAATATCTCTATCGACCAAGCAGGAAAATCTGTGACGGATGCCACATCTTCGAGCCGCTATACACAGCCCGTATATTGGCTGGACAATGCTTCAGGTAACTCTTATCAGTTACAGGTCGAGTATCCGCAGATGTTGATGAACAATGTAGGGCAACTTGAAGGTGTGCCGATTGGAAGAACCGAAGGTGTCCCTATCAACCTTAGAGATATTGCAGAAATTAAACAAGGCACTTCGGTGGGTGAATATACCCGTATCAACCAACAGCGGTTTATTTCTGTAACAGCAAATATTTACAATAAGCCTCTTGGATTAGCTATGGATGGCGTTAATGCCGCAATCAAAAAGTTGGGAGGTCTTCCCGAGGGTGTCAAAGTATATACAAGAGGTCAATCCGATATGCTTACCCAGACTATTGGCGAACTTTCTGTGGGATTGATATTGGCAGTTTTTGTCATCGTTTTGATGCTCGCTGCATTCTTTCAATCGTTTAAATTGTCGTTAACGGTACTGGTTGTGCTTCCAGGCGTTTTGGCAGGGTCGGTCATCATGATTTGGCTTACAGGAAATACACTGAACATCCAATCTTTCATGGGGGCAATCATGGCACTTGGAGTAGCCGTTTCAAATGCAATATTATTAATAACTAATGCAGAAGCTATAAGGAAGGAGCAAAACCTTAATCAATCTGTAATTGGTGCCATAGCAGCTTCCAACCGTTTCAGACCAATTATTATGACCACGCTTGCTATGGTAGTAGGTATGATACCTATGGCTATCGGCATGGGAGAAGGAGGCGAACAGACCGCACCTTTGGCGGTAGCGGTAATCGGTGGGCTGTTATTTAGCAGTATTATCAGTTTGTTCATTGTTCCGCTTGTCTATGAAATGATGATTGGAAACAAAGCAGTCCGTGATGTTTCCTTATTTCCGGAAGAACTTAATACCACTAATTCATTAAATTAATTAAATCATGAACTTCAAAATCAATATATCTGTTTTCTTCGCTATGCTTATCCTTATCTCTTGCAATCAGAATAAAAAAGGCGAAACGCAGGTAAACAGCACCCAAGAAAAAGTTGATACCGTTAATGTTTATACGGTTGCAAAAGATACTGCACATAAAAACATCGTTCTTCCCGGTAATCTATTACCGAACGAGAAAGTTGAAATCCGGGCAAAGGTGCAGGGATATATCAGCAGTATCAAAGTTGATATTGGCTCAAAAGTGTCCAAAGGGCAAATTCTGGCATTAATTGATGCCCCGGAAATCAACACTCGCCTGCAAGAGTTGATGGCTAAATCAAAATCCAACTATTCCCGTTATTTGGCAAGCAAAGACTATTACGAACGGTTAAGCCAAGCTTCAAAGTCTGACGGTGTTATCGCAGCATCCGAACTGGAAAACAGTAAAAATAAAATGTTGGCTGATGAAGAAGAATACAAAGCCTCAAATCTTGCGGCAGCTTCATACCGACAGATAGGAAATTATCTGGCTATTGTTTCCCCCTATAAAGGTATTATAACCAAAAGGAACGTAAACATCGGAACATTTGTAGGCAACGCTTCTGACCTTCCTCTATTTGAAATGGAAGACAATTCTGTCCTACGTCTGCAAGTTCCAGTACCGGAATTGTACACAAATGCACTTTTAGCCGATAATACCTGCGAGTTTGTAACCAAATCGTTCCCTGATAAAAAATACAAGGCAAAGCTTACCCGTAAATCAGGCAGTATTGATGAAGCTTCGCGAAGTGAGTTGTGGGAATTTGAAGTTCCAAATACCGATGCCGATTTAAAAGCAGGTGCGTATGTTGACATCAAATTGAACTTTGTTAGACCACAATCTTCGTTGATTGTTCCAGTATCCTCAGTAGTTTCAACATTGGAAAAAAGATTTGTCATAAAAGTAGAGCAAGGTAAAACGAAATGGGTTGATGTTAGAAACGGTTTTACGATGGATGACAAACAGGAAATATTTGGCGATTTAAAAGAGGGAGATACACTCGTGCTAAAAGCCAATGAGGAACTAAAAAGCGACAAACAAGTAATCACAAAAAAATAAAAACATGAAAAAGTCCAATAATTTGTCGGCACTCGTAGCAGTTACAGCTATGGGGCTAATGATGAGCTGTACCAACCCACAGCAAAACAGAAATGGTGCAAATGATAAAGCCGAAAAAGATGCCAAAGTAGCTCTTTGCGCTCCCACCCGTAGTTTGGACGTGAAGCAGATAGAAGCGATTACGGGAATGAAAGGCACCGAAAAAAATGGCGAATATAAAATTACGGTACCGCAGAATGACCTTAAAGTAGTGGTCGATGGGTTTAAAATAACTCCTCCGATGGGACTTGGCAGCTGGGCAGCCTTTACGCCATGTGGAGACAGTGCTATGGTGATGGGAGATATTATTTTGGCTGAAAACGATGTAAAACCTGTCCAACAAGAGGTCATTCGCCAAGGGTTTGCAATTACTGCTATACATAATCATTTTGTACGTAACAAACCGGGTGTGTTTTTCATGCACATAGGACGCACCGCAGATGTACCAACACTTGCCAAAGGCGTAAAAGCCATTTTTGGGAAAATAGCCGAAACTCGTGGAATAGACCCGGGTAAAGCCCCCGCTGATAGTGTTGTCAATACATTAGACATAAATTCTTTAGATAAAATACTCGGTTCAAAAGGAGAAATGAGCAAAGGTGTTTATAAATATACAATCGGCAGACCTGATGTACAACTTACAGAACACGGAGCTCCGGTAAGCACTTTTATGGGCTTCAATACTTGGGCTGCATGGCAAGGTACACCAGACCACGCCGCTGTGGCAGGAGACTTTGCTATGTTGGAACAAGAGGTTGCTCCGGTAATCAAAACACTGATTGAAAATGGAATTGAGGTAGTTGCCGTACACAATCACATGGTACATGAGACCCCAAAGATTTTCTTTTTACATTATTGGGGTACGGGCAACGCTATCCAGTTGGCTAAGGGACTAAAAGCAGCATTAGATTGTACAGGCAAAGAGACCAAATAATTGGTACTAAATCAAATTAACAAATGAAAATTAATAGAAGTTATAAAGAATGATTGATAAACAAGGGCTTCAAACGAATGTCAAACCCGATTATACACTGAAACAATTAATCAATTATTTCCTGAAATTAGGTGCTGTCGGATTTGGTGGCCCCGTAGCTTTGGTAAGCTATATGCACCGTGATTTAGTTGAAGAACGGAAATGGATATCGGAGGAGGAATACAAGCAAGGTGTTGCCTTGGCACAACTGGCTCCGGGCCCTTTGGCTGCACAGTTGGGAATATATTTAGGTTTCGTACACTACCGTCTTTTAGGGGCAACATTGGTCGGTTTGGCATTCGTACTACCCTCATTTATGATGGTCGTATTATTGGGTATTGCTTATAAACTTTTCGGAGGGCTATTTTGGATGCAATCCGTTTTTTATGGAGTTGGTTCAAGTGTGGTTGGCATCGTAATAATGAGTTCATTCAAGCTTACCGAAAAGTCCATTAGTAAATTTGATTTTCAATCTATCAAAGGCAATTGGCTGCTTTGGGTGTTTTTTCTATCAGGTGCAATAATTACATTCATAACAAAGCAAGAAAGTTTAATACTTTTTCTTGTTACAGGAACAATTTATATGTTGGTAAAAGCGCCGCCACGCTGGTTGAACACCAAAACTGCTAATGTGCTTATACTATTAAATACGGGATTTTGGAGTTACAAATTTTCGACCTTAGAAAAAATTGCAATCTTCTTTGGAAAGGCAGGTGCATTTGTTTTTGGTAGCGGCTTGGCAATCGTTCCATTTTTACATTCGGGAGTTGTAATAGAAAATCATTGGTTAACAGAACAGCAGTTTTTAGATGCTGTGGCTGTGGCAATGATTACACCTGGCCCCGTTATCATAACAGTAGGATTTATTGGTTATTTGGTAGCAGGATTTCCCGGCGCCGTTGTAGCAGCAATCTCTACATTTTTACCATGCTTCCTGTTTACCGTGTTACCTGCGCCTTACTTCAAAAAAATAGCCAATGATAAATCAATCAAAGCTTTTGTTGATGGAATAACGGCAGCTGTTATTGGTGCATTAGTAGGTGCGGTTGCTGTAATTGCATTACAGAGCATTGTCGATATTCCAACAGCAGCAATAGCAATACTTACAATTCTTACGCTTATATATGTTAAAAAAGTAAAAGAACCTCATATTATTTTGGTTTCTGCAATATTAGGTCTAACTATAAAATCACTACTATGAAACGAAAAGATTTTTTAAAAACTGCTGGCTTAGCGAGTGCCGCCACTCTACTAACCGGACAAAACGTCTTTGCCCAAAACCTTACCAGTAATAATACAGACAGACTGGTAGATGCAAACGGCAATTTTATACAACAAGCATTGCCATATTCCGAAAGTTTTTTGGAACCCTATATGGATAGTGAAACACTGCATTTACATTACACCTTTCACCACGGTGGGGCAGTAACGGCAGCCAACAAAGATGCGCAGATGATAAAAAAAGCATTGGAGGAGAATAATCTTGAAACCGTTGACTTCTGGACTAAAAAGCTTGCCTACCATTCTTCTTCACACATTCTGCACTCTATTTTCTGGACTAATCTAACCAATAAAAAAACAGAGCCTACCAAAGATTTGCTAAAAAGAATTGAAAAAGATTTTGGTAGTTATGATAAGCTGAAAGGCTACCTTGCTGCAACCTCAAAAAATGTTGATGGAAATGGTTGGGGCATTTTAGGTTATCAGCCATATACGGATAAATTGGTTATTCTTCAATGCGAAAATCACGAAAAATTAACACAATGGGGTGTTATTCCCTTGTTGGCTATTGATGTTTGGGAGCATTCCTATTATTTGAAATATAAAAATAAAAGAGCCGATTTTGTAGATGCATTATTTAATATTATCAATTGGGACAATGCAGCCCAAAGACTAAATGATGCTTTGAAATTTGCTAAGTAGCATACCCGTATTTGTTTGAAATTCTCAATATGTCAATTGGGAATTTTAAAAATTTCTCAATGACATCTACTCTCCAATTTTTTTTGAATGGATAAATTTTATAAAGAAACACTATATAAGTTAGAGGCGGAAATCAGCGAACTGGAAATTGAAGGTGATTGTTCGATACAACGGATTGAAACAATTATACATCTAATTGTAAATGCTCTATCTGAAATTAAAGAATATGTTTTAGTTACTGGATTTAAAACGGTGAATGAGGAAATCCGTTTTTTTAAATCTCAAAAACCCACCATTGTTGCCAAACTCATCTACTATAATACCATTTATAAAATAGAAACGAGAAAGCCTTATGGAGCAAAGCATATCAAAAAATATCTAAATAAAGAACTGAAAAAGCTCAAACGCTTCTTTGATAGCAATCTTGATTTTTATAAATATTACCGTAGCAACAATACGTTTCTTGACGAAAAGTTATTTGTAAGGGGCAAACATGATATAAAGCTATGGCTTGATACATATTATTTGCAATCTGACCAAACCTTTTGCTCATCTCACGATTATAAAGTAGCCAAAATATTGGCTAACGATTTGATACAGGTATATATCGAAGACCAGTTATACAATACCACTCATGTAGATAAACCAAGTGACATACATCAATTAAAGTGGACAGATAGTAAAGCAGCTATGATAGAACTGATATACGCCTTGCATTATCAAGGTGTTTTCAATAATGGCAACAGTGATATTCGAGAAATCGCCAAGTATTTTGAGGGCATTTTTAATATGGAATTGGGTAATTTTTACCAAACGTATTTGGAACTTAGAAATCGGAAAGTTAACCGAACTAAATTTCTTGACGGACTTCGAGAGGGGCTTATCAAAAAAATGGATGAGCAGGAAGAAAAGTAGGTAGATATAATAGAATTTGATTGTCTATCGGAAGCTTAATATACCCGTTGAGATGGTCTCTATTAATTCTAAAAGTCTCGTATTTCGAGACTTTTTCTTTGTAGTTTCATAGTTTCAGCCGATATTTTTTTTATTTTTGCATTAGTGAGAAATATTGTTGCAATATCATTTTTGTTTATTTTCCTTTCCGCAAATACTGCGTTTGGGGAGGTATTGAAACTGCCTGCACTTATACACCATTATTATCAGCACCATGATGAGGAAAATAGTGATGAACACAATATTAGTTTTTTAGCTTTTCTAAGTGAACATTATTCTGATTGTGCTTCTCATCCTAAACTACCACATCACGACCACAAGAACCTACCATTCAAAACAATTGATTGTCACGCTTCTAATATACCTGTTATTGTACCACAGCAGCCCACATTTTTTGTAAATAATGTTGTCTTTGCTGATAGTGCTAAAAAGATTTTTTACAATCAATTCTTTATTTCTTCCGCTTCACTCGGCTCTGTTTGGCAACCGCCACGTTTTATTTAATCATTTTACGGTTTTAATAAAATCCTTTCGGGGGTTTGTAGTTGTACAATTTGCTATATAGCTCAACCTGTACTTATGTTTAATGATTAACAAAAAAATATGTTCAATAAAATAATTGAGTTTTCTCTAAAAAATAAACTCATTGTAGGCATTTTTACCCTTGCCCTAATTGGTTACGGTATTTATGAAGTTACCAAATTGCCTATTGATGCAGTACCCGATATTACCGACAACCAAGTTCAGGTAATAACAATCGCACCAGCTTTGGGTGCGCCCGATGTAGAGCGTTTAATAACGTTTCCGATAGAGCAAGTAAACAACAATCTCCCCGGACTAAAATCATTACGTAGTTTCTCCCGTTTTGGTTTATCTGTTGTTACTATCGTTTTTGATGATAATACAGATATTTATTGGGCAAGGCAACAAGTATCAGAGCGTTTACAGCAAGTTCAGGAGCAAATCCCCAAAGGTTTCGGGACACCAACATTGGCACCTGTTACCACAGGGTTAGGCGAAATCTATCAATATGTCATTAGACCAAAGAAAGGTTATGAAAACAAATATAATGCTATGGAACTACGTACTATTCAAGATTGGATTGTTCGTAGGCAGCTATTAGGAGTACAAGGCGTTGCCGAAGTCAGCAGTTTTGGCGGATTGCTAAAACAATACGAAATAGCCATTGACCCTGCCAAACTAATGGCAAACAATATTACCATTAGCGATGTATTTACTTCGCTCGAAAATAATAATCAGAATACAGGCGGGGCATATATTGAGAAAGGTGCAACGGCTCTATTTATTCGAAGCGAAGGCTTGGTGGGGAGTTTTGACGACATCAATAACATTGTAGTAAAAAACCTCCCCAACGGGTTACCTCTTCTAATTCGTGATGTGGCAGAAGTTCGTTTGGGTAGTGCTACAAGATACGGAGCAATGACCTTTAACGGCGAAGAACAGGTATCGGGGGCAGTTGTAATGATGTTAAAAGGCGCAAATAGTAACCAGGTTATTAAGAACATCAAACAACGCATTGCGCAGATACAAAAAACATTGCCGGAAGGTGTTACCATTGACCCTTTCCTTGACCGTACCAAAATGGTAAATAATGCCATCTCAACCGTTACAAGAAACTTATTAGAAGGAGCATTAATCGTTGTTTTCGTATTGGTATTGTTCTTAGGCAACTTTCGTGCGGGGCTTTTGGTAGCCTCAGTAATACCGCTGTCGATGCTATTTGCTATCATCCTAATGAACTTGTTTGGAGTGAGTGGCAACCTAATGAGTTTGGGGGCTTTAGATTTTGGTTTGATTGTAGATGGTTCAGTAATCATTGTAGAAGCCGTAATGCATGGATTTTCTCATAGCAAGCATTTTCAAAATATCACTGAAATATCACAATCAGAAATGGATACGCAGGTAAAAGGTTCTGCGACAAGAATGATGAACAGTGCTGTTTTCGGGCAAATCATTATCTTGATTGTTTACTTGCCAATTTTCTCGTTAGAAGGTATTGAAGGCAAAATGTTCAAGCCTATGGCTCAAACGGTTGCTTTTGCTTTGTTAGGCGCATTTGTACTTTCGTTGACATACATTCCGATGATGAGTTCCTTGTTTTTAAGCAAAAAAATATCTCATAAGAGAAACATTTCCGACAGATTGATACAACGTTTGGAAAACTTCTATTCGAGCTATTTAATAAAAGCATTGAAAATGCCTAAAGGTATTATAGCTACCATTCTTATACTATTTGTAATTGCTGTTTTTGTACTAACAAAGTTAGGTGGTGTCTTTATTCCAAACTTGCCTGAAGGCGACTACGCAGTAGAAACAAGGGTTTTGCCGGGAAGTAATGTAAATACTTCTATTGATGCAGTATCAAAAGGCTCTAAAATACTTTTAGCAAAATTTCCTGAAATAGAAAAAATAGTAGGCAAGACTGGAAGCAGCGAAGTACCGACAGACCCCATGCCTATTGATGCTACGGATATGATGATTATACTCAAAGACCGTAAGGAATGGACTTCTGCAAAAACTTATGAAGAATTAGAAGCAAAAATGGTAAAAGAATTGGAAGCCGTTCCGGGTGTTACATTCGGTTTCCAATATCCCGTTGCAATGCGTTTCAACGAACTCATTTCTGGAGCAAGGCAAGATGTGGTTTGCAAAATCTTTGGAGAAGATTTAGACACACTTGCTTTATATGCAAACAAATTAGGTAGCATTTGTAATACGGTGCAAGGTAGTAGCGGTTTGTATGTAGAAGCTGTAACAGGTATGCCGCAAATCGTAATTAAATACAACAGGGCTGCAATAGCTCAATATGGTCTTAACATTACAGAAATTAATAGAGTAGTAAATGCGGCATTTGCAGGAGAAAGTAGCGGAACAGTGTACGAAGGTGAAAAACGTTTTGATTTGGTTGTTCGTTTAGCAAGTGAAAAACGGAAAGACCTTTCCGATGTTCAAAATCTTTTAATTGAAACACCTGCTGGTACACAAATTCCTTTAAGTCAGGTTGCTGATGTGAACATTATTGAAGGCCCAAATCAAATACAACGTGAAGACGGACAACGCAGAATTATTGTGGGCTTCAATGTTCGTGGCAGAGATGTACAAAGTATGGTAAAAGAGTTACAGGATAAAGTTGAAAAACAAATTAAACTTCCTGCGGGCTACTACATTACCTATGGAGGTGCATTTGAAAATTTGGAAGAAGCAAAAGGGAGGTTAATGATTGCTGTTCCTGTGTCGTTGGTACTTATTTTCTTGTTGTTATACTTCGCTTTCAAATCCGTAAAACAAGGCTTGTTAATTTATTCGGCAATCCCGCTTTCTGCCATTGGAGGCATATTCGCTTTGGCTTTGCGTGGCATGCCTTTTAGTATTTCCGCAGGCATCGGATTTATTGCACTATTCGGTGTAGCTGTGTTAAATGGCATCGTATTGATTGCAGAATTTAACCGACTGAAAGAAGAAGGTTTGTCAGATTTGAAGCAAATCGTTATTCAAGGTACAAGAGTTCGTTTACGACCTGTATTGATGACAGCGTTTGTTGCATCGTTAGGGTTTTTACCGATGGCATTGAGTACAGGCGAAGGAGCAGAGGTGCAAAAACCGTTGGCGACCGTTGTTATTGGCGGTTTATTGATTGCCACGTTCTTAACCCTATTTATTTTACCAATACTCTATATTATGTTTGAAAAAGGAATATCCTTTCCAAAGAAAATAAATAAAATCGGAACCTTACTTATTCTTCTCCTTGTTGTTTCGTTACAAAATGTAAATGCACAAACACCAATCTCGTTACAGAATGCCGTTGATACGGCATTGAAAAACAATTTATCTGTGAAGAATGAAAAACTTCGAGCAGAATACAGCCAACAGCTTATAAAGTCAGGTAAAAACATTCCTGCTACTAATGTAATTGCGGAGTATGGACAATTCAATAGCTATTACTTAGATACAAAAGTTGGTTTGGCTCAAACAATCAGCTTCCCGACAGTTTACACAGCCAATAAAGCATTACTTACAGAAGAATGGAAAAGTAGTTTGTTCAAAGTAGGTACAAAAGAAGTAGAATTAAAAAAGCAGGTTACACAGGCATATTGCAATTTGCTTTATTTACAACAGAAAAAGCACCTGCTTCAAAAGAATGATAGTCTGTTTGCTGAATTTTTAAATAAGGCAACACTGCGTTTCACAAAAGGCGAAAGCAATGTTTTAGAGAAAACAACAGCCGAAAATCAAAGAGGGCAAATAGCTTTGCAGCTTTCCCAGTTGCAACAGGATATGGAGTTGGTGCAGTTGCAATTTCAGCTATTGTTAAACACTGTTACTGTTTTTATTCCCCTTGAAGATGAAAAAGTTTTATTTTCTATTGCAGACATAGACAGCACACAGATTGCCGAACATCCTGTAATGCAGTATTACAAACAGCAGCAAAAAATAGCGGAAGCCAATACAAAAGTTGAACGTTCAAAACTCTTGCCCGACCTTACTCTTGGCTACAATATTACGGGAATGAAAGGTACAGGAGCGGACAACAAAACTTATAACAGCACCCCTCACTTTCAATCATTTCAGATAGGCTTGGGTATTCCCATTTTCACAGGTGGGCAAAAAGCAAAAATCAACGCTTCTAAAACCAATGAAGCCATTGCCGCTAATGAATATGAATTGACTTTAAAAAGTTTTGAAATCGAATTTCAATCAGCATTGAAACAGTACAAAAAATACGATGAGGCTGTTCAATATTTTGAAACAACGGCTCTTAAAAATGCGCAAACAATCACGACAACGGCAAAAACTCAATTTCTAAATGGCGACATTAATTATTTGGAATGGGTTATGCTCGTCAATCAGGCGACCAATATCCAAAGCGATTACATAGAAGCGGTAAAGAACAGGAACAGTTGTATTGCCGAACTCAATTCTATTATAAACAAATAAAGTAAGATAATGGAAAAGAAAGGAGTTCAGACAATATGGCAAAAACTGTCGGAGCCGTTTTTGGCATTGAGGAACAGAACTTTTGCAAAACTGTATTTAGCCCAAACTATCAGTTTAGTCGGCGATGCCATTACTTGGGTGGGCTTGGCATTGTTAGCATATCAGTTTGGCAAAGAACGTTCAGCCGTTATTTTAGCTACGGCACTTACATTAAGGGTAACGGCTTTCATTATTTTTTCGCCCTTTGCAGGTGTATTGGCAGACAAAGTACAACGAAAGAAAATACTGTATATAACACACTTTATCCGTATGGCAATAGTGTGTTCCCTGCCTTTTGTTTCGGCAGAGTGGCAATTATACGCTTTGGTGTTTTTACTCAATGTGTTTAATGCTTTTTTTACACCAACATACAGAGCAATCATTCCGCAGGTAATTGAGGGTAAATACTATCGTGAAGCTGTTGGCTTATCTACCGCCACCTATCAGTTATTGGGCATATTAAGCCCCGCATTCGCTGGTATTTTAGCCGTTTGGTTAGGAGCAAAAGAAATCTTTTTGGTGGATGGCGTTACATTCATTGTTGCGGCAATTTTAATTCTATCTATTCCTGCCATAGAACTGCAAAAAGGTGTAGTCTCAACGAAAAAGCAAAATCAAAACATGTGGGCAAATGTTTGGAAAGGCATCAATCTATTGTTCGGCAATAAAATACTTCGTTTTGCATTGAGTATTGAATTTGTATCGGCATTGGCAGGAGCAATGATTTTGGTAAACACTATTAGCCACATAAAAACAATACTGCATTTATCCGATAAGTATTACGGTTGGGTTATGGCAGCTTTTGGTATTGGTGCAGCCATAGCTGCATTTGTAGCAGGTAGTTTGGACAAGTCTAAAACAAGAGTTGTTTCGTTGATTACAGGCGTATTGTTATTGGGTTTTTCCATTGCCTTTACCAATTATGTACCATACACAATTTTATTAGTGTTTTGGCTTTTTGCAGGATTAGGACAAAGCCTTGCAGAAATGCCGTCAGAAACATTGATTGGCGAAAATATTGCATCTGCCGAACAAGGAAAAGTATATGGGACGCATTTCGCATTTTCGCATTTATGGTGGGCTATTGCTTATCCCATAGCAGGTTTTTTAGGGTCACGATTACCGCAAAAAGAATTTCTATACGGAGGCATACTAACACTTTTTGTGGCAGTCATAGCCGTTTTAATATTTAAACCTTCAATTAAGTAAAAATTCAGAAATATGAATAAATTAATAGTTTTTGCAAGTGCAGTAATGTTATTGGCTTCTTGCAGTGGCAACAAATCAGAAGAACAACAACCTGAAATAGCAACCCAAAACAATGTGGTTACACTTTCCGATGCTCAATACAAAAATGCAGGCATTGAAACAGGCATTTTATCACAACAAAACATTTCGTCCGTATTAAAAGTAAGCGGAAAGGTCGATGTCCCACCACAAAATACAGTTTCCGTAAGTGTTCCGTTAGGTGGTTATCTTAAATCTACTAAACTCCTGCCGGGAATGTACATAGGCAAAGGCGAAGTATTGGCAGTAATAGAAGACCCTCAATACATTCAGTTACAACAGGATTATTTAACTGCTAAAGTGCAATACGTATATAGTACAAGCGAATACAACCGTCAAAAGGAACTGAACGAAAGCAAGGCAACGAGCGATAAGGTGTATGAACAAACTAAAGCTGCCTATCAGACGCAAAACGTTTTGATTAACGCATTGGAACAAAAATTAAAATTGATTGGGCTTAATCCGGAAAATGTATCAGCAGGAAATATCACACGAAACATCAAGATTTATTCGCCTATATCGGGTTATGTATCTGCAATAAATGTAAACATAGGAAAATATGTCAATCCAAGTGATGTCTTGTTTGAAATTGTAAACCCCTCTGATATTCATTTGGCTTTAACCGTCTTTGAAAAAGATGTAAATAAAATTTCCATTGGGCAAAAATTGTTTGCATATACCAATGCTAATCCTACGGAGAAAATACCCTGCACAATTATTTTAATAACTAAAAATTTATCCAACCAAAACTCCGTAGAAGTGCATTGCCACTTTGAAAAGAACAATAAAACACTGCTCCCTGGAATGTTTATGAATGCCGAAATAGAAATTTCAGGAGGCAACACCACTGCTTTACCTGATGATGCTATTGTTCGTTTTGAAAATAAACAATATGCCTTTCTGCAATCAGACAAAAATAGTTTCACTATGCAGGAGGTAAAAACAGGCAATTCCATAAACGGTTATACCGAAATCATCGGGGCAGATAGTTTACTGCAAAAAACATTTGCAACCAAAGGAGCTTACAATCTCCTAATGGCTTTGAAAAATACAAGCGATGAATAAGAAAAAAATAGAATAGTTGTAATGACAAATGAACAAATAGCAATTAAAGTAGCTTATTTTAGTATAATTTGAAATACTGTTATAGTATTTTTAAAAGGTCTTTTTGGAGCAATAGGTATGCTTTGATAGAAGAAGCAATAGAAAGTATGGTAGATATTTGTGTTAAAATATACCAATAGACCAGAAGATGAAAATTTCCTTATGTATAAATTATTTTAATTAAAATTCTTTTTAGGTAATAGAAAAGCACCAACGGACTTGCAGATCCGCTGGTGCTTTTTTTATTGCCCCTTTTGAATTTACAACACCCCACGGGGTAAATGAACCCCTTTGATACGGACAATTGCCTCCGAATTATTCTGTACAGGCTTTTGCTCTTTCTCCGGTTGCTGCGCATCTGTATCGCCTTCGGGCTTGATGGACAATTGTATTTTCCTTTCAGCGGCGGCGAGTTCTGTTTTAAGGCTGCTCAAAGCCTGTTCTTTCTTCCATGTGCCGTTTACCACTTCCTGAAGAACAGGGAGGTCTTTTTGCAGTTTAGCAATTTTCTTTTGTTCCTGCTCTAAGATACCGGGTATCTTTTCCAGCGCATTTAGAAAATTGAGCGATGCCGTTTTTGCATCGGTCGCCATTTTACCGTTGTTGAACGTGTATTTGATATTGCCCTCACCCTGAACAAAGAAACGGTTATCCTTAATATCAACACCGTCCTTTTGAGAAACTTCCGTTTTTACTAAGAGCGTAAAGCCATATAGCGTACCAATTTCCTCATATTGCCCTGCGGTACGGGCTTTTTCGGAAAGCTGGTTGAGCTTTGCCCCAATCTGTTTTACATCGGCATTGGCTGATAGCCCGACAAGCTGCACAGGGTTGAGTACATCGCCTTCTTTGTTTTTCTGTATGCGCTGTTGTAGGTTTCCGAGGTCGAGGCTCATACGGTCGAAACGGGATTGTGTACTTTCCAGCGTGGCAACAGTATCTTCCAGCTTGTATTTGGAAGTGAGTTTGGAACGGTTGTGCGCCTGCCGTTCGCTTTCCAGCCCAGCTATCTGCTTTTCCAGTTTCGCTTTTTCCAAAAGGTCTGTGTTTCCCGAAAGTATTGCCACATATTCGGAGAAGTTCATACCTGTTTTTTCGTCCATGCCACCCTCATCAATGGTACGTTTACCGAGGCTGTTACTCTTTAGTTGCTCTATAAACACTTGCTTATTGTACAGGGTATTGAACTTGTAGCTATCCAGCGATTTTTGAACGGCGTAGATGAAAATATCCACCTTGTTATCGGCAAAGAATTTGGCAATATCATTGCCTTTACGGATAGCCCTGCCGTCCCGTTGGGCAAGGTCACTTGGTCGCCACGGTATATCCAAATGGTGAACGGCAACCGCCCGTTTCTGTGCATTCACGCCCGTACCCAGCATTTCGGTAGAACCGAACAACACCCGTATTTTTCCCTCGTTTACATCCCTGATAAGTTCCTTGCGCTGCTTCTCATTCTTAGCTTCCTGAATAAACCGTATTTCATGCGCAGGGATGCCGTGGTCTTCTATCAGCTTGCGCTTGATTTCCGAATAAACGTTCCATTCTGCGGGCTTATAAGTGCCGAGGTCGGAGAAAACGAACTGCGTTCCTTTTTGCCCACTGTATTTGTTGTAGTATTTGGCAATATTAGCCGCACAGTGCGAGGCTTTGTTGTCGGGGTGGTCTTCATACTTCCGGCTAATCATCCGCATATCCAGCGACATCTTACGGGCGTAATCTGTCGCAATCAGCATCTTTGCTTTTTCTTCGCTTTCACTTAGCGGAGGTCTGCCCAAAAGTTCCGCATTGCCCGTCTTGGCAAACTCCATCAACTTTTGAATAAAAACCTCCTGCTCCGGCGTGGGCGGGATATGGTATAATATCTCGTTCTTTTCCGGGCGGTCTATACCAATATCCTTTGCGGTACGGTAGTCCGTAATTTCCGAATAGAACTGTGCCAGTTCCGGCACTTTGATAAAGAAGCGGAAACGCTCTTTTGATACGATATTGTTCGCTACCGAAAATTCGTAGTCGGTGGTCTTACGGGCGTAAATAGCTGCCCACGCATCAAAACAGTTGATGCCCTGTTTTTCCATTGCTTGCGGGCGCAGATATTTAAAGAGCAAATACAGTTCTGTGAGCGAGTTGCTAATAGTCGTACCCGAAAGAAACGTTGCGCCCAGGTCTTTGCCTGTGCTCTCCTGAATGGTGCGGATAGCAAACAGCAAGTTCAATGCCTTTTGGCTTCCCGCCATATTGCCTAATCCCGCCACACGCTCATGCCTTGTATTGAACATGAGGTTTTTAAAACGGTGGCTTTCGTCCACTAAAATGTGGTCAATGCCCATCATTTTAAAGTCCACAACATCATCCTTACGGTTTTCAATATCATGCTCCAGTGTTTTTAACCTAACCTCCAAGTTCTGTTTGCGGACAATAACCCCTTTGAGCATTCCCCTTGAAACTTCCTTGCCCTGCGCTTCCAAAGCAGCAAGATTATCCTCTACGTTTTCCAGTTCAACCTCCAAAATCTGCTTTTGCATTTCGGGCGATTGCGGTATCATCCCAAACTGGTCGTGGGTTAGAATGATACAATCCCAATCATTATTTTTAATATCGCCGAAAATGCGCAAGCGTTTCTGCGGGGTAAAATCTTCCTTGCCGGGATATAATATTTTGGCGTGTGGGTAGGCTTTTCGGTAGGTTTCCGCTATCTCATGCACATTGGCTTTAAGCCCGATAATTATCGGCTTATGCGCCAACCCCAAACGTTTCATTTCCTGCGCCGCCGTACACATAATAAGCGTTTTACCTGCACCCACTTCGTGGTCGCAGATAGCACCACCGTTCATCTTTATCATCCAAACGGCATCCTTTTGGCTTGCGTACAGGTCTTCGATACCCAACGCCTTGCGGTCAAGCCCCGGAAATTCCTGATGGCTGCCGTCATACTGCGGACGTACAAAACAGTTAAAAGTATCGTTGTATTTGTCGGTCAGCCGTTGCTTAAACTCATCGTTCTGTGCAAAGAGCCAGTCCGTAAATTCCTTGCGTATCTCGTCAATTTTGCTGTTCGCCATTTGTATAGCTTCCATATCCCGCACCTTGACTTCCTTATCATCAATGATTACCTTTTTGGTAATGTCAGGCGTGGTGTTGACAAGGGCGTGCTTCAGCAGGGTAACACCGTCAAACGTCCGGCTTTCAGACTTGATAGCGTACTTTTCAGTGATATGGATATTCTTGCGGTCGCAACTGATAGAAAAGTCATCGGAACTTTCGGAATAATGAATGCGTATATCCGTATCAAAAAGGTGTGAAGCAAAACGGTTGTAGATGCCTGTTGGTATCCAGCGTTCACCGAGGTTAAAATCAAGTTCCTCAAACTCTATCCTGCGGGGCTTGGCTTCTTCAAGGGCTTTAAGGCTTACAGCAGCTTCCTTGTCTTCCGGTTGCCCGGCAAGGTATGCCTGCACTTCTCCCGCTTTTTCAATCACGTTGCCCGAAACCCATTTTTCGGCTATCTCATATTCCTTTTGTACAGGATTGTAAAAGATGCGGCCATGTAGCGCATCTTTTAAATCTTCGCCGGACATTCCGCTTATCTCCGACATATAGCCCAAATCCACCGTGCCGTACTTATTGAGCGATGCCGCCAACGCTTCATCGGGGTTGTCTGTTTCAAGCGTTGCCGTTGAAAAACTTACGGGCTGGCGGAATATATCTGCCTTATGTATCACACCGCCTACCACACGCTCTAAAAACGGTATTTCTTTACCTGCGCTGTCGGTCTTGATTAGTTTGATATTATCGGCACTATTCAGGTTGCCGTACCTTTTTTCAAAATCATCATACAGGCGGTTCAGCGTTTCCCGTTCCTGCTTATACTCGGTATGGTGTTGCGCTTCTTGATTGTAAAGCTGTTGATAGGTATCACGTAGTCCTATATAGGCTTCGGCTCGTGCTTTCTGATTGGCTGGCAATGATAGCGGGTGAAAGACCGCCGTACCGTTTGGTATATCCACTTCCCTCAAATACCCAACAAAACCTTTATCTATCACAAGGCAATCATCCCTGTGGTATGATTGCAGTTTGCCAGAGTACGGCGCAGGTTCAGGGAGTACATTGTCATTTGCAGGAACGGCAGGTTTGTCTTTGGGTATTTGTTCAATTTCACCCCGGCCGTTGATACCAACGGACGAAAACAAATCACCCATTACGGGCGCTTGCCTGTTTGTACGTGGTACGGATGGAGGCTTCGGCGTTTCTTCTTTGGGATTGCGCAAGGGTATATAATCAAATAACCCCGGCTGCTGCGGACGATTACCAGCCTTTTTCTTGGTAACGGTCGGTTTGCGTCTAACCCTTTTCGGTGGAGCAAGAACGGCAGCTTGTGGCGCACTGTTAAAGAGGTCGAACAAACTCAACTGCACTTCTTCCTGATTTGACGGCAGATCTGCTACCGCAGTCATGCCGTCCTGTGCCTTGCTCATTGCAGGTTGAGCCGCCGCAGGCGTTGTAAATAGTGAGGTTTGCGTTATTTCATCCCTTACGATGCCGGCAGCCGGCTGCGTGGGCGTAGGGTCAGGCATTACGGTAATATCCGGCTGTATTGTAGGCTCATCGGGCGGTAGCCCTTTGTAAAGATTTATATTCAGATACTCTTTAAAATCTCCATCCAGTATTTTCTTTGCTTCCTTTGCAATTTCGGTTACACCACCGTCATGCACATATACGGTATAGGGTTTGCCATACAGGTCGGTAGATTGTATGATTTGATTGAAAACAACCGTTCCATTGTAAAGCATATAGGCATTTACATGGTCGTCATGCTTCGTGAGCAGCGTATCGCAAAAGTCTTTTTCCCTTTCGGTTAGACCTTGTTTGCCCGTGTTCTTTTGTAGCACAATAAGGTCGCTTCCTACTTCCGTTCCGGCATAGTCCATAAACAGGTTGTTCGGTAGCCGTACTACCGAAACCAGGTTATGCGCTGCCATCAATGCCTCCCGTATGGGCTTATTGCCTGGGCTATCCAAAACACCCTGCGAAGTGATAAAAGCGAGAACGCCACCATCCCGTAGCGTGTCCGTTCCCTTTAGGAAAAAGTAATTGTGTATGCCCTTTGCTGCCTGCGCCCTTGCAGGGTCATTGCCCCGTGAATACGAAAGGTCAAATACCGCACTTGTGCCAAATGGAATATTGCTGGCAACTACATCATAGCTGTTCAACTCCTTTTCGGGTATCTCTTCAAAACCGCTTATGCGGATATTCCTGTCGGGATATAGCTGCTTAAGGATTTTGCCTGTAAGCAGGTCTTTTTCATAAGCCGTAACCTGCGGCACATTTTTATCTGTAAAAGACCGAATAAAGCCGCCGACCCCTGCCGATGGCTCTAAAAACTTTTGAATGGCTATGCCATTTTCTTTGAATACATCGGATAATGTATTGATGATTTCGGGCGGAGTATAAAATGCAGTAAGTACCGAACTACGCATACTGTCCACAAAGTGTTTGTACTGTCTTTCGTCTGCTGCATTTTCTTTCAGTATCCTGTGTAGTTCCTGCGTTTCTTCAAAATACGTCCGCTCATAATCTTTCCACTGCTTTATATCTGTCGGATGCTCTGCGGGATTTAAGATGAATTTTAGCCCCCCGAAACCACTGTACTGTAAAAGCTGCTGCCGTTCGGCTTCGGTAGCTTGGCGTTTTTCTTTTTCTAACCTGAACATGACCCGTAACGCCTCGATATTTTGCTTCAGGTGTTCACGTTGATTAAATGCCATAGTCTTCGATATGAATTGCTATGGTTCCCGTAATTTCCGTATAGAGCAAGTCGTGGTCGGTGGTATAGGCGAAGTCATCCGTCAGCAGATATTTGGCAAATACGGGTTCGCAGACTGGCAGCATCTTTAGAGCAAAGGGGTGCAATTCCTCGTCCAGCATAATGCTGTTAAACTCATTGCACACCACTTGAAAAACAGTGTCGAACTTGGAATAGTGAAGCCCCTCAAAGAGTATATTATCTGCGATTTGGTCGCATTCGTCAATGGGGTTGCCCGAACGAAATGCCCCCTCATAAGCATTTGCCGCCCACTTGGAACGCTGTTCGATAAACTTTTGGTCGTCCGCTTTTTCGGGGAAGCTGGTATTTAATAATTCCTGTAACCTTAACGTAAAATAAGAGAGGTCTTTTTGTTGTGTACTCATATTGATTTTGTTTAAAATTTGCAATGAGTAGCTAAAGTATTATGGCAATAAACCGCCACACCCAAAGCGGTAGTAGTTGGCTTTGGGTGGCAGTTTTTGACCGGATGACGGTCAATAATATAAGTGTGAGAATTGCTCTAAATGGCGTTCAGAAAACTAAGCATTTTGCTTGTTTCTGCGCTCATCTTGGAAAAGGCAAACCATTTTTTACCCAAATCTTTTAATGATGCTCCGATGTGATACAACTCTGTACTATCAACAATAAGAAAACGGTCGTGAGCATGGGCAAATGTATGAATTGATATAGCTGGGTATTGGCTGTTGTAGAGTTGCACATCGAGTTGTAACTGACTACTGATACTTTTGGTGTAGATAGTGGCTGATACGGTCAGCCCACGTTTTCCCAGCAGTGTAAGCACTGTATCGTCCACATAATTGTCAATAAGGATAATTGACCTTTGTGCGCTCCGTATAATATCCGAAACAAAAGTATAGGCATCAAATATTTGCCCGTCATAAAATACGCCCTTTTCGCTGTGTAGCTTCCCGCTTTCCAGTGCTTTAAATATTTCCTCAAACCTGCCGTCTGCCTCAATCTGTTTCAGTTCAATTTTATCCATGCGGGAAAACAGCCCGGCATTATCCAGTAATAGTTTTCGCATTTCAACAAAGGCGTTCATTATCTCAATGCTTACTTTTACGGCTGTATCGCTCCGTAATACTGCCGACAACATGGCTACGCCTTGTTCGGTAAACACGTAGGGCAAATAACGCCGTCCGCCAGCCACGTCCAGTGTTTGAGGTTCCAATTTGGAACCTCAAAGTTTCGCTTTCCTCATCGCTCAACTGAAAACAAAATGTTTCGGGAAAACGCTCAATATTCCTTTTCACGGCTTTGTTCAGTATTTTGGTTTCCACCTGATACAGTTGAGCCAGGTCTTTGTCAAACATGACCTGTTTGCCCCGAACCGCATAGATAAGGCTTTCTATATCCTTTTGGCTTATGATTATATTGTTGTTCATTTCTTTTTGCTTGTGGTATTATCAAATTCAAAAGAACTTTCGCCGTTATCTTTCAGTATGATGAAGGCATCGAATTTTTTGCCCGCTTTGCTTTTCATCCCTTTGATAAGACTGGTCTTTCGTTTGTTCACAAGATTTTCGATTTCGGTAATGCTCAATTGAACCCCGCACACATTACGGAATTGAAGCCAGTTGCAAGCCTCATCGGGGCATTTGACAACCTTATCCCGAATGAGCAGCTTACGGGCTTTGCATTTGGGGCAGGTCAGTTCAGGGTGATTATGGCTTGCAATGCTCATGCTCAACAATTCCTGTGTTACGGATGAAGCATAGGCTTGCATTGATTGATGAAAGCCCATTGCATCGGCTTCGTTATTCTCAATCTTTTGCAAAGCCAATTCCCATTCGGCAGTCATGGCAACATCGGCAATCCTTTTATCCTTTACGGCTTCGTAAACCTGCAATCCCTTTTCTGTGGGGACGAGGGATTTTTTATCACGCCTGATATAATCCCTTTTAAAAAGGGTTTCTATAATGGCAGCTCTTGTGGCTGGTGTACCAATGCCGATACCTTGCAGGGCTTTACGCTCATCTTCGTTCGCTATTTCCTTTCCTGCATTTTCCATTGCAGACAGCAAGTCCGCTTCCGTATAGAGTGCGGGCGGCTTGGTCTTTTTCTCCAACACTTCGGCACTTTTGATTTTCAGTTCATCGCCTGTTTTTAGTTCCGGCAATTCCTGTACTGGCTCGCTATCTTCATCACTAAAATTTCTTTTGATGCCACGCCAGCCTGCTTCAATAATTTTACTGCCTTTCACCAGAAAATCATAGTGCAACGCCTGTAATGTAACGTCTGTTATTTCTTTGGTACAGGCTTGCGATAAGGCTTCCACCAAACGCAGGGCAATCATATCATAGATAGCTTCTTCATTCAAAGGCAATGTTGAGGGGATTGTTTCGGTGATGAGTAACCCGTGATGGTCGGTCACTTTTACATCATTCACGATGCGCTTATTGAAACGACCCCATTTCAATTTTCCAACCGCTTCTTTACAGGATGCCCTTGTTTCCAATGACCTTACCAAAGCGGGGATTTCTGCCCAAATATCTTCGGGAATATATTTGCTCCCGGTACGAGGGTAGGTAATCAATTTCTTTTCGTACAGGCTCTGGGCAATGTTCAGTGTTTCTTCGGCAGTTAGAAACAATCTTTTGTTCGCTTCCTTTTGCAGTCCCGTTAAGTCGAAAAGTAAGGGCGGTTGCTCTGTAACGGTTTTTGTTTCTACCGCGGTAACGGTAGCAGTTCCGGCACGCTCTATGGATTTGAGTGTATCGTCTGCCAGTTTCTTATCTTCCCATTTGGTTTTGGAAAGGCTCTTGAAGTCCGTAAACTCTTTGCGGTGTTCTAACTGTATTTGCCAATACTTTTTGACAGTAAAGTTTTTGTTTTCCAAATAACGTTTACAGATAAGCGCAAGCGTGGGTGTTTGCACACGCCCCAGCGAATACACACCATGCCCTGCAATACTCAATGCCTGCGAAGCATTGATACCCACCAACCAATCGGCTTGGCTTCGCCCTTGTCCGGCACGGTACAGCCCGTCAAAATCGCTTCCGGGTTTCAGATTGTCGAAACCCTGCTTAATGGCTTTTTCGGTCAATGAACTTATCCATAAACGCTGAAAGGGCTTGCTGCATTTCAGGTACTCATAAATGTACCTGAAGATGAGTTCGCCCTCACGTCCGGCATCGGTAGCAACGATAATACTATCCGAGCGACCAATAACCTGTTCAATAACTTTCAACTGCTTTACCGCTCCGCTATCGGGAACGTATGTCTTTTCCTTTCTTACTTTCCGTACCGTCAGTAAAAAAGGATTGGGCAATATGGGTAGGGCTTCCCTTTGGAAGCCCGATAACCCATAGTCTTCCGGCATTGCCAGTCCGACCAAATGCCCGAATGCCCACGTAACCTGATAACCATTGCCTGTTATGTAGCCATCCTTTTTATCGGTGGCTCCCAACAGGGCAGCTATTTCACGGGCTACGCTTGGTTTTTCTGCAATAATTGCTTTCATATCTTTTTCTTTTGAGTGATTACCTTCTTACACCTCTGGATTTATTTTCTTTCGGTGGCTGTTGCTGTTCCTGCTGCTGTTTGTTAACAGGAGCGTTCTGTTGGGATTTTAAAGGCTCGTTGATGTTCTTGGTAGCCTCGTTGGTTTTCCCCTCGGAATTGACGGCTACCTGCGTTTTGTGGGTATCTGCGGGAACAATCTTGTCTTTTAGTTTGTCCGGGTTTCTGAAATTGAAATCATACTTGCCCGTTTCGGCATTCAGTGTAACGTAGCCCTTATAAGGCTGTCCTTTTCCATCAATGAAATCAGAAACATAAATTGTCTTGCCCTCCGTGAGCTTTTTGTACTGCTCATCGTTAAATTCCTTGCCTCTGTATAGTCGTGGATTGTCCTGCGATTGTGCCTGCTGCCGGTTTTGGGATAGCTTGTAGTTTTCGCCTCTTTCAAAAAGGTATTCAGGGAAACGCTTGTCGGCATTGTATTGAATATCGCTGCTGAACGTTTTTCCTTTTTGCGAAACCATGCCCTCTATGTAAATGGATTTGCCCTCATATAAAGTTTGCTTTTGTTCAGCACTAAGTTTTACCCCTCCAATGTCGTCAGGTACTTTTATCCAATCCTGTCGCAAGGCGATAACTTCCTTTGTCAGTTTATCAATGCTGATAATGGACGGTATCTTTTCTCCGGTCTTGGGATAGGTCAGTTCTACCACACGCCCCATGTTCCCGGTTTTGAGCAGGTTATCTTTATCCTCTTTGGTAAATTCATGTCCGAAAAAAGGCGTGTGCAGGTTGGATTCGTGACGAACACCGTACATCACAAATACAGGCATCCCGTTTTCTCCGCTTTGAAGTCCCAACCTTGCTTCCGAACGGATGACGGCAGAACCGAAATTGATGCTCACGGGATATACCTTATTGGTCTTATAGCCCTTTAACAGCATTTCCAGCGTATTGTCTTTTTCCAAACGCTCTTTGGTAATACCGATTTGCGCCAGCGTTTTCCAATCAATATCATCTGCTTTAAAACGATGGTCGTTTGTTTGAGGCGTCGCCTGTGTCGCTTCGGGTTTTGCCTGCGGTGTTTGTGTTGTTTCCATATCTTTTTTGTTTTCTTGCTGTGGTTCCTTTGGCTCTTTCACTTCATGCTTTGCCATGATTGCCTCGCCCTCTTTGGTAGGGGCATTCACCTGTTGCTGCATTTTCTGCGCTGTTTCAACGGCATCCTGTGCGGGAACTTTGAAAAATGAAAAACGGGTGGGGTCTTTGAGCTGTCGCCAAAAGTTGGAGAAGAAGTTGGAAAAAAAATCGCCGCTCTTATCAACCCGCATAAATGCGTTTTGATTTTTCTTGTTGGCATCAATGGTTTTCAATTCGCCGTTTTCGTCAACACCAGTAACCGCTTGGATGGTCTTTTTTTCTTTGTCCATCACCAGCAAAACATCCGAAAGCTGTTCAGGGGATTGCTGTGGATTTTGTTGTGTGCTTTGCTGCGGTTCTTGCCCGGCTGTTTCTGTTATTTGCTCACTCATAATATTGATATTTTAAATGTTACCGTCCGAAAATAATTGAAGCGGGTACGGCTACGCCGTACCTGTCTTTCCATGGCACTGTTTGTCACTCGTTGTCCTTTGTGCGTTGGAGGGGAGCATTCACGCTATCCCTTATAAATTGGTGTACGTCAGATAATTTGTAGTACAATTTTCCGCTGATAGTATAGTACGGCAACTTGCCGGATGAGCGGTAACGCTGTAAAGAGCGGTGGCTGATTTTCAGCATTTGCAAGAGGTCTTGGTTATCCAAAAGTTCTTCGCCGTCTATGGTATTGCGTTGCTTCTGTATATCTATGATGTGTTGTTTCAAAATATCGAAACGTTCCATGATACGCTCCATCCACGCAAAAAATTCCATTCTGTCTATGTTCATACTGGCACGTTTTAATTATTTCCCCGACTTTATCGTTCTTCCTTTTTCGATGTAGCTTTTGCCCTTAGCCATGAGTTCCTGCATATATTCCTCGCTGGTCTGTACGGCATGGGCGTTGAGCATATCCTTTATTGCTCCTATGGTATAGTAGTATTGCCCGTACATTTTGGAATAGGCTATTTCACCTTTGGTACGCATACGCCAAAGGGTCTTTTCACTGATGTGGAGGTATTGGCAGACTTCGTGGTTATTGAGCCAAAGACTATCATAACTGGTATTATCCATTTTCAGGATGTACTCGCTAATGGATTTGATGCGCTCGTTCAGCTGCTTCCATGTTTCTTCTTCTATGGTAATTATATTCATTGCACAGTTGTTTAATATTCACTGTACAAAATTGGAGCGTTTGGCTGGGGCTGTCTTCCGATACGTGTCTATCAAAAAGGCACTTTTTTCATTTTTTTTGCAATTGCAGTAAAGTGCTGATGTGTAACGGTTTCTTGCTTTTTACTATGTACGTTGGGCATTTCAAAGGGTGAATTTGTCTATACACACATATAGGAAAACGGGCAAAAAAAAGACAGCACCCATGATGCTGTCCTTATTCCTTAAATTAAAAACAGAAGATTAAGCGGTATCTTCTTTATCCATATATTCCTCTAAACTGTATTTCAGTTGGTCTAAAAATAAAGTACGTGAGCCTGCACGGGTCTTCATACGATGGAAGCTATTATGAATGTCGCTAAGTGAAACACGGAACAGGATTTGAAACACCATACTGATTTTGCGAATGCCCAATTTGCCATGTGAAACAGCATCGGCAGCATGAAGTGCATAAATCAATTCAATGAGGGCATTCTTTGGCTGTGTCCAAAAAATATCCTTTGTATCGCTGTTCTGCAATAGTACATCCGGGCTTTGTTCAGGGCTTAGTTTTGTCGTGAGGTAGTTATAGATTAATTCATTGGCTACGATTTTTGCCACCTTGTAATCAAAGTACGTTGAGAACTGCGGGTCAATTTCAAAAACAAAACTGTTCAATCCATCATTGTAATTGATATTCCCCAGCATATAATAATTTTCGTCCCGGTCAGTCCTGCCAGAGCGATAATACCTGTAAAAATCCGAATTGCATATATGCTCTTTATATTCCTGTTTTAGTTCCCGGAGCTGCAAGGCAAAATAGCATTGATGCAAATTCCCGTTATCTGCGGGGCAAGCTGTTTCAATACGGTAAACCTTGTTATAGTAAATCAGTTTTCCGAGAATGTTCGGCTTAATCAATTTGAAAAAATGGATTTCTTCGGCTTTACTGGCAAAGCCCTCTTTCAATACATCTTCTTTGACGGTACGCAGTAGTTCCTGAAGATAGATTGTCATTCTATAAGCCTCATCAATAAAGCTGGATGCTTCAGCAGATAATTTTCTTTCCTGCTTCTGAATTTCGGCAACGATGGTTTGTAATGGATGTTTCATAGTTACGTTCGTTTTATCAGGCTGTATTTATCCAAATACAAATGTTAGCCTTAACTATGAATTTATTCCATGAGATATGCCGAAGTCAGGTGAAATTTTTTATATTTGCTATTGATTTACAAGGAAATTGAAAGAAAATGAATGCAATAAGCACCATTACTAAATCGTTACCAGCAACGATTTCCCGCCTCGTAAACTACTCATTATAAGCAATCTTTTACTTTTCTAAGTTTTTTCTATAAAAAAAATCAAAAAAATAAAACAATGATCGTCGCACAATCATAGTAGCACTTCTCATTTTTTCCTTATCCCTTAAAATAGCAGCATGTATAACAGGCGCAAAGCAATTCAAACATTATTTACCGGAACGGCAACTGTTGCCGCTGCTCCTTTTTTATTACAAATGAAATCAAATACTGCTTTTGATATTGCTTCCTCATCATTAAAAGGCAATATCAATCATGCCGTGTGCAGGTGGACGTATCAATACTTGCCTTTAGATACTTTGTGTACTACTGCCAAACAAATTGGTATTAAAGGCATTGATTTGGTGGGGCCTGCCGATTGGCCGGTTTTAAAAAAGTATGGCCTTACTTCTTCTATGTGTAATGGCGCAGAACTTAACCTTACCGATGGATGGGCCGATACTAAATTTCATGCAGCTTTAATTTCCCGTTATAAAGAACATATTGCACTGGTTGCTAAAGCTGGATATAAAAATTTAATTTGTTTTAGTGGTAGCAGAAGAGGTATGGATGATGAAACAGGCTGGAACAATTGTGTACAGGGTTTGAAACAAATTATGGGCGATGCAGAGAAAAACAATGTAACCATTGTAATGGAATTGCTGAACAGCAAAATAGATCATAAGGATTATATGTGCGACCACACCAAATGGGGGGTAGAATTGTGTAAAAGAATAGGTTCTCCTAATTTTAAATTGCTGTACGATATCTATCACATGCAGATAGATGAAGGCGATGTGATAAGAACCATTCAGGAGTATCATCCCTACATTGCACACTACCATACCGGCGGTGTTCCGGGCAGGCACGAAATTAATGACACACAGGAATTGTATTATCCGGCTATTATGAAAGCCATTGTTGCCACAGGCTTTAACGATTTTGTGGCACAGGAGTTTATACCTACCGGTAATGATCAAATTGAATCACTAAAAAAAGCCGTTGTTATTTGCGATGTGTAAACGTTTGCATTAAAATATTGGTAAAAAGGAACAACGGTTCACATAGGGCGCAGAAAAAGAATAGCTTTAGCAATAAATGAATTTGGACAAATAATATTGATTTTTCACATTATAATTTATACATTTTATTATGGCTGACAATTATTTTGATGCAATTGTAATCGGATCGGGTATTAGTGGCGGATGGGCTGCTAAAGAATTAACCGAAAAAGGTTTAAAAGTGTTGATGTTGGAACGTGGCAAAAACATTGAGCACATTAAAGATTATGTAAACGCTAATAAAGATCCCTGGGAGTTTCCGCACCGGGGAAGGCCTACTCAGCAAATGATTAAAGATCATCCTGTTTTAAAACGCGATTATGTACTGAATGAATTTAATGTTGACTGGTGGGTAAATGAACAGGAATCACCCTATACAGAAGTGAAGCGTTTTGACTGGTTCAGAGGCTATCATGTAGGCGGTCGTTCCTTATTGTGGGGCCGACAAAGCTATCGCTGGAGCGATTTTGATTATGAAGCCAATGCCAAAGATGGGATTGCGATTGACTGGCCGGTGCGTTATAAAGAAATTGCCCCCTGGTATGATTATGTTGAAAAATTTGCAGGCATTAGTGGCAACAGAGACGGTCTTGCGCAGTTGCCGGATGGGGAATTTATGCCCCCCATGGAAATGACCTGTGTAGAAAAAGATGTTGCTGCCCGCATTAAAGACCATTACAAAGGTGCTCGTAATATGATTATTGGGCGCACGGCCAATATTACCGTGCCACATGAAGGCAGAACCAATTGCCAATACAGAAACAAATGCTGGCTGGGATGCCCATTCGGCGCCTATTTCAGTACACAGTCGGCCACCTTGCCGGCTGCGCAAAAAACAGGCAACCTCACATTAAGACCCTGGAGTATTGTTACAAAAATTCTATACGATAAAGATACCAAAAAAGCCACCGGTGTTGAAGTATTAGATGCAGTGAACAATCAAACCTATGAATATAAATCTAAAATTGTATTTCTGAATGCCTCTACCTTAAACAGCGCCTGGGTACTCATGAATTCTGCAACCGATATTTGGCCCGATGGTTTGGGTAGCAGTAGTGGAGAACTGGGTCATAATTTAATGGATCACCATTTAGGCGTAGGTGCATCGGGTATTGTAGAAGGGTATGAAGATAAATACATCTATGGCCGAAGAGCCAATGGCATTTACATACCTCGTTACAGAAATTTATTTGGTGATAAACGTGATTATTTAAGAGGTTTTGGTTACCAGGGCGGCGGAAGCCGTGAAGGCTGGAGCCGTAATATTCCGGAATTAAGTATTGGTGCTGCTTTTAAAGAGGCATTAACTGAACCCGGTACATGGACAATGGGCATGGGTGGCTTCGGTGAAATTTTACCTTACCATGAAAACAAAGTAACATTAGATAAAAATAAAAAAGATAAATGGGGTTTACCGGTATTGGCTATTGATTGCGAATTGAAAGAGAATGAATTGAAGATGCGTAAAGACATGCTGAATGATGCAGTTGAAATGTTAGAAGCTGCCGGCGTTAAAAATGTACAGGGCTGGGATGGTGATGGCACACCCGGAAGAGGCATCCATGAGATGGGTACCGCCCGTATGGGTAACGATCCTAAAACTTCTGTGTTGAACAAATACAACCAGGTTTGGGATGCGAAAAATGTATTTGTTACCGATGGTTCTTTTATGGTATCTGCAGCTTGTGTAAATCCTTCTTTGTCGTACATGGCATTTACAGCTCGTGCTGCCAATTATGCAGTAGAAGAATTGAAAAAAGGAAATATTTAATAATCTGTTGAAGTTATATTTTTCAACTTTTTAAACAGTTATCACATGCCGGGCAATCAACCCAATATCGCAACAAAAGCAACAGAGGCCAATACATATGATGCCATTGTAATTGGCTCAGGTATTAGTGGTGGATGGGCTGCTAAAGAGTTAACTGAAAAAGGATTGAAAATCATTATGCTGGAACGTGGCCGCAATTTTGAGCATATTAAAGATTATAAAACTGCGCAATGGGATCCTTGGGATTTTCCGCATCGCGGAAGGACCACCGAAGCACAACGTAACGCCTACCCCGTTATACATCGCGGATGGGCAGCTAATGAAGCAGTGATGGATTATTGGGCCAATGAACAGGATTGCCCCTATACCGAAATAAAACCATTTACCTGGTGGCGTTCTTACCAGTTAGGTGGTCGCTCCATATTGTGGGGCCGCCAAAGCTATCGCTGGAGTGATTTTGATTTTGAAGCCAATGCCAAAGACGGGATTGCGATTGACTGGCCGGTTCGTTACAAAGAAATTGCACCCTGGTACGATTATGTTGAAAAATTTACCGGCATCAGTGGTTCTTTGGAAGGGCTTCAGCAATTACCCGATGGGCAATATTTACCTCCTATACCGCTAAACTGTGTAGAAAAAGAAGTGGCTGCCCGTTTAAAAAAACAATACAACAATCAACGCCATTTATTTATAGGCAGGGTGGCCAATATTACAAAGCCTATTCAAAGCCGCACCAATTGCCAGTTTAGAAATCGTTGTTGGGAAGGATGCCCTTTTGGCGGATACTTTAGTACACAATCATCTACTCTTCCGGCAGCTATGGCAACCGGCAAACTAACGGTACGCCCTTTTAGTATTGTTACCCGGATTATTTACGATAAAAATACCCAAAAAGCCACCGGTGTAGAAGTATTAGATGCCGAAACCAATCAAACCTATACCTATTATGCAAAAATTGTGTTTCTCAATGCATCTGCCTTAAATTCTGCCTGGGTATTAATGAATTCTGCAGCCGATATCTGGCCCGATGGCTTAGGTAGTAGTAGTGGCGAATTAGGGCATAATATCATGGATCATCATTACAACTGCGGCGCATCGGGTGTTATGCCGGGATTTGAAGATGTTTATTATGATGGGGGCAGAAGGCCTACCGGTTTCTATATTCCCCGTTTTGCAAATTTGTTTAATGACAAACGAAACTACCTGCGTGGTTTTGGATACCAGGGTGGTGCCAGCCGCGAAGGCTGGAGCCGGGAAGTGGCTGAATTAAACATCGGTGCCAATTTTAAAGAGGCATTAACACAACCGGGTACCTGGACTATTGGCGCTACTGCTTTTGGTGAAATTTTACCCTATCATGAAAATAAAATAACCTTAGATCCCAACAAAAAAGACAAATGGGGTTTACCTGTTTTAGCAATGGATGCTGAAATTAAAGACAATGAAAAAGCCATGCGAAAAGATATGGTAAACGAAATGGCACAAATGTTAACAGCAGTAGGTGCTACGCAGGTAACTACCTGGGACAATGGCCATGCCATGGGCCACGGTATACATGAAATGGGTACTGCCCGTATGGGTAACGATCCTAAAACTTCAGTATTAAATAAATACAATCAGGTTTGGGATGCCAAAAACGTATTTGTTACCGATGGTTCTTTCATGGTTTCTTCTGCCTGTGTTAATCCATCGCTAACGTATATGGCCTTTACGGCAAGGGCTGTTGATTTTGCTGTAAATGAACTTAAAAAAAACAATATTTAAATTCGGGAATGAATGGTGCTGAATAATGATAAGAACGTACAAGTGAGTGACACAACCGGTGTTGCACAAAGTATTAATAGCCGGTAACAAAAAAATAAAATATGCCACAGGATACATCAAATATTCATTTGAATACAACAGGTAAACAAAACAATACCTACGATGCTATTGTAATTGGCTCTGGTATTAGTGGTGGATGGGCTGCTAAAGAATTAACAGAAAAAGGATTGAAAACACTTTTGTTAGAAAGAGGTAGAGATGTGGTACATATTAAAGATTATCCCACCGCTACATTAAATCCATGGGATTTTACGCACCGGGGTCGCATGCCTTTAAATGTAACCACTGAAAATCCGGTAGTTGCCCGCTGTTATGCATTTGGGGAAGCTTCGCAACATTTTTTTGTAAAAGATACCGAACATCCTTATGTTCAGGAAAAACCATTTGATTGGATTAGAGGGTATCAGGTAGGTGGAAAAAGTTTATTGTGGGCAAGGCAAACCCAACGTTGGAGCCGATTCGATTTTGAAGGTCCGGAGCGGGATGCTTTTGCCGTTCCCTGGCCTTTTACTTATAATGAAATTGCGCCATGGTATTCGCATGTAGAAAAATTTGCCGGTATCAGTGGTAATAAAGATGGGCTGGAAACATTGCCGGATGGAGAGTTTTTGCCACCCTGGGATTTGAACTGTGTGGAGAAAACCATTCAACAGCGCATTATGCAGCAATATAAAAATCGCTATGTAGTGCAAGGCAGGTGTGCGCATTTAACCAAACCCAATCCCATTCATGTGGAACAGGGGCGTACGCAATGCCAGGCCCGTAGTTTGTGTGAACGTGGTTGTCCGTTTGGCGGTTATTTCAGTTCAAATGCTAGTACCATTCCCTGGGCACAAAAAACAGGTAATCTTACATTAATGCCCGAAAGTGTTGTTCACTCTATTATTTATGATGAAAAACTACAGAAAGCCACCGGCGTTAGAGTAATTAATGCTGTTACAAAAGAAGCAACGGAATATTATGCCAAAATTATTTTTGTAAATGCATCTACCATCAATACCAATTTAATTTTATTGAATTCTGTTTCCAATCGTTTTCCAAATGGATTGGGTAACGATAGTGGATTGCTGGGCAAATTTATTGCCTTTCACAATTACAGAGGGCACGTTACAGCTTCGTTTGATGGACCGCAGGATAAATATTATTATGGGCGCAGGCCAACACAAGCCATGATGCCTAATTTTAGAAATGTATACCATCAGGAAACTGATTTTTTAAGAGGCTATATGGTGCACTACAGTGCAGGCCGGGCAAGGGCTTCAGCCGATGGTATCGGCGCTGCATTCAAAGATGCCATTACCGAAGCCGGTAACTGGTATGTAAGCATGATGATGCAGGGTGAAACCATTCCCAAAGAAACCAATCACGTACGTTTAAGTACTACTGAAAAAGATGAATGGGGCATTCCACAATTAATTACTTCGGTTGCCTATGATGACAATGATGAAAAATTATTGAAAGATTTTCTAACTCAGGGTAGTGAAATGTTGGCAGCTGCCGGTTGTACCAATATACAAACACACGACAGCAAACAAGCCCCCGGCTTAGATATTCATGAAATGGGTGGCGTAAGAATGGGTAAAGACCCCAAAACTGCTTTGCTAAATGAATGGAATCAAATGCATCATTGTAAAAATGTATTTGTTACTGATGGGGCTTGTATGGTAAGCACCAGTACGCAAAACCCTTCATTAACTTATATGGCCATTACTGCACGGGCGGCCAATTATGCAGTTGAACAATTGAAAAAAAACAATATATAATTAAACTTTTAAAATACAAGCTATGGATAGAAGAGAACTTTTAAAAATGGTTGCACTGGCTACCGGCAGTGTAATGGTTGGTGGTGAGTTTTTACTCAGCGGCTGCAAAAATGAAAAATCCGGTGTGGTAGCCTTTAAACCGGATGATATTGCTTTCTTAGATGAAGTAGGTGAAACCATTATTCCAACTACTTCTTCTCCCGGAGCAAAAGCAGCCGGAATTGGTAATTTTATGAAAGTGATGGTGACTGACTGCTACACGGAACCCGATCAAAAAGTATTCATGGAAGGCATCAGCCAATTAAATGAATTCTGCAAAAAAGAGAACGGTATCGGCTTTATGCAGGCAACACCGCAGCAAAGAACTGCGTTGTTAGAAAAAATTGATGCTGAAGCAAAAGCCTATCAGAAAGAAAAAAATGAAAAAGAAGCGAAATTAAAAGAGGAAGCAGCAAAGGAAAGAAACAAAACCATTGCTTTGTCGCCCAACCATTATTTTACAATGATGAAGCAGCTTACCCTATTCGGGTATTTTACTTCTAAACCCGGTGCTACCCAAGCTTTGCGCTATGTGGCAGTGCCCGGTCATTATGATGGTTGTATGCCTTATAAAAAAGGCGATAAAGCCTGGGCTACTTAGTAGATGGTGCATTTATCCAACATTGTTTTAATGAAATATTATACCATCAATTACCTTTAAAAAAAACAACATGTCAACCAATCGTAGAAATTTTTTAAAAATGGGCGGCCTTTCTGCGCTGGCATTGGCAGCCCCTGTAAAAAAAATGGCCACTAATATATTAACCGATGTTTCCAACCATACTGAAGGCGATCTTTCTAAATTTGGGTTGCAATTATGGACAGTAAAAGAAGATTTAGCCAAAGATCCTAAACAAACACTCAAAGCTGTGGCATCTTATGGCTATAAGCAATTAGAAAGTTTTGAAGGAAAAATGGGCATATTTTGGGGAATGACAAATAAAGAATTCAAAAAATATTGCGACAGCGTGGGTACAAAAATTATTTCCTCGCATTGCGATATCAATACCAACTTTGAGCAAAAAGCTGCTGAAGCTGCCGAAATTGGTATGGACTATTTAATTTGCCCTTACAAAGGACCACAAAAAGATATTGACAGCTTTAAAAAAATAGCAGAGCAGTTTAATCAATGCGGTGAAATTTGTAAGAAAAACGGAATTAGGTTTGCCTATCATAATCACGATTATTCGTTTAAACCTGTAGATGGACAAGTGCCTCAGGTTGTTATGATGGATGAAACAGATCCACACTTGGTAGATTTTGAAATGGATATTTACTGGGTAGTAGCTGCCGGCGAAAATTCGCAGGAGTGGCTTAAAAAATACAGTCATCGGTTCCGTTTATGCCATGTAAAAGATTTGGCAAAAACTGCAAATGGTGGCCACGAATCCTGCATTCTAGGCAAGGGTACTATTGATTATCCTGCTATTTTAAAAACAGCCAGAGAAAATGGTATGAAATATTATATTGTTGAGCAGGAAGCCTTTACCGGTACCACGCCTTTATTGAGTGCTAAAGCAGATGCTGCTTATATGAAAGCATTTAAATTTGCATAAAATAACAGGTGGTATACTTTAGTAAAAAAGCGGTAAAAGAATGTGAAATTTTACCGCTTTTTTTATGCATTTTTTTAGATGGGTTATTGATATTTATTCCAATTTCTTTCCTGACTTGTCCGATTTAGTGCGGTCTAAGAATTTTTGTGATAATTTCTTGTAGATGATTCGGCACATGAGCTCTCATTCTTATTTCTTTTTTGGTTATTTTATTTATTAATCGGGCATCTGTGATCTTTTTACAATGGGTTAAAAATGCTCTTATGGACAATGTTGCTGTTATTTCAATATGTTTTGATATAGCTAATGCCATAAAGCAAATAAGTATATGTAATTGTATGGGCTCTTCTTTAAAATGGAAAATTGGGCGAGTTTGTAAATCGTTTTTTGAGACCCTAAATGCTTGTTCTACTTTATATAAATCATGATAGCGACTTATTATGGTTGCATTATCGGCAACAGCTTCTTTAATGTCTGTATAATATCCTTTAATCCCCAGTAGCTTTGTGGTTTTTTCAATAAGCTTTTCGTTCAGCATCATATTACTATCGCCTGATTTGAGGTATTTTACCCTCTTCATTTTTGAGGGTTGAGTCAGCATCAATTTTGCTCTCTCTATTTGCCTGTTCATCTCAAATTTATCTTTATTATAGCGCTTTTTAGAGAAGCTACAAATTAGATAGCCATTTTCTGTTTTAAGCCGAATCACGCTCCCATCTATTTTTGGAAGTTTCGCATCTATTGTTTCCAACAAGTGGGCCGACACATTACCTAGCCTTGCACCTACTATATAGTTGATTTTTTCTACTCTCAATGCCTCCACATTTTCGGTACTTATCATGGCTGCATCAGCAACGACCGTAAAGTTTTCTACTTTATGTTTTTTGATAAAAGATTTAATGACAGGAATCAACGTATGACCCTCAAATGTATTACCTGAAAACACCTCATAACTTACAGGAAAGCCTTCGGGTGTAACCATGAGTGCCACCACAATTTGTGGTTGTTGCGACTTGTTGTCTTTAGAAAATCCATTCTTGCGAAGTTCGTCCTCCGTAAATGTTTCGAAATACAGGGTCGTAACATCATAGAACAATAAAGAAAAATCAAATCCATATTGTTTTCTGGCAAAATCAAGCGTTTTTTTCTCTATTCTTTCCTTTAAAACAAGCCATTTATGTGCTGATTCATAAAACTGTTGCCTGCGGTGTTTAATGCCAAAATAAGATTCTATTAACTCAATAGAACGAAGTTTGGAACCAGGCTCAACGATTCGAATCACTACAAAATCATTCAACAAAGCATCCGCTTCTAAAGTATAACCAATTTGGTGCTGCACGGCTCTCAATACATCGTACAAATAAGTAAGGTAAATCCCTATGAATTCACATTGACTAACCAATACTGCCTCCTCGCCAGGTTTGGAATCTTCAAATAGATATAATTGTTTGGTATAATCAGCAATAAATAGCCTGGCCATTTCTTCCAGGGCAAATATTTCTTCGTTAGTAGTTCCTGAACCAATATGTTTGATGATAACCCGTTTACTGTTTTGATAATGATAAACTTGTACAGAACGAGAATTTCCCTTTGTTTTTACAATTCTAATGTGTAGCATTTGACCTGGTTAGTGCGGTCAAAATAGATAAAAAGTATCATAAGTAGTTGATTATCAGAAACTATTTGTTTGGATTATGGAAAGGCGGACAAGTCAGGTGCAAATGGTGGCCACGAATCCTGCATTCTAGGCAAGGGTACTATTGATTATCCTGCTATTTTAAAAACAGCCAGAGAAAATGGTATGAAATATTATATTGTTGAGCAGGAAGCCTTTACCGGTACCACGCCTTTATTGAGTGCTAAAGCAGATGCTGCTTATATGAAAGCATTTAAATTTGCATAAAATAACAGGTGGTATACTTTAGTAAAAAAGCGGTAAAAGAATGTGAAATTTTACCGCTTTTTTTATGCATTTTTTTAGATGGGTTATTGATATTTATTCCAATTTCTTTTCTGCAACTGATTGTTATTGAACACTGTTTTTAGTAACGAGATAATTGTAAAAAACAGCAAGCACTATAATAGCAGCATAGGTCACTATATTAAACCAGGTATGGTGCTCCAATCCAAATGGCAATGACCAATGCTCTAAACCCGATAATAAAACCAAACAAACCCGTGCAATATTGCAGGCAATGATGATAGCCAAACTAAGTTATAGCCCAAATTATTTTAAACTATCAACGGCCATGATGCGTAATAACAAATGCCAGCCAAAAACTGATAACCGCAAAACCAAAATAGGAGTAATTTAAAATAATGCCATATTCACCGCTAATGGTTAACACATCCGGCTGCGGACTGTATATATAATATCCCGAAGCTTCTAAAATTTTTCTGCTACTTTCTAAAACAACAGTTCTATTCAGTTGAATATAATTAATTGAAATAATGATAGGGTGTAGTAAGTCTCCATATCATTTTTGTACCCCAGTAAAATAAACCACCCTAAAAATTGTAGCGCATACTTCCAAACGCCAGGGGAAGCAATGGGTACATGTTCTATATTTTTTTTGCGATGGGTAGCATGTATTCAAAAATAAGCGCAATTCAGAACTATTGTATAAAATATTCGGTAAACTTTTTGTGTGTAGTAATTATCCGCTCATTATTTGGTGGTATGGAATGTTAAAATTTAAAAGTATGTAGTGTTAAAATATATTAATTATTTGTTGTTTAACTTTCTTTTTAGGCCATCTGTTGGTAACTTGTATAGCTACTAAAAATGATTTCTTCACAATAAAAATATAGTTTATGAGTGCACAAAAATTTTTAATTGGCGTTTTATCCGGGTTAGTGGCTGGTGTTGCCATTGGGTTATTAACTGCTCCCGCCAAGGGCAGTGATACCCGTAAAAAAATTGCAGATACTGCAGATGATATGAAACGAAAACTTCGGCATTTACGCGGACAGGCGAATAACGAATTGGATGAATTAAAAGCCGTGCTTGAAAATGAAACCAGCGGTTTGCGTGATGACGTAAGGGAAAGAATTTTAAAATTAGTGGAAGCCAGTAAAAATTCGTATCACAGAATGGCAGAAGATGCTAAAATGAGTTAAACATTCACTGTTTGGATAAATTGCTGAATGGCAATCCCTTACATGAAAAGAGGCTGTTTCAATAATGAAGCAGCCTCTGTCTATTATAAAAGGAATGATTAGAATTCAGGAACAACAGGTTTGGTTTGCATAATGTTGTCAATTTTTTCCATTACCTCATTTGTTAACAAAGGCAATACGTCCAATGCTTTTAAATTGTCTGTTAATTGTTCGGTTTTGGTGGCACCTAAAATAGCTGTGGTTACATGCGGATTTTTAATGGTCCATGCAATACTGAGTGCAGCTACTGAAACGCCTAATTCTGTAGCAAATGCGGTGAGTTGCTTTACTCTTTCTATTTTTTCAGTAACCATTAATCGGTCTTTTAACCATTCAAAACCTTCAATGCTTAAGCGGCTGCCTTCGGGTATGCCATTGTTGTATTTACCGGTTAATAAGCCTGCAGCCAATGGGCTCCAGATAGTAGTACCCAAACCTACATTTTTAAAGATTTCAAGATATTCGTTTTCTAATTTATTTCTTTCAAATAAATTGTACTGAGGTTGCTCCATGGAAGGGCCAATGAGGCGGTAATCACGTGCTATTCGATGGGCTTCCATAATTTCAACCCCACTCCATTCACTGGTACCCCAGTATAAAACTTTGCCCTGGTTAATAAGAGTATTCATGGTTAATACTACCTCTTCAATAGGAGTAGTTTTATCGGGGCGGTGACAGAAATATAAATCGAGATAATCTGTTTGCAGTCGGTGCAATGCTTCATGGCAAGCTTCGGTTAAATGTTTTCTGCTTAAACCGGTTTGGTTGGGTTTGTTGTTTTTACCACGCCATCCAAAAAACGCTTTAGATGATAGGATGTAAGATGTTCTGTCCCATCCTTTATTTTTTAACACCCTGCCCATCATTTTTTCACTTTCGCCCAATGCATAGGCTTCTGCATTGTCAAAGAAATTAATGCCATTGTCGTAAGCTACACCCATTAGCTCATCGGCAATGCCATCATTAATTTGTTTGTGAAAAGTAACCCAACTGCCAAAGCTTAAAACACTTAATTGTAAGCCGGTGCGGCCCATTTTTCTGTATTCCATATATTACGTTTTTATGGTGATTGAATCTTTAATTATAAAGAACTATCCGGTACATTTAAAAAACTGCTTTGCCCGGCATTGCCATAACCTACTTTGTACACTTTTATATTGGTAAGATCCTGATTGGAAGAAAAACCTGTACCGTATAATTTTTGACGAATGGGGTTGGTTTGACTGATAATTACCGGTTTATCAGTATAATAGGTTCCTTTTAACTGATCCCAAAACAATTCATTGGTAAACAAGGTATCGCCTTTAACATTAAAAACAATGACACTATCACGCAACAACACTTTATTTTCATTTTCTAAATAAGAACCAAATCGGGCAAATAAACGACTGTCAATTTTTGCGGTGCTATCATAAAAATCTACATGTAGTGTTCGGGGAAATTCAATTTTTACAGTATCATATTGATAGCGCAGCATGTAGGGGGCCTTTAAAACAGCTTTAATGCGGCCTGCCTGGCTAAACTGGCTTACAATACCCGTACCTTCTTCAACCCCTAATTTTTTTTTTCCTAAATTTTCTACTTCATGAATATCATTTTCGCAGGAAATGGCCAATGAGCTAATGAATAAAATAGTAAACCATTTTTTGATGTAAAACATAGTGCACCTCCCTGCATAAATGAATGGCAAAATTACAATTTGATGCCCATATCTAAGGATTATTTAAACGGTTAATGTAGAATAAACCTTTAAATAACAAATCTTCATCGGTATACACCGGATTTTTTAAATAGCTTTTAAAAAAATTCATATCTCCACCTGTCATGCTCACTTTTAAATTAGAAAATTTTTCGCTGTAGGCATCAATCATACCATCAATTTCTTTTGCCAAACCCATCAGTACGCCACTTAATAAATTAGTTCTGGTATCATACCCAATCAACGGGAAATTACTGTCGGCTTGTACTAACGGTAATTTGGCTGTTTGTTCATGCATGGCTTTAAAGCGCATGTGCATACCAGGTGAAATGGCGCCACCTAAAAACTCATTGAACGGGTTAATATAATTGTACGTAACACAGGTACCCAAGCCTATTGCTAAATTGTGTTGTTGTGGAAATAAATGAACGGCTGCACTGCAAATAGCCAGCCGGTCGGCACCAATGGTAGCAGGTTTGCCTATAGGGGTGGAAATAGGCAATTTACTTTCGTGATTTAATAAATGAAATTTGGTGTAGTGGCTAAGCAAATCGTTAATAGCGGTATTATGTTGAATAACTGAGGATAAAATGCTATGTGAAGGCTGATAAGTATCCAGTAAATGTAGTATCGTTGGTACACTGTCATCGGCTAATGGAACAACAGTTGTTAAAGTATCATTTATAAAAATAGCGCCTTTTAAACGGGTATTGCCAAAATCTAAGCAGAGTATAACCGACATATGTAATGGGTTTAGTGGTTAAAAATTAAATCCTTTCAGTTCTTTAAAATGGCCGTTTAATTTTATTTTTTCTTTTAATAATTCCATGCTCTGTACCAAAGGTAAAATTTGCAATAAATGCCTGCGTAAAAATTCAATGCGTTCCAATTCTTTAAACAGGCAGAGTAAGGTTATTTCCTGCTCATGTGTAAGCCCAACATGATGGGCAACATCATAACTCAGTAGTTCTTCTTCTTTCTTTTTAAAATCTTTGGTTACCTGTAATTGTTTAAATAGTTCACGAATATTGCTGAGTACGGGTTTTAAATAGGTGTACATTGGCGTAATTTGGTTGGTTGGATAGGTAACTATGGCGCCACTATACAATTTGTCGGGTACTTGTTGAATAAATTCCAGAATTTTGAATACAGCAACGCCTTTGGTAACAATGTCCATTTTACCATCTTCATATACCGCTACAATTTCTTTTATTTCAACCAAGGTACCAGAGTCGGTAATTTTGTTATCAGCTACAACAGGTATACCAAATGGTTTATTGTCTGCATAACATTCTGTTATCAGTTGTTTGTAACGCGGTTCAAAAATTTTTAAATGCAGTATTTCATCCGGATAAACAACTATGTTTAAAGGGAAAATGGGAATAAAATTGGTCATTTTGTAAAATTGAGAAAATAATTGATAGACGCACTCATTTGTCAAAAGTAATGGTTAATGATTTTTTTCGGTTCTTTGTAATCAATTTTGAAATTGTGAATACCGGTGTTCATTAAAAGTTGTTTTATTTTATTCATTTCAATTTGCATGTATTTATGAAAATATCGGGGTTTACCATTATTAAAAATGCCATTATCAACGATTATCCCATTGTGGAAGCCATTACCTCTATTTTGCCGGTGGTAAATGAAATGATAGTATTAGTGGGCGATTGTGAGGATGATACGTTGCGTTTAATTGAATCAATACCCGATCCTAAAATCAAAATTCATCATTCTGTTTGGGATAAAACGCTACGTGCCGGCGGAACTGTGTTGGCAGTTGAAACCAATAAAGCATTTCAATTAATAGATCCGGAAAGCACCTGGGCATTTTATATTCAGGCCGATGAATGTGTACATGAAAAATACCATGCCGCTATTTTGGCAGCCTGCAAGGAACATCAATACAATATTAAAGTAGAAGGTTTATTGTTTCAATACCTGCATTTTTATGGAACTTATGATTATGTGGGCGATAGCCGCACCTGGTACGATCATGAAGTACGCATTATACGCAACGATAAAAGAATTACTGCCTACAAAGATGCGCAGGGTTTTAGAATTGGTACCGAGAAATTATGGGTAAAGCCTGCCAATGCTTATGTATATCATTATGGTTGGGTAAAAAGCCCCGAACAAATGATGCGTAAAAATAAAAATATGGCTGCTTATTGGAATCATGCCTCTATTCAGGCTATTGCCAACTCGCCACAACAGGTGTATAATTTTGAGGAGTATGATTCTATTGAAAAATTTACGGGCACACATCCGGCTGTAATGCAACAACGTATTGCTGCTAAAAACTGGCAAATCAATTTAGATATTACTAAAAAACGGTTTTCATTCAAAGATAAATTACTGTATCATTTTGAAAAATTAACCGGTATTCGTCCGTTCGATTTCAGGAATTACCGTTTATTATCCTGATGGTTGAAGGCCATTAGGGCCAGTGGCCACGCATGTAAAAAAACACCAAACTGAAAATTCAAATTGCTTTCTACCAAACAGGATGCTGTAATGGCTAAACTCCAAGCCACTACTCCTAATTGTTGTTGTTGTAATCCCCATACAATGGGGTAAAGTAACCAAATTGTCCAAAGTAATACACCCAACCATCCACTACCCAATAACCAAAACAACCACTGGTTGAAAGGCCATCCAAATTTGAGGGTTTGCCGTGGAAAATATTTTTCGCCATATTGTTGCATGGTGGGTGCAACACCGGCCCATCCAACGTTATAGGATTTATGTTGTATGGCCTCAACAGCTATATAATTTAAATTACGCCGGGCACCATCTGAATAGTTGCTGTTAAAAACAGAAGGCTTAAATTGTTGCCAGTCATATAGGGTATAAGCTATTTTTTTTTGTACTGTAGGAAAAATAAAATAACTGCAACAGGCTATTGCTATGATACCAACGGTTAACCATTTACGGTAAGGTATTATTTTTAAAAATGGAATAAACAGTAGCATAATGGCCAGTATTATCCAAGCGGTTCTTACCGATAAAAAAACAATCAATAAAAATGTAGCCACTACAACAGGTAAGCGGAATTTATTTGAAAAAGGATAATGAAATAAAAGCAAAGCAAAAGTACTGCATAAAAAAATACTATACCGAATATGGTCTTGATCCATCCAAACCGGCATGGATTGTCCGCTGCCGTATTTGATAACTGCCTCCTGAAAATGTGTGGCATACCAACTCAATGGGTAAATACTACTCAAAAATGCAACAACAATCCAAATACGAATTATTTTATTTCCATCAATAGAAGCATATAACAAGTGTACAGCAAAAAAAGCAATGGGATAGGTACATAGGTTTAACAAAAAATCGTAAGTATCTTTTTGAAAAGGAAGTTGCCAGGCTCCTACTACAAACAAGACCAAAGGTATTAGCGACCAATACAATAATGGGTGTTTTTCTTTGGGAAATGGATGTTGTAATCTAAAAGCTATGATAGTAATGAGCCACACTGCCATGCTTATGGAGAGCAATGCCCTGCTGAATAACAAACCCAATAGCATGAGTACAAATAGCCCTGTAAGCAGACAATGTATGGTGCACTGTTGCCATAAAAAATTACGATTTGTTGTTTTTTTAAACATATCAATACAGGTATACAGTAATTTTACGCACATCAACAGGGTTCTATGTGGGAAAATTTACGGAAAGATATTCAAAGCGGTGATATAAAAGCACTGGCACGGGCATTAAGTTTGATTGAAAATGAAACACCCGGCTATTTAAGTTTTATGCAATCGCTGCAATTGCAGCACAATGCCAGAGTAATTGGTATTACAGGGCCACCCGGTGCCGGTAAAAGTACATTAACGGATGCGTTAATTGGGGCATTGGTTGCATTGGAAAGAAAAGTGGCTGTATTGTGTGTTGATCCATCTTCCCCCTTTCATTTGGGGGCATTGCTGGGCGATAGAATACGCATGAACCAATGGTATGCACACCCACAGGTGTATATTCGTTCATTGGCCAGCCGTGGTAATTTAGGCGGATTGCATCCTAAAATTTTAGAGATGACTGATGTTTTAAAAGAGGCACGTTTTGATGATATTATTGTGGAAACAGTAGGTGTAGGCCAAAGTGAAATTGAAATTGCCGGTTTGGCTAATACAACGGTGGTGGTATTGGTACCCGAGGCCGGTGATGAAATACAAACCATGAAAGCGGGACTGATGGAGATTGCCGATATTTTTGTGGTGAATAAAGCCGACAGGCCCGGAGCAGCTTTGTTTGTAAAAAATTTACAACACATGCTAACTCCTGTACAAACCGATAATAGTTGGAAAACACCTGTTATCAGTACCATTGCCACCAACGGTACAGGCATTGCTGAATTGATTACATCTATTAACGCACATAGTTCTATATTACAAACACCGGAAAGAAAATTATGGCTAATGGCCGATAAAGCCTACCGCTTGTTGCAGCAAAAATGTATGAAAGGAATACAACGCCAACAATTAAAAGCACATTTGTCTAACTTTGTGCATCATCCCGGTTTTAATTTGTATCAATGGGTGGAGGAGATTTTATAGACATTTTAAATTAAAAATTTTGAAAATACCTAAAACTATTTTGATAAGCAGAACGGATAATATTGGAGACGTAGTTTTAACTCTTCCAATGGCCGGTATTATAAAAAAATACTTTCCTGATATACTTATTGGATTTTTAGGTAGGGCTTATACAAAAGATATTATTGAAAGTTGTGTGTTTGTAGACGAGTTTATCGATTTTAATGATTTTTTAAATAAAAGTGTAAGTATCTGTGGAAAACGAATTGAAGCAATCATTCATGTGTTACCCGATCCCGTAATAGCCAAAAGAGCATTCTTTCTTGCAATTCCACAGCGAATTGGGACTACGAATAGAATTTATCATTGGCTATATTGCAATAAATTAATCAGGTTAAGTAGGAAAAACTCTGATTTACATGAAGCGCAATTAAATCTCAAACTCTTAAGTTGTTTATCCATTCATCAACAATTTTCATTCCCGGAAATATATTCCTCTTATGGATTCTGTGCTTCACCAGCTTTGCCTGAAAGTTTACATGCGCAAATTAGTAAAGATAAGTTTAATGTAATTTTTCATCCAAAATCAAAGGGAAACGGAAAGGAATGGCCATTGGAGCATTATATAGCATTAGCAAAATTATTGGATAAAGACAAGTTTAATGTTTTTATTACAGGAACCAAACAGGAGGAACCAAAGCTTGAAATATTATTTAGCCAAATTGGTGATTTGGTCATCAATTTGTGTGGTAAATTAAGTTTGAAAGTGTTTGTATCGTTTATTGCCAACTGTGATGGATTAGTAGCAAGCGGAACCGGGCCTATACATGTAGCTGCTGCTCTGCGTATTCATGCTTTAGGAATTTTCCCTTCTATCAAACCCATACATCCCGGCAGATGGCAGCCTATTGGCCAGAATGCTTATACTTTTTGTAATCAAACTGAATGTAATTTATGTAAGAAACAAATTTCTTGCGAATGCATGCAGAACATTGAACCCAATGCTATTGCAAAAAAATTAGAAGAACTGTATTTGCTAAAATTTCCGGTTAAATAATGTTTATTCCATTATGGCCAATATGTTTTCTGAAACACCCTTTTGTGGCATATCTTTTTCAGATTGAATTGGAATTGGTTTTATTGTAAAGTCATTTTCAAAACTTTGTAAATTGTAAAGAACGTAATTAAATTGCTTTAAAAATTGAAATATGTTATTTCTAACTTCTGTTTCTAAATCATAAAATATTTCCATTATGATAGTTGGCCGATATTTTTCTATCAAATCAGAAATTGTTTGCAATACATAAAAGTCAAATCCTTCAATATCAATTTTTATGAATTTTAATTTCGAAACTTCTTGCGCATAGTTTGCTTCCAAAAATTGTTTCAGTTGAACCCCTTTGATTGGATGATTTAATTTGAATTTTCCGTGATGATTATCTGATAATTCTTTTATAAGCCCACCATTACTCATTGATGCTTCTGAAGAAGCATAATAAAAAAGTTCTTCGTTTTCAGTTATGGCCAGATTATATGGTATAATGTTTGAATTTTCTAAATTGATATTACTATTTTCTTTTAAAATTTTAAAAACTATTGGATTAGCTTCAAAAGCTAAAACTTTTCCTGATTTACCTGCAGCGATACCCATTGCAACAGTTAAATCTCCAATATTTGCACCAATATCTATTGCCAAACAGCTTTCTGGTATATAACGTTTAAAAAAATGGATTTCTTCATTAGTAACTACCTTTCTGCGCATTAATGGGTTTAGCCAATTTGCAAAAGCAATATCGCCAAAATCTTTGGTTTCAAAATGGTCTATTTTCGTACCATATTCCTGAAATACTCTTCTGGCTTTTTTTCTGGCAAACGACTGTTTAAGATATTGAAACATTTTTTTTGATTTTTAAATATAATTTTTAATTTTACTGAAAAAAATCCAAATTACTATGAAAAATTTATTTATTTTTCCATTTTTTGCAATTCTCTTTTTTTTAGGAAGTTGCAATAAAGATATGGGATTACAACAAGTTGCTAACAACTTTTCTACTAAAGATTCAATTCTGGCAATGAAAATAGGCACAATGTCATTTTTGCCTTATTCACCCACAAGGGTTCTTATTAGTTCAAATACAGTTAATTCTTCATCAGGTATTACCGATAATGGAGGAGTATTTTATCCTTCTGTTAAAATGGAGGTAAATATTTGGGGTGATTATGTTGATGGGCATATTAATAGTGCTACCACGAATGTAGATTCAGATTATATTCTAGTTGGTGGCGGTGCCAGAGTTTCAGATTTAAGTAATAATAGTTCAAATGTTAATGCATTATTGACAGCTGCATATCCGGTTAATGATAATTCTTTTTATTTTTATAATGCAGCATCAAAAGATCACATTCAATTTTATAATCATCGTTTGTGGGTGTATGCTATTGGCATTAAATTTTATCTTTATAGTTTGAAATCTCATGCATATTATCCTATCGATAGAAATGTATTATTACCCTATTTTTCAATTAATACTACATCCACTCCAGTAGCACAACATCCTCATGGTATAAGTTATGCGCCATCTGGTTATTCGGTTTTATCCGGTGGCGCATTATTGACCTGGCAAAATCCTTCCGGTGGTAATATGTTAGTAGAAAACGGTATTTCTGATGGTGGGGCACCCATTCATTTTACCGAGTCAACCGGAAAAGATCATATCACAGCTACTCCCGCTGTTTTACAAACTTTTACTTTGTCGGTTAATAATAATTTAATATATATTGGTCCATTAGATATTCAACAAAAAATAACTTCTACATTTAATGTACAACATTTGCAAACCTTAACTCAATCTACTGATCCAGGTTACTTATTAGCCGGAATTGGAGCTTATACTACCTATAGTGGTTCAGGTAGAATGCTTTATGCCATGTATCCATTGAATGGGCAAACCACTTTTATTGGAGGAAAAGATCATGTATGGTCAGATATTTCAGGTGGTCTAGTATCTGAGATATATGAAATAAAATTGCCTTAAAGTCAAAATTGTCATTTGTGTGAAATGCCAAACTTAGCATCTTGGAATATATCTTTGTATGAATATATTTTAAATTTTAAATTATTTTCATGCAAGAACCACATGTTTTTAAAGCAGAACCAACTGCAGTAATGGTTGAAAAAGGGAAAACCTATGCCTGGTGTACCTGCGGATTAAGTCAAAAAAATCCTTTTTGCGATGGGCACCATAAAACTATTGAGGGTATGCCCTTTAAACCGTTAAGATTTACGGCCGAAGAAGATGCGGAAGTATGGTTGTGCAATTGTAAGCATACAAAAAATCCGCCTTATTGCGATAGTACGCATCAGCAATTTCAAAAGTAACGTTATAGTTGGCTCTGCTCACTTTGTTGCGCATCCAACTTGTTTTTTTCTTTTTCAGATTGAAACCAGCGGTAACCAATATAGCCGATAATTAAAAATGGTGTTGCTGCTAAGTATAAAATTCCCGCATTCAAACCTTTAGCAGGTCCTTCTCCTAATTGTTCGGCAGTTTTGGTACAAATAGAACATTGCGCTACAGCTGTTGCTGTGCACACTATGATAAATACAAGCCCTAAAAATATTTTGCTACGCCACATTTTCATATTCATGCATTTAAGTGGTAAAGATATACCAAATCAATGCTTTACTTCATTTTGTAACAACAAAAGCGGCGTTAAAAAGCAAATTTTCCAACACCAAAAAAGCGGGTTAAGTAAACTTAAATTAAATTAAAGTAACAATAAATTCATATTCCATTCATATTCAGGTAATACTACTGTTTGAATTTTGGTAAACCAATTGATATGAACAGAAGACCTGTAGATGTTGTTGTGATGAGTGATTTGCACCTGGGTACTACCGGCTGCCATGCTCAGGAACTGGTTAATTACCTGACAAGCATTTCACCCCAAATTCTAATTTTAAATGGCGATATTATTGACGTTTGGCAATTTCGGAAACGTTTTTTTCCGCTTACCCACATGCAGGTGATTAAAGAAATTCTAAGCTTAGCTACCAAAGGCACCAGGGTTATTTATATTACCGGCAATCATGATGAGGCCTTGCGCCGCTATACTCACTTTGATGTAGGCAATATTCAGTTGGTAGATAAAATGGTGATGGAAATTAATGGGCACCTTTGCTGGATTTTTCATGGCGATGTGTTTGATAATACCACCAAAGGCAGTGCCAAATTACTGGCAAAATGGGGTAGCCACGGCTATAATCTGCTGATTCGTTTTAATAGGTTGCTTAATCATTTTTTACAGATGATGGGCCGCGAAAAAATGAGCTTTTCTAAAACTGTAATGAACCGTGTAAATAAAGCAGTCATTAAAATCAACAATTTTGAACAAACAGCTGCCGAAATAGCTATTGAAAAAAAATATGAATATGTTATTTGCGGGCATATTCACGAACCACAAATGCGGGTGGTGGAAAATGAAAATGGAAAGGTTACCTATTTAAATAGCGGCGATTGGGTTGAACATTTGACGGCATTAGAATTTTATAACAATGCCTGGCACATGTATACCTACGATGATAAAGCATTTGAAAGTGCGAAAGTGGTTGATATGCATAAGAAAGTGGCCAGTCCGGATGTGGTAACCGATGAAATTGCCTTATTTGTTCATTCCGTATCGCAATCTTTTCACACTGTACCCGGACAAATAGCTTTATCAAAACCTTTTTAAACCTATTTCATTCATCATGAAAATATTTTACGCCATACAAGCTACCGGTAACGGCCATATCAGCAGGGCCGTAGAGTTGTTGCCCTATTTACAGCAATATGGACAGGTAGATGTTTTTTTAAGCGGTAGTAATAGTCATTTAAACGCTAATCTTCCCGTAAAATTTACCAGTAAGGGTATGAGTTTGTTTTATGGAAATAAAGGTGGATTAGATTATGTAAAAATGTTACAATATTGCTCGCCGATTCGTGCATACAAAGAAGCAAATGCACTACCGTTAGATGATTATGATGTGATACTGAACGATTTTGAAAGTATTACTGCATTGAGCTGCTATCTCAAAAATATACCCAGTGTTAATTTTGGTCATCAGGCCGCTTTCATTTCACCCAATACTCCACGGCCGCAAAAACGAAATTTTGCCGGAGAATTGGTTTTAAAAAAGTATGCACCTGCCAATGCTTATGTAGGGTTGCATTTTCAATCATATGATCATTTTATTTATCCGCCGGTTATTAAAAACGATATTTTAAATGGTATTTCGGAAGATAAAGGCCATGTTACGGTATACCTTTCTCATTATAGTGATGCAGTAGTAGCTAATGCTTTAAGTCAGCTACCCGATATACGGTTTGAAGTGTTTTCAAAATTGGTAAAACAAAGAGAACAGAAAGGGAATATTACTTTTATTCCGATTGATAATGCTTCATTTACCAAAAGCATGTTGCAATCACATGGTGTAATTACCGGTGCCGGTTTTGAAACACCTGCCGAAACTTTATACTTAGGTAAACGCCTGCTGTGTTTGCCCATTAGAGGGCAATATGAGCAGTTGTGTAATGCTGCAGCACTGCAACATTTTAATGTGCCTGTTATTGAAAAAATAGATGATCATTTTGCTGAAAATGTTCAGGCATGGCTGAATGGATTACCACAACAACAACTTACGCTTTCGCATGATACTTATGCCATTGTTCAGCAGGTAATGGAAACCGCCAAAGCAGCCAAACTGTTGCATCAAAACACTTTATCGAACATATTGAATGAAGAAGATGTTTGGGCTATTGGTTAAATTGTTGTAAAGTGTTTAAATAGTATTTTCGGTTTTATCTGAATATCGAACATCTGTTCCGGTTAGCAGAATTTGCCAGGCTTTTTCTATTTCGTTTTTTTGAATGTATTGAATGGCATAGCGGTGTAATTCTTCTTCCATTTCTGCAGGGCTGTTGGCGTAATATTGTATAATCTGTTTCAGTTGCATATCTTCAAAAGCCGCATCAATAGCCGGAATACTGCTTACATTGGCCAATTGTGCCAAATGGTTGCCCGTTAAAATACGGCTATTTTTTATTGCTAAAGGCAGGGCATCTATTCCAATTCCTAAATGTGCATTGGGTTTGGCAACCGTAAATAAATTTTGTTCATTGATAACGGCATACCAATCGCCACCCAATCTGGCAACGTGATGCACTTTACGTTGGTCAATCATAGTCCCTGCATCATTCAAAACATTTTCAGAAACATGCATGCAAATTACTTCGGCTATTACCAATTGCCCGGCACCGGGCCCTTTGCCCAAACTTTTTATTTCCAATACTTTGCATTCTATTTGAATGGGCGATTCTTTTACTAATGGCGGTTGTATGTAAGTGGCTTTTTCTTTGTTGAAGCCGGCTTTCATGAATTCATCTACCCCTTTTGGATAATTGCAACTACTTAAACTAACCTGTTGTACCATGGCTTCAGTACAAATATTGATGCTTACTTCCGGTACTTCCTGTATGTTTAATAAGGTATGTTTTACTTTATTTTCCCGCACACTTCGGGTGGGAGAAAAAATAACAATGGCAGGATTCGTAGAAAATAAATTGAAAAAACTAAAGGGGCTAAGGTTTACATTGCCCGCAGTATCTATGGTACTGGCAAAGGCAATGGGCCGCGGCGCAATGGCATGTTGCAACCAACCCTGCCTTTCTAACCCTGATAATTCCTGAATGGGTATTAACATGTTTCAGTAGTTGTAAGGGTTATTCATTTAATAATTGCAATTATGCAGTTGTATGTTTCTTTTGTGCCAACAAACTAAAATGGCTCTCTTCCTTTACAATAGTATTGCTGATTTTACCTATGTATTCAATTTCCATTTCAACCACATCGCCTTCTTTTAACCATTGTGGTTCATAATTGGGATTGTTCAGTTTACCGGTTCCATTGAGTTCTAAAAAGCAGCCGGTACCAACGGTGCCTGAGCCTATAACATCGCCGGCATACAGGTTGGCGCCATAGCTAGCACGTTCTATAATTTCAGCAAAGGTCCAGTCCATATCACCCAAATTGCCATTGCTCACTTCAACCCCATTTACCCAGCATTTCATACCTAAATTCCAGCTTTTACCGGTATGGCCCGGCTTGGGTGGAATTTCAAAAGCGGTTAATTCATCTAAGGTTACCAAACAAGGGCCAATTACAGTAGAAAAATCTTTTCCTTTGGCAGGGCCCAGATTCAACAGCATTTCTTCCATTTGCAGTTTGCGGGCACTCATATCATTCATCACCATTAAACCGCCAATATATTCATCGGCCACTTCTGCTGCAATATTTCTTCCATTTCTGCAAATTACAATCGCCGCTTCTAATTCAAAATCCAATTGCTCAAAATGGTCGGGCATGCAATAAATGGGGCCGGGGCCTTGTATGCTGTGGTGATTGGTAAAATAAAAAATTGGATACTGATCAAACTCTGGTATCATGGGTACATTTCTATTGCGTCGTGCAGCCGCCACGTGCTGACGAAAAGCATACCCATCTCTGCAACTGGTGGGGAAGGGTATCGGTGCTAATAAATGAATGCCTTCTAACGGTACCCCATTGTTGGCACCCATGGTTCCCATGGTTAAAGCCTGATTTACTTTTTGAGCAATGGGGTACATATCATCCCAGTAATTCAGAAACATATTCATACTGCCCGGTAATTCCGGATGTACTGCATCGCAATCATATAAAAAATTATGCACTATAAATGCCAATTGGTCCTGTCCATCCCGTAAGTACGATATTAATTTCATGTGTATTGTTTTTGTATAGCCACCGGTTTATTCAATGCATTGTTGCAAACTACCATTTCTCATCTTCACTAATATTTTTGTTTTGGTTCATTTTTTTTCTCCAGGCAATTTTTTGAGCCTGCCGTTCGATCAATAATTGGGTAATCAGTTCAGCAGCATCATTTTCCTGATGTTCATGCAGGGTTTGCCTTAATAATTTTTCATCTACATCTATTCTATATAATAATTGCACTAAGGCATAAAAATCAGATTCAATTAAAAATTGAATGGCATCTCGCAGTTGCTGAAAGGCGGGGGTATGCTGCTCAACTGCAATGCTGTTATTTTGCAAAAATCGGGTAACAATATTTTGTGGACTTTCCTGCATAAAATGCTGCAATTTACATCAATATTTTTCAATGATACCCAGACCAAAGAGTGCAAAATCATATTTTACCGGATCGGTGGCATCTAAATTGCGTAAATAATCCGTTAGCTCAATCGCGGTTAACCAGTCGGTTTGTTTGCGGTGTATCATGTTCAGTCTTTTTGCAACCCTGGCTACATGCAAGTCTAATGGGCAAATGAGTTGTGCAGACTGCAATTCTTTCCAAATGCCAAAATCAACGCTCATATTATCTTTCCTTACCATCCAGCGTAAATACATATTTAGCCGTTTACAGGCCGATTTGTTTTCGGGTGCTGCAATGTGTTTTCGGGTTCGGGTAGGAGCATCTTCCATCGAAAAAAAATAATGATGAAATCCATTCAACATGTCTGCAACAGTTGGTCCCCATTGGCTAAAAGCAGGTTCTAAACTTTGGTATTGTTGGTAATGCTGTTGTAAAAATGAAATAGTGTACAATAAATCGGTAGTATTAAATGTGCGGTATTGAAATTGCATTAATTTTTTTAAATCAGCGGGTTGATGGTTGAAGATAAAATCATAAGGGGCATCATCCATCAATTGCATCAATGTTATTGATTTTTGAATAATGGTGGTTCGGTTACCCCATGAAAATAATGCGGCAAACAAACCTGCAATTTCTATATCCTGCTTTTGGGTATATCTGTGTGGAATCGAAATGGGATCGCCTGGAATAAAATCGGGACGGTTGTATATCGCCACTTTGCTATCCAGAAAATCTTTCAAATAATATGTTGACTTTTTCGACATAATTCAGGTATTATTTTATCCAATTAACCCATTGCAGTTTGTAAACACAGAAAGCATTGTAACTTTAAGGCCACAAACCTAATTCAATCGGCATAGCTGCCAAAAGCTTTTTATAAAGTGTTGTAGAAAAATTTAAATCTATTTTTCATTTATTTAAAAAATGCTATTTGTACTGATGCGGCTGTTTGTATAAAAATGTATCTATCATTCCATAAATATACACATATGAAAAAAACAACCATACTAACGATAGCGCTATTTGTGGCGTTAATAGTACAGGCACAACAGCCTTTATATAAAAATGCAAAAGCACCCATTGAAGACCGGATCAATGATTTGTTGAAACGGATGACACCCTTAGAGAAAGCCGGCCAGTTGAATCAGTTGAATGGCGGCATCTTTACCGGTCCGGCAGCCAACGATCCCGGCCAACAGGCTAAAATTGAAATGGCAAAGCAAGGTAAAGTAGGTTCGTTCTTAAATGTTACCGGAGCTAATGAAACAAGGGATTTGCAAAAAATTGCTGTAGAGCAAAGTAGGTTGGGTATACCCCTTTTATTTGCGTTTGATGTTATACATGGTTATAAAACTATTTTCCCCATTCCTTTAGCAGAAGCTTGCAGTTGGGATGTGGCACAAATTGAAAAAGATGCAGCTGTTGCCGCCAAAGAATCTGCTGCAGCCGGTTTGCATTGGACCTTTGCACCGATGTGTGATATTAGTAACGATCCCAGATGGGGGCGTGTGATGGAGGGAGCAGGCGAAGACCCTTACTATGGAAGTGTGGTTGCAGCCGCCAGGGTAAAGGGGTTGCAGGGCAATTTGAACGATGCAGAACATATTATGGCCTGTGTGAAACATTTTGCTGCTTATGGTGCAGTGCAGGGTGGAAGAGAATACAATACAGTTGATGTTTCAAGAGTGGCATTATGGAATAAATACCTGCCGCCTTACCATGCAGGTGTAAATGCCGGTGCTGCTACCCTAATGAATGCATTTAATATTTTTGATGGGGTACCTGCCAGTGGTAATAAATATTTGGTACACGATATTTTAGAAAAGAAATGGGGTTTTAAAGGATTTGTGGTGAGCGATTGGAACTCGTTTGATGAAATGATTACCCATGGCTATGCGGCCAATAGAAAAGATGCTGCTTACAAAGCATTGAGCGCTGGTAGTATGATGGATATGGAATCGAAAGTGGTGGTAGATTATTTACCTGAATTATTAAAAGAAGGAAAAATCACCATGCAACAAGTAGATGATGATGTGCGCAGAGTTTTATACTATAAGTTTAAATTGGGTTTGTTTGATGACCCCTATAAATTTTCTGATGCGGCCAGAGAACAGGCAACAGAATTTACAGAAGCCCATCGCAATGAAGCCAGAAAAGCAGCCGATGCCTCAATTGTATTGTTGAAAAATGAAAACAACGTATTACCCATTGACGCTACTGCTCATTCTTCCATTGCATTAATTGGCTACTATGCTAAAAGCAAAGCCGATTTGTTTGATTTTTGGATTGCCAATGGAAAAGCTGCTGATGCAGTAAGTATTTATGAAGGCATTACTGAAAGGTATCAGCATAGCAATATAGCTTACAGCGATGGTTATTTGCCGGATGGCAGCAGCAATGAACAATTAATCAACGAAGCGGTTGCAACATCTAAAAATGCGGCCGTAATTGTAGTAAATATAGGATTGTCAGGAAAATTAGCCGGTGAAGACCGCTCACTTGCTAACCCTGCTATTTCAGACGGGCAGGTAGCATTGTTAAAAGCATTGCATGCAACGGGTAAACCGGTAATAGCATTGGTTTCAGCAGGACGCCCATTGGTATTAACTGCCATTCAGCCTTATGTAACTGCCATTGTATATTGCTGGATTCTGGGAACAGAAACCGGACATGCCGTTGCCGATGTGTTGAGTGGCGATTATAATCCATCCGGTAAAACCGTGATGAGCTTTCCTTATGCCGTGGGGCAAATTCCGGTGTATTACGATCATTTTAATACCGGTAGGCCTTTACCCGATTCAGGTGATCAGAGTTGGAAGAGCCGCTACCGCGATATTCCCAATACACCATTGTATCCTTTTGGCTTTGGTTTAAGCTATACTAATTTTGCTTACAGTAATTTGGAATTGAATAACAACACTATCCAAAAAGATAGTCCGTTGCAGGTATCAGTGCAGGTAGCCAATACCGGCAACAAAGCCGGATATGAGGTTGCACAATTATACATTCGTGAAATGAGCGCTTCTATTGTACAGCCGGTTAAAGCATTAAAAGCTTTTCAACGGGTGTATTTACGACCCGGCGAGAAAAAATTGCTGCATTTTACCTTAACTGATAAAGATTTGGCTTTTTATGATGGTGAAGGAAATGTGCATATAGAAGCAGGCGCCTTTAAAGTATTTGTTGGCGGTAATTCCAGAGATGTGCTGGAAAAAGATTTTATGTTGAAATAATTTTTTTATTTGAAGAAGGGGGCATCATTTACCAACGGTGCCCCTTTTTTGTTGCTGTGCTTTAATAAGTGCCACAATGGCAATGCCAATCCAAATAATATTCACCATTACAGATGGAAAGGCATGGTGGTAAGATGAATTGATGATAAAACAAATGCCACCCACAATATTGCTCCAGATGTACAATGGAGATGCGGCAGCCAGTTTGCCATTCATATTCATATAATAAGAGCCCAATAACAGTAAAGCACCGAGCCATCCAAGTACTTCTATAAGAATTTGCATATTGTATTTATTGTATGAACCAAAAAAATTAGCCAATAGCCTTATTTAAATCTTCTATTAAATCTTTTACATCTTCAATACCCACGCTTAAACGGATTAATGAATCGGTTAAACCGTTTTTTAAGCGCTCTTCACGTGGTATGGAAGCATGCGTCATAGATGCGGGATGGTTGATTAAACTTTCTACTCCTCCTAAACTTTCGGCCAATGAAAATAGATGGGTAGAAGAAAGAACCCGTTTGGCATTTTCAATACGATCATCTTTCAAAGTAAAACTCATCATACCACCAAAACCACGCATTTGTTTTTGGGCAATAGCATAACCGGCATGGTCTTCAAATCCACACCAATATACCAGGGCTACTTTGGGGTGGTTGCGTAAAAAATGGGCAATGGCTTGTCCGTTTTCACAATGCCTTTGCATACGTACATGTAAAGTCTTTATGCCGCGTAATACCAAAAAACAATCCATGGGTCCGGGAACGGCACCGCATGATTTTTGGATGAAATAAAGCTGTTCCCTCAGGGTTTCATCATTCATGACCAAACAACCCTGAATAACATCGCTATGGCCGCTTAAATATTTGGTGGCTGAGTGCATTACAATATCAGCCCCTAAAGTAAGCGGGTTTTGTAAATAAGGTGATGCAAACGTATTGTCAACACACAATAAAATATTTGCTTTTTTGGCAATAGAAGCAATGGCAGCAATATCGGTAATGTTCATTAATGGATTAGTGGGTGTTTCTATCCATATTAATTTAGTTTTATCGGTAATGGCTTGCTGTACGTTTTCAGGAACAGTAGTATCGGTAAACAAAAAACGAATGCCGAATTTCTGGTATATTTTAGTGAATAACCGGTAAGTACCTCCATACATATCATTGGCTGCAATTACTTCGTCGCCAGGTTGTAATAATTTTAAAACAGCATCGGTTGCAGCAACACCACTACCAAAGGCAAGCCCATATTTGCCCTGCTCAATGGCAGCAAATGCACTTTCTAAAGCAAAGCGAGTGGGGTTTTGGCTTCGGGCATATTCAAAACCTTTGTGTACACCGGGTGCTTCCTGCACAAAGGTAGAGGTTTGGTAAATAGGTGTCATAATAGCGCCGGTAGAAGGATCGGGTTCTGCCCCGGCATGAATAAAAGTGGTAGCTAATTCCATACAATATGCATTTTTGAATAATAAAATACAGGCTTCATGCCTTTTATTAGGCCGCAATTTAACAAAGATGCAAAATGTTGGCGAATGCGTATTTAAAATCGGGATAATAAAAAAATACCCCAACCTGTTTGGGTTGAGGTAAGTGTTCAATAAACAAATTTTTTTTATGGAGCTAAGGTAATGGGCAATGCTGCTTTTACATCATCCCATTCCATAATTAAATTGGCACCATTCTTTGCATCTTCAAAGTAAATGGTAAAATTTTCAATAGGGCTGCTTAATTTTTCTACTGGAATGGTGGTACGAACTACGTCTTTCTTGATATCGTAAGTATAGTTGCCCCAACTGTAATTGTCTTTATTTACAATTAATGTCCATTTATCGGCTTCTGGTATGCAGTATAAAGTGTAACGACCTTTGGACACTACTTTTCCGCCAATTTTTACATTCTTAAAAAATTCAATTTCAGTGGCTTCATTAGCGCCTAAACGCCACATTTCACCATATTTTACGATGCCGTTAAAAATGGTACGGTTGTTTTTTTGTGGGCGACTGAAAATAATTCTTGCAACGGGCAGGTCTTTTACTTTGCCATTCATTTTTAATAAAGGATAACTATCCGGCCAATAGCTCATGTCCATAGGGCTTTTGTCTAAATCTGTGGGCTTTTGTTGTGCCCAAATTGGTAACGATAATAGCATGCAGGCAAAAAAAACAATGAACCGATTCATACTGTTTTGTTTTTATGTGTGGATGAATAATTTTTTATAGCACGAAGATGCAGGGTTTTGTTGAATGAACAAAGATTATGCCGTAAGGTAAATTGAATGATGGAGGGCAATAATACAGTATTACTTTATAACTCATTTAAAAGTATGGCCAATTGTTTAGATGCGAATTGAATTACATCGGGAAAAAACTGTTGATAGGCTTCCTGGAAAAATGCCTTATTGTTTTCCAATACAGGTAATAAAGCAATGGGTGGTTGTAAATATTGTGCCCGATGCACCAATCCTTCAAAGGTTCTTTCAATACCCTGTTTATTTCTGTAATGCAATAGCCAGTTATGCGTTCGCATGTGTTGAAAGGCCGGTGTAAATTTTTCAGGAAACACCGATTCATACTGTTGCAAGACGGTATAAACAGTTTCACTAAAATGCGCTAATTGCTGTTCTGCTGCAAATACCTGTTCATCATTGGCCAAAAAATAATCATACACCACATCCATAAATGAGCCGGCATACAAGCCTACCTGCGGTTTAAACAATTGTTTGGCAGCCAGCGTAGCGGGGTGTTCATCCGTATACTGATCAATTAAACGATGTAACCTAATACCCTGTTGTATCAGTATAGGGAAATTATTTTTTTTATTTCCTTTAATAAAATCACTCATCATATTGCCCGCCAATATATCCGGATGGCCAAATGATAAATATGCATGTGCCAGATAATTCATTTGGCTAAAGTTACAGTAATATTGTATTGTGCAATGAACGATCAACCGGGCTCAATCGTTTAAAACCTCGCTGTTTTGCATTTTTTGTACAACAGCTTCAAATTGTTTGGCAGAAATATTTCTTTTACGTGCCTCAGTAATAGCAGTATTTTCCCAGGTAATAGCTTTTTAGTTTTGCCTAATTTGTATAAAATATGAGCATGGGTATCTGCATTTTCAGGCGATAATGCTGCGGCAATGGATTGCTGACTCCACTTCAGCGCTTTTTTCAAAAAAAATAAGGATCGTTGCTAAACCGGTAAACCTGCCACGCTCCATTGTTTAATTCGTTGGCAATACGCTGGCCACCCGGTGCTGTTTGAATGGTTTGTTTTACAAAGAAAGCTCCATTCTTTTTCGCTTCATCACTTAAAATTTTTGCCATTGTTCAGTGTGTTGTTTAAAACTTTATAAGCGAGTAAAGTATAATAACCATCGGTATTGCGGGTGCCATGATTTACGGTTATGATGTTGCCGGCATTATTTAAAATAATCATTCCAAAAAATGATTTAGGAAAATAAAACACATTGGTATCGGGTTGAATGTAGGATGGAATGGAAGTAGTAGGATAAAAAACACATTTTTCTTCTAATATATTTTTTATTTCATTATTTTTTATTAAGCCAGCTATTCCCACTTCATTGCAAATGCCGCAATCTTTCGATTGTACAAAAATCCGAATCGGTTTTTTTGTAGCTTTGGCTTGTAATGGTATTTTTCAAAGTCAGATGATCTTTGTGCTACCAGAATATGGCTAACAAACAATAATAGCGCACATAGTTTTATTGACATCTTTTTCATATCAGCAGGTATTTATATGGTAAAATAATATATTTTTAATAACAGAAAAATTAATTTTTCTATCTGTTAAGTAATATTTTTTTATTAAGAATGAAGTGCTTTGTACTGTGATGACATTTTATACGCAATTTTGAATTTCGGGAAAATTGTAATCATATTAATGAATTTATTGTAACCTATATGCCTAAAATAGCAATCATTATCGGAGCAGGTCCGGCAGGCTTAACAGCCGCTTATGAACTGGTTACCAAAACAGATATTCAACCCATCATTTTAGAAAAGTCGACCGATATGGGTGGTATTTCTAAAACTGTTGTGTACAAAGGAAACAGAATGGATATTGGCGGGCATCGGTTCTTTTCAAAATCAGATGTAGTGATGCAATGGTGGCAAAATATTTTACCCATTCAGGGGGCTGCGGCAAAAGATGATATACAAAAAGATATTTTTTATCAGCGTAAAAAAACTACGGTTATGCTTTCGCCCAATGGGCCCGATCCGGAACAAACAGATCGAGTAATGCTGATTAGAAAACGCTTATCCCGCATTTTTTTTCTGCGTAAGTTTTTCGATTATCCTATTACGCTCAGTGCAAAAACGCTCTCTAATTTAGGTATTATCCGCATCATTAAAATTGGTTTTAGTTATGTAAAAATTCGCTTGTTTCCACTGAAAGAGGTACATACACTGGAAGATTTTTTTATCAGCAGGTTTGGCACGGAGTTGTATCAAACATTTTTTAAAGATTATACAGAAAAAGTTTGGGGTGTGCCTTGCAGTGCAATTGCAGCCGATTGGGGTGCACAACGCATCAAAGAATTATCTGTTTCACAAGCCATATTGCATGCCATAAAATCGATATTTCAAAAACAGCAATCTATTGAACAAAAAAATGTTTCTACCAGTTTAATCGAACAATTCATGTATCCCAAACTCGGGCCCGGACAAATGTGGGAAATCGTTGCTGCTTTAGTGCAGGAAAAAGGCGGTATTATTATGAAGAACACCAATGTTGTTGCTATACATACCGAAAATAGTTTAGTAAAATCTGTTGCTTATACTGATGCAGTAAGCGGCGAAACAAAAACAATTACCGGTGATTATTTTTTCTCTACCATGCCGGTGAAAGAACTGATTACCGGTATTGGTAACGTAGTACCCGCTGACGTTAAAAAGATTAGTGATGGATTACAGTACCGTGATTTTATTACCGTTGGCTTATTATTGAACCGGTTAAAAATTAAAAACGAAACAGGCATTCTTACCATTAACAATGTAGTGCCTGATAATTGGATTTATATTCAGGAAAGAGATGTAAAAATTGGCCGTCTGCAAATTTTTAATAACTGGTCGCCTTACATGGTCGCCGATGAAACTAAAGTATGGATAGGCTTAGAATATTTTTGTAATGAAGGCGATAAACTTTGGCAAATGGATGATGCCAGCTTTATTCAATTTGCTATTGAAGAGTTACATAAAATTGATATTATTGATCGGAATGATGTAATTGACAGTACCATTATTCGTATGCCGAAAACTTATCCTGCTTATTTTGGTACCTATCATCAATTCAATACTATTCGGCAGTTTACCGATACTTTTTCTAACTTATTTTTAATTGGGCGGAATGGAATGCACAAATACAATAATCAGGATCACTCTATGCTAACGGCCATTACTGCTGTAGAAAATATTAGAAATGGTATTACTACGAAAGACAATATTTGGGCCATTAATACCGAAGGCGATTATCATGAAAGCAATGAAAAATAAGCATTTCTTTTTATATATATACAAGTTTTTTAATGTTTTCTGAATTGTATACTTCTTTAGTATGATAGCTGTTGCATGTGCATTTTTTTCATTTCATTCATCCATCTCCTTATCATTTCTTTTACACTTTCATCACAGTAAAATAATGCTTTTCAAAAAAAATTATGTTGGCTGAAACATTTATGAATACAGTGTTTTGTGTAATTAAAGTATTTCATTTAAAAATAGCGGCATTACCGTTCATACAAAACAGCAGGTGTTTACTGTAACCAATCACAAACTATTTCGTTTCATTTTCGGGGCAGCGTAGGTTTGCCCTATCAAACAAAAATATTTTTTTAGAAACCTTAAAATTGTATTACAATGAAAAAAATAATTTCTCTGGCACTGATAACTGTATCCATCGCAGCTACAGCCGCCACCGATCCTGCCTCTAAAGTAAGCTTTACTGTGCTGAACCATTTTACGGATAAATTTTTAAAAGCTGAAAATGTTGATTGGAAAGTGACTGATCAGTTTGTAAAAGCCAGCTTTATTTTAAATGGCAAAGAAATGAATGCTTTTTACGATAACTACGGCGAATTAACCGCTGTAACTGCAAAATTGCAGTTCGACAAATTACCGCAACGTGCCATTATGGCTATTGGGTTAAAATACCCTTTCCCACTTTACAAATTAACCGATTGTATTGAGATGCAAACACCCAATGGGAAAACAAATTACTATGTTTCTTTATTAACTGATAGAGAAAATATTGTTTTAGAAATTTCTCCTAACGGAAATGTAAGTGAGTTTAAAAGGTTATCTTTATAGTGTTTATGAAAGCAGGCTGATTATAGTTTTGGCCTGCATTTTTTATCCATAAATTGTTGCATTGTTATAAACTGACCTTCCTGTTTCATTGTTTCTATGAACTGATGTAATCTGTCTTCGAGCCTTTTGCCTGAATATCTTTTGGTGTAGTTCGGAATTTGATAGTTGGATAGTTCTGTAAATTCCCAGGGATGCAGGTATAAAGAAACGTACCCGTCTTGCCGCAAGGTTTGTAAGGTAAATTTTACAAACAATGATAGCGGCATGTTTTTAAATGCCAACCAAAATAAAGGAATTCGTAAGTTGGGTGTAACTGATGCAGGAATACGCACTATGTGTTGTTCTGTATACCATGTTCTCGGTAAATGGCGGTTGTTGTATCTTCCCGGAATCCAGGTGGGGTTTACAGAAGCATCGTACAGGTAACCTGCAGCTTTTAACGCAGCTATATTTACCTGCTGCATTCTAGGCATTCTTAATCCGGCAATGGTTTGCCCGGAAATGACTGCTAATCTTTGTTTCGATAATAATAAATCTGCCTCTTCAAAACGACTATGGTAAAAAGTATGCGAAGCAATTTCTTGTGTACCGGCTAATTGTTGTATTTGTTTCGGAAAATGGATGGCATAATTTGCAGTGGTAAATAATGTACAGGAAATATTGTGTTGCTGCAATATGGTTTCGAGCACATCGGTCCCTTTTTTACCAACATTCATTTGTTCTTCCGGTGATATAGGCTGTCCGTATTCCAGGGGCATATCAAACTCTTCCACATCAAAACTTAATAAAATAAATTTTTCATCCCTCATACTGCAAAGTTATTAGGTTGCCACAATTTGGAAGTAGATACTTTTAAAAATTGTCGGGTCAATATTTGTGCTACAATCACACACCAAATGATAACGTTGGGCAATGCCTTAATGGCATAAGGTCTTGCAATATGATCACGAAACCATGGTGTTAGTATATCAGAATAGGAGAAACTGGTAATTAGGAATGCGGTAATGAATAATACATGAATGAAAATATTTTTGGGTTGTAACCAATACCAAAGGCAAACTGCCGGAAATGCAATGATGTAAGTTGGCGATTCAGAGCCGGTACTAAAAATAACCGGAAACAACAATACCGAACACAATAAGTACAAACCAAATCGTGCATCTTTAAAATAACGGTATGGCAGGTATTGCGATACAAACAATAGGGCCGCCGGTACCAATACCCATATATCTTTCAAATATTTCAATCCAAATAAGCGGCGTAAAATACCCATTGCAGAAATGTCCTGATAATCATTATGAATATCTAACCGAATATTTTTAGCCGATTTTTTCTGCAAACCATGATACCAGTCGGCATAACTTTTTATAATAAAATGTGGTGGTGCAATCAACATGGGTGCTATAAAAAATATTACTGACCAAATTACACTCCAAAGTATAAACCGCATTTTATTTTTACTGAAAAAGAAGAAAGCAAAACCAACAATGCCATAAATTTTGATAAATACGGCAATTAAAATAAAAAATAATCCCCATTTGTCTTTCCCTTCCCAAATAAAAGAAAAACCAAAAATAATGCAGGCAGCTATCAAAGCATTACTTTGTACCCATGATGATGCATTCAACATTTCAACGGAAGAAAAAATTAGTATTAAATTCTGACCCGTTTTTTGAATGGGCAATTTTCTAATGGCAACATATAAAATTCCTGTATTAAATAATACCCATGTAATAGCACCCCAGATTTTGGGTAATACTGCAAAAGGCGCAATTACAATGCTGAAAAAAGGGCCATATAAATTAACATCGGCATAGGTTTGTGGATATTCAAGGTATAAATTAGTTTGTTGCAGGGTATGAAAAAATACATAACGAAAAATAACAAAGTTATTAAATCGGTCATGGCCTATGGCCTGAATAATAACGGAGGTGAGCGATAATCCAAACCAAAGCACTATGGATACCTTTGTATCAGTTAGCCATTGATAGGGTTTCCCAAAATATGGATGTTTATTTTTTTGTATTTCTGCCTGCATATTTATCGAATATTCGTTTCATCTACAATATATTTAGGCCTTTGTTTACTTTGTATAAACAGTTTACCCAAATAAATTCCCATAATTCCTAAAATCATTAATTGTAAGCCGCCAAAAAAAACAATGGTTACAATAGTAGAAGCCCAGCCCGATATGGCTTTGCCGTACCATAAACTATATACTACATAGGGTACATAACAAATAGACAAAGCAGAAAAACTAAAACCCAAATAAATGGCAATGTTTAAGGGTTTTACACTAAACGAGGTTAAGCCTTGTAAGGCCAAACGTACCAATGCTTTATGGTTGTATTTGGTGGTGCCTGCTGCTCTGGCATGCGGGGTATAGGGTATTCCGGTTTGTTGAAAGCCCACCCATTTTATCAACCCCCTGAAAAAAGGCCTGTCTTCGTGCAGGTTATTTAAAATGGCTACTACTTTTTTATCGAGCAAACGATAATCTGCTATGCCATCTTCTAATTCCACATCCGATAAATGATTGATTAACCGGTAAAACAGGGTTGAAGAGAGCTGATTCATTTTTTGGGCATGTTCATTTTTTTCTTCCCGGTAAGTGTATACAACGGCATTGCCTTGCTGCCAAAGTTCAATTAATTTCGGAATCAATTCAGGCGGGTGCTGCATATCGGCATCCATTGTAATAACCGCATCTCCTTTGGCATAATCAAAACCGGCCAATAAGGCATTATCTTTCCCGAAGTTTCTGGAAAACGAAATATAGAAAATATTTTTGTTTGTTTTTTCTGCCTCCTTCAGTGCTTGTAAACTATTATCCGCACTGCCATCATTTACAAAAATAATCTCATATTCAAAAGGGAGCTGTTCAAAAATAGCAGCAATGCTGTTGCTGATAATGGGAATATTCAATTCCTCATTAAACACCGGGATAATAACACTAATCAACATATTCATGTAGGGTAAGGGTTACCAAAAGTATATGATTTTATTACACACTGCAACACCGGGTAAATTATCGCAGTTAAAACCACCCAAAAAATTTATTTTTGCCGCTCAAAATAACAAATCATGCAAAAAGGACCCGTTTCTCAGTTTATAGAACACCATTACCGGCATTTTAATGCTGCCGCTTTAATGGATGCAGCCAAAGCATACGAAGCGCACATGTTAGAAGGCGGTAAAATGATGATTACTTTAGCCGGCGCCATGAGTACTGCCGAATTGGGCATTTCATTGGCCGAAATGATTCGGCAGGATAAAGTGCAGATAATTAGTTGCACCGGCGCTAATTTAGAGGAAGATATTATGAACTTGGTGGCACACAGCCATTACAAACGGGTACCCAACTACCGCGATTTAAGTCCGCAGGAAGAATGGGATTTACTTGAAAACCATTACAACCGCGTTACCGATACCTGCATACCGGAAGAAGAAGCCTTCCGCCGTTTACAACAACATATTTTTAAACTATGGAAAGATGCCGATGCAAAAGGCGAACGTTATTTTCCGCACGAATACATGTATCAAATGCTGCTCAGTGGCGTATTAGAGCAGTATTATGAAATTGATCCGAAAGACAGTTGGATGCTGGCAGCCGCACAAAAAAATATTCCCATTGTTGTGCCCGGTTGGGAAGATAGTACCATGGGCAATATTTTTGCCAGTTATGTAATAAAAGGCGAACTAAAGGCAGCTACTATGAAAACCGGTATTGAGTACATGGTAACATTAAGCCAATGGTATCGCGTAAACAGTAGCGGCAAAGGGGTAGGGTTCTTTCAAATTGGCGGGGGTATTGCAGGCGATTTCCCTATTTGTGTGGTACCCATGATGTACCAGGATTTAGCATGGCACGATGTGCCCTTCTGGAGCTATTTCTGCCAAATCAGCGATTCTACTACCTCTTACGGTTCTTATTCCGGTGCCGTTCCCAACGAAAAAATTACATGGGGTAAATTAGATATACATACGCCTAAGTTTATTGTAGAAAGTGATGCCACTATCGTAGCCCCATTGATGTTTGCCTGGATATTGGGCTGGTAATGTTTTTGTACCCGGCTGCATTACTACTATATAGCTTCCGTTGCGTCGCACACTTGTACGGCAACCATTCTATTCAACAAGGGCGAAGTGCCGAAATGGTGCTTTGCCCTTATTTATTGTTATTGCATTTGTAGGGATGGCTTTTTTTGATATTACTCCATTTATATACGCTGAAAAATATTTAGCAATGAAATACTGCAATAGCATTATTCATTTTTTGTTTCAATACTATCGGTTTCAGCGGCTTTTAAAAGCAAGGGTAAAATTGTTCCCATCATATTTTTCTCTGCATAAATTGGCATGGTTGAACCTCCACGCTTTAAATAAATTTCTTCACCTTTTTTATTGTAAATAATATTGGTTGGATAAACGGGCATACCTTTTAATAAAATATCCGTTTGAGTACTATCAATAGCATACACAGGAAATTGTATGTGGTATCTTTTAATAAATGCTTTTATGGTATCTACTGATTCGCTGGCAAATGAAAAAAACTGAATGTTTTTATTGCCCTGTAGGGTAGCATATAATTTGTTCAATGCCGGAAATTCTGCAATACAAGGGGGACAATTAGCAAACCAATAATTGGCAAAAATAACTTTGTCTTTGGTATCTTTTGCGGAAACCTGCTGCATGGTGTGAAAAATGGAGCCATCTGCTATTTTGTTTTGAGGTACACTATCTTGTTGTATCTCAGTGTTATTATTGACTTTACCTCGTAATAGTTTTAATTTTATTTCGGGTTTATTGTCATTAAATGATTTCACTAAAAAATGCCTATGGCCAAGTAATAGCGTATCGCCAATAAAATGGTTGGTAAAAGATTTTTTATTGTTGATATAGATGGTAGTATAACCTGTATTTAAAAAGCTGTCAGTGCAACAACCTCTCACAAATAATAAATTCAAATTTTCTTTTTTATATTTAAATATGCCACTATAGCCCATTCCGAAGCCCAATGAAATAATGGTATGTAGCAAATTCCGATCATACATTTTTATATTAACAGCACCATAAATTGGATGAAGGTTGGGGATGTTTGTTGTTTGCGTTATTATTTTTTGTATGGTAAAATAATTTACATTGTTATTGAGTGGGCTTGTATAGTTTTCTGATAAGTCAATTATTCTGTCATCTGTAAATTGCTGGTTGTTGTTGGCGTCAATTACTAAAATATAATTTCCATTTATTTTTTTCCCTAATAAGATATGTAACTTTTCAAAAGTGGTTGAGTCATTTTTTTCTATTTCATATTTAATCTGCTTTTGTAAATGCTGATTCCAATTTTTATTAATAGTTAATTTAGGAAAAAAATTATATACTTCTGTAAAAATAATGGCAGAGTCAATACCTAATTCATTTAATAAAAGTTTATCCTTGCATGGGTTGCCTCTATGATAAATTGTTTGAATGTTATACTGATTAAAGGGTATTTGCACTTGTTTTAGTGCGACAGCGTAGTTGACCTTCCACAAACTGCAACTATAAATTAAAAAGCAATTTATGCATAACATTATCCATTTTTGATGATACAAGTTCATGTTCTTAAAATTTAAATGTAAATAGGTTATTTAATGTTGACTTAAATCACCTATTTAAAATAGTACTACTTGATACCTGGACAAGGAATTAAATTGCCATTACAAGTTAATCCTACGTTGTTTTCTGCGGTGCAGTTTTTGCTCGATCCGCAAATACTCGGATTAGTTGGTCCGGTACATACGGGCAAACAGTTTCATAACCACCCACAATTTGTTTCATTTCATCTTTAGTTAATGGTTTCATTTGTTTATATTTTTAATGTGATTGAATATTCCTTTTTTCTCCGGTAAGAAAATATTACATCGGTTCAATGGCCATTGAATGCATTACTATTTACCTTCCGGACGATCAATAAATAATGCAGTACAATAATATACGTTTTTTATGGAAACGGCAATTAGGGAATCCTTAGAATTTTTGCTATTTACTTCGTGTATGAATTAGCCGATGTGCACCCAATTCATGTTCAAAAGCAAAACATTCGTTGAGCGATTCCATTGTATAATTTTTTACATTTACTTTAAATATAATTTGTTAATTGAATACCGTTACTTTACTGAACCACTGCTTTTTGATACCATTCCAGCTTTGATTCATAAGTATGTAAAACAGCAGGTGAAAAATCAGGATGCTCTTTTAAAGATGTAATGGCTTTCTCTGCTGACGCTATGGACTTTGTTTTATTTTTTGCCCGCCAATACCATTCTGCCATCTCTTCATAATATTTGGGTAGGGACGCTAATTCCGGATAAGGAAACTGATGAACGTATAATTGATAGGCCTCTGCCCCCAATGCATACATGGCTGTTGGCAATTTTTTCGGCGTTTTGTAATTTTTAATATTGTACACAATACTACTTGCAATAGCAGCTGCATTTGCACTTTGTAATGCTTTTTTCCCATACTCTAAGGCAGCCGGAACATTGGTTTGTAGCAGTACATACAATGTGTAATCTACCACCAACGGTTCATATTTTAATTGCGGTTCTTTCTCAATGAAATGATTGATATAAGCAAGTATAGAGTCGGGCTGTTCTTTCCTGAGTGGAATATTCAAATCTTTATTTTCATTCACTATATCTTCATTGCCCATAAAATTTCTTAATTCATGGTAAAGAGAATCGGTTAGTCTTTTTATATGAAAGGATATATTTCTTTCATATAGAGCCTGATGAATATTCCATTGTTGGTGGATGATTTTAGTAGCCACCTGCTCAAAATATTGCGGATCTCCAATCCAGGCAATTGCTCCTCTTCCGTTCACCACCATAATTTTAGGAATACTGCCATCACCACATGCTTTTAGCCATTTATTTTCAATTTGTGCATCTTCATCTACAGCTACCGAATAATCCATACGGTTACCCATGCTATCCACAATTTTTTTTATTTTTTCTATAGGTGTTTTGGCTTCATAAACAGCAATGGATACAATTTCTATATCACCCCTGTGTTTTCTGGCAAATGCAGTTAATTTTGGCATAGCAGCTATACAAGGTTTACACCAAGTTGCCCAAAATTCAATGGCATATAGCTTACCGGTTTCAAAAGTTTGAAACGGAGTTCCTTTTAGCCATGTACTTACTTGAAGTGGCGGTGCAGGGTCGCCAATATTCAGGGTAACTGAATCCATATTTTGTGCCCTGCTGTTCACACTTATGAACCACAGCATGATGAATAATATAATTGTTGATAGGTAATTAAACTTCAGTTGCATAATTCATGGGTTAGTTGTATAACTGATTTGAGAAAATATCAGTTACTGATTCAAACAACTTGGGAAAAATACACTTACCTTTTACAAAGGTATATAATGCCACAGTATCAATTTGTTGCATACTATGGCAAATATTTAAATCATTAATATACTGAAACACAATAGCATTTTCCGGTAGACGGACTTGAGTGTCAAGTGCCTGCAAGCTTTCCAATCATGCAACTACCCATGCAATTTGCTGCACAACCTGATGCATCATTGCTTCCACCTTTAATTTGTTTCATTTCATTTTTTGAAAGTTTACCTTTCAGATCTGTGAGACTCATTTTTTTTATAATTTTAAATTTTTGAAGTTAAAAATATGCCTGTTAGTTCTACAGGCAACCCTTGCGCAATAGGTAACATAAAAATATAAACAATTTTTGAATAGTATGTGTAGGGGAAGCCCTACAATTTTAATTTCTATTGATAATTTTTAAAAAATTTTCATAAAAACGTTGTAACAAGCGTTTGTCAGCTGTTATAATAGAAGCTTGTGCAGTTAAACCTTCTCTATACTGCAAGGCCTCATAGTAATTCGTTGCTAAGCCATTTACTAAATTTACTTTCGCCATATAGCCACTATCGGTTGGAATGGCTGAAATAAAAGAGATTCTACCCTCTACATAACCATATTCCTGATAGGGATAAGCATTTAACTTCAATAAAACCTTTTGCCGGGTTTTTACTTTCCCAAAATTTGTTTGTGGAATATTAATAATGGCATATACAGGGGCATGTTTTCCTGCATATTATAAATGCTAGGTATAGAAATTGTATTGTTGGGACGATATGTTTGTCTTATTTTTTATATATATGGTTAAAGAATCACCGGGCATAATGAAACAGTAATGCCCCTTACCATCAAAAATATACCCACTGCATGTGTCAGTACAAGTATAACTGCAAGTAGTGGCAGCTATGCTATCGATGGTAACATATTGTGTAATAGTCTTTCTAAAAATATTGATCAGGTGTGGTCATTAAACCTGAATAGGCCGGTTTTAAAATATCAAATGCCATAGAGTCTTTTAGTTCAGGCGATAAGGTATATATATACCGAATGGTAAATGCTTTTTGGGCAATGTTTGTTTGAAAGCAGCATAAAGCATTCAATAAAGTTATAATAAATTGTTTCATTGAATATAATTGGTGATGTATTCGAAATTATTCCAAATAATTATTGATAAATTTCTTAACTTCTTCTAAGTTTCCTGAATTTCTAAAAAGTATATTTCCATCTCTATCAATCAAAAAATGTAATGGATAACTGGTGGCATTCATTTTATTTCGAAAATTTTTGTTGTAGTCAAAATAATTTGGCCATTTTGCATTATTTTTAATTAAAATATTTTTTGCTAATTTTATTCTTTCCGGTTTATTTTCGTCAGTAACTGAAATGAAATGTATACCCTTGTCTTTATATTGATGATACATAGCAACAATTGTTGGCATTGCTTTAATACATGGCAGGCAGGTGGTAGACCAATAATCTATGAATGTTAATAGATAGTTGTTAAAATATTTTTTTGTTAAAATATTTTTTCCGTCAAAATTTATATTAGGAAACTTTTTGCCAATCAACGTTGAATCTTCGTTTCTAAGCTTTTTTTCGAATGCTTTAAAAAGTTCGGTTTTTTTGAAATTATCAGAGAATAATGATAAGTTATCTAAATAGATGTGGTTAAAATTATATAGCGTATAATCATAAACTATTTCCCAAAATGCAACATATGAGTTGGTATTATATTTTATATAATTGCCAATTATCTCTTCTTTTTTTTGTAAATCTGTTAAACTGTCAAGGTTATTTCTGTTTATGTGAATATATAAATCTGAAAATAATTTTTTAAAATGGGCATATTCATCGTTAATCGATGAATGCATATTCACTTCATAGGCATTAAAGCAATCTGGTAATTGTATTTTATGGAAACCACTATCTAAAAAAAATGTAGAAGTTACATATACCTGTTTTGTTTTGGTGTTAAAATATTGAAATGATAATGGGATAGGGTATTGAAATTCACCTTCCAGTAAATTTTTGTTTTTTATGATGATTTGATAGGCAGACTGTTCAAAGCCAAATTGTTTTCCAAAATCCTTAATGTATTGATTGGTATCTAAATGGTATTTATAAAAATCTTCATACCCCTTTCTGATAATTTGAGGTGAAATGATTAATTTATCATTTATAAATGTTGGCGCTTCAAGCTCAATTTTGAATTTTACTTGTGCAAACAAAAACGTAGGGTTAATCAATATCAATAAAATATAATAAAAAATTTTCATTTTATGTTAATTTGTTATCTGTATTTTTTGATTAAAAATCATTCTTGTCCGGCAAAACTTAAAATAAAAATTGCTGTAAAGAATTACAGGCTAAAAAATGATTGTTTCAAAATTTGAGGGAGTACCCCTTTTTTGAAATCGACTGAAATATGGTTCTTTAAAGGGTTTAAACAATTAGTTTACAATTTTAGACGGACAATATTGAAAAATAGTATACAAATACAGGTAGCTTAACTATTTCGCTACCTGTATTGTATTTCATTAATTGCTGCAGCATCTACCCGCGCTATCATAGCAGCAATTGTTTGTTGAATAGCAACAAGCTACCATATAACCATAACAAACATCACATTTTCTAGGTCCGCTTCCAGCTTTAATTTGTTTCATTTCATTTTTTGAGAGTTTACCTCTGAGATCTGTGAGACTCAATTTTTTCATAATTTTAAAATTTTTGAAGTTAACAATATACCTGATAGTTCTACAGGCAACCCTTGCGCAATAGGTAACATAAAAATATAAACAATTTTTGAATAGTATGTGTAGGGGAAGCCCTACAATTTTAATTTCTACTGATTATTTTAAAAAAATTTTCATAAAAACGTTGTAACAAGCGTTTGTCAGCTGTTATAATAGAAGCTTGTGCAGTTAAACCTTCTCTATACTGCAAGGCCTCATGGTAATTCGTTGCTAAGCCATTTACTAAATTTACTTTCGCCATATAGCCACTATCGGTTGGAATGGCTGAAATAAAAGAGATTCTACCCTCTACATAACCATATTCCTGATAGGGATAAGCATTTAACTTCAATAAAACCTTTTGCCGGGTTTTTACTTTCCCAAAATTTGTTTGTGGAATATTAATAATGGCATAATACTTGCTATTATTGTGGTTAATGTAACAAATTACTTGTCCGGCTTGTATTTGCTGATTTTCTTCAGTCAATGATGCAAAAGATAAGATACCATTTTCAGAAGCAACTAAAATATATTTCTTTATCCAATCATCAACCTGGCTTTTAAGCGTATTTAATGTTTGTAGGTATAAAATTTTTTGTTGCTGAATTGTATTGCTTAATTCTGCTAACTCTTTTTGTTTATCAATTTTTAAAGACTCATTTGAAACAATAGCTGAATTTATTTGAGGTAGTGTTAGTTGTTTATTTATTAATTTACTAGATTCAGTACGATAGTCAAAATCAGAAATTACTTTTTCTTTTTTCAGGGATTCATTTGCATGAAAAGTTTTTTCGGAGAGTTGTAAATCTTGTTCCATTAATTTTTTTTGGTCTAATAAGATATTGTGTAAACGTTCTATATTAATCAGGTCTTTTTCCAACATTTCATATTTTTTTGTATAAAATCCATTAGGTAAATAGGCTTTAAAACTCAAATTTGACTGCACAAAATTTTGATAACTAATTTGTAATTCACCAAGATTTTCCATATCAATTTTAAAGGATTGAACTGCTTTGGTAAATTCATTTGAATTAATTGCAGTAAGTGCCTCTTCTATTTCATTTTTCACATACAAAACTTCCTCGTGTTTCCCTATTGCTTCAATATAAGCTATTATGTCTCCCTTTTTAACATAGTTTTCCTCTTTTTTTAGTAGTTTAATCAGTTTTCCACTGCTTAAACTAACAATAGTTTTAGGTGCATTGATTGATGTTAGCTTTGCTGGTGTTGTTATAACATCTGGATATTGGATAAACCAACAAATAATAAAAAATATAATTAACATGAAAAGAAATAAAAGTGTTCCCCATCTAACTAAAAATGATGGTTTTTCTGATATAATTTCATCGATTAATGAATTATTTTCTTCAATAGCCAAAAGCTTATTGTTGTAAGCTTCAATTTTGTTTCCGTTATTTTGGAAAGAATTTGATTGATTATTTTCCAAGTTCTAACTGATTTTTTACAAGTTCAAAATAGTAGCCTTTCAAAGCTGATAATGCTTCGTGATTCCCTTCTTCAACAATTTCACCTTTATTTAATACGATAATTTTATCTGCATTTTTAACTGTGCTTAGCCTATGTGCAACAATAATTACAGTTTTGTTTTTAAAAAATCTTTGCAGGTTTTCTAAAATTTCTTTTTCGTTATTGGCATCTAAGGCATTAGTCGCTTCATCAAAAAAAATAATTTTTGGATCTTTATATATAACACGGGCTATAGCAATTCTTTGTCTTTGTCCTCCACTAATATTAGTACCTTCTGCCCCTAATTTCGTATAAAATCCTAATGGAAGAGATTCTATAAAAGAGAGAATATTGGCCGATTTACAGGCTTGCGTTAATTGATTGAATTGTATATTTTCATCGGTGATAGTTATGTTTTTTCTGATAGTATCATTAAATAAAAAATTTTCTTGCATTACTGCACCACAATTCCTCCTCCATAATTTAGCACTAATATTTTTAAAATTCATATCCCCCAGATATATATCCCCATTATAATTCTCATAAAATTTAAGTAATAATTTTATTAAGGTGGTTTTTCCGCTGCCACTCATTCCCACAATAGCTGTAATTTTTCCTTTTGGAATGGTTTGTGAAATGTTTTTCAATACAGGTTCGTTCCCAGCTCCTGGATAAGTGAAGGATAAATTTTTTAAAATTATATCATGATTTACAGGTAAGTAATTAATATAATTTTTTTGTGTAGGTTCTTCATCTTCCAATTGATGGATATCATTCAATCTTTCTAGTGAAATTTTAGCATCCTGAGCCTGTTGTGTAAATCCTATTAATTGTTCAACAGGACTGTTTAGCTGGCCAAGAATATATTGTATTGCCAACATAGCACCCAATGTTAAATTGCCTTCAATAACTAATTTTGCAACTAAAAATGTTATAATGATGTTTTTACCCTGATTAATTAAAAATGCACCTATTTGCTGTGTTTGGTTTAGCGATAGTGATTTAAAATTAATTTTAAATAAACCCGCTTGTAAACCTTCCCATGCCCATCTAAAATTATGTTCTGCATTGTTAAGTTTTATTTCCTGCATACCATATACCAATTGCATAGTTGCATTGTTTTCTTTAGCTGCAATAGCAAACCTTTTGTAATCTAATGATCTTCTAATTTTTAAGAAAAGCTTGATCCATAGCAAATACAATACACTACTCAAACCAAACACCACAAATACACTTGTATTGTATGTGAGTAAAACAATTGAAAATATAAATAAATTAATAATACTAAAAAGCGTATTTAATGCACTTCCTGTTAAAAAACTTTCAATTCTATGATGGTCATTAATTCTTTGTAAAATATCGCCCGGATGTTTGCTGTCAAAAAATGACATTGGTAATTTCAATAATTTAGCCCAATAGGCAGAAAGTAAAATTACATTTATATTTGTACTAATGTATAATAAAATTTTATTTCTAATAAATTCAACAATTGTTTGTGAAAAGAGCAACATAAGTTGTGCACCTAAAACAATTTGAATAAAATTAAGATTTCTTGTATTGATGCCTGTATCTACAATGCTTTGGGTTAAGTATGGGAATATCAGTTGTATCAAACTTCCCATGAATAACCCAATGAATAACTGAATGAACGATGCTTGATGTTTTTTTGTATATTGTAAAAGTGTGTACCAACTAATTATTTTCTCTTTTGATTTTTCATTTTCATTTTCTGATATATTATCCCATTGCTCTGTAGGTGTTAAAATGAGTGCAATTCCTTTTTCATTACTTGCTTCATTTGTAGACAACCAGGCATTTAAAAACTCTTCTTTCTTTAAACTAATAATACCTTTAGCCGGGTCAGCAATATATATTTTATTTTTTTTTGGTTTTGGTATTAACACCACAAAATGGACCTGCTCCCAATACAATATTGCCGGTAAGGTAATGTCTTCCATTATTTGTTGAAAGCTTAATTTTGCACCAACGGCTCTGAATCCGATAGATTCTGCTGCCTCTGCTAAGCCCAATAAAGAAGCGCCCTCTTTGCCATATTGTGTTTTCTTTCTAAAGTAATCTAAGCTGATGTTTTTTCCGTAATATTTTGCAATCATTCTAAGGCAGGTAGGCCCACAATCCATAGCATCTAATTGTTTGTAAAATGGAAAACTTTTTTTCATATTCGGTTAAAATGGCCTAATTGCCTTTTTTATAATCAGCTGTTTGATGTTTGTTATAATTAGTTCTTCGTATAATTTATAATATTCATTTACTACTTGTTCATTAAAGTATTTCATACATTTATAAAGAATATAATTAATTGATTTTTTTGTTTTCAATAATTTATAAATCCTGTATTCAATTTCATCTATATCATATAATGAAATGATATTATTATCTATTTCTTGAACTACAAGATTTAAAAACTTTCCACTTTTAAGTTTAATATTTTCATAATAACTGATTCCAAATCGTACCTGTGCATTATAAATTTCTGCCCAGTTAAATTTATTTTTAAAAATAAAACTTGAATTTGTAGTAATTAATTGTTTACAATAAAAATTATCATAATCTGAAAATAATGTACAATACCATTTTTGAGCATTTAAATCACGTATATACAAATCCTTTACAGAACAGTTAGATTTATTAAGTCTATTAAGAATATAATTTGAGAAATATTCAAAATCGTTTTTCATAATAATGGATTTTCCGACTTTGCTTTTGATCGTTTCTGAAATATAATTTTTTAGAAACTTGAAGCAGGAGATTTGATCGATTGTATAAATTGGGTGTATTAAATAATCTGTATTTTGAGTGCTACATGAGTAATTAATGTTTTTACTTTTTAAAAAAAAAATTTTTCGTTTCATGCAATAATTTTGAATAAGGGTGGTTTAAATGATTGTCATGAAAATATCTTATTATCTTACAAAAATAGTCAGGGTATAACTCCTGTAATTTCAAAGTCATAGATAAACAGGTTTTTTCATCTCGTTTGAAATGTCCTAATAGATGTATATAATTTTGATGGCAAGGAACTTCATGAATATTCCCAATTTTTTGATATTCATTATCGTTTATCTTTTCATTAAATAAGTATGAAATTTTTTTGTTTTTTTCTTTCGCCATTGTTAGAAATAAATGTTGCTCAAAGAAAACATTAAATCGTTCTGTATTTATTTTGTTTAAGTGCATTATGTTTCTTTTAACGTATTCAAAAGCCGTTTTTGAAAATTGATGAATAAATTCAACATCTTTGCCGCCAATAATGCCGGCATTTATTGCTCTTATAGGAATTTTTTTATTGAAGTCATTTTCTACTGATATTGGGAAATAGCTGAAATGTTTTATTAAATCATTTTGTGTAGATGTATAATATTCAGTTGCTTCTTCTATGTTTTGTGCCATCAAATTTTTGTTGAGAAAAGAATCACTGAAAGGTTTAAAAATAATCACATCTCCATCTAAATGTAAAAATGGACCCTTTTGTAATAAATAGGTATATATTTTGGGTAATGCCCATAAATCATGATGGCACATAATAAAATCATCATGCGATGTGTAAATATTTTTATAGGGTAGTTGCAGTATATCATTAAAAAACTTTGCTGAACTTGTGTTTGTATGGAGTAATATATTATCATAATATTTATGCAATTGTAAACAGCTTAATGTCCAACTAATTACATTATAAAAGGGTAATTTCCACCCCATAGATGTTTTTGTGATATTGTTGGAAGGGTCTAAATAAAAGGTTTGTATCATTTTCATTGATTCATTTTTTTTACTACTGGATATTTTAATAGAATAGCTTCTTTTTTTTGATTCCATTGTTGTAATTCTTATGCAATGTTTCTACCGGTTAAACTGTAATTATTAAAATTCGTGTCATATAATTCTACTGATTGTGTTCCTTTCTCTATATAAATATAAATATCTGCATAGTTACAAGCAATATTCGGTCGTATTAAATGACAAAAGGTGGGTTGATTCAACATTCCGGTAAACAGGAATTGGCCATTGCTTATTTGGCAGGTATCACGCTTCCATTGGTTATTTGTGGTTGGATATAGTAATACAATATTCCCGGTATCTCTTCCAATTATTTTACCATATAAGTGAAATGTTTGTGCAATTTCTACATCTTTTTGTGCAACTGCACAATAACTCACCAAATTATAACATAGTAAAATTAATATCGTCTTATTCATTTAAATTTATTAAAACTATGAAGCTATTTTTAAAACTTTATTCAGAAATAATCTTCCTCAAAACGGTGTCAATTTTTTCTTTTTCATCAGTGCCTTCTATTCTCAATATAATTTTTCCATTTTTGTCAATAATAAATAGACATGGTATTGCGCTTACGCCGTATAAATTACCTATATCATTTCTTGTGCCAACCTGCTGCAATATTTGCGGCCATTGGTTTACCTTGTCGGTAGCAATTACTTTTCTCCATGCATCTTTCCTTTTGTCGTCATTTGCAATGCCAATTATTTCTAAACCTGCTTCATGGTATTGTTGATAAATATTTTTTAGAAATGGCGTTAATTCTCTGCATGGCGCACAATAACTTGCCCAAAAATCAAGTAATATAATTTTTTTATTTTTGTATTGATTTAAAGTGATTTTTTCCCCACTGATATCATATCCTTCAAAATTTGGCGCTATTGTACCGGGTTGTTGTAAAAGATAGGTGTATATAATTTTTCCATTTACTGAGTGCTGAACAATAGGATTTAATTTGACATAATATTTTTGAATGGTATCAACAGGTAAGCTGTTAATTTTATACATTAATAAATAAGCGCTAATGAATGATTGTGGGTGTTGTAAAACATACTTCAAATCACTTTGTGTTTGTTGTAGCCTTATTTTTTTTCTTTCGGCCAATAATTCATTTTCTAAAATTGTATTGTGTGTTTTTAAATTTTTTTCATTGGTATATAATTTGTTCAATGCCTTATAAATACTATCCGATTTTTGATTGAGCATATCTGTTTGAATTAAATATTGATCATATTCCATTTGTATAGGTGAACCTTTTACAATTGCTTTTTTTAATTCATTATATGTTGCCTTCACTTTCATTTTTCCCGGCTGAATAAAAAATTCTGTAACATTAATGTCGTCTACAGACTTGTAATTTTTATTTAAATACAGTGTTGCCATACATGGCGATGAAAGTGTTCCTTTAAAATAAAAATTACCATTTTTTAATGAACTGCTTTTATTAGTATATCCTTCAACAGCATCATAGTAGCTCAAATAAATATTTCCTGTATCTATGGCTGTTAATTTTCCTTCTAATTCAAAACTCCCTGAAGTGATATTCGCCTTTTGTGCGAAAAGCATTATTGGAAAATAAAATAGGCAATAGCTAATGATTGATTTCATTTTTTATATTTTAAAAGGTGCATTATTCATGATAATGCACCTATATTTAAAAAATTATAAGCCCTGACAAATTAGTCCACCGGCATTCCCACCATCCTTACAGTAAGGACAAGGTTGACCTGCCGGATCACAATCTTTATCTGATTTACAATAAACATTGCATCTATTGTAATAACCAGATCCCGCTTTAATTTGTTTCATTTCTGCCCTGCTCAATTGCTGTTGTAAGTCGGCAAGGCTCATTTTTTTTTGCATTTTTTTAGATTCAAAAGTGATTGAATGTTTGCCGTGAGCTTAAAGCATCACCCGGCGTTGGCTTATCCGGTATGCTGCTTGTACTTCGCAGCAGGCGTTCCACCGGATATTTTCTTTTAGGGAACGTTACTAAAAGAAGATTTCTGTTTATGCATTTTTTCTGCTAAAAAACTATTTAAAGCTTCCGGCGTCATATCTTTCTGAATAATAACATGATTATTATCTAAAAGAAAATTTCTGGGATAAGTATCTATGGCTAACTGGTTGGCCTGCACGCCGTTTTTATCCAATAATTGTTTCCAGGGTAGTTGATGTTCATCAATCACCTTTTGCCAGTTTACTATATTTTGGTTGTCATCAATGGATATACCAATCATATCAAAATTAACATTTTTGTATTGTTGATATATTTGTTTGAATTGTGGAAACTGCCCAATACAGGGGTTACAATGACTGAACCAAAAATCAATGAGGGTATAGTGGTTCGATTTTTCATGAGTAAAAAGTTTTGTAGGATAATTAGACCTGTCTAATAATGTGAAATTTGGGAAAACATGATGCAGGCTTAAAACACTGGCAGCTTTTAATTTTTCAAATAAACGGGCACCTGTATAACTCATTTTAACGGCATCAGACAAATAAGCGTATGCTGTATCTAAATTGGGATTGTAATTGAAAGAAAGCATTCTTGCCAGTTGCCACATAGCCATGTAAGAATCCGGATGCTTTTTAGTATATGCTTGAATAGTTTGGGGTGTATAATGATGTTGCTTAAATTGGTACAATTCCTGCATCGTTGCATTATTCATGTCAGGAATTTCACGCATGGAATCAACATGGCATCTGATGGTTTGTGCGCCGACATCAATATAAAACAGGTCTGAAACATACTCCTTATTTCCCAGAAATAAAAGGCGGAATGATAATGGGTATGATAAGACACCACTGAATGAAAATTGGCCATTTTTTACCTTGCCAATGGTTAAATAATGAATTGGAGGATAATTGGAACTATCGCCGGTCAATATTAACCGAACAGTCCCGGTATCACTATTTATGTAACCATTCAATGTGAAGGGCTGTTCAACGCTTTGTGCATGTAAAATGCCAACAGTTATAAATCCTAAAAAACAAATTAATTTTTTCATATTGCGCAGTTTAAGAATAAGCATTAAGTATTATTCAATACCTATTCTATGCATTTAAGAAATATTAATGATATCAATAGTTTTTATCACAAACATTACTGCCATTTGTGTCACATTTGCAATAGGGGGCATTGCAATTACTGTTGCAGGTAGCCGGACATTTGTCATTGAATCCGACTGTACTCCCCGCTTTAATTTTTTTCATTTCTGCCCTGCTCAATTGCTGTTGTAAATCTGCAAGGCTCATTTTTTTTGTTTGCATTTTTTTAGATTTAAAAGTGATTAATTATTCCTATTTATTCCGGTAAGGAGAAGATTACAACTATTCAATCGCCATTGAAAGCATCAATATTTATTTTCCGGATGATAACCGGCAAATGCAGCATAAAAATATATGTTTTATTTTGAAAACTATAGTAGGGGAATCCCTACAATTTTCTCAATTAGTGAAAATTAACATGGGATCCAATGTCTGTATTTACCTTTTCGATGGAATTGAAATTAGAATACCGGTTTTACCTAAATTTTTTACAACAATTCGTTTTTTAAAAAAGTAGCTAAACGTTCAGGTGTAATATCTATTGCTACAATTTTTCCCTGTTGGTTAATTAAAAAGTTACTGGGATAACTCTGAATATAAATGGATTGTGCCTGTTTGCCGGCTGTATCTATACATTGCTTCCAGGAATATTGTTGTTGTGCTAAAACTGCTTTATATTGTTGTAATGTAGAAGCTGCATCGGTTGTAATAGCTATTATTTCAAATCCTTGGGCATGGTATTGATTGTAAATAGGTTTCAATAATTTAAATTGCCCAATACACGGGCTGCAACTGCTATACCAAAAATCAACAAGTGTAAAGGCCGGTGCTGCTTGCTTCCATTCCGGCACTTTTGCCTGAATAAAATGCAATAAGGGAAATGGCTCTCCAATTGTTTTTGTGCGTAATTGAGCTAAGAAGGTGGTTAATACTTGATAAATTGGTTCAGAAAATATACTACTTTGTTCTTGCAATAGTTTGGCAAACGCAGAACGATAACCCATTTTTTTCATGTTCCAATACAAAATCCAGGGATTAATGGTTGCATTTTGATGGGCTTTTATATAATCTATTAAAATGCTATCCCGTTGGTTTCTGTAAATGTCTCTTTGCCATTCAAAATGCGTATTACATGCTTGTTTATCTGATATATTTTTTATGTCGTTGCAATTAGTAGTATCATAAAGTGTTAAAATCTTTTTATTTACAATATCAAACAAACTCAAATAATGTATGAAAGTATCTTGAATTGAATTATTACTTATCTCAACACCCCAACCTACATCAAAAGGATTGTGGTTGGCGGCTTGTTGAAAAGTAATATTTTGGTATCCTGTGTCAATAAAAAACGGTTCAGTAATAAAATCATTTTCAAGATTGATTAATCTGTACAAAGCCGGTTGCAGAATATACCCGCTAATGGTAAAAAGATGTTTGTTTACTTGTATGGTATCGGGAAACTGATTACCCTGATATAGTACAGATGTAGCCAACTCATTATTTTCTATATTTTTCACTAATTTTAAATATCCTTTTTCTATTTTATTGATGGTTCCACTAATGTGGCAATTGGTTTGAGCGGATGCTATGCTTAAAGAACAAATCAATAGGAGCTGAAAAATTAATCTTATCATAAATAGATCGTTTTAAAAGTCAGCATACAACTTCTTATTGTATGCTGACAAACTGTAAATTCAGCAAATGTTTATTTTAGGTAAGATTTGCTGCTTGTGATGTACAAAAAAGACCACCAGAATGATTTTCGCAGATACAAGACTTGGTGCCGCATGGATCACCTGACGCTTTTCCGGCACAAGAAATACCGGTTCCACAGCCAAAATCTTCTCCTGCTTTAATTTGTTTCATTTCAACCCTGCTCAATTGCTGTACTATGACTATAAGTCTTCAGTCTTTTTTCTTTTTAAAAAATCTAATAACATAACTGGCTCAATATTTTTAGCAATTATTTTCCCGCTTGAATTTATTAGTACATTAGATGGGAATGTATTTCCAATTATTTTTAAAATATTTAATCCATTTACATCGAAAAAAATTGGCCACTTTATTTTTTGATTTGAAACTATCTGTTTAGCTAAAGGAATATTTTTTTCATTATCAATTGAAATACTGTAAATGGTAAAATATTTTCTGCTAAATTGTTGATAAATGTCTTTTAAGAAAGGGAATTGCCTTATACATGCACCGCAATGTGCAAACCAAAAATCAATTAATATATATTTGCTACTATTTTTTGTGTAACTTATTTTAAGTGGTTGATGATTCATATCAATTAACTTTAACGTAGGTAGTGTTTCTCCGATGGCTGTTTTGCTTAAATCTTTACAATTTTCTTTAACGAGTTTCCCAATATTTGATTGTAGATATTTATCAGGAATGAGATTTAAGATGGTTTTATAAATTTCACTGTATCCATTTGCTTTAATATATTCATTTAACAACCAAAGACTGATAAATGGATCAGTTTCTTTTAAGGTAAAATGTAATAATGCGCTGTCTTTTAATGGTCGTATATTATTTATATATTCTGTTCTTAATATTCCTCTTTTCTTTTCAAGTGTTAAACCTTCATTCTGGTCATATAATTTTTGCATTTGTTTTTCCCAATTATAATGTAGGCTGTCATATTCTTTCAACAATGGCAAGAAATCATTTAAATAATGCTGATTAACAGCTGAACCATTAATAAAATATGAATTAAATTTTAAATTTTTTTTGTCAATTGAAATTTTTTGTTCACCTGTATCTAAAAACATATAATTCGTAATTACATCAAATTCACTATTTGAAAATTCTAATTGAAATAGTTGAGGTGTTTTAATTAATCCCGTAAAATGAAAAGTATTATTATGAATATTTAAAACATTTGTATCTAAAACGAAATCGTCTAAATTCGGATAAGTAAATATCACTTTAGTATCATTTGGAAATCCATTTAATGTACCTGTTAATTTAAAATTGTTTTCTTGTGCTGTAAGTTCTATAGAAAACAGTAAACAAAAAATTAGTATCGGTGAATGAATTATTTTTTTCAATTTCATATTTGTGATTTTATATTAGCAACATTGTCGTGATATAATTCATTATATCACGACAATGTTTAACAATTAGGAACAGTAGTTTTTACCACTGGGATTGTAAGTCATATCACAAGTGCCACAACAGCCATCATATTTTGCACCTGGGGCAGGACAGAGTTGTCCTGCAGTAGCGCAACCTAATCCCATTTCTCCTGAACCTGCTTTTATCAATTTCATTTCCTGTTTTGATAATTTTTCTAATTGTGTTATCATATTTAATAATTTAATTATTAGTAACATAATTTTATTCCCGTAGAATTTGGTTTACAGCTTCCGCAGCAACCATCTGGAGTTCCATCATGATTAGGGCATTTTTCTCCGGCTGGTGCACAGGTATTTAACCCTGCATAGCTACCTGCTTTAATTTGTTTCATTTCTGCCCTGCTCAATTGCTGTTGTAAGTCGGCAAGGCTCATTTTTTTGTTTGCATTTTTTTAAATTTTAAAGTAATTGAATGTTTGCCGTGAGCTTAAAGCATCACCCGGCGTTGGCTTATCCGGTATGCTGCTTGTATTGTGCAGCAGGCGTTCCACCGGATATTTTCTTTTAGGGAACGTAACCAAAAGAAAATAATATTATTAAGATAATTTGTATTGATACCATCTTAATTATTTATAACTTTTTTACATGCAACTTTTATTTTATTAATATTATCATTATATGCTACATTTTTTTTTGGCTTTTAAATTTTTTACTAGATCCCAAATAGTTATCTTATATCTTTTTTCACCATCGTTACCTTCAATTATTCAATATTATGACATACAATAATTAGTGTTATGCTAATAACCAAAACTGTACCTTAATTTATTTTTAAGCTCTAATAAAAAGTCTTGTTTTGACTGATAAAAATTACCATACCAACCAACAACCTTTAAATCATCATTAATTAAAATCAACGATGGAAACGTTTGTATTCCATACATTTTTGTGATGCTTTGGCCAATGGGAGATAGGATTGGATTTTCATCATTCTCCAATATGCAGGGCCAGCTTATCTTATCTTCTTGAATTGCTTTTATCCAATCTTTTTTATCTGTTTGATTTGATATGCTCAGTATTACCAGTTTGTCATTATATTTTTCATACAATTTTTTGAGTTTAGGTATTATTTGCCTGCAGGGGATACACCATGAGGCATTGAAGTCTAACAATATATATTTATATTTAAAATCTGATAAATGTATAGTATCTCCATTTCTCTGAATGGCCGTAAATAATTTAGCAGGGATAAGTTGGTCATTCAATGCCATTGTGATTTTTTTTTCAATTTTTTTACCAACTGATGTTAATTTAATTTTATTAGAAAGCTGGTTGAATAAATGCCTGATTTCTGTTAATGAAATCCATTCATTTTTAAAATTATATAATAAAATAGCTGATAGTATTGAATTTTTGTGAAAGGTTATAAATGTCTTATCTATATTAATGCCATTATTAAATTCAAGATTTCTCTTTGCTTCTAATTGATTTATTTTTTTATGCATACTATCAAAAATATTTTCACTGATCTTACTTTTTTCTGCTGAACGTATTTTTTCACGATAGGAAATAATGCTATCTGTTATTAAATTCAATAATTTAAAATTATCACTTTTTAATCTTATGTAATCTCTATAATCTTTATCTGTAAACGAACCCGAAACTAAAATTTTTTTAAAATGATTATATTCAACTTGAATCTGCATTTTGGAGGCTTCCAGATAGAACTGTGCAATATTTAATGGGTCAACTTTTTCCTGAAAGTTAAATGTGGTTAGGTTTGATAACATTGGTTCTTGTATTTTACCCTTGAATTGAAAGTGTCCATTTTTAATTTTGCAACTGTCTAAAATCCCTTTTTCATTGGGTATGGGTATGTAGTTTAAATACAACCATCCACTGTCTAATCCTTTTATATAACCCGATATAGAAAAATTATTGTGGATGTTTTGTTGCCCTTCAGCGTTATGTACACATACTATAAACCCTAATAGGAGTAGCCATTTCATCGGTAGTGTTATTAATGGGTTAGTATTTTAATCATCGTCATTTAAATAAATGGAATCTTAATTCGTGCATTGATAGTAAGAATACCCACACCCGGTACACGCAGCGTACACACATTTGCCAGGTGTGCCATATATTGTGCAACTATCGCTAGAACCTTTTCCCGGGCCACAGTCACTATTATCGCAATTGCAACCATCTCCATTCAATAATGTTTGTCCGTCACCCGCTTTAATTTGTTTCATTTCTGCCCTGCTCAATTGCTGTTGTAAGCCGGCAAGGCTTAATTTTTTTGTTTGCATTTTTTTTAAATTTTAAAGTGATTGAATGTTTGCGGGGAGCTTAGCGCATCACCCGGCGTTAGCTTATCCGGTATGCTGCTTGTATTGCGCAGCAGGTGTTCCACCGGATATTTTCTTTTAGAGAACGTAACCAAACGAAGATAGTATGTATGCCTACTCATAAAATTTCAATTTTATACATTTTAATAGCCTACAAATGTTTTAGTGCCGCTTTCATTTCATTTAAATTAGAATATACATTCATGATATGGCCTGTACTATCTACTATTAACTGCGTTGGAAAACCAATAATTTGTAAGGTATCCATTAAATATTTTTCTTTATTGGGGATGATGGTGTATTTAAACGTATGATTGGGTAAAAATGCTTTGATGCTATCTGTACTATCAAATGCCAGACCTAAAAAACCAATATCAGGTCTGTTCTTGTATGCATCTACCAATTCATTCAATTGAGAAAATTCAGCAACACAGGATTTACAATGAATAAACCAGCAATTTAATACATAGGTTTTCCGTGGTGTACTATTGTTACCAACGATGGCTCCGTTTATCGTTTTGAAATTAAAGTTAGGTAGTGGCATACCGCGCATAGAATCGTAATGTGATTCAACAATAGCTTTGTTGCGAATCAGATTCCCCACTTCCGCATTATGGGCTATGGATAATTGATATTGAATTATACTGTCTTTACTTTGTAATCTCACAGGTATATATTTTCCGGTTGTTAATTGTTTTAAAAAATCTTTTTTAGTAATTAGAATGTCTTGCTCATTGTAGGCTATACAATCTGCTGACCAATTCATGTAATCACGTTCATAATACAACCAACTCATGATATTTTTTTCAATTTCTGGGGCATTCACAATAGCAATAGCATTTTTATTGGGTGACGTACATCCATAAAAAAAATAAATAAGTAACCATACGAATGTATATTTCATAAACTTAAGTTTAGGTGTATAAACCAGAAGGAAATCTATATTTCCCTCTGGTAAAAAATAAAAGCTTCAACTGTTAGTATTATTTAACATTCAACTGCAGTTGCGCCAGAGACACAATCCGGACGTGCAGCAGGTTGGCAAATACTACAGTTGGAAGTGCCGGTCCAGCAACACATATATCCCTGTGTGCCAGATAAGCCCTGATCTAAGTTACCACCCGCTTTAATCTTTTTCATTTCTGCCCTGCTCAATTGCTGTTGTAAGTCGGCTAGGCTCATTTTTTTTGTTTGCATTTTTTTAAATTTTAAAGTGATTGAATGTTTGCCGTGAGCTTAAAGCATCACCCGGCATTGGCTTATCCGGTATGCTGCTTGTATTGCGCAGCAGGCGTTCCACCGGATATTTTCTTTTAGGGAACGTAACCAAAAGAAAAGCTTTCATAACTTTATTTAATTGATGATATTTTTTAAATCTTCAATGGAATAATCTTCCGGCAATCTGTAACCATTGATAAATAGTGTGGGTGTAAATGCAATGGCTGCCTCACGAACCCATTGATTCATCGCATTTACTTTTTCCTGCTGGTCTTTTAAAGACACTTTTACAGGAAATTTGGAGGCAAATTGTTCATAATCTTTTTCCGGTGATAAGTACCAGGCATCTAATGCATTTTTTGTCTTTAACTCATCACCTTCTGCATATATACCCATTAAATGGTTTACAACAATTTCTCCTTTAGAACTGGATAAAAAAACGATTTTAACCTGAATATCCTTATTTGAATGGATGAGTTCTTCCAAAACGGGATGTGCTTTTGAGCAGGGGTTACAATAAGGATTGCAAACTTTGATGATGATGATTTTACCTTCCGGATTGCCGATTGTTATGCCAATATTTTGCCAACCATCAGGTGCAGTTGGCTGAAGTACTAACAAACCATTGAATACGTCGGGATTAAAATGAGTTCTTCTATAAGCCTGATAATATAACTGATATTTTTTGGCATCTTGAAATACTGGTTTTAAAAAGAATAAGTAATTTGTTGGTAAAACGATTGCAATAAAAAATGAAGCCAGTATATTTAAGTTGAAAATTGTTAAATCAGATATTTTTGTAAATATGCCAACATAAATAACCGACCAAAGCAGTTCCAGTAAAAGTGCTGATTGAACTATTAAACACAAAGGGCACCATTGTTTCATCACTTTCCATTGATAATAAATACTAAAAATAATATAAGGACTTACACAGACACTCAATAAGGCTATAATAGAAAATTTATTATCTAAATTTAAGCCGGGTAGCAGTAAAAAAATACATGTGGCTGAAAAATAAATAAAGCCTAATTCACTCCAGGATATTCCGGCAATTTTTGAAGCTTTACTATGTAGAATAGCGCCACAATTTGTTTTCTTACCAATACCGCATAAATTTTTTATAAATGGATTATTTTGGTCAATTTCATATACCAACAGTAGGCTGGTTGCTAGAATTCCAATTAGCTTAATACATACAATGGCTATATATGGAATATAGCTATTGAAAGGTATTGATAGGTTAAGTACCATTAATCCTGCAATGGCTGCAATGCCTGCAACAATGGCTATCCACTGCTTTAACCTTGCGTACATTTCTTCTTTTTTATATTCCTTATATTGCTGATTATTTTTTTGAGTAGCATTTTCTGTTACCCAAACAATTTGTTGAAATGATTGTAAAAACTGTTCTTTCGATATGGTTTTTTGATTAACCCGGTTATGATAAAAAGTAACGTCATTTTTGTTGATGTCTTGTACTAAAATAAAATCTTTACCCACATTTTCTACCTGATGAAAGGCAATAAATGGTGTTTCTAAGCTTTCTACTTGTGTTGCTTTTAATTTAAAAGCCGCGTTGTTTAGGTTAAATTTTGAAAAGGTATCGCTTAGGCTTAATAAGCTGGGATAAAATGGATGTTCTAAAAGTGATTGTTTTATTTGCGATGCTGTTATTGGTATCCTTTTCAATTTAGCGTATTTTATAGCTACCGCATCTAAGGATGTGTTAAAACTATATACCATAAATATATTTTTTTTGTAAACTTAATAATTTTAGTAATATGCACTATGTAGGGGAATCCCTACAATTTACTAAAAATTGAATTTTGTAGGGAATTCCCTACTTAAAAAAATTAAGCTATATATATATATATATATGCTATATTTACAAAAACATTTTGAATGAAAGTTTTTATTTATCAAAGTCAATCTGATGTAGCAATTTTGGTAAGGCATCACATACAACGTTGCTTTCCATCCTTATCAATTGCTTTGTTTAACAACGCGGTACATTTTTTACAGCAACTTCATTTTGCCAAACCGTTGCCCCATTTCATTGTGTTGGGTTTGCCATCCAAAAAAATAGAATCATTAACATTAATAGAATTTATTTGTACACATTATTCGGGCTTAACCGTTTTGCTACTAGTACCTGAAGTGGGCATAAAACAGGTGAAAGATGCGGTAGCCCTCGGTGTTAGCAGTGTGGTAATGTTAAATAGTATACCACAAGAATTACCGAAAGCCATAGCAGCATTATTGAATCATCAACCTTATTTTTCTGAACAATTGGGCATTACTGCCGATGTACGTAAGTTGCTTAGAGAAGAACGTTGGGCTGAGCAATTGAATATGAAAAGCCTTCGTTTAACGGCCACCGAGCGTTCTATTATTAGTTTATTACCCGGCACGTTAAGCTATAAAGAAATAGGCCTTATTTTAAACAAAGAAGAAAAAACTATAGAAGTATATATACAACGCATATGTAAAAAGCTAAACATAGAAGGAGGTCGAATGGGATTGCTGATTTATTGTATCAGTAGAAAGTTCATTCGAATTGGGGATACATCTCTTTAAAACTGATATAGTTTTAACTTACTGCTAATTTAAAAATTGTAGGGCTTCCCCTACACATACTATTCAAAAATTGTTTATATTTTAGGTTACCTAAGCGCAAGGGTTGCCTGTGGAGGTGCATAGGTATATTTTTTAACTTTTAACTTTTTAAAAATGAAACCTTTGACTAAAGAAGAAATGAAACAAATTTTAGGAGGTTATGTTGCTATTAGTAATTCAGGTTGTGGTCAAGACTGTTCAGGAACTAGTTGTATTACTAATGATTCAAACCCAACGTCTGGTACTTGTTATGCTTCTAGTGCAGGTAAATGCTACTGTGTAGCAGTTTACTAAACTTTTATTGTTTAATTATTACCATAGTGTTTTTCAATTGAACACTATGGTTTTTTATTTTATTGAAAGAACTTATTATATTTTTTAAGTTTTTTTTGCTACATTATATTAATTATGTGTATTAACTAGAAACTGTGAATTATGTTTACTAAACACTTCATTCTTTTAATATCTGTTATTTTAATTGTTTTTTTAACAAGTATTCAAAGTAAAGGTCAAGTGGTTGATTCTTTTACCTTAAATATTGGTGACGCCGCACCCAAAATTGAAATAAGTAAATGGTTAAAATGTACTCCTTTACATAGTTTTGAACCCGGTAAGCTGTATGTAATTGAATTTTGGCCAACCTGGTGCAAACCTTGTATTGCTTCAATGCCACATCTTTCAGAATTTGCAAGAAACCACGCTAATGAAATTAGTGTCATATCAATAGCAGTTTATGAAAAAAATATGCCCTTAAATAAAATACAAAAATTTGTTGATAGTATGGGTAATCGCATGGATTTTTCAGTGGCCGTTGATAAAAATCAACAAATGGTAGAGAACTGGTTACAAGCAACCGGAAATACCGCCATTCCTAAAATTTTTATTATTAATGAACATGGACAGATTGCATGGTTTGGACATCCTTATTATTTAGATTCAGTGGTGGCCAAAATCATGAACCATCAATGGGATATACAAAAGGCTTCCGCTGAAGTAAAAATGCAGCGTCATTTGAACAAATTTATAGATTCAATTCAGACCGCTTTTTTTGATTATGCCCAAGCTTTTAATGATAGTGAAATTAATGTTTTACAAAATCAATACCATGTTACTAATTTATTTGCTAATTCAAAAAAGCCTGATAAAGTATTATTCTATATGAATAAATTTATTCAACAAGAACCTGGTATAAAATATGATGAATACATAGTTATGAAAAAATTACAAGCCTTAATAAAAATTAATATGCAGGAGGCATTAGAATATGCTAAAGAAATATTGAACTTGCCGCCTGATAAGGTTCCGGCTAGTGCTATTATATTAGTATTAAAAAATAACCAGTCAAAATATAAATTTTCACAAGAAATGAATGCAATTGGTGCTGAAGCCTATGAAATCTACATTAAGCATATAATTTACCCTGATTTAGTTCATACACTAAAATATTACCATGAAATGACTGAATTTTATTGGTTAGCAAAAAATAAAGACCAGGCCATTGATTCAGAAATAAATGCTATTCGTATTTTAAAAAATCATCCCGATTTTTCTCCTGACTTGTCCGCCTTTCCATAATCCAAACAAATAGTTTCTGATAATCAACTACTTATGATACTTTTTATCTATTTTGACCGTACTAACCAGGTCAAATGCTACACATTAGAATTGTAAAAACAAAGGGAAATTCTCGTTCTGTACAAGTTTATCATTATCAAAACAGTAAACGGGTTATCATCAAACATATTGGTTCAGGAACTACTAAAGAAGAAATATTTGCCCTGGAAGAAATGGCCAGGCTATTTATTGCTGATTATACCAAACAATTATATCTATTTGAAGATTCCAAACCTGGCGAGGAGGCAGTATTGGTTAGTCAATGTGAATTCATAGGGATTTACCTTACTTATTTGTACGATGTATTGAGAGCCGTGCAGCACCAAATTGGTTATACTTTAGAAGCGGATGCTTTGTTGAATGATTTTGTAGTGATTCGAATCGTTGAGCCTGGTTCCAAACTTCGTTCTATTGAGTTAATAGAATCTTATTTTGGCATTAAACACCGCAGGCAACAGTTTTATGAATCAGCACATAAATGGCTTGTTTTAAAGGAAAGAATAGAGAAAAAAACGCTTGATTTTGCCAGAAAACAATATGGATTTGATTTTTCTTTATTGTTCTATGATGTTACGACCCTGTATTTCGAAACATTTACGGAGGACGAACTTCGCAAGAATGGATTTTCTAAAGACAACAAGTCGCAACAACCACAAATTGTGGTGGCACTCATGGTTACACCCGAAGGCTTTCCTGTAAGTTATGAGGTGTTTTCAGGTAATACATTTGAGGGTCATACGTTGATTCCTGTCATTAAATCTTTTATCAAAAAACATAAAGTAGAAAACTTTACGGTCGTTGCTGATGCAGCCATGATAAGTACCGAAAATGTGGAGGCATTGAGAGTAGAAAAAATCAACTATATAGTAGGTGCAAGGCTAGGTAATGTGTCGGCCCACTTGTTGGAAACAATAGATGCGAAACTTCCAAAAATAGATGGGAGCGTGATTCGGCTTAAAACAGAAAATGGCTATCTAATTTGTAGCTTCTCTAAAAAGCGCTATAATAAAGATAAATTTGAGATGAACAGGCAAATAGAGAGAGCAAAATTGATGCTGACTCAACCCTCAAAAATGAAGAGGGTAAAATACCTCAAATCAGGCGATAGTAATATGATGCTGAACGAAAAGCTTATTGAAAAAACCACAAAGCTACTGGGGATTAAAGGATATTATACAGACATTAAAGAAGCTGTTGCCGATAATGCAACCATAATAAGTCGCTATCATGATTTATATAAAGTAGAACAAGCATTTAGGGTCTCAAAAAACGATTTACAAACTCGCCCAATTTTCCATTTTAAAGAAGAGCCCATACAATTACATATACTTATTTGCTTTATGGCATTAGCTATATCAAAACATATTGAAATAACAGCAACATTGTCCATAAGAGCATTTTTAACCCATTGTAAAAAGATCACAGATGCCCGATTAATAAATAAAATAACCAAAAAAGAAATAAGAATGAGAGCTCATGTGCCGAATCATCTACAAGAAATTATCACAAAAATTCTTAGACCGCACTAAATCGGACAAGTCAGGAAAAATAAAGACCAGGCCATTGATTCAGAAATAAATGCTATTCGTATTTTAAAAAATCATCCCGATTTTTCTGAATCTACTTTAGCTTTATATAATGATAAATTAATGTTTTATGAAAAAACTGATTGTCAATAAACCAATAATTTAATTTGTTTGAATTTAAATAATTGTTTCAATTAATAGATTTTTAATTGACAATTGTTGTTATTTGGTAGGATATTCCTTTTACAATAATTCATTCAAAATATTTTCAATTTCTTTTCTTTTTGAAGGACGTGGTAAATTAATTTGTATGGGTTTACCTTTCGGGCTGAATAATAAATAACGTGGTATTGAATTTATACCAAAGTGTAAGGCAAATGCAGACTTAAATTGTTGTTCAAGAAAAAAGTTATTGTCTTTCAAATTTAATTGTTTGCTTTTCTTTTGCCAAGTCGAAGTGGCTCTGTCAAATGAAAGATAAATCCAATTAATTTTATTTTTATATTTTTTGGCTAATTCAATACCATAAGGTAATTCTCTAAGGCATGGAGTACACCACGATGCCCAACAATCAATCAAAACATATTTATTCTTTGAAAATATATTATTGAGTTTTATTGCTTTTCCATTGAATGGTAGTATAAGTGTATTGAGGGCATCATAAAGTGAGTATATTTTTTCATTTTTTTCTTTTTCCTTTTCTTCAAGTATAGTGTTGGTTAAAAATGTTTTATAACTATTATTATTGCTGAATTGCGAAAAATCGTGAACCAAAGAATCGTAACAATCTAATTTAAATTTAAGGCTCCATACTAGAATTTCAACTAAAAAATGATTTTTTATGCTACTATCGATTTGCCTTTCTTTTATATCCTTATATATGTTTTTTAAACCAACATTAGTGGATAGTGCTTCATAATTTGTTTCAAGTTTAGTTTTGTCAACCCAGTAAGATGAAGCTGCTAATTGGGTAAGGTTAGTATTGAAATATAAATAAGGGTCATTAAAATTTGGATTATAGAATGCGCAAACATAAGGATTGGAGGTACTATTTATGTTTTTAGTTAAATATCCGATAGCACTATCGTTTTCAAATAATGTAAAATAAAAAGAAGCATATATTTCAGCCTTTGCTAATTTTTGAATGGTTAATGGGATTGAATTTTTTTCTGAATATAATTTCAAGAACCTATCTCGTTGCTCAAATAATTGCCGGGTCATAACATACAGCGTATCAATATTGTAATTTGCCTGTAATAAACTTATATTCGGCAATCGCATATCTCCACCAATACTTTCTAATGAATCAAAAATGGCATATGAGGCTGCATTTTTGCCTTCATATTGCAGTTGATAATTGTAAAAATGATGAGGTGTATCTACGGGGTTTATTCTTTTTTGGATATGAATAGTTATTGTGTCGCCAGGTATTATAAAAATATAATGCCCAACGCCATCTAATATATATGCGCTACAGGTATCATAACAATCATAGCTACAAGTTGTAGTGCCTATGTTATTATTGTTATTATATTCTAAAATTGTTTTTTTAAAAAAATATTTATCTGGTGATGTCATTAATCCCGAATATGCGGGTTTTAGTATATCAAATGCCATAGAGTCTTTTAATTCCGGTGACAAGTTGTATTGGTACTGAACAATCAATTTTTTTTGTGCATTTGTAATATTTACTCCTAATAATGTAGTCAATAAGAAATAATAAATGTATTTCATTGCCAAAAATTAAATTGTCACATAATATTTAAAATGGGAATATCATTTAATTATCCACTTACTGATATATCAGTAAGTGGATAATGCTTTTATCTACAATCCACGTTAACACAAGCATTATTGGCTAAACAAGCTGAATCTGCTGTACTTTGGCATGTTCCACCGCCGTCAATACAAAGTACCTGAGCTGTTCTTCCGCCAGTAAAAGTCCAAGTGCAAGTCATATAAGTACTCCCACCCAAAATTTTTTTCATTTCATCTTTAGTTAAAGGTTTCATTTTTTTAAGTTTTTAAAATAATTAATTACTTTCCATTTTCTATCGGTAGGAAAGTTTCACCGTTTGAATGGCCATTCATTGCATTATTCATTTATCTTCCGGAGAATTTTTGAATAAATGCAACACAATAATATATGATTTATTTTGAATTGGCAATAGGGGAATCCCTACAATTTACTAAAAATTGAATTTTGTAGGGAATTCCCTACACAAAAAAATTAAGCTATATATATACTATATATACTATATTTACAAAAACATTTTGAATGAAAGTTTTTATTTATCAAGGTCAATCTGATGTAGCAATTTTGGTAAGGCATCACATACAACGTTACTTTCCATCTTTATCTATTGCTTTGTTTAACAACGCGGTACATTTTTTACAGCAACTTCATTTTGCCAAACCGTTGCCCCATTTCATTGTGTTGGGTTTGCCATCCAAAAAAATAGAATCATTAACATTAATAGAATTTATTTGTACACATTATTCGGGCTTACCCGTTTTGCTACTAGTACCTGAAGTGTGCATAAAACAGGTGAAAGATGCGGTAGCCCTCGGTGTTAGCAGTGTGGTAATGTTAAATAGTATACCACAAGAATTACCGAAAGCCATATCAGCTTTATTGAATCATCAACCTTATTTTTCTGAACAATTTGTCATTACTGCCGATGTACGTAAGTTGCTTAGAGAAGAACGTTGGGCAGAGCAATTGAATATGAAAAGCCTGCGTTTAACGGCCACCGAGCGTTCTATTATTAGTTTATTACCCGGGGCACGTTAAGCTATAAAGAAATAGGCCTTATTTTAAACAAATAAGAGAAAACTATAGAAGTATATATACAACGCATATGTAAAAAGCTAAACATAGAAGGAGGTCGAATGGGATTGCTGATTTATTGTATCAGTAGAAAGTTCATTCGAATTGGCGATACTTCTTTTTAAAAAATTGACATACTTTTTTTAACCTGTCCTTTTTTTAAAATTGCAGGGATTTCCCTATACATAATAATCAATATTTTTTTTAAATTTATGCAACACTGTTGTTAAATTCATTGCATTGTAAATGATAATTTAAAAATTTCTTTTAGCATAGCTACCTGAAAGAAAACCGGTTGTAACTAATACTGTATGTGCACAGCAGTATTGCCGGCATCATTACTGTTGTAATGTTATACAGTAGTCAATTAAATTTATTCATTAAAAAATTAAAAATTATGCAAACAAAAAAATGCAGTTAGAAAATTTGACAGGTAAATTATCTAAGGCTGAAGTGAAATTAATTGTTGGTGGTGATTCAGGTACCACTCCATGTTATAGTAACGCCGATTGTACAAATGGTATTGTTATTAAATGCAATGGAAAATCACAGCAAAGTGGTGCCGGCAGATGTTATAATTCCGGAAATGGTATGGTTTGCCATTATAGTGTTGCCTGTTAGATTTTTTTAAAATTTTCAAAGCAATGGGGTCATTTTATAATGGCCTCATTATTTCAATTTTAACAACTTCAATTATGGCTAATAAAATTTTACCATTTTGTCTATTTATTTTTTTAAGTATAGTTGGATGTAAAACCCGGAGTAAACTGCCGGTTGTTCAAGTGCAGGTAAATGCTTCTTATCAACATCCTGTTCAAATATCTATGTGTGATTTCTTTTCTGATCGTTGTGCTTTCAATTTTATTGATACTGCTGGTGTTAAGAAGGTGTTTCATGTAATTCCTGGTCAGCTATTTTCTGTTAATAATGATACCAATTGGCTGTTATTTGATACCGATACCATTACCATTCATAACAAAAACGGATATGCTGATTTTAATACTCAAAATAAAGCAAATAAAAGATATAATGCATTTATAAATGAATGCTATGCAATGAAAGCGCCATTGTATGAAAAGTATACCACTTATTTTTTGCATCATCGAGATAGTATCATAGCTAATGAAAATTTTATTGAGCTATATTTGTCTAAAAATGACAGTTTTTACAGAAAAAAGGTCAATCAATTCATTAGAGCGTATCTCAAAAGTAGTTTCTTAATAATATAACTGTACAAGCTAATTGTACAAATCCGAGAGAATTGGCATCATAGTGATCAAATCTTGTTTGACAACGTCGAAACTGCTGAATCCAGGCAAAGACTCTTTCGATCTTCCACCTGTTTTTGTATCGTCGTAATTCACGTCCATCCTGTGTGGCCTTTTTCACCCGGTTGGTTTTATGTGGAGCGATCATTTTGATGCGGTTCCCTTTAAGTATTTTATCAAGAGGATCACTATCATAAGCCATATCCCCAATCAAGCGTTTAGGCTTTGTTCGCGTAAATCGTTTTGATATCGTTTTTTCAACGAGTTTAATCTCATGGGTACTTGCTTCATGTGTGGAAATGGCGATAGGAAGACCATTACGGTCTGCAATTGCCATGAGCTTCGTACCCTTGCCCCGCTTAGTTTTCCCAACTCCAAAGCCCCTTTTTTAGCCGCTGAAAAGCTGCCGTCAATATAACATTCTGCCAAATCAATCTTTCCCCTAGTTTTTAAATCCACCGCCAGGCGACTTAATATCTGCTCCCATAGCAAACACTTTACCCATTCCTGAAATCGCCGGTGACAGGTCTGATAAGGTGGATATCGATCTGGCAGGTCTTTCCATGGTGCCCCGGTTCTACATATCCATAATATCCCATTTAAAATTGCTCTATCATCTACTCGAGGACGTCCGGCTATCTTTTTGGCCGGAATATTTTTTTCAATCAACCCACAGATCAAGTCCCATTGTTCGTTTGTGATATCCATAAATGTCGTTTCTCTTATAAACGGCAAATTCATTCAATTTATTACAAAAAACATACTTTTGAGATACGCTCTAATAATTATGATTTTACTCAAAAAATTAATGATGATTTGCGGCATTACATATTAGAAATACAAAAATTAACAGATAACTATTATTATTTCACTGAATCTATGCCTATATTGGATAGTTTAGGATTGCTTAATAAGAGATTGAACTATTATATCAATCAAATTAATCGCCAAAAAATTTCCGTCTTCTCCCAAGGTGATATTACTTCATTAATTTCAAACATTGCCAAACAGCTTACCAAAACCTCAATTAGTCGATTAAAAACGGATCATGCAGTTGCTATGTATTATGATGATATTCGACATTATTTTAAGAAGCAGTCTATTTCTTACGATTATCTTGTTGTCTCTTTATTTGTATATGTAAAACGTAAAAAAATACAATTAGACAGGCCTTTGTATAAAAAGCTTAGGAAAGAAACAAAGCAATCAATATTTTTTAAATATATTGACAAAAGTACCCTAACACCAATAACTGAATTGAAAGATTCGAAAAAAAATAAAAATTTATATGATATTCAATTTCATTCAAAAGATTTGACAGATATTTTAGCTCAATATTCTGGTAAGCCTTTACTCATTTATTTTTGGGCTACCTGGTGCCTGCCTTGTTTAAAAAGTTTGCTGAGATAGTTGAGCTAAAAAAGAAGTACCCAGATTTGAATATTGTATATGTATCTGTTGATCAATCCCAGCCCGGTTGGAAATCTTTTTTGTTTGAGCGGAATATGTATGGCTCGAATCAATTTAGAAGAAATTTCGCAAATCAGGACACGATTTTTAAAAAAATTCCTGTCATTCCTAAATACGGGTTATTTAACGGATATGGTAATCTAGAATTATTGGATGAAATAAATGATGCTGTTATTAGCCAGTATTTGTAGAAATTTTCTTTTTAGTTTTAATGTGTTTATTTTCTTTGTTTAGTTGCCTATCCGGCATTGCAGATATGCTGCTTTGTATTTGTTTACTTGCCCCAAACACTCATCTTTATTTAATTTTTTCTTCAAAATTGTAGGGCTTCCCCTACACATACTATTCAAAAATTGTTTATATTTTTAGGTTACCTAAGCGCAAGGGTTGCCTGTGGAGGTGTACAGGTATATTTTTTAACTTTTAAATTTTTTAAAAAATGAAACAATTATCAAAAGAAGAAATGAAACAAATTAAGGGGGGTGTAATCGGTTCGCCTAACCAATCTTTAGGCGGCCAATGTACTTCTACTTGCTGGGATTCTTCTACGGGTGGATCTGAATTAGGTTCTGTTAATGTTGCAAGTTGCGACACTGATTACGATGCTTGTAAAAGCACTTTTCCATCCGCAGTAAAGGCTACCTGTTCTTGTAGTTTATAATTAATAAGGCTACCCAATTTTAATGGGTAGTGTTATTTTTTGAATTAATTCTTTTAAATATCTACCAATAAATATTCATTTTCAATGCGTTTAAAGATTTACAATTTTATCAGTAAACTATTGGTTTTTGTTCTATTTCTTTTTTTTTTAGCTGCAGCAGATGCTCAAATGCAAAATAACCGGTTATACAACCTATATATACAGACTGATTTTTCAAATGCAAATTTTCAGACTAAAACATTAAGTATATCTTATAATAGTTTTTATCCTTTTGTGACACTCAGCAATCAAACCTTTTCTATCGTAAATGATTCTACTAAAAAAATATTTAAGATACAACTACCTTATACCAACATTCAAGTAGCATATAACCCAACTATTAGTGTAAAAGATGGAGACACTGTTTTTTTAGAAATAGATAAAACTCAAAGATTTGTTTTGTCAGACAAAAACCCGGTACGTTATTTTTATTTAAAATATTATGCTGCCCATAATAATAGCGCTCAATCACAATTTATTTTAAGTACTTTAAAAGATACCACGCTTACTTTTAACGAATATCTAAATTTTTCCAATCAAAAATTTCTATTAGATTCTCGTTTTATAGATTCGTTTTTTAATAAAAAAGATGATAATAATTTAAAGCTTTTTAAAAATAATTCAAAATGTGCTTTCATTGATGTATTGTACCAATATTTTGTTAATCATAAATTACCCTTAACCGCTAAAGAAAAAGAAATTTTTAGCACATTTGTTCCTTTCTTAGATAGTATTGAATCTTTAAAATCAGTAGTTCCTTATTATCGAATGGCATTAGATGCAGTGGTGAAAGCCAATGCCAATATTACTGCAGATGGGCTATTCACCAAAAAGCAGTTTAAACAATGTTTTTTTATTGCCAATCAGTTATTTTCTAAAGCTACGTTTCGTGTATTTAGCTTAAACCAATTCAGTAAAATTACTTTTTGGTATAATACCGCCTATTTGCCATTAGTCACCAACATTAGAGACAGTTTATTATATGGTGTCTATCGTGTAGCTAAAGCAGATCAACAAGCCATTATTACTCGTTATAACAATTTTAAAAATGCATATGCTAATATATTGCCTTATAAAAACACTTCGTTAATTAACTATTCTGGGAAACAAATATCCCTTTCGCATTTACTCAAAACCAACAAACCAATTGTTCTTAATTATTGGGCTACCTGGTGTGGGCCATGTTTAGCAGAGATGCCTGCTTTGGATAGTGTGCAAAAAGTATTAAAAGATAAAATTGATCTCTATACAATATCAATTGATAAGGATAAGAAAGTCTGGCAGAATTTTCTTCAACAACGGTCATCTATGCAGGCCTATTCTTATTGTCTTGATAAAATTGACAAGAATCCTTTTTTACAACAATACCAAATAGCTCAAGTACCTCGCTTTATGGTGCTACTTGCCAATGGTGATATTCTTTCTACCAATTTTCCACTCCGAGCCAATCATCCTGAGTTTGTGAATAATTTGAATGAGTTGTTAGCGCGTATTCAGGTATATTATTCTTCAATAAATGAAAATTGATGGTACTAATTAAAAATAAATATAATGGTAAAACCGATCTGATATTTTCTAAAGAATTTATGATGGAAGTAATATTATCTGTGCTTGAAAACTAAAAAAAAATTCTTAATAATTCATTTTCAAAATTGTAGGGCTTCCCCTACACGTAGTATTCAAAAAATGTTTATATTTTTATACTACCTAAGCGCAAGGGTTGCCTGTGCAGGTGTACAGGTATATTTTTAAACATTTAAATTTTACAAAAATGAAACAATTAACAAAAGATGAAATGAAACAAATTAAAGGAGGTACTGATCCTTCTGTTTGTATTTCATGTTGGTATGGACCATTATGTGGCCCAACGAAACAATGTGAAAGAGGAAAATCGGATAAAGAACTGATTTGTAATGGGCGTAGTATAGGTTGTTAAAACTGCTACAGTAACAGAACAAATCATTTTTGTTGATATTCTTAATAGCAGAATAGTATTCTCTTAAGGAAGGACAAAGCTATGCAAATACATATTGTCCTTCCTTTCCAAAAAGTTTAAAGCATACTACCATTCAATAAATTTAATCAATGAAATTCTTTCACATTCTGATAGTTTTATTCCTGTTTACTTCTTGTGGTATAAAAATTCCAGTAGTTAAAAATGAAGCGGATTTTTATAAAAGCCATAATTTAATTATAATGGGAAATGACGGTCAGTTAAATAAACACGATTCTTTATATGCTAAATACAAAGGTTGTAAATCATTTACTGTTTGTAAATTTTATTTCAATCGGCCACAAAGGTATTACAATGAATGGCTATCTGGAAAGATTAGTACAATTGCCTACGATTCAATCAAAGAAAAATTGTCACATGATGAACTTTTGTGTATTTGTCAAGATACCAACACGACTACTACTATTAAAATATTTTTAGGAAAGCTTTCCAATGACCAGTATTTCATTGTACCCGATAGTAATAATGATGGTAGTTTTTTCAATGATTCTGCTATTGTATTAACAAATATGAATGTTCAACCAAATGAAAAACATCATAGAATTACATTCATTAATGTATCAGGTTGTTATAACAACCAGCTTTTGCATTTTAAATTTGAAGCATCGGTAAAAGTTAGTCCTACAACGCAAATTCAATATAGTACAATTGAGCTTTCCGATACAAAAAGTTACATCGGTAACAAGAAAATTAATGGGAATAGTTATTCATTCCAGTTAATTGAATTTGTCCCTTTTAGTTTTAGTCAATTAGTGTTGCAAAAATATTTGTATAGCATAAGACTTGTAGATATCAGCCAAAAAATGGTTAGTAATGTACGGTTATTTTCAGATACTATATGTTTAAATAAAAAAAACTATGTTTTCAAGCAAAAGAAACCTGAGGATGGATATGTTAAGTTAAAGCGTGTAAATTCTGCTACCTCAATAGATATGAAATGGAAAATAACCAATCCAACAAAAAAAATATTGAATAACCAGCAAATAGATTTGCTTAGAAGCATCACCGGTTTGTCTTTGAATCATAAAATTATTTTTGCCAATTTTTGGTTTGCCAACTGTCCACCATGCATTGCTGAGTTTCCAGCGTTAAATAATTTGTATGATAGTTTAAAGCAACATTCTGATATTATTTTTTTATCTTTTGCTATGGAGAATCAGGACACGATTAATATTTTTAAAAAACGTTATCAAATTCGTTTCCCAGTTTATTCAATCTCTTCTGAGCAAAATGATTTTTTACAAGGTGCGCCAATTTTTCCTGCAAATATAATATGGACAGAAAAATGGGAACAGGCATATATTCGACGTGGTGGTTCTCAAGATATCTTGGAGGCAAAAGAATTTTTTCAAAATTCTGTATTACCATTATTAATTCAACTAGAGACAAAAAAATATATTCATATAAAATAAAATACTACATATACTGTATATGCTATTTAAAAATGAGTTACTTTCTATTACCTAAGCGCAAGGGTTGCCTGTGCAGGTGTACAGGTATATTTTTAAACTTTTAAATTTTACAAAAATGAAACAATTAACTAAAGAAGAAATGAAACAAATTAAAGGTGGTAGTGATGATTGTAATCAAGAATGCCCTGCAGGAAGTGGGCCGGGTACAACTTGCACAACTATTGCGGGCACTTCAGGTACATGCACAAGAACTTTATGTAATACGCAATCGCTACCTTATTATTATTATGCATGTTCCTAAAATTTTAAGCACCTATTTAATAGGTGCTTAATTTATTTTTTGTTTTCTATATTTTTATTTTATTTATAAAAAAATATGCGAAAGTCAATTTTCTTCTTTTCCCCCTTTCTTCTTTTATTCTCTTTTCCTTGCCTATTCGCCCAACAGGGTGCCTGTAAATCTTTTACCTTACAAGGTACTACACAATGGCCAAATGGTACAACGATTTACCTGCAATATGCGGCAACTCTTACAAAATTTGTAACAGACAGTTGTAAAGTGGTTAACCAAAGTTTTTATTTTAAAGGCTGCATTGCAGAACCGGTAATGGCTTCCTGTTCTATTGGGCCGGTAATGAATGCTATAGCCAGTAATGAGTATTGTGATATTTTCTTATCGCCTGCAACCATGCACCTAACACTTCCTAAGAATAATGTATATTACAATGCACACTTAACAGGTTCTGAAGAAGACAGTATTTTTAATGCGTACAGACGTATTGAAGCACGCTATAAGGCCTTGCTAAAACCATTGCGTGATAGTATACTTTTTTATCAGCAAATTATTCAAAAAGCTGCGCATGAAAATAATACTTCGCTAATTGCTGTATATCGGTCATTGCTACAACAGCTTCAGGAAAGGGTACATCTGTTTAATCGCAGTGAAAAAACGGATGATTCATTGTTTATTTTACAACATCCATTTTCTTATTTTATATTAAGTTGGTTAGCGTCTGCCAAAAATGATTGGATGCCCCTTGCTACTATAGAAAAAATGTATGCCTCTTTTCCTGATGATTTAAAGAAGAGTAAGAATGGTAAGATGATTGCGCAATATATTGCCAATGAAAAAAAATTTGCAGTAGGAAATACTGTGCCCGATTTTACCATAACAGATGTAAAAGGTAATACCATACATTTGGCAGCATACAAACAGCAGCAATATGTTTTATTGGAGTTCGGTGCCTCTTATTGCCTGCCATGCCGGCAAATAGAACCGTATCTCAAAAATATAGATTCACTATATCGGAATCATTTAGCTATTATAAGTATTTCTACTGAAGAAAGTGCTGCAGACTGGCACCGTTGGGTAGAACATGCCAACCTGCCTTGGATTCAAATATTTGATCAGCCGGTGATTAAAAAAGATGGAGGGCAATTACAAAAAATTGGGGATGCCTATCAAATAGTAACAATTCCATCTATGCTGCTATTAGATAAACAAGGTTGTATTGTAGCGAAATATGGTGGCTACTATACTTCTCCCATTGCTTATATTCCTGCATTAAAACAGCAGCTACATGCTATTTTTGAGTATTAAATATTTCTATTACTACGATTCAGTTTTATAATCCATATTCCCTAATTAAAAAACCCCCATACCAAACGGTATGGGGTTGCTGTAAATAATGGAATATTGCGCATTATCGGGCATTGGGCATATTCAATGGTTTATCGCGTACCAACATATTATCGCGGTTGGCCATTTCCCAGGCTGTGTAAAATATCATCTGGGCTCTTTTACTCATCAGTTCAAAATTAATTTTATCAACTGTATCGGTTGGCTTGTGGTAATCGGCTAACAACATGCCATCATAAAAAAATAGAATGGGTACACCTTTCTTGGCAAAATTATAATGATCGCTGCGGTAGTAAATACGATTAGGATCCTGTGGATAGTCGTACTTGTAATCTAAATTCAAGCCTACATATTTTTTATTGACGGCTTCATTAATAATGGGTAATTCGCTGCTTAATTTATCGTGCCCAATTACATATACATAGTTTAATGAATCGGCTGTTTTACGTTCGGTATCTAATCGGCCTATCATATCTGTATTCAAATCAACAGAGGTTTTATCTAATGGGAAGATGGGATGTTCTGAATAGTATTCACTACCCCATAAACCTTTTTCTTCACCACTAACCGTCATAAATACAATGGTGCGGTGTGGTTTATAGCCTTCTTTAGCTGCGGCGCTAAAAGCTTCTGCCATTTGTAGTACAGCGGTTGTTCCAGAACCATCATCATCGGCACCATAATATATTTTGCCATCATGTTTTCCTAAGTGGTCATAATGAGCGGTTAAAAATACATATTCCTCTTTTTTATCGGTGCCGGGTAAAATGGCAATTACATTGCTGCTTTGTAATTCATTAGTTTTTTTGCGTAGGGTAATTTGCACATCTGCATAATAGGTGCCCGGATTTATATCTGCCAATTGTTGCCAGCTTAATGTGGCGGTTCTGCCCAATAACGCAGAAGTCATTGCCGTAGAAATGGTGGCATTGATAAAGGGTTTTCCTTCATTGGGTTTCAGGTACATATTGCCCATTTTAGAAACAGGCTTTTCTCTTGGGTATTCATTAGAAACCAATAAAATGCCGGCTGCACCTAAACGGCGGACTGCCATTACTTTTGCATACATACCAAATGGACTGAAACGATTGTTGGGAACTTTGATTTTTTCCATTAAGTCTTTAGGTCCGCCTTCTAATACAATCACTAATTTACCGGCAACATCTAAACCTTTGTATTCGTTAATGTTGGCATTTTCATCTACAATGCCATATCCGGCAAAAACAGTGTTCTGATAATTAAACTGACCATCTTGCAACGCATTGATAGAAAAATTATAATCTTTATCCCATGCATAGTTTACGCCATTAATACGAAACTGTTCATCGGTTAATTCATCCTGATAAACGGGGAAGTATTGCTGATAGCTGTTGCCATTGCCTGGCTTTAATCCAAATTTTTTAAATTCTGATTCAATGTAAGCAGCAGCTTTCTTTTGGCCGGGAGTAGCGGTTTCGCGGCCCTCCATTTCATCGCTGGCTAAAATGGTTAATTTTTCTTTTAAAGCTGTAGGATTAATGAGTTGTGCAAATTTTTGTGCAGCATCCTCACCGGTTTGTGCCTGTAACTGCCAGGTGGCAAACAGCGCAACAAAGAGTAACATTTTCTTCATCATGTGCATTGGTTTAAGTAAAAAATAATTCATGGTTAATATGCAAAATAGTGTCTATTCCGGCATATTGACCATTTTAAAAAATACGTATCGAAAATAAGAAGGAGCGGCAAGTAAATTGAAAAGAATTACACTAATGGTAGGGTTCTCCCATTATCCCCATTCTTCTTTTTCTTTCTTTTGCTCATCTTTATACACTTTAGCGGCCACCAGAATACTCAATTCGTACAGCGACATTAAGGGTACAAACACAATCATCATACTCATCCAGTCGGGACTGGGCGTAATGAATGCAGCAATGGTGAGCAAAATAACAATGGCATAACGCCTGCTGCGGCGCATGAACATGGGGGTTAATAAACCAATACGGGTGAGTACAAAGGTTACCACAGGCAACTCAAAGGCCAGTCCACAACCCAGAATAATATTAGTTAAGTTCTCTAAATAATCGGTAAGGGTAGGCCGGGTTTCTAACATAGAAAGCGTGCCTAATTTAAAATTGGCTAAGAAGTTAAAGGTATAGGGGCCTAATAAAAAGAAGCCGAATGCAGCACCCAGAAAAAAGAAAAACGAAACCCAAAAAATAGCAAAGCGGGTATTCTTCAATTCTTTGGGGGTTAATGCCGGTTTAATAAAACGCCATAATTCCCAAAATACATAAGGAGCCGATACGATAGCGCCCATAGTAAAAGCTAATGTAATACTGCCCAGAAACTGACCGCCGAAACTGGTAGTTTGCATGTTTACCTGAACGGGTGGTAGGGTTAATCCATCGCCCATACCCAACCAATGGCTTATTTTGTATAAAGCACGATAGGTAATAAAATTGGGATTGATGGGACCGGTAATAATATTATCGAATACCCAGTTACGGTAAATAAAAATAACAATACTGGTTATAAATATCACCAAAACACTGCGGATGATATGCATCCGTAAAGCATCCAGATGATCAATAAAGGTCATCTCAACGGTTTCGGCGGTTCCATTTTTTTTACGAAAATTTGCCATTGATCCTGCAACATTCAATTAGGGCACAAAGTTAATGGGATGAAGTTAGCAAAAAACGAAAAATATGTATTTAACAAAATAAACCTTGTAACCTTCTACCAACAGGGGTATTGCTTATTCTAATATTTTTAATTTTACCATATCAATGCGGGTTTCACTCACATTCAATATATCAAACTGGTAAGGACCGATGATGATTTTTTCTTTGGGCTTGGGAATGGTGGTATGCTGGTTAATAATAAATCCACTCAGTGTTTCTGATTCTTCATCATTAAATTCCAAATGGTATTTTTCGTTCAGATAGTCCAATTCCAGCCGGCCGCTGAACAAAAATTCTTTTTCGGCTATTTGTTTTTCCACCAAATCTTCGGTGTCGTATTCATCTTTAATTTCTCCAAAAATTTCTTCCAATAAATCTTCTAATGTAACAATACCTGCCGTGCCGCCAAATTCATCTACCACCCAGGCAATGGTTTTGCGTTCTTTGGTGAATTTGTTGATTAAATCGGTGGCGCTCATGGTTTCAGGAACGGCTGGTATTGGCAACAAAATATCTTTAATGGCAGCGGGTTTTTTAAACAAGTCTAACTGATGAATATAGCCCAAAATATTATCGATGGTATCTTCATATACAATCAGCTTGCTGAGTTTGGTTTGTATGTAGCGTTCGCGTACTTCCTCTAAGGTTGCGGTGATTTCAACTGCTTCAATTTCGGTTCGGGGTACTAAGCACTGGCGTATTTTAACCATGGGTAAGCTCAATGCGTTTTCAAACAACTCATTGTTTACCTCTGCATTTTCTTCATCGGTATCTTTATTTTGTTGGTATAAATGCTCCAAATCTATTTTACTGAATACCTCACTTTTATCTTTCACCGGCACATTAAAAATGTATTTTAAAATCCATTGTGAAATGCCTACAAAAAATACGGCCAATGGTTGAAAAATATTGTGGAAGAATTTTGCCAAAGGTGCAAAAACAATCAATAAACTGTCGTTCCTGGCACGAAAAATGGCTTTAGGTATAAATTCACCAAAAATTAATACAATCAGAGTAGAGAGCAGGGTATTGAAAATCAATTTCAAATAGCTATTTTCAATATCGAAAAAGCGTTTAAAGAAATTCCAGATACTGGAGTTGAGTAATTCATCAAACAACAAGCCATAGGCCACCAAAAAAACATTCACACCAATCAGGCAGGTGCCTATAAATTGTGTGGGCTTATCTAAAAATTTACCTACAATAATGCCACCGCTGCGGCCCTGCTTTTTCTTTAATTCAATGCTTAAACGATTGGCACTTAAAAAAGCAATTTCATAACCGGCAAAAAAACCGATGAACAGTAGTGTAACAATTAGCCAAATAAAGGTGTACAATTGATCCATACCATACGAAAGTAATAAATCTTAATGATATGTACCACATGCCATCAACTGCAACCTACGCTAATAGCTTTTAAGATTGCTTTTATGTAATTTTTAGGGGGTGATGTCCATTATTTTTGAACACCCAACAGTTCTACCGTAAAAACCAAGGTAGCGCCGGGGCCAATTTTTTCGCCTGCTCCTTTGTTGCCATAAGCCAAATCGGAGGGAAGGTAAATTTTCCACTTGCTGCCTATGGTCATTAATTGCAGGGCTTCCTGCCAGCCTTTTATCACGCCATTCAATGGAAAGGTTACTGGCTCGCCTCTATCAACCGAACTATCAAATACTGTTCCGTCAATAAGTGTACCGTGGTAATGGCAGGTTACTTTATCGGCTAAGGTGGGTTTTATGGTATCGGTACCGGCTTTCAGTACTTCATATTCCAATCCATCGGGCAGGGTAACTACACCAGGACGTTTGCCATTGGCTTCCAGAAATTTTTTGCCGGCTGCTATATTGGCCTGAGTTCTCAGCTCATGCATTTTGGCTGCATAAGCAGTAATGATATTCATTACCTGCGCATCGGTTAGTTGCACTTTTTTCTTTTCGGTAATTTCTTTTAAGCCTTTCAAAAATAATTCGGTATTGATATTGGATAGGTTTTGTGCTTCTAACGATTGCCCCACACTAATACCCAATGCATAACTGGCTGAGTCTTTTTCTGTTTTGAGTAGAAGGGTATTAGGATGTGTCGTGCTGTGCGTTGGCATGGGCTTTTTGATTTGTGCATGCAATGCTGGGCTGCCTAATAAAATAGCGATAGGAAGGAATAATTTAGTCATATACTTAGCTTAATAGGATGTGTTGATAATGTACAATCTGTATAACTTTCATCGGTTGTTTTTTGAACAACAATTTTTATTTCGTAAGCAATGATAAGCAACAAATTTGAATGGAAATACAGGATGCCGGTTTTTTATAGGTTGGCAATGCTGTTTTTAACAGATTTCTGTCATCATCCTTTGGCATCGGCCAGCAATTGAGCAATAGCCTGTGCTGCTTTTTCAAAACCAAATCCGGCTATTACGGTATCCATTTGGTGTTGTATTTGCGGGTTACACAAATTACCTATACTGCCTTCATGGGTATGGTGCAATTGGGTGCTGTAGGTAAATTGCCCGGCTTCAATTTGCCGGCCAATTTGTTGATAGGCTTCGCGAAAAGGTACGCCCTGTAATACTAATTTGTTTACTTCTTCCACACTAAATAGATAGCGGTATTTTTCATCGGCAATAATATGCTCCTTAATGTGTATATTTTCTAGCATCAGCGTAGCCATTTGCAGGCATTGACGTACAATGCTAAAGGCAGGAAACAAATGTTCTTTTAATAATTGCAAATCGCGATGATAGCCTGATGGCAAATTGGTGGTTTGCAAGGTAATTTCATTCGGCAATGCTTTGATACGATTACAATGCGAACGAATGAGTTCAAATACATCCGGATTTTTTTTATGCGGCATAATGCTGCTGCCGGTTGTTAACTCAGCCGGGAAAGATACAAAATCGAAATTCTGGTTCAGGTACAGGCACATGTCCATACTTAAACGAGCTAAGGTGTCAGCTACATTGGCCAAAGCTTGTGCGGTGATGCGTTCTGCCTTACCCCTACCCATTTGTGCATAAACTACATTGTAATTCAAATCATCAAAGCCTAATAAATTGGTGGTCAATGTACGGTTAATGGGGAAAGATGAACCATAACCCGCTGCACTGCCTAAGGGATTTTTATTGACCACTTTATACGCCGATTGCAGTGTAATACAATCATCCACCAAACTTTCGGCATAAGCGCCAAACCATAACCCAAAAGAAGAGGGCATGGCCAATTGCAAATGCGTGTAGCCGGGCAGTAAATGGTTTTTGAACCGCTCGCTTTGTTGTTGCAGTAGGGAAAAAAATAGCTGTATGGCCCTAACGGTATCGGTAATTTCGTGGCGTAAAAACAATTTAATGTCTACCAACACCTGATCGTTTCTGCTGCGGGCACTGTGTATTTTTTTGCCTACTTCGCCTAATTTTTCGGTAAGCAAAATTTCAATTTGTGAATGTATGTCTTCCACATCATCTGCTAACTGAAATTGGCCGGCTTCAATGGTAGTATAAATATGAAGCAGTTCTTTTTTCAATAATCGGGCTTCTGATGTTTCCAATAATCCCACGGATGCCAGCATGGTAATATGTGCCATTGAACCCAATACATCAAAGGATGCCAGGTACATGTCCATAGCCCTATCGTTGCCTACAGTAAACTGTTCTACTGCCTGTAATGCACCGCTATCTTTTTGCCAGAGTTTCATGATGTTGTATATACGTGGTTAAAAAATAAATCAGTTTTTATTGTTTTACCGGCTGCTTTTTTTCGGAAACAGGTAGTAATACTTTGTTCAATAGTTCAATGTATAATGCAATACCGTTGGTAATCTCATCCGTAAAAATAAACTCATCCGCACTATGGCTTCTGGCGCTGTCGCCCGGCCCCATTTTCAACGTAGGGAAGGGCATCAATGCTTTATCGCTGGTAGTGGGCGATCCGTAACAGGTTCTGCCTAAACTAAGTCCTGCTTGTATCAGCGGATGTTCCATTGCAATGGAGGTAGAACGTAAACGGCAGCTTCTTGGCTGAAACTGACTTTGTATGTTTTGTTGAATTACCGCCAGTATTTCTTCAAAAGTATACAATTCATTTACCCGAATATCTACTACAAACTGGCATTGTGCCGGCACTACATTGTGCTGTTTATTATCGGTTTGAATAACGGTAACACTCATTTTAACAGGCCCTAATAAATCGCTCACTTTCTCAAACCGGTATTGTGTAAACCATTCAATATCTTTCATGGCTTTTAATATGGCATTATCGCCTTCTTCTCTGGCTGCATGGCCGGGTTTGCCTTGTGCCGTGCAATCAATAACCAGTAAACCTTTTTCAGCCAGGGCCATATTCATTAAAGTAGGTTCGCCTACAATGCCGCAATCTATTTTAGGTAGGCGGGGTAACAATATTTCTACGCCATTGCTGCCTGAAATTTCTTCTTCTGCCGTTGCGGCCATAATGAGGTTATAAGCCAGATTTTCCTGCTGGTAAAAATGTAAAAAAACAGCCATTAAAGAAACTAAGCATCCGCCGGCATCATTACTGCCTAAGCCGTATAATTTACCATCTTTTTCAATAGGTTCAAATGGAGGCAGGGTATAGGCTTTATTGGGTTTTACCGTATCGTGGTGTGAGTTTAAGAGGATAGTGGGTTTATCGGGATTAAAGTATTTGTTTTTTGCCCAGATATTATTTAAGAACTGATGGGTAGTTACCCCTTTGCTTTCTAAGAATGTTTGAATTAATTCTGCTGTTTCCTCCTCTTCTTTGCTGAAGGAAGGGGTAGCAATTAATTTTTTTAAAAGCCGGGTTGCATCTTTTGCTAAATATGCTACCGTTGTAACCGATTCGTTTGACTGCATAAAGAATTTTTTTATGTTCCCGAAGTAAGGGTGGTACCGGAAGTACCCTTCAATAGTTCGGATAATACGTTTGCTTTGCCAATTATAACACGCTGCACCCCCTTTTGCAATGCGGTAAACGCATTCTCTAATTTGGGCAGCATGCCATCTGCAATAATTCCCTGTGCTTTCAGTTGTGCATATATTTGGGGCGTGATCAATGGAACCACCGATGTATCATCGTTTACATCCATTAATACGCCAGCTTTTTCAAACAGATAAATTAACGATACTGCATAGTGTGGTGCCAGCGCTGTTGCTATTTCCTGCGCAATGGTATCGGCATTGGTATTCAGTAAATGCCCATTGCCGTTATGGGTAATAGGCGCTACTACCACACTGCTATTGTTGTTGAGCAATTGTTGTAATAATGCGGTGTTAATACCATCTACATCGCCCACAAAACCATAATCAATAGTTGGGTGTATGCGTTGGTGGGCTTGTATTAAATTGCCATCGGCGCCGGTTAAACCTATTGCATTACATTGAAAAGATTGCAATTGGGCTACTATATTTTTGTTTATGTAGCCGGCATACACCATGGTAACAGTTTTAAGCGTTTCTGCATCCGTAATTCTGCGTCCGCCCACCATTTGTTGTGGTATTTGTAATTGTGCTGCCATGCGGGTAGCCAGTTTACCGCCGCCATGAATCAATATTTTTTTTCCTGGTATTTCGGCAAAGGCCTGCAGGAAAGCAGCGAGTTGCTGTTCGTCATCAATAATATTGCCGCCTACTTTTAAAATAAATACCTGTTCCATTAGCCTTGTTTCAGGGTTTGTAAAATATTGGTCAATACTGCCTGCGCGGCCCATACGCGGTTACCTGCCTCTGTCGTTACCAGGCTGTTGGGGCCATCTAATATTTCATCACTCAATTCCACATTTCTTCTAACCGGCAGGCAATGCATTACTTTGGCATTATTGGTAAGTGCCAGCCTTTCATTGGTCAACATCCAGGCCGGGTCGTTTTCATATATTTTGCCATAGTCGTGGTAGGTGCTCCAGTTTTTTACATATACATAATCGGCATCTTGTAATGCTTCTGTTTGGTTATGCGTAATGGTGGCACCGTTGGTAAATTGGGTATCTAAGGCATAATCTTCCGGATGCGTAATTACAAAATCGGCCTCACCCCAGGCATTAACCCATTGTGCAAAGCTATTGGCTACACATTGCGGTAAGGGTTTTACATGCGGTGCCCAGGTAAGTACTACTTTTGGTTTTTTTTGTGCGGTACCGGATTTACGCAGTAAATCTTCCTGTATGGTAATAATATCGGTGAGCGATTGTAAGGGGTGTAGGGTAGCGCTTTCTAAACTAATAACCGGTACATTGGCGTAGCGAATAAACTGGTTGATGTATAATTCGCTGTAATCATCTTCCCGGTTTTTTAATGAGGGAAAGGTACGTATGGCCAACACATCAAAATAGCTGCCCAAAATGGGGGCAGCATCTTTAATATGTTCAACCGTATTGCCACTCATAATGGCACCTTCTTCAAACTCTAATGCCCATCCTTCTTTGTCTACATTAAACACAATGCTTTCCATACCCAAATTAGCGGCGGCTACCTGTGTGCTTAAACGGGTACGTAAGCTGGGGTTAAGAAACAACATACCTATACGTAAGTTTTTACCTAAATGTTGATCTTTTAACGGATGGGCTTTATAAGCCAATGCCGCTGCTACCATGTTGTTGATGGCAGTGCCGGTATGTTGCATCTCCGGCGTTAATACATCATATACATTGATAAACTGTTTCATGTAATATAGTTGAAAGGGTATGATGGGTAATTTATTGTTCGGTTTTTTCCAATAAGCCTTGATCTTCTTTTACTGCATCAATGGCTTCCCGTAAGGTTTCTAAAAATTCGTCGGCTTGCTTACGGGTTAAGGCCAATGAGGGCAATAAGCGAATGGTATTGGGTTTGGCTTCGCCGGTAAAAATATTGTAATCGAATATCAGCTTTTTTCTTAATTCTTTTAAATAATCCGGCACATCAAATCCTATCATCAATCCACGTCCACGAACATTTTCCAATTCAGGAAATTCTTTTAATTTATTCATGATATACATGCCGCGTTGTTTGGCCATTTCAATCAGGTTCTCCTGTTCCATTACTTCCAAAACACCTAAGGCTGCTGCACAGGCTAAAGGATTACCGCCAAAGGTAGTACCCAGCATGCCATATTTGGCAGGTATATGCGGAGCTATTAAAATACCGGCAACGGGAAATCCGTTACCCATGCCTTTGGCCATGGTATAAATATCGGCGGCTACATTAGCATAATCATGTGCAAAAAAGCGGCCGCTGCGGCCATAGCCACATTGTACACTATCGGCAATAAAAACGGCATTGTGTGCAGTGCATTGTGTGCGAATAGTTTGTAAAAATGCTTCTGAAGCCATATTAATGCCACCCACGCCTTGTATGCCTTCAACAATTACGGCGGCTACCTGTTGCCCATTTTCTGCAAAATAGTTTTCCAATGCGCTTACATCATTAAAGGGAAGAAATACCACATTGTCGGTTTCATTCACCGGTGCTACAATAGCCGGATTATCGGTTACGGCTACGGCAAGGGAGGTACGCCCGTGAAACGATTTTGAAAAGGCTACCATCTTTTTCCTGCCGGTATAAAAAGAGGCTAATTTCAAAGCATTTTCATTGGCTTCGGCGCCACTATTACACAGAAATAATTGGTAGTCGGGTTTGCCGCTGATTTTACCCAGTTTATCGGCCAGCTCTTGTTGTATGGGTAAATGTACTGAGTTGGAATAAAAGGCAATTTTTTCCAATTGGTCTTCTATTCTTTTTACCCAATGCGGATGGGTATGCCCAATGCTGATAACGGCATGGCCGCCATACATGTCTAAATATTGTACACCCTGGTCGTCCCAAACATAAGCGCCTGCTGCCCGTGTTATGGCAATATCATACAATGGGTACACTTCAAAAAGTTTCATGGTTTAGTTGTTTAATTCTTTAAATCAATTGTTATATTCTGTTTCAGTTGTTTATTGATGCGTTGTTATTATTTATTATATGGCGCCCTATATATCTATCCTGCTTTGCCGTTGTTTAAAATGCTGTGGCTTTTAATTGTAAGCCTGCTGTTTCCGGAAATCCGAACATCAGATTCATATTTTGTACAGCTTGTCCCGAAGCGCCTTTCAATAAATTATCTAATGCACTGTGCACCACTAATTTATTGCCCTGTTTTTCTAAATGGATGAGGCATTTATTGGTGTTCACTACCTGTTTTAAATCGATCATGGTATCTGATACATGGGTAAAGACTGCTTCACGATAGTATAGTTGATACATTTCTTTTAATTCGTTTAAAGGAAAGGCGCAATCTATCATTGAGCTTACGTAAATACCCCTTGTAAAATCGCCCCGCCAGGGTATAAAATGAACGGTAATTCCATCATTGCCCTGCAATTGTTCTAAAGTTTGTCCTATTTCATGAATGTGCTGGTGCTGTAGGGTTTTGTAGGCGGAAATATTATTGGAGCGCCAACTGAAATGCGTGGTAGCCGAGGGACTTTGCCCCGCACCGGTAGAGCCGGTAATTCCGGTTGTGAACACATCGCCCAAAATACCCGCATTGGCCAAGGGCAGTAAACCCAACTCAATGGTACTGGCAAAACAACCCGGATTGGCAATATTACGGGCCGATTGGATGGCTTTTTTATTCATTTCGGGTAAGCCGTACACGAAGTGACGTTCGTCTATTGTTGCATGTTGGTGTAACCGAAAATCCTGCGATAAATCGATGATGCGAATGGAAGTATCAATGGCGTGTTCTTCCAAAAATTTTCTGGCAGCGCCATGGCCTACGCATAAAAAATATACATCGGCATCCTGCTTTAATGCATTGGTAAATTGAAGGTTGGTATCGCTTTCCAGATCGGTATGCACCGCACTAATTTTTTGATGGGCGTGGCTGTTACTGTGCACAAAATGGATGGTTGCAAAAGGGTGGTACAACAGCAATCTAATTAATTCGCCACCGGTATACCCTGCACCGCCAATAATGCCCACTTTTATTTTATTCTGCATGGTGCTGTTCCTTTACTTTATGATAGATAGATACCTGGTTGCCAAAAATTTTGCTGAAGCCTCTTACATCTTCGCCAGTAAAACCTGTATTCATTTCACCGTATTTTCCAAATTTACTGTTCATTAAATCAAATGGCGATTCAATGCCGATGACCTGAAAGCGATAAGGCATTAATTGTACAAACACTTTTCCGGTAACCTGTTGCTGGCTATTGGTTAAAAAAGCTTCTATATCCCGCATCACGGGGTCTAATATCTGGCCCTCATGCAACCAGTTGCCATAAAAAGCGGCCAACTGATCTTTCCAGTTTAACTGCCATTTGGTGAGTACATGTTTTTCTAAAGCATGGTGTGCTTTTAAAATAATCATAGGTGCGGCTGCTTCAAAACCAACGCGGCCTTTAATGCCAATAATGGTATCACCCACATGAATATCGCGGCCAATGCCAAAAGGCGCAGCTATACTATGTAAATGTTTAATGGCATCGGTGGGGTGCGCAAAATGGGTATCGTTTACTGATAATAATTCTCCTTGTACAAAACCCAACTCTACTTCTTCCTCCTGTGTTTTGGTTACCTGTGTGGGCCATGCCGATTCAGGCAACATGCCTTTGCTGCTCAGGGTTTCTTTACCGCCTACACTGGTACCCCATAATCCTTTGTTAATGGAATACATACTTTTCTCAAAATTCATATTTACCTGTTTTTGCTTCAGGTAATCAATTTCGGCTTCACGGCTTAGTTGTAAATCGCGGATGGGGGTAATAATTTCTACACCGGGTATTAAGATGTGAAAAATCATGTCAAAACGTACCTGGTCATTACCGGCGCCAGTACTGCCATGGGCAACGGCATCGGCTTGCAGTTGTTGGGCATGTTCGGCAATATGCAGTGCCTGGCTAAGCCTTTCGGCACTTACACTTAACGGATAGGTATTGTTTTTTAATACATTACCGAATATTAGGTATTTAATAATTTTTTCGTAATACGATTGCACGGCATTTACCGTGGTATGTGTTTTAACACCCAGGCTATAGGCATGTGCTTCAATGCGTTTTAATTCAGCCTCGGTAAAACCGCCGGTATCTACTAAAATGCTGTGTACTTCATAACCTTTGTCTTCACTCAGGTACTTTACACAAAAGGTAGTATCTAGACCACCGCTAAATCCAAGTACAACTTTTTTGGTTTTCATGCTTGCAATATTTTAATGTATCGGTTGTTTAAAATGATAAAAAGGTGTGGAACAGGCTTTTATTTTTGGTAGGGTTGCCATTGGTTTCTTTACGTTTAAATATTTTGCCAAAACTGATTTGTTTTAAATGCAACAAACGTTCATACACTTTGCGTTTTTTTTCAAAATTAGCAGTGGTTTCTTTGGGTTCGTGCTTATCTTTCGGATCAAACAGCATAGCGGTACACATGCAGTTTTTTCTATCCTTGCTCATTAAAATATCATAGTTCACGCAGCTTTTACAACCTGCCCAAAATTCTTCATCATCGGTTAATTCGCTGTAGGTAACGGGTTCATAACCCAACTCGCTGTTAATTTTCATTACGGCCAGTCCGGTAGTCAGTCCAAATATTTTCGCTTCCGGATATTTTTCGCGAGATAGTTGGAAGATGCGTTGTTTAATTTTTTTGGCTACGCCCGTTTTTCTGAATTCGGGCGAAACAATTAAACCACTATTGGCAACAAATTTGCCGTGGTTCCATTCTTCAATGTAGCAGAAGCCCACCCATTGCCCCGTGGTGGTAACGGCTATAACGGCTTTGCCTTCCAGCATTTTAGCAGCCACATATTCCGGCGAGCGTTTAGCAATACCGGTACCACGAGCTTTTGCCGATGCCTCCATTTCGGTTGTAATGCGCAAAGCATAGTGCGTATCTAAATGATGCGCAACACGTACAATAATTTCTTGTTGATTCTCCACTGCTGGTTCAATATTTTAAATGCGATGTTTGAAAATAGAAAACAGGCCATTGCAAGGCCATTCCAATAAGGAAAGAGTCGGGTGTCAAAATATTAGATACGAGGTCGTCGCAGTAAAAAGCGGAAGTTGCTGTTACCCAATGCAGAGGCCTGATCCAATTGTTTGGAGCAATTTGCGAATTGATAAGTATGGGTTGCCTTCTGTTTCAATGTTGTTCGGTATAATTCGGTATAAATTTGGTCAACTTTAATTTCAGGCCGTAAAAGTAGTACAGTTTCTAAATAAAAAACGTTTTTCTTTAAAAAATTATCGTTAATTCAAAAATTTAAGGTGCTTTATAAAAAAATACCGCTCACAAAAGTGGGTGGTATAGCTACAATGCAATCTGGCAAGGTATTACAGCTTTGATTGTTATCATCACATAAAACTAACTACGGTTCGTTTCTAAAGTTCCGCATGCCACCGCCAAAGCCATCGGGCCCCATGCCTCTGAACATACCGGGCATTCTTTGCTGTTGACTGGCAAAATTGCGCAGGTTATAGGTAAAGGTTAACATTAAATATCGTGTTAATACATTGCTGCGTACATCCTGAATGGTATTGGCCGTAATGTTGCGGGCAACATTGGTGTTTTGATTCAATAAATCGAATATGGATAACCTGAACTCACCGGATTTGTTTTTAAATACCTGTTTGCCAACGCTGGGTGACCACAAAGGCACACTTGTATTGTAACCTGCAGCACGATTGCCATTGTAAGTATAATCAAAACTAGAAGCCACAATCCAGCCCGATTTGCTGTACCAGGTGATTTCGGCAGAAAGGGTTTCTGTATAAAAATTGGCATTCTGGTTGGCTTGTAAGGTATAGCGGGCAATATTGTATGTAGTGGTAGAACTGAAATTCATGTCAAATATTTTCTTCAGGTTGGAGGTCCATTTAATGGTTTGCCCCAATGTGGTATTGTACGTAAAGTTACTCACGTTGTTCACCAGCGTCTGGCTTTGGTTATAATTAATGTTGGTGACAAAATTTAAATTGGATTTGGGTTTGCTGAGTGGGAAACCATAGTTAAAGTAACCCGAGAAATTATAGGTACCGCCTAAGTTGGCATAGGTGGTGGTTTTACCGCCATTGGTATTTTGAATGATGGAGCTTTGAATATCGTTTGTAACGGTCGATGCATTGACGGTGGCAAAGATGATCCGCTGGGTAGTCGGGTCGAAGGAAGTGTACAATGCCCGGATGCTGTGTGTAAACTGTGGTTTTAAATCGGGGTTGCCGATTTGAAAATTAATAGAATCGGAAGTGGTTTTTAAGGGTTGTAACTGGTTAACCGAAGGTTGCCCGGTACGCCCCATGTAAAAAATACGTAAGTTTCTGGTGCGTGAAAAACTGTACATGAAATTAGCTGTAGGGGTTAAATTCACGAAGTGGGTATTCACCATAATATTTTTGGTAGTGTTTAAGCTATTTTGGTCTAACCACTGTATGCCCGATCCCACACTGAAACGCATTTTTTCTTTTTGCATGCGATAATTTACTGTAAAGCGATTGGAATGTGAAGTGAATTTGTACGAATTACTGAATAAACTGTCAAACTGCAGAAAATCATGTGCATTGGCATCGTAGTTAAACGTTTTATTCACACTGTTGTTGCTGCTGTAACTGTAATTGTAATTCAGTTCAATGATTTGGTTTTTACCAATGGGTTCTGTGTATGAGAGGGTGGGGCTAATGGTAAAATTATTGCTGGAATCAATATACCGTTGGTTAATGGTATCTGTTTTAATATAGGGTACATAAAAATTATTTACCGAATACATAAACCCAACACCGTTATTTGATCCTGCACTCATATTTACATTGGCAGAAAAGGTACGTGATTTTTTGGCAAATTTATGCCGGAACATCAGGTTAGCATTGTTGATGTTAAAGCCTGTATTGGTGCTGGAGGCGGTACTAACCGACTGGTTAATTTGTTTGCCGCCCAGTCCCCCTGTTGTAAGGGTAGTGGAGGAACTATTGGGTGTACTGGTTTGGAACACTACATTGGGTCTGAAAATAATAGAGTTATTGGTATCTAAAGTACTTTCCATATTCATATTAATCTGATGGTCCTGATTCCTTGAAATACTATACTGGTTTTGGTTATTGAAAATAGAAGAATCGCCGGGCAACAGGTTTTGGGTAAGGCTTTGCTGATCGTTGGTAGTATGCAGGTTATTGTAAAAATAACTGGCCGTAACATCGGTGCTTTTGCCCCAGGTATCTTTATAATTGCCACCGCCAGCCCAGGTAGTGGTAATGCCGGTAGCATTAACACCTGCCGTTCCGCCACGTGGTGGTCCGCCGCCTCTTCTGCCACCGGTGTTGCCGCCTAAAATATCCTGTGGTGTAAAATTCTGTTTATTGATGTCGTTGGCCTGCCCTAACAATGAAATTTGCTGGTCGCCATCAAAGCGGTGCAGGTTAAAACTTTCATCATAGTTTTCATCTGAACCCACTCCGGCAACTGCTTTGCCGAAATAACCTTTCCGTGTATTTTTTTTGGTAGTAATATTAATGGTCTTTACCCGGTTGCCATCATCAAAGCCGGTAAACTTACTCTGATCGCTTAAATCATCAAATACCTGAATTTTATCAATCACATCCGGCGGTAGGTTTTTGGTAGCCATTTTGGGGTCATCACCAAAAAAGCGTTTACCGTCAATCAGTACCCGTTGTACGGTTTCGCCCTGGGCTTTAATAACGCCGGTATTATCAACATCAACACCTGGTAATTTTTTCAATAAATCTTCTGCTGTAGCATTTGGTTTAACATTAAAGCTGCCTGCATTAAACTCAACAGTATCTTTTTTAACCGCAATAGGTGCTTGTTTTACAGTAACATTACCCAAATCTTTGGCTTGTATGGCCATGTAAATGGTATCTAAGTTTACAGTTGTTTTATTGTTACTAAGGGTAATGATTTTAAAAAAAGGGGCATATCCCTGAAAGCTGATTTGAAGCAAAATGCTATTGAGGGGAACATTTCTTAAAATAAATACACCACCGGCTCCGGAAAGTGTAGATGCTTCAACAGAAGAATCTTTTACATTCAATGCCAGTACCGAAGCATCCCGCAATACCTGCTTCCCTATAGAATCTTTGAGGATACCCCGAATGGTGCCGGTGCTTTGTGCAACGGATATGGATTGCTGTAACAGAAATGAAATAAAGATATAAAGTATAGTTTTCTTCATACAATGGTGCTAAGGTTAATACTTGCAAAGTAAAAAGCAGTTTTAGGTTTCAGGCCATTAAATCGGTAGAGTAGCACAAAAAAGGGGCAAATCTATTGTATGGGAGCAGTTTAAATATTGTTTAAACATTATTAATGGCTGCAAAGCCTCATTAACTCTGCCATTGACTTTTTCTTTTTTAACAAATGGCTTATTGCTGCTATAGTTTTGCTTCATAATTCAGTGGTAGATTTGCGGTATCAAATTCATGTATCATTAAAAAATTACCTGTATGAAAAGGTTAATGGGATTGTTAGCCAGCGTTATATTGATGGCCCGAACAGTAACCGCACAAAAATTCAAGTGGGCACAAGTGCCTGCTGCCGTGAAAGCTGCATTTGCCAAACATTTTCCCGGTGTTACTGCCAAATGGGAAAAAGAGGATGCCAATTATGAAGCCGTTTTTCACCAAAATGGTAAAGAAATGAGTGCTTTGTTCGATGCCAATAGCAAGTTATCTGAAACAGAGGTAGCCATTCCAATCGCTGCGTTACCTGCTGCCATACACCAGTATATTCAAAAAAATCATCTGGGTAAAAAATTAAAGAAGTATCATATATTATATTACTTTAGCTGATGGTACCGTACATTATGAAGCCGAAGTAAATAGCTGGGACTTGATTTTTGATGTAGTGGTAATTTTATGAATGCTTTAAAAGTGTAACCTCATTATCTGTGGAGGCAAAAAAAATTATTTCCGCAAGGAATTGCTTTTTTTTTAACCAATCAACCAACCTTTTTGAGAATAATAGCATCTATGCAAGAAATCAATGTTGGCGTTTTGACAAAAGTATATCAGGATGAAGATGAAAAGGAACTGATACATGACTGTATTTCAGGAAAACCTGATGCACAGAAACATTTTTATTTGAAATATGCACCTAAAATGATGATTGTTTGTTTACGGTACAGCACTACAAAGCCAGATGCCGAGGATTTACTTCAGGAGGGCTTTTTAAAGATATTTAAAAATCTAGCGCAGTTTAATGGTACAGGTTCACTGGAAGGATGGGTTAGAAGAATATTTGTGAATACCGCACTTGCAAAATTCAGAGATAAAAATAAATTAATGCCCATTGTTACGATGGAAAATATAGAGCAAAGTTCAGATGAGTATTTACAAATGGCAGAGCGTATAGATGGCAAAGTTTTATTAAAATTGGTACAATCACTTCCGGCTGCTTATAAAATAGTATTCAATTTATATGTTTTTGAGGGGTACAAACATAAAGAAATTGCAGAAATGTTGCATATCAGTGAAGGTACCTCTAAGTCTAATTTGCATGATGCCAGAAAAATATTACAGCATTTAATTCAGGTTCATACTAAAATAGCCAATTAACATGGGTAACCCTTTAGAAGATATAGACGATATTTTTAAACAGCATATTGATAATATGCGTGAAATGCCCGATACCGACATTTGGGAAAATATTGCACTCCATTTAAATAACGAAGCAAATAAAAAATATAAACGAAAATTTATTTACTGGAGAGGTGCTGCTGCCATTATTGCTATATGTTTATTTGTAGCACTGCTTTTATTAACCATACGCCCTTCTATTCATCAGGTGAAAAATGATTATGTACAGAGAGCATTAACCGGCCCATCTTCCGGAAAGCAAATGCCATCTGATAAAAATGCGCCGCTATCTCAAATAAACAATTCAAAAAAATCCGAGACAGCTATTATGGCGCCATCTGTAAACCCTTATTGGGCTCAGCCTGAAAGCAAAATTCTCAATAAAAATAAAATCCGTTCTTATGCAAATCAACAAAAAAATCCTCTGGTTCAAAAATCTGCTGTTATTCCCTTTTCGGCTCATTTATTACGTTCTGTTGGTATTCATAGAACTATAAATAACACACCATTACCTGCTGAAGATAGTTTTTACACCCAAAATTATCACACCGCATATTCTGTTGCACCTGTATTGTTTGCAAATGTTTATCAATTGAATGATGAAAAAAATAAATACATATTCAATGCAAGTACGATTGCACCTTCCATACCGGTTTCCTCCATGCTCATTTCAAAATTAACACGGCAACATTTTTCAATTGCATTGGTGGCTGCTCCCTATTTTATGAACTATTTACACAATACATCGGGTGGTGTTAGCCAACCGGGACAGGGCAATCAGCAAGGCAATCAGGGAGAGAATAATGAGCTGTCTTATTCAATCGGTGTTTTGGCACAATATCGGGTAAAGCATTGGCAGATTTCAACTGGGTTACAGTACGCACAATCATTCGTAACCATTCAGCCAAAAACCATTTATGCTTCACAAAACAGCAATGGTTTGGTGCAGTATAAATATACTACTTCAACCGGCTATGCATATGTATCACCTTCTTTTAGTGTGCAACCTCAAATTGGTGACAGTCTGTATACCACTACGGCGAAACATACTTTGCAATATATCAGCGTACCGCTTAGATTGGGCTATCAGTTGAATAAAAATAAATGGTCGATAACACCCACTGTTGGTATTGCACTGAATGTATTAAAGAATGCCACCATAGAAACAAGCTTTGAAAATGGTAGCCAGTCTGAACAGGAAATAATTACTTCCTTACAGGGTTTGAAGAAAATGTATTTCAGTGTTTTTGCAGGTACCTCTTTTCAATACGCTTTTAGTACCGGTACTTCTTTATTCATTACTCCTAATTTTCAGATGGGTATGCAATCTATTACCAATAGTAAACTGCCTTCAACCATACCGTATCAGTTGGGTATTGAAGCAGGGATAAATATTTCTTTCTAAAAATTAAAAAGTAACCCAACTATTTTCATATTATCAGCATCTTACCTGAAAACACTTTTATGAGGCTTACCATTTGCAAAATATTAATACCCGCTTTTGTTCTGGCTGCATTTTTTTTATTTGCCTGTAAAAAAGAGGGACATAAAAAAAATGAAATAAGTAATTTTTGCAGGGTAGTTCCGGCCGATTCCATACCTGTGATAGTGAGAGATTCATTTATCGCAAAATATGCAAAAGTTATTCCAGTAAAATGGTATGTAAAAGACAGTATAGGCTATTGTGCATACTTTATAATCAACGGTATGCAACAACTTGCATTGTTTTCTACTAACGGTGCATTGCTGAATACAGAAACAAAAGTGGAGCAAACCGGGCAATATGAAGATTCAACCGGGCAACCGGGTAAATTATTTAAAGAAGGTTGTTCTTGTGAAACAGATACAGAGTATGATTAGATTTGTTCATCATCCCCCCAACATAAAATATATTTTCCGGGCATAGTATAGTACAGTTTCGATGCATCACATAACCGGAAATATATCCAAAGCCCTTTTTCTAAAGGGCTTTCATTTACTTTTTTTAAATATGCAAAAATACCGTACCATATTATACGCAACTTTCTTGTGGATATGCCTATTTTTTATCCATAGTGCTGTTGTAGCTCAAGGCTTTTTTGTTGAAGGAAAGGTTATGGATAGCTTAACTCAGCAACCCATTCGTAATGCAACCATTCGATGGTTGCATCAAAAAAGAGGGGCAGTTACCGATTCATTGGGTTTGTTTCATTTGTATCATGCACCTGTTCCTGATACTTTACGCATTAGCTGCATGGGTTATGCGCCTGTTTTATATCCGGTACCAGTTAATTTACTTGCAAAAATTAGGGTAGCATTAATGGAAACCAACAATACATTACAGGATGTAATTGTTTACCCAAAAGGATATGATCCTGCCATCAGCCTGTTTAAAAAAATCATGAAACATAAACCTGCCAATAACCCTGTTTTTTTTCATACCCTGCAGTATGATGTGTATCATGCCATTGAAATTGATGTGAATCATTTATCAAATAAAATGATACAAAGCAAATTGCTGAGGCCTTTTAAACAATTTTTTTTTGATAGTGCAGTACAGGGTACTGCAACAGTGAATATACCCGTTTTTATACACGAACAAATAGGGGCTTATCAATTTAATCTGACTACTCATCAGCAAAACTATCAACTGTATCAACAAAAAACATCCGGCATTAAAAATGAAAGTATTATTCAAAATATGAACGATTTTAAAATGCCCATCAATATTTATGACAATTACATCACACTTTTAAAAGCTCAATTCATCAGTCCACTATCTGCCAATGGACTCAATCATTATCATTATACCATTACCGATACAAGTGTGAAAGAATCACAAACATTGTATAAACTTAATTTTGCACCATTAAGTGCAGGTGGTAATACATTTGAAGGGTATGTTTGGGTAGATGCTAAACGGTATGCCATTGCTGAAATGAGTATGGTAACTGCAAAAGGCTCCAATTTGAACTGGGTAGATGAAATACGTTTACAGCAGCAATTTAGTTTAATACGTGATTCAGTGTATGCTTTAACTGCAAGTAATACTAGTATTTCATTTAAATTGTTATCTAACAAACAACCCGGTTTTACAGCCATTCAAACAGAAGCTTATAAAAATGTACGGGTGAATGAGCCCATTATACCCTTGGTTCGGGAACCTTCTACACATCCTGAAGTTGGTTTACGCAGCAAACAGCACAATATGCTGCCTGCCGATAATGACCTGTTTACTTTTGATGGTTCCAAAAAATATTTATATCAAAAAGTAGATGCTCTGAAACAAATTCCGGAATTTAAAACCTATAGTAATGTGTTAAAAACACTGGCAACCGGATATTACCCAATGGGTAAAATAGATATTGGAAATCTGTATAAATCATTTACATCCAACTATATAGAAGGCAAGCGATTTAACCTGGGTTTACGCACCAATACCCTGTTCAGTAAAACAGTGCAATTAGGCGGATATGTAGGAATGGGTATGAAAGACAAGAAACCCCGATATGCATTCCATACACTGTTTGTATTCAATCATTATGCATGGGAAACCCTCAGGTTTTCCTGGCAAAAAGATTTTTCTCCTTTAAAAGATAATGCAGATGAACTTAACGAGAATAGCCTTTTCGGCTCATTGTTGTTGCGAATACCCCGTTCAGCCATTTATTTGGTAGACAATCAATCTTTCCAGATTCAATACCAAAAATTTTATGCAAGCGGGCTCTCTTTTCATATTCAGATTGCTACCCAACAGTTGAGTCCGCTGTTTAATTCCTATTTCTCTTATCAGAACTACAAACCCATTCTTGTGAATGATCCCAATCCGCAGATGGATGGATACCGGGATAACAATGTATCCTTCGGTGTACGTTACGCATTTAAAGAAAAATATGTGATTACTTCTTTTCAACGCAGTAGCATCAGCAGTAAATTTCCGATTGTTGCATTTACCTTCACCAATGGAATTGCCAGTAATATTTATGCCCTGCAATCAGATTTAGCCTATCAAAAATATCATTTTTCAATTTCCCAACACTTGATGATACATGGTGTTGGAGATTTAAAATATGTTTTCAATGCTGGAATTACGAATGGTGTGTTGCCCCTTGTTTTGTTAGATGTAGCAAAAGGTAATGATACGTATTATTACAACCAATATGCCTTTAATAATATGTACCGGTATGAGTTTGCCAGCGACAGGTATCTTAGCTTTTTTGCGGAACAGCAATTGGGTGGTTTCCCATTTAATCATTTGCCACTGATTTACCGTTTAAAATGGCGAAGTGTGTTTTCAATAAGGGCATTGGAAGGCAGTATGACAGAAGCCAATAAAATTGCAAATGCTTATTATGACCAGACTATCAATTATCATTTTAAAGTGCCGGATGGTGTGCCTTACACAGAAGTGGGTTATGGTATCGATAATATATTTCATGTGTTGAGGTTAGATGCCATTTGGCGTTTAACTTACTTGCATCAGCCCAATACTCCGTCATTTGGGTTAAGGGCAAGCCTGCATTTTACTTTTTAACATCATTGAATTCTTATGTGTTACAACAAAATAAATGTCATGAAAAAAATAATACTGTTTTTTGTATGCTTAGTTTTATATAACGGAAAGTTATTTGCGCAACAATTGTATAAAATGGATGTTCCTAAATTGGTAAAAACAGCTTTTTTTTAACATTATCCCGGTGTTATCCCATTTTGGGAAAAAGAGTATGCTAATTATGAAGCAGCTTTTCAGCAAAATGGAAAAGCAACCATTATATGCTTTGATGCCAATGGAAATATGTTGCAAACAGAGGTGGTTATAGCAATAGCTGAATTACCGCCTGCAGTAATGCTGTATCTTGAAAATAAAATTACCAATTATAAAATAAGAGCTGCCTCTCGCATCACCAAGACCAATGGTACCGTGCATTACGAAGCCGAAGTAAATGGTCAGGATTTAATTTTTGATACTGCCGGCAATTTTATTAAAGCAGTGAAAGCATAAACAGATGATCTGTCTGAAATTTCAATATAAAGGATGGTGCCATGAATTGGGTGCCATCCTTTTGTTTAGGTACGCATATTGGCATGCACTTTCCAAAAAAGCCATGGCCTTTTTACAATAGCGGGTTGCTGCAAAGCATTGGTAGCATTGCCCTGTACCATATCAATCGGTTTCGTATATACAACGGCATGTCGTTTCTGTACTGGTTCTTGCACAGGAAAATAAGCAGCTATTAAACGTTGCACAGTCGCCGCCAATTGTACACCCTGTTTTAGCCATTGAATGAGTTTACCTGTCATGCGTTGTTGTAATCCTTTTTAAGGGAGTAATTGCCGGTATAGTTTACTGGCAATGGGTGATGCCAGCTTCAGCTATTCGCTGTATTGGCGCAGGCGGGCAAAAGCCGGATAGCTCAAAAACCGTTGTTTGTTGATAGAAGTTTTGGTGCGCACCAATTGCCTACCGTTCACCACATAAAACGTTAATCCGTTGAACGTACCCGATACAAAGCAGTTAGAAATGGTAGCCATAGTATATTCAATTTGTTGCATACAATATACAATAAGGTAATCTCCTTTTCCAAATTTTTTTGGTGTTATTTTCTGCAAAAATTCACCGTACAATCCGCAGGTAAACAACCGCAACACAGCCCATTCAAACTCCACCCACCTCCGGGTTTACAGCGTTGTACAACGCTGTTGAATTGAACTTGTATGGGAGGAGGGAGGAGGGTGGGGGGATGGGCATTTTCGTAGAGGTTATTGGCACTTTTCTTTGTGCACTCTGTGTAACCCTTTGTGTATTCTCTGTGGTTAATTTTTCACGCAAGCTCAACTCAGCGTAGTTTATTTAAATAAAAACGAAAAGACACTGGGCATATGGCTGTGCTACGCCCTTTTTCTAAGTAGCATGTGCTATACAAAATAATGATGATATACGATTTGTAAAATTTGTACATTCGTTTTATGAGGGTAGAATAAGTGTAAAGTAGCCAATGCACAAAAAAGTACGGCGTAGTTGAAAACATACGCCGAGTGTACGTTTAAATTGGAAGAAAAGAAGCATTATGCACAAGTTAAGTTCTAAAGGAATTATTAATACTTAAAAATTATAAAACAGCTATCGGGCTTACTTCAATAGGAAGCAATATTTTACTTTATTTACCTTATAAGGATATTGACAATTATGCTTATAATTTGTTATATACTACGCAAAACCAAAATAAAATTATAGGTTAATAAAGATTAGCCGCAGATTTAAACCAAGACTTTCAAAGAACTGAAATACGATGCGGCCTAAATTAATTATTTGCATAAGAAGTATAATTATACAGGGATTTGAAAGATTTAATAAAAAGCCTTTCTTTCTTATTGACAAAATTTTGTTTGAGTAAATATAACAGTGCCTGCCTGCAAAATTGCATTGACATATATAGCGTGGCGACGTAAGAAAAATCGGCTGCATATCGCTAATCAGCTTCAGTTTCGGCAGACGAAGAATGCCGATCTTTAGCATAAATAATGAACTTTTGTATTTTTTATCATTGTTTCCGGACTGTATACTAAAAGAAAAAAGTAGCAAAAAAAGAAAATTTATAATAGTATATTTATTTGTAATTAATTGACAAAAGCAAAACTGAAGTACGGAATTCTAATGTCGCCATATCGCCAATGCGAAACCGTTGTAGGCAATATATTCAATCACTCTAAAAATTTGAAGTATTCCAATAATATGGCATTTCATAATTCCTTAAACCAAGGTTTATGAAATCTTTCATAACTTTATTTTTAAAACATACCATGATGCGCTATCGTATTTTAATGTTTGTTGCTATGTTGTATGGCTCGTCCTTGTTTTCACAACAGGTTAGTTTGCCCGGTACTAAAACTATGCTACCCAATGGATGGAGCTTAACCCCCGCCGGTAAACAATTATCTTTGGACGATTTGCCTTTGAATATGGCTGTTAGTACTTCAAAAAAATATTTGGCAGTAACCAATAATGGACAAAGCACACAATCCATTGAATTATTTGATGCTCAACAGCAATTAAGATTAGATAGTGTAACCATTCCCAAAAGTTGGTATGGCCTTGTATTTGGTAAAAATGATCAGTATCTATACGTATCCGGCGGAAATGATAATCGTATTTTGGTTTACAAAATCAATAATAGTAAACTGCACTTACATGACTCTATTATTTTAGATAAAAAATGGCCGGTAAAAGTTTCACCGGCAGGCATAGCTGTTGATCATCAACAGCATCAATTGTGTGTTGTTACCAAAGAAAACAATAGCCTCTATATCATTGATTTACAAAAAAATACCATTCTTTCAAAACTTCCATTAGGTGCTGAAGCTTATACCTGTTTATTTTCTCCTAAAAAAAATAAATTGTATATCAGTGTATGGGGTGGAGAAAAAATTCTCTGTTACAATACTTTGAAACAAAAAATTACAGACAGTATTCATGTAGGCAGTCATCCTAATGAAATGGTTTTATCGCACAGCGGAAAATATCTTTTTGTAGCAAATGCGGATGATAATACCGTATCCGTTATTAATACAAACTTACATCAAGTAATTGAAACGCTCAACACTGCATTGTATCCGAATGCACCAACGGGGTCAACTACCAACGGTGTTGCTTTGTCGGAAGATGGTCATACTTTATATGTTGCAAATGCAGATAACAATTGTCTTGCAGTGTTTGATGTTGCTATTCCCGGAAAAAGTTTTTCTAAAGGTTTTATTCCTGTTGGGTGGTATCCTACCAATGTAAAAGTAATTGGCAAAAATATTTTTGTTACGAACGGGAAAGGTTTACAATCTTTTGCGAATCCTTTAGGCCCCAATCCTGCTTCTAAAAGTGAAAGTGTATGGTATCATAAAGCCGATAATACAGTAAAAGGACCTGTTGAATATATTGCAGGAATGTTTAAAGGTAGCCTGAGTATTATTCCTGAACCTGATAAAGCATTATTGGCACTGTATTCACAACAGGTATATCAAAATACACCCTATAATAAGTATAAAGAATTACATGCCGAGGGTGAGGCCGGTAACCCTATTCCTGCAAAGGTTGGTGATACTTCCCCTATTAAGTATGTTTTTTATATTATTAAAGAAAATCGTACTTATGATCAGGTACTGGGTGATATGCCAGAAGGCAATGGAGATACGTCATTGGTTTTATTCGGTGAAAAAATTACGCCTAACCAGCATGCATTGGCCAGACAATTTGTTTTATTAGATAATTTTTATTGTGATGCAGAAGTAAGTGCCGATGGACATAACTGGAGTTTAGGTGCTTATGCCAACGATTATCTGGAAAAAACATGGCCAACCAGCTATGGCGGTAGAGGTGGTTCCTATGATGCGGAAGGTAAAAGACCTATTGCTAATAATAAAAATGGATTTATATGGAGCTGGTGTAAAAAACAAGGCATCAGTTACCGAACTTATGGTGAATTTGCAGATGATTATAAACCTAACATCCCGGTGCTAAAAAACCATATTTGCCCATATTTTACAGGTTGGGATATGTATGTTAGAGATACCAGCCGGGTGACTCAGTGGAAAAGAGATTTTGATTCGTTAGTAGCTATTCATCAATTACCACAATTCAATACTTTAAGGCTTATTACCGATCATACTGAAGGTATGAAATTAGGCAGGCCTTCCCCATTTGCTCATGTGGCTGATAACGATTTAGCAGTGGGTTTATTTATTGAGCATTTATCGCATAGTGCTGTCTGGAATCAATCTGTAGTATTTATTGTAGAAGATGATGCACAAAATGGACCCGATCATGTAGATGCGCATCGGGCGCCTGTTTATGTAATCAGCCCCTTTATTAAAAGAGGATTTGTTGATCATACCATGTATTCAACCAGTTCTGTATTAAGAACCATTGAATTAATATTAGGTTTACCACCTATGTCGCAGTATGATGCGGCTGCTACACCATTGTGGCGCTCGTTTACCAATCAGACTAATTATACGCCTTATCAGCACATTCCTTCAAACGTAGATTTGGATGAAATAAATGTTCATAAGAACAGGTTATCAATGATGAGCCAGCATTTTGATTTTACCAAAGAAGACAGAGTGCCTGAAGAAGCATTTAATGAAGTGCTTTGGAAAGGAATAAAAGGGTTACATACCACTGTTCCAAAACCAATGCGTGCTGCATTTGTCTTGATACCAGATTCCGGGAAAAAAGATGCTGATTAAATCAGGCAATTTCCTCACCCCTTGCTGCTACCCATAACCGGAACCAATCTTCATTGGTGAGTTGAATGGAGGCGGCATTTTTTGCCTGAATTAATCTTTCCATTTTAGTAGTACCTACTACCGGTAAAATACCTGAGGGATGTTTGTGCAACCAGGCAATTAAAATTTCATTCGCTCCTGTATTGAATCTTGTTGCAATGGTGGTTGCCACCTGAATAATACTTCTATATCGGGGATGATTGTCATCATTAATTAATCCACCCCCTAAAGGCGACCAGGCCATTGGTGTAATATTGTGTTCAATACACGCATCTAAAGTGCCATCCACAAAAGGATGAAGATGTAAAATAGATGCTTCAATTTGGTTGTATTCAATTTTCAAGTATTTTGAAAGCATTTTTAATTGATGGGGTAGAAAATTTGAAACGCCAAATGACAATATTTTCCCCTGTTGTTGTAATGTGTGTACTGCTTCTGCTATTTCCAAAGGATGCATTAAAGGATCGGGTCGGTGAATGAGCAACACATCAATGTAATCTGTTCCAAAATGAAGGAGTGATTGCTCTGCAGATTGTATAATATGCCTGGCAGTTGTATTATAGGTTTTAATGGCATCAATGCCACTCTGCGGATTAGGCAAAATAATGCCACATTTTGTTATAATTTGAATCTTGGTTCTTATTGAAGACTGCGATTGTAACACCTTGCCAAATGCAGCCTCAGTTGTATAATCTCCATATATATCTGCATGATCAAAACTGGTAATACCTGCTTCAATACAGGCTTCAATAACATTACTATAATCGGTAAATGAAAAATCAGCGCCCCATTTCCCCCAGCGCATACAACCGGCTATTGGTGCTTTTATTGTAGGCATAGCTATTGTTATTAAGTATAAAATTAATTAGTAGGTTCTTGCTGACTTAAACAATGCCAGCTACCCAGGCCCCATATAACATCTGCTGAATCGATTCCGATAACAGCCCGATCAGGGAATAACTGTGATAAAATATCCAATGCTTTTTCATCATTTTTATTTCGATATGTAGGCACAATAACCGCTTTGTTTGCAATATAAAAATTGGCATAGGAAGCAGGCAATCTTTGCGATTCATAAATAACAGGTAATGGCATGGGTAATTCAACAATATTTAGTTGTTTGCCATTCAATAATCGCATTTGTTGCAATTGTTTAAGGTTATGTTGCAGCAATGCATAATTTTCATCATTTTTATTTTCTTCCACAACAGTAACAACGGTATCGGTATTTATAAATCGAACAGTATCATCAATATGCCCGTCGGTATCATCTCCAACAATTCCTTCATCAACCCATAAAATTTGCTCCACCCCATAATATTCATGCAAATATTTTTCTATGTCAGTTTTTGATAATTGTGGGTTTCTATTTTTATTGAGTAAGCAGGCAGCTGAGGTAATTAGCGTACCTGCATCATTAAAATCTACTGAACCGCCTTCCATAACAATACCCGGATAAAAAACTGGTAATCCTAATTTTTCCGCAATGCGAGTTGGAATAATATCATCCAAATCATAGGGTGGGTATTTGTTGCCCCAGGCATTATAATTCCAGTCAACAATGGCTTTTTTTTGTTCAGTACGGTGTAACAGAAATGCGGGGCCGTGATCGCGGCACCAGGCATCGTTGGTAGGATGATGAAAAAAGTCGATCATCGAAAGATCAACTGAAGCCTGTTGTAAAATTTCTGCGGCAAATTGTTCCATCTTTCCATCAGCCACATTAATACACACTCTTTCTCCTGCCGATGCTGCTTTTATAAATTGTGCATAGGGCGAATAGATAGCATCTATTTTTCCGGGCCAACTGGCTTCTTTATGTGGCCAGCTAAGCCATGTAGCCCTGTGTGGGTGCCATTCGGCGGGGAAAAAATAGCCTTGTTGTTGCGGGGTTGTCTGTTCCATTATGGTTCGTCTATAAATCTTTTTGTAATGGGTTGATAAGAATCGATTCGTCTATCTCTCATAAAAGGCCAGTGTACTCGATAGCTATCTGTTTTTTCAAGATGAATAGGCACTACCATTACTTCTTCATGATCATGCGATGCCTGCTGAAGTATGGTGCCGAATGGGTTACAAACAAATGAACCACCCCAAAATTTCATTAATCCATTTTGTTCTGTACCTACTCTGTTCACACATACTACATGCACTCCATTGGCAATTGCATGGCTTCTTTGCATGGTTTGCCAGGCATTAAATTGCTCAATATTTGTAGCTTCATCTTGTGCCGAAGCCCAACCAATAGCAGTAGGATAGAAGAGTATTTCTGCCCCCATTAAACTGGTAATACGGGCTGCTTCCGGATACCATTGATCCCAGCAAATCAGTACCCCAATGGTAGCATATTTTGTTTTGAAGGTTTTATAACCCAAATCGCCTGGCGTGAAATAGAATTTTTCATAATAAGCAGGGTCGTCTGGTATATGCATTTTACGGTACTTACCTAAATAAGTGCCATCAGCATCAATAATAGCAGTGGTATTATGATATATTCCCTGTGTTCTTTTTTCAAATAAGGAGGCTATTATTACCACATTCAATTTTTTTGCTACAGTTGATAATGCATCGGTGGATGGCCCCGGAATATTTTCTGCCAAAAGAAAGTTATCATAATCTTCTACATCACAGAAATATAGTGAAGTGAATAATTCCTGTAAACAAACTATTTGAGCGCCTTTGGCAGCTGCAACTTTTATTTGTTCAATAGCTTTTAATAAATTGGATTGTTTTTCTTTGGTGCAGCTCATTTGTGCCAGTCCTACATTTACAATTGACATGCTCAAAAATTTTTCAATGCAAAAATAACGGTTGAAACGCGTAAATACGAAGGAATGCTGATATTTTAACCATAAGGTTATGCTACATAAAAATCCCATTCCGTTCATATTTGGAATGGGATTGAATTGTTTTGAGGTAAGAAGAACTGTGGGTATTAATATCTGTTATATCCACCACCGTTACCACCGCGATCGCGATTGTAGCCACCGCCGCTTCCGCCACGGTTACCACCAAATCCACCACCGCGGCTTCCGCCGCCACCGCCGTAGCTTTTCTTAAAGCCACCGCTTTTTCTTTCGCCTTCAGGGCGAGGGGTAGATTCGTTTACAACGATTTTGCGATCCTGCACATCTGTGTCATGTAATGCACTGATAGCAGTTCTTGCAGCTTCGTCATCAGGCATTTCAACAAAACCGAAACCTTTGCTGCGGTTGTTATTGAATTTGTCTGTTACGATTTTTGCTGAGGTAACTTCGCCATAAGGCGCAAAAAGTTCTTGCAGGTCTTCACTGGTCATGTTCCAGTTCAAATTTCCAACGTAAATGTTCATTTTAAAAAATTAAGTTAAGTGATACCAATGATGAAAACAGTAACCAAAAGCCCTGAAGCATTTACGTGAAAACCTTCTAGAGAAATGGAAGAACTGGTCATTGGACAAACGAAGATAATTTTTTTATTTGGTTCCCCAATTTTTTTTTAAATAAGTGGGTTTGTGGTGGATGGGCACAAAAAAACCGCAGCACTTGCTACGGTTTAAAATATGGTGAAAAGGCTGTTTTACTCAGCTACCACATCAAATTCAATTTCTGCAAGGTTGCCATTGCCAAAATCGATCGATGCTTTGTGCAGGCCAATTTCTTTCACTTCTGATACAATATGAATTCTTCTGCGATCAATTTCATATCCTTTTTGGTTGCGAATGGCGCGGGTAATTTGTAAAGCAGTAACCGTTCCAAAAATTTTGCCACTGGTACCGGTTTTTACGCCAATTTTTACTGGAGATGATTTCAGTACTTCAGTAACCTTATGAATTTCAGCCAGCATAGCTGTTTCTTTTTTGGTCTGTACTTTTAAGCGTTCTTCTAATTGTTTTAAATTGGAAGGACTAGCCTCTACTGCTAATTTTTGAGGAATAAGGTAATTGCGGGCATAACCGTTTTTAACAGCTACTAACTCGTTTTTGCCTCCTAAATTATCTACATCCTGAATTAAAATAACTTGCATATTATTGAATTTAGTTCCCTTTACCCAGTTGATGAAACTGTCCCTCATTCAATTTTACAGAGGTTAGGGAGGTTACTAAGAAATTTTATTTTAAGAGATCGGTTACGTATGGTAATAAGGCCATTTGGCGTGCTTTTTTAATGGCATCACCTACTTTACGCTGGTATTTTAAAGAATTGCCTGATAAGCGTTTGGGCAACATTTTACCTTGTTCATTGATGAATTTCTTTAAAAATTCAACATCTTTATAATCAACGTATTTAATGCCATATTTTTTAAACCGGCAGAATTTCTTTTTGGGTTTTTCCTGTTTAATGGCGGTAAGGTATTTAATTTCATTCTTTGCCATGGTTTATCCCTCCATTTTTTCGGTTATTTTAAATCCGCCATTTCTTTTTACATAGTTGTACTCGACGGCGTTTTTATCGAGTTTTGTAATCATGTGACGCATGATTTGCTCATCACGTAACATTTGAATTTTCAATTTTTCATTGAAACCGGGATTGGCGGTATATTCTAATACCCAATAAATACCCGTTGTTTTTTTCTGAATGGGATAAGCCAGTGATTTCAATCCCCAGGGATTGCTGTGCACAATGGTGCCGCCATTTTCGGTTACCAGTTCCGTATACTTTTTTTGTGCTGATTTAAAATCATCTTCTGAAAGTACCGGGGTAAAAATGATCATTAATTCGTAATTGTTCATTACCCTTTTTTTAATTGTTTAAATTGGTTTTTACCCAATGGACAAACTTCCTTTTGAAAGTATGATTCTGCCAAAACAGAATTGGGGCTGCAAAAGTAAGTGTTTATGGTTAAAATAAGAAACTGTTTTTTAAAATAAGTGTAGATATGCTCTTGGAAGGCTAAGTTATTCATACATTGATCCGATCAATGCGGATGAAATAAAAAAAAGAGCGCCTATTGCTCAGCGCTCCTCTTTTTTTAATTGAATTGATCAACCTATTTATTTCCCGGCTACTTGTTTGCGGATGATATTTAAAGCAGCCCCAGCTTTAAACCATTCAATCTGTTGCTGATTGTAGGTATGGTTGGCAATAATTGCTTCTGAACTGCCATCTGCATGATGTAAAACTATGGTTAAAGGCTTACCGGGTTCAAATTCGGTTAAACCAATAATATCAATGGTATCATTTTCAGCAATTTTGTCGTAATCGTTTTTATTAGCAAAAGTTAATGCCAGCATGCCCTGTTTTTTTAGGTTGGTTTCATGAATCCGGGCAAATGATTTGGTTAAAACTACACGTACACCTAAATGCCGGGGTTCCATGGCGGCATGTTCACGGGAAGAGCCTTCTCCATAATTTTCATCGCCCACCACAATGGTATCAATACCAGCTGCTTTATAAGCCCTTTGGGTATCGGGAACGGGGCCGTAAGCGCCTGTTAACTGGTTTTTTACCAAATTGGGTTTTTCGTTAAAAAAGTTAATAGCACCAATTAATAAATTGTTGGAAATATTATCTAAATGGCCACGGTATTTTAACCATGGGCCTGCCATAGAGATATGGTCAGTGGTACATTTTCCTTTTGCTTTAATGAGTAGTTTTAATCCCTTTAAATCAGTACCCTCCCATGCCGGGAAAGGTGCTAAGAGTTGTAAACGTTTTGATTGAGGGTCAACCACAACGTTCACCTTACTTCCATCGGCGGCGGGTGCCTGATAACCGGGATCATCTACCGCAAAACCTTTGGCGGGTAATTCAATGCCTGCCGGAGGGTCTAGTTTTACTTTTTCACCTTTTTCGTTCGTTAAATAATCTGTTAATGGATTAAAAGTTAAATCGCCGGCAATGGCTAATGCGGTTACCATTTCAGGCGAAGCCACAAAAGCATAGGTATTGGGGTTACCATCGGCACGTTTGGCAAAGTTTCTGTTAAATGAATGTACAATGGTGTTTTTTTCCTGCTTTTCTGCGCCCATTCTATCCCACATGCCGATACAAGGCCCGCAGGCATTGGCAAAAACTTTTGCACCAATCTTTTCAAATGTATCTAAAAAGCCATCTCTTTCAATGGTAAATCTTACTTGTTCAGAACCGGGGGTAATTGTATATTCTGCTTTTGTTTTTAATTGTTTATCAGCAACTTGTTTTGCTAAACTAACCGCTCTGCTAATGTCTTCGTATGATGAGTTGGTACAGCTGCCAATTAACCCAACTTCTACTTTGGTGGGCCATCCGTTTGCAGCGGCAGCTTCTTTCATTTTAGAAACAGGTGTAGCCAAATCGGGTGTAAAAGGCCCGTTTAAATGCGGTTCCAATTCATTTAAATTAATTTCAATCACCTGATCAAAATAATTTTCGGGATTTTCATATACTTCCGGATCAGCATTCAAATATGATTTGATGGTATCTGCCATTGCAGCTACTTCTTTGCGGCCGGTGGCTTTTAAATAACGGCTCATGCTATCATCATAACCAAATGTAGAAGTGGTGGCACCAATTTCAGCCCCCATATTACAAATGGTTCCTTTTCCGGTGCAACTAAGGGCAGCTGCTCCTTCACCAAAATATTCAACAATGGCGCCGGTTCCGCCTTTTACTGTTAGTATGCCTGCTACTTTAAGAATAATATCTTTAGGTGCGGCCCATCCATTCAATTTTCCGGTTAGTTTAATGCCAATTAATTTAGGCCATTTCAGTTCCCAGGGTAAACCCGCCATCACATCGCAGGCATCTGCTCCACCAACTCCAATTGCAATCATACCTAAGCCACCTGCATTTACAGTATGAGAGTCAGTACCTATCATCATACCGCCTGGAAAAGCATAATTTTCTAAAACCACCTGGTGAATAATTCCGGCACCGGGTTTCCAAAAACCAATGCCATATTTGTTAGAAACAGAAGCTAAAAAATCATATACTTCTTTGCTTTCGGTAGTAGCTACCTGCAAATCTTCTTTTGCTTCTACACGTGCTGTAATTAAGTGATCACAATGTACTGTTGAGGGTACGGCAACTTTAGGCCTTCCTGCCTGCATAAATTGTAACAGGGCCATTTGTGCGGTAGCATCCTGCATCGCTACTCTGTCTGGAGCAAAGTCAACATAACTTTTGCCTCTTTCAAAGTTATTTAAAGGTTGTTCTGAGTGTAGGTGTGCAAATAATATTTTTTCTGCCAGTGTCAAGGGTCTGCCTAAAGTTTTACGGGCTGCGGCTATTTTAGCCGGCATTTCAGCGTAAACTTTTCTAATCATTTCAATGTCGAATGCCATAATTGCTATTTTATAATTTGATGAATGAAAAGAGATGACTTTAATAAAGTGAACTGTTTCAAGTTTTTTAAAAATGCAAAATTACGATAAAACAAAAGGCGATAAAAAACTGTTTTATGAATTGTTTTGCAGTTACTATTTGTAAATACAGTAAATTGCATAAAGTTTATTTCTAAAATAAACACTATGAAACTGATGAATAAGTTACGTGAGTTTATGGAAATGCATGCTTTTGGTGTTTGCACAGCAATAGGTGAAAAACTTGGTATTGCCACTTCAAGAATTAGGATGTGGTTTATTTATATTTCATTTCTAACCATGGGCTCACCACTGATTATATATATGATTCTTGCTTTCTGGATGAATATAAAGCGATACATTCTCAATGCGAGAAGAAATCCGCTGAAGTATTTATAAAATATTTTTCAATTGTATTAACCAATTTTAACCACTGTTTCCCTCAGAGAGGCCAGTTTTTCAAGTAAATTTTCCAGTAAATGAAGTGGCAGCATATTGGCTCCATCACTAAGCGCCTTTGCCGGGTTGGGATGGGTTTCAATAAATAAACCGTCTGCCCCGGTTGCTATTGCTGCTTTTGCAATGGTTTCAATTAACGCAGGGTTACCGCCGGTAACGCCACTGGTTTGATTTGGTTGTTGTAAACTATGGGTACAATCCATTATCACCGGTGTATCTAAAGCTTTCATCCAGGTAATATTTCTGTAATCTACCACCAAATCCTGATACCCAAATGTAGTACCTCGTTCTGTTAACATGATTTGTTGGTTTCCGGCTTTTTTAATTTTATCAACTGCAAACTGCATGGCAGGGCCACTTAAAAATTGTCCTTTTTTTACATTAATAATTTTATGGGTAACTGCGGCAGACTGCAATAAATCAGTTTGCCGGCAAAGAAAAGCGGGGATTTGTAAAATATCTATATACTTTGCTGCTTCGGCTGCTTCATCATGTGCATGAATATCTGATGTTGTAGGCAAGCCAAACGTTTTACCTACTTTTTCAATTAACGATAATCCAACTTCATCGCCCAAACCGGTAAAGGAGTTAGCACTGGTTCTGTTCGCTTTTCGATAACTGGCCTTGAATATATAAGGTATACCTAATTTTATGCAGGTGCTATATACTTTATCTGCTACTTCCATTACCAATTCTTCATTTTCTACTACACAGGGCCCGGCAATTAAAAAAAATTGTTGTGGATGATATTGTTGATTTTTTAATACAGAAGATAAGTATGCAGGCATCATAAAATTAAATGAGTTATTGAAATGCGAACTTACATGCATTTTTGTTTTCTTTGCGCTAACAATTGTTAGTAAATTTAAATTAAATGGTGAAAGATAAAATTTTGGTGATTGGAGCCAGCGGACAGATAGGTGTAGAATTAACCCTTGCTTTAAGAAAAGTGTATGGCAATGTAAATGTTGTGGCTTCTGATTTACGGGAAGAAAATGATTTACTGAAGGGTACAGGGCCTTATGTTAGTTTAGATGTAATGAATAAGGAAATGTTGCATGTGCAGGTAATACGGCAAAATATTACACAGATTTATTTATTGGCGGCTATCTTATCTGCTACCGGCGAAAAAAATCCAAATCTTGCCTGGAACCTGAATATGCAGGGGTTATTAAATGTTTTAGATATTGCTCGGGAGGAGCAAATTCATAAAGTTTACTGGCCAAGCAGTATTGCAGTTTTTGGACCTACTTCACCAAAAATAAATTGTCCGCAACAAACCATTATTGAGCCTATTACTGTTTATGGTATCAGTAAATACGCAGGTGAATTTTGGTGTAATTATTATCATCAACGGTATGGTGTTGATGTAAGAAGCCTTCGTTATCCAGGTTTAATCAGTTATAAGTCTGCCCCGGGTGGTGGTACAACTGATTATGCCATTGAAATTTTCCATGGTGCACTTGAAGAACAAAAATATACCTGTTTTCTGAAAGAAGACACTTATTTACCAATGATGTATATGCCCGATGCCATTAAAGCCACATTAAGTTTAATGGAGGCACCACAGGATCAAATAACTGTACGAACTTCTTATAATGTTGCTGCCATGAGTTTTTCACCAAAAGAAATTACAGCAGCCATTCAGCAACTTATTCCTGATTTTACCATTGCATACCAGCCCGATTACCGCCAAACCATTGCCGATAGCTGGCCGCAAAGTATTGATGATACTACCGCAAGAAAAGATTGGAACTGGCAACCCGATTTTAATTTGCAATTAATGACTGCAGATATGATTGCTAATTTGCCGCATGTTTAGTTTTAAAAATTATTTTGATACACTGTAGTGAATAATACAGGTTTTGTTGTATCACTATTTTTTATTTCGTGTACGGGCTGTGCAGATACGATGACGGCAATGAAAATGTTCAGGAGTAAAAATAATATTTGCTTTTTTATCATGACAACATGGCTAAATCTGCCACAGTTTTACCTTCTAAAATTTTTAAAGAAGCGTCTCTTACTTCTATCATCACTCTATTCAGGCCACAGACTTCTTCTTCACAATCTTTACATTTCTCATAAAAATTTAAACTTACACAAGGTAATAAAGCAATAGGCCCCTCCACAGTACGCATCACCTTTGCCAAAGGAATGGATGAAGGTGGACTTTTAAAAAAATAGCCACCACCCTTGCCTTTCTTACTTTCTAAAATGCCTACTTTTTTTAATTCGAGCAGAATGTTTTCCAGAAATTTTATTGGAATATTTTTCTTTTTAGAAATTTCTGCAATTAAAACAGGATCATTATCCTGATGTTGTGCAAGATAAATCAGTGCTTTAAAAGCATATTGTGTTTTTTTAGACAGCATACACAGGGTTATTTTATATTCAATGTTAAAACTTTTAACGAATATCGTGAACTATTTTGCTTTTTCAACATGCTGTTAAATGTAGTTATTTTATTGTTATGCATTTGTAAATTCATGATAATAGAATAACAATCACCATGCTAAATGTTGAGTAGTTTGTAATGTGTTGTACTATTAAAATCAGTTTTCGTTTGAAACTTATTGCCTAATGGTGTTTCAGTAAACTCTGTATAACTAATGGCTGTTGAGCCAATTTTATTGAAACTTATGCCCAGTAAGCTTTTCAGAGCTTAATAGCACAACACGTTAGTTTGTATTGATTGCTACAAGAAAGGAAGTTGTTTTTCTGATTCAAAAAACATGTAAGCGGTTTTAATGTAACCCTAATACATCTTTCATTGTAAAAATTCCCTGTTTACCTATCAAAAATTCGGCAGCCAAAACTGCTCCGTCGGCAAAGCCCATTCGGCTATGTGCGGTATGTACAATTTCAATATCATCAATTGTTGAGTGGTACAAAATTTTGTGTGTGCCGGGCGCAGGATCAATTCGCTCTGAAATGATACTTAATTCATCTGCGAGGTTTGTAATGGTATTAACCCATTTTTTTTTCGATGGTATTTCCTGCATAATTTGTTCTGCCAATGAAATAGCTGTACCGCTGGGTGCATCTTTTTTTTGTGTATGATGAATTTCTGTAATAGTTACTTCATATTCCGGATGCTGTTTCATTAAATGTGCCAGAAATTTATTTAATTCAAAAAACAGATTAACGCCTATACTGAAGTTGCTGGCATAAATTAATGAACCTTTTTGTTGTATACAAGCCGCTTCTATTGCATGCCATTTTGCTAACCAGCCGGTTGAACCACAAATTACCGGTGTGCCGCTGTTGATGCATTGCATTACATTGCTGAAGGCGCTGTGCGGGCCCGTGAACTCAATCGCAACATCTGCTTTCTGTAAATGTGCTGCATTCAATTCATGTGCATTGTTTACATCAATTTTTAGAACAATTTCATGACCTTTGGCTACTGCCACTTTTTCAATGGCCTGGCCCATTTTACCATAACCTATTAATGCAATTTTCATGATTCGATTGCTTGGAGTTTAAACAAATACCATTTACCTGACATCGGGTAATGGTTTTAAAATATTGTGTTTATTTCTGAAACTAAAGGTAAAACTTAATCCCGGTGCCGAAAGCATAGGATTATAAGTGGGTTCAATATGTAAACTTAAATTGTTGCTAACATCAAAATCTTTTAAATGCCCATATACTGTGGCATCTACTACATTTAAACCCCATAAAATCATGAACCAGAGAATAGAGTAGTCTCTGTCTTTTCTAAATGAGTTGCGATAGGTTTGTAAAGCAGACGGATCTACATTTTGTAAAATGGGATAAATATTGGCAAAATGAGCAGTATCGTTATTAATTTTTATGTTGTATGCATCTCTGGTTCGTTTGTACCAGGTATTGTTGTATAAATAGGTAATGGTAGGAATAGCCAAAGCACCATAAACAATAGGAATTTTCCAGTATTCGCGATTATATGCCTGGCCTAAACCTGGTAATATGGCAGAGCGGAGCGTGGCAATTTTTGGATTGTGTTTTTTTTTGATAATAGGACCTGTGGCCTCTTTCTGGTTGTTTTCACCCGTAGTATCCATCAGAAATTTTTCATGAATGTTGCTGCCGGGTAAACTGCTGCCATTCCTGCTGAATGCAGTAGATACAGTATTCAAAAAAATAATGATACCGAATATTGTAATGCTTACCTTCATTTTTAGCTAACGCTTATATTCATAAGCTCTAAAATTTTATTCAATTCCTGTAAAGAATAATATTCCAATGTAATACTTCCTTTCCCTGTTTTTTGATGTGCCAGCGAAACTTTGGTACCAAAGTGAGAGGCTAAATTATCTTCAATTTTTTTATAAGCCGGTGGTAATTGGTTTTTTGAGGAAGATTTAACAGCCTGATGGTTTTGTGCCTTATACATTTGGCGCACCAATTCTTCGGTTTGGCGCACACTTAATTCCTTTGATTTAATTTCATTAAAAACAAATAGCTGTTTATCAACACTATCAATATTGATTAATGCTCTTGCATGCCCCATACTAATTTTACCGCCTCTTACTGCCAACTGAATATCAGGCGGCAATTTTAATAAACGTATATAATTGGTGATGGTACTTCTTTCCTTACCCATTCTTTCGGCTACCTGCTCCTGTGTATAATTTAATTCTTCCATCATGCGTTTGTAGCTTAAGCCAATTTCAATCGCATTTAAATCTTCACGCTGTAAATTCTCTAATAAAGCCAGCTCTAATAATTCTGTATCATTAGCCTGTCGAATATATACCGGTACATCTTTTAATCCGGCTAATTTGCTTGCTCTGTATCTTCTTTCGCCTGCAATGAGCTGGTATTTTCCGGAGGCTAATTTAGATACTGTTAAAGGTTGGATGATATCGTGTAATTTAATTGAAGCTGCTAATTCCTGAAGAGCATTTTCATCAAAATCACGCCGGGGCTGTTTGGGATTGATTTGAATATCCTGAATGGGTATGCGCATTACTCCGGTAACCTGTTCAACTACCTGGTTCTTAAGATGGCCGGTTGTATTTTTTAAATCTTCATCAATATTTTGCAGTAAAGAGCGGATGCCCTTACCCAATAAAGCTTTATTTTGTTTTGGTGCACTCATAATCAATGATGTGTTCTGATGAATTAGTTATTTTGAAATGACAGGTAAAAAGGTCTATTCAATTATTCGTTCTGTGTTCGACATATTGGTCATTTCGTTTTTTTGTAAAATTTCTTTGGCTAAATTCAGATAATTAACAGAGCCCTTGCTTTCTGCATCGTACAAAATAACGGGTTTGCCTACACTGGGTGCTTCACTTAATCTGGTATTTCTATGAATAATGGTTGAAAAAACCAAATCGTCGAAATGCCTTCTCACTTCACTGACTACCTGATTGCATAAACGTAAGCGGCCGTCATACATCGTCATTAATATGCCTTCTATTTGTAAATTCGGATTCAACCTGTTTTGCACAATTTTTACGGTATTTAATAATTTCCCCAATCCTTCCAAAGCAAAAAATTCGCATTGAACCGGAACAGCAACACTATCGGCCGCAACCAATGAATTTACAGTAATCAATCCAAGCGAAGGGGAACAATCAATAACAATAAAATCGTATTTTTCTTTAATGGGTTCTAAAACTGTTTTTAAAACATTTTCCCGATTGGGGTAATTGATCATTTCAATTTCGGCGCCTACCAAATCAATATGAGAAGGGATAACATCTAAATAAGGCATTTCACTTTTCAAAACCACATCTTCTGCGGATGCATTATTTACCATACAATCGTATAAACTGTTGGTAATATTATGCAAATCGAAACCAACACCGGTAGTGCTGTTGGCCTGTGGATCAGCATCGACCAATAATGTTTTGTACTCTAAAACTGCAAAACTGGCAGCCAGATTAATAGCTGTAGTGGTTTTACCTACACCTCCTTTTTGGTTTGCAATACTAATAATTCTCGCCATAGGGTTGATTGCTTAAAATGCAATTAAAAATAAGAAAGGATTTCCCAATTTATCAAGATTGCAAATCTAAAGTATTCTGTTGCATGTGTTCATATTTAATTTCTCATATTTTGATGTGTTTTTTCAGTTAGAATTTTTTTAATAGCGGGGTTGCAAAAAAATGAATGATGCATAATAAGCGGTGGTGGTTGTTGCCAAAACTTAAAAAAACCCTTCTTTTTTGCGGAAGAGGCTGGTATTTTATGATTGATTAGAATGTTTAAAGCGGAATGGTTTCGCCTATAGCTGGTAAATGCAGCGTTTTGCCGGCGGTGGCAAATGCTATTTTTGCAGCTTCGGTGTCTATTTTAATAAAACCGAATGTGTTATAATGTACGCCTATAATATGTTTACATTGCACAAAATCGGCTGCTTTTACCGCATCGGCAACATCCATGGTAAAATTATCTCCAATGGGGAAAATGGCATAATTTAAGGCAGCCCAACCGGGAATGAGTTGCATGTCTAAGGTAAGTGCCGTATCGCCGCTATAATAAAAATTACCTTCATCAGTAGTAAAAACAAATCCAATCGGATTGCCGCCATAAGTTCCATCGGGCAGTGCGCTGCTATGTTGTGCTACCACACATTTAACGGTTCCAAAATCAAATTGCCATTTGCCGCCTGTGTTCATGGGGTGTGTATTGGCAACGCCATTTTTATTGAGCCATTCATGAATTTCAAAAACTGCAACCACTTTTGCTCCTGTTTTGGTGGCAATGGAAATACAATCGGCTATATGATCGGCATGGCCATGGCTTAAAAAAATATAATCGGCTTCAATGGCATCTGCCTTAATATTTTTTGCTAATTCATTGTAAGTAATAAATGGATCGAAAAGAATTTTTTTGCCTTTCACTTCAACCAAAAAACAAGAATGTCCGTAATACGTAAATTGCATAGTTGTATTATTAAGCATTTAAAAATTTAATGTCATCTGCTTAACAAAATTAGTAGAAAGATGTTTAAACAATGTTGCAATGCTATTAAAACTTTAGTGAACAAAATATTGCCTGTTAAAAAAATATTTATGCGTAGTACCGGAATTTGGTGGATCATTATCTCCATTTTAATTATTTTAGATGTTTATGTATTTCAGGCTGTTAAAACAGTACTGCAAAACGCTTCAGAAAAAACCCGGATATGGGTAACTGTTATTTACTGGTTGATTGCCCTACTTTGCTGGATTGCTTTAATTGCATTGCCCTATATTCAGGACTTACAGATTTCTAAATTTTTTAGAAATTATGTTTTTTTTATATTAGTTGGCTTATTCATGGCCAAACTGATTGCTTCAGTATTCTTTTTAATGGATGATATTCGGCGTGGTATAGTTTGGCTTATAACATTTTTTTCCACGAAATCTGGTACTCATTTTGCCGATAATGGAGCTGAAACTATTTCACGTTCCTTATTTTTAAGCTGGATGGGTATTGGTATGAGTATTACATTAATGGGTATCCTTTTATATGGTTTTGGAAATAAATACAATTATCAAATAAAATATATACGCCTGCAATTTGCGAATTTGCCCAATGCATTTAAAGGTTTAAGGATTGCTCAGATTAGTGATATACACAGCGGCAGTTATAACAACAAACAGGCTGTTGCGCATGGGGTAAACATGTTGTTGCAACAAAAGCCCGATTTGGTATTGTTTACCGGCGATTTGGTAAACGACCGCTACGAAGAGATGAACGATTATATGGATGTATTTGAAAAAGTAAAAGCGCCAATGGGCGTGTACAGTACATTGGGTAACCATGATTATGGCGATTATGTTCAATGGCCATCTATACAGGCTAAACAACTGAATTTGGAAAAGTTGAAAGCAGTACATGCAGCTTTAGGCTGGCGCCTTTTAATGAATGAACATGCTATTTTGGAAAAGAACGGTGATGCCATTGCATTACTGGGAATTGAAAACTGGGGTGCAAAAGGCAGATTCCCAAAATATGGTAAAATGGAGGAAGCTTATCCCGGAACAGAAAAATATTCTTTTAAAATATTAATGAGCCACGATCCCAGCCATTGGGATGCTGAAGTTAGAACAAAATATCCCGATATTGATTTAACACTGTCTGGCCACACACATGGTATGCAATTTGGTGTAGAAACGCCTTTTTTTAAATGGAGTCCGGTACAATGGATGTACAAACAATGGGCAGGATTATATCAGGAAGGCTCGCAGTATTTATATGTAAACCGCGGATATGGCTTCATTGGTTATCCGGGCAGAGTAGGTTTTTTGCCTGAAATTACCATAATAGAACTGGTTTAAATCAGCAGCAATAGCACAGTTAATTGGTCATTCATTGTATCAAGAAAAAATTTTAGCCTTTTTTAATTTTAAATAACGTGTTGTGCTATTAAAATCTGTTTTCGTTTGAAACTCATTGCCAAATAGTGTTTCAGTAAACTCTGTATAACTAATGACTGTTGAGCCAAGTTTATTAAAACCCATGCCCAGTAAGCTTTTCAGAGCTTAATAGAACAAAGCGTTAATTTTAAATATTATCATACAATACTGCTTGTTTGCAACTTGTTTACATATAGAATTAAGTTTGGCACAATCATTGACTTTTATCCCTGTAAAACAATCATTTATGAAAAAAATAATAGTATTAACCATTGGTGTGTTTTGTTTAACGGCCATAGCACAGGCGCAAGGTTTTAGAGCCGGTATTAAAGCAGGCGGTAATTTAACTAAGATTGATGGGCAAACTTTTGATCAGGGCTTTCAATTGTCGTATCAGGTGGGTGGTTTTGCCGAAATAGATTTTAATAAAAAATTTGGTATTCAGCCGGAATTACTCTGGAGCCAATCTGCCACAAAATCAGCCACATTTTCTGGTATTTTTCCGCCCGATCAAAATATTAAATTAGATTATTTAACCATTCCGGTATTGTTGCGCTATAATGTTGGAAAATTGGTAACCTTCAATCTTGGGCCGCAATTTGGTATACTGCTGAATAAAAATGACAACTTGTTGGTGAATGGGCAAAATGCTTTTAAATCGGGCGATTTTGCCATGGTTGGAGGCGTGCAGTTGAATTTTAACGTATTGCGTATTTATGGTCGTTATGCGGTAGGTTTGAATAATTTGAACGATGTAAGTAATCAAAATAATTGGAAAAGTCAGCAAATACAAATGGGTATGGGATTTAGGTTTTAATGTAAATTTCTGCATAATGCATGGCATGGCATATCTTACCGGGTATGCCATTTTTTTGCGCCATTTTGTACCGTTTGCCCATCTTTGTTGCCAATGGCATTAATATTGCCCCAAACATACGCCAATAAATAAATCATTTTTATTGGTTGTAAGTGACAAAATGACTTTTTACCATAGATTGTAGTGTATGAACAAAAACAAATTTCTTTTTTCAGCAGAAGACGAGAATGATTTTATGCCCATCATTGCCATTAATGAACGGGAAGGTGAAGAAGAAAAAATTGTAATTCCCGATACTTTACCCTTGTTACCCTTACGAAACACAGTATTATTTCCGGGGGTGGTATTGCCCATAACAGTAGGGCGGGATAAAAGCATAAAGGCAGTAAATGAAGCTTATAAAAACGATAAGCTGATTGGCGTATTGGCACAAAACGATACCGAAGTAGAAGATCCTGCGGTAAAAGATTTGTGTAAAATTGGTACAGTTGCAAAAATTTTGAAACTGATTAAAATGCCCGATGGTGGGACAACCATCATTATTCAGGGTAAAAAAAGGTTTGAATTAATGCAAGTAATAGCCGAAGAACCATTTTTTAAAGCCCAAATACAATTATTAGAAGATCAACCGGTTTTAAATGACCCGGATTTTGATGCATACATCAGTACTATTAAAGATCTGGCAACAGAAATTATTCAGTTGTCTCCCAATTTACCTACCGAGGCTTCTATCATTTTAAAAAATATAGAAAATCCTTCCTTTCTCATCAATTTTGTAAGCAGCAATTTAAATACTTCTATTACAGAAAAGCAGGAATTGTTATCCCTTGAAAACATCAAAATAAGGGCAGAGAAATTAACCGGTATTTTACACAAAGAATTGCAGTTTGCAGAACTGAAAAATAAGGTTACCACAAAAACCAGAACAGAACTGGATAAACAACAACGTGATTATTTTTTACAGCAACAACTTAAAAGCATTAAAGAGGAGTTAGGCGGCGATCCCAATGAAAGAGAAATTGCTGAAATGAAAAAGAAAGCTGAAGCCAAAAAATGGCCTGAAGCTGCCAAAGCCATGTTTAAATCTGGTATTGAGAAATTAGAAAGAATGCATCCCAGTACACCCGATTATTCTGTGGTGTACAATCATTTAGATTTATTGCTTGATTTACCATGGAGAGAATATACCGATGATAATTACGATTTAAAAAATGCCAAAAAAATTTTAGATGCCGACCATTATGGCATGCAAAAAATAAAAAACCGAATTCTGGAGTATTTGGCCGTGCTCAAATTAAAAGGCGATATGAAGAGCCCGATTCTTTGTTTTATTGGCCCTCCCGGAATTGGTAAAACATCTTTAGGTAAAAGTATAGCCCATGCAGTAGGCAGAAAATATGTGCGTGTAAGTTTAGGTGGTCTGCACGATGAAAGTGAAATACGAGGGCACCGGAAAACCTATATTGGTGCTATGCCAGGGAGAATTATTCAGAATATCAGAAAAATCAAAACATCTAATCCTGTAATGATTTTAGATGAAATTGATAAAATTGGTAACGATTTTCGCGGCGACCCATCCTCTGCATTGTTAGAGGTATTGGATCCCGAACAAAACAACAGTTTCTATGACAACTATTTAGAATTGGAATATGATTTAAGCAAGGTATTGTTCATTGCTACTGCCAACGATATTCAAAACATACAACCCGCACTTCGCGACAGGTTGGAAATAATTGATTTAAGTGGATATGCCATTGAAGAAAAAGTTGAAATTGCCAAACGACACCTCATTCCAAAACAAATGGAAGCGCATGGGTTAGCAAAAGTAAATCTGAAATTCAGTGATAAGATTTTAGAAAAAATTATTGAAAACTATACACGTGAAAGTGGCGTAAGAGAATTAGACCGTCAATTAGCCTCCGTTATGCGCTATGAAGCCAAGGAACTGGCTACAAAAAATAAAATTAAACTATCGGTTTCATTAGCAGATATTGAAAAAATATTAGGTCCGCAGCGCTATAATAATGAAATATACAAAATGGCGAATATGCCCGGTGTAGCAGTAGGTTTAGCCTGGACTTATGTAGGCGGCGATATTTTATTTATTGAAACAGTACTGAGTGAAGGAAAAGGAGAATTGAAGCTTACCGGCAATCTGGGTAATGTGATGAAAGAAAGTGCCACCACAGCCTACACTTATTTACAGGCCAACGCCAAAAAACTTGGGATTGAAATGAGTGCCTTTACTACCCATAATGTGCATGTACATGTACCTGAAGGCGCAACACCAAAAGATGGGCCAAGTGCCGGTATTACCATGCTTACATCGTTAGCCTCAGCATTTACCGGCCGAAAGGTAAAACCTTATTTAGCTATGACAGGTGAAATAACTTTGCGTGGCCAGGTATTACCAGTAGGAGGTATTAAAGAAAAAGTACTGGCAGCAAAAAGAGCCGGTCTTAAAGAAATTATTATGTGTTGGCAGAATGAAAAAGATGTACAGGAAATAGATAGCAATTTTATAACCGGTGTGCAGTTTCATTATGTTAAAACCATGCAACAAGTGCTTGATTTGGCATTGGTATAAAATATGTAGCCAGCCGCATGAACAAAACAACCATTAATTATGTTGTTTATTGTATTTTTTCATGTTGGTTGTTTTAAGGGTTAAGTTCCTTCATATTTATGGGGGAACTTTTTAATTGCTCATCTTTTCAAAGCATACATACTATGTACATTTGCATATGCAAAAATTAAGTATGGATGCATTGGGCCGCAAGTCGGTTCAGGAATTTAAAGCATCTGCTAAACACCCATTGATTGTTGTTTTAGATAATATTCGCAGTATGCACAACGTGGGCAGTATTTTTAGAACCTGCGATGCGTTTTTAATGGAAGGAATTTGTATTTGCGGTTATACTCCTCAACCACCGCATCGGGATATCCATAAAACAGCTTTGGGAGCTACGGAAACGGTAGACTGGATGTATGTGCCAACTGCCTCCGCCGCAGTTCATTCATTGAAAAGTTTAGGCTATTCCGTTTGGGGTGTAGAACAGGCTAAAGGAAGTATATCATTACAGCAGTTTGCAATAACTTCAAACACCCAAATTGCTATTGTACTGGGAAATGAAGTAGAAGGGGTGAGTGAAGATGCATTAAGTTTGTGCGATGGATGTATTGAAATTCCACAATGGGGAACCAAACATTCACTGAATGTATCTGTTGCAGCCGGTATTGTTTTATGGGAGCTGGTGAAGAAAATCCAATCATTTTAAAAGAAAATAAAATTTATGCATAAGGTAAAAAAATATTTAAGTCTCGTAAAGTTTTCTCATACCATTTTTGCCATGCCTTTTGCATTCATTGGTTTTTTTCTTGGTGTAATACACCGGAAAACATCTAATATGTTTCAAGAAGTTGGCAATAATAAAACAATTATACAACACAGCAATTTTAGTAATCAGTATGTATTGGAAAAATTTTTATTGGTAATAATATGTATGGTTACTGCCCGAAATGCTGCAATGGCATTTAACAGATATTTAGACCGGCATTTCGATGCACGCAACCCACGTACCGCCATTCGCGAAATTCCCAAAGGCATTATTTCTCCTGAAAGTGCGCTAAGATTTGTTTTGCTGAATTGCCTTTTGTTTATGGGTACAACTTATTTCATCAATAAAATTTGTTTTTATTTGGCACCGGTAGCGCTTTTTGTAGTATTATTTTACAGTTATACCAAACGGTTTACTGCATTATGCCATTTAGTGCTGGGTTTAGGGCTTTCATTGGCACCAATTGGGGCTTATCTGGCAGTAACCGGAACCTTTAACCTGCTACCTGTTTTATTTTCATTTGCAGTAATATTTTGGGTAAGTGGCTTTGATGTAATTTATGCCTTACAGGATATAGAATTCGATCAATCGCAGGATTTATACTCCATTCCTGCTGTATTTGGAAAAGCTGCCGCACTACGTATTTCCTCGTTTTTACATTTTTTAAGTGCTGCTTGTGTAATATTGGCCGGTTATTATGGTCATTTTCACTGGTTGTATTGGATAGGAATTTTGCTTTTTACAGGTATGTTGCTTTACCAGCATTCCATTGTTAAACCCAATGATTTAAGCAGGGTAAATATTGCATTTATGACTGCCAATGGTATTGCCAGTGTGGTGTTTAGTGTTTTTGTAATTGCCGATTTATTTATTTTTTAAAAATGAAATTGTGGCCAGAATTATTTGTATTGATTATGGAGGAAAAAGAACCGGCATTGCTGTTACCGATCCATTGCAAATCATTGCTACGCCTTTAACCACCATTCCTACACAAACATTATTTTCTTTTTTAAAAGAATATATAGCCAAAGAACCAGTAGAGCTGATTTTAATTGGAGAACCTTATAATTTAGACCAAACAGCTACCCATGCAACCCCATTGGTGTTAAAAGCAATCGAACAGCTAAAAAAATATTTTCCGCAAATACCCGTAAAAACTGTAGATGAGCAATACACTTCTAAAATGGCATCGAGAGCCATGGTAGAAATGGGCATGAAGAAAAAACAAAGAAGAATCAAAGAAAATATAGATCAGATTGCTGCCACCATTATGTTACAAACTTACCTGCAGGAAAGGGCTATGTAGCCACATTCAATTATCTTTGCAGTTGTATTTAAATTTATAATTTCTCCCTTTTTGTATATGATTTTACCAATAGTTGCATACGGCAATCCTGTATTAAGAAAACCGGCAGCAGAAATAACATCTGATTATGACGGATTGTATACATTGATTGAAGATATGTGGGAAACCATGTATGCCAGTAATGGCGTAGGGTTAGCTGCACCTCAAATCAATAAACCCATCCGCTTGTTTGTAATGGATAGTGCTCAAATTTTCGCTAACCGCGAAGAAGAAGATGAAACCTATCCGGATGAACCGGGTATAAAAAAAGTATTTATCAATACCAGATTAGTGGAATTAAATGGAGAAGAATGGGTGTATAATGAAGGATGTTTGAGTATTCCTAAAATACGGGAAGATATTCAACGCCCTGAATTAGTTACAATAGAATATGTGGATGAACATTTTGTACCACACCGAGAAACATTTACCGGCTTAACCGCCAGAATTATTCAGCATGAATACGACCATATTGATGGTAAATTATTCATTGATTATTTAAAACCTCTCAAGAAAAAATTACTGCAAGGCAAGTTGAATGATATTAGTAAAGGCAAGGTGAAAGTGGATTACAAAATGCTTTTTGTTAAATGAAATATGTACAAATATTGGTACTAATCTGCTGTAGCATTTCATCTGTATACGCTCAGGATACCACTTTGCATCCATCAAAGGCAGATACTACGGTGGGCTTTGGAAAATCGGGTCTGTTTACTTTACCCGAAGTAATGGTGCGAACCAACTTTAACTACGAAAAATTACTGCAACAAATTAAAGAAGATACCAGTTTTTATAAGGCTTTTCGCAACTTACGGATTTTGGGTTATTCTGCTTACAACGATATACAAATGAAGGATAAAACGGGTAACACTATTGCATCATTATATAGTAAAATCAGACAAAATTATGTAAATGGTTGCCGCACCATGGATGTACTGGAAGAAAAAACAACCGGTGATTTCTACAATAAAAAACATCAGTATAACTACCTAACCCCCGAATTATATGCAGCTTTATTTTTTACGAAAGGCACCATTTGCGGCGAAAATAATATTGTAAAGGGTCATGAAATTTCTACATCTGCTAAAAGTGGTATAGATAAGCATAAAGAACAATTAAAAATGTTATTTTTTAATCCCGGTAAAAAAATTGCCGGTATACCTTTTATAGGTAATAAGTTAGATCTATACGATGAGAAAGCGCACAAATTATACGATTACCGATTAGATATTCAGGAATATCATCATCAATTATGTTATGTATTTACCATTACTCCAAAAGAAGATTTAACAGCATCGCAAAGAGATGATGTAGTGGTTGATGAAATGGTTACCTGGTTTAATACCAATACATTAGAAGTGCAGGGCAGAAGGTATATTTTAAGTTATAAAGCCGGTGTATACGATTTTGATGTAAGCATGGAAGTAGAAATGACACATTATAAAAATTTTTTAGTACCCGCTGTTTTAAGATATAAAGGTAATTGGGATGTGATATTTAAGAAACGTGAACGTGCAGTATTTACAGCTACTTTATTCGATTTTAAGTAGCACTTCCAAAAATAAATGCTTACCCTTTATAAACTGTTTAAAAATACATTTAAACTTTGAACACTAATTTTTTTAGGGTATAATTTTTGCAAACCTGCACTGAGCCCAAATAATGTATTTGTACCCAGATAAAAACTATTGTTAATCAATGAAATGCTAACAATGGTAATATTGGCATTTGTAGGAAGATTAGTGGTATAAAAGCCTTTTTCAATTGCCGATGGTGTTAACCGAATAACAGACTTTACATTATTAAAAACTGCAAAAGCTATTGTGTTTTTATTATTAAAATTAAGCGGTAATACTACATTCAAATTGGTAGTAGCCTGTGTGGTATCCATTAAATAATTGGCACCCATCCATTGCAAGTGCGGCGATTGTAAACGATAGCCGGTTTTGTGCATTCCATTTACCAAAGTATCCCAACGTGTAACAGAACCATTATTGTCCTGTTGCCAATTCACTTCATATTGGCCGCCTGTGTTGGATGATCCCGAATAAAATTGCATGGCGTTGTTTACATTATCATCCATCCATTGTATGGTAATAGGTTTAGCAGGTGCAATCGCAATGGGCTGATTGTTTGAAGTGAAACTCACATAAAAATCTGCCGCACAAACCAGTGGATATTGATTAAAAGTAGTGGAAATCAGATATCTGATAAAATCACCCCGTTCTTTTAAGGTAATTAGCCTCAAGTAAACAGGATCTGTTACAGGATTGGCTGTATTGCTCACATACGCACTGGTATAAGCAGGAATTTTTAGTTGTATATCATTATTCAGCCAAAAAGCTGTATCATGGGTGGGATTAAATGTAGTATAGTAAGCCATCGGTAAGCCTAATTGCACTTGCAATGAATCAATAAGGTCATTGCTAATAGGCTCATTGGTCCAGGTTGTGTCATTAAACGACATGCCCTGATAAGGCGTAAATTCATCAGAAAAATCTTTCTTACAACTTGTAATGGTTGCGAAAATGATGAATATATAAAAAAATACTTTTTTCATGGTTACTGAATAAGATATGGAATGGGTTATAAATGCTGCCTTCGGCCATTTAACTTTATGCGGGTGCCAATGTTTAAACCGGCGGCACCAAAACGTTGGTTCACGCCGTAAAGACTATTTGTACCAAAAAGATTATACCTGAAATAAGGCTCTGCAAATACATCAACCAGATCCGAGAGCCTTCTGTAAATACTAACACTTCCATAAATGCTGGTGGTAAGTGAATGCTGATACACCCCATTGTTTGATTTACTATTGATGGCAACTACCTGTAAACTGGTATCTAAAGTTTCGCCCATGTACCAGGAGGAAAGATCAAAAATGAGTCCGCCATTAACTGCCATACGCCAGTTATCATCGGTCCGGCCAAATTCATAACCCAGCATTACCGGGATTTCTAAGTTTTTATAATGATTGAGACTTCTGATAACTCTATAACCAATTTGAGTAACAGAAGAAGTATCCATAATAGTTGTTGAATTGCCTTGTGGTGTTGTAATGGTGCGCCGTACAATTACTGTAGTTGTTTGCGTTTCGTTTTCTTTTCGCTGGCTAAATAATTCATTCATCTGGCTGTATTGCAAGCCTAATTTCAGATAAGTGTGTTCTCCAATGGTTTTACTAAATCTGGCACCAAACGTAAAGCCGCCTTTCATGCGTTCGCTACTGTCTTTTTTCTGCAGGTAATTGGCACTGGCGCCACTGGTTAATACTGATTTCATGGTATAATCCGGCGCACCATATAATTCAATATACCAGTCGTTTCGCTGGCTGCCATTGGCATTAGGGCAGGCATCCAAACCTAAAATGCGGCGTAAATTAAGCGGTGGTAAATGCAGGGAACCAGTATTATATAATAAATTATTTTTTAATGAAATAAAAGCATTTACCTGATTATAAGAGAAGTTATTTGCTGCATCTTGATTATTATCTGAGTAGCCGGGTAAATTGCGATTGAATGTGGGGGAGAAGGTTTGGCCTGATAATGCGTTATGGCTGGTGGTACTTTGAGGGCGCAATAACTGCTTGTTTGGTAAATAGCTATTTTTAGATAGATATGAATTGGATGTATTGTTTTGATGCTGGGGAAGTTTGGAAGTACTTTTGTTCAGGTTGTTTGAACTTTGCAAACTATCAGTTAAAACAGCTCCATTTAATTGCTGATTTTCAGGAGAATTGTGTGTGTGAACATTAGATTGACCAGGGGTAGAAACTATTGTTTGTTGAAGCGTAGATTTTTGATCAATAGAAGAAGCATTTTTATTAAAAAAATAAAAAGCAAGACTACCGGCCAATATCAGGAAAAGTGCTGCTATGGCAAGTATAGTTTTGTGCTGATTTATCCAAAAGCCTTTGGGCTTTTTATTGGTATCAGCCATTATTTTCTCCCATAGATCGGGTGGAACGGGAGCGGAGTAATTTTTCAGTTTGTTTCTGATAAAATCATCCATTAATTGATCATTCATTACACAGCAATTTTTTGTAATTGTATAATTTGTTCCTGTAAAATTTTTCTGGCTTTTACTAATTGGCTTCTACTGGTACTGGCTTTAATATTCAGCATTTTAGCTATTTCTTCATGGCTATATCCTTCTATCACATTCAGGTTAAATACAATTTTATAACCTGTTGGTAATTGTTGAATCAGCTGCAGCAGCACTTCTTCACCCAACTGGCTATAAGCCATTGCAGGAATAGTAGCTGCTGAATCATGATGCTCACTTACTTCGGTAAACTGTAATTTTTTTTTCTGAATATATTTTAAAGCCACATTCACTGTTATTCTTCGCATCCAGCCCTCAAATGATCCTTCAAATTTAAATTGGTTGATGTAGTTAAAGATTCTTACAAATGCATCCTGCAAAATATCTTCCGCTTCCATGGCATCATTGGCATAACGCAAACAAACAGCCATTAATTTACCGGCATATTGCTCATAGAGCATACGCTGGCAATTTGCCTGTTGCTTTATACAACCTTTAATTAATTCAAACTCTGTCAACGGGGGCAGGTTTATATATGTTAACAATCATCAGATGCCCAACAACATAGCAATGCTGCCCAAGTATCTGATATTTTCATAAAATTACCTAATTGCAGTTAAAATGAATGAAATATAGACTTTTAAATACACCGGATTGTTTAAAGTACGACGAAAGTTGCAGGTAATAAAGGTTAACGTAAAAGGAATTGGGATTGAATAAAATCGACCACTGTTTGCAAACTATTGGTAGTTTGGTATACCTGAAGTTGTTTATCGGCGCCGGTACCTTCCTGTAAAATTGTATGAATGTATTGCAAAGCCTCACGTGCATCTAATGCATCCACTACATCATCTACAAAATCGAGTAATTCTATAATCAGTTGTCGGGTAGGTACTTCGGTTTCTTTACCAAAATCAATCAGCATACTGTCAATCCCATACCTGCTTGCCCGCCATTTATTTTCATTCAATAATGCACGTTGGTATGAAATGAAGTTGAGGTTTTGGGTACGTAACAAATACAATTTAGCACAAATTGTCTGAAATAATGCAGCTATGGCAATGGTTTCCTTTATTTTTAATGGCACATCGCAAATGCGAAACTCAACCGTGTTGAAAAAGGGATGCACTCTTACATCCCACCATATTTTCTTTGCATTATCGATGCAATTGGTTTTAATCAACAGATTAACATAAGCTTCGTAGGCTTCAATGCTTTGAAAATGATCGGGTATTCCGGTTCGGGGAAATTTATCAAAAACTTTAGAGCGGAATGATTTATAGCCGGTATACCTGCCCTCCCAAAAAGGCGAGTTGGTGCTTAAAGCGTACACGTGGGGTAAAAAATAACGGGCACTATTTGCAATATGTATGGCCATTTTTCTATCTTCAACACCTACATGTACATGCAGCCCAAAAATTAAATTGCTACGGGCTGCTTCCTGCAATTCATTTACAATTTGATGATAACGGTCGTGATCGGTAATTAACTGGCTGTTCCAGTGGCTGAAGGGATGGGTACCTGCTGCACCTATTCCCAAACCCATACTATTTGCAATAGCAGCAATATTGCCGCGCAGTGAAGCTACATCTTCCAAAGCTTCTGCTGCATTTTTGCAAATGTCGGTTCCCACTTCTACCACGGCCTGGTGCATTTCTGCTTTTACTTTATCTTTCAATAGCTTTTGCCCTTCCTGAACAATTTTTTGTTCATGGCTTTTCAACTCTCTGGTAACAGGGTCTATTACCATGTATTCTTCTTCAATACCTAATGTAAATTGATGAAAGTTAAGAGATGGCATAAGGTGCATTTAAATCATTAAAAATTACCCGGTTAATGCTGTTAAAATAGTTTTGTTTTGGTAGTGCTTCTTTTCAAATATTCACCCCAGGTTAAATTGTCTTTTCCGTTTTCTTGTATTTGTGCACGCTCAATGGCAAAGTTGGCAGCTGTTTCAACTACCCATTCAAAATTTTCTTCACCCACACTTTGTTTATCTGCATCCGGTGCCGGATTACAAAAATCAATAGCAAAGGGTACACCGCTACGAAGTGCCAATTCTACCGTGTTAAAATCATACCCCAAATATTGATTAATACGGAGTACTATTTCAGTCATTTCCTGCAGTTTTTCTGCCGATGGTTTAAAATGGGCATCATAGCGTAAATGGTGTGGGTTGCGTGGTTCATAAGGCATAATACGCACATGTTTTCCGCCTATACAATAACAACGGTAGTATTCTTCAAACACAATTTCTTCCTGCAATAGCATTACCAAATGCCCTGTGGTATTATATTTTTCAAAAAATTCTGCTTTGTTTTCTAATTTAAAAACATGCTTCCAACCTCCGCCGGCAAATGGTTTCATATAGGCAGGAAATCCTACATAACTAAAAATATGGTCCCAGTCTAACGGATAGGCCAAATTAGAAAACGAGGCATCTGTCGTATCATCTGGCAATTCCTTAGAGGGTAGAATAACTGTTTTAGGAACGGGGACATTTATTTTTGTAGCCAGACAATTATTAAAAAATTTTTCATCGGCACTCCACCAAAACGGATTATTAATAACTGCAGTACCACATAACGCAGCGTTTTTTAGAAAGGCGCGATAAAATGGTACATCCTGACTAATTCTATCAATTATAACACTATAACCTGCATCTTCGCCCTGTATTACTTTGCTTATATGAACCGGTTCGGCAATTATATTGGGAATTTGTTTGCTATTAATGCGTTGAATAATGGCTTCGGGAAAGCTTCTTTCTTTTCCAAACAATATACCTATTTTTTTCATAATGTAAAATTTGAAAAATTATTTGATTAAAAATACTTGTATAAAATATATTAGTGATGGAGTTAACGATGGTACCATTAAAATAAGTAAATTTTTGAATACAGTAACAACATTGTTTCGCTTTTATTTTTTTTGGATGGGGGTATGCTAAAATTATTCCTGGTTTAATGATTCAACAAATTATATTTTATTTGATATTCAACTTGAAAACGAACCAATTTAAAGGAAATTTGGGAAGGCAGATTTAGATACACTATTTTTGAAGATATGCCAACCGAAACCATTCAACACGCCACCGAAGTAATTGTAGAACAAAGCACCTTATTTTCTCAATATTTGGAAAGAGAGGTGATAGTGGATAGTTACATGCCACCTCAATTTCATACGTTGAAAGAAGTGAGCTTGTTATTGGTGAATGATGGGCAGGATTTAATTAAAATGCCATTACAGGAGCAATTGAACCTACTGTATATTCAAAATAAATTGATGCCTGTTTTGTGTATAGGTATTTATTGTGGGGAAGAACGCAAACGCGAATATGGTACTGCCTATAGTGCCGATTATTTAGGCAGGGGCGATAAAGCCGGTTTATACCATAAATTTATTTTTGATGAATTACTGCCGTTTCTTCGAAAAAAATACCATGCACCATCTTTTAAAGAAAAAGCATTTGCTGGATTTTCATTGGGTGGGTTAAGTGCATTGGATATTGTATGGAACCATGCTTTAGAATTTGCTAAAGTGGGTGTTTTTAGCGGTAGTTTATGGTGGCGTAGAAAATCATACGACAATGGTTATGATGATGAAACCGATCGACTGATGCATTTGCAGGTAAGAAATGGGGCTTTTTTCCCATGGCTTCAGTTTTTTTTGCAATGCGGCACTTTAGATGAAACGGCAGACCGGAATAATAACGGTGTAATTGATAGTATTGATGATACACTTGATTTAATTATTGCATTGAAAGCAAAAGGCTATACCGATGCACATATAAAATATTTAATCATTGAAGATGGAAAGCATGATGTGGCAACCTGGGCTACTGCCTTGATTGAATTTTTAGAATGGGGTTGGGGTAAATAATGTCAAATTATTTTCATAAAAAAACCTGTCAGCTTTTTACTAACAGGTTTTTATTTGTGTTGGATTGGGTCGCTTAGTTAAATAAATAACGTACACCAATTTGCCCTTGCCAGCGAGAGAAGATGCCGGTATTGTCCTGAAAACTGTTTACATAAGGAATTTGATTTTTAGGATCCTGATACAGGAAGGAGAACATTGGTTTGCCTGCATTAACGCCAGATTGTGCAATGCCTTCAAATTTCAGGAATGAAGTATTATTAAATGTTTTAACAATACCCCAGTTCGGATTTAAGAAGTTACCTAAGTTAATCAGGTCAAAAGTTAAACGAATGGTATGTTTGTTTTTACCTGATTTCACATAAAAATCTTGTGTAACGTTTAAGTCAACATGTTTGTACCAGGGTAATACAATGGCATTTCTTTCAGCATATTGGCCTCTGTGTTTGCTCATGTAGGGGTCTTGCTGAATAAAGTTATTCAGTTGGTTCCAGATAATATCAGGTGTACGTGTATCGGTAATGGTACCACCGCCTGTATTTACAGGAACCAGTACAATATCGGATTGTGTTTTAGGAATATAAATTAAAGAACTGTTACCTCCGGTACCACCGTTCACTAAATCGCCCTGATAAGTATAAGAACCTACACCTGCAGTAGCCGCTTCAAACACCAAACCTACTGAAGTGGCATAATGTTTACCATATTCAAAACGGTATTGGGCATAACCAATAACACGGTGTGGTTGGTAATAACCTGCGTAGCCTAATTCATCAGAGTTTAAGTCGCCGTGTGTTGGCCGATCCCTCCACATACTTTGTGCAATAGAACCGCCATCATTTACATTTTTAGCCTGGCTATAAGTGTAAGCTATACTGGTGGTTAAGTTTTTTACTGAGCGTTGAAACTGTGCGGTGGCGGTATAAGCATAGCCTTTATTGGTATTGGCCATTAAGATTGCACTGCTAATGTTCGGATTGGTTACGGAAGCACCACCGGCGCCAGACCAAATTTTGGTAGAAGAATAACGTAAGCGATTATCAGATCCTACCAAAGGTGTGCCTGTTGAAGGTAAGTTAACGTTTTGGAAATACACTGCATTCACATCTTTTGAGAAGGTATATTCAAATGTAGCTACAATATTTCCGGGCAATTTTTGGTCAACTGCTGCACTTAACTTCATTACCTGAGGGTATTTAAACTTAGGATCTGTAAATACTAAGTTGTAGGAAGTATTGGGCGAAGTTGCTGAAGGTCTGTATGCATTAATATCGGGGTTAAATACCCAGGGTTTACCTGTGGAAGGATTGGTTTTAGCTTGGAAGAAAGACCCAAACAATACACCATTGTTGCTGGCCTGATTGCTAATCCATACAAATGGTGGGGGTCCTGTAAATAAACCGATACCACCACGAACCTGTGTTTTGTGGTCATGAAATACATCCCAGTTAACACCTAATCTTGGAGAAACCAACAAATTATTGTCCGGTTTATGACCTACATCGTAAGTTTTACCATCTCTAAATACCAATTGAGAGGCATAAGGATTTGCAGTGAAGCTATTGGTGAAGATGGGTAAATCTAATCTTAAACCATAAGTAATGGTTAAATTATCTTTTGCACGCCATTTATCTTGTGCAAAGAAACCCAATTCATTTGAACCTACCTGCGCAAATGGGAAAGAACCATCTTTAGTCAGCGCATATGATAAAGTATAATTGGCTGCAGTAGGAGCACCATTCATTGCACTATTATAAAAATCAGTTAAAGTATTAAATTGGTAGGCTCCGGCATAGTTGGGCGAAAAACCATTTTTAAAGCGCTTGATATAATTTTGTGTTCCCAAGGTAATTTCATGGTTGCCTTTATAAACAGTTACTATGTCTGAAAATTGGAATACATTGGTATTTAAAACGTTATTGTAAGTAAACGGCTCATAACCGAAAGCAGTATAGCTTTGGCCTAAACCATTCAGGATATCTACCAATGGGAAGTTGGCACCGGAAAGGCTTGATCTGAAATCTCTTAAAGCGGTATAACCTACTTGTAATTTGTTAGATACTCGATTGCTGAAACGGGTATTTAATTCACCAATAACAATGTTGAAGTTGTTGTTAATTCTATAACCACTGCCACTAAAAGGTAAACCGGTATTACTGGGTTGGCGGTTACCATTTGGCGCACCACTGTTACTGGCTGAAATATCGCGATATGATTTGAGGTAATTGTATTTTAGGGTAAATGTACTGTTTTTACCTACGTTCCAGTCTAAACGGGCAGTCAATTTATCACTATAGGTATTATAGTTATAGTTCTGATAATTGCCTGGATTGTAATTGTATTTTTGAATCAGAAAATTTTTTAAAGCATCTAAAGTATCTGCTACTGCTTGCGAAACCACACCCGGTACAGGCGCTTGTCCCGGCTTGGCAGCAACAAAAGTGGTAGCAGGTTGGCTAATTCTTTCCTGTTCAGCACTAACAAAAATGAACAATTTATTTTCTATAATGGGGGCACCAATGGATGCACCACGTAAATTATAGGTATAACTGGGTCGGGGTACTGTATTGGTTCTAACATTATAACCCTGTAATCCGGGGGTTCTAATGTAGGTATAAACTGAACCTTTTACCTGATTGGTACCGCTGCGGGTAACGGTGTTAACACCGGCTCCTGCAAAGCCACCCTGACGAACGTCGTAGGGAGAAATGTTTACTTGAATTTGTTCTATTGCATCTAAGCTAATAGGTTGCGAATTGGTTTGACCACCTAAAACTGATGAAAGACCAAAAGCATTATTGAAATTGGCACCATCTACTGTAATGTTGTTGTAAGAACTATTCATGCCACCAAAGCTTAAACCGTTGGCAGAAGGTGTTAAACGGGTAAAATCCTGTAAACTTCTGTTGATGGTGGGTAAGCGTTCAATTTGGCTGCGGCTAATAATTTCCTGGCTGCCGGTATGGCCGGTATTAAATACTTTATCTTGCCTTATACCTTTTACTTCTACCGCATTTAGCTGATTACTGGTTTCAGTTAAAGAAAAGTCAGCTTTAAATTCCTGGCCTAACACCAAAAAAACATTGTCTTGTTGCTCTGTTCTGTAACCCAAAAAAGTAACGGTAATTTGGTAGGGACCTCCCACTTTCATATTGGCCAAATTATAGCGGCCATCTTTACGTGTTGTGGTTACATATTTGGTACCGGTAGGCTGATGAATGGCTGTAACAACAGCACCTGCTACCGGATTTTTGCCATCGGTTACCCTTCCCTGAACATCGGAAGTGGTTTCCTGGGCCATTACATAATTGATTGCTCCGATAAACAGAGCTACCATAAGTAGTAGTTTTTTTAGCATGTGATTTGATTTTTTAATTTCAGGTGCAAATTTGATGGTTAAGTTTTAACACAACCTTATACTAATGTTACCGTTTTATTAACAAAGCGCAAATATTCCGTTAAAAAGCAGAAGCCCCGAAATATTCGGAGCTTCTTTATTAAAATTTAATTTGTATTAAGCTGAAATTTAGAAAAAGTATTTCAAACCTAACTGCATACCCCAGGTACTTAATGTACTTAATGAGTTTTGCCATGGCTTGGTTATCAATTGCCCATTTAAGGTTTGCATATTAAAAGTGGGTCTTCCCTGACTATCTAATCCTCTAAAAATTAAAGGCTGTGTAGTGGTGGTAATTTGGCGTACTCCCCACATTTTATTAATCAGGTTGCCGGCATTTAAAATGTCTACAGAAAGTTGTAAAGTGTGTTTCCTATCACCCACTTTAGCGTAGAAATCCTGCAAAATTCTCACGTCAAATGTGCTTAACCAAGGTAAGTAAGCAGCATTTCTTTCTGCATCTTTTCCTTTGTTATTGTTTAAATAAGGCGTGTTTTGTATAAATTGCTGGAAAGCTGCAGCCTGTTGAGCCGGTGTGAAAGAACTTCCAGATTGTACAAATATAACCTGAGGTGGATCTTTAGGAATATACATCAAATCAATACCACTTAACCCATCATTATTAATATCGCCACCATATACATAGCTATAATTGTTTTGTTTGGCTAATTGACCGAAAATACTTACAGTAGTAGCTAAGTGATTTAAGTATTCCCATCTGTATGAAAGCGTACCAATAAAACGATGGGGTGTAACATAAGATGATGTGGCCAATTGTAATGTATTAGGCGTTCCAGTTGTTGCATTGCTGTTCCATACAGAAGTTGCCTGAGCACCCGGGTTGGCGGTAACTTCTGAAGCAAAGCTGGCAGTGTAAGCAAATGAGCCATAAAAACCTTTTGCTGCTGATTTCTGAATTTGGAAGGTAGCAGAACCACTGGAACCCATACTGGTATTTTCTAACACAATAGCCGTATTGATATTGCTATAAACGTTTCTGGCCGCTGGAGATGAAAATCTGCCTCTGTAATCAATACCATTAATAGTTCCATCCGGATTTTTTAAATTTGCATTACGCATTACTACTGCATTCACATCTTTTGTATACAAAAACTCAGTAGTAATTAACCAGCCCTTCCCAATTTTTTTGTCGAAGGCTAAATTAGAGCGCCATACCTGCGGGAATTTAAAATTAGGATCAATCAAAACAATATTGGCATTATTGGGTAATGTACCGGGTGTTGGATTAAATTTGCTGGCATACGCATCAGGGTTAGGATTGAATAAAAAATTCTGCAACTGTGCAGCATTATTCACTGCCTGACCAGACTGATACATGAAGCTATTAGAGGGCATGTTGGTTAAGAATACAAAGGGTATTCTTCCGGTAAACAATCCGGTACCACCGCGAAATACAATATTCTCTTCATCAATTTTATAACGGAAACCTACTCTGGGTGAGAAGTACAAGGTGCTTTTGGGCCATTTTCCTGTGCTATAATGGGTTGGATTACCATTTTTATCAGGGAAAGTTAAAGCCGTAATATTTGGATTTTCTAATGGTTGTTGCGGATAAACAGGTTTATCGATCCTTAAACCATAAGTAATCTTTAATTTATCATTCACGTTAAACTCGTCCTGTGCATATAAACCCAACTGACCAATTTTTAAATCGGCAGAATAAACGGCCGGTGTGCCCGGTACCAAAGAGAAGTTATAAGAGAAAAATGCAGGTGCCCGGTTATTCATGAAATCGCTTAAAGAATTAAAAGCATAATAACTGGAAGAACCCGGCATAAACATATTGCCTACACGTTGATATTCATAAGTAGCACCAAAGGTTAATGTGTGTTTACCGGCATAATAGGTAAAGTTATCCGTAGCATTGTATATATCGTTAATTACGTCATTATTCCTGGTAAAAGGATCCGTTCCTGCAGACATATAGTTTTGCCCGTTATTGTTAAAAATATCAATAGTAGGGAAAGCTTGTCCGCCGGGAATGGTTCTGGTATCCTGTATTTTAGTAATGGTAGCAATAAACTGATTAGAGAAGCGGCTGTTGAAGTTAGAGTTCAATTCAAATGCACCTGATTTTACCAAATGCTTAAACCCATAGTTTGAATTACTGAATGCCATTGATCGTAAACTAAACCTGTTATTGGGTAAACGGCTGATTTGTCCACTTCCTCCTACCACTGAGAATGGTGCAGCGTTTGGGATACTAGTGCCATTCAGCGGGTTCATGTCTGTACCAATCAACTCATTGTATTTTACACTGAGTTTGTGCACTTTGTTAATATTCCAGTCTACCTTAATTAATAATTTATGGTTGGCAGTAACAAAATTCGGAAAATTATCATACGCACCCGGGTCGTAATTGTATTGCGATTTTAAATAATCAGCAAATTTCTTTAAAGAATCGATGGGTGTTTGTGATATATTTCCAATACCACTACCGCCTGTTGGAGAAAAAGTAATACCAGGTGAAGTATTTTCTTCATGCTCATAGTTGGCAAAGAAGAACAATTTATTTTTAATAATTGGACCACCCAAGGTAAAACCATAGATTTTTTTAGTAGAAGGAGCCGGGTCTGTTAAGGTTACAGAACCTACTTTTTTACCATTGTAATCCTGATTTCTGTACAAACCATAAGCTGAACCATGGAAGGTATTGGTACCACTTTTGGTAACTGCAAAAATACCGGCACCTGTAAAGCCTGATTGGCGAACATCAAATGGGGCAATGTTTACTGAAACTTCTTCAATGGCATCTAATGAAATAGGCTGACTACCACCACCCGGTAAAGGGTCAGAACTTAAACCAAAATTATTATTCAGGTTGGCACCGTCAATTACCACATTGTTATAACGGCCGTCTCTTCCAGCAAAGCTGGTACCGTTGGCTTGTGGTGTAATACGTGTAAAGTCGGTAATGCTTCTGCCAATGGTAGGCAGGGTAGATAATTGCCGTTGAGAAATTTGTGTGGAAGCTCCCGTGCGGTCCGTGTTAATTCTACGGGCTTGAGATGTTACCACCACTTCACTTAAATTGTTCGATATATCCTGCATTGAAACGTTGGCAATGTAAGGTTCACCCAAATTCAGGTAAAAGTCCTCCACAGTTTCAGGCCTTAATCCTACATATTTAAATTCAATTTTGTAGGGGCCGCCAATTCTTACGTTCGGTAAAGTGTATTCACCGCTTTTGCGGGATACGGTACTGTAAACAGTTCCAGAAGGAATGTGGGTTGCAGTAATGGAAACACCTTCTAAAGGTTTCCCGTCTGACATTTTTACAAAACCTTTAATGCTACTGGTGGTTACCTGGGCAATCAAGGTTGCCGGCAAGCACAATAACAGCAATACAAAGGCTCGCAGTAGTTTTTTACTAAGCATAATGTTAATTTTTTCTGAGGCAAATAAAGTGAATTATTTACGTTGAACCACATTAAAATATTAACAAATTGTTGCTTTTTATGAACGTTTACCGGTTTTAAGGTGAAATTTGAACTGTTTTAAACACATCCAATGTGCTCGCAGATTTTATATTTTTAAATAAAACAGTACCTAATCTGTACTTTTGTAAGATAATATTGAAACATGTTGCATTCTATCCAAGAAGGAATTGAAGCCATTAAAAATGGCAAATTAGTGATTGTTGTAGATGATGAAGACCGTGAAAATGAAGGAGATTTTATTACTGCTGCACGAAATGTAACACCGGAAATCATCAATTTTATGAGCAAGGAAGGCCGTGGATTGATTTGTGCCCCCATTTCAGAAGCATTGGCCGATAAGCTTCGACTCAATTTAATGGTGAACCAAAATACCGCATTGCACGAAACACCCTTTACCGTGAGTGTTGATTTGCTGGGGCATGGTTGCACCACCGGCATCAGTGCCCATGACAGGGCCAAAACCATTCAGGCTTTAATTGACCCTAATACAAAACCGGATGATTTGGGTAGGCCCGGTCATATTTTTCCGCTGAGAGCGAAGAGAGGTGGCGTTTTGCGCCGTACCGGACATACCGAAGCAACTGTTGATTTGGCACGTTTGGCAGGTTTTGAAGAAGCCGGCGTGCTGGTTGAAATTATGAATGAAGATGGCACTATGGCTCGATTGCCGCAGTTATTAAAAATTGCAAAAAAATTTGATTTGAAAATTATTTCAATTAAAGATTTGATTGAATACAGGCTGCAATCCGATTCATTGATTGAAGAAGTTACCCGGGTAGAAATGCCCACCAAATATGGCTATTTTAAATTGGTGGCTTTTAAAGAAAAAATTTCCGGTGGTGAGCACCTGGCATTAATAAAAGGGGAGTGGAAGCCGGATGAACCCGTTTTAACCCGTGTACACAGCAGTTGTTTTACAGGCGATATTTTAGGCAGTTTTCGTTGCGATTGTGGCGATCAGTTGCACAAAGCTATGCAAATGGTACAGGCTGAAGGTAAAGGCGTTATTTTATACATGAATCAGGAAGGCAGAGGCATTGGGTTGATGAATAAATTAAAAGCTTATCGCTTACAGGAAGAAGGCATGGATACTGTAGAGGCCAATCTGCATCTGGGTTTTGCCATGGATGAGCGTGATTATGGTGTAGGTGCACAAATGTTGCGGGCTTTAGGCGTAACCAAACTTCGTTTAATGAGTAATAACCCCAAGAAAAGAGCAGCATTAAAAGGTTATGGCTTAGAAATTGTTGATATTATTCCCATTGAAATTCCACCCAACCCATTCAATGAAAAATATTTACAAACCAAACGCGACAAAATGGGGCACGAAATTTTGAAAAAGAAATAACTTAAAAAAAAGGTAGCCATTATTCGCTTACCTTTTTTGCATTAATTTATCTTTCTTTTAAAAATGCTTCCTCTTTTTCATATTCCTTTTCATAGGCTTTAATAATGGCTTTTACCAACTTATGCCGTACTACATCTTCTTCCGATAATTCAACATGTGCTATGCCATCAATATTTTGCAAAATGCGTGAAGCTTTATGCAAACCACTGCGTTGATTGCGGGGTAAGTCTATTTGCGTAGGATCGCCGGTAATAATGGCTTTTGCATTGGCACCAATACGTGTTAAAAACATTTTCAACTGCAAATCATTGGTGTTTTGCGCTTCATCTAAAATAATGAAGGCATTGTCTAATGTACGGCCACGCATGTAAGCCAACGGAGCAATCTCAATAGTACGGGTAGTCATATAATATCCCAGTTTATCCGCAGGAATCATATCATCCAAAGCATCATATAAAGGGCGTAAATACGGGTCAATTTTTTCTTTTAAATCGCCGGGTAAAAAACCCAAACTTTCGCCTGCTTCAACAGCAGGCCGGGTAAGAATAATTTTTTTTACCACTTTATTTTTTAAAGCTCTAACCGCTAATGCAACAGCAGTATAAGTTTTACCGGTACCTGCCGGCCCAATGGCAAAAACAATATCATTTTTATCAATAGCCTGTACCATTTTTTTCTGGTTGGCCGTTCTGGCACGTACTGTTTTGCCATTTGGTCCAAAAACTAAAATGTCATTGGGGTGCCGGTCTACAAAATTGTCAACGGTTTCTGCATCATCTCCACCTAATATCTGTTCAAAATAATTTTCACTTAAATGCCCATTCCGTTCTAAGTATTGCAGAATGAGTTCAATTTTTTCTTTGGCTACTTCTATTTGTTCCGGAGCACCACTAATTTTTATTTGAGTACCTCTTGATAAAATTTTTAATAATGGAAATTTCTTTTTTAATAAATCTAATTTGCCGTTGTTAACGCCGAAGAATTCAATGGGATTAACGCTGTTAAGGCTAATAATGGTGTCTGTCAATGTTTATTCGTTTTAGGTTGAATAAAATTATTTATTTCTGTTTGCTGCTTTCTCAAATTTAATTTATTTTATTGATGAAATAACAAACTTGTTTTTGCACATATTGTGGAAAGAATTATTGAAGTTTAAGTATCACGCTTTTAAAAATAACTATAAACCTTTTTTCTTGATTGAATGGTATTGAAAACAGAAAATGCAATGCAATTATTTTTATGTTAACAGCATTCCCCCTATTTCAAACAATTATTGTGTTCAAATGCAAAATTATGCAGGTTTGATGAGGTGTATGATTCCACTGGTGGCAATTTGTAAGCCTACGCAAAAAACTAAAAAGGCACTTAATCTGTTTACAATTTGACCGCCTTTGGCACCCAGTTTTTTGATGAGAATGGGTGTATAAGCGTAGCTCAAAAAAATAAGTACAGCCATTAAAAGCACAGCAAAAAGCAAAGCGCCCAAATTAATAAAATAAGTAGATACTTTTTTGGCATGCCCATGTGCACTTAAGGTTAGCAAAACAGATATAGTTCCTGCACCGGTAGTCATGGGAAATGATAATGGATAAAATAAAATTTTATTGACACTTTCCATATCAGTTTTGGTATCGGGGCTTTTCGTTTCTTCCGATGTTTTGATGTCATTGTCAGAAGATAGCAGTTGCCATCCCATTTTGCAAATTAATATACCGCCTGCTACTTGTACAACCGGAATGGAAATGCCAAATAATTTAAAAATCCAACTCCCGGTAATGGTTGAAACCGCACAAATGATAAAACTATAAGTGGCAATTTTTTTTGCTGCTATTCTTCTTTGTTTTTCTTCCAAATTGTGCAGTAAAGGATCCATTACCAATGCAGTTCCAATAGGATTTACCGGTGGAAATAATGCCACAAATCCAATGAATACAAGATTTAAAAACGATAGTATAAGCTCCATGATGGTTTCGATGCAGTTTGTATTTTTTTACTTTTATTTCGAATCTAATTTCTTCAATATTTCTAAAATCAACTCATTTTGTTTTTCTAAGTGAACCAAAATTGATTCAATTTCAGCCTCAGCTTTTTGGTTAATTCTAAAATCTGTTTCAGCTCTTATTTCTGCATGTATGCCTTGCAGGTTTTGGCCTACCATAATGAGTGGCATCAATAAAATTTGAATCAGGTTTGAAATAAATAACCAAAACACAAAGGCAGGATAAGGATCAAATCTAAGCGACTTTGGTCCAACGGTATTCCACAGTAACCATAAGGCCGACCAGGTAAAAATGATAATGAAAAACCCCATACTGCCTACTCTGATGGTAATCCATAAGGCTAATTTATTTAATGAGGTAAGATGTTCTTTGTAAGCAACATTCACATTTACTACCGGACTAGTTGTGTGTTGTGAATGATTGCTTTCTTTATTATACTCGTTCATATATTTACAAGTTCAGGGTTACATTATTATTGGTAAACTATTATACCACCATTTTAAATTGTTCTATTGTAGCATCAGGGTGCTGGGTATTGAAGATAGCGCTTCCAGCCACCAAAACATTGGCGCCGCTTTGTATAACAGCTGCTGCATTTTTTAATGTAATGCCACCGTCTACTTCAATTAAAACTTCCGGAGCAACTTTGTTTAGTAACTTTCTTAATTCTTTTATTTTGTGTAAACTATTAGGAATAAAAGATTGTCCGCCAAAACCGGGATTTACACTCATTATTAAAACCATATCAATATCCGAAAGAATATTTTCTAACATGCAAATTGGGGTGTGTGGATTTAGAGCAACACCTGCTTTTAAACCTGCATCTTTTATTTGTTGAATATTACGGTGTAAATGCGGGCAGGCTTCTACATGAACCGTTATACTATCTGCACCGGCTTTTTTAAAATCATCAATATATTTTTCAGGTTCCACAATCATTAAATGTACATCCAATATTTTTGAAGTAGCCTTTTTAATGGCGTTTACTACCGGAATACCAAAACTAATATTGGGTACAAAGCGGCCATCCATAATATCTAAATGAAACCAGTCTGCTTTACTTTCATTCAGCATAGTACAGGTTTGTTGTAGTTGCAAGAAATTGGCAGCTAAAATTGAAGGGGCTATAATTGGCATAGTACAATGTTGTTTATGTGTTGAGCAATTAAATTTTCTTTTTGCAGTTGCCTAATGCTTTTCTAATCTTTTAATGGCAGTGGCAGCTTCATGTAGGGTAGGATCTAAAGTAAGGGATGTTTGGTAATTTTTTATGGCATCGTTTGTTTGTTGCAGGGCCTCATAGCATTTGGCCTGCCAGTAATAAGCGTCAGGATAAGTATTGTTTACATTCGATGCCATATGAAAAATTTTTAAGGCGATGGCATAATCTTTTTGATCATAATAAATAAATCCTTTTTCTAAATATGCCTCCATGTATGCGAAGTTTTGATTAATGCATTGATCAAATGCCTGCAGTGCCTTATTCTTTTGTCCTGTTCGAGCATAATAAACGCCGGTTATAAATAAGCAATTAGCATTTGTTTCGCGGCCTAATCTTAATTCAGCTATTTGATTACATAGTTTCAGGGCTTCTTTATTCTTTTTTTCTGCGTATAAATTTGCCAATGAAAGCAAAGCATCTGGTGCAGGATATATTTCAGTTGCGTGCCTGTAGGCATCTATGGCAGCAGCGGTATCTTCTGCATTTTCAGATAAACGTCCTTTACGGTACCAAAGGCCGTAATTGAATTCATCTTTTGCAATGAGTGAATCTAACTCCATTATTGCCGGTTTAAATAAGTTCAAGCTGTCATAAGCATCAATCAATTTCAAACGAATACCTACACTATCCGGATGTGTGGCAATTGCTGTTTTTAAATTTTTAATATAGGGTGTTAGTACTATTGTTTGATTGCTGTCTGTTTTAGCCTGCTTTTCTGAGTTGCGGTTGGTACATCCTGCCATTAATAATACAATCAGGATGCTTGATATTATAGCGGGCAATATTTTCATGAAGCACTATTTACTTTGTTAAAATAATCATTATTTGTTAAATGAAAAAACGTTTTGTTATTCTTTTCCTGTATTGTACAAAAGTACAAGTGCCTGCGCATAAAAAATGTTATAAAAATCAGTGTAAGCCGTTGAATGCCAAGTTCTGTTGTTTATAAGAAAATATTACTACTTATCGGTTGTTTTGTAATTGAAAGTTATATCTTCGGGCAGTATATTTTTTAAATCTTCAATATTTTAAATATGAGTGCTTTGGATAGTTTTCTGCTTGTTTTACACAGCTGGTTACGCTGGATTATTTTAATTCTGTTAATAGTTGGCATTATTAACAGCATTGCCAAAATGCAAAAACCTTTGAGCAGCGTGGCCAAAAAAATGAATTTATGGCTAATGATTGCCGCACACATTACTTTATTAATTGGGTTATATCAATATTTTTTTGGTCCCAAAGGCTTCGTTTTTTTTAGAACAATGGGTGCTGCAACGGTTATGAAAGATGCAGTACTACGTTTTTGGGCGGTGGAACATATTACAGGGATGATAATTGCCATTATATTGATTACTCTTACCCGCGGGATAGCCAAAAAGGAAGCAGAACCTTCAAAAAAGAACAAAAAACTACTGTTATTCTATGTGTTGGCCCTTGTTATTATTCTATCTTCTATACCCTGGCCCGGTCGTTTTGGCGATGTTCCATTGTTCAGAGGTTTTTAATTTCAATTTCATTCACTCCAATCCATTTTATTATTATAAGAGGCTTCGGCCTCTTTTGTTTTTGTATCTTTGAGTGAATACGATTGCCTTATGCCTTATTGCAGGAATATTCTTTACTGGATAGATAAGCGTGGCTGGAAATATGTTTTCCTGCATTCTATGTTGGCACTTTCAACGTGCCCCGTGGCTTTTATTAAACAAACCAGCATAGCTAATGGTTTTGCATATTCTATCACAATAAAATCAACACAATGCCATATTATATTCAAAGAGGGAATATCCCGCCTAAACGACATACCCAGTTTAAAAAATCTGATGGATCATTATATTCAGAACAATTATTTTCTACTGAAGGCTTTAGTAACGATTATACCCTGCTGTATCATTATCACCCGCCCACTCAAATAATAAAAACAGATGCTGCTGTAAATGTTACACCGGTAATAGCCGAAGAAAAAATGCTGCATCACCGGTGTTTTGAAACATTTAATATAAAACCGGTGCCCGATTTTTTGGAGAGCCGTAAACCTTTACTGGTAAATCGTGATTGCATGGTAACTGTAGCTGCCCCGGAAAAAAGTATGGAAAACTATTTTTATAAAAATGCAGATGCAGATGAGCTGCTTTTTATTCATGAAGGAAATGGTATTCTACATACGCAATATGGAGATCTTTATTTTCAGTATGGTGATTATATTGTTATACCCAGAGGAACCATTTACCAAATTAGTTTTCAAAACAACAGTAACAGATTACTGATAGTGGAATCTTTTAGCCCCATTCGTTTCCCCAAAAAATATGTGAGTAAAAATGGCCAGTTGTTAGAACATTCTCCTTATACAGAACGCGATTTAAAAGTACCTGAATTTAAAGAGCCCGTTGATGCTAAAGGCGATTTTTTGATTCAAACAAAAAAACAAGGCATGCTGTATGGTGTTCATTATGCACATCACCCGTTTGATGTGATAGGGTGGGATGGCTGTTGCTATCCCTATATTTTAAGTATTCACGATTTTGAACCCATCACTGGCAGGGTACACCAACCCCCTCCCATTCATTTAACATTTGAAGCCAATAATTTTGTGATTTGTAGTTTTGTGCCCCGGTTATATGATTATCATCCACTCGCAATTCCGGCACCTTATAATCACAGTAATATTGATAGTGATGAAGTTTTGTATTATGTAGATGGTGATTTTATGAGCCGTAAAAATGTTAGCAGAGGAATGATTACTTTACATCCTGCAGGAATACCACATGGTCCACATCCTGGAGCAGTTGAAAAAAGTATCGGTAAAAAAGAAACACGGGAACTGGCGGTAATGGTTGATACTTTTCATCCACTGCAGCTCACAGAAACAGCTATTAATATTGAAAATAAAGGCTATGTAATGAGTTGGGCAGAATAAAATTTACAGAAAAAAGCCTGCCCGGATGGTAAGGCGTTGATAAAGTTTGTTTGTTTGTTTCGGATGAAAGATTTGTGTTGCAATCTTTATTCAAACTGCCTTGCAGCGAAATTTGGCACTAAAAAACATTATTGCAATTACAAATGAGCCAAATTAGTCTGTTTTTTGTCCGAATAATTTTTTTATATTCATGTTCTAAAAATTTGCCAATATGATACCATTCAACGATCTTAAAATAGGTGATTATGTAAAATGCACCTTTGAAGGAAAACAATGGGAAGGGGAAGTAACCGACCTTAACCATGATGAAAAACAGGTATGTGTAGCAACTGAAGTACAGGAATTTTGGTATGAACCTGATGATTTAGAACCCCTGCCACTGAATGATGAACAATTACAAAAACTACATTTTAAAAAAGAAGTTCAGGCAGATGGTTCCATAAAATATAGTAAGGGTGCTTTTAGAATGTTAATACCCGGTGAAGGCGATTTTTCAGGTTTAGATATGTGGTACAGAGAAGATAGAAGATATCATCCCAACGTTCATTACATCCATCAATTGCAAAACCATTATGCAGATATGACTAAAATTCATTTAACAACTGCACCCATGTAACAGTAGTTGTAATTTTTCCTTTCATCAAAAACAAGAGCAGTCTTTTGGACTGCTTTTTTTCTTTACCTATATTCACAACTTTAACTGCATAATCGGCAGTAGATTAAATTATTGAAGCTTATAAATAATTGATTGTATGAGAAAATGGCTTATGTTATTTGTTTTGCTTTTGGTGTCAGGAAGTTTAATGGCACAAAACACCATTACCAGTCCTGAAGAATTTTTGGGTTATCCTATTGGAAGCCGCTTTACCAGGCACCATCAAATTGTAGATTATTTTAAACTTATTGCAAAAGAACGGCCAGATTGGGTAACCATTCAACCTTATGGTACAACCAACGAAGGCAGGGAATTAATGGTTGCCATCATTGCCAATCCGGAAAATCATAAGCAACTGGAAGAAATCCGAAAAAATAATTTACGCTTAACCGGTTTATTGCAGGATATTGTGGCACCCGTATCCAATAATGTGCCCCCCATTGTGTGGTTAAGTTATAATGTGCATGGTAATGAAGCCGCATCAAGCGAAGCTGCTATGCTAACTTTATATACTTTATTGAAACCCGATAATAAAGATGCCCAGGAATGGTTACAACATGAAGTCATTATCATGGATCCCTGTATTAATCCCGATGGTCGCGACCGTTACATTAATTGGTATAATAGCGTAGTTGGCGTAAATATGAATGTGGATGTGCAGTCAAGAGAGCATGCAGAACCCTGGCCTGGTGGCAGAACCAATCACTATAATTTTGATTTAAACCGCGATTGGGCATGGCAAACACAAATTGAAACACAACAACGCCTGAATTTATACCAGCAATGGATGCCGGAAGTACATGTTGATTATCATGAACAGGGTTTTAATGAACCTTACTATTTTGCACCGGCTGCAGAACCTTATCATGAAGTAATTACAAAATGGCAGAGGGATTTTCAGGTATTGATAGGTAAAAACAATGCATCTTATTTTGATAAAAATGGATGGCTATATTTTACCAAAGAGCGCTTCGATTTATTTTACCCATCTTATGGTGATACTTATCCATTATACAATGGCGCAATAGGAATGACGTTTGAGCAGGGTGGTATACGTGCAGGCCTTGGTGTAATTAATGATGATGGTGATACACTTACACTTCGCGACAGGGTAATGCATCATTTTACAACCGGTATCTCAACAGTTCAGGTATCTGCACTCCAACATCAGCAATTAATAGATAATTTTAAGAAATACTACGAGAATAATAACAATGCTGCCAATAGTGTATACAAAACCTATGTTGTTAGCAGTAATGATCTCAATAAAATCAATGCAGTAAAAAAATTACTCGATAATAATCGAATTGAATATGGTGTGATGGAAGGAAACTACAAAGGCTATCATTATGTTAACAATGCTGTGGAAGATGTAAAATTGCAGAAATATCAATTAGCGGTATCCATGTACCAGCCTAAAAGTAGTTTGGCAAGGGTTTTATTTGAACCGAAATCAAAATTTTCAGACAGTGCTACTTACGATATTACTGCCTGGAGTATTCCCTATACTTTTGGGTTAGATGCTTACGCTATCAATGAAAAGATAACTTTAAAGCAATTTCCTGGTGCAGTAAATGTTGCCAATGTTGTTGCAAGTGATTATGGCTATATTATTCCCTATCAATCATTTAATGCTGCAAAATTGCTGGCATACTTAATAAAAAACAAAGTGAAAGTACGGGTAACTGCCAAACCAATTACCTACAATAATATTACTTATCCCGATGGAACGCTATTGGTTTTAAAAACCAGTAACGATAACGTAAACTGGGTATCGTTAGTTCAGTCGGCTGCAACTTTGTATAATATTACACCCGTTCCCGTAAACACCGGATTAATGCAGAAGGGGCCTGATTTTGGAAGTCCTGATATTCAGGTTATTCATGCACCTAAAGTAGCTTTAATAACTGGTGAACAAAGTTCTGCAACCGATGCAGGCGAAGTATGGAATTATTTTGATAAAGCATTGCAATATCCGCTTACCTTATTAAATGCTGTTGATTTGTACCGTTTGAATTTAAGTGCTTATACCGTTATCATCATACCGGATGGATATTATAGGGTATTGAATGATAAAGCTGTATCAGAAAAATTAAAAAATTTTGTACAAAGCGGCGGTAAGTTAATTACCCTGCAAAATGCTACCGCAATTGTTGGAACCAATTTATTTGGCCTAAAATTAAAAAGGCAAAAAACAGACGACACCATTTCAGTAAATAAATTACCTGTTTATGATCAGCAAGACAGAGATCGTTTATCTTTTTCCATTCCCGGCAGTATTTATAGTGTTCAGTTAGATAATACCAACCCATTGGCGTATGGTTACGATAAAGTTTATTATACATTAAAACAAAATGATCAGGTATACGAATATGTTAACAATGGATGGAATGTAGGAACAATTGCAGATAACAATTATGTGGCCGGTTTTGTAGGTAACCAGTTAAAAGATAAAATTAAAAATGGCGTATTGTTTGGCACACAACCTGTAGGAAAAGGCATTTATGTATTTATGGCTGATGATCCAATTTTCAGAATGTTTTGGGAAAATGGAAAATTGATGTTTGCCAATGCTGTTTTCATGGTTAATTAATTATTATAATATATTTTTTATGAAATACCCGAATTTATCTGGCATTTTTGTTGGGTTTCATTCTTAAATTATACCCGATTTTTCGCTTAAATTTTGTATATTGTTCATAAAAAATGAATCCACTTTGGTCGCAATTTATTTATCATCAAATTTTAAAAAAGAAAAGCTTTTTTATAAACAAAGACGATTCCAGTTATAAAAAAGCCAAAGGATTCCGTTTTTTCAAGCTGCTTTTCTTTCGATTGATAAAAGATGTGGCATTGATGTTGGGTGGAATTTTTTCAGCAGCCTTTGGATTAAAAGGCTTTTTATTACCCAATAAGTTTATTGATGGTGGTGTAACCGGTATTTCATTATTGATGGCCGCACTTACCCATTTGCCCATTTATGTTTATATTATTCTAATCAACATACCTTTTATTTTAATGGCATTTAAAGTTATCAATCGGGCATTTGCCATTAAAACTACTTTCGCAATTACAGGTTTGGCCATGTGTTTGGCATTTATTCAGTTTCCGGTAATTACAAAAGATCATTTGTTGGTAGCAGTATTTGGCGGATTTTTTTTGGGCGCCGGTATCGGACTTTCTGTTCGGGGGGGTGCAGTAATTGATGGTACCGAAATTTTGGCTATTTTTTTAAGTAAAAAATTACGAACTACCATTGGGGATATAATTGTTGTAATTAATGTAATCATATTTTGTGCTGCAGCGTATTTACTTTCTATTGAAGCAGCTATGTATTCACTCATTACTTATTTGGCAGCTTCTAAAACCTTAGATTTTATTGTAGAAGGTATTGATGAATACATTGGTGTTACCATTATTTCGCCTTATCATGAAACTATCCGGCAAATGATTATTCATAAAATGGGAAGAGGCGTAACGGTGTATAACGGTAAACGCGGATTTGGCAAAAATGGCGAAACCAAAGAAGTAGATATCATTTATACAGTAGTAACCCGTTTGGAGTTGAATAAATTAAGTGCAGAAATTGAACGGGTAGATTCAAATGCATTTGTTGTAATGAGCAGTGTAAAAGACACCAAAGGTGGAATGATTAAAAAAAGAGGATTATAGACGATTGTAAATCAAAGCTTTGAATTAGATTTTTGATCTAATGTTTTAAAGTGTTATGCTATTAAAATCTGTTTTCGTTTGAAACTCATTGCCTAATAGTGTTTCAGTAAACTCTGTATAACTAATGGCTGTTGAGCCAAGTTTATTGAAACATATGCTCAGTAAGTTTTTCAGAGCTTAATAGCACAACGCGTTAATATTTTAAAACATGCATATGCTGCCGAAGCTATTATTGAACGCTCTTCCGAGCATAGTTATGTAAATCTTATTTTGAAAGATAACGGACAGGGATTTGATACCTCAAAAAAACCAAAGGAATTGGCCTAAGAAATATTGCGAACCGGCTTTTGCTGCACAATGGTAAATTGTTAATTGAATCTTCTCCGGGAAATGGCTGTACATTAAAAGTCAGTATTTTTATTGGCAATGAATTTGATCATGTTATCTAATTTCATTGTACCTTCAATCAGAACGATTTCAATAAACTGAGATAAACCGGGTAGTGGTCACTATAACCATTTCTGAATTGATATCCATCCCATGAACGCATTGGATATCCTTTATACTTGCCAATATTTTCGGTTAAAAAAGAAGCATTATAAATACCACTTCTATAATAAAAAAAACCTTTCTGTTTTTTATCTAACCATTCCTGCGACAAAATAATCTGATCAAAAAGCGCCCAGGCATCCTGAAAAGCAAGTGTGCCAATGCCTTTCATATAAAGCGCATGAAATGGGTTATACAAATTATTGGCAATGGCTTTTTCTTTTGCGCCTAAAATCTGATAAATACTTTTGTTGGATGGATTGTCGTTGAAGTCGCCCATGATGATAATTTTTCTTCCTATCTCAATTTGTTTAATGCTGTCTATATGCCGTTTTAATACATTCGCAGCATACATTCTTGCCGGTTCACTGGCATTGGTTCCTCCATATCTGGATGGCCAGTGGTTGATGTATATGTCAATGAGTTCTCCGTCCAGAAATCCTTCCACCCATAAAATATCTCTGGTATATCTGCTTGTTTTACTTCCTTCCGGTAAAATTACCTGAATGGCTTTGCTTTGAATGACTTTGAAATAGGAGGGTTGGTAGAGCAGGGCAACATCAATTCCTCTGGCATCTCTGCTGTCATAATGCACAAACGAGTAGTTGGCAGTTCTCAACCTGGAATGGTTGACGATATCGTTTAGTACCCAATCATTTTCTATTTCTGCCAGCCCAATGAATGCAGGCAAATTGCTGCCAATACTGGCCAATGTCTGAACAATGTTATTTAATTTACTGGTATATATAGTACCGGAATATTTTCTTGCTCCTGTTGGGGTAAACTCCTCATCTCTGTATAACGGGTTTTGAATCGTATCATATAAATTTTCTGTATTATAAAAAATAATGGTAGCTGATTTGAAAATGGATTTTTGTTGGCTATTTGCAAGCAGGCATGTTACAAGAAATAGTGAGAATATTGGTTTCATTTCACAGAGGATTATGCTTAAAAAATAAAAATATTAAAAAATAGTTAAAGTAATTAAAAAATTTATTAAATTTAATTTTTTAGATGGCAATTGTTCTGTTTTGGTGTGAGCGGATTGATGCCGGATAGTGCGTTAGGTAAGTGGGTAAAACTGCTTTGCTTAAATACAATATCTATATGCATTATGTTTTTCTCTTTTTTTGTCTGGGTGGCTTTAGTATGCTCATGGCCCAGCCGGTTACAGATACATCAAAAAATACGGAAAGTGTTTACTGGCAGCAACTTCGCCAACAAACTGCTGATGAAATGGCGTTGGTAGTATTAGAAGATGCTACATTGGATGGTGAAAATAATCAACAGTATGCATCTTTACTTTCAGCCGGAAGAGATGCATTTTACAATGCTGCAGCTTTCAATTGGAATATAGCTCGTTTTAAAATGCGTGGCTATTCTAAATCTTTATTTACTACTTATTTAAATGGAGTGCCACTCGAGGATCTGGCTAATGGCAATACGTTGGTGAATTTATGGATGGGGTTAACAGGCGTATTTAAATCACGTGAAATGGTAATAGGGTTACAACCCAATCAATTTTCTTTCGGCAATCTGGGTAATGTCATCAATATTCATATTGCACCCATTCAGCAACAACGACAAAATATTTTAAACTACAGCGTTGCCAATAAAAATTATTCCCATCGCTTCAATTATGCGCATTACAGTGGCCAGTTAAAAAAGGGATGGTCATTTATATACAGCACTGCATGGCAATGGGCAAAAGAATCTTATGTTCCAGGTACTTATACCAATTATTTATCACTCTTTTTTGCTGCCAATAAAATCATTTCATCTAAACATTTGCTCACATTTAGTTTTTTAGGGTCTTCTGCAATAAATGGTCAGGCTGCAGCCACAACTTTAGAAGCTATGCAATTGGCAGGTAATCGTTATTATAATCCCAATTGGGGATATCAGAATAACCGGAAGCGCAATGCAGCTGAATATCGAAATATACAACCACTAATTGTATCGAATTATCAATGGAGGATTGATCAGCAAAGCACTTTTAATTTGGGGGCATTAGTTAGTATAGGGCTACAAAAAAGCAGAGGTTTAGATTGGCACAATGCACCTGACCCTCGTCCCGATTATTATCGGTATTTACCCTCTTTTCAAACAGATCCGGATTTACAAATGCAGGTAAAAAAACGATTGGAAAATGAACCGAATTTATTGCAACTGAATTGGGAAAATTTTTATGAAATTAACCAAAATAGTAAAGAAACCATTGCCAATGTAAATGGTATAAATGGCAATAATATTAACGGGTTAAGAAGTCGTTATATATTAAGAGATAATAATGTACTGAATACTTTTTTTGTACTTTCTCCTGTATTACATAAAAACTATTCAGGAAACTGGCAGCTCACTGCCGGAGGCACTGTTCAATATCAGCAAAGCCATTATTTTCAAACGGTAAACGATTTATTAGGGGGCGATTTTTTTGTGAATTGGAATCAGTTTGCTGACCAGAATCTGGTTGCGAATACAAATGCTTTACAAAATGATATATTGCATCCTAACCGGTTGGTAAAGAAAGGCGAAAAATATGGATACGATTTTCAAATGAATATCTGGAAGGCTTCCCGTTTTTTTCAGATTTCCAAACAATTCAGACACTTTGATTTTTTTGCTGCCGAGGCATTGAGTTATACCGGTTTTCAACGATTAGGTTTAGTTAAAAATGGTCTGTTCCCCCAAAGCTCTTATGGCCATTCTACAACAAATACTTTTCTCAATTATGCATTTAAATCGGGGATTACTTACAAATTAAATGGTAAAAATTACTTCAGTTTAAATATGGCCTGGCTTTCAATGCCACCTTATTATTCAGATGTATTTCTATCACCCCGAACAAGAGCTGCTACTCAGGACAATATTACCAGCACAAAATATGCAGCATATGAATTAAACTATCATTTAAATACTTCATTCATTAAATTACGTATTACCGGCTATTTAACCACAATTCAAGATGCATTAAAAATTTATACATTTTATGATGATGGTGTAAAGGGTTTTGTGAATGATGCTTTAAGTAATATTAACCAGATGAATGCGGGTATAGAATTGGGTGCTGAATTGAGATGGAATGACAAGCTACAATTTGCAGGCGCTTTTACTTTGGCCAATAACCGCTATACCAACAGGCCTCAGGCCATCGTAACTTTCGACAATTCTTCTGAAATCATTCAAAAAGAAACCGTTTATATTAAAAATTTTAAAGTGCCCGGATCGCCGCAACAGGCTGTGAATATAGCAGCAACATACCGGCCTACCCGCAAGGGTTTTATAACAGTATCCGGTAATTATATGGCTGATAACTGGCTTAATTTAAATCGGGTTAGAAGAACCGAAAGGGCAGTGCAGGGCTTAGATACAAAAAGTAATGCGTTCAATGCTATTATTCGTCCCGAAAAATTACCCGATTATTTTGTTGTGAATTTGTTTACGGGTTACCAGTTTGTAATGCCTGCAATTCAATCAAAAATAAAATCAAACCATTTGTTTGTGAGTTTAGGTATTACCAATTTGCTCAATAACAAAGCAATGGTTGCCGGTGGGTATGAACAAATGCGATTTGATTTTGCCACACAAAATCCGGAAAAATTTCCTCCAAAATATTATTATGCTTATGGCATACAATATTTTTTGAGTACTAGTTTAAAATTTTAAATCCAATGGTATGATGAAAAAATATGCATCATTTTTTTATTTTGCGGCCTGTTTTTTTTTAATGAATAGTTGCGCAAAACCATTTGATGCACCTCCTGCAAATGATACACTAACACTTAACGCAAATACTACTATCCGGCAGTTAAAATTATTGCATGTTAAAAATAATTTTGAAAGGATAACAGATGATTTAATTGTTAGTGGTATTGTAATTGCAAATGATCAATCAGGTAATTGGTACAAGCAAATTATTATTCAGGATGAAACCGGAGGAATTACTGTACGAATGGATGGTAATAATTTGTTTAACAATTACCCTGTAGGAAGAAAAATTGCAGTGAAAGCAAAAGGTTTGTATTTGGGTGATTATGGCGGCGTGATACAATTGGGAGCAGGTATTGATAACAGCGATCCCAATAATCCAAGCCTAATTCCGCTTCCAACATCTTTATTCGATAAATATGTTTTGAAAGGTAGTTTGAACAATCAGGTTATCCCCAGGTTAGTAAATATCAATACACTTTCTGCAAACTTGCAGGATACATTACAAAGTACTTTAATTCAGTTAGCCGATGTAGAATTTGCTGTAAATGAATTAGATAAAACCTATGCCGATGCAGTGGGTAAGCAGGCTGCAAACCTAACCATAAAAAATTGTTCCGGTAACAGTATTATATTACGAACAAGTGGTTATGCAGATTTTGCTTCCAATAAAATTCCGGCAGGCAATGGTAATCTGGTTGCGGTTTTTGCAATATTTGGAACGACCAAACAATTGTTGATTCGTGATACTTCAGATGTTCATTTTCAAAATGCCCGATGTGGGAACAGCACTGTCAGTAAAATTTCAATTGCTGCTGTTCGCAATAGTTATAAAGGTACTGCATATACTTATCAGGAAGATAAATTCATCAATGGTATTGTTATTTCAGATGCAACTGCGGGAAATATTCCTGAAAATGAAGTGATTTTGCAGGAAGATTCAAATATGCCGGGTATTCTGCTCCAATTAAATACCGGGCATGGTTTTAAAATGGGCGATTCGGTAACTGTTCAATTAAATCAGGCCATGCTAACCAAAGAAAACAATATATTATTGCTGAAAAATATGGATACTACCGCTATTACAAAAATTGCCGGTTCAAAAAAAATTATTCCCCGAATGGTTACTATTCAGCAATTACAGGAAAATATTACCGATTGGGAATCTACATTGATTCAATTGAACTATCCGGCAATCAGTGGAACATTCTGGAATAATGCTGTTCGTTTATCAGACCCATCCGGCAGCATTGATTTATTTACTTATTCAACAGCAAATTTTTATAATACACCGGTTCCTACTCAAGCAGTTAATAAACTAACAGCAATTGTAAGCCTTCATCAAACCGGAGCTGTTATAATGTTGCGTAATTTGAATGATGTTGAATTGCTTTCAGGAGGTAGTGGTAATTTGAACAATGTTATTCAATTAAATCAATCTCCTCTTCTCATCAACTTTGATGATATTGCCAATGGTTTACCAAACGGTTGTTCTGTTTACACAAATGCAGGTAGCAATAGTTTGGGCAATGTTACCAATTTTGCTACTTCAAAAACAAGTTGGGGAAATACCACCGGCGGGTTTAAAAACTGCGCCTCAGCAATTGGCCTTTCTTCAAATGCAACTACTATACAACAAGATAATGCAACAAACAGAGCATTAGCACTTCGGCAAACAGGAACCGGTGGGTACGATCCCGGTGCGGCTTTTGTACTGCATTTGGCCAATACTACCGGTAAAAAAAATATTCAAATATCCTTTCAACTGCAATCGCTCGATGTAAGCAGTACCCGCACCACTAACTGGACGGTGGAATACGGATTAGGCGACAATCCAACCACATTCAGCAGCATTACTGCAACCGGATTATTGCAATCGGGAAATAGCCAATTCGGTTCGGGAACTGTTCAAATAAATTTTGGTTCGCTACTCAATAATATACCTACAGAAATTTGGATAAGAATTGTTGCAAAATCGACCACATCCGGAACTGGAAGTAGGCCGGTTACCGCAATAGATGATCTTTCATTCACCTGGGAATAAATGGGTTTGTTTGTCAGCTTGTCAGTTTAAGTTGCTTTGGTATTTAATTTGTCTACAAACAATAGGCTAATTTTTCTTGGATGAATAGTTATGCCTCACCTATTTGAAAAATATCGGCCTGTCAAAATTTCAACTTAAAAGATTTCAAATACTATTATTATGCAAAAAGGACAAATTAGGGTACAAACAGAAAACATTTTCCCCATCATTAAAAAATTTCTTTACAGTGATCATGAAATTTTTCTTCGGGAATTGGTAAGTAATGCAGTTGATGCGGTTCAAAAATTGAAAACATTGGCCTCAATAGGCGAGTTTAAAGGTGAACTGGGCGATTTGAAAATTGAAGTTGAATTAGATGCGAAAGAAAAAACCATCAGCATTACTGATACCGGTGTGGGAATGACAAAGGAGGAAGTAGATAAATACCTGAATCAGGTGGCTTTTAGTGGTGCCGAAGAGTTTTTAGCAAAATATAAAGATGCCAACATTATTGGACATTTTGGTTTAGGTTTTTACAGCTCATTTATGGTGGCAGAAAAAGTGGAATTATTAACCCAAAGCCACAATGCAGATGCGCCTACCGTTTATTGGAGTTGTGATGGCAGCCCTGAGTTTGAATTGTTTGAGGTAGAAAAAAGGAATCGCGGTACAAAAATTATTTTACATGTAGGCGAGGATAGTAAAGAATTTTTGGATGCATACCGGCTTAAGGGTATTTTAGAAAAGTTCTGTAAGTTCTTACCGGTTCCGATTTATTTTATTGATGTTGCTGCCGAAAAGAAAGAAGATGAGAAAATAAAACCTATTAATAATACAGCACCTATTTGGACCAAAAAGCCAAGTGAATTAAATAAAGAAGATTACGAAAAGTTTTATAAGGAATTATATCCTTTTGGCGAAACGCCATTGTTCTGGATACACCTGAATGTAGATTATCCGTTTAATTTAACCGGTATTTTATACTTTCCGAAAATTAAGCAGAGTTACGAAATACAAAAAGACAAAATACAGTTGTATAGCAATCAGGTATTTGTAACCGATGAGGTGAAAGATATTGTTCCCGAATTTTTAATGTTACTGCATGGTGTAATTGATAGCCCGGATATTCCATTAAACGTAAGCCGCAGTTATTTACAAGGCGATCCGAATGTTCGAAAAATCAACAACCACATTACCAAGAAAGTGGCCGATAAGTTAGAAGAAATTTTTAATAATGATCGTGCTTCATTTGAAGAGAAATGGGAAAGCCTTGGCTTATTTGTGAAGTATGGTATGATGACGGACGATAAGTTTTTAGAGAAGGCCAATCGTTTCCTCATTATGGAAGAGACAGTGTTAGAAGATACCGCAAAAAGCGAAGCAGAAAAAACAAAAGCTAAATTTTATACTATAGAGGAATACAAGAATGCAACGAATGCATTACAAAAAAATAAAGATGGTAAAAATGTAATTTTATACACTACCCAACCGGTACAGCAACATGCTTTTATTAAAGCCTGTGTAGATAAAGGCTATGTAGTAGTTAAAATGGAAACATTGGTAGATGCGGCTTTCATTAATACAATGGAAATGAAATGGGAAAATGTACATTTTGTGAGAGTGGACGCAGATATTGTAGATAATTTGATTGATAAACAGGAACACAATGAAATGGTACTTTCAAAAGATGAGCAGGAAAATCTGAAAAATCTCTTTAGTTTTCCCATCAACGATTTACATGTTACAGTAGAGCTAAAAGGGTTAAGTTCACAAAGTACACCCGTTGTAGCTACTAGGCCCGAATTTATGCGTCGTATGAAAGATATGGGTGCTGTTGGCGGTGGTATGGCATCATTCTATGCGCAAATGCCCGATGAAGTTACACTTACCGTTAATGGTAATCATCCAATTTTTCAACATATTTTGAAGTTGGATGATAAAGAAAAACAGGAAAAGCAGGTAAGAAATCTGGCAGATTTAGCGCTATTATCGCAAGGCTTGTTAAAAGGAAATTATTTAACCGGATTTATTGATCGTAATATTGAACTCATGCATCAGCAGGCAGAGGCTTCTGCATAAAACTTTGTATTTTTTTCAGGGAGGCTGCATCAAAAGTGCTATGCAGCCTCTTTTTATTCTGTAAGGAGGGGGGATGGAGAAAATTTTCGTTTATGCAAATCTCAGCCCCTTCTTTTTGCTTTAGATACATCCTCTTTTTTTAGAATGCTGATTTCCATATATTTCTGAATTCGTTGATGGAATGTTTCAGTATACCCTTTTTCAAGAAATAAATTTTTGTGCATGGGGGTTATGTAGATAACTTCAATAGATCGTGGATGTTCGAGCAGACTTTTATCGATATTCAAAACAACCTGCTGCATAATCATTTCATCAAAGGGATTGTAAAAGAATAAGCAATTTGCGGTAGATGGGATTGGAGTGTAAAAGGCATCGTTATTTATCAAATGAAAATTTACATGCGGAAACAAATGTTGCGTTAGGGCAATATTATTTTGCGCATCCTTATACAATTGCGGTGATAGTTCAATTCCGGTAATGTTGTTGAAACCAAAATGAGCTGCAACACATAAGGCTCTTCCTTTGCCACATCCGAAATCTATGAAATGCAAATGTGGTAACTGTAATTGTTGAAATCCGGTTTCTAAAAGTGTAAAATCGACGGGCATATAAATACTTGCGTGCTCTATGTTTACATCAGCAAGTGCTAAATGTTTTAATTCATCATGGCCGGTTGAATGAATGCTATATTTTTTTTCTCCGCGCCATTCGTTTCTAACAATATACCAGGCAATCCTAGTATTCCAGTTAATGGCAATGTACCAGAAATAAGATATGTGTTGCAATATTTTCATCTGCAAATATTTTTGGTGTGAACACAGGAACAATGCTGTTTTTGAATAAAGTTTTTCAAATGTTCTATTTAAAATTGTGAAAGAATAATAGCATTTTTTTACTGCGATGTACAATTTATTTTGACTTATTTTGACGGTCTAATATCCATTACCCGTAATTGTAATTTTTTTTCTCCCATATATTCATTCAGGTCAATTGTGCAAACAATATCTATAGGCTGTTGTGATTCTAATAAAGAAAAAAAATGCGCCATATTAAAGCCAATGCCGGTAATAGTACTATTATTTTGTTTTAATACAAAGCGAATGTGTTCCTCTTTTACAATTTTAGAGTAGCCGGTATCAGTAAGTTTTTCTATCATAAAAACAGGTTGCATGTTTTCCGGTCCAAAAGGCTCCATTTGGCAAATGATATTATAGAACCCCATTGTAATATCATTGAGTGTAATCACCGCATCAACTATAATTTCGGGGGTAAGCAGATCTGGATCAATGGTTTCATTTACAATGGCTTCAAATGCATTGCTGAATGTAATTAAGTTTTCGGGTTTTAAAGTTAATCCTGCAGCGGCAAAATGGCCGCCATAACCAATTAAATAATCCCTGCAGGCATGAATGGCTTCATACAGGTTAAAACCGGCCACACTTCTTGCACTGCCGGTAAGGTATTCGCCACTTTTGGTCAGTACAATTGTGGGGCGATAATGTTTTTCAATTAATCTGCTTGCCACAATGCCTACTACTCCTTTATGCCAGTGTTCCTGATATACTACGGTCGTTTTTTTATGTGTGTGATTTGCATCATCCTGAATTAATGACAGTGCTTCTGCTGTAATAGTGGTATCTGCTTCTTTTCGGTCAGTATTGTCGTTGTGCAACATTTCTGCTAATTGCAATGCTGCTTGCATATCCTGTTCAATGAATAACTGAACGGCTTTTTTAGCATCATCCATTCTACCGGCTGCATTTACTCTTGGAGCAATAATGAAAACAAGATTATTAATATGTAGTTCTTTTTGGATGCCGGCAAGTTGCAACAGGGCTTTAATGCCTATACAAGGGTTTTCATTTACTTTTTTTAATCCAAAATAAGCCAGTGTTCTGTTTTCCCCTGTAAGGGGCACAATATCTGCAGCAATGGCACAGGCAACCAAATCAATATATTGAAATGGTATTGTATCAGATAATCCGAGTTTTTCAGCCAATGCTGTAATTAATTTAAACCCTACTCCGCAGCCACACAGTTCTTTGTAGGGATAAGCACAATTTTTTTGTTTCGGATTAAGGATGGCAACCGCAGGGGGTAGTTGTTTGTCTGGTAAATGGTGGTCGCAAACAATAAAATCTATTGATAGATCTTTTGCATATTGAATAAGTTCTATGCTTTTTATACCACAGTCTAATGAAATAATTAATGAAAATCCATGCTCTTGGGCATAATGAATGCCTTGTTGACTAACACCATATCCTTCTCTGTAACGATGGGGAATATAAAAAGCCACATTCGGATAAACAGATTGTAAGAATCGGAACATGCAGGCAACAGAAGTGGTGCCATCTACATCGTAATCGCCATACACTAAAATTTTTTCGTTTTGTTGAAAAGCATTCAGAATACGCTGTACAGCCTTATCCATATCTTTCATTAGCCAGGGGCTGTGTAAATCGGTTAATTGTGGGCGAAAAAATTGTTTGGCTTTCTCAAAATTATCAATACCTCTTTGAACCAAAATTTGGCAGATAACCTGATTTACTTTTAAAGAAGATTGTAATTGCAAAACAGCATTGGCATCCCAAACGGGCATTTTCCATCGTTTCTCCATATTTAAATTACTTTATTGGTACAACAAACAATGGGAATGAAGATATCATTTAATTTTATACAATTCATTTTCAGGCTCTGGCTTTTCAATGAATCAAAAAAAAACAGTTACAGCATGAAGAACCAATGTATATGCTGATGTTTCTGAAAATGATTAGGTAAAAAACGTGTTGTGCTATTACGCCCTGAAAATCTTACTGGGCATAGGTTTCAATAAACTTTGCTCAATATCAATTAGTTATACATAGTTTACTGAAACACCATTAGGCAATGAGTTTCAAACGAAAACTGATTTTAATAGCACAACACGTTAGGTAAAAAATAAGTGAGGTACTAATATTTTCTGTCTGTAGTAAAACGAACCAATTCTTCTAATGCACTGCGTACTTCTGATTCAGGAAATTGGTGTAAAATTTTTAAAGCTTCATCCCTGTATTGATTCATGATTTCAATGGTGTATTGAATACCGCCGTGTTTCATGACTTCTTGAATCACCTGTTGCACTTTTACCTTGTTTTTATTTTCGTTTTTCAGTATGTACATCAAAGCTTTCCTTTCCTTTATAGGTATATTATTCAAGGTATAAATGAGTGGTAAGGTTAATTTTTTTTCTTTTATATCATTGCCGGTAGGTTTGCCTATATTATAAGTGCCATAATCAAAAAGGTCGTCTTTTATTTGGAACGCCATGCCTACTTTTTCGCCAAACAAACGCATTTGTTCAATTTGCTCCGGATTATTGAATGTGGTAGAGGCACCTGCGGCACAGGCAGAGGCTAATAATGAGGCAGTTTTTCCTTTAATAATGTTAAAATAAATGGCCTCATTTATATTCAGGTTTCGCGATTTTTCCATTTGCAGCAATTCGCCTTCACTCATTTGTTTAACTGCCTCTGACATAATTTGTAAAACGCCAAAATCATGATTGCTCAGCGAAAGCAATAAACCTTTTGATAAAAGGTAATCGCCTACTAAAACGGCAACTTTATTTTTCCATAAGGCATTGATGGAAAAAAAACCACGTCTTTCCATTGATTCATCCACCACATCATCATGAACCAAAGTGGCCGTATGCAATAATTCTACCAAAGAAGCAGCCCTATATGTACTTTTATTTACCGGTGCCCCTAGTTTGGCGCTGAGTAAAACAAACATAGGCCGCAATTGCTTTCCTTTTCTTTTAACAATATATTGCATAATCCGATCTAACAGCGGTACCCTGCTTTGTACAGCCTCTTTAAAGTGCTTTTCAAATTCATCCAACTCGTCTTTTATTACCTGAAGGGCTAATTTCATAGCTTTTTGTATAGTGGTGCAATATAATAATTATGTGCAGCAGAATAATATAGTGTGTTAATTAGCCATAACTTACAATAATTTTGCAGATGCAACGTTTTTCAGAAATAAACTGTCTTTTTAGGCAGTTCTGTAAAAACATAATATAAAATTTGATTGTTCATTCCGATTATAATACTTTTGTCGGGAATTTTATCATCAACATTAAACATAAGCTATGGCAAGCAAAAAGTACATTTCGTTATTTGCAGCAATGTTTGTTCTGTTTCAGAGCATTGGATTTGCGCAAACATCAACTGATTGGGGTTGGGACTGGAAAGACAGTTCTAAAGTTCCTACTAAAAGGATACCTCAGTACAATGAGTTTCTAAACAACCAATACCCTTACCCGGCTAAACCCCGCGATCAGTGGGAGTTAGGTTTAAGTGCCGGTAGTTCTTTCATTTTAGGTGACCGGGCCATTTTAGCTGGCGGATACAATGGTGGTATTGTAGGTGGAATTTCTCTTCGTAAATCCATCAGTCATGTATTCTCGATTAGAGGTGCTTACAATGGTTCCATTGTTTCTATTCCCAGCAGTAAAACTACCGTATGGGCTAAAAACTATACCCACATGGGTTCTATTGATGCCATCGCGTCTTTAAATTCTATGAGTCATTACAGAGGCAATCCAAAATGGGATGTTTATGTTTTTGGAGGTTATTCTTTAATTTATACCAGAGTAATGACCAACCAGGGTGGTTCACTGCATAACTTGTATTATCCACAAACTAATTTAATTGGTACCTCTAATTTTCCCAATGATGCACCTGCTGTAAATGGCAGACATACCTGGGCTTTAATGCATGGCTTAAGCTATGGTGGTGGTGTATCTTATAAAATCAGTAACCGTGTAAATATCGGAATTGAACAAAGATTCACTGTTCCCATGTTCGGTAATGATTATTTAGATGGTAACAAAGTAGGTAATTCAGGAGACCAATACAGCTTCTCAACTGCTCATTTAAACATTAACTTAGGTAAAACTGCCAAAAGAGTACAACCCTTATGGTGGATTAACCCTTACAATTATGAGTACAATGAGCTGAATAGCCCCAAGCATATGAAAATGCCAAAGGTTGTATTGCCTGATGCAGATGGTGATGGTGTAACTGATCAATTCGACTTAGAACCCAATACACCAGCCGGTGCACCTGTTGATAGCCATGGTAGAGCAAAAGATACTGATGGTGATGGCGTTCCTGACTACAGAGATAAAGAAATTTTAACACCACAAAGTTGTTTCCCGGTAAATGCAGATGGTGTTGGTACTTGTCCTGAACCAGCTTGTTGCAAAGAGTTAAGAGATATGATTGCAAACATGCAAAAAGCACCGGTTTGTAACATCAGTAGCTTACCCAGCATACAATTTAAAAGAGGTGATAAATTAACCAAAGAAGCAATGCAATTATTAGATGCTGCCGCCGCAAGCATTAAAGCAAACCCAGATTGTAAAGTAAAAGTAATTGGTCACCCCGCTGCCAGCAAAGCAGCTCAGCAAATGGCATGGGAAAGAGTAAATGCTGTAATTAAATACTTAGTTGATAAACAAGGTATTTCTGAAAGCAGATTCATTTTCTCTTACGATGGTGGTTCCGGTGATGCTAATACCATTGATTTGCAAGGCACAACCGAAGAAGGTCCTAATACAGTACCTGCTCCACATCCGAACTTGAGAAGCAGAAACTAAATAATTAATCAGCATATTTTTAAAAAAGCCCCAATTTTGGGGCTTTTTTATGTTTAGATAAAGAGAAGGTTTTTACCTTGCCTATCCATAATAGCTTCATTTTCCTGTAAATTGGGGTACTTTTCAAGAATATTAACGTATGTTTTAAAGCTGCGTATTTATATTGCCAAAATTATTTACCTTCGCAAACTTGTATGAAGAAACTTGTATTGTTTTCATTAATAATTTTGGGATTTGCTGCTTGTTCCAGAAAAGGAGTGAAGTTTCAAAAAAGTCACCGATTCTCGCAGATTTTAAAGAGTAAGGATATTGACTATAAATTCAAAATGGCCGAACAATATTATGTAAATAAAAAATATAATTTTGCTCAGCAGCTCTTTGAAGATTTGTTCCCTTATGTAAAAGGAACTGATCGGTATGAAGACATGTACTACAAACTGGCTTATTGTTATTATTATCAAAAAGATTATTTGAACGCTGAAAATTATTTTAAAACATTCACTGAAACGTTTCCTTCCAGTGCAAAAAGCGAAGAGTGTGAGTACATGCGGGCATATACTTATTATAAGCAATCGCCCAAACCGGAATTAGATCAAACAAATACCAATAAGGCAATTGGTTTAATGCAGGCATTCATTAACATGCATCCCGGTTCATCTAAAATAAAAGAAGCAAATAATATTATTGATTTATGTCGGGAAAAATTAGAAACAAAAGATTTCTTAAATGCCCAGCTCTATTATAATTTAGGTTATTTTAAGGCGGCTGCTATAACATTTTCAGGAGTTTTAGATAATTATCCCGATTCAAAAAATGGTGATTTATATAAATATCAGTCAGTACGTTCATATTTTAAATATGCCGAAATGAGTTATCCTGATAAACAATTGGAAAGATTTGAAAAAGTAAAAGCCGATTGTTCAGATTTTTTGGATCGTTTTCAGGGAAGTAAATACACTACAGAAATTACAAAAATTAATACAGAAACAAATAATTTAATTAAAAACCTACAAAATGAGCAAACTAAGAAGACAGCTCAGCGCTAATATACCTAGCTCTGTTGAACCTAAAAGTTTGAAAGATATTAAAGATATCACCGGTAATCTTTATGAGTCTATTGCAATTGTTGCCAGAAGGGCCAATCAAATTAACATTACCATTCGGGAAGAGTTGCATAATAAATTAGATGAATTTGCTAGCCATACCGACAGTCTGGAAGAAATTCATGAAAATAAAGAACAAATAGAGATTTCTCGTGCCTACGAGAAAATGCCCAATCCGGCAATTCTTGCTTTAAATGAATTTATGGAAGGAAAAATTTACTACCGTTTAAATAACGATAACGATTTATTCAGATAAAGCAACAAAATGTATTAAAATTGATAAAAGGGCAGTATATATACTGCCTTTTTTGTTATTTGCAGTTTAATTAAAATACCATGTTGAAAGGGAAAAAAATATTAATAGGTATTACCGGTAGTATTGCTGCCTATAAAGTAATTTATTTGGTTCGGTTGCTGGTAAAATCCGGTGCAGAAGTAAAGGTTATTATGACTGCATCTGCAAAAAATTTTGTGAGTCCGTTGGTATTAGAAACACTCAGTAAAAATGCGGTATTAGAAAATTTAACCGAATCGTCAACCTGGGCAAACCATGTGGCGTTAGGCCGTTGGGCCGATGTATTTTTAATTGCACCACTCAGTGCAAACAGTCTTGCAAAAATTGCCAACGGAATATGCGATAATTTATTGATGGCCGTTTATCTTTCTGCTACTTGTCCGGTTGTAGCGGCTCCTGCTATGGACGAAGACATGTGGTTACATCCTGCTACAAAACGAAATATTCAGCATGCAGCATCAGATGGTGTTCATTTTATTCCTATTGAAAATGGTGAGTTGGCCAGTGGCTTAGTAGGTGAGGGCCGAATGGCTGAACCTGAAACCATTGTAAACTTTTTAATTAGTCAGTTTTTTAGAGGTACATTATTAAAAAACAAAACTGTTCTGGTAACTGCTGGTCCTACATATGAACCAATAGACCCTGTTCGATTTATTGGAAATCATTCTTCCGGAAAAATGGGTTTCGCCATAGCTGAAGCCTGTTATCTGGAAGGTGCCAACGTTGTTTTAATAACCGGCCCCACTGCATTGTATTCTTCATTCAAAGAAATTAAGTTGGTTCATATTACTACTGCCAATGAATTGTTGGAACAGTGCATGATAGAAGCGCGGCAAGCACAAATTATTATCATGAATGCAGCTGTGGCAGATTATACACCACTAAAAAAAGAAACTCAAAAAATTAAAAAGGGTAAAAACGAATCGGAATGGCTTCTTCCATTGGTTAAAACTATTGATATCCTTGCATTGCTCGGAAAGCAGAAAACTGCGCATCAATACATTATGGGTTTTGCCTTAGAAACAGAGCAAGAACTTAAAAATTCCTTAGAAAAATTAAATGTAAAAAAAATTGATAGTATTGTACTAAATTCACTCAATGATGCACAAGCCGGTTTTGGATATGACACCAATCAAATTACCATTATTTCAAAAAATGGCAGAACAGAAAAGATGGCATTAAAGTCTAAAACAGAACTGGCAAAAGACATTGTTTTATACATAAGTGAAGAATTAGATGCGTAGCATATTTATCATATTTTTATTGCTTTGCTTGGGTTTAAGTACTGGCATTACGGCACAGGAATTACAGGCCAAAGTAACCATTAATGCAAGCAGGGTAAATACTACCATCGATAAAAAAATATTCAATACACTTCAATCGCAATTAACCAATTTTTTAAATAGCAGGAAGTGGACAGATGATCAATTTAATCCTGCTGAAAAAATTGTTTGCAGTTTTTTATTCAATATTGAATCAATGCCACAAACCAATGTATTTAGTGCATCATTGATTATTCAGGCAGCAAGGCCTGTATACAATAGTACCTATCAGGCAGCATTGGTAAATTTTCAAGATCAGGATATAACATTCAAGTACATAGAATTTCAACCCATAGAATTTAATGATAGCAGAGTACAGGGCAATGACCCTTTGGTAGCTAACTTAACTGCTGTGCTGGCTTATTATGCCTATGTAATCATTGGATTGGATTATGATTCATTTGCTCCCAAAGCAGGACAACCCTATTTTTTAAAAGCACAAAATATAGTAAACAATGCACCTGAAGATGCCAGTATTAGCGGATGGCGTGCATTTGATGGATTGAGAAACAGATATTGGCTGGTAGATAATTTAACCAACAATGCCAACAATATTATTCATACTGTAATTTATGATTATTACCGATTGGGACTTGATAATATGTATGATAATGAATTGCAGGCACGCTCCGGAATTTTACAGGCTTTGAATTTATTACAGTCATTTAACAGAGAACATCCCAATACCATGTTTGTTCAATTTTTTATGCAAACAAAAGTGCAGGAATTAATTGGCCTTTTTGTAAAAGCAAATTCCGATGACAAACTAAAAGCGCTGGATGTTTTTACCAATTTAGATGTTGGAAATGCAACAAAATATAAAGAACAATTACAATAATATAATTTAAAATGTATTGATAAAAAATAAAATAACTAAAGCTTATAAAATTTTGCCAAACACCTGCATGAATAGATAAAATGAAGAAGATATTAATGATAATTTGTTTAATAATTTACCTGATGGCCTGTAATAGCCATAAATCAGAAATGCCTGTACTGAATTTTGATACCATGAAAGTGGTAATGTGGGATTTGCTGAATGTAAATGAATGGAATAATATGAAAGCCGGGCAGGATACCGTTTTTAAAAAAATTAGAGACGACCGTAAACAATTTGAACAGGTTTTCTATTGGCATCATATTACCAAAAGCAGTTTTTATCATAGCCTCTCATATTATGAACAACATCCTGATAAAATGAAAAAACTAGTGGACTCACTTTCTGCATATGGTAGAAGAGTTACACTTAAATCTGTTGATACCCAACCTACTCATAAATAGGCACAGATTAATTTTTTATAGAACATTACGTTTTATGGCTTAATTATTTGCCTTATCTTGCATAAGAACGGTTATAATCAAATGCATCATACCATCTAAGCAGATGTTCGTTTTTTTTGAATGATGCATGCATTGCTGCAATACATATTTTAAATGGTAAGGTATGAATAAGGTTGTTTTAAATGCACAAGAAGCCATCAAAGATATTCATGAAGGTGCCACCATTATGTTGGGTGGTTTTGGCTTAAATGGTATTCCTGAAAATAGTATTGCTGCCCTTGTACAAAAGGGTATTCAAAATTTAACCTGTATTTCCAATAATGCAGGAGTAGATGATTTTGGTTTAGGCCTTCTGCTGCAAAAAAAACAGATAAAAAAAATGATTAGCAGTTATGTAGGCGAGAATGCAGAGTTCGAAAGGCAATTATTGGAAGGAGAATTAGAAGTTGATTTAATTCCACAAGGTACACTTGCCACAAGAATACAAATGGCCGCCATGGGCATTCCTGCCTTTTATACACCAGCAGGTTTTGGTACAGAAGTAGCAATTGGTAAAGAAGTACGGTACTTTAATAATAAACCCTATTTAATGGAGTTAGCCCTGCATGCCGATTTTGCAATAGTTAAAGCCTGGAAAGGAGATACTATGGGAAATCTTGTATTCAGAAAAACAACCCGTAATTTTTCAACTTCAATGGCAAAGGCCGGTAATATTACCATTGCAGAAGTAGAAGAATTGGTTCAACCCGGTGAAATAGATCCCGATGAGGTACATGTTGCCGGCATTTATATACACAGGATTTTTCAGGGGTGGCATTATCAAAAAAGAATTGAAAAAAGAACAGTAAGAATGGAGAAGTAAATATTTTTTCAAATTTCTCTCAACATCATTAAATCATTTTTTATGGCATTAGATAAATATGGAATTGCCAAAAGAATTGCGCAGGAACTGCAAGACGGCATGTATGTTAATTTAGGAATTGGTATACCAACATTAGTTGCCAATTATGTACCCCAATCCATCACCGTTATATTTCAATCAGAGAATGGCATTTTAGGAATGGGGCCTTACCCTGCCGAAGCTGAAATAGATCCTGATTTAATTAATGCCGGAAAAGAAACCGTAACACTCATTAAAGGTGCCGCTTTGTTTGATAGTGCAGAAAGTTTTGGCATGATTCGGGCGGGTAAGATAGATTTAACTGTATTAGGTGCGATGGAGGTGAGTGAAAATGGAGATATTGCCAATTGGAAAATACCGGGTAAAATGGTGAAAGGAATGGGTGGCGCTATGGACTTAGTGGCCAGTGCCAAAAATATTATTGTAGCAATGATGCATACCAATCCAAAAGGTGAGAGCAAACTCTTGCCTGCGTGTACTTTGCCCCTTACCGGACTGCGATGCGTGAAGAAAATTGTAACCGATTTAGCAGTATTAGAAATTACACCCAAAGGTTTTTTATTAAAAGAAAAGGCTCCGGGCGTATCTGTTGAAGAAATTAAAGCCAAAACATTGGGCAGGTTAGTTTGCCCGGCTAATGTTCCGGATATGCATATTTAACTTTCTAAGTAAACTCTATTTACCTGGTATATCCGGTAAATAAGTTAAAAGCATGATAATAACCAACAGATTGTTCCATATTTCTTGTCAGGGTTTTATATTTGAAATACATGATGAAGAAAACATTACCGCTTATTGTTGTTTTGATATCTCTTTCCCTTTTCGGGCTTTTTCTTCTACAAGCATCCTGGTTAAAAAATTTACTGGCAGTAAGACAGGAACAGTTACAGCGAAATGTAAAAGAAGCCTGTGTAAATGTGGCTATTGATTTAAGTAAGAGTATGCATTATACCCCTTCGCTTCGTTTTCCAAAACGACCCGGTTTTAGAATTGCCAATGATTTTTTAAGTTTAATAAAACCACCTGCCATCAGCGACCGATTTTCACAACAAGATGTTGATCATAAATTACGCAGTGCATTTCACAAAGCCAATATTAAAGATTTGAATTTTGAGTTTGCCATTACCAATAATAATGATGAAATAGAAATGAAATCAGCAGGCTTTGAAAAAGAATTCTGGGATACATTACACAACAGAAGAATTTTTGTACCGGTGGTACCTGAAACTGGCAGCGATTTAGAAGGGATTGGACCTTATGAAAATTTAATTATCATTGTTCCTGATTTTCAAAAACAGGTTTGGGATTCACTGAAATGGATCATTGCCGGTGCTGCAGTTTTCATGCTTATAATTATTGCTGCTTTCTTTGTTACACTGCGAACACTTTTAAATCAAAAAAAATTGAGCGAAATTAAGAGTGATTTTATTAATAATATGACGCATGAGTTTAAAACACCATTGGCTACCATATCCTTGGCGGTTGATGCTATCAGAAATGAAAAAGTGCAGAGTGATAGAGAAAAGCTGAATTATTTCAGTGGCATTATCAAAGAAGAAAATAAAAGAATGAATAAGCATGTTGAAACCATATTGCAGGCTGCTATTACAGAAAAACAGGAGCTGCAATTAAAAAAGATACAACTGCATTTGCATGAACTGATACGTAAAATTGTAGAAAATTATCAATTACAACTGAAGGAAAAAGAAGCCAAAGTAGTATTACAACTCAATGCAAAAAATGATATGCTGGTGGCCGATGAAGTTCATTTTTCCAACTTATTATCGAACCTGATTGATAATGCCATTAAATATTCAAAAGATAATCTTGAAATAAAAATTACAACACACAGTACCAATAAATATATTGTTATTATGATAGAAGACAATGGTATTGGAATGAGTAAGGAAACCATGAAGCGTGTCTTCGAAAAATTTTACAGGGCCCATACCGGTAATGTGCACAATGTAAAAGGGTTCGGCTTGGGCATGAGTTATGTTAAAACCGTAATTGATGCGCACAAGGGTAAAATAAGAGTGGATAGTACCCTTGGTAAGGGAACAACCTTTACTATAGAAATGCCTGTTGGTGTAACTGCTTAAATCCTCCAAAGCAAACTGCCATCACCATAACTTAAAAATCTGAAAGAATTGTTCAGTGCATAATCATAAACACGCTTCCAGTCATCACCAATCATCGCTGCAATTAATAACAGTAAAGTAGATTGTGGTTGATGAAAATTAGTAATAATACCTTTTGCTAATTTAAAATCATACCCTGGAACAATGATGATACTTGTTTTTGTAATGAGCCTTTCTTTACCCTGAATATCCATCCATTGTAGAATATAGTTAAGTGCCTGATCTATAGAAACATTTTCCTGTTGTTGATAGGGTAGCCATTGCTCTACTGTGATATCCTGTAAAGAATTGAGTGTTTTGTTTTTTTGATAATACTGATGAATTTTTATACCAATCCAATAAAGTGATTCCAGGGTTCTTAATGAAGTGGTGCCAACTGCAACAATTGGATAATTCAATTGCATTTGTATATGTTGTATAAACTGTTTTGAAACATCTATAAACTCAGCATGCATTTCATGTGCGGCTAAATAAGCAGCTTTCACGGGTTTAAAGGTTCCGGCGCCAACATGCAATGTTACATAATCGGTTTGTATTCCTTTTTGTTTCAATGCATCCATTAATTCTGGTGTAAAATGAAGCCCTGCAGTAGGTGCTGCTACCGAACCATCTTTCTCAGCATAAATAGTCTGATACCGAATAGCATCTTCTTGTTCCGTTGCTCTGTTCAAGTAGGGGGGTAATGGTATAATACCGGCAAAATGCAATATTTCAGCGAAGCTGACATTTGCATCATTCCAATTAAATTCTACCAAATAAGTTCCTGCCTCGTCTAATACCTCTTTTTTTGCTGCTTGCAGCAATAGAGTACCGTTAGGCATTGTAATTACTTTTTCCAATATGGTTTCTTTCCATTTTTTTGCACCACCAATCAGGCATTTCCATTGTACATTACCGGTTTGTTGCATGGCTATTGTAATATCTTTGTGCGTATCAAAAGGTTCTAAACAAAATATTTCAATAGTGCTGCCGGTTGATTTAGTGAATAACAATCTCGCTTCTACCACCTTTGTATTGTTGAAAATCAAAATACTATCTTCAGGTAAAAAATCAGGTAAATGCTGGTAGGTTGAGGTATGTATAGTTGATTGTTTGTATACTAATAATTTACTTTCATCACGTTTGGCTAACGGATATTTAGCAATGGCATTTTCCGGTAATTCATACTGGTATTCCTGAATAGCAATTTGTTGTGGGTTGATAGATTTCTGCATAACAACATAATATTTTATAACTGGTGTTTTGAAAGATTAATGTTCAATAAAGCATCCATTCATCCTTTTTTACTCAAGGTATAGCCATTTCGGCAAATACTGTTTGGGTGGTTTTTATCATTTAAATTTTCAAAAATAAGTTTTGTAAACGCCTGTATTCACAGCATTTTTGCAGCTTATCCACACTAATTCACATTGAATTCACCTTAATTTTCATCAAAAATCGCTGAAAGTTAATGCAGGTAAGGATTTGGCTCTGTTATTTTTTGTGGATAAATACAAGTACTCAAAATTTGTATTTAAAGTGGGAAAAAGTGTTATTTTGTGTAAATAAATGGTAATTTTAAACCACAATTTTAAAAATGAACGGATTTCACGGCGAATATGAGGCTACAGTAGATGCGAAAGGTCGCTTCCTTTTGCCCGGTGGCTTGAAAAAGCAGTTGCCGGAAGGGGAGTCTCGTTTTATCCTCAGTCGTGGTTTTGAAAAATGCCTCACACTATATCCTTTTAAAAGCTGGGAAGTCATTATTGCTAAGATTAATCGGTTAAATGATTTTGATCCAAAAGTACGTCAATTCCGTCGCCAGTTTTTAGGAGGTGCTACTGAAGTAGAATTGGATAGCGCCGGCCGTATGTTATTGCCGGCATCTTTAAAGGAGTATGCAGGATTGCAAAAAGATATTGTATTAGCAGCAGCTATTGATCGTTTTGAAATTTGGGATGCAGGTAAATACAAACAGCTCTTTGAAGATTTTTCACCGGAAGCTTTTAGCGATTTAGCCAAAGAAGTAATGTCGGGTTTAGAAGGTGGTATATAATCATGGTTTTACATTTTTAATTGCGCTACAATGAATAATACTTACCATATACCAGTACTTCTTTCAGAAACAATTGATATGCTGGCCATTCAGCCCAATGGCATTTATGTTGATTGCACTTTTGGAGGAGGTGGACATTCTGCTGCAATTTTAAAGCACCTGAATGCGGAGGGTAGGTTATTTGCTTTTGATCAGGATGCAGATGCTTTTCAAAATTTTCCGCATGATGCTCGTATGGTATTTGTTCCTGAAAATTTCAGACACATACAACGATTTTTAAAATTGCATGGTGTGTTTCAGGTAGATGGTATTTTAGCCGATTTAGGTGTAAGCAGTCATCAGTTCAATGAAGCATCAAGGGGGTTTTCAATACGATTCGATGGGCCTTTAGATATGCGTATGGACGGTCGTTCTGAATTAACTGCTGAAAAAATTATTGCTACTTATTCTGAACACCAATTACACAAGTTATTTGAAAAATACGGTGAGGTTACCAATGCTAAAACTTTAGCCAAGCATATTGTTCAATACCGTCAGCATACCTCCGTAAGCAATGTTGCACAGTTTAAAGCAGCTTTGGCAGAGATGGTAAAGGGTAATCCTAATAAATATTTTGCTCAGGTATTTCAAGCATTACGAATAGAAGTAAATGATGAATTGGGGGCACTCAATGATTTATTACTGCAATTGCCGACTATATTAAAAACCAGTGGCCGTGCGGCTTTTATTACTTTCCATTCATTAGAAGACAGGCTGGTGAAAAATTATTTTAAAGGAACAACAGTTGAAGATGAAAACCCTTTCATTTCAACGCCCAAAAAACAGGAGTTTGAACTGATATCCAAAAAACCAATTGTGCCTTCTGAGAGTGAAATAAAAATGAATTCAAGGAGCAGAAGTGCCAAGCTAAGAGTAGCTGAAAAATTATAAAAGCATGATTCAATACCATGAATACGAATAATAAAACAGAAAATAAAAACGGAAAGCCATTGCAAAGGCTTTTTAATTCTGAATGGATTACCAATAATCTGTTTTTTATTTTATTCATTAGTTTTTTGGCAGTTCTGTATATCGCTAATGGCCATGTTGCTGATAAAACAATTCGAAATATCAGTAAAACAAAAAATGATATCAAAGATTTACAATATCAATATAAAACACTGAAAAGTGAAGTGATGTTTAAAACTGAAGAAACAGAAATTTTAAAAAAAGTTGAACCAATGGGTATTCAGATTAACAAAGAATTACCCGTTAAATTATATACTAAAAAGAAATAGTATAAAATGGATGTAAAACGCGACATATTATGGAGAGTATACCTAACCTACATTTTAATTGTAGCGGTTGGTATTACCATATTTGCCAAAGCTGTTTATATTCAGCAGGTACAGGGAAAATACTGGCAAAGTTTAAGCGACAGTTTGCATGAACGTTATGTAGAAACCGATGCAGAGCGAGGTACCATTTATAGTGAGGATGGCGAAATGTTAAGTACCAGTATTCCGCAATTTGATATATATGTAGATTTTGGCGCTGATGGATTACGTGAAAGAAATGGAAAAAGGTTCAGAGAAAATATTGATTCGCTCAGCATTTCACTCGCCAATCTTTTTAAAGATGAATCTGCCGCAGGTTATAAAAGAATTTTACTGAAAGGTTACAGAGAGAAGTTTCGTTATTTTCTATTAAAAAGAAGTATTACCTATCAGCAATACACAACACTAAAAAACTTTCCATTGGTTCGTTTGGGAAAAAATAAAAGCGGATTTATTGCTGATGATAAAAGTATACGGCTCAATCCATATAAAATGCTGGCTTTTAGAACCATTGGCTTAGATCGGGATTCATTTAAAGTGGGATTGGAATTAAGTTATGATAGTATTCTACGTGGCAAATCAGGAAGCCGCCTTGTTCGATACATTGCAGGTGGAGTGGGAGTTCCGGTAGATGCCGGTTACGAAACAGAAGCAATAAACGGAAAAGATATAATTACAAATATTGATGTGTTGATTCAGGAAATTACCGAAAATGCACTCATGAAAATGTTGGTACAAAACGATGCACAACACGGTTGCGCCATTGTAATGGAAACAGCTACTGGTAAAATTAAAGCAATGGCCAACCTGGGTAAAGGTACTGATGGTAGTTATTATGAAAATTATAACTATGCAATCAATGCATCAGAGCCGGGATCAACTTTTAAGCTGGCAACATTAATGGCTTTATTAGAAGATAAAAAAATTACATTAGGTCAAACTGTAAACCTGCATGGCGGTACATTAAAAATTGCCGATAGAACCATTTATGATGCAGAACAACATGGACATTTTGAAGTTACTGCAAAACATGCATTTGAACTAAGTTCAAATGTTGGGGTGGCCGAAATGGCGTTGGATGCCTATAAAAATAATCCACGATCATTCATTAAAAAATTACATGATTTTAGATTGGATGAAACTACCGGAATTGATTTGGTTGGAGAAAGAAATTCTACCATCATTAAACCCGGAAGCAGAAGTTGGAGTGCTACTACACTACCTTGGATGGCATTTGGATACAATGTGGAGGTTACCCCCTTGCAAATACTCACATTATACAATGCTATTGCCAACAACGGTGTAATGATGAAACCCTATTTGGTCAACGCAATTGTAGAAGAAGGTAATGTATTAAAGAAAATTGAACCAGTAACACTTATTGATAAAGTTTGCAGTAATACTACTTTAAAACAAGTTCAATCATGTTTGGAAGGCGTATGTACAAATGGTACTGCTAAAGAGCTTTTTAAAAATACACCCTATACTGTTGCAGGTAAAACCGGTACCGCTCTGGTAGCAGATGCAAATAAAGGATATGCAGATAAAGTTTATCAATCTTCATTTGCAGGTTATTTCCCCGCCAACAACCCGCAGTATACCTGCATTGTGGTAATCAAAAATAAGCCTTTTGCAAAAGTTTTTTATGGTGCAGCAGTGGCTGGTGTTGTGTTTAAAGAAATTGCAGACAGACTATATACCCTTTACGTTAAACAAAGCAGTACGCAGTTTGCAGTTGCTAAAAACGATAGTACGCATTTTAATTATATTGGTTATAAAACTGACTTATTGAATATTGCAAAATCATTGAAAATAAAAACAACCGATTCGGTTTCTATTGTAGATGATTGGGCCGGTATTGCAGGCACCCCAAGTCATGCAATTGTATATACAAAAAAAATACAGCTTTATCGAATGCCTTCTTTAAAGGGTATGGGTTTAAAAGATGTAATGTATTTGTGCGGTAATATGGGTTTAAAAGTAAATGCCAAAGGAGTAGGTAAAGTAATAGATCAGTCCATTATACCGGGCGAAACAATTTCCAAAGGACAAATATTAACGGTAGCATTAAATTAAGCAACATGAAGTTATTGCAGGATATATTATATAAAGTGCGTTTACAGGAAGTGTATGGCAATACCGATATTGCGATATCCGGTTTATATATTGATTCACGTAAAGTAGAACAAAATTCAGTTTTTATTGCCATAAAGGGCGAAAAGGCAGATGGTCATTTATTCATTGATGCGGCTATTGTTAATGGTGCTATTGCAATTATTGCTGAAGTTTTACCACTGCAATTTGAAAAAAATATTACTTACATTAAAGTAAACAGTACCCATGAAGCCGTGGCTTATATGGCACATAATTTTTATGATTATCCTTCCGAAAAAATGATATTGGTGGGTGTTACAGGTACCAATGGAAAAACAACGGTGGCTACATTGTTGTACAAACTTTTTTCAGGTTTAGGATATTCATGCGGTTTGATTAGTACTGTTCAAAATCAAATCAATCAAAACATTATTCCTGCCACACATACCACACCAGATGCCATCAGCTTGAATGCATTATTGCAAAGAATGGTTACCGAAAATTGTTCGCATGTGTTTATGGAATGCAGCAGCCATGCTATTCATCAACATAGAATAACAGGTCTTCAGTTTAAAGGAGCAATATTTACCAATATTACACTCGATCATTTAGATTACCACAAAACATTTGAAGAATATATCCGGGTTAAAAAAAGCTTTTTTGATAATTTAACAGAAAATGCTTTTGCACTTTCTAATAAAGATGATAAACGTGGTGAAGTAATGTTGCAAAACACCAGAGCTGTAAAATACTATTACAGTTTAAAAGCCTCATCTGATTTTAAAGGAAAAATTTTAGATAATGCTTTAACGGGTTTACAAATGCTTATCAATAAGCAAGAGGTTCATTTCAGGCTTATTGGTGAATTTAATGCATACAATTTATTGGCTGTATATGGTACTGCATTATGTTTAAAAGAAGATTCCGAAAAAACATTAACTGTTCTCAGTGGTATAACCGGAGCAGAGGGAAGGTTTGATTACATTATAAGTAAAAATCAGGTTATAGGAATTGTTGATTATGCGCATACACCAGATGCTTTAGAAAATGTATTAACTACACTGATAAAATTAAAAAAAAATTTTCAGCAAATCATAACTGTAGTGGGTTGCGGTGGTGATAGGGATAAAACCAAAAGACCCATTATGGCGCAGGCTGCATGTGATTTAAGCAATAAGGCCATTTTTACAAGCGACAATCCCAGAAGCGAAAATCCAATGGATATTCTTGCTGATATGGAAAATGGATTGACTACTGCAGCAAAGAAAAAATATGTTGCGATACCCGACAGAAGGCAGGCTATAGAAAAAGCCGTTAAAATGGCAAATACCGGTGATATTATACTTGTAGCAGGAAAGGGTCACGAAAAATATCAGGAAATAAACGGAGTGAAATATCCATTCGATGATAAACAAGTATTGCGGGAAATGTTTGCAAAGTTTGAATGAATTTATAAGTGATAGATAATAATATAAACTATGTTATACGAATTATTTAGCTGGCTTAAACAACACTTCAACATAATGGGGGCAGGTGTATTTCAATACCTCACCTTCAGGGCAGCTATGGCTATATTATTATCGTTAATTATTACTACAGTTTATGGTAAAAGGATAATTATTTTTTTGAAGGATAAACAAATTGGTGAAACGGTGCGTGATTTGGGTTTGGCAGGAGAGCAACAGAAAAAGGGAACTCCTACTATGGGGGGTATAATTATTTTATTGGCGATTATAATTCCAACTTTATTATTTGCGGATTTAAGTAAGGTTTACATACGCCTCATGTTGCTTTGTACAGTATGGCTTGGAATAATTGGTTTTTTAGATGATTATTTTAAAATTAAAGCAAGAAGGCTGGCAGGTAAACGGGGTGAACAATACAAAAAGAAAAACAGTGATGGTTTGGCCGGAGTCAGTAAAATTATTGGGCAGGTTGGCTTGGGTATTATTATTGGCGCCACTTTATATTTTAATAGTAATGTAACGGTTGAACGAGAAATTATTACGAAAGAAGTAAATAAATCGTTGCATCCCGGTGAAATTGTAGCAAGAGGCTCTAATGTTGTTACCAAAAATATTGAAGGCGAGAGCAGAAGATTTGTTGAAGTAAAAACACCCATCACCACCATTCCATTTACCAAAAATCATGAATTTAATTATAGTAAATTAATTAGTTGGATGGGGAACAGAGCCGAGGCTTATACCTGGATTATTTATATATTAATTGTAACATTCATCATTGCTGCTGTTTCGAACGGTGCAAATATAACAGACGGTTTAGATGGACTGGCAGCAGGTGTAAGTGCCATTATTGGTGCAGGATTGGGCATATTCGTTTATGTGAGTGGTAATTTAAAGTTTGCTGAATATTTAAATATCATGTATATCCCCAATTTGGGCGAACTCTCCATTTTTGTTGGTGCATTTGTTGGCGCCTGTATTGGATTTTTATGGTACAATGCATATCCTGCAGAAGTTTTCATGGGCGATACCGGCAGCCTTGCGTTAGGAGGAATTATTGCCTCATTGGCAATTATTGTTCGGAAAGAATTATTGATACCAATATTTTGTGGTGTGTTTTTAATTGAAGAATTAAGTGTAATTATTCAGGTGGCTTATTTTAAATACACCAAGAAAAAGTTTGGCGAAGGCAGGCGAATTTTTCTCATGAGTCCTTTGCATCATCATTATCAGAAAAAAGGTTTTCATGAAAGTAAAATTGCTGTACGATTTTGGATTATAACCATCTTTTGTGTGCTGTTGTCAATTGTAACCTTAAAAATTAGATAGTATCATACCATGCATCCAGATATATTTAAACATATTGATTTTAAAAACCCTGCTAATCGAAAGTTAGTAGTATTAGGTGCTGGCGAAAGTGGTGTTGGTGCTGCTATTCTTGCAAAGCAGAAAGGGTTTTCAGTCTTTGTATCTGATGGTAATACAATTGCTGAAAAATACAAACTCGAGTTGCAACAATTTGGAATTGAGTTTGAAGAGCAATTACATTCAATTCATAAAATAGAGGAAGCAGCTATTGTTGTAAAAAGTCCGGGAATAGCCGATAAAAATGAAATAATAAAAAAAGTTAAACAAAAAGGCATACCCATTATCAGTGAAGTGGAATTGGCATACCGGTATTGTGGCGAAAGCAAGATCATTGCAATAACCGGTAGTAATGGCAAAAGTACTACCACAGCATTAATGTATCATATTCTGGATAAGGCAGGAATGGATTGTGCAATGGTAGGTAATATTGGTATTTCATTTGCGAAACAGGTTGCATTAGCTCCTAAGCAATGGTATGTTGCCGAAATCAGTTCTTTTCAATTAGATGATATTATTGCCTTTAAGCCACATGTTGCTGTACTGCTCAATATTACAGAAGATCATTTAGACAGATATGAATATAATTTTCAAAACTACGTCAACAGTAAGTTTAGGATTATTGAAAATCAAACTACCGATGATTATTTTATTTATTGCGATGATGACGATGTTATTAAAAAAGAATTAAACAAAATTTCAATCACTCATACTAACCCCTTATCATTCTCTATGAAACACGAAATTAAAAACGGAGCTTACCTAAAAGGAGATCAAATGATGTTACGCATTCAGGAAGAACGCGTAAGCATGAGCATTTATGATTTTGCTTTAAAAGGAAAGCATAACACTTACAACACAATGGCTGCATGTATTGCTGCAACAACAGTAGGAATCAGAAAAGAAAAAATTAGAGAGGCGGTGAATGATTTTCAAAGCCTTGCGCATCGAATGGAGTTTGTAGCAACCGTTCGCGGTGTTGAATTTATTAATGATAGTAAGGCAACCAATGTAAACAGTACCTGGTTTGCTTTGGAGAGTATGAACAAGCCTACTATTCTTATACTGGGCGGTATTGATAAAGGAAACGATTATAGCCTGATTACCGACCTGGTGAGAGAAAAGGTAAAAGCAATTGTTTGCATGGGTACCGACAATAAAAAAATTGTTACTGCTTTTAAAAATGTTGTTCCGGTAATCATCGAAACAGCTTCCGCAAAAGATGCAGTAGAACAATCTTTTAAATTAGCAACAAAGGGTGATGTTGTCTTATTAAGCCCTGCCTGTGCCAGCTTCGACCTGTTTAAAAATTTTGAAGACAGGGGTAATCAATTTAAAGTTGCTGTAAAAGATTTATAAAAAATGAGTCAGGCAAATAGCGATACACTTTTTACACAAATATCTTCAATAGAAGGTATGAAGGGACAACTCTTGCAAAAAACAAGAGGTGATAAATACATATGGGGTATCGTTATTTTACTGACTTTAATATCAGTACTTGTGGTATATAGTGCAACCGGTTCACTTGCTTATAAAATGAATAAAGGCAATAATGAGATTTATTTATTTAAGCAACTGGCTTTTATGGTAATGGGTATGCTGATTATTTATTTCTTGCACAGAGTTAATTATACCATTTTTTCAAGAGTAGCAACAATATTGTTTCTGGTTTCCATTCCATTATTGTTATATACTTTATTATTTGGTACCCGAATTAATGATGGAAGCAGATGGATTAGACTGCCCATTATTAACATGACTTTTCAAACCAGTGATTTTGCCAAGCTGGCTTTGTTTATGTATTTATCTAAAATGCTAAGTAAAAAACAACGGGTAATCAAAGATTTTAAAGAAGGGTTTATCCCCATTGTTATTCCGGTTATTCTGGTTTGTGCTTTCATTATGCCTGCTAATTTGTCAAATGCATTATTAACAGGTGCCACTTCTTTATTACTCATGTTTATTGGCCGTGTAAGTATTAAACACATTCTTTTATTATTGATGGTGGCTTCCATTCCGGTTATGATCATTATTACCATTGCTATTACTACTTACAAACCGGTAAAACCCGGCAATAACTATAAAACAGAAAATATAGAAAAACTCAATTCATTTGGTCGGTTATCTACCTGGGTAAAAAGGGTACAGGATTTTATTTATTCCAACAATGCAGAAGTACCTTATCAGGTACAGCAGGCTAAAATTGCCATTGCCAATGGAGGTGTTTTATTGGGATTAGGTCCTGGTAATAGCAGACAACGGAATTATTTGCCGCAGGCTTATAATGATTTTATTTATGCCATCATTATTGAAGAGTATGGCTTGTTAGGAGGCGGGTTTGTTATTTTTATTTACTTACTTTTTTTATTCAGATGTATCAGTATTTTCAGAAGATGCCCTTATGCATTTGGTGCATTTTTAGCGCTGGCACTCAGCTTTACCCTTGTTATACAGGCCATGGCAAATATGGCAGTGAATGTAAATATGGTACCCGTTACCGGCGTTACACTACCCTTAATTAGTATGGGCGGAAGCTCTTTCTTATTTACTTGCGCATCGATAGGTATTATTCTAAGTGTAGCAAGAAATGTTGAACAGTTAGAAGGTAAAACCAATGAAGACGAGAAACAAAATATAGATGAAAAGTTAGTTCAGGTACCATTACAAAACGCTTGATTCTAAATTGTATAATATTATGATACAACAATTAATAACGAATGCTTAAAATTTTGATTGCCGGAGGAGGAACCGGCGGACATATTTTTCCGGCATTGGCCATAGCAAAAGCACTTGAAAAAAAAGCTGCTGTTTCGTTATTGTTTGTTGGTGCGAAGGGAAAAATGGAAATGGAAAAAATACCACAGGCGGGTTATAAAATTAATGGAATTGATATTGCCGGATATAACAGAGCCAATCTCTTTAAAAACTTTTCCTTGCCCTTTAAATTGATTAAAAGTTTTTGGCAAGTGAATCAAATACTGAACAATTTTAAACCTGATGCTGTGATTGGTGTAGGTGGATACTCCAGTTTTCCGGTATTGCGAACAGCACAGCGTAAGGGTATTCCAACATTTATACATGAAAGTAATTCCTTAGCCGGTAAATCTAATCAGCTTCTGGCAAAAAAAGTACAATACGTATTTGTTGCTTTTGAGGACATGCAAAAATATTTTCCTCAAGAAAAAATTATTATTTCAGGTAATCCTGTACGTGAGGAAATAATAAATAACAAAATTTCAAAATATGAATCGCTGGAATATTTTGGGTTATTGAACAACAAAAAAACAATTTTAATTCTGGGTGGAAGCCTTGGTGCCAAAAGTATTAATAATGCAATCGCAAAAAATATTGCATCGTTTTCCGACAATGGATTACAGCTAATTTGGCAAACTGGGCAACATACCTATCAACAATATAAGCATTTGTCAGAAGGAACAAATTCATTTTGTATTCAAGCTTTTATTGAAAAAATGAATATGGCTTATGCTGCTGTCGATGTGGTGGTTTCAAGAGCAGGAGCCCTGTCTGTTGCTGAGTTGTGTGTAGTGAAGAAACCTGTTGTATTTGTACCTTATCCATATGCAGCCGAAGATCATCAAACCGTTAACGCACAATATCTGGTTCAAAAAAATGCTGCACGTTTGGTAAAAGACAATGAGGCTGATACTGGCTTAGTGCCTGCTATTCTTGATTTAATTCAAAATGTGGCGTTGCAGGAAACACTGAGTAAAAATATTGCATCACTGGCTAAGTTGAATGCCGCAGATATGATTGCTGAAAAAATTTTAGAAACGATTCAATGATTGAATTAAAAAACATACAGACTGTTTATTTTATTGGCATTGGCGGCATTGGCATGAGCGCTTTGGCAAGATATTTTCATGCTAAAGGTGCACATGTAAGTGGATACGACAGAACCGAAACCGCATTGACGAAACAATTAGAACTTGAAGGTATTGCTGTACATTATCAAGAAAACACCAAACTTATTCCTGCTGAAACAGATGTGGTGGTATATACACCTGCAATACCTGCAGACAATAAAGAATTAGTGTTTTGTGCCGAAAAAAAATATTTGATTGTAAAACGGAGCGATGTGCTGCAATGGATTACCCTTCATTCTTTTAATATTTGTATTAGTGGTACCCATGGTAAAACTACTACCAGTACCATGATTGCGCACATTCTCAGACATTCAGGCTATGGTTGTAATGCATTTTTAGGTGGTATTTCTACTAACTATCAATCTAATTTCTGGAGCAGTGAAAATAATGTAGTAGTGGTAGAGGCCGATGAATATGATAGAAGCTTTTTAAAACTTTTGCCCAATATTGCTATTGTTACTGCAATTGATCCAGACCATTTAGATATTTATGGTACAGCTGAAGCAGTAGAAGAGGCTTTTATTGCTTTTACCAAAAAAATTAAAAAAGATGGAACTTTAATTTATCATTCTACAATACCATGTGCAGACAAATTAAATAAAACAGTAGTGCACTACAATTATGCTTTATCAACTCCCGACGCCGATGTGCATGCTTCACAAATTCAAATTCAGGAGGGTGGTTATGTATTTACGGTTCAGGCAAAATACTGGCAATTAACATCCGTTCAATTAAATATGGGTGGTTTGCATAATGTTGAAAATGCCCTGGCTGCTATTCTCGTAGCCAAACAATTAGGTATTGCCGACCATTTAATCAAAGAAAGCATAAGCACATTTAAAGGAGTTAAAAGAAGATTTGAATTCATTTTAAAAACAGCTCAACATGTTTTTATAGATGATTATGCACATCATCCTGCTGAATTGGATGCACTCATTCATGGTGTACGCAGTCTTTATCCAAATAAAAAAATGGTCTTGGTTTTTCAACCACACTTATACAGTAGAACAAAAGATTTTGCGGATGCTTTTGCAAAAAGTTTACAAAATGCAGATCAGGTAATTCTACTGCCAATTTATCCGGCACGAGAATTACCCATTCCTGGCGTTGATGCTGCATTGTTGACAGAAAAAATGAATAGTGCGAATGTGTTATTACTATCGAAAGATGAACTAATACATTGGGTAGCAACGAACCGGCCCGAGCTACTGATAACAGCCGGTGCAGGAGATATTGATAAAATGATAGAACCTTTAAAAGAAAAACTAATAGAATAAAAATGGCCGTACTTACTCATATTCGTTTCAAACAATTATTCAGCAGAAAAGGCATTGCCAATCTGTTTTGGATAATTTTTGGTGTGGGTATGATTGTTTTATTGTCAGCTGCCATTAAAAGGCAAAACCAGCAGGTGTGTAGTGGCGTAAGTGTTGAATTAGATAAAAATTTTGAGGATGCTTTTATAGATGAAAAAGATGTTATAGCGTTATTGAATACGAATGGAAAAATTACACAGCATTCGCTCCAAAGTATTTATTTAAAAAGTTTTGAAATGCTGGTTGAAAAGAATGCATGGGTTAAAAATGCAGCCTTGTATTTTGATAATAAAAATATTTTACACGTAAAAATTAAAGAACGAACTCCTGTTGCAATGGTATTGGGTAATAATGAAGATGCATTTTATATAGATAGTGCAGCAATGCGTTTACCACAAAGTGATAAGTTTGCGGTTCGTGTACCGGTGTTTACTGGTTATCCCGGCAGTATGTCAGCTAAAATTTCTAAACCAGATAGTTTGCTGTTACGGCAAATGGTTCGGATGGCATCTTTTATACAAGCCGATAGTTTTTGGATGGCACAAATTGAACAAATCAACATACAATCAAATGCTGAATTTGAACTGGTGCCTATGGTTGGCAGTCATTTAATCAATTTTGGTACAGCTGATAGTCTGGAAAAAAAGTTTAATAATCTTTATGCTTTTTATCAACAGATATTTACCCGTACAAGCATGAATGCTTATAAAACAATTGATCTTCGATTTAACAATCAGGTTGTAGCTGTTAAAAGTGAATATAAAAATAATGGCCTTGATTCTGTAAAAGCCAAACAAGACGCTGCTATATCATGGATGTCTGATACTGCAGTTGTTCAGCATAATTTACCTGTACAAAATAGTGTGAATAAAACGAATAACCTACCTGTAGAAAAAGAGCAGCAAAAGGTGCAAAAACAAATAAATTTTAAACAAAATAAAATAAACAATCACACGTTATCAGATAATCAGAAGTTGGGTTTAAAAACGAATTCAAATAAGAATAAAAAAGCGCCCAAAGCAGTCATGAAAAAACAAAATTAAATATCATCATTTTCAAAGTACCCTATACAAAACAAAATCAGTATGATGCAACAAGATAAGCCAAATATGAATCAATCATCTGTTCAAAACGAAGCAATAGTTGGAATGAACGAGTCGCCAATTATTGTAGGGTTAGATATTGGCACTACCAAAATTGCTGTGATAGCAGGCAGAAAAAATGAGCAAGGTAAATTAGAAATACTCGGTTTTGGAAAAGCCAACAGCAATGGTGTGCATCATGGCCAGGTGCTGAATATTGATCAGGCAATCAAATCTATTCAACAGGCTTTAGAAAATTGTGCCAAAAGTAATCCGGAACTGTTGATTGAAGATGTGTATGTAGGAATTGCCGGTTATCATATTAAAAGTTTACAAACAAGAGGTGATATTGTACGCCAGGATCCTGAAATTGAAATTCAGCAAAAAGAAATTGATCAACTGATTGCCGATCAACGGAAAACTTTTATTCCTGCAGGAGACGAAATTATTGATGTAATTCCTCAGGATTTTAAGGTAGATAACATTCAAAATATAAAAGACCCTGTTGGATACAATGGCGTAAAAGTCGGAGCTAATTTTCATATTATTACCGGCGATAAAAATGCCATCAGAAATATTAACAGAGCGGTATTGAGAAGTGGACTTCATACAAAAGATCTGGTATTGCAGCCTTTGGCCAGTGCCAGTGCAGTAATGAGTGAGATTGATTTAGAAGCCGGAGTTGCTATTTTAGACATTGGTGGTGGAACCAGCGATTTGGCAATTTTTTATGAAGGTATTTTAAAACAAACAGCAGTTATTCCGTTTGGTGGTGAAAATATTACCAACGATATACGGATGGGCCTTGGTGTATTAAAACAACAGGCTGAAGCATTAAAAGTTCAATTCGGTTGTGCTATTGCCGATGAGGCCAAAGCCAATACTTATATTACCATACCGGGATTAAAAGGTTTGCCTGCAAAAGAAATCAGCATGCGTAATCTGGCGCAAATTATACAGGCAAGAATGAGTGAAATTTTAGATTTTGTAACCTACCATATAAAACAGGTTGGTTTAGATAATAATGCTTTAAATGGAGGTATTATTCTTACCGGTGGCGGTTCTCAGTTAACACACTTAATTCAGTTAACCGAATATATTACCGGTTTAAATGCCCGAATTGGTTATCCTAATGAGCATTTGGCACCCAATCATATTGCAGAATTAAAACAGCCCATGTATGCAACCTGCCTGGGGTTAATTCTGAAAGGTTATAATGATTACGAATCAAAATCCAAAGATTTTTCAAAACAATTTAAATATATTCAGGTGCCACATCAGTTAAAAGAGCAAACCAAAATTATAGAAACGCCAATGGTTCAACCAACTGAAAAAATTGGAACTGCTCCCAAATTGAATGCACGTTTTTGGGATAAGTTTAAAAATGGCATCATTGAATTGTTTAAAGAAGAAGAAGATCAAATTATAAGATAAATTTTTTACCACTATCCTGTAAATACCGTTTATTCTACTTACTAACTATTAAACCGTACGTTATGATTCATTTCGATTTGCCCAAACAAAAATCATCCATCATCAAAGTGCTTGGTGTTGGTGGTGGAGGTAGTAATGCCGTAAACTTCATGCATGAACAAAACATTGAAGGTGTAGATTTTATTATATGTAATACCGATGCCAAAGCGCTTGAACAAAGTAAAGTACCCAATAAAATTCAACTAGGCCCACATTTAACACAGGGTCTTGGTGCAGGTGCGAATCCTGAAGTTGGAAAAAAAGCAACAGAAGAATCGTTGCAGGAAATTAAAAGTATTTTAGAAGTAAATACCAAAATGGCATTTATAACGGCCGGTATGGGTGGAGGAACCGGAACAGGAGGTGGCCCCATTGTTGCCCAAATATGTAAAGAATTAGGTATTTTAACCGTTGGTATTGTAACCACTCCTTTTGGTTTTGAAGGCCCACGAAGAATGGCTCAAGCGGAAGAAGGTATTATGCAATTAAAACCATACGTAGACACATTGCTTGTAATTAGCAATGATAAATTACGGATGCAATATGGAAATTTAAAAATGAAAGAAGCATTTAGTAAAGCTGATAATGTGTTGGCAACTGCTGCTAAATGTATTACAGATATTATTAATAGCCGCGGCCATATTATTGTTGACTTTGCAGATGTTTGCACTGTTATGAAAAATGGAGGCGTTGCTATTTTAGGAAAAGCTGAGGTAGAAGGTGAAGACCGGGCACAAAGAGCGATTGAAGAAGCATTAAACTCGCCTTTATTAAATGACAATGATATTAAAGGCGCCAAATGGATTTTAATCAACATCAATAGCGCGGAAGGAGATCATGAATGCACGATGGATGAAATTGAAGTGATTAATAATTACTTGCGCCTGCAGGCAGGAGAAAATACAGATGTTATTGTCGGAATGGGTTATGATAATACTTTGGATAAAAAAATTGGTATTACCATGATTGCAACCGGATTTGAGCATAAAAATCCATTTGAAAAACAAGCTGCTCCTAAAATGGAAGCACCCAAACCTGAAAAAATTGTAATGACGCTGGGTTTGGATGAACATCAGTATACAGATGTGCAACCGGCTTCAAATACTACTGATGCAAATGATAAAGCTATTGCAGATCCATTTGCACCACATATTAAAAATGAACCGGAAAATAATACTGCTGAATTTTCCTTGTATACTCCTGTGGAAAGAGAAGCTGTGTTAGATATGCGTGAAACTGAGATTTTGCAATTTGAATTGAGTACTGAAATAACAGCTCCTGTAACTCCTCAGCAGGAAGTAAAAATGGAGGCAGAACTGCCTAGTGCCATTGAGGAAAATATTGCAGGCATGAAATTAACAGAGAAAGCTGAATCACCTTCTATTCTCTCTAAACCTTTTAAGATTTATGCAGAACCGGAAATACCGGAAGTTACCGGCAATAGTTTACCGGTTCAGCCTGCTGAAATAAAAGAAGAAACTAAAAAAGAAGAATTACCACTTCAGTTTTATACCAATGAAAAGAAAGAAGAACCTGAAGTAAAACACCATTACCACGAACGTACACAGGTTGAGCAGCCTTCTTTGTTTCAATACAATAGTGATTTGGATGAGGCAGAAGAACAACGTCGCAGGGCTACTGAGCGCTTACATCGGTTAAGAAATTTATCTTATAACATGAATTCTAATGATCCGAATAATGAATTTGATACAGTGCCTGCTTATGTGCGCCGTAAAATGGAATTATTTGGAAATAACCAATTGGCATCAGTAGAAAACTTTTATAGTAAAATAACAGTTGAAAAAGATGAAAAGAACAAAACTCAGATTTCTAGTCTGAATAGTTTTTTAGATGGTAAAAAACCTGATTAATTTTTAGGTTTAGTTGGTAGAATAAAAAATAACCCTTCGTTTAGTAGCGAAGGGTTTATTTTTGATAACAATTGATATATTTCTTGTTTAAATAAAAACTTTATTCATTCAATTACTATTGTAAATCATTTTTATGAAAACTGTCGTTATAACAGGTGGCACAGGAATGGTAGGAAAACATTTAACTGCTATGTTGCTAAACAATGGTTATCAGGTAATTGTGCTGAGTAGAAATCCGCCTGGAAATAGTCATCACAAGGCACTTTCCTATGCAAAGTGGGATGTAGAAAATCAGTTGATTGATGTTGAAGCGCTGGCTTCAGCAGATGCCATTGTGCATTTGGCCGGTGCGGGTGTTGCAGATAAACGCTGGTCGGCTAAAAGAAAATTAGCAATACAGGAAAGCAGAATCAAAAGCAGTGCACTGCTTGTTGATTCATTGCAAACTATGAATAATTTTAAAGTAAAAACAATTGTAAGTGCATCTGCCATTGGATGGTATGGTCCGGATAACGATGAAAGCAAAATAAACGGCTTTATTGAAAGTACACCTCCAGCAAAGGATTTTTTAGGAGAAACTTGTAGGCTTTGGGAAGAAAGCATTACACCTGTTTCAAACTTAGGAATACGATTGGTTAAATATAGAATTGGTATTGTTTTAAGTAATGCCGGCGGGGCACTTCAGGCATTTAGACAACCATTACGGGGGGGGATTGCTACCATATTAGGATCCGGGAACCAAATGATAAGCTGGATTCATATTGACGATTTATGCCGGCTTTTTATGAATGCCCTCGAAAATAATCAGCTCAATGGCGTTTATAATGCTGTAGCCAATCAACCAGTTACTAACAGAAAATTGACACTGACATTAGCCAAAATTCAACGTGGAAAATGGTTTATACCCGTTTATGTTCCATCATTCCTTTTAAAAATAATAATGGGCGAAATGAGTATTGAAGTACTGAAAAGCACTACCGTTAACAATACCAAAATAAGAACAGCAGGGTTTACATTTTTATATCCGGAAATTGAGCATGCCTTACAACAATTGAAAGCTTCGGAATAATAACATTTATAAATCTGCCTTCCTAAAAGTTTTATAACAAAGCCACCAGATAAAGCCTGTAAAAATTAGTGTATACAAGATATGCAAATTAATATCTGATAAACTTTGTAAATAGGCCTGATTGGATGCTTCATCAATTTTTCCTAAAAAGTTTGGTCTGGGTACCAATCTGTTTGATAATTCAAACGGTAAATAGGCATTAATGGGTATGCTTTTGAAACTGAAATAGGCTTTCATTATATTTTCAATAACGAGCATATAAAAAAAGAAAATGCCCAACGCAATAAATGCTTTTCTAATAATAAATCCTGTAAAAAATGCAATACTGAGTTGTGCAAATGTCATTAAGAAAAAAAGTGGAATAAAATACAGCTCCTCACTCCATCTGTGTTGACCCACCGCATCAGAATAATAAAATCCTAAAAATGCAGCTACCAAAGTATACATTACCGTAACAAGTACAGCTACAATCAATACATCTAAAAGTTTAGCAGTAATAAATTCATCCCGGATCCATCCGTCAATAATATTTTGCCGGTGCGTTTTATATTGATACTCGTTGGTGATGAGCATAATAATTAAAATAGCAGGTACCAGCAAAAACCAGGAAGAAAAGTAAGCAACAGAATGCCAGGCATCGGGAAAAGCAAAAGGATTACCTAATAAAAATCTTGCAGCATTACCGGCCATATCTTTTCTGGAGGTAATATTTTCGTATACGTTGTGGAATAGTAGATTGATAGCCGGATAAGTAAAAGTTACAATGCCCAGCATCCACCAGAATGCAGGATATTTTTTTATTTTCAGCCATTCTATTTGTAATAGTTGTTTCATGATGCAGTATAAATATTTTTAAAATATAATTTTAATTTCCTGTTAATTCAAAGAATTTTTCTTCCAAGCTTTTTTTCTTTACTTCCAAATGCGATAAAATAACACCTTTGTTGTAACAATGGGCATTAATATCCTCCGGTAGAATAGCGTTTGCGGAACAGTGCATTTGACAAAAATCTTTTTCTTCTGTTAAATGCGTATATCCTGGGATGGATAATAAAACCTGCTTTAATTGGTTGAGATCTCTTGAACGAAGAATGATAACATCTTCATTACTCAAAATTTCTTTTACCGGCCCGTTTACCAATAAATTGCCCTGTTTTAAAATGCAGAAATGGGTACAAACCTTTTCTACCTCATCTAACAAATGGCTGGCCATAATAATTGTTTTTCCCTGTTGGCCCAATTCTTTTATCAATGTTCTTATTTCTGCTATTCCAACCGGGTCTAAACCATTCGTGGGCTCATCTAAAACCAATACCTCCGGATTGCCTAATAATGCTGCTGCAATGGCCAACCGTTGTTTCATACCCAAACTGTATGTGCTGAATTTATCGTTCTTTCTGCTTTGTAACCGAACAGTTTCTAATACAGCATCAATATCTGTTTTATTACCCCGGCTACTGATGGCTTGTGTAATTTTTAAATTATCATATGCAGATAAATAATTATAAAAATTGGGCGTTTCCAATAAGGTGCCAATTCTTTTTCTGTAATGCTTGTTGGTGCTATTGTTGAACCAACTATAATGTCCACTGTCTGCTTTTAACACATCCAATAAAATACTGAGGGTAGTGGTTTTGCCACTTCCATTGGGTCCCAATATACCAAAAATAGCTTCTTTCGGAACCTCAAAAGTCAGACTGTTCAATGCTTTAACAGGCCCGTAGCTTTTAGAAATATTATCGGTGGTGAGAATTTTTTCCATACTGTAATTTGAAGTAATATACTATTTATTTTCATTTAAAAAATTATACTTTGCCTGTAGCATTCTGTTTTTGCCCTGCAAATCTTTTCTTAAAAAAGTTGTATAGCCCAATACCTGTAATTCCTTTTCAGTTTCAAGTGCCATATTTTCATTCACTTCCAAAAAAAGCAAACCATTCGGGTTTAAATGGCTTTTTGAAAATTGGGCTATTGTTTTATAAAATAGCAATGGATCATTATCCGGCACAAACAAGGCTTCATGTGGTTCAAATTCAACCACTTGTTTTGCCATTGATTTTTTTTCTAACCATCCAATATAGGGTGGATTACTGATAATAAAATCATACCTATCCAATAATGACCAGTTGTAGGTATTTAAAATATCAATTGTTTTAAAATTAATATTAGTTTGATGTGTTACTGCATTCTGCTTAGCAACTGATAAAGCTTTTTCACTAATGTCAACACCGATTACATTGAAATCGGGGCGTTGATGTTTTATAGTAATGGGTATACAACCACTTCCACAGCCAATGTCTAAAACTGAAACAGGAAGTTCTATATTCTTTGCTTCTTGCAGCAACCATGCAACCAGTTCTTCTGTTTCTGGCCTTGGAATTAATACAGATTCATTTACAAAAAATGGCAAACCAAAAAACCAGGCTTTTTTCAGTACATATTGAACCGGTTTATATTGTGCCAGCTCATCTGAATATTGTTTCAATATAGCCTTTTGTACCTGATTCAGTGTTATTTCCGGATGCACGATCCGGTTAATTTTATTGAAACCGGTTATTGCTTCAATGACCATATCGGCAATGTTTGCAGCTTCTCTGTCATTGTACAATTCAAACAAAGCCAATAGTAGTTGTTGATATGCAGTTTTTATAGTCATACTGCAAAATAGCACCAATTCAGCTACTTTTGTAAAATTGGCAGGTGTAATATGGAAAGAGATCAGTTTTATATGCAACGTTGTATTCAATTGGCAAAAATGGCTGTTGGGTACACCCAACCTAACCCAATGGTGGGTGCTGTTTTGGTATATGATGACAGAATAATTGGAGAGGGGTATCATCAACAATTTGGTGGCCCGCATGCAGAAGTGAATTGCATGAATAGCGTTTCTGATGCGAACCGGCAACTCATTTCAAAATCTACTTTATATGTTTCATTGGAGCCCTGTGCACATTTTGGTAAAACACCACCATGTAGTTTGCTGATTTTACAGCATAAAATACCGCGGGTAGTTATTGGTACTCTTGATCCTTTTGAGGCAGTAAACGGTAAGGGTATTGATCAATTAAAAGCAGCAGGGGTTGAAGTAGTTACCGGTCTTCTGGAAAAGGAGTGTAAAGAATTAAATAAACGATTTTTTACGTTTCATACAAAAAAAAGACCCTATATTATTTTAAAATGGGCACAAACCGCCGATGCGTTTATTGCGAATCATTCAACAGAACGTTTGTTCATAACAAACGCTTATACCAACCGACTGGTACACAAATGGCGGAGTGAGGAGGCAGCCATTTTTATTGGAAAAAATACAGCTTTACAGGATAATCCACTTTTAAACAATCGGTATTGGCCTAATGGTGCGCAACCTCTGCGAATGGTGATTGATGCCGATTGTGAGCTTCCTGAGCGCTTACATATTTTATCAGATGGAAATCCTACCCTTGTTTGGAATCGAAAAATAAACCGTACAACAGGAAGTGTTGAATACATACAATGGAAGCATTCAATATCAGCAATCCCTGCTATTGTGCAATCTTGTTATGAAAAAAACATTCAAAGCATTTTGGTCGAAGGGGGTACAACTTTGTTGCAGTGTTTTATTGATGCCGGTTTATGGGATGATGCAAGGGTAATTACCAATACAACAATGTGGATGAACCGTGGCTTACCCGCACCCAAATTACATGGAGCGCAATTACAATGTTCAGAAAATTTACAAAACGATTTTATTCAATATTTTATTCCTGCTGAATATGAATGAAACACCTGATTTTTTCTTCACCATTCAACAACCAGCATTTGCAGAATATAAAGACAGAGGCAGTAAATTTCTGGCTTATGCTTATCCCTTAACTTCAAAAGATCAGGTAAAACAATATTTGTCTGATTTAAAAAAAGAACATCCCAAAGCAGTGCATCATTGTTTTGCTTACCGGTTGGGAATGGATAAAACAGATTTTAGAGTGAGTGATGATGGCGAACCTTCCGGAACTGCCGGAAGACCAATTCTTGGGCAAATAGACAGCAGGCAGTTAATCAATGTATTAATTATTGTGGTTCGATATTTTGGCGGCACTTTATTAGGCGTTCCAGGATTGATCAATGCATACAAATCTGCAGCAGCGCTTGTTTTGCAAATGGTTCCGGTGGTTCAATGCCCTGTAGCCTTGTTGTATGATTTGCATTTCAATTATACCGCAATGAATGATATAATGATGATAATTAAACAATACAATTGTTCTATTACTTATCAGGATACGCAGTTGTTTTGTTATATGAAAATTGGAATACCCAAGTCAAGATTGAATGAAGTTTTATTTAAACTAAATGATTTACGATCAGTTGAAATAAAAGCGTTATAGTTACAATTTATTGGTAATGCGGTACACAGCAAATCCAATCATTTCCTTGAATAGTTCCTGCCAGTTATAGAAGTTACAAAAATTTGGAATGATAAAATCATACCAATTATTTTTTCGGTTGGGTAAAACGTTGTAATGAACGGGGTAGGGTATTACAGGAATACCTGCTTTCTGAAAAACAGCAAATGCACGGCGCATATGTTCTGCAGATGTTATTAATAAAAAGGGTGGTTTAAGATGATCGGCTTCTATCAGTTTTTTGGTATACAATGCGTTTTCGTAAGTATTGCGTGATTGGTTTTCTACCAAAATATCATTTTCAGGAACAGCAGCTTTCAAAAACTGTTGTTGCAAAAATTTGGCTTCTTTATCAACGGTATCCAACAACAATCCTGCACCTCCACTTACAATAATTTTGTGAATGGCGCCAACGCTATACAACTGCAAAGCGGCAGTGTACCTTTCGGCTGCACCATTAAAAAAGCCTTCATGGTTTTTATTAAAACTAATTAATCCACCCAATACTATGGCTGCCTCGCCATGCTGATTAAATGGAGCAGGATTGGTTTGCCATCGGCTTTCTGCACTGTTGTACAAATAAGTATTACTGAATAAAATGAAAAGGCCAATACCCAATATTTTAAAGACTTTTTTTACTTTTTTTGACTCTGAAAAATAATATGCTATCCCAAAAATAACACACCAGGTAAGGGGCGAAAGTAAAAAGAACAATAGTTTGGAAAGCACAAAAAACATGATGCAGATAGTTGAAACTTAAAAAAGAAAAATTGCCGTTGTGGTAAATTTAAGTGATTGATCTCAGGTTAGATGCACTGTAATATTTAATGCCTGAATCGGTTACTTACAATCAATTCCTTATTGCCGGCAGTATAAGTATAAAATCCTTCTCCGGATTTTACGCCTAATTTTCCTGCAGTAACCATGTTGATCAATAACGGACAGGGTGCATACTTTGGATTACCCAGCCCTTTATGCAGCACCTCTAAAATACTGAGGCAAACATCTAACCCAATAAAATCGGCCAGTTGAAGTGCCCCCATTGGATGGGCCATACCCAATTTCATGATGGTATCAATGGCTTCAACACCAGCAACGCCTTCATATAAACTGTAAATGGCTTCATTTATCATCGGCATTAAAATTCTGTTGGCAATAAAGCCTGGATAATCATTCACAACACATGGTATTTTTCCTAATTGTGTACTCAACGCAATAATGGTATTACTAACATCAGGAAGCGTATCATACCCATTAATAATTTCAACTAATTTCATTACCGGTACCGGATTCATAAAATGCATTCCAATTACCTGCTGTGGCCTTTTGGTTACCGAAGCAATTTTTGTAATGGAAATGGATGATGTATTTGAAGCCAGAATGGCATTGGCAGGTGCAAAGGCATCTAATTGTTTAAACAATTGTAATTTAATGTCTATATTTTCGGTAGCTGCTTCAACAACAAGGGCTGCCTGTTGTACCCCTTTTTCTATCGTATTATGTGTAACAATATTTTGGAGCGTTTCAATTTTTTTTTCTTCTGTAAGAATACCTTTTCCAACTTGCCGGTCTAAGTTTTTTGCAATGGTAGCCATTGCTTTGTCTAATTGAGGTTGGTGTACATCAATTAAAGCAACTTTAAATCCATTTTGTGCAAATACATGTGCAATGCCATTGCCCATAGTGCCAGCACCAATTATTGAAACATATTCCATAAATAAATTATTTAACTAAACTAAATTGTTACAATAGTTAACTAATATCCACTGGAGGAAGATGACTTTTTGCTTTTAAAATCACCTCTTTTCCAGGCTTTAATAAAATCGGCCCATGCCAGAGGGTTAAAAATATTTTGTGGAGGTAACTGACCTTGGTAGTAGTATCGGTTAGCCTGTTGCCTTAATTGATAATTTACTGCTTCACGGCCATCGGCAGGTAAAGCAGCTAACAGAGCCCTGCGTTTCGATTCGTCGGTATTTTGCCGTGCAATTTCATATTGATCATCGGGAATTTGTGTATTCACAAAATCTCTTTCAAATTGTTCGCGGGTAGGCCTGGGTTTTAAAATAGCAGCAGGCAAATAGTTGGTATCACTAACTAATAATACAATTAAACTATATTGGTTATCAGATAAATGTGTGGGAATTTCGTAAGTTTTATCTTTATAACCTACTGATGAGAATGTAATTTTATCGCCCTTTAAAACAGCAATGGAGAAGATACCATCATAATTGGTAATAGTACCCCTGCCTTTGCCATCCACAATAACACTGGTAGATGGAATGGCCTTTAAACTATCAGAAGTCATTACCACACCATATAACTGAATCACAGAATCTCTTGGTGCTTTACTGATTTGTGCCTGAAGTTTTGGCACAAACAGAAATAAAACAATGGCAGGCAAAAAATATTGTAGAATTTGTTTCATTTGTTGATTTATAAAATCATGTTTTGCTACTTTCTGTAAACTGAATTGCAATTTAGGGTAAAATCTCTGTCTATTCAATTCATGTGCATACCAATCGTATGGCACAAAAATAGGGTGTTGTACACAATGAGAACAAAGGTTTTCTATAAATGTTGATTACTGCTAATTTCGTAACAAAGTAAGGGGGATGGGGATTAACTTTGCGAAAATTTACATTTTTTAACAAAAACTTGCGTGATGACAGAAGCTGATATTTTAAAAGCACTCAGTAATGTACAGGACCCCGATCTGGGTAAAGATCTTGTTACATTGAAAATGGTAAAAGATATTGTTATCGATGATAATGAAGTTAGCTTCACTATTGTTTTAACCACTCCGGCTTGTCCGTTGAAAGAAACAATTGGAAAAGCCAGTGAAAATGCCATTCATACACTGGTCAATAAAAATGCAAAAGTGAATATCAATTTTACTGCCCAAACTACCACCAACAGAAAAGATGCTCTTCAACTATTGACCGGAGTAAAAAATATTATTGCAGTGGTAAGCGGAAAAGGCGGAGTTGGAAAAAGTACCGTTGCTGCAAATCTGGCATTGGCATTGGCTGAGGGTGGTGCGCATGTAGGTTTAATGGATGCCGATATTTATGGGCCCAGTGTACCTATTATGTTTGGTGTAAGAGGTCAACGCCCCATGATGCGCGAAATAAATGGGAAAGGGGTCATTGTTCCTTTGGAAAAATATCAAATTAAATTAATGAGCATTGGGTTGCTGGTAGATGAAAAAAATGCGGTGGTATGGCGCGGCCCAATGGCCAGCAGTGCCATAAAACAGTTTGTAACAGAAGTTGACTGGGGTGAATTGGATTATCTGGTTATAGATATGCCCCCCGGTACCGGCGATATTCATTTAACGCTGATGCAAACAGTACCTGTAACGGGAGTGATAATTGTAACAACACCGCAACCCGTGGCATTGGCAGATGCCAAGAAAGGAATTGCCATGTTTGGACAGGCACAAATTAATGTTCCAATTATCGGGTTGGTTGAAAATATGGCGTATTTTACGCCTGCCGAATTGCCTGAAAATAAATATTATCTCTTTGGAAAAGAAGGAGGCAGAAAATTAGCTGAAGAGTATGAGTTGCCGTTTTTGGGGCAAATTCCCATTGTGCAAAGCATACGTGAGGGGGGAGACACCGGTGTTCCTGCAATGGTGGGGGGTGATGTTATTTCGCAGGAAGCATTTAGAACTATTACCAATATTGCGATAAGGAATATTGCCATGCGGAATGCGAATTTGATCAATACCCAACCGGTAGCCGTTCCATCTTAAAAAAAGGATAGCCTGGAAAACGGATAGGTTCTGTTTCAATTTATTACGAACAGACCATTGGAAATGGACATCGGTTGAATTCCAAAATTGCGAACATGTATCATTTACCACATTTCAAAGCCAATTATCCCAACGATGTATTTGCATTTATGCAGGCACATCCTTTCATTACTTTATGTGGATGTTCGCCTGAGGGCTTGCCTGTGGCAACACATATTCCTGTACTGATTGAAAAAAGAAGTGAAACTATTTTTCTTACAGGTCATGTTATGCGCAATCAATTACATACACTGGCTTATGAGGCAAATAACAAGGTATTGGCAATTTTTCAGGGGCCGGAAAGTTATGTTAGCGCAGCTTTGTACAGCCAGCCCGCAGTGGCCAGTACCTGGAATTATATGGCGGTACATGCATCAGGAATCATCAGGTTTTTAGATGATACAGGATTGTATCAATTATTAGTACGGCAAACCCGTTATTTTGAAGGTACAGCAAACAGTACTGCTGATGTTGAAAAGATGCCCGCTGATTATGTCAAAGAAAATATGAAAGCTATTGTAGCTTTTGAAATAGAAGTTAAACAATGCAACCATGTATTTAAACTCAGTCAGAATAAAGATGAAGAAAGTTTTCAGTCTGTTGTGGAGCATTTAAAAACCGGTAATGCAACACAACAGGCTTTGGCCAATGAAATGTTGAAAATAAAAATTGAATCAGCCAAATGAAAAAATATAGTATTTTATTTTTATTGATGATGTCTTGTACCACTGCTAAAATACAACAAGCCACCCAACCCGGTTTTTTTGATAAAGAAGGCCATAGGGGTTGCAGGGGGTTGATGCCTGAAAATACAATTCCTGCATTTTTAAAAGCAATTGAGTTAGGGGTAACTACACTTGAAATGGATGCAGTGACTACGAAAGATAGTCAGGTACTAATTAGTCACGATCCTTATATTAATCAAGAATTTTCTTTACATCATGATGGAACACCGGTAACAGCTGCAGAAGAAAAAACTTTGAATATTTATCAGATGACGTATGCTGAAACACAGCAATATGATGTGGGTACGAAATTTTATCCGCGATTTCCCAATCAGCAAAAAATTGCGGTACATAAGCCCAAACTTAATGTAGTGATTGATACAGTAGAAGCCTATACCCATTTACACCATTTACCACTGGTTCAATACAACATTGAAACAAAAAGTACCGATTCTACCGACGGTATTTTCCATCCTGATCCTGCCACTTTTGTTCGTTTAATTATGAATATAGTTGAAGCGAAAGGTATTGCTTCAAGAGTTATTATTCAATCATTTGATATCAGAACATTGCAATACCTGCATCAGCATTATCCTGCAATTAAAACTGCTTTATTGGTAGAACCCCCAATGCAATTGAATTTTGCGGCACAGTTAAAGCAACTCGGATTTATCCCTGCCATTTATTCGCCCGATTATAGTATGGTTACGCCTTTACTGGTAAAACAATGCCGGGATTTGGGTATTGCATTAATACCCTGGACGGTGGATGATTTTTCAACCATGCAGCGTTTAAAAAAGATGGGTGTAAACGGCTTAATCAGCGATTATCCTGATTTGTATAAAAAATTAAAGTGAGTTACCGCTAACAAGAATAGACGGAACTAATATTTCTTTGAATGTTTTATCACCATGCAAACATTCCATCATTCTTTTGAAAGCATATTTTCCTAATTTTTTCCCACTGGTTTCAATGTATGTGATATTGGGTTGAAATAAAGTAGGAATAAATCCATTACTGATGCTGATAACAGCAGTTTGTTCAGGAATTTTTATTTTTTTTTCATATAATGCCTGCATGGCACCCATTAAAATTTGATCGCCCATACAAAAAATAGCATCGGGTATGTTTTTGGAATTTAAAAAGTGTAAGGTTTCTTTTTTAGCAGCTTTTGTTTGATCAGGAAACCGGCAATTTACAATTGCAGCAGGAGCAAATGTTTGAAAAGTATGTGTGAATGCTTCCAATCTTTTTTCTGTGATAGATAGGTTCGGATAACCAAATAAAGCCAGAACATTTTTTTTCTGATGCTCAATAAGTGCATGTGCAGCTATGGTTGCACTTTCTGTATCTGCCAAACAAATTTTATTACAGTTTTCATGATGCGGAACCCTATCAATATACACCACCGGTATGTCCTGTTCTTCTAATTTTTCAAATGCTGATATGTCGTTATTTTCTTTAGTAACCGATACAAATAATCCCGAAACCCTGTTTTTTTTTAACAATTTTAAATTGTTTTGTTCCACTTCACTGCTTTCGCCCGATTGCATAATTAATAAAGAATAGCCGGCCTTTCTTGCTTCTTCTTCAACAGATGCAATAAAGGTATCATAAAAAAAATTTGTAATAGTAGGTATCATAATACCCAGTACGTTGCTAACGTTGGTTCGCAATTGAATGGCATATGCATTAGGTTCATATTCTAAAGATGCTGCCAATTCTCTTACTTTTTGTTTGGTTTTTTCGGCAATATCCGGATGATTTTTTAACGCTCTGGAAACGGTAGAAATACTCATGTTTAATATTTGAGCCAATTGCTTTAAAGTGCTGGTTTGTTGCATTGCGTATATTTTTCAAAAAAATTAATCATCATTTTTCAAGGCCAGAAAAATACCGTTGGTCCACCCAAAACCATCTTGTGTAGGATATTCACCACCACCCGCATGTATGCCGGATGTTTCAACATTGTACTTCTCCATTAATTTTCCTGTATTTCTGTACACTGTTTCATTGAGTAAAAGCCAGTTCTCTTTTAACTGATGGGCTAAATGATTTTCCTGATAATTTTTGAGACCTTTATAAGTTATCCATTGCAGAGGTGCCCATCCATTCGGTGCATCCCATTGCTGGCCTGAATGCAATGTAGTAGTAACGGCACCGCCTTGTTGTAAAAATTTTTCAGCCGTAATGGCTACAACTTTAGCTGCATCTTCTTTCGATGTAATTGAAAAAAATAATGGATACAATGCTGCCAGTGAATAAACTGTTTTTTGTTGCTTTTTAATAAACTGGTAATCAAAATAAAAACCCTTCTCTTCATTCCAGCAAAACTGCCGAATGGCTTCCTTGCGTTTTGTACTTTTTTGGATAAATAAGTTTGCTTTGTTAGTATGGCCAGTACCATTATAAATATTAGCAAGCGTTTCTTCGATAAATAAAAGCAAACAATTCAAATCAACCGGAATAATATGGGTGGTTTCAATTGTGGCCATGTTTTGCGCATCAGTAAACCACCAGCTCGAAAAATCCCAGCCCGATTCTGCTGCAGCTCTTATATGGCGGTATATTTCATTAGCAGTAGCCCCTGCTACCTGTTGAGCCAGGTGTGTATCTTCCTTATAGGCTTCAGGCCTTGGTGTATCATCATCATCCCAGTATCTGTTTAAAACAGCACCATTTTCTAATAAAACAACCCTTCTGTAAGTTGATTGGATTTCAGATAACTGGTCAGCTCCATCCATCCAGTAAGCATATTCTTTTTCAATTGCAGGTAAATAATCCAATAAAATATGCGTCCCTTTTTTTGCAGCCAGTAATTCCACCATTAAACAAAAAAATGGCGGTTGTGAGCGGCTAAGATAATAGGTTCTGTTACCATTGGGAATATGACCGAACGTATTAATTAAATAGGAAAAATTTTTAATCATATTTTCAATGATATCCCATCTTCTATCCACACTTAACCCAAGCATTGTAAAATAGCTATCCCAATAGTAAATTTCTCTGAAACGTCCGCCGGGTATAATATAAGGGTAGGGTAGTGGAATCAATGTGCCACCCTTTTCTCCGGGTTGCTGGGTTAATACTTCCCATAAATCCTGAATATTGGTAGTAATATCTTTATTGTCTGAATGATAATGAAGTGTACTGTCATTTGGCAGTTTAAAATGCGTTTTAATAAACGATAACAAATTAAAATTGGTTGAATTTTTTTGTGACTGATAGGAATGAATAATTTGTTCAACGGAATCAACAGGAATGGCATCTACAAAAAATTTAGAATCAGAAAATAAATTACTTTGTTGGATGGTAACATATAATTCTCCAAAATCTTCAATATTTAATAAGTTATCAAATGTTTGCATATAGAATAAAATGAAATTGATTGAATGTTTACACTTGTGACTGTTGTTGCTTGTATTTGAGTTGTAATTTTCTGAAAATAAACAAACAAAGCGCCAAAATAGTGATTGGTACCAATGAAAAGTAGAATGCCTGAATACCCCCATAATATTGAAAAATATTGCCGGTAATTAAAGAGCCTGTTGTACCGCCCAATGCGGAAAAAATAATAATTAATCCAGACATAACACCTTGCTTTTCTACCGAAAGTGTACTTAAAATAACTGAATTAATGGCCGGATAAATAGGTGCAATTAATAATCCAATCATAGGGAAAATGAATGCTGCAATGGGAGCAGTAGCCCAACCGGTAATGGGTTGCCCCGTTGTTTTTTGTGCTAACGGTATGGCCACTAACACTAAAATGGTTGCCAGAATCAAACATAAAAACAATGCTGTAAACCAATTTAATTTTTTTAGTACCAGGCCGGCTAAAAAGCGGCCCGCTGCAGTAGAGCCGGCTAAAATGCTGGCCATTTCTATACTTAGTGTGGTTGGTAATTTTAAAACCTGGCTATTAAAAGTGGGCAGCCAGCTCATAATACTTTGTTCAATTAATACATAAAAAAATGCACAGGCAATAAAAATAAGTACAATTGGAGAAACAATTAATTGAAACATTTCTCCAACACTTTTCGCTAATGAAATTTTCTGAACTTGCTGTTGTGCTTTTGATTCATCGAGTCGTGCACTCAATAATAAAATAAAAGCAAATGTAGTGCAGGCCCCCAACCAAACATACACTTTCAGCCAGGCGGTAGAATGTGGATCTTTATCGTTTACAAAATAGCTGAATATAAAATAGCCTGCTAAAATACCCACCATAAAGAATGATTCTACAAAATTCATGAGGCTGATATGTTCTTTTTCAGAGCGAGTAACTAATCCAATGGTACTGTACACTGATATTTTAATTAATGCAAAACTGGAACCTATAGCCGCAAATAAAAGCTTGGTGGCAAAAAAGCTATTGGTATAAGGCATTGAAAAACACACCAATGAAATAAATGCAAGTGCAATGAGCATCGATTTTTTATAGCCTATTTTAGTAATAAAAGAAGATATAATAAATGAAACGATGGCAATACTTAAATCTTTAAAGGGCTCCAAAACGGCTGCAGCGCTTTGTGTTACACCATAATTATTTTGAACTTGCAGGATAACCGTGCCTACACTATTTAATAAAATAGCAAACACGAAATAATTAATGAATATCGAGAGTTTAATTCTCCATTGATACATGGCAGATCGTTTAAGATGAAGTTTAAAGGTTGAATTTAATTACTTATTGGCATACCGGGATACAAAAAAAATCAGAAATACAAAACCGAATTGATTCCGCCCTCGTAACTATTGTACAAAACATTTAAAAACAAATACAAAAAACACTATGAAAAGAATTTTTTTAATGATGACAGCGGCTTTGGTAATGAATGCAACTATAGCTCAAAAAGAAAAAACCGTTGAAGTTGGCGGAGCGCCAATGTATCCCAGTAAAAACATTGTGCAAAATGCAGTAAACTCAAAAGATCATACCACACTGGTAGCTGCAGTTAAAGCCGCCGGATTGGTTGAAACTTTACAAAGTGCCGGTCCGTTTACGGTTTTTGCACCCACCAATGAAGCCTTCGATAAATTACCAGCTGGAACTGTTGATAATTTGGTAAAACCGGAAAACAAGGCTTTATTAACTAAAATTTTGACTTATCATGTAGTGGCAGGAAAATACAATGCCAAAGACATTGCGAAATTAATTAAAGAAGGCCATGGTAAAGCAACTTTAAAAACAGTAGAGGGTGGTACATTAACCGCTACTATAGAAGGTAAAAAACTAGTATTAACCGATGCCAAAGGAGGTAAAAGCTATGTTACTATTGCCGATGTAAATCAAAGTAACGGAGTAATACATGTAATTGATACCGTATTAATGCCAGGTGCATAAAAATGAAGGAGGGGGAATACTTTAGAATCTAATATCCAATATAATTCAGCATCCAATACTTTTAAAAAACCAAAAATCCAATACAACCTTTTAAAAACAATCAGGGTAACAGGAAACAGAGAGACGTATCAGTAATAGGATCGTCTCTCTGTATTTCAAATACTAGCGAAGCATATCTTTTATTTCGTTCAACTTCATCAGCGCCTCAACCGGCGTAAGTCGGTTAATATCAATGGCAGCCAGCATTTTACGAATGTTTTCAAAAGTTTCGGTATGTGCATCAAAAATAGATAACTGAACTTGTGGCGCTTTTATCAATTTTCCTGATTTTATTTTCGGCAAATGTGTTGTTGTATCAGGTTCATCATCATTATGTTGATGTTGTAATTCTTTTCCTTCCAATTGCAGTAAAATTTGGTTGGCCCGTTCAATTAATTCAGGCGGCATGCCAGCCATTTTAGCAACATGAATACCAAAACTATGTGTGCTGCCACCCGGCGCCAGTTTTCGCAGAAAAATAACTTTATTACTTGTTTCTTTATTAGTAATATGAAAATTTTTTACCCGCAACAATTGGTTTTCCAGTGCATTTAATTCGTGGTAATGGGTAGCAAATAATGTTTTTGGCGTAAATGGCGAATCGTGCAAGTATTCTACCATACTCCATGCAATGGAAATACCATCATAAGTTGAGGTGCCTCTTCCTATTTCATCTAATAAAATTAAACTCCGTTCCGAAAGGTTGTTAATAATGCTGGCTGTTTCATTCATTTCTACCATAAAAGTAGATTCACCTCCACTTAAATTATCGCTGGCACCAACACGGGTAAAAATTTTATCGGTTAATGGAATAGAGGCATTTGCAGCAGGTACAAAACTGCCCATGTGAGCCATGAGCGTAATTAAGGCAGTTTGACGTAATATGGCGCTTTTACCACTCATGTTTGGTCCGGTTAAAATAATAATTTGCTGGGTTAAAGGATCCAATGAAATATCATTAGCAATATATGCTTCACCTGAAGGCATATTTCGTTCAATGACCGGATGCCGGCTTTCTTTTAAATGCAATGCTAACCCATCGTGTATTTCAGGTTTTCTGTATTCAAATTTCAATGCATTTTCAGCGAAACAAATTAAACAATCCATAATGGCTAACGTACTGCCATTTACCTGTATGGGTGCAATATAATCTTGCAGCGCAGTTAACAGTGCATCATATAAACCGGACTCTAGTGCAAGAATTTTTTCTTCAGCACCCATTATTTTTTCTTCATATTCTTTTAACTCAGGCGTGATGTATCGTTCAGCATTGGTTAAAGTTTGCTTCCTTATCCAGTGTGTGGGTACTTTATTTTTATGAGCGTTGGTAACTTCCAGGTAATAACCAAATACATTGTTGAAACTAATCTTCAATGATGTTATTCCGGTGGCTTCGGATTCTTTTTGTTGGATATTGAGTAAGTATGATTTACCTCCTGAAGCAATTTTTCTTAATTCATCTAAGTTTGCATCCACCCCAACTTGTATAACATCTCCTTTCTGTGCAGAAACCGGGGGTGGATCTTTTAGCTCTTTAATAATTTTTTCTGTAATTACGCTGCAATTGTTTAACGCATCAGATAAACGTTGTAAATAAATATTGTTACAATTGGCAAATGCGCTTTTTATGGCAGCGGTTTGCTGTAATCCCTTGGCAATTTGCAATACTTCGCGGGGATTAATTTTTTTTGTGGGAATTTTACTCAGTAAGCGTTCAATATCACCACACTGCTTAATGGCATGGGCAGTTTTGCTGCGTAATTCAGGTTCCTTAATTAAATAAGCAACCGCATCTAACCTTTCCTGAATCGCAATTTTATTTTTAAGTGGAAAAACCATCCAGCGTTGCAATAAACGGGCGCCCATTGGGCTTACGGTATTGTCTAAAATTTGTAATAGTCCGTTTCCTTCACCATATCCACTGCCCAATAATTCCAAGTTGCGTATGGTGAAACGGTCCATCCATAAAAAATCATCTTTTTCTATACGTTTTATAGCAGTTATATGTTGTAAGTTGGGGTGTTCTGTTTCTTTCAGATAATGCAGAATTGCACCGGCTGCTACAATGCCTGCTCTTAAATGCTCAATACCAAAACCTTTTAATGAATGCGATTGAAAATGCTTGAGCAAGCTTTCATTGGCAAACAATTCATCAAAAATCCATGATTCTAGCGTGTAGGTATAAAACTTGTTACCAAATAATTCTTTGAATTGTTTTTGGTGGTTGCGTTGAAAGATTACCTCTGCCGGTTTTAAACTTTGCAGTAATTTATCAGCATATTCTATATTGCCTTCTGCAATAAAAAACTCACCGGTTGAGATATCTAAAAAAGCAATTCCTGTAATAGTTTCTGTAAAATGAACGGCAGCTAAAAAATTATTGCTGTTATGTTCCAGTAATTTATCATTGGTGGCAATACCCGGGGTAACCAATTCGGTTACACCTCTTTTTACAATGCCTTTGGCCTGTTTTGGATCTTCTAACTGGTCGCAAATGGCCACTCGATAACCGGCTTTTACTAATTTGTGTAAATATGTTTCTAAGGCATGGTGCGGGAAACCGGCCAGCTCAGATGCAGCAGCAGCGCCATTATTTCTCTTGGTTAGGGTAATACCTAAAACGGATGATGCAACAATAGCATCGGCACCAAAAGTTTCATAAAAATCGCCTACCCGAAATAACAGAATGGCATCAGGGTATTTTTGCTTGATTGCATTATGCTGTTGTATTAAGGGGGTTTCTGAAACTGATTTTTGCATGGCAACAAATATAATTATTGCTGCAAAGCTTACCCATTCCTTTTTTTAAAGGGAAAAATTTAGTTTGAATGGTAACTTTTACCGGAACAATTACAAGTTTTAGTATCTTGACCGCGCTAATGAAACAACTACAATTCCTTCTTTTTTTGCTATTATGCAGTATGGGTTTGTTTGCCCAAACATTGGGTGGAAATACTGTATATAATTTTGTTACACAGCCTAATACAGCCCAATTGTCTGCATTGGGAGGGGTAAATATTTCCAATATTAGCAATGATGTGGGTATGGCTTTTCAAAATCCGGCTCTGCTAAGGCCTGCTATGCAACAGCAACTCAATACTGCTTTCAATAATTTTATTGCAGGTATTAAAAATTATAGCTTAACCACTGCATGGTATTTGAATCAATCAAAAACCAATGTAGCCATTGGTATTAATTATTTTGATTATGGCATTTTAACTCAAACAGATGCTTCCGGCAATGTTTTCGGAACATTCAAACCTGTAGATTATGTGGCGCAGCTCCTATTTTCGCATGCTTATCACAACAATTGGTGGGTGGGTAGTACTTTTAAATTCATGAATAGCCAGTATGCCCAATATAAAAGCAGCGGAATAGCAATAGATATTGGATTAAATTATTATGATTCCGCTCGGGGTTTTCAGGCCGGATTGGTTGTTAAAAATATGGGATCACAATTAAAAACTTATACCAATGGCATAAGAGAAGAATTGCCTTTTGATGTGCAAATGGGCTTTACCAAAAGATTAGAAAAGGCACCTTTGCAATTTTCCTTAACTGCGCATCATTTGCAAACCTTTAATACCTTGTATAATGATACTGCTTTTAATGCAGCTTATAGTAATACAAGCAATAATGCTAATTTTATAAATCAATTGGTAACCCATTTGGTTGCTTCTGTACAATTGTTGATTGATCATAAAGTAGAAGTTACAGCAGGCTATAATTTTTTACGCCGCCACGATTTAAATGCTTATACTACGGCCAATGGTTTAAATGGATTTACGATGGGTGCAGGTGTGCTATTTAAAAAAATACACATTCGTTATGCAACCGGTTTTTATCAGCAAAACATGTTTCACCAGGTTAGTTTAAATTTTAACTGGAAGGGTGATGGCCTTTAGAATAAATGAATTGTTGAACCGCTATACCATTTCACTCAAATGTTGTTTTTCTTCTTTAAAAGATTCTCTTGGTACCAAGCCCAGTAATTCAAACATGGCATTGTCTTCTTCAAAACTGGGGTTGGGAGTGGTTAACAATTTATCTCCGGCAAAAATTGAGTTGGCCCCTGCCAGAAAGCATAGTGCTTGCTCTGCAATAGTCATACTGGTTCTTCCGGCACTCAGGCGTACCATGGTTGCAGGCATAATAATTCTTGCTGTGGCAATCATTCTCACCATATCCCATACATCTACTTTTTTATTATGTGCCAAAGGGGTTCCGGCAATGGGTACGAGTGCATTAATGGGTACACTTTCCGGGTGTTGGGGCATTGTTGCCAGTGTATGTAGCATTTTTATTCTGTCTTCATGTGTTTCGCCTAATCCAATAATACCGCCGCAACAAACCGTAACACCAGCTTTTCTTACATTTTCTAAAGTATTTAATCTGTCGTTGTATGTTCTGGTAGTAATGATTTCGTGATAGTGTTCCTCACTGGTATCTAAATTATGGTTGTAGGCATATAAACCGGCATCTGCTAATTTTTTTGCCTGATCTTCAGTCAGCATACCCAGTGTACAGCAAACTTCCATGCCCATTTCATTTACGCCTTTTACCATTTCCAATACCCGGTCAAAATCTCTGTTATCGCGTACTTCACGCCAGGCTGCACCCATACAAAAACGGGTACTGCCTGCATCTTTTGCTTTTTTTGCATAAGCCAGTACTTCTTCTTTTTGCATTAAAGCCTGAACATTTACATCGGTATTATAACGTGCTGCCTGTGGGCAATAGGCACAATCTTCGGTACAACCTCCGGTTTTAATACTCAGTAAAGTACAAACCTGTACTTCTGCAGTGTTATTGTATTTTTTATGCAGGGTTGCTGCATTGAATATTAATTCCAATAAAGGTGAGCGGTATATATTTTCAATTTCTAAAAGGGTCCAGTTACTTTTGATATCTGTTTGCATATAATTGATTTCTACTTTTTCAGCGACAAATATAGGAATACCTGTAAAACTTTGCGATTAATCCGGTTGAGGTGCCGCTAAAAAGAAATAAACTTTTTCATGAATGAAAAAATGGTTGAATTGGGCATAAGTAAGTGGTTCTTTTTGCTGTAGCCATCCGCTTAAAGTAAAAATGTTATAGCGCAGTGTTTGGTTAAATAAGGTAAACATTTTTCTGGAAGGAATACCATATACACCGGCACCGGTTTTGCCAAATTCAAACAAAACTATGGGCTTACAGCGTTGTATGGTTTGCATAGCTCCTTCTAATACTAAAAACTCTGCCCCTTCCACATCTATTTTAATTAGCTGTATTTGGATGGATGAAGGAATAACTGCATCTAACGTATTTAAGTTAACAGGTATGTAGTCATCTAATTCAGGCCGGTCATAAGGCCTTTTTCGTATACTACTGTATGCCATATTGGTTGTAACCAGATTAAACGTTGATATGCCTGTACTATTACTTAATGCATAAGGATACACTTTTACTTTTTCATTAAATTTTTTTTCTAAATGTTTAAACAATTGTGGGATGGGCTCAAAAGCATAGTGTTGTTGGCGGGGTGATGCCGCTACCATCATTGCTGTAATTTTTCCTTTGTGAGCACCTACATCTGCACCAATGCCTTCATTTTGTAAAACTTTTTTTATAACGCGATGGGTTTGACGATCTATTTGTTCATTCTTTGTGAGTGCAATGGGAGCATGCAGTACGCATTGTTTCAACAAATTTCTGATGAAGCGGTAAACTGTCAATCTGTTATGTTTTTGTGTTGAATATAGTTTCTCCATTTTTCAATTACCTGTGTCATATCGGTCGGTAAATCAGATTCAAATAATACCTCTTTGCCCGTAACCGGATGCACAAAGCCCAGCGTTTTTGCGTGTAATGCACATCTGTTACAAACAGTAAAACAATTTTCAACAAATTGTTTGTAACGGGTGTAAATGGTTCCCTTTAAAATTTTATCGCCACCATATTCAAAATCATTAAACAGGGTATGGCCTAAATATTTCATATGTACCCTTATTTGGTGGGTTCTTCCGGTTTCTAACACACATTCAATTAATGTTACATAATTAAATCGTTCCAACACACGGTAATGCGTAATGGCATGCTTGCCAATTTCACCATCGGGATATGCGGCAAACATTTTTCTATATTGCTGGTGCCGGGCAATATGTGCATCAATGGTACCTTCATCTGCTTCTATATTTCCCCACACCAATGCCACATATTTTCGTTTAACGGTATGATGAAAAAATTGTTTGGCCAAATGTGCGGCTGCATCGGCAGTTTTAGCCAACACAATTAAACCGGTTGTATTTTTATCAATACGATGTACCAGGCCATAACGCGGCAATTCATCTTCATTTAAAGCAGCGTTTTGTTGCAGTAAATGATATTTTACACCATTCAGTAATGTGCCGGTATAATTACCTATTCCCGGATGCACCACCATATTGGCTGTTTTATTAATGACCATAATGGCATCATCTTCAAATACTATGTTTAAAGGAATGGGTTCAGCTTTAACTTCGGTATATTCAGGATTATTGAAACTGAGTAATACAATTTCATCGCCGGGTTTAATTCTGTAATTGCTCTTTACAATTTTTCCATTTACAGTTAAGAAACCTGCTTCAATACCTTTCTGAATTTTGTTGCGTGTGGCATTTTCCAATCGCATTTGTAACCATTTGTCAATACGAATGGGTTCCTGATTTTTATCAATTGAAAACGCTTTGCGTTCATAAAGGTTTTCATTGTTTTCTTCAGCAGGTATTTGAATGTATTCCATATTCATTATTGCAAATATAGGTGCAGGCCATAAAACTGTATTATTTTCACCGGCCTGCTTTTGTAACTTTGCCAAATTACTTTGAAGAAATACTTTGAAAAGTGCTGCTGAAATTTATATTCAATTCTAATTTATACAGTTATGGAGCGGTTGGTTTATTTTGAAGATTTAGGTTTAAAAGATTATAAAAGTGTATGGGATTTTCAGGAGCAACTGCTTGCAGCCAATGTAGCCTTAAAATCGAATGAGGCTACCCGGAAACAAACCAAAAATTATTTGCTTTTTGTTGAACATACACCCGTTTATACATTGGGTAAAAGCGGAAAACGCGAACATATTTTGATTTCAGAAGCTGAAATGAAGGGAAAAAGTATTGATTTTTTTCATATTAACAGAGGCGGTGATATTACTTTTCATGGTCCGCAACAAATTGTTGGTTATCCTATTCTTGATTTAGATAAATTTAAAACCGATTTAGGCTGGTACCTGCGCAGTTTGGAAGAAGTCATCATTCAAACATTGGCAATTTATGGTATAAAAGGCAGCCGCAGTAAGGGCGAAACCGGTGTTTGGATTGATCCGGATAAAAAAGGTTTTGAACGTAAAATTTGTGCCATGGGTATTAAATGCAGCAGGTGGATTACCATGCACGGTTTTGCTTTCAACATCAATACCGATTTAAATTATTTCAACAATATTATACCCTGTGGTATTCAAAATAAACAGGTTACTTCGCTGCAAAAAGAGTTGGGAATGTTTATCCCCATGGATGAGGTAAAACAACACGTAAAAGAAAACTTTGCAAAGGTGTTTGAGGTGGAATGGGCAGTTTAAAAATCTTTTTCGATATAAAACTTGTTTTTTTCTTTCAGGTGGTGGTCTTCATACAATTCAAAATAAAACCAGCCTGCATGTAAAAAATTAGATTTATCTACCACCAGATAGGGATCTTTTATTCCATTCATCTGAAATACAAATTCATTCTTGTCATTAAAAAACTTTACACTGTAATCATGTATTTTTGTATTGGGTAAAGCAATGGTTACATAGCCTTTATTATTGGTAAAAACAAATACAGATGGCTTCCACTCCATTTTGGGGATATACCTTTTTAATATAATTTCATTCTCTGCTACTATACTTAATGTGTCTTTGGTTTTTGTAGTAATAGAATCTTTAAAATGCCTGTAATCTTTGGGTTCCAGCATATACAACAACGAATCACGCTCTTTATTAAAGATGCGGAACATGATAATCGTTTCATTATTTTGTAAAGGCTGACCCGGTAATAAAATCTGGTTATTTTTTTGGGCATCTGCCATAACTCTTAAATTATCCGCCGATTTGGAAGCAGTAAAAAAATATTTACCTCCCTGCTGTACATAAAAAATACGATAATACACTGTAACTCCCGGTGTAAACTGATTGTCTACAAATCCGTTTTGCACCAATTCTGGTGATTGGGCCGAAAAAATACTGGTAAAAAACTTTAAACTATCATAAGAGCGCTGCACAACTAATTGATTGCAATCTGGATATGGGTTGATCCAACTGATTTGATTTTTATTTTTAGTGAGCGCATGCACCGAAAAATTGGGCAAGGTATCGTTTTGCTGTGCAAGTGCAGGCAATTGACCACAAACAAGAAAAACAACGGCAAGAAAACAAATACGTTTCATTCAGACAAATATAATGGTGATGCTGTTATGAAAATTTCAAAATATGCGGTAACAAGGATGCATTACCCTGTAAACCGCCACTATGAACAGCTACAATATTACTTCCTGAAGGAAAATATTTTTTTTCTATTAAATCGAAAACAGCCCACATGAGTTTTGCTGTATAAACTTTATCGGTAGGTAAACGGTATAATTGCCACCATTCATTCATTTGTTGCAGTAGCTGATTGTTATGTTTTGCATAGCCCCCAAAATGATAGGTATTCAACCAAACCATTTGTTTCATTTTTTCCGGTTCTTTTACCAATAGTGCAATATCCTGCTGTATATTTTCGGCGCCTTTTAAAACGGGAATTCCTAAAATAGTTTGGTGTGGTACTGCACCCTTTAGCAATCCTGCCAGCATGGTACCTGTGCCAACAGCCCCGGTAATATGGGTGGTTTGCGAAGGAATAAACCGGTGTATGGTTGCTGCACCTGCTGCACCCGGTTCACCATAACCGCCTTCCTGCACCCAATAATAACCGGATTGACGAAATTGCTGCTGTAGCAGGGTTTTATTCCGATAATCTGTTCTGCTTATAAAATGCAATTCCATACCGGCATTGGCAGCAGCTTTCAGTGTAGGGGTAATTTTTTCTTCACCTCTTATAAAGCCAATACAAGGCATACCTGCCATTTTACAGGCTACAGCTGTTGCTAAAATATGATTGGAATATGCACCCCCAAAAGTAGCAATGCGACTGCTGTTTTGCTGAATGGCTTCATTTAAATAAAATTGTAATTTAAACCATTTGTTACCACTTACTTCCGGATGAATAACATCTAATCGCAAAACAGCGAGTGTTATGTTTTGATTAACAGCTGCATAAGTTAGTGGAATAGCTTGCAAATAGGGCATTTTATCAAAAGGTAATGTAAACATGCAGCATGTGTTTGTAATAAAACTATTGGATGTTTTAAACTTATCTTTTAGCTTCGCAAAGATTCAAATTTACAATTATGCAACCAACACTCGTTATTCTAGCAGCAGGTATGGCCAGCAGGTATGGTTCTATGAAACAAACAGAAGCTTTTGGTCCCGGTGGCGAAACCATTATGGAATATTCTATTTTTGATGCCATTAGAAGTGGGTTTTCGAAAGTAGTTTTTATAATTCGTGAAGAATTTGCGGATGCCTTTAAAGCACAATTTGAGCCCCGTTTAAATGGTAAAATTGAAATAGATTATGTGTACCAGCGCATACATGATTTTGTGGGAAGCCACACTGTTCCTTCTGATAGGGTAAAACCCTGGGGTACAGCCCATGCATTATTATGCTGTAAAGGGAAAATAACTGAACCATTTGCCATCATCAATGCAGATGATTTTTATGGAAGAGAAGCTTTTGAAAAAGCTGCTAAATTTTTGCAGCAGGAATGCAATGAAACAACTTATGCCATTATGGGTTATGAATTATCGAAAACACTGAGTGGCAATGGAAGTGTAAGCCGCGGTGTTTGTTCTGTAAATGAAGCACAACAATTGGTGAATATCAGGGAAAGAACAAAAATTTATAGAGATCATACATCCGGAAAAATTATATTTGAAGAGGAAAACGGGAATGGTACTTTGCCAGATAATACCCTTGTCAGTATGAATTTCTTCGGTTTTCATCCCAACATTATTGCGCTGGCAGAAAAATTGTTTGGTGAATTTCTCGATAAGCATATCAAAAATATTAAATCAGAATTTTTTATTCCTTTAGTGGTTGATGAATTTGTGAAAAGAAATTTAGGCGTGGTAAAAGTATTGCCTACATCTGCCCAATGGTTTGGGGTTACTTATAAAGAAGATGCGCCGGAAGTGAAAAAAAGCATTGAAGCATTGGTACAAACCGGAGCATATCCTGAATATTTATGGAAATAATGGTTTTATTTGAAAAGGAAAAAGCCACCCGATTTAATGAGGTGGCTTTTTTAATGTTATAAAACTTTGCTTAGTTATTATAAGCCTTCACCAAAAACACACAATCTTCCATTTTCTTCACCTGTTCTTCTCTGTTGTTATTGGCAATATATGATTTTAAGGGGAGTTTAATTTTTGTGATATTTTTTTCCGAATCATTGTTGTTTAAGTGGTTCACTAAGCTGTAAATATTTTTGCTTTTGATAGCAAAAGTAATACCATCGGCATGGGTTTGGCGTGTACTTAAAATACCAATTACTTCACCTTTTTTGTTTAAAACCGGGCCTCCGCTATTACCGGGATTAGAATTCATTTGAATTTGTGTACTTAAAGTATCTCCATCAAAACCTGTTTTTGCACTTAAATAACCCTGCGTGTAAACAATTTCATTTCGGGGATAGCCCAGCGTAAAAATTTCTTCTCCTAAATCGCCGGTTTTTTTAGCAATGCTGTAAGGTAAATATTTTAATGGCTGATAATCTTTGTCATTAATCTTTAAAATTGCCAAATCAACGGCAGGGTTTATGTTAACAATACTGGCGGTAAATTCCTGTCCCTTATTATTTACCACAATAGCGCCTGAGCCTCTTAATACGTGTGCATTGGTAACCAGATATCCTTTGGTATCAATTAAAAAACCCGTACCACCACTAATTAAACGGGCATTTTCGGGTAATTTACTTTTTACTTCGTTAATTAAAGAGCCTTGCACCTGTTGGTTGCGTTTAATTACCTCAATGTCTTTACTCAACTGTTGCAATTGGCTTACATTCACTGCCGGACTAAAATAAGCAAACATAGCACTGGTTATAATGGCAATGGCACCGGCAACGCTTGCAGCTATGGCTGTAACTTTTTTGTACCTGTTCCATAACATTACAATTTTGCCTTTGGTATGAATAGCCGAGCCTTCATTAATTTCACCTTTTTCCATCAGTTTTTGATGGCTTTGGTGCAATGCCTGTTTAAATTGCTGGCGATCGGCAAATGCATCCATTTGTGCTAAAAACATGCTATGCTCTACCACCATTTGGTCAATTTCGGGCGTGTTTTTTCGCAACTGCTCAAAATAAGCTTTCTCTGCAGGTAACATGGTACCGTCTAAGTAACGCTCAATTGCTTGTATTAAAAGAATGTCTTCCATTGTATTTATTCTCCAATATTATATTGTGCAAAGAATAGTTTTTTCAATCGGGTTAAACATTTATACTTCTGGTTTTTGGCATTATCTGCATTGGTGTACCCAAACGATTTGGCCAGTTCCTGCATATCTAATTTTTTCAAATAATAGCCTTCCAATAAACTTTTACAGGGTTCACCTAAACTATTGAGTGCTCTTTCCATTATTGCAAACTCGGCGTTGCGTTTTTCATGAATCTCAAGGTCATCTTCCACCTGAACAGTCTCTTCAAAGCCATCAATTTGTTGAACAAATCTGCCCATTTGTTGTAATCGTTTAAGCCATAATCTCCTGCATATGGAATATACATACGTGTTAATTTTAGAGGTTAAAACAAATGATTCGCTTTTTGCTTTTTCATATAGCGCAATCATAGCTTCCTGAAAAATATCTCTGGCATCATCGTAAGTACCATTGTTATTAAGAATAAAAGACTGTACCATATTAAAATTTTTTTTATATATGGTTTCAATAGCTCTGGTATCGTTGCTTGCCAAACCTTTCAGTAATTCCTGTTCGTTAAACTCAGCTTTCACGCGATGTACTTTTAATACTTGAAGGAGGGTAAAAGTAACCCAAAAATTACTTAAAATATTATTTCAAAAAAAATCTTGTGGCAGGGTTACCTTTTATTGCAGTGTGGTATTAATAGAAAATTCATTCACAAAAAAAGCTCACAACAATGAAAAAATTATTAGCCGTTTTAGCAGTAGCCGGTGTTATGGCAGCCTGCAACAATGCAAAATCTGATGAAGCAAAAACTGATTCAACAACTGCCGTTAAGGTAGATACTGCTACTGCAAAAGTTGATACTGCTACTGCAAAAGTAGATACTGCTGCTGCAAAAGTAGATAGCGCTGCTAAAAAATAATTGCAATAAGCAAGTATACTTATTTCAAAAGGCGGCTTGCAGTCGAAGTAAAGTATAGAAGAGTTTTTCATATGGCAAGCAATCGTTAGAGGCCGTTCCGTTTCCACGGAAGGGCTTTTTTCTTTCGGTAAAGTCAATATTTTTAACAATTTGTACCCTTTTTTAGATCATTTCATATCAGTACCTCATGTAATATAATTAGTATATAAATTATAAATAATTAAAAACTAAAGCATGTTAGTTTTTAAAAATATTTAAAATTTTTTTTGTGGTGATTTTTGAATGCCTTATTTTTGAGGCATTATGAAACAAATTACAGCAAATACCGGTTTCTGTTTTTTCTTTTATTACTACTTTATTCAATAGTAGCCGGGTGTAATTTGCCAATGTTTAATTTTAAAACAACCAATATAACACCCGGCCTAAAGCCGGGATTTTTTATTTTATGAAAAAAAAAATAGCAATTCAGGGTTATGAAGGCAGTTTTCATCACATGGCTGCCATCGAATACTTCGGTAAAAATGTAGAAATTATAGCATGTGCTACATTTAAAGATCTGGTAAAAATAGCCGGCACCAAAAAGGAAAGTAATGGTGGTATAATGGCTATTGAAAATTCTATTGTGGGTAGCATATTACCCAATTACGGATTATTGCAGAAAGGTAATCTGCAAATTACTGGAGAAGTGTATTTGCCGGTTAAGCAACACCTTATGGTTGATCCGGGTGTTCGGATAGAAGATATTAAAGAAGTGCATTCACATCCCATGGCTATTCAGCAATGTTTGGAGTTTTTAGAAAAACATAACTGGAAATTGGTTGAAACGGAAGATACTGCATTAAGCGCACAGATTTTAAGTACACAACATAAAAAAGCGATTGCAGCTATTGCCAGTTCATTGGCAGCAGAATTGTATGAATTGGATATCATTGCCCCCAATATTCAAACACAGAAAAATAATTACACCCGTTTCCTGGTAGTAGAACGTACAGAGGATGCAACCGAGGCTGCCGATGCAAACAAAGCAACCGTTCACTTTGCAACCGATCATACAAAAGGAAGTCTGGCTAAAGTGCTCACCATTATTGCCGATAATGGCATCAATTTAAGTAAGCTGCAAAGTATGCCTATTGCCGGTACTAATTTTAAGTACAGCTTTTATGCTGACATGGAATTTGAAAATGTAAACGAATTGAATAAAGTATTAAAGCTTTTGAAGCCTCATATCGATATGTTTAAAAATTTCGGTATTTATAAAAATGGAAATATTTAATATGATACCCATTGCAGACAGACTACAGGGAGTGGGAGAATATTATTTTTCTGGTAAACTCAGAGAAATAGATGCTTTGAACCGCGAAGGGAAGCAAATTATTAATTTGGGTATTGGCAGTCCTGATATGCCTCCGCATCCCGACGTAATTACTGCATTGCAACAAAATGCTGCATTGCCCAATGTGCATGGCTATCAATCTTATAAGGGTGCACTTGTATTGCGAAAGGCAATTGCCGACTGGTATAAGGTATGGTATCAGGTTGATTTAGATTCCGAGACGGAAATTTTACCACTAATCGGCAGCAAAGAGGGGTTAATGCATATTTGCATGACCTATCTGAACCCGGGAGATGAAGTTTTGGTTCCTAATCCTGGTTATCCAACCTACAGCAGTGCAGTTACGTTAGCAGGTGGTATTTGCAGAAATTATGAAATGAAGGAACAAACAAACTGGGCACCAGATTTCAACGCATTGGCGCAAGAAGACTTGTCGAAGGTAAAGTTAATGTTTGTAAACTATCCGCATATGCCTACAGGTCAGAACGGGCATTTGGCCTTATTTGAAAAAATGGTAGCATTTGCACACCGGCATCAAATTTTAATTGTTCACGATAATCCCTACAGTTTTATTTTGAATGAACATCCGGTTAGTATGCTACAGGTGAATGGGGCTAAAGATGTAGTGATAGAATTAAATTCATTAAGCAAAAGCCATAATATGGCCGGGTGGCGTGTGGGAATGCTGTGTGGCAGGAAAGAAAGAATTGATGAAGTATTGCGCTTTAAAAGTAATATGGATAGTGGCATGTTTTTGCCATTACAATTAGCCGCTGCAAAAGCACTTTCATTAGGTAAAGACTGGTTTATTGAATTGAATAAAGTATATGCCAGACGCCGGGAAAAAGTTTTTGAATTACTGGATTTATTAAAATGTATTTATCAAACCAATCAGGTAGGGCTATTTGTTTGGGCTTCAGTTCCAAATACTATACAAGATGGTTTTGCTATGAGCGATTCGGTATTACACAACGCAGGTGTTTTTATTACACCGGGAGGTATTTTTGGAACAGCAGGTAATCAATATGTACGGATAAGCCTTTGTGCAACAGAAGAAAAATTAATGGAAGCCATTCATCGAATTAAGTAAATGAACTCATGTTTAACAATGTAACGATAGTAGGTGTTGGATTAATCAGCGGATCTTTTGCCATTGCCTTAAAAGAAAAGGGTATGGCCAAACATATTATTGGCGTTAGCCGAACCAGAGAAAGTGAACAAAAAGCGCTTCAATTAGGATTGATAGATGAGGCACTTCCTTTAAAAGAGGCAATCCAAAAAAGCGATTTAATTTATGTGGCCATCCCGGTGGATGTTACCATTCCTGTTGTTGTGGATATTTTAGATCAAATCAATGATCAACAAATTGTTGCCGATGCAGGCTCCACCAAAATGGCACTTTGTAAAGCAGTGCAAGAGCATCCCATGCGGCGCAGACTGGTGGCAACACATCCTATGTGGGGTACAGAATACAGTGGCCCCGAGGCAGCTGTACACGATGCTTTTGCAGGCCGGTCCTGTGTTATATGTGAAAAAGAATTGTCAGATGGTTTAGCTGTGCAAAAAATGGAAGGGGTGTACAAAGCATTAGGAATGCATTTGGTGTATATGACTCCCAATGCACACGATGTGCATGCGGCTTATGTAAGTCATATCTCACACATCACCTCATTTGCATTGGCAAATACTGTGTTGGAAAAAGAAAAAGAAGAAGATGCCATTTTTGATTTGGCCGGTGGTGGTTTTGAAAGTACAGTTCGGTTGGCTAAAAGTAATCCCGCTATGTGGGGGCCCATATTTATGCAAAACAGAGAAAATGTGCTGGATGTACTGAATGAGCATATTGTACAATTGAGAAAATTTAAAGCCTGTCTGGAAAAAGAAAATTATACCTATTTAATAGAATTAATGGAGAATGCTAATAAAATAAAACGCATTCTTCAATAAAAACGGAAAGCACAAAACGCTTTAAAAATGAAATAGCGCATTGTGCAGGTTACATAAACAAAACAAAGCAAGGAGATAATATAATCTACCTTTGCACAAAATTTAAGAATACATGATAACATTTGAAGCGTTAGGATTAGAAGAAAATTTAGTAAAGGCTACTGAATCATTAGGATTCGTGAATCCTACTGCCATACAGGAAAAAGCAATTCCGGTTTTATTGAGTGGAACAAAAGATTTAATTGGATTGGCACAAACCGGAACCGGTAAAACTGCAGCATTTGGATTGCCCTTACTTCAGTTAATTAACGAAAATCAGAAATACCCTCAGGCATTGGTTGTATGCCCTACAAGAGAACTTTGCCTGCAAATTGTAAGCGAAATTCAATTGTTTAAAAAATTTAAACAAAACATTCAGGTAGTGGCAGTATATGGAGGCGCCTCCATTGGCTTGCAAATTCGCGACCTGAAAAAAGGTGTGCACATAGTAGTTGCAACACCCGGCCGTTTAATCGATTTAATTGAAAGAAAAGCCATTAATCTGGAACAAATCAGTTATGTGGTTTTAGATGAAGCCGATGAAATGCTGAATATGGGCTTTAAAGATGATATTGAGTTTATTCTGGAAAATACTCCTAAAAGAGAATCTACCTGGTTGTTTAGTGCAACCATGCCTCCCGAAATTAAAAAGGTTAGTAAACGCTACATGAAAGAGCCTTTTGAAATTACTGTGGGTAAGGTGAATACCACTAATAAAAATATTGACCATCAGTATTATGTGGTGAATGCACATCACAAATATGAAGCATTGAAAAGGTTAATTGATTTTAATCCCGGTATTTACGGTATCATTTTTACCAGAACAAAAGCCGAAGCACAATCTATCTCTGAAAAATTAACCCGTGATGGATATGATATTGATGCACTGCATGGCGATTTATCGCAGCAACAACGAGATAAAGTAATGGGCGAATTCAGAGAAAAGGCATTGCAGTTATTAGTAGCCACCGATGTGGCAGCAAGGGGAATTGATGTAAAAGAAATTACCCATGTTATTAACTACGATTTGCCTGATGATATTGAAGTATATACCCACCGTAGTGGTAGAACCGGCCGTGCAGGAAGTACAGGTATTTGCATGAGTTTAATACATGTAAAGGAAGTATACAAAATACGTTCAATTGAAAAATTGGTACAAACAACTTTCCATAAATTAGAATTACCCACCGGTAAAGATGTTTGCCGTAAACAATTTTATGCCTTCATGGATAAATTGTTGCAAACCGATGTATCAAACGACAGGTATGCATCCTATTTACCCATGCTGCGTGAAAAATTTGCCGACATAACAAAAGAAGAAGTTTTAACCCGAATTGCAGCATTAGAGTTTGACCGTTTCCTTAAATATTATGAAAACGCAGAAGATTTAAACTTAAGAGAAGCTAAACGAGAAAAAAGGGAATCAGTAGGGCGCAATGCTGTAACCGGTAATGGCGAAAATGGCAGAAGAGGTGCTTCAGACAGGCATAGTAATTTGTCTGGTGCAGATACCACTCGCTTATTCATTAATCTGGGAAGTAAAGATGGCTTTTATAAAGCCAGTTTTCTTCAGTTTATTTTAGATATGAGCGATTTGAAAAAAGATGTTTTAGGCAGAATTGATTTAAGAGATATGAACAGCTGGATTGAAATTGAAAAAAAATCTGCTGCTAAAATGATCAAAGCCATTGATGGTAAAAACTATCGCGGCCGCAAAATCAGAATGAATGAAGCCAATGAGCGCTAAATTTTTTGCAAATAAATAGATTAGTGCGGTCAACAATTGTTCTATTTTTTGCTGTAACAACCAATTAATCATCACTTACAATTTGAATGAAGATGGAGCAGGCAACCCAACAAACAAAAAACATCATGGATGTGTGGCAAAAGCGCCCACTCATCATTAGTGGCCCATGTAGCGCTGAAACAGAACAACAGGTATTAGAAACCGCAACCCGTTTGGCGGCAACGGGAAAGGTAGATATGTTAAGGGCTGGAATTTGGAAGCCCCGTACACGACCCGGGCAATTTGAAGGAATTGGCGTAAAGGGATTGCCGTGGTTATTACAAGCTAAAAAAATTACCGGATTATTTACCACGGTGGAAGTAGCTACTGCCAAACAGGTAGAAGATGCGCTTAATTTTGATGTAGATATACTCTGGATTGGTGCACGTACAACCGTTAATCCTTTTAGTGTACAGGAAGTTGCTGATGCATTGCGCGGTATAGACATTCCGGTATTAATTAAAAATCCAATTAATCCCGATTTGGAATTATGGACAGGGGCAGTAGAACGCATTGCCAAAGCCGGTATTCAAAATATTGGATTAATACATCGTGGTTTTAGTTCTTATGGTAATACAGAATATAGAAATGCACCCATGTGGCATTTGGCTATTGAAATGAAAAGGAGAAATCCCGGCATGTTAATGATTAATGATCCTTCTCATATCTCCGGCAGGCGCGATATTTTACAGGATGTTGCGCAAACTGCTATTGATTTGGATTATGATGGTTTAATTATTGAAAGCCATATTGATCCTGATAATGCATGGAGTGATGCCAAACAGCAAATAACCCCCGAACGGTTGGGAGAAATGATTGGCAATATTAACTGGAGAAAAGAAGATGTACCATCTGAAGAATACCATGCAGCATTAGAAAAATTGCGTCAACAAATTAATCATCTGGATGATGAACTGATGCAAATTCTGGGTCAACGTATGAAAGCAGCCGAAAAAATTGGCCTTTACAAAAAGGAAAACAATATCACCATTCTTCAAACCAACAGATGGAATGCAATATTAGAAAGAGCTTATGCAAAAGGTGAAAAATTAGGCCTCAGCAAAGAATTTATTACCCGTTATTTTGATGCAGTACACATGGAAAGTATTAACCATCAAAATAAAATCATGAATTCTTAAATTAATGGCAGCCAATAACGTCAATTGTTATTGGCTGTTTTGTATAATAGCCATATTTGTTGTTCACCTTTGGCGTAATATGTTCTATTTTTAATGAATAAACACATTCTCATCTTGTTTATTTTTTTACATTTAATAAACTAATTATATATGCTGCATCAATCTGTTCAATTCAATCAGCAACATACTGATTTTTATTTTGATGCATCATTCCGGCAATTGAAGCAAATGCTGAAGCCGGCAAACACTTTTATTATTACCGACACCAATATCTTTCCATTACATACAACCTATTTTAAAGGTTGGAAAACCATTGTTATACCTGCAGGTGAGGCGCACAAAAACATAGCAACAGTTCAATACATTATTGAACAATTAATTCAGTTGCAGGCCGACCGTACAGCAACATTGGTTGGTGTAGGGGGTGGCGTTGTTACCGATATTACTGGCTTTGTTGCAGCCATTTATATGCGTGGTGTGGCTTTTGGTTTTGTACCAACTACTGTACTGGCAATGGTAGATGCCTCTATCGGTGGAAAAAATGGGATTGATATTGGATTGTACAAAAATTTAATGGGCACCATTCGTCAACCTGCATTTTTATTGTATGATACACATTTTCTAAAAACTCTTCCTGATGCAGAATGGCAGAACGGTTTTGCAGAAATTATTAAACATGCCTGTATTAAAAATGCAGCCATGTTCAGAAATTTAGAAAAATTATCACCTGCATTACTCAAGAAAAACAAACAAAAATTGAATGAGCTGATACAAAAAAATGTACAGCTAAAAATGTCGGTTGTAAAAGCCGATGAATTTGAAAAAGGGGAAAGAAAATTACTCAATCTGGGGCATACACTCGGTCATGCCATTGAAAACCAATATGGCCTTTCACATGGTCATGCAGTAGCAATTGGTATTCACTATGCAGCCATTTTATCTCAACAAATATTGGGTTTTAAACAGCCCGAACGTATATCGGCCTTGTTAACCCAATATGGTCTGCCTACTCATTTTGTATTTGATACAAAAAAGGTAATGAATATGCTGCAAATGGATAAAAAACGGCAGCAAGAGTTTGTTCACTATATTTTGATTGAAAAAATTGGAAAGGGTATTATTTTACCCATTCCATTGAAAGATCTTGAAAAATTTTATAAAATAATTTAGTTTAATTTGATTCAATGATTGCAACGATTCATCCTTCTGAAATAAAAGGCATTCTTCAGGCACCTGCTTCTAAAAGTTCTATGCAAAGAGCCTGTGCTGCAGCATTAGTGAGAACGGGTACTAGTATTATAAAGAACCCTGGCTATTCAAATGATGACAGAGCGGCACTGCAGGTAATTCAGCAGCTTGGGGCTACTATTCAAAATGAAAACAACCGTTTAATTATTGCTTCAAAAGGAATATATGCCAACACCCATCAAATGAATTGTGGAGAAAGTGGGTTAGGTATCAGAATGTTTACACCTTTAATAGCTCTCAATACTACTGCCATTTCTATTACCGGTGAAGGCAGCTTATTACAGCGCCCCATGAATTTTTTTGATGAAATATTACCACAGTTAAATGTAAAAGTACAAACCAATCAGGGCAAGTTACCTATACAGGTCACAGGCCCATTAACACCGGCTAATATTACAATTGATGGTACCCTCAGCTCGCAGTTTTTAACGGGCTTATTAATGGCATATGCTGCTGCCGATGCTAAAGATGTAAGCATTTTCGTAAATAATTTAAAAAGTAAACCTTATATTGATTTAACGTTAAAAGTAATGGAACACTTTGGTTTAAAAACACCAAAGAATAACGGGTATACTTCTTTTTATTTTGATAAAGCATGGCATGCTACTTCACAAAATAATATTGTAGAATATGAAGTGGAAGGCGATTGGAGTGGGGCGGCTTTTTTATTGGTGGCCGGTGCAATAGCAGGAAATATTACTGTTAAAGGATTAGATATTCATTCAACACAGGCCGATAAAGCTATATTGCAGGCACTGATAGATACCGGTTGCCTTATTTCTATTGAACTCAATCAAATTCACATTCAGAAAAGCAACCTTCAGGCATTTCATTTTAATGCAACAGATTGTCCGGATTTATTTCCGCCATTGGTAGCGCTGGCTGCTTACTGTAAAGGCACTACCGTTATTGAGGGTACTGAAAGGCTTACGCATAAAGAAAGTAACCGGGCACTTACTTTGCAAGAAGAGTTTGCCAAATTGGGAATATGCATTCAATTACAAGATAATATTATGATGATAGAAGGTGGAACCGAATTGCATGCTGCAACTGTTTCGTCCCGGCATGATCATCGTATAGCAATGGCTTGTGCTTTAGCTGCTTTAAAAACAAATGGCCCTGTAGTGATAGAATCTGCTGAAGCCATCAACAAATCTTATCCCGATTTTTATCACCATATATCTGCATTGGGTGCAGTTGTATCTTTACATCATTAACCATTAAATTTTCAAACTTTGAACACATTTGGCAGAATTTTCAGGGTACAAATATTTGGCGAATCGCATGGCGAAAGTGTAGGTGTTTGTGTTGATGGAATCCCTGCAGGATTACCACTGAAGGTGGAAGATTTTTTAGAAGATATTGAGAGGCGAAAAGGTGGGGCGCAAAAAGGTACTACACCGCGTCAGGAATCTGATTTACCCATTTTTAAAAGTGGGGTTTTTAACGATTGTACTACCGGTGCACCTTTAACTATTTTATTTGAAAACAATAATACCCGCAGTGATGATTATGCCAAACAACGTGCCATTCCCAGGCCCGGTCATGCCGATTTTGTGGCACATCAAAAATTTGGTGGGTTTGAAGATTATAGAGGTGGTGGACATTTTAGTGGTCGCTTAACCGTTGCTTTGGTAGCAGTGGGTGTAATTGCAAAAAAAATATTAAAAAATATTTCAATAAATGCTGCAGTTACAGAAATAGGCGGCCTTCCATCTATCGAAGCAGGATTAGAAAAAGCAATAGCAGCGAAAGATTCCGTAGGCGGTATTGTAGAGTGTTTTGTAACAGGATTGCCGATGGGCCTTGGTGAACCTTTTTTCGATTCGGTTGAGTCGTTATTGGCGCATGCTGTTTTTGCCATTCCTGCTGTACGCGGTATTGAATTTGGAACCGGTTTTGCTGCGGCTAAAATGTTAGGTTCAGAGCATAATGATGCAATTGTTGCTGCTGATGGCACTACAAAAACAAATCATGCAGGAGGCGTTGTTGGAGGTATCACTAATCATAATCCGCTTATATTCAGGGTAGCCGTTAAACCAACTTCTTCTACACCCAAGGAGCAGGAATCATTGAATTGGGAAACCAATACTGTTGAGCCTTTTTCTGTAAAAGGCCGTCACGATTTGTGTATTGCACTTCGTGTGCCGGTAGTATTAGAAGCTGTAACAGCAATGGTGCTGGCCGATTTAATGATGCTGAATCAAGAGATACAACGTGTTTGGAAATAATGGATTTGATGGCGAAAATTGTGTTTTAGAATAATGTCACCAATAATTTATCATATCACTACAAAACAACAATGGGCAGTTGCACTGCAATTGGGCTATTATACCCGCCCCTTCTTTGCAATCTAAAGGGTTTTTCATTGTTGTTCACATAAGCAAATTGCCGGCGGCGTGCTATAACGGTATTATGCCGGTGTAACTCATTTACTCCAATTAACCATTGATACCCTTCAATTAAATGTTCCGTTAAAATACGAAGCATCTCCAACTGTTCAAGATCAGTTTCTGCATGTTTATGGAACTATTTCTTTGAATGCTATTGTAAGTATTATTGAAATATAAAATTTAAATCATGCATCAATTTATTGTAAATGCCTCCATTCAAATTGTGCCAATTGTAATGGATAAGCATCCCTATGAGTGGGTAGATGAAGCCATTGCCATTATTCAACAATCGGGTATTGATTATGAAGTTGGGCCTTTTGCTACTGTAATTGAAGGAAAATATGATGCGGTGATGCAGGTAATACAAGCCATTAATGAGCATTTATACCAACGTGGCTGCGCCGAATGGATTCAGAATATTCAGCTTCAGATAAGAAGTAGTATGGATATTACAAGGATTGAAAAAACACAAAAATTTCTTCAGTAATTCCATTCCTACAAATTATTGTACTATTTTTTTCATCTTTTTAAAAGGAATTTTCAGAACAGGAAAATTTGCTGCATTTGGTCCAACTAAAATGCCACCACTTAGTAGGCAAAGCCTTGAACCCGTGTGTTGTCATTATATCCTGCAATAGTTTTCGACTCGCCAATATTTGCGATGGAAATTGACTAAAATTACCATGCGCATTATCCGTAAAATTATCGAAATCAGTACCCATGTCTAATGGCATACCGTTATGTAATTGAACCAAAGTAACATCTACTGCAATACCTCTGTTATTTCCACTGCCATTAGCAGGATTGGCTACATATCGTTCATCATGCACCCTTTTCCAAAATGCCACAGTAACTGCATAATGACGGTAGGCATCCCAAATTTTTAAGGATAATCCTTTTGCATTCAATGCTTCTTGTGTACTGCTTTTAAAGCTTCAGTTACTGGTTTTCTGGCATAGGCAATAGCCGTATGGAAAAGATACATAGGTGTATGCATAAAATTATCATTTCCGGCATAACGCGAGTCAATGTAAATGTTAGGTACAAATTCATTCAGGTTTATCATATGCAAACAATCAAATGCAGCATCAAAATGTTTAAAATTGTGTAGATTTTCTGGTATGAATGCTGTATTTTCATTTTTTGGCACAGTACTTGGATGAAAAGCACAGCCTAATATTGTCCAAAGGCAGATACAATATAACCGGTATCCTATATGTATATGTAGTTTACAAATAATAGGCTTTGGAGTATAGTTTGTAATAATTTCAGGTATCATCCTGCTAAAATGTCACATTTTCAGTTGACTTGTTGCAATAACAACTTTTTTATAAACACTAATATACAGTATATAGAAATTATTTATTGCAAGATGCTTATAATGGTATATAAGATCTTGTTAATCAATACTTAACTCCATATTGGATGAAAGTAGGTAACCGCTGGCCGATATGTTCATATATAATAATAAATCAGCGGTAGTTTTTTAAATTAAATAATAGCAAATGAAGATTTTTTTGCTTAACTTTTTGTTTTTTTTAAGCATTGCTGTAATTGGAAAGTGCCAGGATAGCATGGATTCCATTGCTGTAAAAAAGCCCAAAACGGTAACTGGTATTGCCAGTTTTTACAGTTTAAATTTAACAGGTACCAAAACCGCAACCGGAGAGCGTTTTGATAATAAAAATATGACAGCAGCCAGCAACAGTTTTAAATTGAATACCTGGGTAAGGGTAACTAACCTGCGAAATGATAAATCGGTGATTGTGCGGATTAATGACAGAATGAGCAAGCACATGGCCAAAAAAGGGAGGGTGATTGATTTAAGCAGAATTGCTGCCCGAAAACTGCAATTTATGAAGCGTGGGCTGGTGAAAGTAAGGGTAGAAGAGGTAAATAAAGACACGTTGGAATGAGGATGTTAACATTAACTGAATATTAAAATTGCAATAATTTTATTAAAACTGAATAACCCCTTTATTTTTGCTACAATAAAATTAACATTATGAAGAAAACCCTACTACTTTTAATCAGTATTGGCAGTATGCTTTCTGTATTTGGCCAGGAAGCAACACAGCTGATAAAAAGGCCTTCTTTGAGTATCAATTTCTTTCTCAAGGATTTTAAAACCCCCGATTTAATTGGCAGCAGCTCAATTACTACTGTTTTTGAGAATCGCCAATGGACAAAAATGAAGGATATGTCGCCGGGGTTAAATGTGCAGTATTTTCAAGGTTTAACAGATCATTTAGATTTTATGGCGGGCATTGGAGGTTCATTCTTAAAATATCCATTCCTATACAAGAGTGGCGTACAAGTACCATTTCAGGATAAATTTTTATTGGAAGCCGATGCCAGTGTAAATTTAAAATTATTAACAGATAAGTATTTTATGGTGCCTTATTTATCTGCCGGAATTGGTGCATCCATGTATGCAGGAACTTATTTTGGAGCCTATATTCCAGTTGGAACAGGTTTGCAATTTAATTTGGGCGAAGGCAATTTTATTAATCTGCAATATTCCTATCATTTAGGAATATCTGATTTAACCAACTATAATTTTCAATATAGTTTAGGTTTTGCCTCACCCATTGCTCCCGGCAAAAAACAGGTAAAATTGGCTGCACCACCACCACCTGTAAAGGAAGTACCAAAAGATACTGATGGTGATGGTATTACTGATGATAAAGACCAATGCCCCACAGTACCCGGTGTTGCAAAATACAATGGATGTCCTGTGCCTGATACAGATGGTGATGGCGTTAATGATGACAATGATAAATGCCCTACCGTTCCGGGTTTGCCCAAATATAATGGTTGCCCCATTCCTGATACAGATGGGGATGGCATTAATGATGATGAAGACAAATGCCCGAATGTGGCAGGAGTTGCACGTTATCAGGGTTGCCCGGTGCCAGACTCGGATGGGGATGGCATTAATGATGAAGAAGATAAATGCCCCAATGTTTTTGGTGTAAAAGAAAACTTTGGTTGCCCTGTTGTAAAAGAAGAGGTAATTGTGAGAGTGAATAGCATTGCCAAAAACATCTTTTTCTCAACAGGTAGTTCACAATTAATTGCTAATTCTTACAAGCCATTAAGTGAATTATTAAAAATTTTACAAGATGATCCTAATTTAAAATTAGATATTGAAGGTTATACAGATAACGTAGGTAGTGAAGCTGTAAACCAGGCTTTAAGTGATAAACGTGCCAATGCGGTAATGCAATACTTTGTTGATAAAGGTGGTATTAGTGCCGATCGGTTGCATGCAACCGGTTATGGTTCTAAAAAACCTGTTGCTGATAATAAAACTGCCAAAGGCAGAGCCATGAACAGGAGGGTAGAATTAAAACTCAGGTATTACTAATTGGTTTTGGTCTTAATCATCATTTTTAAAAAAGCCCTTTACTTTATTTGTAAGGGGCTTTTTTGGTTATTTATTACAGAAGCGATGAACTGTTAGTGCTTGTGGGTTTAAAACAAAACCGCTGGTTCCATCCATCCAAAAAAAACCTGCTGTATTGATAAGAACAGCAGATTTTTATTTTTATTATAAATATAAATTATTTGTACATTAACTCGTAATACTCATGTGCCATTCTATTGCTGTCAAATTGAAAACGCACATCACGCATTCCATTTTTCATAATTTGGCGCCAGGTTTCAAAATTTTTATAATATAGTGGCACAATTTGTTGTTCTAAAATTTCATACATCTTATTCAGGTCATAATTGTCCTGATCGTGTACACTTAAGTTTTCATAATCTGCCTTGGGCACTACAAAACCATTATTGCCATGATTTACAAATTCCGGAATCCAGCCATCATCTGTTGAAAAATTAACTGCTCCATTCATAGCTGCCGTCATGCCACTGGTGCCGGATGCTTCTCTGGGCACACGGGGGTTGTTTAACCAAACATCTGCCGCCTGTTTTAACCTTTTGCTTAATGTAAGTTCATATCCAATTAATACTGCTACATTTTTATAATTTTTACTTAAATGCACCAAATTATTAAATTGGCTGATGGCAGGGTAATCAACCGGATAAGGTTTCCCGGCCCAAATAATTTGTACCGGCTGGTCAAAGCTATTGATCAGTTTTTCAAATCTTTCTAAATCCTGTGTAAGAAAGTCGGCACGTTTATACCCTGCAAATCTTCTGGCCCAAACAATGGTTAATACATTAGGGTCAAATAATTTACCGGTCTGGTCAGCTACAATTTCAAATGCTCTTTTCTTCAAATAGTTTTTTCTGTCATCAAAAGCAAGGTCATTGCCCTCTTCCATGGCTTTGTACAACTGTTTATCTGCCCAGTAACGCCAGTTTTGTGCATTGGTAATGTGAATAATCTCACAAATGCCGATGTAATGACTCCACATTTTTCTGCTTACTTCACCGTGCAGCCGGCTAACGCCATTGGCTTTACGTGCAAAACGCAGGGCGGCTAATGAATGGTTGAATAAATCATCTGTAATACCGGTTAAACGTCTTACTTCATCAATACTAATACCACAGAAATAACTCATTTTCTGACAGAGATAAATATCGTGTTTTTCATTGCCTGCTTCCTCTGGTGTATGGGTAGTAAATACCAGATGTTCTTTTACTTTTTCAGCACTTTTAAATTTATTCATTAAATAAAAAGCAGCCGATACACCATGTGCTTCATTTAAATGATATACATCCGGATTAAATCCAAGTTCATCCATTAATTTGGCCCCGCCTATACCCAGTAGCATAAATTGGGCAATTTTGGTAGATACATTGGCATCGTACAACCGGTGTGAAATGGTTTGCGATACATAATCATTTTCCGGCAAGTCGGTAGTTAATAAAAACAGAGGTGCTGATTTAAAAGTTTCAGGATTTAAATACATGGCCTTTACCCATACCGGATGATCATGTATAATAATTTGAAATTTAATGCCCGTATCTTCTAAAAATGAATATATTTTTTCCATCCAGGTGGGTTGCAGGGTTTGATCCTGATTTCTGGTTTGGTCGTAATAGCCATATTTCCACAAAATTCCAATACCTACCATATTCTGTCTTAATTCATAAGCACTTCGCAAGTGCGAACCTGCTAAAAATCCTAAGCCGCCACTATATATTTTAAGTGGCTGATGAATCGCAAATTCCATTGAAAAATAGGCTGCTCTTTTATTGTATTGTTCGCTTACAACATATGGCACATGATAACTTCGGAAGTTCATAAATTACTTTTTCTTGATTGGTTATTTGAATTGGGCTTGCAATATAAAGGGTTTTATTTAAAATGTATTTTTTACACATTAATTAGACCTAAAAAGTGAAACTATTCAATTATAGCACATAAAAGTTTAAATTTTATAAACCGCAATCGATTGAAACAAGTGCCTTACCCAATGAATAGAAAAATTCAGGTTCTTTTTTTCTTAATGATCTTATGTGATTTTTGTTTAGGATAGGTATCATCAAAATAGCATTGTATGCCGCGTTTATTGCCGCATTTGCCATTTTCTTTAAAAGTAATTTCGTTGTTTTTAAATGTAAATTCTATACTGCAGGGTTCCCCAATTTCTTTATATACGGCTTTATCTTCACCCACCATTTTCATCATTCCCTTTAATTCGCCGTTACAATTGTCTTTATTTTCAAAGTGAATAAAAAAATGATATAATTTGGGCGTTTTACCATCCCTGATTGCAATAAAATTTTTTGAGTTTTTTGCATAATTGCCACTGTGTTTATTTTTTTCGGGCAAAGTATCAATAGGATTAATGATGGTATTGTTTTTTAATTCATCTTCATTGCCGTCATTCATAGCTACCATAAAGGCATTTCCGTTGTTATACACCCAGCCTGTACGGGTATATAACAACTTTTTATCAGCAGTGTATTTTTCCCGGCTAATTAAAAAAGTAGGTTCTTTATTAATATATACACTGTGTACATAACCATCATTTTGTTTTGATTGAACCAAATTTTTTGCAGCCAGAAATTCATTCTTTTCGTTAAACACAAATACCCCAAGTATGGTATTATTTTTATAGCTGAAGTTAGCCAAAATGTATTTTTCTTTTAATTTCTGAATACTTCCTACGGGATGTATAATGGCTTTTTTATTGAGATGGAAATGATTTAAAATACTATCGGGTATAAACTGAGACATGGCTTTTATACCTATTACAGTAGTGTCGGCAAATGAATTGATGTTGGTATCGGCAATGGTAATGGGCAACCCAATGGGAGGGAAGGCAGCAAAAAAATCGCTGCTGCTAACTGGTTTTGTACCACTTAAGTCGCCAGGATGTGTTTGGCAGCCGACTAAAAAAATGAAGATGAGTATAAACGTAATAAGCTGTTGAATACTTTTCATGGCGTTTATTTCAGGCACTAAAGTAATACTTCTGTGGTAAGTTTTATAGTTTAAGGAAGATTAACCATTATTTTTGTAAGTAATATTTATGGATAGATTGGTGCAACGTAACGAACATTCTTTAAGCGAAGTACACGAAAGTGTAGATACACTGCAACCCAGAAAAGGCTGGCGCAGAATACTGGCTTATATTGGGCCTGCCTATTTGGTGAGTGTAGGTTATATGGATCCCGGAAACTGGGCTACCGATTTGCAGGGTGGCGCTCAATTTGGTTACAGCCTTATATGGGTATTATTAATGAGTAATTTAATGGCTTTGTTATTGCAAAGTTTAAGTGCCCGATTAGGAATTGTAAGAAGAAGAGATTTGGCCCAGGCCAACAGAGAAATATATCCTAAATTTGTAAATTTTTGTTTATATATTCTTGCTGAAATTGCCATTGCTGCCTGCGATTTAGCCGAAGTGCTGGGTATGGCATTGGGTATTAATTTATTGACCGGATTGCCTTTAATATGGGGTGTTTCATTAACAGTGTTGGATACGCTGCTATTACTTTGGTTACAAAATTTTGGTATTCGCAAATTAGAAGCCTTTATTATAGCATTAGTAGCCATTATTGGCGTATCCTTCTTAATTGAAATTATTCTGGCGCATCCTATTTTAAATCAGGTAATGTATGGTTTTGTGCCCCATCATCTAAATAAAGAAGCATTATATATTGCCGTAGGAATTATAGGTGCAACAGTAATGCCGCATAACCTGTACCTCCATTCAGCATTAGTGCAAACCCGTAAAATAAAAACAGATGAGGAAGGTATAAAAAGAGCCATCCGTTACAATAATATTGATAGTGCTATTGCGTTGAATGCCGCATTTTTTGTAAATGCTGCTATTTTGGTTTTGGCTGCTTCTGTTTTTTTTACCACCGGTAATACAGGTGTAGCAAAAATTGAAGATGCACATCATTTATTAGAACCACTGCTGGGTTCTAAACTAGCCCCTTTGTTATTTGCCATTGCCTTAATTGCTGCCGGCCAAAGCTCTACCATTACCGGCACTTATGCCGGGCAAATTGTAATGGAGGGTTACATCAGCCTACGCATTAATCCATGGTTACGCAGATTAATTACAAGGCTTTTGGCTATTATTCCCGCTGTAATTACGATTTTAATTTATGGTGATGACAGGATAGACGCCTTACTTATTTTAAGTCAGGTAATACTGAGCGTGCAATTAGGGTTTGCCATGATTCCGCTCATACATTTTGTAAGCGATAAGGAAACCATGGGCAAATTTACCATTTCATTGCCCATTAAATTATTATCATGGTTAGTAGCTATTATATTAATTTATTTGAATGTAAAAATGGTGATAGAAGAAGTAGCTGTTTTATATCAGGAGCCGGGAAATTATATATGGAAAATACTAGTTGGTATAGGAGCAGTTTTTTTATCGTGGTTGTTTTTAACGACCACATTTTTACCCCTTGCCATTCAACGCAAGATGCGTAAGAGTATTATATTACATGGTGAAACCCCTCAATTACATGCTTTGCGTTTAGAAGAAAATAATAAAATTGCCATTGCTTTAGATTTTACTGCTAAAGATGAAAAATTAATTGCTTATGCCTTGGCACAGGGTAATAAAGCTTCTGTTTTTATTTTAATACATGTGGTGGAAAGTGTATCGGCTCTTTTTTTAGGAAAAGAAAGTGATGATGATGAAACCCGGAAAGATAAAGACCGGCTTGAAAATTATGCCATGCAATTACAACAATTGGGCTATGAGGCAATATATGAGCTGGGTTATCGTAACCGAAAAAAAGAAATTGTGCGTATCGTTGAAAAAAACAAAGCTAATTTATTGGTAATGGGGGCACATCAACACCGGGGTATTAAAGATTATTTATTTGGCGAAACTATTGAATCGGTCAGGCACCATGTGCATATTCCCGTTTTGGTTGTGAATGTTTAGATTGAATATATACATGTAAACTTTTTTCATAGCAGATGTGCTGTTGATGGTTTTATTACCTAATGCTTTCATCTTTTCTATTCAAAATAGCAAAACCCCTACTTTTGTATCCCTTTAAAAACTAAATTAGCAATATGGAACAAAAAATTAAAGTAACAAATCCGGTAGTAGAACTGGATGGCGATGAAATGACACGAATTATCTGGAAATATATTAAAGACAAACTTATTCTGCCTTATATAGATGTTGATATTCAATATTTTGATTTGGGTATTGAACACCGCGATGCCACCAATGATCAGGTAACCATTGATGCTGCCAATGCCATCAAAAAAGCAGGTGTTGGTATTAAATGCGCTACTATTACACCTGATGAAGCTCGTGTAAAAGAATTCAACTTAAAACAAATGTGGAAAAGCCCCAATGGTACCATCCGCAATATTTTAGATGGAACTGTATTTCGTGAACCCATTGTTTGCAAAAATGTACCACGATTGGTACCTAACTGGACTGCCCCTATTTGCATTGGCCGCCATGCTTTTGGCGATCAATACCGCGCTACCGATTTTGTAACCAAAGGGAAAGGAAAACTAACCATTAAGTTTGAAGGTGATGATGGTTCTGTTCAGGAATTTGAAGTATATAATTTTAAAGGAGATGGTGTTGCTCTGGCTATGTATAATACCGATGAAAGCATTAAAGGTTTTGCACGTGCCTGCTTTAATCAGGCATTGAGCAAAAAATGGCCCCTTTATCTATCTACTAAAAACACCATCCTGAAAAAATACGATGGCCGTTTCAAAGATATTTTTGAAGAAATTTATCAAAATGAATTTAAAGCCAAATATGATGCAGCCGGCATTACTTACGAACATCGCTTAATTGATGATATGGTGGCTTCTGCTTTAAAATGGAATGGCAACTTTGTTTGGGCTTGTAAAAATTATGATGGCGATGTACAAAGCGATACCGTTGCCCAGGGTTTTGGTTCATTGGGCTTAATGACCTCTACTTTAATTACACCGGATGGTACTGTAATGGAAGCAGAAGCTGCACATGGTACGGTTACCCGCCACTATCGTGAATATCAAAAAGGGAATCCAACTTCTACCAATCCCATTGCTTCTATTTTTGCCTGGACAAGAGGCCTGGAATTTCGCGGTAAGTTGGATAATAATGAGGCATTGATTCATTTCTGCCATGCTTTGGAAACCGTTTGTGTTGAAACTGTTGAGAGTGGAAAAATGACGAAAGATTTGGCTGTTTGCATTTATGGCAATAAAGTAAATCACGGTGAGCATTATTTATATACAGAAGAATTTTTAGAAGCTTTGAATCAAAACCTTCAGGCTAAGCTGGCAAAATAATTTGCATAGCTTATGCTTATCGCATTGATAAAACTAAAAAAGCAGTGTTCCATTAGGAGCACTGCTTTTTTATCAGCAAGTTGAAATTTTATTGATAGGCTTCTGTAATGGGTTTTCCAATGCAACCGCTGGGCATTTGAACTTTTAATAATGCAGCTAAAGTTGCGGCAATATCGGTCATGTAAGTAGTTTTGTTGGTATGGCCTTTCTGTATGCCCCATCCAAACCATAACAAAGGAATATGGGTATCATAAGTATAAGAAACGCCATGGCTCATACCGGTTTTTCCGGCATCCATAACGCCGGATTTCATCACTATCTGTAAATCGCCACTTCTTTTGGGTGTATATCCATTTACAATCATTTCTCTGATACTGACAGGTAAAGAAGCAGTTGCAGCAGTGGTTTTGTTTACAACAGTTAACACTCGGTTATCTGTTTGTAAATATTGTGCAATATTTTTTTCAATAGCAGCCTGATTCAGTTGCAGTGAATCTATTAAACCATGATTTAAATAAATATCAAATTCCCAAATAGCATGAATTAAATTGGGTTGGTGAAATTGTGCTGCTAAATGTTGATTCAATTCTTTCATTAAATCACGATCATCAGCCCTGCCGCCGGGAATATTGTGTTTGGTTAAAAATTCAGGAATTTGTGCACCGGCATGGTCGGCAGTTAAAAACAGAGTGTATTGATTTTTACCAACGGTTTTATCTAAATAATCCAATAATTTACCCAATGTTTTATCTAAACGGGCGTAGGTATCTAATAATTCCCAGCTATTGGGTCCAAATGCATGGCCAATATAATCGGTGCTTGAAAAACTTACTGCCAAAAAATCTGTTTCGTTGCCTTTCCCCATTTGCTCGTTGGCAATGGTGGTTTCGGCTAAGTTTTCTAACAAATCATTGGCATAAGGTGTACTGGCAATTTTACTGTAATCTTTTCCTTTGAATTTTGACAAATCATACGGCAATCCTTTCTCATCTTTTCCAAAAGGCTTGCCTTCATAATTGTTTTCATCAACATCACACAGTTGCTGATAGGTTGATTGCGGTAAAATGGGCGACCATCTTTTTTCATAATAAGTATCTACCCATTTTTTATTATTAAAATTAGTTAACCATTCAGGTAATTGATTCATGTAATAGGTACTGGTTATAAAATTGCCGGTTTGGTAATCGTACCAGTAGGCTGCATTGGCGGCATGTCCTGCAGGCAAAATAGCTCCTCTGTCTTTAATGGAAATACCAATTGTTTTACTTTTAAAATTAGAAGCGAGGCGTAATTCATCGGTTATGGTAGTAACCCATAAATTGCGTGGGCTCATTTCACCGGCTGCTTTGGTAATACTGCCAACTGTAGCAACACCGGCGTCATCAGTACAATACACGTTTTTTAAGATGTTGTTATCAAACCAGTTATTGCCTGTAATGCCTGTTAAAGCAGGTACACTGCCGGTATACACACAAGTATGGCCCACAGCCGTAACCGTTGGCACATAAGGCATTAAAGTATTATCACAGGAAAATCCCTGATGCAACAATCGTTTAAAACCGCCATTGGGCTCATATACATTATAAAAGCGGTACAAATAATCCCACCGCATTTGGTCTACAATAATTCCTACTATTAATTTTGGTCTTGCAATAGTTGCCGTTTGTGTATTGTTCATCTTTGGCTGTGCATGCAACTGCGGAATGGATAACACCATAAATCCCAGAGCAATTAATAAACTTTTTCTATTCATTTTTTCCATATTTAAGGTGTTAAAGATAAGTTGCCTGATTTTTTGCAGCTATTAATTTATTGTATAAATCGGTGTATATGGTAATTAAAAAATCTTTTTTATTCCTTCATCTTACCAATTTATTAATTTTGCAGCCGAATATATTTCAGTGTTGTAGCAAATATGTTGGGTTTTTGTTTACCAACCAATCAATCAATATTGCTTTGTTGGCAACCTCCTGAAGCATTCCTCATTTAAAATAAAAATTAGGCATGGCAGACATTTTTGAAAGATTAGTAAAACATTATGGCCCTCTTGGCCAGCATCGGGAAAGAGCACATGGTTATTTTGCATTTCCTAAATTAGATGGAGAAATAAGCAATAGAATGCAATTTCGTGGTAAAGAAATGATTGTTTGGAGCCTGAATAATTACTTAGGTTTAGCCAATCATCCTGAAATCAGAAAAACCGATGCTGAAGCTGCCAAACAATTTGGATTGGCTGCACCAATGGGCGCAAGAATGATGAGTGGTAACAGCAATTACCATGAACAGTTAGAGCAAGAATTAGCAGCGTTTGAACAGAAAGAAGATGCCATTCTGATGAATTATGGTTATCAGGGTATTATGAGTGCAATTGATGCGCTTTGCAGCAGGCATGATGTAATTGTGTATGATGCAGAAAGCCATGCCTGTATTATAGATGGTTTGCGTTTACATACCGGCCACCGTTATGTTTACAAACACAATGATATTGAAGATTTAGTGAAGCAATTGGTGAGGGCTACTGCTTTAATTGAAAAGCAAAATGCCGGCGGTATTTTAGTAATTACAGAAGGTGTATTTGGAATGGCCGGCGATCAGGGAAAATTAAAAGAAATTGCTGCACTTAAAAAACAATTTGAGTTTAGATTGCTGGTAGATGATGCCCACGGTTTTGGTACCTTGGGTAAAACCGGTGCTGGAGCAGGTGAAGAACAGGGTTGTCAGGATGCAATTGATTTATATTTTTCAACTTTTGCCAAATCAATGGCTTCTATTGGTGCTTTTATGGCAGGGCCTAAAGCAATTATAGATTATATCCGCTATAATATCCGTTCTCAAATTTTTGCCAAAAGTGTACCAATGCCTATTGTAATTGGTAATTTGAAGCGTTTGGAAATGTTAAGAAATATGCCTGAAATGAAGGCAAAATTGTGGAGTAATGCCATTCAATTGCAAAAGGGATTAAAAGAAAGAGGTTTTGATATTGGGAATACCGATTCAGTAGTTACTCCCGTTTACATGAAAGGTGGGGTAGAAGAGGCAACTGCAATGGTAATGGACTTACGTGAAAACTATCATATTTTCTGTTCTATTGTGGTGTATCCTGTTATTCCCAAAGGACACATCATTTACAGGTTAATACCTACTGCTGCGCATACCGATGCAGATATTCAGGAAACTTTACAAGCATTTAGCGAAACCAAGGCTAAGTTAGATGCAGGTGTTTATAAAGTTGATGCTATTCCAGATATGGCAGAAGTGCATTAAGTTTTCCAATAGCTTAAAAAATAAAAGCTGCTGTTTCTCAAATTAGTGACAGCAGCTTTTTTATGGGTAAATGAACACTTAATAATGCATTAATCTAAATTATAATGATTTCAACAGCATATTGGCACCACGCACATAATCATCATTTTTGGCTTCGGTGGCCAATTGCATGCATTTTTCAGCATCAGCTTTAGCACTGGCTTTATCGCCAATGGCTTTTTCAACTTTTGCTTTTAATAAAAACATATAATAGGCTTTAGGATTATTTTCAGTTGCTTTGGTAACGTTGGTTAAAGCTTTATTGTAATCTTTGGCTATATCGTAATAAAAATTAGCTGCTGCAAAATAGAGATTGGGGTTAACATTATCTGCTTGCAGCGCCTGCTCAAACTGTGCATTCAGCCGGCTTACAATATGCGTAATAATGGGCACTTTTACTGCCACATTACCCCACATTAAATGCAGCTCACAACTTTCGGGTTGTATGTTGGTAAATTGCATGGTAAAAGTTTCCATCGTTTCTTTCATGTTTTCTGCAGGAACTGTAAACCGGAATATATCATCGGCCTGCGCATAATCCGTTCCCCAATTCTTTGAGTCTTTATTGATGATAATGGTCCATTTTTTTTTACCCGGGATGGTAAAAATGGCGTAGGTACCTGAATCCAATTTGTTACCGGCCAAATCAATTTCGTCGGTTACTTTTAATTTGGTTGAAGCATTGGCACCTGTACGCCAAACTTTTCCCAATGGTGCTAATTCACTGTTTTCTTTAAAAACATTTCTACCTCTTAAATTGGGTCTTGAGTACGTTAATTCTAATCTGCCCATACCAAAATCCTGGATAATGGTTTCTGTAGGGCTTGCTGCGGGTACTTTTATTTGGCTAAAACCAAATTGTACAGTCAGTAAAGCAAGGACTGCAAACAATGTTTTTTTCATATAATAGTGTTTAATGTGCTGCAAACCTATTAAACGTTTGTTGAATATACCAGCTTTTGTTGTTAATTTTTAAAGGCAGGATGAAAAGCCTGTAAAGTGGTTCTTAAAAAATTACGATCTAAGTGGGTATATATTTCTGTTGTGGTAATGCTTTCATGCCCCAGCATTTCCTGAATGGCCCTTAAATCGGCTCCTCCTTCAATTAAATGTGTGGCAAAAGAATGGCGGAAAGTATGGGGTGAAATATTTTTTTGAATTCCTGCTTTTAAAACCAGACCTTTTATAATATAAAAAATCATGATTCTACTTAGGCTCTTGCCTCTTCTGTTTAAAAATAAAATATCTTCAAAACCTTTTTGGATGGGAAGGTGTTTGCGGATGGTTTCCATATATAATTGAATGTACCGTAAAGCAGGTGCACCAATGGGCACAAGGCGTTCTTTATTGCCTTTTCCGGTAACACGTATAAATTCAACATCAAAATAAATATGGCTGATGGTTAAATTAATTACTTCACTTACCCTTAATCCGCAACTATACATGGTTTCTATTATAGCTTTATTGCGGGTACCCTCTGGTGTACTTAAGTCAATTTGAGCAATAATGCTTTCAATTTCTTCAAAGCTGAGTACATCAGGTAAACTTCTTTTTGTTTTAGGTGCCTCTAAAAGTGTGGAAGGATCTGTAATTACAATTTGTTCAGTTAAGCAGTATTTATAAAATTGTTTAATGCCTGAAATAATTCTGGCCTGCGATGTGGCCAGCATTCCTAAATTGCCAATCCATTCCAAAAAATGTTGCAGGTCATTTAATTGAATGTCGGCCGGGGTTTTAGGTGTTGATTGTAATTGAATGTATTGAGTTAATTTATCAACATCACGCAAATACGCCTCAACCGAATGTTCACTTAATGAGCGCTCTAATTGTAAATAGGTTTTAAATCCTTTTTTATATGCTTCCCACATAACATTTCATTGTTGCATCATTGCAGGTTACAACCCATAAAAATACAATATTTTTAGCTGTTTAGTATTTGATATCATTTTTAGAAGATGAAGCAGTAAAGTGGCGATAGTAGTGCTTTTTTAAGCAGGGTCAATTCTATCAATCTTGTAATATTTATTTCAGTAATTGCTCAATCCACAATATTTTTACCGTTAATACTTTCTAAAACAATTTATTTCACATTTATGCAACCTGTTAATCTCCGTTCATTTAAACAAAAAGTTCGTTATCATAAATCTGCTTTTAAAAAATATTTAGGTAAAATAGAAAAAAAGGCACCCACATCTTTAAATAAATTGGTGGTAATGTTAGATACAGCTGTGTGGAATGAAATTGATTGCCTTAGCTGTGCCAATTGTTGTAAAACAATGACACCTACTTTTACAACTGCCGACATGAAGCGAATTGCTGCTTATTTAAATATAAGTGTTGCAGAAATGAAAGATTATTGGTTGCATTTTGATAAAAAAGACAAAGACTGGGTGAATAACAAACAACCCTGCCAGTTTTTAAATTTAAAAGATAATAAGTGCAGTATATATTCTGTACGCCCACAAAGTTGTGCCGGTTTCCCGCATTTGGCCAAAAAGCCGGTAGTACAATATATTCACGTACATCAACAAAATGTTGCTTATTGTCCGGCTACTTATAAAATGGTTGAAAAAATGATGGAGCAGTTGCCCTCCTGATGTTTGCTTGTTTAAGACTTATCGTTCCTTTTTAAAATTTAAAGAAAGTGAATCTATTGCTTAAATTTAAGAAAAATTGCCCCAAAGTTTAAATGTAAAAAAAGTGATACTTTCAATTGAACTTAAAAAAACACATCTTCTATCCAATAAATTTCAATCACCTGCTGTTGCTGAAGGGTAATGGCAATTACATCGAACTGAAGCTGTTCCCATTGTGGATGTTGTTCCATAAATGCCGAGGCAGCCTTTTTCAGAGCATCCATTTTTGGTTGCTGAATACTATCTTCCGGAAACCCAAAAGGCGATTGTTGCCTGGTTTTTACCTCTATAAAGTGAATGGTATTATTTTTTAAAGCAATGATATCTACTTCCCAATATTTATACCTCCAGTTTTGATACAATAACTGAAAACCATTTTCAAGAATATACCTGATTGCTAAATTTTCTCCAAGATTTCCTATTTCTTTTTGATGGCTCATGTGAATAAAATTATTTTTATAAACAGATGGAAAGCATAGATTAGCATTTGATGAAACAGCGTTAATTGAAAAATATTTTAGGATGCAAAAGTGTAAAATCGGCTTCTGCTTCTTTCAAAGAAAAAAACGAACAAATGCAAGATAATATTTATAAATTAAAAGGTAAAATTCAGCATTATGCCTGGGGCGGCTATACATATATTTCGAAACTGCTCGGAATTGAAAATACCAATGGTGAACCCTATGCCGAATATTGGCTGGGTGCACATCCCAGTGCCGCTGCAGAAATTATTTTGGATGATGGAGCATCGGTTAGTTTGTTACAATTCATACAACAGGATCCAAACAGAGTGTTAACCCCGGCCATTCAGGCTAAATTTGGCGAGTTACCCTATTTATTGAAAGTTTTGGATGTAAGAGAAATGCTTTCCATTCAGGTGCATCCTACAAAAGAAAATGCCATCAAAGGATTTGAGTCAGAAGAACAGGCAGGCATTCCCATTCATGCGCCGCATCGGAATTATAAAGACAAAAACCACAAGCCTGAAGTGATGGTTGCACTCAGCGAAACATTTTGGTTGTTGCATGGCTTTAAAAGTGCTGCAGCAATTGAGTCTGTTTTGGCCAATACATTTGAGTTAAGCGTTTTATTGCCCCTGTTTAAAAAGCAGGGCTACAAAGCATTGTATCAGTTAGTGATGGAAATGGAACAAAAATATATTAATAATAAATTAAATACATTGATTCGAAAAGAGCTGCATAAAAAAGCAGAAGGCCTTCTTACCAAAAACGATCCGGGTTGGTGGGTAGCTAAGTTATATGAAGGAAAAGAAGCAATTGAAAATATTGACCGTGGCATTTTTTCTATTTACTTTTTTAATATCGTACAATTAAAAAAAGGGGAGGGAATATTCCAAAAAGCTGGTATTCCACATGCTTATTTAGAGGGGCAAAATGTAGAACTAATGGCCAATAGCGATAATGTTTTGCGGGCGGGTTTAACACCTAAACATATAGATGTGCCGGAATTATTGAAACATACCATTTTTCAACCCGTTATACCGGAAATTTTAACTGGAAAGCAAATTGAAAGAAACGTACTTGAATTCAATTATCCATGCCCGGTGCCTGATTTTGGCATTCATAAAATAGAATGGGAAGGAGCCAATCAATACACAGCTTATGCAGCCTCTCCCGAAATTATTATTGCGGTAGAAGGTGGTTTTATTATCAGCAGCACCAATGGAAAAAATAAAGTAATTAAACAGGGCGAAGCCTGTTTCATAATTCCCAATACAGAATATTCTATATCCAGTAGTGGCAGGGTATTGTTGTTTAAAGCATTTGTTCCTATTTAAGAGTATCAATTTTATAGTTAAAAAGCGTATAAAACCTTCAAATTGCTTATTTTTGTTTTTATTGAATGGGCAAAATTATCAACTGTGTGTATGCTGGAGCTGATTGCCTGTTTTTTATGCTATTTTATATGAACCTTTAAATCAGCAATATGCAATTTTCAAAAAAGAATATGATTTATGCAGGAATTGTTTTACTGTTAACAGTTTTCTGCAAAATTATTTTTGCCAATAGTATACAATGGAGTGGTTTTTCGCCGATTATGGCGGTTGCCCTTGTATCTGGTATGATGGTGCATCAAAAGCATTTCACTTTTATTTTTCCATTATTCGCTTTATTGGGCAGTGATATCATGATTCAGCTTTTGTATGTAACCGGACAGTTTCCTTTTCCAGGTTTTTATAGTTATCAATTGCTAAATTATTTGTTTTTAAGTGTATTAGTACTAGCAGGGTGGCTATTAAAAGGTAAAAATTATACAACCTTGGTGTTTGGGGCATTAGCCGGTCCTACAGTTTACTTTTTGCTTTCTAATTTTACGGTTTGGGCTACACACGGCGGATATAACCACCCAATGAACGCTTCCGGTTTATGGCTTTGTATGGTAGATGGGTTGCCTTTTTATAAAAATTCATTAATGGCTACATTATTATTTGTACCAATGCTATTAATAATTTATCATGCTTTATTAAGAAAAAAACTGGCTATTAAGATGCAATAATAGTTGAAGTAAATACCACAACATCTGCACATTATATCATTAAGAAACCGGCTTCTAAAATGGGAAGCCGGTTTCTTAATAATGATTTCGTTCCTGTTATATAAATTGTTGTAATTGTTGAATCACTTCATCAATCTCTTCTTTTGAGTTGTGCCGGCTAAAAGAAAACCGAACGGCGACTTTATTTGGATTATTATTAAATACCCTGATAACATGGCTTCCCTGATCGGCACCGCTGGTGCAGGCGCTGCCACCGCTGGCACAGATGTGATGAATATCTAAATTAAATAACAGCATCTCACTTTTTTCAGTTTTCGGAAAGCTTACATTTAAAACGGTGTACAGACTTTCATCAGAAGTATCACCATTAAAACTGATGCCCTTGATATGCTGTTGTAGCTGCTGCATCATATACTGCTTTAGCCCTCTGATGTATTTACTTTGGGTTGGATAATTTTCCGTAGCAATTTCCAATGCTTTTGCAAACCCTACAATACCATACACATTTTCAGTTCCTGCACGCATATTTCTTTCTTGTGCACCACCTTGTATAAAGGGGTTTATTTTTATATTTTCATTAATGTAAAGTAAACCAACCCCTTTGGGCCCATGAAATTTATGAGCCGCGCCGGTAATAAAATGAACGGGTAATTCTCTTAAATTAAATGGAAAATGACCAACGGTTTGCACGGTATCACTATGAAATATTGCATTGTATTTTTTGCAAATATTTCCTATCCATGCAATATTGGTGATATTTCCAATTTCATTGTTGGCATGCATCAGCGTAACTAAACATTTTTCGGTTGAACTGGTTAAAATTTGCTCTAAGTGCTGCAAATCAACATGGCCGTTTTCCAGAATATTTACATAACTCAGTTTTATTTTATGTTGATGGTGTAATTTTTCAACAGTATGCAAAGTAGCATGGTGTTCAATAGGCGATGTAATAATATGTGTACATCCTAAATCGTATACTGCGGCATTAATAGCAGTGTTGCTGCTTTCAGTACCTCCGCTTGTAAAAAATATTTCTGCAGGATGGGCATTTAAAATTTTTGCTACCAATTTTCGGGCATTTTCTATTGCCATGCGTGTTTCTCTGCCATAGCTATATATTGAAGAGGGATTTCCAAAATGTTCAGTTAAATAAGGCATCATTGCCGCTAAAACCTCGGGATCGATAGGGGTAGTGGCTGCATTATCGAAATAAATTCTTTTACTCATCGGGTAATCGTTATTCAGTTAAACAGTAAAGGTATATACTGTACAGTTTCTTACAAAAAAACCTCTTATCACAGTGTTAATAAGAGCTTTTACAAGCATTTGAAGTTGTATTACATTACTTCACGGATGTCCTGCATCATTCTTTTGGCAATATTATCGGCAGTAGTTTCAAAGTTGCTTTCCGCATAAATACGAATAATGGGTTCTGTATTGCTGGTTCTAAGGTGCACCCAGTCATTTTCAAATTCGATTTTTAAACCATCTTCTGTATTGATGGAATATTTTTTATATTTCTTTGTAATCTGCTCAAATATTTTTTTAATATCAAATCCTTGTTCAAGCTCAATTTTATTTTTACTGATAAAATAGTTGGGATAAATATTGCGTAGTTGTTTTACACTTTTCTTTTCTTTAGCCAAATAAGTTAAAAATAAAGCAATGCCAATTAAAGCATCGCGGCCATAATGCAAATCGGGCACTATTACGCCGCCATTGCCTTCACCCCCAATTACGGCATTTACTGCTTTCATTTTTGTAACTACATTTACCTCGCCAACAGCAGAAGGGTAGTACATGCCACCATGTTTTAATGTAACATCTTTCAATGCTTTGGTGCTCGACATGTTGCTAACGGTATTGCCTTTCCTGTTCTTTAATACATAATCTGCAATGGCTACCAATGTATATTCTTCGCCAAATAAACTGCCATCTTCACATACAAATGAAAGCCTGTCTACATCAGGATCTACTGCTATACCAATATCAGCCTTGTGTTTGTTTATTGCATTACATAATTCCTGCAAATGTTGTGGTAATGGCTCGGGATTATGTGCAAATTTTCCATTTACTGTTTCATTCAATATAATAATGTCGGTCTCTTTAATACCCAAAGCCTGTAATAAAGCAGGTACTGCAATAGCACCGGTGCTGTTAATGGCATCAACCACTACTTTAAATTTTCTCTTCTTAATCGAAGCCACATCTACCAACGGATAATCTATAATTGCTTGTATATGCTGTGCTATAAAGTTTGTATGAATGGTTTTATTACCTAATTTATCTACCTGTGCAAATACAAATTCATTTTTTTCTGCAATGGATAAAACAATAGCGCCATCACTTGCCGAAATAAATTCACCTTGATGATTGAATAGTTTTAAAGCATTCCACTCTTTGGGATTGTGGCTGGCACTGATGATCATTCCACCGGCTGCGTTTTCAAACTGAATCGCCATTTCAATGGTAGGGGTAGTGCTTAAACCTGCATCTACAACATCTATACCCAATGCCATGAGTGTAGCCATAGCCAATTCCTGAACCATTGCACCGCTAATTCTTCCATCGCGGCCAATTACTACTTTTTTATTTGAATGATTTTGTTGCAATAGCCATGTACCAAATGCTGCAGTATATTTTACAACATCTAAAGGGCTAAGATTATCTTCCGATTTGCCACCGATGGTGCCACGAATGCCTGAAATACTTTTGATTAATGCCATATTTTATTCGCTTATTTTCTCTGCAGGGGGAATGCAAATTTAAGTAATTGATTCATATTTTTTTCATTAATTTAATTATAGTGGCCTTATTGTTTACAAACATTTGTTTTACATCATTACCAACTTTCTATTTGTAATTTTGCAACTTCACTAATAGCAATTAGTGGATGCCTTTAAGAAATTGGTATAAAGACTGGTTTAATTCACCATATTATCATTTATTATATCAAAACAGAAATGAAGATGAGGCCAATGAATGGATTATTCATTTGCTGCAGTATTTAAAACCGGCTATTTCATCTACTATTTTAGATGTTGCCTGCGGAAAAGGGCGTCATAGTAAAATATTTGCCGAAAAAGGATTTGATGTAACCGGCATTGATTTGGCACCAGAAAATATAGTAGAAGCTAAGCAATTTGAAAATGACAGGTTACATTTTTTTGTGCATGATATGCGACTGCCCTTTTATGTAAATTATTTTGATTTTGCATTTAATTTTTTTACCAGTTTTGGTTTTTTTAGAACGTTGAGAGAACATAATAATGCTATCCGTACCATTGCTCAATGCCTAAAACCGAATGGTGTTTTTTTTTTTAGATTATATGAATGTTCAGTATGTAGAAAGTTATTTAAAAAAAACAGAGCAAATTGAAATCAATCATCTCGTTTTTTATATTACACGTTGGTAGGGTCCGGAACATTTTTATAAACAAATTCAGGTAGCTGAAAAAGGCAATACTACCTTAAAGCATTTATTTACCGAAAAAGTTGCAAAGTTTACATTGGTTGATTTTACTGAAATAATGGCCTACCAACATTTGCAAATTTAGGAAGTTTTTGGGAATTATGCACTGGAGCCATTTCACCTGAAGCAATTGCCCAGTATAATTATCATTGCAAAAAAAATCAGTAACCCAAGCATTACAGCATAATGCTTGCCATTTTTACGCAAATAAAATGGAGCAATACAGTAATATTTGTGTTTTATTTTGATATTTCTGTAACTATTTAACTGTATTTTGCAACCAAATGATTTATTTGTAATGGTGGATTAAGGCAGCAGGTATGTTGAAAAAAAATGTTGTATTATTTGTAATAGGTTTATGCATATTTACTTATATATTGGGAATGTTTTTAATTCCGCTAATGGATATTGATGCGGCGCAGTATGCATCCATTTCCAGAGAAATGTTTGTCCGCAAAAGCTATCTGCAAGTATATGATTTAGGCCACGATTATTTAGATAAACCACCCATGCTTTTCTGGCTATCCGGATTAAGTATGTATATTTTCGGTGTTCATGATTGGGCTTATCGCTTGCCATCTGTTTTATTTTCTATTGTAGCTATTTATGCTACTTACCGGTTGGCATTGCTTTATTATAAGAAAGAAACAGCCATGCTGAGTGCTATGGTGCTGGCAGCCAGTCAGGCACTCTTCCTCATGAATCATGATGTAAGAGCCGATACCATGTTAATGGGTTGGGTTATTTTCAGTATCTGGCAATTGGCAGAATGGTATACAAACAAAAAGTATATTCATTTTGTGTTGGGCTTTATAGCTATTGCTGGTGGTATGCTTACAAAAGGGCCTATAGCATTATTTGTACCGGTTTTTGCATTTCTGCCCCATTTTATTTTACGTAGGGAATGGAAGCAGTTCTATCGTTGGGAATACATTCCGGGCCTGCTAATAATAGCAATACTATTATTGCCAATGAGTATAGGATTGTACCAACAGTTTGATATGCATCCCGGTAAAATGGTAGGCGGAAATTATATCACATCAGGATTGAGGTTTTATTACTGGACGCAAAGTTTTGGCCGTTATACCGGCGAGAATGCCAACCGAGAAATGAATCAGTTTACCTTTTTACTGCAAAATATGTTGTGGAGCTTTTCGCCATGGATTATTTTTTTTCTGGTTGGATTGTTTTTAGAAATAAAAACAGTTATAAAGCAAAAAGGTAAACTTACTGAACAGCAGGAGTGGATTACCACCGGAGGCTTCATTATTACCTATTGCGTGTTAGCCAGAAGCCAGGCACAATTGCCACACTATATTTTTGTAGCATTCCCTTTCGCAGCAATTGTAACTGCAAAGTTTTTATATGCTTTGTTTTTTGAACATAAATGGAGGCATTTACGGCGAATCCTGGTTTTATTACACCTTCTTATTTTTACTGTGCTTTGGCTGGCATTAATTGTATTAATGGCATTTCCTTTTTCAGATATACCCAAATTTGTAGCAACATTATCTGCATTATGTTTATTATTAATGTACTCGCTTTTTTATTCTAAAAAATTACATTTTCACCGGTTACCTGTTATTGCATTCTTTACCATTATCGGCATCAATGTGTTTTTAAATACTGCATTCTATCCTGCTTTATTGCAATACCAAATGGGCAATACTGCAGCCGGGTTTATCAACGCCAAACATATTGACAAGTCGAAGGTGATTGTTGCAGGCATACATCCTGGCTATCCATTTTATTTTTATGGACAATATATTTTTCCTGACACCACCATAAATGGATTAAAAGAAGGCGAAGTTGCTGTAACCAATGCTGATAGTGTTGCTATAATTGAAAAGAAATTTCCCTATGCCAAAGTGTTGCACCGGGGCGATAATTTTCATGTAACACAATTGAGTTTTGACTTTCTTAATCCGGAAACCAGGCCGGAAGAATTGCAGCACTATGCCATTGTGGATTTAATACCACCCCTCAAAAAAACGGTTAAAAAGTAAAGCTTACAGCGTTTTGCGGGTTATCTAACTTGTAACTTTTATCTTCACCATTGCAGTTTACATGAAAAATATTTACTTGTGTTGGCTGGTAATCATACAATAGCGTTGATGTTATATCCATTTTTTTGATGGATGGAATATTTTCTATCTCAAAGTAACTCCACACACTTTCTTTTTGAATTTCGTACCCAACATATTTTAAATGAACAGATGCGTTATTGATTTTAACATTCATTTTCTGCGTAATGTATTGTTGAATCATATTATTTACTTCTGCTTTATTTGCAGGATGCGTAAGGTCTACATTTTTATTAAAATGTTTTTTTAAAACCTGTTCCAGATCATCTGTAAAAATTCTAATACTTACTTCCACCATTTTTTCTTTTGCATTGTGATGCAAATCAATAACCGAAACATAAAACGGGTGCATGGCGGTAATGCAGGTAATCCATATCCATTTATACAGTAAAGCAACCATTTATCTTAATTTTTTGGTGATTACAAATGTCGGTATTATATTGAACGCCATGAGCGATTTTAATTTGTATTTTACATTAGGGCGTGAACATATTGCCAATATCACTGCATTAGATCATATTCTGTTTATTGCAGCTTTATGCACCCGATATCAATTTGCAGATTGGAAAAAAATTTTAATTTTAGTAACCGCATTTACCATTGGCCATTCTATTACCCTTGCTTTAAGTGTTTTGAATGTAGTGCATTTTTCAGCACGATGGATTGAGTTTTTAATTCCTGTTACCATTTTAATTACAGCCATTAGTAATTTTTTTGTGAAAAAATTTGTGTTCAAAGCAAAGTTTCCGGTTATTTATTTTTTTGCATTATTTTTTGGATTAATTCATGGGTTGGGTTTTAGTAATTATTTAAAGAGTTTATTGGGGAAAGATCAAAACATTATTTGGCAATTATTTGCCTTTAACTGTGGCTTAGAGGTTGGGCAACTTATTATTGTACTCATTATTTTGGTAATTGCTTTTATAATGGTGCAAATTTTTAGCGTTAACCGAAGAGATTATTTGCTGTTTTTGTCGGCAGTCATTATTGCCTTATCTTTAGAAATGTGTTTACAACGAATGCCTTTTCATTTTTAAAAAATAACATAAATGCTATGAGAAAGTGGCTACTATTACTGGTATTACTGCCTGGTTGGCGTGTTTTGCCAGCACAAAATATTCAAAACAATCCGGGTTCCAACCATGGAAACAAATTTGAACAATTGGGCACCATTTTACCAACACCCAATGAGTACAGAACGGCCAGTGGCGCCCCGGGGCCTAAATACTGGCAACAACGCTGCGATTATGATATAAAATGCTCATTAGATGAGAAAAAATTGATGTTAACCGGAACGGAAAATATTTCCTATTACAACAATTCACCCGACGCGCTTACCTATTTGTGGATTCAGTTAGATGAAAATGAACACAATAATTTGCACAATGCCAATTATCAGGATGCCAGCTATCTGAATAACCGCATGACAAATGCCATGATTAACAGATTAGAAACATCGAAAGAAGATAATGGTTATGGCGATAAAATTCATGCAGTCATCAATCTGGCAACAGGAAAGGCATTGCCTTACACCATCAATAAAACCATGATGCGCATTGATTTGCCTCACCCCTTAAAACCAGGCCAGCAATTTAATTTTAAAATAAACTGGAGTTATAAAATTTCCGACAGAATGCAAATGGGAGGCCGTGGTGGTTATGAATACTTTCCTGAAGATGGAAATTATTTATTTACTATTACGCAATGGTATCCCCGTTTGTGTGTGTACAGCGATTTTCAAGGATGGCAAAACCATCAGTTTACCGGCAGAGGCGAGTTTGCATTAACTTTTGGAAATTTTAAAGTACAAATGACAGTGCCTGCCGATCATATTGTAATGGCAACCGGCACCTGCCAAAACTATAATCAGGTTTTGTCGTCCAATCAATTAGCACGTTGGAACAAAGCACAAACTGCCAAAGAACCGATTGAAATAGTAACCTTAGATGAGGCAAAAAAGGCTGAAACAGGGAAAATATCTGCAACCAAAACCTGGATATTTTCAGCCGATAATGTACGCGATTTTGCATGGACATCATCCCGAAAATTTATTTGGGATGCTATGCCTGCTTATATAGATGGTAAAAAAATTATGTGTATGAGCGCTTACGGTAAAGAAGCATATGGATTATACCGAAAATTTTCAACCAGGGTAGTGGCACATACCATTAAAACGTATTCAAAATTTTCTATACCATATCCCTATCCTGTGGCACAAAGTATCGAAGCCAGCAATGGCATGGAATATCCTATGATTTGTTTTAATTATGGAAGAACCGAAAAAGATGGCACTTACAGCGAAGCCGTTAAGAATGGCATGTTAGGTGTGATAATTCATGAAGTGGGGCATAATTTCTTCCCAATGATTGTAAATAGTGATGAACGCCAATGGACATGGATGGATGAAGGCCTGAACAGTTTTGTTGAATACCTCACCGAAGAATTGTATGACAATAAATTTCCATCCCGTAAAGGAGCCGCCTGGACAATAACCGATTACATGCGCTTGCCTAAAGATCAGTTAGAACCTATTATGACCAATAGTGAAAATATTGTTCAGTTTGGCCCTAATGCATATACCAAACCGGCTACCGGATTAAATATATTACGCGAAACTATTATGGGGCATGAGTTGTTTGATTTTGCATTCCGGGAATATGCACGCCGGTGGGCATTCAAACATCCAACACCTGCCGATTTATTTAGGACAATGGAAGATGCAAGCGGTGAAGATTTAGACTGGTTTTGGAGAGGTTGGTTTTACAGTACCGATCCCTGCGATATTGCCATTGATTCAGTAAAACATGCTGTAGTCGATGCTGCTTCAATAGGTGCCATGCCGCAGCGAAATGGCGTTCGTACAATGCCATTAGCCAAACCTGCAGTTCCTCAGTTTGATGATATTTCTAAAATAAGGAACAGGGAAAATAATTCCATTACTTTTCTTACCGATGCAGATACCTCTCTCCGCGATTTTTACTGGAAATATGACCGCGGTATCATTCCGTACGATTCAACGATTCATGTAACACTTCCTGCAAGCGGTACTGCAGAAAAGTTTACGCAGGATGAATTAAAGCCTTATCTGGGTAAACACTTGTATGAAATAACTTTTAAAAATAAAGGCGGGTTGGTAATGCCCATCATTCTTCAATTCACATTTGAAGATGGCACCACAGCTGTTGAAAGAATACCTGCACAAATTTGGCGAAAAAATGAAAATGAGGTAACCAAAGTATTTGTTACCAATCAGGCAGTAAAATCAATGCAATTAGACCCATTACGCGAAACTGCAGATATTGATGAAAGTAATAATTCGTGGCCAAAAGTAAGTGCGCCTACTAAATTTGAATTATTTAAAGCAGGTTTAATCAATAGAAGGAACCCTGTTACACCACCTAATCCAATGCAGGAAATTAAAGTATCTTCCAAAAATTGATTTCATAATAAATTAAAACAAAAAATCGAAGTACTGTCAATACTTCGGTTTTTTATTGCAATAAAAAACCCCGGAAATATTTACCAGGGCTTATTTTTGGTTGGGTTACTAGGATTCGAACCTAGACAGACAGAACCAAAATCTGTAGTGCTACCGTTACACCATAACCCAATCCTATCACCAATTTTTACATTGGGGTGCAAAAATAGGGGAGCCTTTGGTTTGTTCCAAAAAATTTTATCACAATAAAAGGGAATTTTCTGGTTACAACTTCAATAAGGCTTCAATCTTTCAAATAATCAGTTTGTTTTGCGGGTGATTTTATAATAATCGTTCTTTCTATTACCGCTGCATCGTAATCAATTAAAATGGTAACAACAACTTCATCATTTTGCTGGGGGAGTGCAGTGCCATTTTCTGAAACTGCAAATGTTGAAATGATAGCCGGATTGATACCAATTCGCATTAAATATTTTTTAATATTATTGGCTCTTTTAACAGCAAGGTTTGTATTTTTTTCTTTAGAAAGTGCATTACCATAAATTCTAATTCTGGTTAAAGTAATACTTGAATCGCCGGGCGGTACATCATTTAAAATTAATTTTGCAGCAGGTGTTAAATCGGGTTTATTGAATTGAAAATATACCCTGGCACTGGTGGTATCTGGTTCAACAGCTTTTGCCAAAAGTCCTGAAAAAATGATACCCAGTAAGAAAAGTGTTTTTTTTAACATGTATCAATTTTAGTGTTGAATATAAAAGAAACACTAAGTTCCTCTATTTATTTTGTATGGAATAGATTTTATGGTTAAAAAATGATCTCACATCTTTTTTATTTCCGTTGCAACAGGTTATCTTTAATTCATCCCTGATGGGTATCCAAATGGAAAGTAAACTAATTTTATTGGCATTATTTGTAATTGTAATGTTGCTTATGTCGTACACAGTTTCAAAAAAAACAAAAACAATTCTATTTTTCGGCGATTCAATTACCGAATTTGGCACGTTGCCTGGTGGTTATTTGCAGTTGTTAAATGAAAAAATAGTACAAAATGGCTTATCTCAGCTAACTTGTTTGGGGGCAGGTATTAGTGGCAATAAAATTTACGATTTATACCTTCGGTTAGAAGATGATGTTTTGAATAAAAATCCTGCTTTGGTAGTTATTTTAATTGGCGTAAATGATGTATGGCATAAAGTATCGCACGGAACAGGTACCGATGCCAATAAGTTTGAAAAATTCTACAAAGCCATTTTAAATAAACTTCAGGCGTCCAATATTCCTGTGGTTTTATGCACCATTATATCCATTGGCGAAAAATTACAAGGTCAAAACCGGCAAGATGATGATATTGATGTATACAATGGTATTATCAGAAATCTTTCCACCACTTACCAGGTACCACTTTGTGATTTGCGAAAAGCGGCATTTGATTGTATTGCAGCACAAAATCATACCAATGCCGACAGGGGGTTTTAACCAAAGATGGGGTTCATTTAAATGAAACCGGCAATAGGATGGTAGCAGAAAATATTTGGCAAACCATTGCTCAAATTCCCGGTTTTTTATAAAACAAAAAGACAGTTTGTTTGAAAGTAAACTGTCTTTTTTAAATAATTTAGATGAATACAAAATTGAGTAAGCCTACTCAAATCCTAATCATTTACAACTGCTAAATAGTAATTTTTTTTTCCTTTTTGAATGAGGAGGTATTTGTTTTGCAAAAGGTCTTGTTTTGTAATCTGCACATAATCGGTTTCAATTTTCTTTTTATTGATGCGGATACCACCATTCTGCCACATTTTTCTGGCTTCGCTTTTACTGGGAAAAATACTGGTTTCAGTTAAAAAGTTTAATAAATCATAACCGTTTTCAATTTGTGATTTTGAAATGGTGATGGTAGGCACACCTTCCAAAGCCTGTATTAGTTGCTTTTCACTTAAGCTGGCCAGTATATCAGCAGTTTCATTATTAAATAATATTTCAGACGCCTGCACTGCAAAATCATAATCTGCTTTGCTATGCACAAAAATGGTTAATGATTCGGCTAATTTTTTTTGTAAAATCCTTTCATTCGGCGCTTTGTTATGTGCTTCCAATAAGCTTTCAATGGTTTCTTTTGGTAGCAGCGTAAATATTTTAATCCATTTTTTTGCATCTTCATCACTGGCATTCATCCAAAATTGATAAAATTGATAGGGAGAAGTTTTTTGTGCATCTAACCAAACATTGCCTTTTTCAGTTTTACCAAACTTACCGCCATCTGCTTTGGTTATCAGCGGGCAGGTAAATGCAAAGGCTTCGCCGCCTGCTTTTTTTCTGATAATTTCAGTTCCGGTTACAATATTACCCCACTGATCGCTGCCACCCATTTGCAGTTTGCAGTTTTTGTGTGTATAAAGCCAGTAAAAATCATAGCCCTGTACCAACTGATAGGTAAATTCGGTAAAACTCATTCCATTTTCATTTTCTATCCGTTTTTTTACACTATCCTTGGCCAACATATAGTTTACGGTAATATACTTTCCTACATCTCTGATAAAATGCAGAAAACTCATGTCTTTAAACCAGTCGTAATTATTCACCATTTCGGCGGCATTGGGCTTTGTGGTATCAAAGTCTAAAAATTTTTCTAACTGTTTTTTTACGCATTGCACATTGTGCTGTAAAACATCTTCACTCAGCAAATTTCTTTCTTCACTTTTTCCGCTCGGATCGCCCACCATGCCTGTTGCACCGCCTACTAAAGCAAAGGGTTTATGCCCTGCTTTTTGCAAATGAACCAATAATAAAATAGGCACCAGACTGCCAATATGTAAACTATCTGCAGTAGGATCAAAACCAATATAGGCCGAGGTCATTTCCTTATTCAATTGTTCAATGGTTCCGGGCATTATATCCTGAATTAATCCACGCCATTGCAATTCTTCCATTAGATTCATACAAAATTCAATTTGCGCAAAAGTAATTACTTTGATGTTCGGAATAAATGTAATTGTTGCGTTATGTTTGCAAATGAATCAGCTGATGCTGTTCAATAATTCAGGAAGATGCCACAGTGGGAAGTTCTATCATAAAAATAATAACAATATGCAAATAGTAGGTTTTGGTACCCGGGTGCTTAATTTTCTGGTAGATTTAATTTTTGTGTTTTCTATCGCATATTTATTGAATAAAGTATGGGATTGGTATGTTGTTTTTTATGAATACACGCCTTATAGTTTTGGTGAAATATTTGGATTGGTAGTGTTCGTATATTATTTTTTGTTTGAATGGATCTTTGCACGTACACCGGGAAAATGGTTTTCACGAAGTAAGGTGGTAACCCAATCGGGAGGTAAACCCGGTATATGGCCTGTATTTGTGCGCAGTATTATCCGGTTAACTATCATAGATGCTTTTTTTATTCCTTTTTTAGAAATGCCATTGCATGATTATTTAAGTAAAACCAGGGTAGTAGAAGCTTAATTTTTTGGAAAGACATGACTGTATTTTTTTAAACTAAAAAATCACCAACTATTTTGAGCGCATTACCTTAAAGTAAAGATTTTGTAAAAATTTTATAAGATGTTTTTGGAAAAGGAAAATGATTTAAGATAATTTTTTTAGCGTTTCCATTCTTAAGATGTATTTTCCAATTACATCGAATTCAAGATTCACTTCAGTGTTGATGGTTACAGTTGACATGTTGGTATGTTCATATGTATAAGGAATAATGGCTACTTTAAAACTGTTTTCCGTAACATTAAAACAGGTTAAACTAATGCCGTTTACACAAATAGAGCCTTTTTCAATCACCAATGTTGCATGTGCCGAAGGAAACTGAAAAGAATACTCCCAACTTCCGTTTAAGTTTTGAACTGCTGTACAAGTGGCAGTACAATCTACATGGCCCTGCACCAAATGCCCGTCTATACGTCCGTTCATAACCATACAGCGTTCAATATTCACCATATCGCCCGGTTGTAAATGGTTTAAATTGGTTTTTTGTAATGTTTCTTCAATAGCGGTAACCCGATGCAAATTATCCTTAACAGCCTCAATAGTAAGGCAAACACCATTGTGCGATACACTTTGGTCGGTTTTTAAAGCATTGCTAAGTGGCGATGAGATCCAAAATATGGTATTTGTACCACTTTTTTCAATCTTTTCAACATAGCCGGTACATTCAATAATTCCTGTAAACATGCCTGCAATTTAAATGGAAAAGACACAAAAATGATTTTGATATTTGGAATTTTACCGGAACCTATTATCTTTGCAACCCATTCATTCAAAAAAGGAGATATTTTATTATGCTTATTATCGATTCAAAAGATTGCGAAAACATTGACAAGGCGCTGAAAAAGTATAAGAAAAAGTTTGAAAAAAGCAAAACACTGCTTAAATTAAGAGAGCGTCAAACTTTTACAAAGCCCTCTGTTAAACGCAGAGAAACTGTGTTAAAAGCAATCTACAAGCAGAAAATTGCCAGTGGAAAAATAGAAGCATAAAATGCTTTTATACCCAAAATATATTTAGTAGCCTGAGATAGTTAATTTTAGGCTACTTTTTTATGTCTATAATTGAAACATATCCTGAATTACAACAATTTATTGAATATCTCAGTTTTGAGAAGCGATATTCAAAATATACCGTTGCAGCTTATCAAAAGGATTTGGAGCAATTTCTTCATTTTCAAATCAATCAGTTTAATTCTCCGGCTATCAACGATATTCAGCCCACATTTATTAAAAGTTGGCTTGCATTTTTAAAAGAACAGGGACTTGAGTCCAAGAGCATCAATCGAAAAATTTCTACTTTAAAATCTTTTTTCAAGCATCTTCAAAAATTGGGATTGTTGCGGCAACCGCCCATGGCAACCATTATTTCTCCAAAAGCCAAAAAAAGGCTGCCTGCATTTGTAGATGAATCCAAAATGGAATTATTGTTACAAACAGCTATTGATACCACCAATTGGGATGAAAAAACAAATTTTCTGGTTTTACAGTTATTTTATTTTACCGGCATTCGTTTAAGTGAGTTAATACATTTAAAAGAAATGCAAATTGATGCTGCCAACCAACAAATAAAAGTAATAGGGAAGGGGAACAAAGAACGAATCATACCCATTCATGATACCTTATTGACTCAGTTAAAAGGGTATCTGAAGGAAAAGCATCATCAGTTTGGAACTATTGAATCCTGTGTATTTGTGAATAAAAAAAATAAACCATTGCAACCTAGAGAGGTGTATCAAAACATTAAAAATTTATTGGGTACAGTAACAACCATGCAAAAGAAGAGTCCGCATGTGCTACGCCATACTTTTGCAACCCATCTCTTAAACAATGGTGCAGATTTAAATGCCGTAAAAGAACTATTGGGGCACAGCAGTTTAGCCGCAACACAGGTGTATACCCACACCACCATCGAAAAGCTAAAAGATATTCACAAAAAAGCTCATCCTAAAGCCTGAAATTTTATGGCACCAGCAATAGGAAAATTTTTTAAGAAAAACAATGACGAATTAGCTTTATTTTATAAAATGAAAGCAGTAGATTTATCATGAAATGATGATGTATAAAAACACATCATTTAAAACAGTTCTTTACATTATTTTTTCACCATTAAACGTGTGTTGCTATGAACATCAACATTCAAACTGTGCATTTTGAAGCAGATTTTAAACTGTTAGATTATGTAACTAAAAAAACGGAAAAATTAAACACTTTTCATGATCAGGTTTTAAAAGTAGATGTCTTTCTTAAATTGGATAATGTAGTTCATAAAATTAAAGACAAGATTGTTGAAATCCGCGTTCATGTTCCCAAACACAATTTTTTTGTAAAAGCCTCTTCAAAATCATTCGAAGAGTCTTTTGATATGGCGTTTGATTCCATGATCAATCAAATTAAACGAAAAAAAGAAAAGCTAACCATTGCTTAACAATTTTACCGGCCCTCTGCAAAGAGGGCTTTTTTTTGCTATTGTGGCATTCGATTTTTAAATTAATTGCTCAGTAATAGCAGTACTTTTGCAGAAATGTTGAAAACTGATTAAAAATTTTTGTAGAAGAATTTTGTTGAAATAAGTTTTCCATTACCTTTGCCATCCCGAAAAAAACGGTAGTTCTTTGTGTAAGCCGAAGTAGCTCAGTTGGTAGAGCAGCTGATTTGTAATCAGCAGGTCGTGGGTTCGACTCCCTTCTTCGGCTCAAAAAATGTATTGGGCAGGTTCCAGAGCGGCCAAATGGGGCGGACTGTAAATCCGCTGTCTTTCGACTTCAGTGGTTCGAATCCACTCCTGCCCACAATTATTCTTTTTTTTTGGAAGAATAAAATAGTTCTTTAAAACGAAAAAGTATCGGCTCAGTGGCTGTTACAATTTCAAGCGGGAGTAGCTCATTTGGTAGAGCGATAGCCTTCCAAGCTATAGGTGGCGAGTTCGAGCCTCGTCTCCCGCTCTTTGCCTGAAATAACGGAAATAAAAAAAATAGGTTCATGACTTTTTGAATTGGAATGAATACTATTAATAAGTGAAACCGATTTTTTTTATCAGGCCGTTGTAGCTCAGGGGTAGAGCACTTCCTTGGTAAGGAAGAGGTCGTGAGTTCAATTCTCATCAACGGCTCCATTTATAATGGAAAAGAATGTGCAGTTGGAAATAGTGTTACTAATTTGAATAACAGGATTTGAAAAATCCAGAAAATAAAAACTAAAACAAGGCAGAGGCCTTAAATTTTTAAACACAACTAAAAACAAATAAAATGGCAAAAGAAAGCTTCTTGAGGGATAAACCCCACGTTAACGTTGGAACAATTGGTCACGTGGATCATGGTAAAACCACCTTGACTGCGGCCATAACTACAATCTTATCTAAAAAAGGAATGGGTAATGTGGCTAGGAAATATGATGAGATTGATGGTGCACCTGAAGAAAAAGAGCGTGGTATTACCATTAATACCGCACACGTGGAATATCAAACTGCTAACCGTCACTATGCACACGTTGACTGTCCTGGTCACGCTGACTATGTTAAAAACATGATTACAGGTGCTGCACAGATGGATGGTGCTATTCTGGTGGTTGCTGCGACCGATGGTCCAATGCCTCAAACCAAAGAGCACATTCTTTTGGCCCGTCAGGTAGGTGTACCACGTATTGTAGTATTCATGAACAAAGTTGACTTAGTTGACGATCCTGAATTATTAGAATTAGTAGAAATGGAAATCCGTGAGTTATTAAGCTCATATGGTTTTGATGGTGATAATACTCCTATTATTCAGGGTTCTGCAACCGGCGCCTTGGCTGAAGATCCAAAATGGGTTGGTAAAATTGATGAATTAATGGATGCTGTTGATAGTTATATTCCATTACCTCCCCGCCCAATTGATCAACCATTCCTGATGAGTGTGGAAGATGTATTCTCTATCACAGGTCGTGGTACAGTAGCTACCGGTCGTATTGAACGTGGTGTGATCAAAGTTGGTGAATCAGTTGAAATTGTTGGTTTAATGGAAGCGCCCCTTTCCTCAACTGTAACTGGTGTGGAAATGTTTAAGAAATTATTAGATGAAGGTCAGGCTGGTGATAATGCTGGTTTATTATTACGTGGTATTGAAAAGAAAGATATTCGTCGTGGTATGGTAATTTGCAAACCAAAAAGCATTACCCCACATACAGAATTTAAAGGTGAGGTTTACGTATTAAGCAAAGAAGAAGGTGGCCGTCATACTCCATTCTTCAACAAATACCGTCCTCAGTTCTATTTTCGCACTACCGATGTAACCGGTGAAGTTTCCTTACCTGAAGGAACAGAAATGGTAATGCCTGGTGATAATATTAACTTAACTGTAAAATTAATCCAACCCATCGCAATGGAAAAAGGTTTGAAATTTGCGATTAGAGAAGGTGGTAGAACAGTAGGAGCAGGACAGGTTACTGAAATTTTGAAATAGGCTCTTTATTTTAATAAATTCTTTGTTGTAATTCGCTTATATTTGCAACAGACAAATTTCTTAAAGGCTGTCCCGACAACATCGGGATAGCTTTTAAGTTTATACGGGTATCGTACAACGGTTAGTATAGAGGTCTCCAAAACCTTCGATCTGGGTTCGAATCCTAGTACCCGTGCTATTGTTGGTTTTATTTTAACCGGGGTTTACACATGCCTTGTGCAACGAACTGATTATTAGTAGTGCTGCAACAAATGTGTGTTTGCCATCATAACATCAAAAATAAAATGAATAAAGTTACTACCTATTTTAAAGACAGCTACCGCGAGTTAGTTGAAAAAGTAACCTGGCCAACTTGGCAAGAGTTGCAACAAAGCACCGTAATTGTTTTGGTAGCCACCATCATTATTACAGGTATTGTATGGTTAATGGATTTTAGCTCCAACCAGGTACTAAAATTAATTTATTCATTGTTCAAGTAATTTTTATTCCATGGAGATTTCTTCAGAAGTAATAGATGCCATTACTACACCACAACCAGAAACCAAATGGTATGTGTTACGGGTAGTGAGTGGAAAAGAGCGAAAAGTAAAAGAATATCTGGATAAAGATATTCAGCGCAGTGGTTGGGTTGATATTATTAAACAGGTTTTTTTACCAATGGAAAAAGTGTACAAAGTGCAGAATGGTAAAAAAATAATGCGGGAAAAAAACTATTTTCCAGGTTATGTAATGATAGAAGTAGCGGATGGTAAATTAAACGATGAAATTGTTCAGCACATTAGCAATATTAGCAATGTAATGCATTTTCTTACTGATGGCAAGGGTTCTAAAGGCAATATCATTTCACTTCGTAAAAGTGAAGTAAATAAAATGCTTGGAAAAGTGGATGAAATGAATGATCAGGGTATCAGCATCAGCGAGCCTTTTATTGTTGGTGAAACCATTAAAATTATTGAAGGGCCATTTAACGATTTTAATGGTATTATTGAAGAAGTGAATGACGAGAAGAAAAAACTAAAAGTTACCGTTAAAATTTTCGGAAGATCAACTCCTGTAGAGTTAAATTATATGCAGGTTGAAAAAATAAGCTAATGGGGTAATCCAGAAAATATTTTCTAAAAAATCTCCCAATAAGGAGATTTTTTAGTTGGAAGGTTAAATGAATCAAAAATTCTATTACCTTTGCCGTCCCAAAATAGTTCTTATTCGTAATGATGGAGCTTGGGAGTTTTGTTTAAAACAAAACGTTATTACCAATCAAATCGTAAAATTATGGCAAAAGAAATCTCCGGCTTTGTAAAGCTGCAGGTAAAAGGTGGTCAGGCCAACCCCGCACCACCTGTAGGTCCTGCCCTTGGTTCCAAGGGAATTAATATTATGGAGTTCTGCAAACAATTCAATGCAAGAACTCAGGATAAAATGGGAAAAGTTGTTCCCGTTTTAATTACAGTGTATTCCGACAAGTCTTTCGACTTTGTCATTAAAACCGCACCGGCTGCCGTTCAATTAATGGAAGCAGCAAAAATTCAAAAAGGCAGTAAAGAACCCAACCGTGCTAAGGTTGGAAAAGTAACATGGGAACAAATTGAAGGCATTGCAAAAGATAAAATGCCCGATATGAACTGTTTTACTTTAGAAAGCGCCATGAAAATGGTTGCAGGTACTGCACGTAGTTTAGGACTTAATATTGAGGGGGATGCTCCCTGGAAAAACTAATTATTCACCTTAAATAACTTTATAAAATGGCACTGACTAAAAAAAGAAAAGTAGCAGAAAGTAAGGTGGATAAAAACAAAGTTTATTCCCTTAAAGAAGCCGCTGCATTAGTAAAAGAAATTAATTGCACCAAATTCGATAGTTCTGTAGATATACATATTCGCTTAGGCGTTGATCCTAAAAAAGCCGATCAGCAAGTACGCGGTACTGTAAGTTTACCACATGGTACTGGTAAAACCAAAAGAGTACTGGTTTTATGTACACCTGATAAAGAAGATGCTGCAAAACAGGCTGGCGCTGACTATGTTGGGTTGGATGAATTCATTCAAAAAATAGAATCAGGCTGGGTTGATGTAGACGTAATTATTGCAACCCCATCAGTAATGCCTAAAATTGGTAAACTAGGTAAAGTATTGGGTCCTCGTAACTTAATGCCCAACCCCAAAACCGGTACCGTTACCAACGATGTAGCCGCTGCAGTGAATGAAGTAAAAGGTGGTAAAATTGCATTTAAAGTTGATAAAGCAGGTATTGTTCATGCTTCCATTGGCCGTGTTTCTTTCGATGCCAATAAAATTGCAGAAAATACCACTGAATTAATTAATGCTATTTTAAAATTAAAACCCGCAACTGCAAAGGGTACTTATTTAAAAGGCGTTAATATGGCCAGCACTATGAGCCCCGGTATTACATTAGATGCAAAATCATTAGCAAACTAAGTCCTGGTGATTCGGAATTCCGAATATGACGCGGGTATTTAAAAAATTAGTTATGACCAAAGAACAAAAAAATGAAGTGATTGAACTTTTAAAAGAAAAGTTCTCACAATACAATAACTTTTATGTTACCGATACTGAATCATTAACAGTAGATCAGGTAGGTAAATTACGTAAAGCCTGTTTCGATAAGAATGTAGAGCTGAAAGTAGCCAAAAACACACTGATTAAAAAAGCATTGGAAGCATTAGATGCTGAAAAATATACAGGGGTATATGAATCATTGCACAATGTAACAGCGTTACTTTTTTCGGAGAACCCGAAAGATCCTGCATTGATTATCTCTTCTTTCAGAAAAGCAAGCAATGATGAAAAGCCTCAATTAAAAGCAGCTTTTATTAATGGTGATATCTACACCGGTGATGCTAATCTGGTAACATTAACAAAAATTAAAACAAAAGATGAATTGATAGGTGAAGTAATTGGTTTACTACAATCTCCTGCAAAACGTGTTTTGGCTGCTTTATTGCACCATCACGAAAAACAGGCAGAAACAACCACTGCTGCAGAATAGTTCATTTGTAAAATTTTATAACCAACACCTCTGAGGTAAAAATGGGGTATTTTTCCATAACCTTCCGCCGGAGCAAACGCAATGAAGGCGGTTTTTAAAACTTAAATATTATGGCAGACGTAAAAGCATTAGCCGAAACCTTGGTAGGTTTAACAGTTAAAGAAGTACAAGAATTAGCAGATGTATTAAAAGCAGAATATGGTATTGAGCCAGCCGCTGCCGCAGCTGTAGTAGTTGCAAGTGGTGATGGTGGCGGTGCTGCTGCTGCTGCAGAACAAACTTCATTTGATGTTATTCTGAAAAGTGGTGGAGCCAGCAAATTAAATGTGGTTAAAATTGTAAAAGAATTAACCGGTTTAGGTTTGAAAGAAGCGAAAGATCTGGTTGATGGTGCACCCAAACCAGTAAAAGAAGGTATTTCTAAAGCTGAAGCTGAAGAATTAGCCAATAAGCTGAAAGATGCCGGAGCTGAAGTTGAAATCAAATAACTTTACCGAAAATTATTCCTTCATTACCTCCGAAATACTTTCGGAGGTAATTTTTTTAAAGGGAATTTCGGGACTGGGTAATGCATTGGGTTGGTAGTGAACAACCCGACTGATGTACCGGAAGCAAAAACCAGCCAATATTGAAATAAATTTTGTTTTTTCTTTCACCTGCTTTCCGTACTTTTGCCATCCTTATTTTAAGGCATTTAGATTCCGGTGAATTGGGAATGGCCATTAAATCCCTTTCATCTTTGTATAACAGAGCGCCGGGAACCTATCGTTTCCCTATTTTTTAGCTAAAACCGGTTTTACAAAATACTATGTCAACAACAACACTGAACAAAAGGATCAACTTTGGCAAAACAAAAAACCTAGCTGAAGCACCTGATTTATTAGACATTCAACTTGAATCATTTCGTGAATTTTTTCAGTTAGAAACTACACCCGATAAAAGGAATGTAGAAGGACTATTCCGTGTATTTAAGGAAAACTTTCCTATTACAGATACACGTAATATTTTCGTGCTGGAATTTTTAGATTATTTTATTGACCCGCCACGTTATTCAATTGAAGAATGTATGGAGCGTGGTTTAACCTATGCCGTTCCATTAAAAGCTAAACTGCGGTTAAGTTGTAATGATGAAGAACATGTGGATTTTCAAACCATTGTTCAAGATGTGTTTTTAGGAAATATTCCTTATATGACACCTCGCGGCACGTTTGTAGTAAATGGTGCTGAACGTGTGGTTGTATCTCAGTTACATCGTTCACCTGGTGTATTCTTTGGCCAGTCTGTACACCCTAACGGTACTAAAATTTATTCTGCCCGTGTAATTCCTTTTAAAGGTGCATGGATGGAATTTGCCACCGATATTAACAACGTAATGTATGCGTATATTGATCGTAAGAAAAAATTCCCGGTAACCACCCTCTTACGTTCCATAGGCTACGAAACAGATAAAGATATTCTTGAATTATTCGGAATGGCCGATGAAGTTAAAACTGATAAGAAGGAATTATCCAAATTCATTGGAAAAAAATTAGCTGCCCGTGTACTAAGAACCTGGGTTGAAGATTTTGTAGATGAAGATTCGGGTGAAGTGGTATCGATTGAGCGTAATGAAATTGTAATGGAACGCGATACCATTTTAGATGAAGATGCCATTGATACAATTATTGAATTAGGCGTTAAAAGCGTATTCATTCAAAAAGAAGACGTAGGCGGTGATTATGCAATTATTTATAATACTTTAAATAAAGATACCTCAAACAGTGAATTAGAAGCTGTTCAGCACATTTATCGTCAGTTACGTGGTGCTGATGCTCCAGATAATGAAACAGCACGTGGTATTATCGATAAATTATTTTTCTCAGACAAACGTTACGATTTAGGTGAAGTTGGCCGTTATAAAATTAATCGCAAACTGAACCTTGATTTATCCATCGAGAAAAAAGTATTAACAAGATTAGATATTATTGAAATTATCAAATATTTGGTTCGTTTAACCAATGGTAAAGCCGAAGTAGATGATATTGATCATTTAAGCAATCGCCGTGTTAGAACAGTGGGCGAACAATTGTATGCACAATTTGGCGTAGGTTTAGCTCGTATGGCTCGTACCATTCGTGAAAGAATGAATGTACGCGACAATGAAGTATTTACGCCTGTTGATTTAATCAATGCTCGTACTTTATCTTCCGTTATTAATTCATTTTTTGGTACTTCCCAATTATCTCAATTCTTAGACCAAACCAACCCCTTATCTGAAATTACACATAAACGCAGGATTTCAGCTTTAGGACCCGGTGGTTTAAGCAGAGAAAGAGCCGGATTTGAGGTGCGCGACGTTCACTATTCTCATTACGGTCGTTTATGTACCATTGAAACACCCGAAGGCCCGAATATCGGATTGATTTCTACCCTTTGTGTACATGCAACCATTAATGATATGGGCTTTATAGAAACCCCTTATCGTAAAGTAGAAAATGGGAAAGTTAATTTGAAAGAATTAACCTATTTAAGTGCAGAAGAAGAAGATACCGCAAAAATTGCACAAAGTAATACACCACTTACCCCTAATGGTGAATTTGCTGTAGATCAGGTAATTTCCCGTGAAACAGGCGATTTTCCCATTTTAGATAAAGAGGAAGTTGAATATATGGATGTTGCGCCCAACCAAATTGTAGGATTAAGTGCCTCATTAATTCCTTTCTTAGAGCATGATGATGCCAACCGTGCATTGATGGGTTCTAACATGCAACGTCAGGCCGTACCATTAATCAGATTAGAATCTCCGATTGTAGGTACAGGTTTGGAAGGTAAAGCAGCCCGTGATGCCAGAATTCAAATTCATGCAGAAGGAGATGGTGTGATAGAATTTGTAGATGCCAATGAAATACATGTGCGTTATGAAAGAAGCGAGATTGATAAACTCATTTCATTCGATGATGATTTGCGTGTTTATAAATTAACCAAATTTATCAAAACCAATCAGGCTACCTCTATCAATCTTCGTCCGGCTGTTAAAAAAGGACAAATTGTTAAAAAAGGTGATTTCTTAACCGAAGGTTATGCCACTCAAAATGGAGAATTGGCTTTGGGAAGAAACTTGCAAGTAGCTTTCATGCCATGGAAAGGTTACAATTTTGAAGATGCCATTGTAATTAACGAAAAAGTAGTTCGTGAAGATTTATTTACTTCTATTCACATTGATGAATATGAATTAGAAGTACGCGATACCAAACTGGGTGAAGAAGAATTAACGCCCGATATACCAAATGTTTCTGAAGAAGCCACCAAAGATTTGGATGAAAATGGTATCATCAGAATTGGTGCATCCATTAAAGAGGGTGATATATTAATTGGTAAAATAACGCCCAAAGGTGAATCTGATCCTACACCGGAAGAAAAATTATTAAGAGCCATATTTGGTGATAAAGCCGGTGACGCAAAAGATGCTTCTTTAAAAGCACCTAACGGAACAGAAGGCGTTGTGATTGATAAAAAATTGTTTCAGCGTGCTAAGAAAGATAAGAACAGTAAACAAAAAGAAAAATCACAATTAGAAAAAGTAGAAAAAATACATCAGCAAAATGTTGAAGTTTTAAAAGAACAATTGCATAGTAAACTGCAGGTTTTATTAAAAGATAAAACATCTGCCGGTGTTACCAATACTTTTGGTGAAGTATTAATTGGGAAAGGCGCAAAATTTAATGCCAAAAATATTGCTTCTATTGAGTATCAAAGCGTTAATCCGTTAGGCTGGACAGGTGAAGCCGAAACTGATCATTATATTAATACAATGTTGCATAATTACAGTATTAAATATAATGAAGAACTGGGCAGATACAAAAGAGAGAAATTCAATATTTCAATTGGTGATGAATTGCCAGCCGGTGTTTTAAAATTGGCTAAGGTTTATTTGGCTGTTAAGCGTAAATTGAAAGTTGGTGATAAAATGGCCGGACGCCATGGAAATAAAGGTATTGTTGCAAAAATTGTACGTGCCGAAGATATGCCTTTTATGGAAGATGGTACACCGGTGGATATTGTATTAAATCCATTAGGGGTACCTTCCCGTATGAATCTGGGCCAGATTTATGAAACCATTTTAGGATGGGCCGGAAAAAAATTAGGGTTGAAATTTGCTACGCCAATTTTTGATGGTGCTACTACAACAGAAATTGAAAAATACTGTGAAGATGCGAATATTCCATTAAATGGTCATACTTATTTGTATGATGGTGAAACCGGTGAACGTTTTGATCAAAAAGCTACTGTGGGTGTTATTTACATGATTAAACTGCACCACATGGTTGATGATAAAATGCATGCTCGTTCAATTGGACCTTACAGTTTAATTACCCAACAACCTTTGGGTGGTAAAGCACAATTTGGTGGTCAGCGTTTTGGTGAAATGGAAGTTTGGGCATTGGAAGCTTATGGCGCAGCTAATATATTACAGGAATTATTAACATTAAAATCTGATGATATTATTGGCCGTGCAAAAACATATGAAGCCATTGTAAAGGGTGAAAACATACCAAAGGCAGGCGTGCCGGAGTCTTTCAATGTATTGGTTCATGAATTAAGAGGTTTAGGGCTCGATTTAAAATTTGAGTAATCTTCCTGAATATTTCTTTCATACAAAGCCGTTTGATTTTTTCAAACGGTTTTTTTATTTTGTTTCTTTTGTACATTCTACTTAACAAAAATCAAATTCTGCTCCTTAGTATTTTTTAAGTAATGCTTTCATTTTAAAATATTTACCTTGTACTTAAAATTAATTTTTATGCGTTTATTGCTTGCGCTATGCTGTTCAGTTTTTTCTTTATTAGGAATCAGTCAGCCCCATGAATATTATATGATGGTAGGTAGTTATACCAATCATATTGAAGTGTATAAGTTTAATACGAATATCGGTTCTGCTAATTTGGTGAGTACATTTACTGGAACATCCAATCCTTCTTATCTTACCGTTTCAGATAATGGCAAATTTGTTTATGCTGTGAATGAAAATCACAAAGAAATTCCGGGGGCCGTAAGTGCCTTTTCTTTCAATAAAAAAAATGGAACACTACAATTGTTAAATACCACGCCGAGTGGGGGAGATGATCCCTGCTATATTGATGTAGATGCTACCCATACATGGGCTGCTGTGGCTAATTATAGCAGCGGTAGCTTGTCTATGTTAAAGATTAATGCAGATGGTTCTTTGCAACCACTGGCACAAAATATAGAACATCACGGATATAGTGTAAACGTTACCCGACAGGAACAGGCACATGTACATTGTACCATTTTTTCTCCTGGCAATAAATATTTATTTGTGGATGATTTAGGAACAGATAAAGTGTATCAATATCATTTTAATCCTACCAATGAAACAGCGCCTTTATCAGAAACAGATACCGCATTATTTGATGTTCCTGACGGATATGGCCCAAGGCATTTAACATTTAGTCCCAACAAAAAATTTGCATACTTAATTACAGAATTGGCCGGTAAAGTAATTTGTTTTAATTATGATAGCAATACCGGGCGGCTGCAAGCCATACAAACCATTGCATCATGTACTGTTGGTGATCCCAATGAGCGGGGAAGTGCAGACATTCATATTACTCCTGATGGGAAATATTTATATACTTCAAATCGGGGTAAGGCGAACGATATTACCATTTACCGAATTGCTGCCAATGGTACTTTAACAGAATTGGGGCATCAGTCAACACTTGGCGTACATCCCAGAAATTTTGTTATTGATCCTACCGGGAAATTTTTATTGGTAGCCAATAGAGATACAAATAATATTGTAGTATTTACCATTTATAAAAGTACCGGTATGTTAGTACCCACCGGTGTACAAATAAAATCGGAAAAGCCAGTTTGTTTAAAAATGTTTCCTGTTCAATAACCACTCTTTCAATGCATTAAAGTTTGCAGGCATATTCATACTTTTTTTTTCTTTAGTGAAGAGTTCCTTAATAGCTTCAGGAAAGGGTACCTGATAACCGGTTGCCAGCTCTACAACATCAGGAAATTTTACCGGATGCGCAGTTGCAGCTATATAACCGTGTTCATTTGGAAATTGCTTTAAATAGTGTGATAATGCAGCAAAAGCAACTGCTCCATGCGGGTCTAACAAATAGTTATATTGTTTGTATACGGTTTGTATGGTTTGTAGGGTAGTTGCATCATCTACACTAAAACTGTTTATTTTATTTTTTAATGATTGAAATGAGTGTTGAAATATTTCAAGAATTCTTATGAAATTACTTGGATTGCCCACGTCCATTGCATTGGAAAAGGTTGGAACAGATTGTTGGGCATGATAGGTACCGGTATTTAAATAGTCGGTTACTACTTTATTGGCATTACAAGCTGCAATAAAATGCTGAACAGGCAGGCCCGAATGGTGTGCCAGTATTGCTGCACAGATATTACCAAAATTACCGCTTGGTACAGATATAACGGGAGGGGTTTGCTGTTGCCATTGCTGGTATGCAAAAAAATAATACAATTGTTGTGGCAGCCATCTGGCTACATTGATAGAGTTGGCAGAAGTAAGCGTTAATTTCCGGTTTAAATCTTTATCCATAAATGCTTCCTTCACCATTGCCTGGCAATCATCAAAATTACCTTCAATTTCAAGTGCTGTAATATTGTTACCTGGTGTTGTTAATTGCAATTCCTGCACTTTACTTACTTTATTTTTGGGATATAAAATAATTACTTCAACACCTTTCACACCCAAAAATCCATGAGCAACAGCACCGCCGGTATCGCCGGAAGTAGCAACCAGCACAGTTACCGGCTGGGTATTATTCCGGTTAAAATAAGCCAGACATCTGCTCATAAATCTTGCGCCTACATCTTTAAAAGCTAAGGTTGGACCATGAAATAATTCCAATGCAGCAATGGAGGGTGTAATGGTTACTAAAGGAAATGGGAAGTCAACCGTTTCCTCAATAATTTTTTCAAGAATGGAAAGAGGCATTGCATTACCCATATAAGGTTGCATTACGGTTACCCCAATCTCTGTTTTCTTGTAGTGTTGAATATTTTCAATAAATCCTTTGGGTAAAGCAGGTATGTTTTCCGGAAAATACAACCCTTTATCCGGTGCCTGTCCTTGAATGGCGGCTACTGAAAAATCTACAACAGGGGCTTTATGGTTTAAACTAAAATATTTCATGATTATAAAATAAATGGATGTTGATGTGAAGTTTTAAAATGAAATGTGTAGCCAATACTTATTTGTTATAAATAAATTATATATACATATCTTAATTGATGATTTTTACACCTTGCTGATTAATAGTGGTTACATGGGTATAGTAATCTAAACCAATAGCATAGTATACCTCTTTCATAATATTTTCAACTGCAATGGCTATGTCTTTGGTTTTGCTTAGCATAAAAATAGAAGGGCCTGAACCTGAAATACCGCCACCTAAAGCACCCACTTCTTTACATTTGTTCTTTATTTCATAAAATCCTGGAATTAATATGCTTCTTACCGGTTCAATGATTACATCTTCTAAGCTTCTTGCAATTAATTCATAATCGTGTTGAATAAAACCTGCTACCAAACCTGCAATGTTACCCCACTGTTTGATAGCATCTTTTAGTAAAACATTTTGTTTTAAAATTTGACGGGCATCGGCTGTTCTCACCTCAATTTGAGGATGAACAACGGTTACATATAAATCGGGAGCTGTTATGGGAATAATATCTAATGGAAAAATAGAACGGATGAGTGTAACGCCACCATAAATTGCCGGTGCAATATTATCGGCGTGTTTTACCCCACTGGCCACTTTTTCACCAAACATGGCAAAACGAACCAGGTCTAATTTGTTAAAATAATTATTTAATAAAAAGTTGGCTGCAACCACTACACCTGCTGCACTGGCTGCGCTGGAACCTATTCCACTGCCGGGTTTAATTTGTTTTTTACTAATCAATGTAAATCCATTTATTTCAGGTACTGCTTCTAAAAATGCTAAAAGTGCAGCTCCGGCAACATTTTCTTCCGCTTTAAGTGGTAGGTTAAAATTATCTTCATTTATTATTGTAACACCTTTGGTATCGCTAATAGTTAAGGTATAGAAATCCTCAGGTTGATTGATTGCAAAACCCAGAATATCAAAGCCGCATACTATATTGGCAACAGTTGCAGGACTACTAACGGTAATGCTTTGTTTTTTTATTTGCACAATTTCTTTTTTGCTTTTTAAAAATATTGCTTTAAGTGAACAGAAAGCTTATGAACACTTTATAGGTATTCATCATTAATGAACCACCCGAATAATATCCGCAAAAACTCCTGATGCAGTTACATCGGCACCTGCACCGGCCCCTTTTATTACTAGGGGTTGTTCCGGATATCTCTGTGTATAAAACAATACGATATTATCTTTTCCGTATAAATGATAAAAATCAGAATCAGCAGGTATCTGCTTTAATCCTACCTCGGCTTTTCCATTTACATACTCAGCTACAAATTTTAGCTTACAGTTGTTTGCGGTAGCCTTTAAGTATAATTCTTTAAAATGTGCTTCATGTTTTTCTAATTCCACATAAAAGTCGTCTACAGTTCCCTGCATACAAGATGGCGGTAAAAAAGAATGATTGGTTACATCTTCCATTTCTATAGCAGTTCCCGCTTCTCTGGCCAATATCATTATTTTACGCATTACATCTGTACCACCTAAATCTAACCTTGGATCGGGTTCAGTATAACCTTCTTTTTGTGCTTGTTTTACAACTGTTGCAAACGTTTCAGTAGCATTATAATTGTTAAAAACATAATTTAATGTACCTGACAATACAGCCTGAATTTTATGAATACTATCGCCGCTTCTAATTAAATCATTTAATGTTCCTATCACCGGCAATCCTGCACCTACATTGGTTTCAAAGAAGTAGGGAACATTAAACTCCTTGGCTAATTGTTTCAACTTTATATAATTTTTATAGGCAGAAGAGGCTGCAATTTTATTGCATGCAACAATAGCTATAGAGTGGGATAATAATTCGGCATAGGTATCTGCCACCTGATGATTGGCAGTAACATCTACAACAACACTGTTACGTAAGTTCTTTAACAAAATGGTTTCAATAAACCCACTCAATTTCATGGGTGGCGCTTCTTGTAATAATTGATTCCAATTGTTGAGTTGAATGCCATCATCATTAAAAAGCATGTGCCTGCTATTGCCAATACCGGTAATTCTGATTTGCAAATTCAAATGATGCAGTAAATATTCTTGTTGTTGTTTAATTTGTTCCAATAATTTACTACCTACATTTCCGGAACCTATAATAAAAAGGTTCAGTTGTTTGTAACTCGATTCGAAAAATGCCTCATGTAAAACATTGACTGCTTTTTTTACATCTTTAAAAGCAACTACAGCAGAAATATTTCTTTCTGATGAGCCTTGCGCAATTGCCCTGATGTTTACACCATTTCTGCCCAGTGCTGCAAACATTTTTCCGGCAATCCCCGGGTGGCTTTTCATTTTATCGCCAACTAATGCAATAATTGATAATTCATGTTCAACTTTCAAAGGATCTACTTTCCCCGAAGCAATTTCATTGGCAAAATGCTCATCTACAATGTGTTTAGCCATATTTGCATCTGCGCTGTTTACTGCCACACAAATAGAATGTTCAGAAGAACTTTGTGTTATCAGTATAACATTAATTCCTGCTGAAGATAATGCTTCGAACAAGTGTTTTGAAAAACCGGGAATACCTACCATGCCGCTGCCTTCTAAGCTGAGCAGACTAATGGTATTGATACTGGATATTCCTGTAATAATTTCATTTTTTTGTGCTGAAATGTTTTCAATAACGGTACCTGGCTGCTGTGGTTGAAAAGTATTTTTAATCCATATTGGAATAAGTTGTTGCATTGCCGGTTGTATTGTAGGCGGATAAATAACTTTTGCTCCAAAATGTGATAATTCCATGGCCTCTCTGTAAGAAGTGGAAGGAATGGTTTTTGCATTTGAAACCCATCTCGGATCGGCTGTCATCATTCCGGTAACATCGGTCCAAATTTCTAATGATTCTGATTGTATGGCTGCTGCAAAAATTGCTGCAGTATAATCTGAGCCACCTCGTCCCAGTGTAGTAGTTAAACCCTCCTGATTGGCAGCAATAAAGCCGGGGGAAACAAATTTCTTTGAGGACGAGTGTGCAATCCAATCCTGTATATTTTTATTGGTTAGCGGAAAAATAACCTGTGCAAATCCGAATTGGCTGTTGGTGGTAATTAATTTTCTGCTATCCAGCCATTCGTTGTTAATTTGAATGGCATTCAAATAATGAGAAATGATAGTGGATGAAAGCAATTCTCCATAACTTACAATTCTATCCATGGTTCTTTTAGATAATTCACCTAATCGGAATACGCCTTCACATATATCTTCTAATTCATTAAATTTTTGTTTTACGTTGCTTAAGCAACTGCTCTGTATAGTTACAGGTAATAAGTTTTTAACGGTTTCTAAATGCCGGGTTTCTAAATTTAGTAACAATTGTTTGTAGTTATCATCGCCTTTGGCCGCAGAAGTGCCTGTTTGTATTAATGCATCTGTAACACCACCCAATGCTGAAACTACAATAATGGATTGTTCATATTTTTTATCAGCTACTATCTCAGCTACTTTTTTTATATTCTCTGCATTTGCAACAGAGGAACCGCCAAATTTTAAAACCTTCATAAATTTAAATTATTTTATATAATAATTATTTTTAAAATAGACATTTCAATTTGCCCACTCGCATTAACTTTGTTAAAATAAATTCTTTTTGAAGAAAACAGCGAAAATGCCCAATGTGTAATATAAAATAATGTTACCCTTTACAGGGTAGTAGTAGTGGTGGTAGAAAATATGTAAATGATGGAGTTAATCATTGCTATATAAAAATCAATTTTGATTGCTTTTTTTTTACTGATTTTAATGCTAAGGTAAATAAAATTTAATTATACTACCAAAATATTTATTAATTTTCAAGCCCGAAACGATGGCCTGTCACTTTTTTAATCTAAAATTTTTATACTATCATGTCTGCGTCAGCTAATTTATCCGTATTTCAAAGCCAGGTGGCTATTAAGTTTCAGTTATACAATAGTTTGTTCACATCATTACCTTTTCACCGAATTGAGAAAACCGGTATTTTGGTTTCATTGCTTTTATTAAATTGTGAAGAAGGATATAAAAAAAAGCAAGGACCGTTAGAAATTATTCAGGAATTTTTTAATAAACAAACCAATTTAAATTCTGAGCAAGAAAAAATTGATTTGCTTTTTAGGTTTGTTCAATATATTGAAAGACAGGTAGTATTGTTTGATGCCTTAGAAGATGCAGCTTTTAAGGAAGTAAATGATATGCAGGGCAAAGGAACGGTAAAACAATTACTGTTAGAAGCAGATCAAAAGCAGATGATGGATACTTTGAAAAAACGTATCAATGATTTTAGTATTCAGTTAGTGCTCACTGCGCATCCTACTCAATTTTACAGGGGTGCTGTATTGGGCATTATTCATGATCTTTCTTCTGCCATCAATACCAATAATGAAAAACAGATATATACTTATTTGCAACAATTAGGAAGAACTCCTTTTTTTCAACAACAAAAACCTACTCCCTTCGATGAAGCAGTTAGTTTAATATGGTATCTTGAAAATGTATTTTATCATGCTGCAGGCCGCATTATTACTTATATTAAAGAAAATGTACCTGATTTATTAAGTGAGCATCATGCTATCATTAGAATGGGTTTTTGGCCGGGTGGTGATAGAGATGGTAATCCGTTTGTTACTCGTGATATCAGTTTAAAGGTAGCCAATGTGCTACGAGAAAGTATTATTCGTTCCTATTTCAGTGAAGTTAGAAAGTTAAAGCGGCGTTTAACTTTTAAAGGGGTAGATGTAGCTTTAACTAATTTGGAAAAAAGATTGTACGATAATTTATTTGTTCCAGAGCATGAATTTGATTTAACCAAAAATGAAATTCTACAAGCACTTGAAAAAATAAGGTATCAACTCATTTATGAGCACAATCATCTTTTTGTAAATCTGGTTGAATCATTCATTAATAAAGTTGAATTGTTTGGGTTGCATTTTGCAACATTAGATATTAGGCAGGATAGCAGTATTCATGCCAAAATTTTTGACTTTCTTATTCATGATACCAATGTCTTGCCCAAAGATTATGCTGCATCAAGTGATGCTGAAAAATTAAACATGCTGGCTGCTATTGAAACTACAATTGATTCAGGAGTTTTGAAAGATCCCGTACAAAAAGATACATTAGATATTATTGCTGCAATTCGTGATATACAGCATTTAAACGGCGAGGCGGGTTGTAACCGATATATTATTAGCCATTGCTTTAGTGCCATTAATGTAATGGAAGTTTTTGGTATGTTTTTGTTAATGGGGTGGAAGAAAGAAAATTTAACAATTGATATTGTTCCACTATTTGAAACCATTGATGATTTAAAAAATGCTGCTGCGATTATGGAAACATTGTATCAGCAAAATACCTATCGTTCACATCTTCAAAAAAGGCATAATAAGCAAACCATCATGCTGGGCTTTTCAGACGGAACAAAAGATGGCGGTTATTTAATGGCTAACTGGAGTATTTATAAAACGAAAGAGGCATTAACCGATATCTCAAAACAATACGGAATTGATGTAGTGTTTTTTGATGGACGTGGCGGCCCTCCTGCCAGAGGCGGTGGTAAAACCCATCAATTCTATGCATCAATGGGCAGCAATATTTCCAACAAAGAAATACAGTTAACCATTCAAGGCCAAACCGTTAGTTCTAATTTTGGTACGATCGATTCAGCACAATACAATATTGAGCAATTAATACATGCCGGCATGTCGAATGAAACTTTTTCTAATAATAAAATAACATTAGAAAAAATGGAAGAACAATTAATGGAAGCAATTGCTGAAACCAGTTATCAGGCTTATTTACAATTAAAAAATCATCCTTATTTTATTGATTATCTGGTGCATGTTAGTCCGCTTAAATTATATTCAGAAACCAATATAGGAAGCAGGCCTACCAAAAGAGGCGGCTCCAGTAAATTAACTTTGAATGATTTGCGTGCCATACCTTTTGTAGGCTCGTGGAGTCAAATAAAACAAAATGTTACCGGCTATTATGGCGTTGGAACCGCTTTGCAAGCTGCAGAGCATCAAGGGAAATGGGACGCCATTAAAGCATTATACCAGCATTCATTATTTTTCAAAACTTTAATTGATAATTGTGAGATGGCCATGCAAAAATGTTTCTTTCCATTAACCGCATTTTTAGCAAATGATGAAAAGTATGGTGAAATTTGGAATATGCTTTATAGTGAATATGAACTCACAAAAAAATATATACTGCTTTTAAACAACAAATCTGGCTTAATGGCAGATTATCCTGTTGATCAAATGTCTATTCAAATGCGGGAACGCATCGTTTTACCGTTGGTAACCATTCAACAATATGCTATTACGAAAGTTCGAGAGCTGGAAGCATATTCTTCACAAGAATCATTAAAAAATACTTACGAAAAATTGGCAATGCGTTGTTCCTTTGGTATTATTAATGCCGGACGAAATTCTGCTTAGCCTTGCAAAAAATAGGAGGATGTATCAAAAGCAAAAAGAAAGGGCTGAGATTTGCATAAACGAAAATTTTCTCCATCCCCTTACCGAATAAAAAGAGGCTGCATAGCACTTTTGATACAGCCTCTTTACTTTCTTAAGTGTTTGTAAGAAAGTGCTCACAACAATTTTAAGCAATTAGTTTTGAGAAATAATCCATTCATTTGAAGCGCTGGAATTTAATATTTGTTGTGTACGGGTAAGTTTTATTTTCCTAATATCTAATACAAAAAAGTAAATACTACTGATAATGAACGACAAGCACATAGCCAACATAATAGCAACAGTTGCTTCTTCCTTAAATTCCTGATTTTTAAATGCCAATGTGGTGGTAAAAATTGACATTGTAAACCCTATGCCTGCTAATGTACCCATGCCTATTAATTGTGTCCAATTTGTTTTAGCCGGTAAGTGCGCAATTTTAAAATAAACCAATATTCTGCTAAACAAATAAATGCCCAATGGTTTCCCAATTACTAATCCAACAATAATGCCCATACTTATAGGGCTAATCATATGATTAAATAAGTTATCCGGTAGTATAATTGCCGTGTTGGCTAATGCAAATAATGGGAGAATAAGGTAATTAACCGGGAAATGTATTGCTTTCTCAACTGAAGGTAAAAAATTAACCGGCAACGAAAATGCTACCAACACACCTGTAATGCCCGCCTCTATACCTGAGCGATACATGCAATACCATAAAGCAATCGGAATAATGATATATAAAAATATATTTTTTATTTTTAAAATATTTAGTATGATTAGTATTGAATATAAAATACCTGCTGCAGCTAAGAAAAATAAATTTATTTTACCGCCATAAAACAGTGTTACAATTACAATGGCACCTAAATCGTCTATAATAGCCAGTGCCATTAAAAATATTTTTAGACCAACAGGAAATCTTTTACCGATGATAGAAGCAACACCTAATGAAAAAGCAATGTCTGTTGCAGTGGGTATACCCCAACCGGATAAATGGCCGGATGCATGGTTAAATACGGCATACAATATTGCAGGCATAACCATACCACCTAAGGCAGCACCAAAAGGTAATATTGCTTTTTTAAAGGAAGATAATTCGCCATTTAATAATTCTCTTTTAATTTCCATACCAGCCAGTAAAAAGAAAAATGACATCATAGCTGTATTGATCCATTCTAATGGATTAGCGGGCAAAACCGCCGAAGAGGTTTTGAAAAAATCTTTATGCCAGAACAACTGATACGCATGTGTTTGGGTTGTATTAGAAAATAAAACAGATAGTAGCGTGCAAATAATTAATAAAATACCGGTAACCCTGCTATCATTTAATATTAGCCGCATGGGTTGAATGGCTTTTTTTATATGTTTATACATAACAAAAAGTTTTTTTGGTATAGTAAATGATGTATTTTATCCGTTTTTTTAAATATAAGGAGGGGTTTTGCAACCCCATCCCCATATGCATCCCTTCCCCTGTGTATAGCTATCAATAGTTAAATAAAATTTATCTTAATCAACATAACCTAAAACACCTGTTTCAGGTATATCCAAACCTGCAATTTCATCAGCCTCTTTGCTTCTTAATGGTATTATTTTATTTAATACTTTGAAAAATATATACATGGTAACAAATACAAATACAAAGCAGGTAATTGTTCCAATGCATTGTGCTATAAATTGTTTATAATCTCCATAAAACAAACCTTTAACAGTACCTGGTACTCCGTTCCAGCCATCACCATAAGAACCATCGGCAAATAAGCCCAACGATAAAACACCCCATGCACCATTGGCTCCATGCACCGCAAATGCACCAACTGGATCATCGATCTTTAATTTGGTATCTACAAAATTGTAAACCAGAATTACCAATATGCCTGAAATGGCTCCGATAATAACTGCCGAAATAGCTGTAACAAAAGCACAAGGTGCTGTTATAGCTACTAAACCTGCTAACATGCCATTGGCAATCATTCCGGGGTCAGCCTTGCTGCCTTTTATATACATGTAAAAAAGAGCTGCTATGGCACCTGCAGCGGAGGCCAGCATGGTATTTACCGCAACAATGCTAATACGTAAATCGCCACCGGCTAATGTTGAACCGGGGTTAAATCCAAACCAGCCAAATGCCAAAATAAATGTTCCAATAATAGCCATAGGAATATTATGACCGGGTATGGTTTTTACGCTGCCATCTTTACCATATTTACCATATCGGGGGCCAATTACAAGTGCACCGGCTAATGCAGCAACACCGCCAACCATATGCACTACAGAAGATCCTGCAAAATCTACATGTCCATGACCTAAACCAAAATTGGTGCCTAAAGCTGATAACCAGCCACCGCCCCAAACCCAATTACCAAATAAGGGGTATACAAACATTGAAATAAAGAATCCATACACTATAAATGATTTTAAAGTCCAACGTTCAGCCATAGCTCCTGTTGGAATAGTGGCAGTAGTATCCATAAAAACCATTTGAAATAAGAACAACGTAAATACCCCTACGTCATATACCTTGCTATTTAAGAAATAAGCAGCTGTACCGGCTATTCCAAAATCTTTTCCGAATAAATGAATTACTACCTCATGGCTGGTAACACCTGCTGCTCCGCCTAAAGTAGCCGGATTTAATGCGCCACCAAACATAATGGCAAAACCTACTATCCAGAATCCTAACATACCAATAGCATAGATTAAAAAATTCATCAGCATGGTATGTGCCACATTTTTTTTCTGTGTAAAACCGGTTTCAACCATGGCAAAACCAGCCTGCATAAACATTACCAAAAAGCCTGCAATTAATGTCCACATAATATTGATGGCAATTTTATTATGTCCGTCTGCATCACCAATACTATGAACCGTAGCTGCCAATTGATTGAGGTGTTCAGATAATTTTGCGGCACTACTATCTTGTGCTTTGCTTAATGTGTCTAAGGTTTTTACAGCTGCAGTATCAATATCTGCTAATGTACCTGTTTTGGCTCCGGTTGGATCTTGTGAATAGCCTGTTTTCGGAAAAATCATTGCAATGCTCAATAGCAGCATAAAAAGAGGAGCAATTAGTTTTTTTTCTAAAAAAATAGATGTTGTTTTTTTCATTGTTAGTTTTTTAGTGAGTAGTTAGGTTTGGTTGATTATGATATTAAAACTTATAAACAGCAGCCAATAAGCAGCTAACATCGCTTTTACTATATGAATTGAGGCTGCTTTTTGAGAAAATGGCAGATTGCGCATTATCTATTCTTAGTTCGGGAATGAGGGTGAGATTATTGATGTGAATGTTACCGGATAGCGTGGTTGCAATAATTCCGGCACCAACACCTGCTACATTTTTTTTGTCATCAAAATATTCCTCTCTTAAGGTAAAGCCAACAGTTTTTGTGGCATCATAATTTATATACAGCACATTGCTTGACCAACTGTTACTATTGCCGGCAACTTTCACTGTTTTAATGGTGCCATCGTAATCTAAACTGAACTTACTGCTCAAATTTGCATTCAATACCAAATCGAACTGATTAAAGTCAGTCCCTCCGTGAAAATTAAGGATTGCTTTAAATTTATCATCTTTTGTTCCGGTACTCAATTGGGCTATGGCAACTTTACGACCCGAAGTTGTTGTGGAGAAGTCGGTAGGATTGGCAATACCCACCATTATGGCTGTTTTACCACCCAATGCAATATCAGCTTTAATACCTGTGTGAAAGAAGGGACCATAGGAAAATCCATAACTCATGCTATAGTTTCTGTTGGCATAAGCATCTAATACTTCATAGCCGATAAAAGTACCAAATTTACCTGCTGTTAAGGTAACACCTTTAACAGGCGTATAGGTTAAAAATAACTGTTTAATAGCAGCCATGGTGCCTACATCATTGTAAGAGTAATTTTCGGCTCTTTTTCCAAAGCCTAAATCGGCAGTTGCACCTACTTTTCCAAAGGAGTGGTCAACCCTAACAGAGGCCATCCCTAATTCAAACGAATTTTTTGAATCGGTAAAACTGGTAAAACTGTTCGATTTAGCGTCGGAGGAGGGGTCAGTGAAATCAGTTCTGTAATAAGCATCAATTGCGTAAGTAAATGTGGTGTTACTTTCTATTTTTTTTGTGGAGTCCGTTTGGGCCTCAATAGAAGTAACTGCTGCAAAACTTATTGCAGTTAGTTGGCAGATTTTCTTTAACATTGTGGTTGGTTTTTTGTTAATAAAAGGGTACAGCAAATAGGCTTGGTCAGAAGTTTATTACCTGCTGTACCTTTTTAGTGTTATGATGCATGCATGATAATTTCCTTTTGAATGATGGAACCTTCTTCGTTTTCGCCAATCTCTTCTAATAAAATTGTTCCCTGAACGTACTTTTCGTCGTGTTGTGATTTGTCTAATCCTACTTCTTCTTCAGCTGAACTTACCCTTAATGGTAAAATGAAATTGATAAATTTGAATATGGCAAACGACATCGTGAAACTATATGCTACCACAATAAGCATTGCTTTTAATTGAATAAAGAATAAGCTGGTATTACCATATAACCAACCATTATTACCGGCGGCATTTACCGTTTTTGTAGCTAATAAACCGGTTAATAACATGCCCACCATACCCCCTAAACCATGGCAGGGGAAAACATCTAATGTATCATCGAGTGTAGACTTTGATTTATAATGAACCGCGATGTTAGAAATGACGGCTGCAATTGCTCCTACAAAAATACTTTGAGGTATACCAATGAAGCCGGATGCAGGAGTAATGGCAACAAGTCCAACCACTGCGCCAATACAAAAGCCGAGTACAGAGGGTTTTTTACCTTTTACAGCATCAAAAAACATCCATGAACAACCAGCGGCAGCGGCAGCAATACTGGTAGTAGCAAAGGCCGATACAGCCAAAGCATTAGCTGCCATTGCAGAGCCGGCATTAAAACCAAACCAACCAAACCAAAGCAAACCTGTGCCAATTAAAACATAAGGTATATTAGCCGGAGGAATTTCTCTTTGCTCTATATGAGCTTTTCTTCGTTTTAATACCAATGCACCGGCTAAGGCAGCGCAACCTGCTGAAATATGCACTACAGTTCCACCTGCAAAATCCAGAACACCCATTTTTGCCAGGAAGCCATCTGGGTGCCATGTCCAGTGAGCAATAGGAGCATAAACTAATAAACTAAACAATGCAATGAACAATATATATGCAGTAAATCGAATGCGTTCCGCTACAGCGCCTACCACCAAACCGGGTGTTATAATGGCAAACATTAATTGAAATAAGGCAAATAAAGTAAGCGGAATGGTGGGGGCACCTATCCAGGGAGCCCCTGAAGCTACACCTTTAAAAAAAAAGTGCGTAGCTGGGTTACCAATGAATCCTCCAATGGAATCACCAAATGCCAAGCTATACCCTACAACCACCCAAAGAATGCTAACAATACCTGCGGCTACTACACTTTTTATCATAGTAGAAAGTACATTTTTTCTATGCACCATACCGCCGTAAAAGAAGGCTAATCCGGGAGTCATTAAAAATACCAATGCCGTTGCCACCAATATCCAGGCAATATCTGCGGTATTGTATTGGCCTTTGGTATCCGTAAAATCTGGTAATGAAGGGATAAATAAAGCTGCGATTGCAACAATGCCAAGTAAAGTAAAAGGGGCAATTGCTCTAAAGGATACTTTTTTTACCATGATACAGATTTAAATTTAAATTTTATAAAAATATGAAATTTATTTTGCTAAAATAGCAAAAAAATTATAAAAACAAATAAAAATATCAAATGTAAATTATTGTAATTTGTATATATAATTTTGACAAAATAGTATTGGTTACTATAAATAACTGATTTTCAATTTTTTATGATGGTATAAATAAAAAAGTCACCCAAATGGGTGACTAATTAAAAAGTATTAAAATTTAATTAATTTAAATTACAGCCAATAAAGATTCATCTTTTGTTTCTAAAATTGAACTGCCCATCAAAAATTCATCTACCTTTCTGGCACATTCTCTGCCTTCACTAATGGCCCATACTACCAGCGATTGGCCTCTTCGCATATCGCCGGCTGTAAATATTTTGGCAATATTGGTTTGATAGTTTTTTTCAGTGGCTTTTACATTGCCCCTTTCATCTAATTCAACGCCAAGTTCTTCTATTAACCCACTGTGTTCAGGATGAACAAAACCCATGGCCAATAATGCCAATTCGCAAGGCATATCTCTTTCACTACCTTCTTTTTCAATAAACCTTGCCGGCTTTCCATCATTTGTAATAGTCCATTCCAAATCCACCACTTTAATGGCTTTCAGGTTGCCGTTTTCATCACCTAAAAAAGCTTTAGTTGCAATTGCCCATTTTCTGTCAGCTCCTTCTTCATGTGAAGTAGTGGTTTTTAATACCATTGGATATGTAGGCCAAGGCATATAAGGGGTTCTGCTTTCCGGTGGTTTGGGTAATAATTCAAATTGTGTAACTGATTTAGCTTTGTGCCGGTTAGAGGTACCTACACAATCACTTCCAGTATCACCACCGCCTATGATGACAACATTTTTGCTTGTGGCCATTAATTCATGCGATAGCATATTACTTTCTATACAGAAGTTTTCATCAACAGTTGGTTTTTTACCGGCCACTCTTTTATTGTTTTGTTTTAAAAATTGCATGGCAAAATATACGCCATTTAATTCCCTGCCGGGTATGTTCAAATCTCTTGGAAAAGTTGATCCCCCCGCCAATACAATAGCATTGAATTCTCGCAGTAAATCATTAATGCTAACATTTACGCCAACATTGGCATTGCATTTAAATACAACACCTTCTTGTTCCATTAATTGAATTCTTCTATCCACCACAGATTTCTCTAATTTAAAATCGGGTATTCCATAACGCAGCAATCCACCTGGCGCATCATCTCTTTCAAATATGGTTACTGCATGGCCTGCATAGTTTAATTGTGCAGCAGCAGCTAAACCTGCTGGTCCCGAGCCAATTACAGCCACTTTTTTACCGGTGTATACATTGGGTTTTTGGGGTTGAACAAAGCCTTTATCAAAGGCAATTTCAATGATATGTTTTTCAATTTCTTCAATGGTAACTGCAGGCTGATTAATACCTAAAACGCAGGCACTTTCACAAGGAGCGGGGCAAATGCGACCTGTAAATTCCGGAAAATTATTGGTAGAGATGAGGATGTCATAGGCCTCCTTCCAATTACCATCATACACTGCATCATTGAATTCGGGAATAACATTACCCAAGGGGCAGCCATTGTGGCAAAAAGGTACGCCACAATTCATGCAACGGGCTGACTGATGATTGAGTTGTTCCTCTGTAAAGGGAAGTACAAATTCTTTATAATCTTTTAACCGCTCTTCAACCGGTCTTTTTTTGGGAGTTTCTCTTTGAAATTCTATAAATCCTGTTGGTTTACCCATAATCATTTCTTTTAAAAATAATTGTTATTACTCTTGTACAATGTTCAAATGCTTACTTAGATTGCTTAACAGTTTTTGCGCTTTTTTCTTTCAGCACTTTTTTATAATCTTTCGGAAATACCTTGATGAAATTTTTCAACTGGTTATCAAAATCATCCATTACAAAACGGGCCACCGTGCTGCCGGTATAATTGTAATGCGCCTGTATTAATTGCTGTAAATCCTTACTGTCTGCTTCATCAAGCGGATCTAAATCAACCATTTCAGTATTACAATTCTGTTTAAAATTGTTGTTTACATCATATATGTATGCAATGCCACCACTCATACCCGCCGCAAAGTTTCTTCCGGTATTTCCTAAAATAACCACTTTACCGCCGGTCATATATTCGCAGCCATGATCGCCCACGCCTTCTGTAACAGCTACAACACCCGAATTACGTACGGCAAAACGTTCGCCGGCTTTCCCCATGATGTAGGCTTCGCCTGAAGTAGCACCATAGAAGGCAACATTGCCAATAATGATATTGTTTTCAGGAATATAAGAAGCGTTTTTGGATGGATATACAATGAGTTTGGCACCACTTAAACCTTTACCAAAATAATCATTGGCATCGCCTTCTAACTCAAGCGTAATGCCATTGGTATTGAAGGCTCCAAAACTTTGGCCTGCTGTGCCGGTAAAATTGAAATGAATGGTATCTGTTGGCAGTCCTTTTGTACGATAAATTTTTGTAATCTCATTGGAAAGTATTGCCCCAACTGTTCTATCGGTATTTTTAATGGGGAAATCGGCTTTTACTTTTTTGCCACTTTCAATGGCAGGTTTTGCTGCTTCCAATAATTTCCAGTCTAATACACCTTCTAATCCATGATCCTGCTCTTCCTGATGGTATAATCCTACATAAGGAGATGCTTCTTCTTTATACAAAATAGGCGAAAGGTCTAGTTTACTGTATTTCCAATGTTTTAGATTTTCACGTACGGTTAAGTTATCTACTTTTCCTACCATTTCATTGATGGTTCTAAAACCAAGTTCTGCCATAATTTCTCTGAGCTCCTGCACTACAAATTGAAAAAAATGTATTACATGTTCAGGATCGCCGGTAAAGCGTTTTCTTAATTCAGGATCTTGTGTGGCAACACCTACCGGGCAGGTGTTTAAATGGCATTTACGCATCATTATACAACCTTCTACAACCAATGCTGCAGTAGCGGCGCCCCATTCTTCAGCACCCATTAAAGTAGCAATAGCAATATCTCTTCCGGTTTTCATTTGTCCATCTGCCTGTAATACAACCCTACTGCGTAATTTATTTTTTACCAAGGTTTGGTGCGCTTCTGCTAAACCAAGTTCCCAAGGTAATCCGGCATGTTTAATTGAACTTAACGGAGAAGCGCCGGTTCCGCCATCATATCCTGAAATTAAAATAACATCAGCTTTTGCTTTTGCTACACCGGCGGCAATGGTTCCAACACCTGCTTTGGCAACTAATTTTACACTAATTCTGGCTTTTCTATTGGCATTTTTTAAATCGTAAATTAATTGCGCCAAATCTTCAATGGAATAAATATCATGATGGGGTGGGGGAGAAATTAACCCTACACCCGGTGTAGCGTGCCGAACCTTGCCTATCCATTCATCAACCTTATGTCCGGGTAGTTGACCACCTTCACCGGGTTTAGCACCTTGGGCCATTTTAATTTGCAATTCATCGGCTTCTGAAAGGTACAAACTGGTAACTCCAAAACGGGCAGAAGCCACTTGTTTAATGGCACTGCGCATACTATCGCCATTGGGCAATTTTTCATACCGCAATTCATCTTCACCACCTTCGCCCGTATTACTTTTTCCGCCCAGTCTGTTCATGGCAATGGCCAATGTGCTATGTGCTTCATGTGAAATAGAACCAAAACTCATGGCACCAGTAGCAAAGCGTTTATAGATATTTTCTGCGGGTTCTACTTCATCAATTGAAATTGGTTCACGGGTTCTTTTAAAATCTAACAAACTGCGGATGGTGCAAGCTTTTAAGCCTTGTTCGTTAATTAGTTTTGCATATTTTTTATAGGTATTGTAGTCATTCATTCTGGTAGCATATTGCAACAAATGAATGGTTTGTGGGTTGAATAAATGTTCTTCTCCCTTTCTTTTCCATTGGTATTGTCCACCAACGGCTAACCGTTGTACCGGAATATCTTTTTTACTGAAAGCGAGGTTGTGTTTGGCCAAAGCTTCACGGGCAATTTCATCAAGCCCCATACCTTGAATACGCGAAGTGGCTCCGGTAAAATATTTATCTACTACCGATTTGTTCAAGCCTACTATTTCAAATATTTGCGCTCCCTGATAAGATTGCAGGGTAGAAATACCCATTTTGGAGAAAACTTTTAACAACCCATCGCACACAGCTTTTATATAATTTTTTTTGAGTTGATCAACATCCAATTTGGTTTGCAAATAACCATCAATTTTCATATCCCGAATGGTAGAAAGCGCCAGATAAGGATTAATGGCTGTGGCACCAAATCCAATTAAGCAGGCAAAATGATGCACTTCCCATACATCACCGGCTTCAACAATAATACCTACCTGTCCGCGATAACCTTTTCTGATGAGATGATGGTGCACTGCAGCAGTGGCTAACAGAGATGGTATAGGAGCATGTTCACTATCAATGGCACGGTCTGAAAGAATCAATACCTCAAAGCCATCTTCCACTGCATCTACCGCATAGCGACAAAGCCGGTCAATACCCTTTTGCAATGAACCCGGTTTAGCATCGGCACGAAAATAGGTTTGTAGGGTTTTAGCCTGGAAAATACCTGTATCAATACTTCTTATTTTTTCTAATTCGTGATTGTTGAGTATGGGATGTTTTAAAGCTACACTATGGCAATCTAATGGATCTTCTACCAAAATATTTCCATTATTTCCTGCAAAAGTTGCCAGGCTCATCACCATTTTTTCGCGTATGGGATCGATGGGTGGATTGGTAACCTGTGCAAATAGTTGTTTAAAATAATGGCTTAGGTGTTGTGGTTGGTTGCTTAATACAGCCAAAGGCGTATCTGTTCCCATTGAGCCAATGGGTTCTTTTCCATCTAAAGCCATAGGCGCAATAATGGTTTCCAAATCTTCGGTTGAATAACCAAATGCTTTTTGGTATTTAAAAACCTGATCGTGATGCAAATGGCTAAACGTTACCCTTGGTTCCGGTAATTCTTCTAATCTTATTTTATATTTGTTTAACCACTCTGCATAAGGTTTTTTAGAACATATTTCGTTCTTTAATTCTTCATCACTAATAATTCTTCCCTGTTCCATATCTACCACAAACATTTTACCCGGTTGCAGGCGGCCTTTTTCAATAATCAAATTGGGTGCTACCGGCAATACCCCTGTTTCAGATGCCATGATAACACGGTCATCTTTGGTAACGCAATACCTGGACGGACGTAGTCCGTTTCTATCTAAAGTGGCCCCAATAATTTTACCATCTGTAAAAGAAATAGAGGCCGGACCATCCCATGGTTCCTGAAAAGCAGCATGAAATTCGTAGAATGCTTTTTTTACCGGATCCATTTGTTCGTTGCCATCCCATGCTTCCGGAATCAACATCATCATTACATGGGGTAGTGAACGACCGGAAAGGGTGAGTAATTCAATCATATTATCTAAACATGCTGAGTCTGACTGATTTTCTGTTACTATGGGCAACAGCATATCCATTTCTTCTTTGGTAAAATAAGGCGTAGTAAAGCCTTTTTCACTGGTTTTTAGCCAGTTTAAATTACCCTGGAGGGTATTAATTTCTCCATTGTGTGCAATGTATCGAAAGGGTTGTGCCAATTTCCAGGAAGGAAAAGTATTGGTAGCAAAACGAGAATGCACCAAACCAAATGCGCTGACTACTTTTTTGTTTACTAAATCGGGGAAATAATTCCGAACCTGCATACTGGTTAACTGGCCTTTATATACAATGGTTTTGTAAGATAAGGAAGCGATATAAAAACCAATGGTATCTTTTTTTACTGTATCTTGAATAGTATGCGAAGCATAATTTCTTAAAACAAATAATTTTCTTTCAAAAGCATCGGGATGATTGATATGATCGGGGCAGGCAATAAATACCTGTTCCATTTCAGGTTCAACTGAAAGTGCAGTAGATCCAATATTAGCGGGATTAACCGGTACTTTACGATAAGCCAATACTTCTAACCCCAATGTTTCGGCTGCACGATTAAAAATATCTCTGCATTCTTCTTTTAAGCGAATATCTTTTGGAAACAAGATCATGCCTACACCATATTTTCCAAAAGATGGAAGATGTACGCCAAGTTTTACACATTCTTCAAAGAAAAATTCATGGGGTAATTGTATCATAATACCGGCACCATCACCCGTATTGTTTTCACAACCACAGGCACCCCGGTGCTCCATATTTTCTAAAATGGTTAAGGCATCCAATACATTTTGGTGCGATTTGTTTCCCTTAATATTGGCAACGAAGCCAATGCCACATGCATCATGCTCAAAAGCGGGGTTGTATAAACCGGTAGTTTCAGCCATTTTTTTGTTAGAATTTACCATTGTTATTTAAATTGTTTTTATATAATGGCAACAATCGTTCAAATATATTCAATTTTTAGAAAAATTTGTATAAAAAATCTAAGTTTTTAAGCAAAAATTTAGATGAGATAGCTGTAAAGTGTATCCTGTTTATTAATTTCAGTAAAATCGATGTTATTGGTTTGCATTCTGGTTAAAAGGGAGCCATAATCATTACGGTCAGTTAATTCAATTCCTACCAATGCAGGGCCTGTTTCTTTATTGGTTTTTTGCATGTACTCGAAGCGGGTAATATCATCACTTGGCCCTAATACTTTGTTTAAAAATTCTCTAAGGGCACCAGGCCTTTGTGCAAATTGAATAAGAAAATAATGTTTAATGCCTTCATATTGTAATGAGCGTTCTTTAATTTCAGGCATTCTGTCAATATCATTATTACCGCCACTTACAATACAAACTACTTTTTTACCAGCAATTTGTTCTGCATACTGATCTAATGCGGCAATGCTTAATGCACCGGCAGGTTCTGCTACAATGGCATTTTGGTTGTAGAGGTTTAATATGGTAGTACACACTTTTCCTTCGGGTACCAAACAAATATTTGTAAGTGTTTCTTTGCAAATAGGGTAGGTAAGGTTGCCTACTTTTTTAACGGCTGCGCCATCAACAAAACGGTCAATTTGTTCCAGCATTACAGGCCGGCCAGCCTCAAAAGCTTTTAGCATAGAAGGCGCTCCTTCAGGCTCTACGCCAATTAATTGCGTATTGGGGGCATATTGTTTAAAATAACTACCCACTCCGGCTGCTAATCCGCCACCGCCTACAGGGATGAATAAATAATCAATATTTGATAAGGATTCCAAGATTTCAATACCAACAGTGGCCTGTCCTTCAATTACTTTCCGGTCATCAAATGGAGGAATAAATGTCATTTCATTTTTGAGGGTGAATTGTTGTGCTGTATGGGAACAATCGTCAAAAGTATCGCCTGTTAATTTTATTTCAATAGCATCTTCACCAAACATTTTTGTTTGATGAATTTTTTGTTTTGGTGTTATAATGGGCATAAACACAATGCCCTTGATGCCCAAGTATTTACAACTATACGCAAAGCCCTGTGCGTGGTTGCCTGCACTGGCGCAAACCACTCCTTTCTTTAATTGTTCAGATGATAGGCTGCTTAACAAATTATATGCACCGCGTAATTTATACGAGCGAACTATTTGTAAATCTTCCCGCTTCAAATATACCTGGCAGTTGTATTGGTTAGATAAAATTTGATTGTATTGCAAGGGCGTATGCGCTACCACCTGCTTTAGTTTTTGGTAAGCCTCACTATAATTGAATTGATATGTATTTTCTGCTACATGCATGTACTGATCATTAAAAGAAGATGATGGTGTGTATGTTACACCACCATCATCTTCATTCACTTTATTTTTGATTTTCGGGTCTTAAACTGCGCACTGTTTTTCCTGCTTGCCACATTTCACTTTCTCTTAATTCTTTCAATTCAACTTCTAATTTTTCGCGGTAATCGGGTTGGCTATTCAGGTCAATAGAACGCTGAGATTCTTTTCCGCTTGCAACACTTTCATATAATTCTTTAAATACAGGAGCTGTGGCATCTCTGAATTTCTTCCACCAGTCTAATGCACCTCTTTGAGCTGTAGTAGAGCAATTGGCATACATCCAATCCATACCATTTTCAGCAACCAACGGCATAAGGCTTTGTGTAAGCTCTTCTACTGTTTCATTAAAAGCTTCGCTGGGTGAATGACCTTTATCGCGTAGTACCTGGTATTGGGCAGCAAATATTCCCTGTATAGCACCCATTAATGTACCCCGTTCGCCGGTTAAATCGCTGAATACTTCTTTTCTGAAATCTGTTTCGAACAGATAGCCACTTCCTACGGCAATGCCTAATGCAATTACTCTGTCTTTCGCTTTACCGGTAGCATCCTGATAAATAGCATAGCTGCTGTTTAAGCCACGGCCTTGTAAAAACATTCTTCTTAATGAAGTACCGGAACCTTTTGGTGCAACTAAAAATACATCTACATCTTTTGGAGGTATGATGCCGGTTTGTTCATTGAATGTAATGCCAAAGCCATGCGAAAAATAAAGTGCTTTACCGGGTGTAAGGTGTTTTTTTACGGTTGGCCACAATGCTATTTGCGCAGCATCGCTTAACAGGTAACAAATAATGGTACCTCTTTGCAGTGCTTCTTCAATTTCAAATAAAGTTTCGCCGGGTACAAAGCCATCGGCAATGGCTTTATCCCATGTTTTAGAGCTTTTACGTTGCCCTACAATAACATTAATACCATTATCTCTTTGGTTTAAAGCCTGTCCGGGTCCTTGAACGCCATAACCAATTACAGCAACAGTTTCATTTTTTAATACTTCCTGTGCTTTTGATAATGGAAATTCTTCACGGGTTACTACGTTTTCTTCAACGCCGCCGAAATTCAATTTTGCCATTTTGCTAATTTTTGATTTTTAAAGTTGGTTGTTTACAATTATAAATTACATAGTAAATACTTCTGCCTGTTTACTGAGGTATTCATTTTCTATTACTTCCTCACCAGGTTCTGTTTGTTCAAATTCTTTTAATTTTTCATGAAAGCCATGGCTTGATTTGATGATGGCTACTCTTGCACTTCTTACAAATTCTATTAAACCGTAGGGTTCTAAAAATTTTACTAACCGATCGGTTTCTTCGCGATGACCGGAAGTTTCAAAAACGGTATAATCTTTTCTAATTACAACGGCTCTGGCGCCATATTCTCTTAATAACCTTTCTACTTTTACTTTTTCTGCAATGGCTTCCGTAGATACTTTGTACATGGCCAATTCCTGCCATACTATTTCATCTTCTGTATTGTAATAAGCTTTTAAAACTTCTACCTGTTTCTCTATTTGGCGGCATAATTTTCTTACAATTTCTTCTGTTTCATTAATGACAATGGTAAACCGATGTATACCTTCTGATTCGGAAGGAGAAGTATTCAGGCTTTCAATATTTATTTTTCTACGCGAAAAAATGATGGCAATTCTGTTTAAAAGCCCGATTTGATTTTCGGTATATACGGTAATGGTAAATTCCTGTTTCATGTTGTTAATGTTATAATTTGAATCAATTGCATTTATTGTAACCTGATTTCTGCAACGCTGCAACCTTGCGGTACCATTGGGAAAACATTATTTTCTTTTCCAACCATCACTTCTAATAAATAACTACCGTTATGGTTCAACATGGTTTGTAATGCATTTTTTAAATCTGTTCTTTTATCAATACTATTTGCCTCTATTCGATAAGCTTTGGCTAATTGTACAAAATCGGGACTGGTAATATCAACAAATGAGTAGCGTTTGTCATTGAATAATTGTTGCCATTGGCGAACCATTCCTAAAAACCGGTTATTCAGTATGAGTATTTTTACATCTACGTTAAATTGCATAATGGTACCCAGTTCCTGTAAGGTCATTTGAAAGCCCCCATCGCCAATAATTGCCACAACTGTTCGGTTGGGTGCGCCAAATTTTGCACCAATGGCAGCGGGCAATCCAAATCCCATAGTGCCGGCTCCTCCGGAAGTGATATTGCTTTTTGACTGATTGAATTTTGCATAACGGCATGCAACCATTTGGTGTTGGCCTACATCGGTAACAATAATGGCATTACCGTTGGTTAACTCATTCAATGTTTTAATTACTTCACCCATTGTCATAATTTCGGTACTTGGGTTCAGTTCTTCATGTATTACTATGTCGTATTCTTTTTGGGCAAAAGCACTAAACTTTTCAATCCACTCTTTATTTTGATTGGGTTGCAATAATTTAGTGAGCATGGGGAGCGTTTCTTTGCAATCGCCCCAAACCGGTACTGTTGTTTGCACGTTTTTGTCTATTTCTGCGGGGTCAATATCTAAGTGTATTATTTTGGCTTGTTTGGCATATTTGTCTAAACGGCCGGTTACCCTGTCATCGAATCGCATACCCACGGCAATGAGTATATCGCATTCATTGGTTAATACATTGGGGCCATAATTACCGTGCATGCCAAGCATTCCAACGTTTAACGGATGGTCTGTTGGCAGCGCGCTCAACCCTAAAAGCGTCCATGCAGCGGGCAGATTGGCTTTTTCTATAAATGCTTTGAATTCATTTTCAGCTCTACCTAAAATAACGCCCTGCCCAAATAGTACAAAAGGTTTTTTGGCTTCGTTAATGAGTTGTGCAGCTTGTTCAATGTATTCTTTTCTAACAAAGGGTTTAGGCCTATAGCTTCTAATATGTTCGCATTTTTTGTAGCCTTCATAATCAAATTTTTGCAACTGTGCATTTTTGGTTATGTCTATCAATACCGGGCCGGGTCTTCCTGTTCTGGCAATGTAAAATGCTTTTGCTAAAATATGCGGTATTTCAGTAGCATCGGTAATTTGGTAATTCCATTTTGTAATGGGTGTAGTAATGTTAATTACATCTACTTCCTGAAATGCATCGGTACCTAATAAGTGTGCAAAAACTTGGCCGGTTACACAAACCAACGGTGTACTATCTATCATTGCATCAGCCAATCCTGTTACCAGATTTGTAGCACCCGGTCCGCTGGTTGCAAACACTACACCTGTTTTACCAGAACTGCGTGCATAGCCTTGTGCAGCGTGAATGGCTCCTTGTTCGTGCCTTACGAGTATGTGTGTTAGTTCATTATTATAATCATACAATGCATCATAAATTGGCATAATTGCGCCACCGGGGTAACCAAATATGGTATCAACGCCTTCTGCCATAAAGGCTTCTAATACTGCTTGTGATCCGGAAATATTAGTGGTATTACCAGGAGTGGATGCTGCAATATTTTTAGGTGCTGTAAGTGTTGTTTCCATAAAATAATTTTAATTATGATTGATATGGTTTTTCGTCGGTAACGCAGCCTTCAGATGCGGAGGTTACCAACTGAGCGTATTTATATAAAACGCCATTGGTTGCTTTTAAAGCAGGACGTTTCCATTTTAATTTTCTGGCTTCAATAATGCTGTTATCTACCAACAGATTGATGGTGTTTTTTATTGCATCAATTTCAATAATATCATCATTTTCAACCAGTGATAATAGGCCTCCTGCAAATGCTTCGGGGGTAATATGGCCTACTACAAAGCCATGTGTACCGCCACTGAAACGCCCGTCAGTAATTAATGCCACACTTTTACCTAAGCCTGCACCAATGATGGCACTGGTTGGTTTTAGCATTTCGGGCATGCCGGGTGCACCTTTCGGGCCTATATAGCGTATAACGACAACATCACCCGGTTTAATTAAATTATTTTCAATGCCTTTTATAAAGTCATGTTCACCATCAAATACTCTTGCTGTACCTTTAAAATGTGTTCCTTCTTTACCACTTATTTTTGCAACGGCACCTTCAGTGGCCAAATTGCCAAATAAAATTTGTAAATGTCCGGTTGCTTTAATGGGTTGTTCAACAGGTTTAATAACCTGTTGTTGGTTAAAATCAAGATCAGGAGCTGTTGCAACATTTTCAGCAACAGTTTTTCCTGTAACGGTAAGGCATTGACCGTTCAGTAACCCTTTTTTCAATAAATATTTCATTACTGCAGGAAGACCGCCATACTGATGTAAATCTTCCATTAAATATTTACCGCTGGGCTTAAAGTCGGCAAGTACCGGAACTTTATTGCTAATTTTTTGAAAGTCATTAATGTTCAATGCTATGCCTACACTTTTGGCCATGGCAATTAAATGTAATACTGCATTGGTACTGCCTCCCATAATCATAACAACGGTGATGGCATTTTCGAAAGCCTCACGTGTCATAATATCTCTTGGTTTAATATCTTTTTCCAGTAATAATTTGATGGCTTTACCTGCTTCCTCACATTCTTTTTGTTTTTCTTTACTTAATGCAGGATTGGAAGAGGAAAAAGGAAGGCTCATACCCAATGCTTCAATGGCAGTTGCCATGGTATTAGCGGTATACATACCACCACAAGCACCTGCACCCGGGCAGGCATGTTGAATAATACCTTTAAAATCACCTTCATTTAATTTACCGGCAATTTTTTGTCCCAATGCTTCAAAAGCAGAAACAATATTTAAATCTTCTCCTTTGTAATGTCCGGGGGCAATGGTGCCACCATAAATCATAATACCGGGTCTGTTTAAACGGCCCATTGCCATGATAGAGCCTGGCATATTTTTATCGCATCCCGGAATGGTAATCAAACCATCATAATATTGGGCACCTGCATTGGTTTCAATACTGTCTGCAATTAAATCTCTGCTAACCAGCGAGTAACGCATACCCTCAGTTCCCATACTAATACCATCACTTACACCGATGGTATAAAATCGTAGCCCTAATAAACCATCTGTATGATCAACACTTTTTTTAACTGCTGTAGCCAGATCATTTAAATGCATGTTGCAGGGGTTTCCGTCCCATCCCATACTTGCTATGCCAATTTGTGCTTTATTAAAATCTTCTTCTTTAAAACCAATAGCATAATACATGGCCTGCGCTGCAGGTTGTGTTTCGTCTTTTGTAAGTGTTTTACTGTACTTATTTAATTCGTTCGGCATAAAATTAAAGTTGTAGAATGATGGTGGTGAATTAATTATTCGGTTCCTAACACTTCGTTTAAAAGTGTTCTTTTGTTTTCAGTAATTAAGTTTTTATAAGAAGTTTGAATGAGTTTGCTGATTGTTTCGGCCCAGGGTTTTACAAAGGGCTTATCATCTAATGATGCAATACCAATTACTTCGGCAGCAGTTCCGCAGAAGAAAGCTGCATCTGCATGGAACATATCTTCAATTTTAAATTGTATTTCTTTCACCGGAATGTTTAATTCGTTGCACAATTCCAATATGGTTGCACGGGTTATACCGGGTAAAATATTTCCCAATTTTGGTGTAAAGAGGGTGCCGTTCTTTTCAAAAAAAACATTTGCGCCAGGTGCTTCTGCAACATAACCATGCATATCTAATAACAAGGCTTCATCGTATCCTTTTTGCTTTGCCTCCTGACTGGCTAAGATAGAATTTACATAATGGCCGGTTGCTTTGGCATGAATGTGAAATGCTTTAGGATTAGGTCTTTCAAAAGAAGATGTTACCACACGTAACATTCTATCACCTAAAAATGGTTCCATTTTCCAAGCTTCAATAACAATATATGAAGTAGTATTTTGTACAAAGCTCATATTGGCAGGTGCATAAACTAACGGACGTATATATGCGTCTTGCAATTCATTTAGTGCTAACACTTTATATGTGGCTTCAATTAATTCTTCAACAGTATAATGATAAGGCAGATTTAGTGCTTTTGCAGATTGTTGTAACCGATGAAAATGGGCTTCAGGCTTAAATATTTTTGTTGTGCCTGCAATTGTTTTATAAGAGCGTATTCCCTCAAAAACACCATAACCATAATGCAATGTCTGGCCATATAAATCTGTAGTTGCATCGGCTGCTTTTACATAGCTGCCATTTAAATAAATAAAAGTATTTTCGTTGTAATACATGTGTTTGTTTTTGTTGTATGAAATAAAAAACCCGCCATTTTTAGAGGCGGGTCAAATTTGTTTATAGGTTAGAACAAATCAACTTACCCCCCTCTAAAGACAGGCAGAATAATGACAATAACTATCGCTGCTGTTAATACAAACAGACGAAAAGAAATTGTATTATAAAATTTGTTCTTCAACGTTTTTGTGTTTAGAACAAATATACCTGTTGTATGCTTAAGAACAAAGAACTTTTTTTGAGTTGAACAAGTTGGCATTAAATAATGGTAGACTTGCGCAACTCAATATTTTTATGATTGATGTCTTCAAAATTGTTATTGCTTGCAATAAAATCGCATATTAATTCTCCTATCGTTGATGTGAAATAAAAATTAATTGGATCTATATCTTTTGTAACAAATTTGTTATTGAGTGTCCAGCTTACACCGGCACGAACAATGGCGGCTTCATTCCCTAAACCAAAATAATCTAACATCATGGCAGCAGAAAGAATAGCTCCAAGCGGATTAGCAATGTCTTTACCTGCGGCTTGTGGGTAGGAACCATGAATGGGCTCAAATAAAGCAGTACTTAACCCGAAAGAAGCGGAGGGCAATAATCCTAAAGAACCACTTAACACACTTGCTTCATCACTTAAAATATCGCCAAACATATTTTCGGTAAGTATTACATCAAATTGTGCAGGATTCAAGATGATTTGCATGGCAGCATTATCTACAAATAAATAGTTCACCTCTACTTCCGGATAATTTTTAGCAACATCTTGCACTACTTTTCTCCAAAGCCTTGATGTTTCCAGCACATTTGCTTTGTCAACCAATGTTAATTTTTTTCTTCTTTGTTCTGCAGCTTTAAATGCACTGTGGGCAATGCGTTCTATTTCATTTGTTGTATAAATACATTCGTCAATAGCCTGAGTTTTTTCCTCGTTTAATTCTTTTTTTCCAAAATAAATACCACCTGTTAATTCGCGGTAAATTACAAAGTCAACGTTTTGTAATTGTTTTTCTTTTAAGGGTGACAGATAATGTAAAGACGGGTACGTTGTAACAGGGCGCACATTTGCAAACAACTGTAATGCTTTTCTTAATTTCAATAAACCCTGTTCAGGACGAACGGTTGCTGAGGGATTATTATCATACTTAGGATCACCAATTGCACCAAATAAAATTCCATCACTGTTTAAACAGGCTTCAATCGTTACATCGGGTAAAGGATCCCCTGTTTTATCGATGGCTATTGCACCCATTAAACATTCGGTAAAATGCCATTCATGGTTAAATTTTTCTGCAATAGCTTGTAATACACGAACGGCCTGTGCAGTTACTTCTGGGCCAATTCCGTCTCCATTTATAATAACTATATTCTTTTTCATACATTCCGTTTTAATTGTTTTCACAGATAATGGATTCAATCGTTTCTGGTTGCTTTGTTGAAGTTGATACTTTGCCAGCTATATGTTGATGAATGAATTGTTTGCCTTGCTGTAGCTGTAACACAAAATCAATTCCTTCAGGAATTTCATTTTCAACATGTGTAACATAGATTAAAGTGGTGTGATTGGTTGCTACAATTTGTTGTATGGTTGACAGGAAATATTGAATGTGTGCTTCATCCAATCCCTGACAGGGTTCATCTAAAATCAATAAAGGCGGACTTTTTACCAATGCTCTTGCCAATAATACCCAGCGTTGTAAACCCAATGATAATGCACCCAGTTTTTGTTGGCTGTATTCGTTCAGATGAAACTGTTGCATAATTGCGCTTATTGCAATTTGCTGATCATCCGTTAGCTTTTTATATACACCCATTGTATCAAAAAAGCCAGATGCTATGGTTTTTTCAACGGATATATCTGTGTCAAAATATTTATGTAATTCCGGAGAGATGTAGCCAATTCTTTTTTTTATATCCCAAATGCTTTCACCCTTGCCTCTTTGTTTTCCAAATATTTTAATTTGATTGGCATAGGCCTGTGGATTATCTCCTGTTATTAGGCTTAATAAAGTTGATTTGCCGGCACCATTATGTCCTTGAATCAGCCATTTTTCGCCACTATGAACCTGCCAGTTAATATTATCCAATATTTTTTTTGAACCATATTGAATGGTAGTATTTTTTATTTCAATCATTGAATGCGCCAAAGCTGTCTGTTTTTCAATTGGCTTTGTTACATTCATAAATCTGGGTAACGGTGTAGTATATGTATTTTTAATTTGGTATTCAGATTTTTTTAAAAACGCATAAATTCCGTTCAATTCAAGTGTTAATACATGCGTAATAACATCGGGCCAAAGTGTTCCGGAAGTAATAAAAATCAGTGTGGTTCCATTCCTGCCCAGGTGTTGCAATATTTGTAACAGGGTTTCTTTGGCTGCAACATCTAATCCGGTCATAATATTATCTGCAATCAATAACTGCGGTTGCTGCAGCAGTGCTTTAATAATTTGCAGTTTTTTTTGTTCACCATTCGATAATTGAATAAGTGGTGTTTGTAAGCGGTGCAGTAAATTAAATTGTTGGCAATAATTTAAATACAGTGCTTCTGTATCTGAAATACCAAATTGTTGCAAATGTTGCAGTAAATCGGCTTCAACAGTAATGCTGTCTGTTGCATCGCAACTATTGAAGCGTTGCTGGTAATAAAATTGTGATTGGTTGGTTAAATTTTTCCACCGATGCGTATCTTCAATCATTACAATTTGTGCCTGGTCAGGCGTATGATTGCTATTGTTAATGTCAATGTTTCCTTTGTAAAAAATTTTTCCTGCAATGGCTTTTCCCAATGTCGTTTTTCCTGCACTTGCAGCACCGGTAATCAACAAATGCTCACCACTATTTAAAGTAAAAGACACATCCTGCAAAATGGTTTTACCATATTGTTTTATTTGTAAATGTTTAACCTGTATTGCGGGTGCTACATTCATACTATGCTTCTATGTTTTGATGTTGTTTGGCCATTGCATGCAAATCATCATCGCCAACTTCTTTTTTCTGATCAGCTATTTGTAAAAATTTTTCATATAAAACATCAATATCATTACGGGTGCATTCATAACCTAAATTTTTTAACCGATAAGCCAAAGCACTTCGTCCGCTTCGGGCTGTTAACACAATTTTAGAAATATCTGCACCCACATCTTTTGGGTTGATGATTTCATAAGTAATAGCGCTCTTTAAAAATCCATCCTGATGAATACCGGACGAATGTGAAAATGCATTGGCACCTACTATTGCTTTATTGGGCTGTACCGGCATACGCATGGTATCGCTCACCAATCGGCTAATGGGATTTAATTGCTGGCTTTGTATGTTGGTATAAAAACCTAAATCTTTGTGTTGTTGTATAATCATCACTACTTCTTCTAATGAGGTATTTCCTGCTCTTTCGCCTAAACCATTAATAGTACATTCTATTTGTCGGGCACCATTTATTACACCTTCAATTGAATTGGCAGTAGCCAATCCCAAATCGTTATGGCAGTGGCAGGAGAGAATGGCCTTATCAATATTGGGAACATTATTTTTCAGGAAAGCAATTTTGGCACCGTACTGGCTGGGTAGGCAATAGCCGGTGGTATCAGGGATATTAATAACGGTGGCGCCTGCTTTAATTACTGCTTCCACTACACGGGCTAAATATTCATTATCTGTTCTGCCGGCATCTTCAGCATAAAATTCAACATCATCTACAAATTTTTTTGCCCATTTTACGCATTGTACCGCTCTTTCTAAAATATCTTCTCTGTTTGAGTTAAATTTCCCTATTATATGGTAATCAGATGTACCAATACCGGTGTGGATGCGGGGCATTTTTGCATGTTTTAATGCCTCTGCTGCTACTTCAATGTCTTTTTTAACTGCCCTGCTTAAACCACAAACGGTAGCTCGGGTAATGATTTTGGCAATTTCCTGAACTGAAAAAAAATCGCCGGGCGAAGAAATGGGAAATCCGGCTTCAATTACATCAACACCCAATTGTTCAATGGCCAGAGCCAGTTCAATTTTTTCGGTAGTATTCAGTTTACAACCGGGTACCTGCTCGCCATCTCTTAGGGTAGTATCAAATATATTTACTTTTTGGCTCATGTAAAATTTGTTATTCGGTTATTGCTTTTAATACGAAAAACCAGCCGTATTTTTACGTAACATCGAATGTATCCAATATAAAAAGGTGTTGGGCAACAAAATGAAGTGTATTTTACGCTGCTTAAATTGTGCTAATTTTGCCCAAACCCTTTACCGGTAAACATTTTCAATTCATATAATTACGATGCCTAACCGAAGTACCGACATGCTGTTCCAGCTTATTAAGTCGCTTGAAAAAGGCGAAAAACGTAATTTTAAATTATATGTAAAACGGAATGCATCGGGTGAAGATTTGAAAATAGTGCAGTTATTTGATGCTTTGGATAAGATGAAAGATTATGATGAAGGGCAGTTACTGCAAAAAAATCCCGGTATCAAAAAACAACAACTTTCCAATATTAAGGCACATTTATACCGCGAACTATTATCAAGCCTGCGGTTGATTCAACAGGCGGATAATATTGATATGTACGCTCATGAACAGTTAGATTTTGCCCGGATATTATACAACAAAGGGCTTTACCTGCAAAGTTTAAAACTGCTTGAAAAATTAAAAGAAACGGCAGCCACTCAACAGCAACATGCCTATCAGTTGCTGGCCATTCAATTCGAGAAGAAAATTGAATCAATGCACATTACCCGAAGTATGGAAAACCGGGCAGAGGCATTGAGTGCAGAATCTGATGCGGTTCATCAACAACTTTATTTAACCGGCAAACTATCTAACCTGGCATTGGAGTTGTATAGTTGGTATATTCAAAATGGCCATGCCAGAGATAAAAGAGATGTGCATGCGGTTAAAGTTTTTTTTGAATCCAATTTACCTGCCTGTAATGCAGCGCAACTTGGGTTTTATGAAAAATTATACCTCTATCAATCATATTGCTGGTATGGGTTTATTCTGCAAGATTTGCTGATGTACTATCGCTATACCCAAAAATGGGTATCATTATTCGAAGAAAATGAATACATGAAACGCATTGAAACCGGCCAGTATATTCGCGGTATGCATAATTTACTGGGCGCCCAGTTTAATTTAAATAATTTTGAAAAATTTAATGAGTATCTGGCCCGGTTTGAAGCTTTTGCGACATCACCTTTAGGAAATATTAATGATAATGTTCGCATACAGACTTTTGTGTATTTAAATACGGCTCGCATCAACAAACATTTTTTAGAAGGTACTTTTACAGAAGGGTTACTACTGGTACCGGAAATCATTCAGCATTTAGAAGAATATCGCCTGCATTTAGACCGCCACCGCACATTGGTGTTTTATTATAAAATTGCCTGTTTATATTTTGGCAGCGGCGATAATGAGCAGGCTATTGATTATTTAAATAAAATTATTAATTGGAAAGTTGATTTACGAACCGACTTGCAATGCTATGCCCGCCTGCTGCACCTGATTGCACACTACGAATTAGGCAATGATAGTTTGTTGGAATATCTGATAAAATCGGTATACCGGTTCATGGCAAAAATGAAAAATTTAAGTACGGTTGAAGAAGAGATATTTAAATTTATCCGAAAATCTTTTTCACTTTCGCCACAAAAATTATTACCGGCATTTAAAAGTTTAAAAGAAAAATTAGAACAATTAGAAGGCCATCCGTTAGAAAGTCGCTCATTTATGTATTTGGATATTATAGGGTGGCTCGAAAGCAAAATTGAAGGGGTTCCGGTGCAGGAGGTTAGGCGCAAAAAATTTTTGCAGGGCAGAAAAACTCCTGCCTCATTAAAACACAAAAATAATTCTGTTTACAAAACCAATAACGATGCCCAATAAGGAAGAATTTAGTGCGCTTTTTACTTATGCTACCGAAGGAATTATTGTAGTAAATGAGCAAGGTAAATTAACCATGGCCAATCCTGCTGCTGAGCGTTTGTTTGGTTATGAACCCGGCACTTTATTGCACACGCAGTTGGAGCAACTGATTCCCAAAAGGTATGAACACACGCATCACCATTACCGAACCAAGTATTCTCAAAATCCGCATGCCCGTAATATGGGTATTGGTATGGATTTATATGCATTACGAAAAGATGGTTCTGAGTTTCCGGTAGAAGTGAGTTTAAGCCCCTTTAAAACAGCAGAAGGCAATTTTGTAATTGCATTTATTATTGACAATACTTTACGCAAACAAACGGAGGCCACTTTGCGTAAACAAAAAGAGGAGTTAGAAAAATTAACTGCTGAATTAGAAAAAAGGGTACGCCACCGAACGTTAATTTTAGAAGAAGCGTTACATGAATTAGAGCATTCCAGAGCGGAACTGAGCCAGTTACTAGAAAAAGAAAAAGAAGTGAATGAATTAAAATCACGCTTTGTTTCTATGGCATCGCATGAATTCAGAACTCCATTGGCGACCATTTTATCCTCACTCAATTTAGTTGAAAAATATGGCACTTTAAACGACAGGGAAAATCAGCAAAGACATATCATGCGCATTAAAACGGCCATCAATCACATGACAGATATTTTAAATGATATGCTCTCCATCAGTAAAATTGAAGAAGGAAAAATTATCATTCAAAAAGACTGGATTAACTTGACCCAGTGTTCTCAACACATTATTCAGGAAATTCGGCCCATTCTGAAAACCGGACAACAAATACATTTTCAGCATCAAGGGCAGGAGCTGGGATATATTGATCAAAACATTTTTACTACCATCATCATGAATTTGCTTTCCAATGCCATTAAATTTTCACCTGCAAAAACGAATATTTATTTGTCATTATCCATTACCGATTCAGCCATGACAATTGTTGTAAAAGATGAAGGCATGGGCATACCCGAAGAAGATCAACCCAATTTATTTGGCCGTTTTTTCAGGGCTCAAAATGCCACCAATATTCAGGGTACGGGTTTAGGTTTGAATATCATTGCAAGATATGTAGAATTAATGCAAGGTAATATTACCTTTAAGAGCCAAATAGAACATGGAACCACATTTACCATTATTATACCAAATACTATAGAAAATGAGTAAAAAAATTTTATTGATTGAAGATAACCCCGATATGCGGGAAAATACAGCTGAAATTTTGCAATTGGCTAATTATACAGTTAAAACTGCAAAAAATGGAAAAGAAGGTGTTGCTTTGGCAGAGGAAGAACATTTTGATTTAATAATATGTGATATTATGATGCCGGTTTTAGATGGGTATGGCGTTTTACACCTGCTTTCTAAAAATAAAAAAACCAGTGCCATACCCTTCATTTTTTTAACAGCCAAGGCCGAGCGAACTGATTTTAGAAAAGGCATGGAAATGGGAGCCGATGATTATTTAACCAAACCCTTCGATGATATTGAATTGTTAAATGCCATTGAAAGTCGGTTAAGAAAATCTGATTTAATTAAACAGGAATATGCCAATAATGTAGAGGGGTTAAACAGTTTTATTCAAACAGCAAGGGGGTTTGATAGTTTAAAAAGGTTATCAGAAGAGAATGAATTACGCTCTTATAAAAGGAAAGAAGAAATTTATAAAGAAGGAAGTTTTCCAAAAGGGCTTTATTTATTAGTAAGTGGTAAAATAAAAACCTGTAAAACCAACGATGATGGAAAAGAATTAATTACCGGCCTGTATAAAGATGGTGATTATTTTGGGTATATAGCTTTGTTGGAGGATGCAAAGCACGCAGATAGTGCAGTTGTGCTGGAAGAAGCACAGGTTTGTATGGTACCTAAGGCAGATTTTTATGAACTGGTGTATAAAAATGCAGAGGTTTCCAGAAAATTCATTCAAATGCTTTCTAATCAGGTACAACAACGGGAAGCGCAGTTGTTGAAATTGGCTTACAATTCAGCCCGTAAAAAAGTAGCCGATGCATTATTAACATTACAGGAAAAATATCAACAAAAACCTGGCGAGAACTTTAGTATGCAAATTTCAAGAGAAGATTTGGCAAACATAGCCGGCATTGCTACGGAAAGCACCATCAGAACCCTCAGCGATTTAAAAGATGAAAAATTGATCGAAATTCAATCCAGTAAAATTACCATTTTAAATTATCCCAAATTATTGGCTTTGCGAAATTAAGCGGTTTATGAGGGTTTGTTTCGCTCATTCATTTGTCTGGTAATTAATTCACCCTGGGTGTTTTGTTCTTCCAAAGTCCAATCATCTGTAATAGAGGTTTCAATCCAAACTTTACCAGATTTTCGCAGAATAATGGGTTCAAGTCCATATTGCTGTACAAATTGGTGTTCCAGTTCGGCAACAGTCATTTCAGGATAAATGGTGATTGGGGCAGCATCCGGAGCAATTTTATACGCAAGCAGGGTTGTATGTTCATCAAAAGGTTGTTTCACTGATATATTTCTGGATGTTGCTCCTTCAGTTTGTGCTTTTGTAAGCATTAAACGTAAAAAGGGGAACATTGCATTAAACTCCGACTGCAGGGTTTGAATATTTTTGTTATCGTTAATGGTTAGGTTCATGCTAAATGGACTCAAAAACAAAAATATCCTGATGAATTGGCTTAAATACTGATTTTCATCATGTTTACGGCTTTATACTTCATAATCCCGATAAAAAGTGTAGAAAAAATTGTGGATACTAAATTTTCTAATAAAAAATGTGGCACCTATGCAAGCAGTAATTTAAAAAAGGAGATTTTTGCCACATTTAATTGTCAAAATCTTTCAAAACCAAATTTTTAAGGGTTTCTTTTTTCTATTTAAAAAGCAGTCCTTACCTTTGCCCCCTTAATGATTTTGAAGTATTCCAATTTTTTTTACATAAAAAATTAACGCCGTAGTGGGTAAATGCAGTCTGCATGGCTGTTTTGTCCGCTTTTTTTATTGTAGAATGGGGTATTTCGACGTCTGGAATTAAATAAATTGCAAATAGTACTATGGCCATCAAAAGAGACAATCGTCCGAAATCAACCTTTTCAACCATTACCATTAGTCTTGCTTCTCCGGATTCAATTCTGGAAAAAAGTTTTGGTGAAGTATTAAAGCCCGAAACCATTAACTATCGTACCTATAAACCTGAAAGAGATGGTTTATTTTGCGAAAGAATTTTTGGGCCGGTAAAAGATTATGAGTGCGCCTGCGGAAAATACAAGCGTATTCGATATAAAGGTATTGTATGCGACAGATGTGGAGTAGAAGTAACCGAGAAAAAAGTACGCCGCGAACGTATGGGCCACATTAAATTAGTGGTACCTGTAGTGCATATCTGGTATTTTAAAAGTTTACCCAATAAAATTGGTTATTTGTTGGGAATGAGTTCTAAAAAGTTAGAAAGTATTGTTTATTATGAAAGATATGTGGTAATTCAGGGAGGTATTAAAGAAAGTCTTTCTGCAGGCGATTTGTTATCTGAGGAAGAATATTTAGATATTATTGATGCATTGCCCAAAGAAAATCAAATGCTGCCTGATGAAGATCCCAATAAATTCATTGCTAAAATGGGCGCTGAGGCAGTAAGTGATTTATTGGCGCGCTTAGATTTAGATGAATTAAGTTTTTCGCTCCGCAATGCTGCCGCCAATGAAACATCGCAACAAAGAAAAGCCGATGCTTTAAAAAGATTGAGTGTTGTAGAAGCATTCAGAGATGCCAATTCAAGAATTAACAACCGCCCCGAGTGGATGGTGATGCAATATATACCTGTCATACCTCCCGAATTAAGGCCATTGGTGCCTTTGGATGGTGGTCGTTTTGCATCTTCCGATTTAAATGATTTATATCGTCGTGTTATTATCCGTAACAACCGGTTAAAAAGATTATTGGAAATTAAAGCACCTGAAGTAATTCTTCGTAATGAAAAAAGAATGCTGCAGGAAGCCATTGACTCACTTTTTGATAATAGCCGAAAATCTAATGCCGTTAAAGCAGAAGGAGGCCGTGCTTTAAAATCATTGAGTGATGTTTTAAAAGGTAAACAAGGTCGTTTTCGCCAAAACTTATTGGGTAAGCGTGTTGACTATTCCGGACGTTCTGTAATTGTGGTAGGTCCCGAATTAAAAATGCATGAATGTGGTTTGCCGAAAGATATGGCAGCCGAATTATTCAAACCATTTATTATTCGTAAGCTAATAGAAAGAGGCATTGTTAAAACGGTAAAATCCGCTAAAAAATTAGTAGATAAGAAAGAAGCTATTATTTGGGATATTCTTGAAAATATACTAAAAGGCCACCCGGTTTTGTTGAACAGGGCCCCTACATTACACCGTTTATCCATTCAGGCCTTCCAGCCTCGTTTGGTTGAAGGAAAAGCCATTCAGTTGCATCCATTGGTAACATCTGCTTTCAACGCCGACTTTGATGGTGACCAAATGGCTGTGCACGTTCCATTAAGTAGCGCTGCTATTCTGGAAGCACAATTATTAATGCTCTCATCTCACAATATTTTAAACCCTCAAAATGGTACTGCCATTACCCTTCCATCTCAGGACATGGTGCTTGGTTTGTACTACATCACAAAAGGTAAAAAGAGCACAGAAACTGAAATTGTAAAAGGTGAAGGAAAAACTTTTTACAACATGGATGAAGTAATTATTGCATACAACGAAAAACGTGTTGACTTACATGCCAATATTAAACTACGAACCCATGTTCGCAATGCAGATGGTAAATTAGAAAAGAAAATTATCGATACTACCGTTGGTCGTGTTTTATTCAATCAGTTTGTACCGGAAGAGGTAGGTTACATTAATGCGTTATTAACCAAAAAAAGCCTGCGGGAAATTATTGGTAATATCATTAAAATAACAAATATTCCAAAAACAGCTAAGTTTCTGGATGATATTAAAACACTTGGTTTCCGCATGGCCTTTAAAGGAGGTTTAAGCTTTAGTGTAAACGACCTGATTGTACCTGAAATAAGAGACCAGTTGTTGGAAAGTGCCAAAGCCGAAGTAGATGAGGTGCGTGAAAGTTATAATATGGGTTTAATTACCAATAACGAACGCTATAACCAGGTAATTGATATTTGGGGCCGTGTAGATATGCGGATTACTGAAACCCTTATTCGTGAAATGGCTACTGATAAGCAAGGATTTAATTCTGTTTTCATGATGCTTGATTCCGGTGCCCGTGGTTCAAAAACACAGGTAAAACAGTTGGTGGGTATTCGTGGATTGATGGCAAAACCCCGTAAAAGTGGCAGCTCAGGTAGTGAAGTTATTGAAAACCCCATTCTGTCTAACTTTAAAGGAGGTTTGAACGTATTAGACTACTTCATTTCTACCCATGGTGCCCGTAAAGGTTTAGCCGATACTGCTCTTAAAACTGCTGATGCCGGTTACTTGACCCGCAGATTAGTTGACGTGGCGCAGGATGTGGTAATAGCTGAAGATGATTGCGGAACTTTAAGAGGTATATCAATCAGTGCATTAAAAGATAATGAAGATATTATTGAACCATTATCAGATAGAATTGAAGGTAGAACCTCGTTACACGATGTGTTGCATCCTGTTACTGAAGAATTGATTATAAAAGCAGGCGAAGAAATTAGCCATGATGTGGCCAAACAAATTGAAGATTCCGGAATAGACAGCGTAGAAATTCGCTCCGTATTAACCTGCGAGGCTAAGAAAGGCGTATGTGTACGATGCTACGGTAAAAACCTGGCAACAGGTTACATTGCACAACGTGGCGATTCTGTAGGTATCATTGCTGCCCAGTCAATTGGTGAACCCGGTACACAGTTAACCCTTCGTACGTTCCACGTAGGTGGTGTTGCGGGTAGCTCATCCATTGAATCTTCTTTATTGGCAAAATTTGATGGTACCGTTCGTTTTGATGGTTTAAGAACAGTAAGCACTTTAAACAATGAAGGAAATAAAGTGAATATTGTAATTGGACGTACCGGCGAAATGCGTTTAATGGATGAAAAAAATGATCGTTTACTCATTACCAACAATATACCTTATGGTTCTACTTTAATGGTAAAAGATGGTCAGCAGGTGAAAAAAGGTGAAGTTATTTGTACTTGGGATCCATTTAACAACGTAATTGTTGCCGAACAAAATGGAGTAATTAAATTCGAAAATATTATTGATGGTTACACTTATCGGGATGAAGCCGACGAACAAACCGGCCACCGCGAAAAAGTGGTTATTGAATCGAAAGATAAAACCAAAATTCCTACCATTATTGTAGAAGGTAAAGATACGCGTCAATACAATTTACCTGTTGGTAGCCATATTTCAATAGAAGAAGGCGAAGAGGTAAAAGCAGGTCAGGTGCTGGTAAAAATACCACGTGTATTAGGGAAATTAAGAGATATTACCGGTGGTTTGCCAAGGGTAACCGAATTATTCGAAGCAAGAAATCCGGGAAACCCTGCAATTGTTTGTGAAATAGACGGAGTGGTAGCATTTGGTAACGTAAAACGCGGTAACCGTGAAATCATTGTAGAAGCAAAAGATGGTATTGTAAAGAAATATCTGGTACCATTAACCCGCCAGATTTTAGTACAGGATGGCGACTTTGTAAAAGCAGGCGCACCTCTTTCTGACGGACAAATTGCACCCTATGATATTTTAACCATCAAAGGACCATTTGCAGTTCAGGAATACATTGTAAATGAAATTCAGGAAGTATATCGTTTACAAGGTGTGGATATTAATGATAAACACATTGAAGTAATCGTTCGCCAAATGATGAAGAAAGTAGAAATTGTAGATGCAGGTGATACGAAGTTCTTAGAAGAAGACTTAGAAGACAGGTTTGAATTTATTGAAGAAAATGACCGCATCTTCGATAAGAAAGTAGTTACAGATCCGGGTGAAAGTACCAAATTAAGAGCTGGACAAATTGTTACACTGCGTGAATTGAGAGAAGAAAACTCTATCCTTCGCCGTGCAGATAAAAAGTTGGTGGAGGTACGCGATGCAAAACCAGCCACTGCTACACCGGTATTATTAGGTATTACCAAAGCCTCTCTGGGCGTGAAGAGTTGGATTTCAGCTGCTTCATTCCAGGAAACCACCAAAGTTTTAAGTCAGGCTGCCATTCAGGGTAAAACCGATTTAATGATTGGTTTGAAAGAAAACGTAATTACCGGTCATTTAATACCTGCCGGTACCGGACAGCGCGAATTTGAAAATTTAATAGTGGGTAGTAAAGAAGACTTTGATGTATTAGCTACCGCAAGAGAAGCTATGAATTTTGATGAGGATGAATAAACTTTATCTAATTCATTATCGGTTTCTGTAATTTATATATAATAAGCCTGTAATTTTTGAGATGATTCAATATTGCAGGCTTTTTTGTTCGTTAAATCCTAATTAATTTTTAAAAGTAACTGCTAATTTTCTTGAATATTTTAATTGCCTGTATATTCGTTGCAATTTCTGTAGAAATGCATTTATGGAATGCCCCTACAATTATTTTCCGGCATTATTATGCACATTTGATGAAAAAATTAACTTAATTAAAATTTTAATATGAAAAATGTTCTACTTATCATTAATGCTATTTTAGTACTTGCAGTTGCTTATTTATTGTATGCACATTTTACTGAAAAAAATCATCTTGTAACAACTGTTTCAAATTCAAATACAGCCGTACCCGCCAATGGTTTTAAAATAGCTTATTTTGAAATGGATTCATTGCAAAATCAATATGTTCTATTGAAAGAAGTAAGAAGTGCATTAATGGCCAAAGATCAGGAAATGGGCAAAGAATTATCGGGTTTAGAGAATTCATTACGCAATAAATACCAGGATTTACAAAAAAATGGGAACGCATTAAGCCAGGCCGAGATAGCAAGCAGGCAACAGGAAATTATGGATTTAGATAAAAATCTTAAAAACAAGCGGCAGGTAATGGAACAGGAAATGCAGGATGAAAGTTTCAAGAAATTACAGGATGTAAAAAAACGAATTGAAGATTACCTGAAAGAGTATAATCAAAGTAAAGGTTATGCATATATTTTTTCGAATGTACCTGATATGATGTATTATAAAGATACAGCTTATAATATAACTGCTGATATTGTAAAAGGATTGAATGAACAATATCGTCAGAAAAAATAATTTTTACCATCAAATCATTATCTTCAAGTCCCAAATGCAATAAGGGACTTTTTTTATGAGTACAACCTCCTTTAAACCCTCTTTAGGCTTATTAGATGCTACCATGATTGTAGCCGGTAGTATGATTGGTTCCGGTATTTTTATTGTGAGTGCAGATATTACCCGAAATGTAGGTTCTGCCGGATGGTTAATTGTTGTTTGGTTACTGACCGGGTTAATGACTTTAATTGCTGCAGTAAGTTATGGTGAGTTAAGTGGTATGTTCCCAAAGGCGGGCGGGCAATATGTTTATCTAAAAGAAGCCTACAACCCTTTAATAGGATTCCTGTACGGATGGAGTTTTTTTGCCATTATTCAAACAGGTACCATTGCAGCCGTTGGGGTGGCATTTGCCAAATTCACGGCTTATCTTATTCCGCAGGTAGGTGATGATATAGTGTTATTTAGCATCGGTTCATTACATATTTCTCCCGCACAAATTTTATCAATTGCCATCATTGTACTTTTAACTTATATCAATACCCGTGGCATTAAAAGCGGCAAATTCATTCAAACAACTTTTACCTTAACCAAATTATTGAGTTTGTTTGGTTTAATTGTTTTTGGATGGATGGCCTTACAACCTGAAGTTTGGCACAAGAACTGGACTGAAAATGCATGGCATTTGCAACGCCTCAACAAAGATGGTTCATACCAATCTTACGGAATGGCCGCTGCAATGGGTGCCATAGCCGCAGCCATGGTAGGCTCTATTTTTAGTAGTGATGCCTGGAACAATGTAACCTTTATTGCGGGGGAAATTAAAAACCCTAAACGGAACATAGGTTTAAGCCTGTTTCTTGGAACTTTGTTGGTAACCATCGTTTATGTGTCTACCAATATTGTTTACACCGGATTATTGCCCATGCAAAGCATTGCCTCAGCAGCAAACGATCGGGTTGCTGTAGCTGCCTCACATGTTATTTTCGGTAATATAGGAACTATCATTATTGCAGTGATGATTATGATTTCAACTTTTGGTTGTAATAACGGATTAATTTTGGCAGGTGCAAGAGTTTATTATACAATGGCCAATGATGGTTTGTTTTTTAAACAAACAGCACGGCTAAACAAAAAAGCCGTTCCCGAATTTGCATTATGGATACAATGTGCTATGGCTTCTATACTATGCTTAAGCGGAAAGTATGGCGATTTATTAGATATGGTTTCTTTTGTTGTTGTAATTTTTTATGTGTTAACCATTATCGGCATTTTCATTCTCAGAAAAAAAATGCCTGCGGCAGAAAGGCCTTACCGTGCATTTGGTTACCCGGTTTTACCTGTATTATATATCATAATGGGATTAACTTTTTGTACACTATTAATTATTTATAAATCAGAATATACCTGGCCGGGATTAATTTTTGCACTCTTAGGTATTCCTTTGTATTATCTTGCACTCGCAACAAAGTCAAAGCATCAATAAATGAATTTCGAAGCACTATTTCATCGTTTTACAGAAATTAAAGTAGCCGTAATTGGCGATATAATGTTAGATAGTTATTGGTGGGGTCATGTAGATCGTATTTCTCCTGAAGCACCGGTACCTGTTGTAGCATTAGATAAAAGAGAATTGCGTATTGGTGGTGCTGGTAATGTAGCTTTAAATACCATTTCTCTGGGTGCACCCACCACAATTTTATCTGTAATTGGCAATGATGATGATGGCAAACTGTTAACCGGTTTGCTCAGTCAAAATGGGATTGATACCGGTTTTATTATAACAGCACCTAATCGGGTTACCACCAATAAAACCAGAATTATGAGCCGTAACCAGCAAATGCTGCGGTTAGATTGCGAGGTAGCTACTGATATTGATGAAACAACTGAAAATGCTTTATTGCATAATGTAGAGCAATACTTTATGCAGCATCAACCCAATGTGCTCATTTTTGAAGATTACAACAAAGGAGTACTTACTCCAAAAATTATTCAAAAAACAATTGCACTTTGTAAGCAGTATAATGTGCTTACAGCAGTAGATCCTAAAAAGAAAAACTTCTTATCCTTCAAAGGGGTAGATATTTTTAAACCTAATTTAAAAGAGGTAAAAGAAGGGCTTAACCTATTGTTGGAAGAAGTGAACCAATCTGTTTTGGAGAAAATACATGCCGAATTAGCCAATATTTTAGCACACAAAATTTCACTGGTTACACTTTCCGAAAAAGGGGTTTTTTATCAATATGGGAATGAATCTAAAATTATTCCTACACATGTGCGCAACATTGCAGATGTTAGCGGTGCCGGCGATACCGTAATTGCTGTAGCCTCGCTGGTATATGCAGCAACCCGTCAAATTGCACTGGCAGCTGACATGGCAAATATTGCCGGTGGGTTGGTTTGTGAAGAAGTGGGTACCGCTGCTATTCAAAAAGAAAAATTATTGAAAGAATGCAACATCCTGCTTTCATAGCTTTGTTCAACAAACTGGCAAATACATTGCATGTTCTTCATCATTCTGTAAATATATTTCAAAATTTTACTTCGTTGATTTGTATAATTTCGGGTTGAAATTCTACAAGCATGTCAATTTACGCATTGGTAATACATGGGGGTGCCGGCACTATTCTAAAAGAAGATATGACCCCCGAATTAGAACAGGCTTATGAAGATGGACTGGCTGCAGCATTGGAGGCTGGTTATGCAGTACTTGAAAATGGCGGCAGTGCTATTAATGCGGTTAAAGCCGCCATCGTTTTATTAGAAGACAATGTTTTGTTTAATGCAGGAAGAGGTGCGGTTTTTACAAAGAAAGGCGTTCAGGAAATGGATGCAGCCATCATGGATGGCACTACTTTAAATGCCGGTGCTGTTGCGGGTGTACGTAATGTAAGAAATCCGATAGTACTTGCCACTGAAGTAATGCAGCATAGCAATCATGTTTTTTTAAGTGGAAAGGGCGCTAACGATTTTGCGATTAAACAAGGTGTTAAATTAGAACCCGATGAATATTTTTTCTCCCCCTTTCGGTATGAACAATGGAAGGCCATTCGAGATAGTGATAACTACTCTTTAGATCATACCAACCATCATTTAGAAGAATTGTTAAGAGATAAGAAATTTGGTACCGTTGGTGCAGTAGCTTGTGATGCCAATGGCAATATTGCTGCTGCTACCAGTACAGGTGGAATGACTAATAAAAAATATGGTCGCATTGGCGATAGTCCTGTTGTTGGTGCAGGAACTTACGCCAATAATGCAACCTGTGGTATTAGTTGCACTGGGCATGGAGAATTGTTTATTCGTGCAGTTGCTGCACATGATGTAAGTTGTTTAATGGAATACAAAGGCTTTTCGCTTCAGGAAGCCATGCATGAAGTGGTGCATAAAAAATTAGTAGCCATGAAAGGAGAGGGAGGGATGATTGGTGTGGATGCTCACGGCAATATAGCCATGGAATTTAACAGTGCAGGTATGTACAGGGCAGCTAAAAACAGTAAAGGATTTTATGAGTTAGCTATTTATGCTTAAAATAGCAATACTTTTTCTAATCACTGCTACATTTGTATTTTAATGATTAATATTTCATGGAAAAAATTGCAGTGATTGTAGCCGGTGGTTCAGGTGTTCGAATGGGATCGCATTTACCCAAACAGTTTTTATTGCTCAATAACCAGCCAATTCTGTTGTATACCCTGCAAACTTTTTTTGCCGCTTTTGAAGATATGCATGTGATTTTGGTTTTACCGGCTGCTTATTTTGAAGCAGGAGAAACAATGATCCGTTCCTTGCCTCAATACCAACGGATACAAATTGTTGCAGGTGGCGATACCAGGTTTCATTCTGTACAATCAGGCTTAGCAGCAATTTCATCGAAAACAGATGCGGTTATTTTTGTACATGATGGAGTGCGCTGCTTATTGAGTACAAAACTTATTCAGCAATGTTATCATCAGGCCATAGAAAAAGGAAGCGCCATTCCTGCCATTAAAGCTACTGATAGTATAAGGCAACTCAAAGGCCAAACTTCTATCCCCATTAATAGAGATGAAATATATTTAATGCAAACACCTCAAACTTTTAAAAGCAGTATTTTATTGCCGGCATTTCAAATGCCTTACCAAGCTTCGTTTACTGATGAGGCAATTGTTGTAGAGCACTCCGGCGTTTCCGTACATTTAATTGAAGGGGAATACCAAAACATAAAAATTACAAGGCCCATTGATTTATTAATTGCGCAGAAATTTTTAGAAGATCCATCATTGTTTTAAATACCTGAAAAGCAGGGGTAGTTGGTTAATGTGTAGTTGTAAATAGGGGTGATGGTCGGGATGAAAATTTTTATAGAAAGCCTGAATACCCTTTTGAGAAGAGCCTTCAAAATCAAATAACAATGCTTTTCCGGCAAACTCATGAATACATTGATCTAATAAATAATGATTGGCACTCAGTTTACGGCCAGCTTCGGTTGTAAAATTCATGATATTATAAATTCTGTTGCAGTCTTTCAGAAAAATGGCTCCCGCAACTAATACTCCATTAGCAGCATTCACACCTCGTACAAAAAAATATGACTGCATTTCGTTTTGCATTAAAAGTGTTGCAAAAGCAGTGATATCTTGCTGCTTCAAATGCATGGCAGGGTGATAAAGCTGGTAGAAATGATTTAATATCAATTGCGCATGGGTTTTGTCGTGGTACACCAACTGATTGCTGTAAGCTTTCATCAGATTCCTTTTCAAATCTCCTGAGTAATTGGCTGCAATTTGGCTGTAATCAGCCTTTAAGTTCAGCACAAAATTATCCCGAACCTGAATAGTGCAATTTTGAATGTTGGGCAGCGGGTGATAAAAAGGAATAAATAAATTGCCATATTTAAATTCTTTCAGAACCCATTTTAAAAGTTCATGAATAGGATAGGTGTTGTAATTTTTTTCAAATAAACCCAATTGTTGAATAAAGTTTGGTTGATAACAGTAAGCAATACCGCATTTTCTTTTGAAGGGCACCGGCATTACGGCTTCATAATTATTGAGTACAAAACCCACCCATTGCGGGCAAAGTGCATTTAAGTACCGGGTATAAGCATAAATAAGCGGGGTGTGCGATTGGGCTATGCATACATCCCATTTTTTAGTATTAATTGCATGAGCGGGTATTATTTGAAATTCATTGTTCATGCATAAAATTTCGTTGCTTATTTTCCTTTGCCCAAAATAATAATGAGAAATGTTTTTAGAATAATTCCTGCATCCAACAAAAAGGATCTTTTTTGTACATATATTAAATCATATTGGGCACGTTCTACCATTTCATGGATGTTAGATGCATATCCAAATTCAATCATACCCAAAGAAGTAAGACCGGGTTCTACCAAAAATAAAGCGGCATAATCCGGTATAATTTCTATCAGTTGGCTGGTATAAAATTGCCTTTCGGGTCTTGGTCCTACCAACGACATATCTCCCTTAAGGATATTCCATAACTGCGGAATTTCATCTAAGCGCCATTTGCGCATAATTTTTCCCCATGGGGTAATGCGTTTGTCATCATCTGAAGAAAGCTGTGGGCCGTTTTTTTCAGCATCTGCATACATACTTCTAAACTTATAAATGGTAAATGGAATGCCTTTGTAACCAATTCTTTCCTGCAAATAAAAAATGTTTCCGGGTGAAGAAAGTTTGGTTCTGATAATAATAAAAATAATGAGAGGGGCCAATACAACTAATGCGGACAAAGAAAGTATGATATCAGTAAATCTTTTAACAGCATTGTACAACAAACTTTTGGTTTGTCGTCTTTGTACATTTTCTTTAGTTCGTGCAAGCTTTTTTATTTCCAAAGTCTTATAAAACATTGGCGCACATTTAAGATATGGCAATATTATTACTATTAATTTTTGTAAGTATTTGGTGTGCAACTTCCAGCGCCAGTAAACCATCAATTTCACTCACTAAAGTAGGTGTATTGTTTTTAATTGCATCAACAAAACTTTGCAATTCAAGTTGAATGGCGTTGGCAGGCTCAATTTCCGGATTCGATACAGCGATTGTTTTGGTACCATTGGGGGTTTCTATATCAAATGAAAAGCTATTGTTGTCTTCCGGTTGTTTCAAGGTTATAATTTCGGTTTTCTTTTCCAGAAAGTCGATACCATAATAGGCATCTTTTTGAAACAAGCGTATTTTTCGCATTTTTTTCATGCTAATACGGCTGCTGGTTAAATTGGCAACACATCCATTGTTAAATTCAATGCGCACATTGGCAATATCGGGTGTATCAGTCATAACGGCCACACCACTGGCATAAATATTTTTCACACCACTTTTCACTAAGCTTAAAATAATATCTATATCATGTATCATTAAATCCAGAATAACACTCACCTCTGTTCCTCTGGGGTTAAATTGTGCCAGCCGATGCACTTCAATGAACATTGGGTTCAGCTTTAAATCTTTAATTGCCAGAAATGCGGGGTTAAATCGTTCAACATGGCCTACCTGTAATTTAATGTTGGCTTCTTTCACTGTATTTACCAAACTTTTTGCTTCCTGAATAGTATGGGTAAAAGGTTTTTCTACAAATACATGTTTTCCCTTTCTAATGGCCGACATACAAATTTCAAAATGTTTATCGGTGGGTACTACTACATCAATAATATCGCAGGCATCCATTAATTTATCTTCATCTAAAAAACGTTTTAAGCCATAATGATTGGCAACTTCTTTGGCTGCATCGTTATTGGGATCAAAAAAGCCAACCAATTTAACATCTTTTATTTCTTTCCAGTTATTTAAATGGTATTTACCTAAATGGCCAACGCCAAATACACCTACTTTCAACATGCTTTTCAGGTTTTAGCGGATAAAGATAATTGATATGAGTATTTTTTAGTGTTATTGTGCAAATAAAAATAAATGAATGATAAGATAGGTTGTGATTTAAGGTATTATATTTTATTATAATGTAAAACAATAAAATGAGAGTGGATATATTAATAGCAAAATGAGGGGCTTAGATTTGCATAAACGAGCGTTTTCTCCATCCCTTCTTCCTTTACCGAGTAAAAAGAGGCTGCGAAACACTTTTAAGACAACCTCTTTTTCCGGCATAGTGCCAGAACAGGAATCGAACTAATGTTAAAAGTCTTTACTGGTATTGATTTTCATCGATTTTATATTATTTGAGGTACAATAGAGGTACAAAATTATTGAGAAAGAAAAGTTTAAGAATTTTTGAAGGAATACTACCTTCCATTCTTTTGTTGTTGTGTTATTCTTTATTCTATAGAATTGTTTTACAAATTGTACCTGAATCATTCCGTCAAAATATTTTAGAGCATAAGGACGTTTCTATTGCATGTTAAGTTATACTAATTTTCACTTTCTACAAATTTGAAATGTAATAGACTTCTTTAAAGGTTGATGAAAATGGATTTTCGTTTTCCATTTCAGATGCACCCCCCTTCACGGCTAAACGTTTTCCCCCTTTAAGTTTGACGGGGTGGTTTTTTAGTTGTTACCCAACTATTTGATACACAAGTTTATTGCTGGCCATCAATACCGTTTTATTGGTTTCTAAACACCATTTTTTACCTACTTATGCTGCTACAAAAAAAACTGTATACTATTTTGCCATCCTCTTTCAAAATAAAACATTTATAATCAATTAGTTATAAAAAAATAATCAACTTTTATTATATTTTTTTTTGGTTGAATCACTTTTATTCATATTTATTATTATTTTAGGGTAAAAATGGGTGTATAGGTTTTGAGTGAATGGTTACATTATTAGTATTCATATAGTGAGAAGATGTAAAAAATAAAAAATCAAATAGTTGGCTTTACGAAAGCGTTTAAAAATATATATGTATTTCGCAAAAGTGATATAATACTTTGAAAATCAATACAACAATATTTTTCAACCTAATAAAGCGGAACGCCTAAATATTCGTAAATAAGTGAGTTGGCAGAAATAATTGGATACACCTCTAAGCCAAGAGTGCGTTAAATCATAGAGAGTGACAACAAAAAATGACAACTGCCGACGGCGGAAAATTCTGGAACAGCGCCTAATCTGAAGGTAAGAATAATTATTAAAAGTTTCATTTATGAAAAAAAATACTCTATTGTGTATCTTAATTTTTACGATTATATCATCATGTAGTAAGAAAGGTGTAAATATTAAAGATGATAATATTTACTCTAAAACATTTGTAAAAACAGTTAGTAAACCGATGACGGATCAAGAAAAAATTATTGCTTATAGTTCTGACAAAGACTATAAGTTTATTATTAGTAACAGTTTGGAGGTTATTAATAAACTGATAAATTCAAAAGTAGATTTAGCAAAAGTTAACTTTTCTGATTTGCCAACTGTTTTGAAAATTCTAAACATGAGTAAACAAGAATATTTAGAAAAGGCAATTAAAGTAAAAAATGCTGCAGCACGATTTATATTAAGGTATAACATTAATGATCAGGGAGATAATCATTTTTGCACCTCATGTGAAGTATCGGATTTGCAAAAGGCAAGTACTGTCGGTAAGATGTTAAGTAGTTTCCAGAAAAATAAAGTTACTTACACTGAATTCACAAATCGATTGACATATGATTTTTCTAAAAATGTATCTAATAGTATATCAACAAATAGTTTAGTTGCAACTATGGCAGTTTCATCGAATCCATGTAGTAATTGGGTGTATGCGTGTATAACTCTTTGTGCACTTACAGCAGAAACAGGACCAGTTTATTTTCTTTGTTGTGCTTATTGTATTCACGCTGAGTGTCCTGGACTCAAATAATATTAATTATATAATATGGGAAATAATCAATTTATATTAATCGGAATTTATGTTATTGCAGTATGGGTTATATTTCGGTGGATAAACAAAAAATATCTTTCCAAAACAAAATACGCAAGAGCATTTAGGTACTTTTTTTTACCATTTCTATTTATTGCTTTTTTCATAAACAAAGCAATAACAGAAATAAAAAATAATGAGTACATTTCAATTTATTTTATATTCTTCATGTGTATCTATTTTTTTTATAAATTTTATAAAGAAATAAGAAAACACTAAAAATAAATGAAATAAAAATTGTTAAGTCAGTATCTTCTTTTTAAAAGCGAGTATTGACTTTATTTATAACTTCTGCCAACAAAAGTATTTGCAAAAGCAGGGGCTGGACATTGAAACATCAGCTATGTGCAAGCATCAGCAGCTGTTCGTGCTCGACGTTCAATGTTCAGCTTTAGTTCATAACTTCAATAACATATTTTCAAATGTTCATTTGTACCGGGCTGGACAATCAATGAATTCCATGCCTTCGCAAATACTCGAACGTTGCATAAGCTTGCATAGCCTTCAAGATTTAACGAATACTATGAGTTTGTTCAAAGACCTGGCCGGATTGATCAAAACCGGCCAGGTGTGCTTTACGAAAGAATAAAAAAAGCAATATGTATTTCGCAAAAATGGGATGATTGATTGAGAATCAATAGAAATATCTATTCATTTTTTAACAAGAAAATCTTGGAAAAATTCGTATATTTTTGAGTTGCATGCCATTAATTGACAGCCCTCAAATTGACAAACATTCTATAACTTAAACAATAAAACTAAACCATGGAGACAAAAGCCCTAATAAACTTAAAGGAAGGCACGGTAGAACTTGTCGGTTCAGAAGAGTTTGTTTCTAAATACTTGGACATTTTTAAGGATAAACTTGATTCAAAAAAAGCAGCTGCAAAAAAGGAAGTGATTGATGATATGGAAGATGAAGAAACCGAAACGAAACAAGATGAGGAAAAAATAAAAGGGAAAAAGGAAAAGAAAGTCAGCAAGCCAACGAAAGCAAAAAACATTGCTATTGAAAAATTTGATATACACAAAGACAAAGACAATCCATCTTTAGAAGATTTTTTGAAAGAAAAAAATCCAGGTAAAACCACAGCAAATGTTATTGCCGTAATTGGCTACTACATCACAGTTCTTAAAGGTGCTGAATATTTTTCAGAAGGAAATATTGACTATGCTTATCGTACACTCTCTATTCCTAAACGACCAAACCACCTTCGACAAATTATTATCAATGCTAAAAATGATAAAGACTTTTTTGAGCCGGGCGAAGAAGGTAAATGGAGGTTAGCAAGAACAGGAGAAATATTCGTAGATGAAAAATTACCACCGAAAAGCTAATGGTACTAAAAATATCTGAATTACTAGACAAAGTTGAAGGGTTTGAAAACTTGACTCAAAAAGAACAAGTTAAACTAATGAGTTTTTTCTTTTGTGTCGAACATCAAGTGGACAGTTTTCTTCCTTCACAAATAAGAAGTTGCTTCGAAAATGAAAGTCTTAGAGTTCCTGCAAACGTAAATAATGAAGTAAAGAAACTTACTGATGAAAAGCCTCCGACCTTTGTTAAAAAAGGAAGTGGATATACTTTTGAAAGAAATGCAAGGAAGAGCCTAGAATCTGTTTATTTAGGAAGTACTCACAAACAAATCATTTCAACTACGTTAAGAGACCTTATTCCAAAATTAAAAAGCAAAGAGCAACAATCCTTTTTAGAAGAAGCTATTAGTTGTTTCGAAATAAAATCATTTCGGGCAGCCATAGTGACGACTTGGCTTTTAACTATGGACACAATTTATGAATTTGTATTAGCTAAAAAATTATCAGAATTTAATAATGCAATTCAGACACATGGAAAATACAAGAAAATTGTAGTTTCAATTAAGGACAACTTTTCCGACATTAAAGAGTCTGACTTTATTGAATTGCTTCGTGTCGCAAAAATTGTTTCAAACGATACAAGAAAAATATTAGACGAAAAACTTGACTTTAGAAACACATGTGCCCATCCAAATACTGTCGTAATAAAAGAAACAAAAGCTATTTCCTTTATTGAGGATATTATTGAAAATGTTGTAATGAAATTTTAACGGCATGCAACAAAAGTATTTGCAAAAGCAGGGTTGGACATTGTAACATCAGCTATGTGCAGGGATCAGCAGCGGTTCGGGCTCGACTTTCAATGTTCAGCTTTAGTTCTTAACTTCAACAACATATTTTAAATGGGCATTTGTACCGGGCTGGACAATCAATGAATTCCCTGCCTTCGCAAATACTCGAACGTTAGCTGTCATTGTAAGGACAACCAGCATCAAATAATAGTGATATAAAAAATTTAGTATAAATAAAATTTGTAAATTGTTCTTTATTTTCTAACACTTAAAATTTAAACGTATGTTAACAACACTTTTAAGCATTTGGGGTATCTTATCAGCAATTCTTTCAATTGTTGCTGGTATTTTTGCCTTAATTGACGCAACAAAGTAAACTAGAAAGGAGATGGGTTTTCAAAAAGCCCATCTCTTAATTTTCAATACTTCGGTAGTTTTTTAAGGTTGAGAAGGATTGGATATGGATAACAAATTTGGAGGGGAAAAGATGTTAACAGTAGAGTAATAGAAAGGAAAAAGGCGGTAAACTGTTTTGTGAAGAACAACATAACCGCCTTTAATAAAGCGAAGCGCTTTATCGATGCAAGTATAGAACAAGTAAAAGGAATAACCAAACCGCAGCAAAAATTTCTGCATTGGGTTTTTGAGAAATGGGTGATGCTTCCTGTTCGTCACAACTTTTTGAATCTGTTTCGGTATGGCGGCGGAGGGTATGCAGAAAAGAGTATTCGTCAGCAGTTTAACCGGAAGATTAATTTCAGTAGCTGGTTTGAGGGATCGATGAACGGGCTGAAGGGTAAAGAATGCATAGCGGCATTCGATCCATCCTATATTAGGAAGAGCGGTAAAAAGACCTATGGTAAAGACCGGTTTTGGAGTGGCAAGGATCAACGGGCAAAGCCTGGACTGGAAATAGGCTGCCTGGCACTGGTGGATGTAGGGGATTCAACGGCGTATAGTATAGAGGCGGTTCAAACGCCGGCGGGTATGAAGAGCCAATTGGTGGCTCATTATGTGGGTATAATAAAGAAGAATCTGAGGGCAGTATTGTGCTACACGAAGTACCTGGCGGTGGATGGGTACTTTATGAAGAAGACCTTTATTGACCCGGTACTGTTGTTGCGGTTGGAAGTAATTACGCGGATGCGCCCCGATGCCAATTTGCTGTACCTGTATAATGGCCCTCAAAATCCGGGCAGAGGCAGAAAGCGGAGCTATGCGGGAAAGGTAAATGTGAAGAAAATAGATAAGCGTAAATGGAAGCGCTGCTATAAGGATGAGGATATGGAGGGATTTGAGTTGAAAGTTTGGTGTGTGGCACTGAAGCGTATCGTAAAAGTGATACATCTGGAAAGCAAGGCCCGGAAAGGGTATGTAATTCTGTTAAGTACAGACACGGAATTGCAAGGTGAAAAAATTATCCGATATTATCAGTTACGGTTCCAGATCGAGTTTTTGATACGGGATGCCAAACAATATACCGGTCTGGAAGAATGCCAGGCCCGATCAGAAACGAAATTGTATAACCATTTTAATTTATCACTCATGACGGTTTCATTAATGAAGTACAGTTGCTGGGCGAACTTACCTGACAAAAACGAAACGCCCTTTTCTATGCGAAGCATCAAAATCTGGTTCTATAATAAGTACCTGACAGAAACTATTTTTTCAAACTTAGGTCTGGATCTGAAGTATAATAAAATAAGAAAGCTATACGGCCGGTGCCTGAATATAGGCGCTATGGCTGCTTAATTAACTACCGGACTATTGAATTTTAAAATTTAAAAAAATGAAAAAAGAAACTATTTTATTGTTATCATTTGTATTTCTTAATTCATGTATGAATCTGAAATATCAAATTTCTACAAACTCTAATGACAAGAAATTAATCAAAACTTCTTATGTGTTATTTGATTTTTCTACACAAGCAAATAGAGATGATTTCTTTATATCTAAATTATTATTGGCACTAAAGGAAAATAATATTAATATATTAGATACGCTCACTATAACACCACTTTCGTTTATTACTAAAGAAGAAATTGAGGCAAAAATCAATCATACGAATTCGGATGCCATAATAAAAGTAACGCCACTAAAATCTATTGTAAAAAATACAAAATATGGTTATGGTCTCAATAGCATTAGTTACTTAATTGAAGTGAAAAATTCAATTATCTCTCCTTCAACGAGGAAATGCATAATATCCATTAAACACCCTGACAACTTTGGAAATATACAGACAAAATTAACTGAAGCAATTAAAACTTTATTTCAATGAAACAGATAATTTTTTTTATACTACTCAATTTTGCAAATACCATAGCAATGAGTCAAACAGATAAGAAGGTATTTTTAAAAGAGCAAGGGAATCATTCTTTAAAAAACAGGAATTATGATGAAGCAATTAACTATTATCTGCAATCATTAGCTATTGATGCAAATTATACAGATGCTATTTATAATTTGGGAATTGCATATGCCAAAAAAGAAGATTGGGATAAATCTATTTATTATTTCACAAAATATATTGAAAGAGATAAAAATTATAAAGAGGCGTGGTATAATCGAGGGTTTGCTTATACTAATAAAGGAATGTTTAGAGAGGCTTTAAACGATTACAAACAGGCTTTAATTATTGACCCTCATTTTTATAAAGCAAAATATAATTATGAATACATCTCACGAAAAATCAATAAACAATGACCAAAAAAATAACACCAATAATCAATGCTTTGACAATCTTTACTATAATTGGCTGCGTCTTCGATTTGTATAGTAGCATTAAAGAGTATGTATCTGGCGATGAAAGTATTGAAGAAATAAAAACAGCTATTGAACAGACGGGCAAAAATTCATTTTTAAATAACATATACAATGAAAGAACATTAGAATTTGCAACTATTGCATTTCAAAATAAATTTCCAATTCTTTTAATAAATATAGTTGCTATTATTCTTTGTTTCTATGGTGCATTAAAAATGCGAAAAATGAAAAAAGATGGATTTTATTTTTGGTTAATTGGTGAAATTTTACCGACAATTGGTATTTCAATTATAACTGATTTTATGATTTTTCGCACTATTTATTTTATAGCACTCATTTTTCCATTAATATTTATAATTTTTTATTCCTTACAATTAAAATACTTAGACAAATAACTTGACAAGTTTATTACTCAATTATAATTGCTTTATTTAACCAAATACATATGGACCTTAAAGGCGAAAATTAACAACGAACGGCTAACAAAAGTATCCTATGTACCTAACGACTGAGGAAGTAAAGGGGTAATATGTGTTAATTTTTTTCTTTTGAAAGAGAAAGATGATAGTATGAAAGATCATCTTTCCCTCTCGCAAGATTGTTCTTTGTCCATATAAAATTTAATTCTTTTTAATCAACATGCCCAGCAAAACGAGCGAGACATTCGTGTTAGTATAAAGCCTGAAATCCCGAACAAAAAAAGTGTAGAAGAGCAATACAATTTGGTTTGTGATTTATCAAACAAAGAATTTACAAAAGTGTTTTGGATAATTGATCTTGATACTGTTATCAAGGAAGAAAATGAAGCACCCAAAGGAAAAAAATCACCACTTAAAATATTTGAAGAATATAGAACAGACCTTATTACGAATTATACAAACGTTGTTGTAATCGTAAATAATCCTTGTCTTGAATTTTGGTTTCTACTTCATTTTGAAAAAACATCAAAGTATTTCAACACTTGCTCAAGTGTGGAAACAGAATTAAAAAAACACTTAAAGAATTACGAAAAAGACACAAAAGTTCTTCACGAAACAAAATGACGACATTTATTTGAAATTAAAACCGAACCTAAAGACAGGTTTAGCAAACTCTATTGCTCTTGGAAATTTTGACAATGAAAATCCTAAGAAAGCAATGTGCGAAATGGAATTACTATTTCAGTCAGACGAATTGAAAAAGCACTTTGAAAAAAAAGCCGAACCGCCAACAATGAAGTCGCCTGTTGAACGAAACCGGTAAATTAGGGGGCTAATGATTATGGAGTTGTCGTTTTGCTACTTTGTTGCTGCAATTGAAAATTGGGGGTATTATTTTTTCAATTCTTACCACCTACACGGCTAAACGTTTTCCCCCTTTAAGTTTTACGGGGTGGTTTTTTAGTGGTAACCCAGCTATTTGATACACAAGTTTATTGCTGGCCATCAATACCGTTTTATTGGTTTCTAAACACCATTTTTAACCACTTATGCTGCTACAAAGAAACTGTGTACTATTTTGCCATACTCTTTCAAAATAAAACATTTATACTCAATTAATTATAAAAAAAAATTAACTTTTATTATGATTTTTTTTGGTTGAATTGATTTTATTCATAATTATTATTATTTTAGGGTAAAAATCGATGCATGGGTTTTGAGTGAATGGTTACTGTATTAGTATTCATATACTGAGAGGATGTAAAAAATAAAAAATCAAATAGTTGGCTTTACGAAAGCGTGTAAAAATGTATATGTATTTCGCAAAAGTGTCATACAGTATTGATAATCAGAACAACAATATTTTTTAACCTTAATCCATTCAAATAGTAAAGTTTCGTATATTTATAAGTTGGTGGCAAGCTTATCGGACACACCCTAATTATTCAAAATGAATTTATCAAAACTAATCTCTTGCAGACACTGCGGCAACATTGCTAAAATGGAAATAGTCGGCAATGTAAATGATGACCAAACTGATTATGACCCAGATGACGGACCAATTGGCGCATGGGGTATTCATTACAATGTTTTGAGGTGTCCTGCTTGTGAAAAAATCAATATTGTTTCGTACACATGGCATGACGATATGGAAAGCGACGATGAAATTAGTTATGACTTTTTGTATCCTCAAAATGCAAATTATCCTATTGGACTTCCTGAAAAAATTTTGACAGCGTATAAAGCAGCAGAAAAAGTAAAATCTATTGACGTAAATGCTTACGCCATTTTAATGAGACGGCTGCTTGAATTAGTTTGCTTAGACCGGCAAGCATCTTCTGGAACATTAGCAGCAATGCTAAAAGAACTTGCAGACAAAAACGAAATACCTCAAAAACTTGTCAAAGTCGCATCAGGGTTGAAAGACTTTGGGAATATCGGTGCACATGCAGGAAGCGGAGAGTTAACAGAAAAAGAAATTCCTATTGTAAATGCATTGTGCAGTGCTATTTTAGAATATGTTTATAGCGCACCTCATCTTGCAACGATTGCAGAGAACAAATTAAATTCAATTAAAACAAAAGCAAAAAGCAAATAAATTATGGCAACAAGGACAGTTTTTTCGGACGACAACAATAATGAAATGGATTGTTATTTAAATGACAACGGTAAAGTGTTTATTAGTATTGGGCAGACTGGTGATGACAATATTTATAGTGGCTTTATCACTCTTGAAAAAAGCGATGTTACGCAACTCATTAAAATTCTTTCAGAACTTGAAAAAGAAATGGCAGACTAAAAAGCCTGCCACCAACATGGGGTTTGCTGCAAGTGTGGCTGGACGTTGTTAGCTTCAGCGGCAGTTCGCTGTTCGGCTTCAGTCCGGGCTGGACGGAATGCTATTGGGCTTTTGGTTTTTAACTTGTACTTTTAGTTCATCAATCAGCAGCGGCTCCGGGCAGACGGAACACTAACTTTGTGTACATCAAGGCCACAGAAAATGGTACTACCTGTGAAATCTAATTGATTAACTTTAGCCATGGAAATGAAGTTTTAAAATGAGCGGATATTTTACTCTTAAATTTAAGCGAGTATCCTGTCAACTCATACATAAGACCTAATGCCACACCTGCAGCAAGCCCTGTTCGTTGGCAGTAATTTTACAAACGAGCAAAACGGACGACAATGAGAAAAATATTTTTGATTGCTTTAATTTTTATTTCAGCGACAACGACATTTGGACAAACGCTACATCTTTACGGTGGAGAAAATCACGATGAATATCTTGGTTGTCTAAACTGCAACAGTTACGACAATAATTCTATTTGGAATGAATATGGAACTTACGGAAATAGTTACAATTCAAAATCAATATGGAATGAGTATGGAACATATGGAAACGAATACAACTCATACTCACCTTGGAACAAGTATAGTTCAAACCCACCCGTAGTTGTGGACAAAGACGGCAATTTTTACGGCTATTTTACCATAAACGAGAGCAAAAGCAAAAGAGCAGAATTTAATTTGGCTTTGATAATATACAAGTATTATGACCTAATCAGGGACGATGTTTCAAAATGGTATGACAAAATTTTTGAGTAATGAACACATATCACTTTTTGACATACATATTCATCGGAATATCACTAACAGCGATTCTAACTTCGTGTTCTTCAAAATCTGAAAAACAAAATAACGACTACTATACAAGTAGCTACGACAACAGAAATTATGAAAGTAACTCATCTAATTATTCAGAAGAAGAAGAAAGTAACGAAGATAATGACGAATATTCTTCAAATTCAGGTTGCAAATTTGAAGACGGAACATATTCCGCAACAGTTAATTACTACAATCCAGAAACGGGTTACAGCCAAACATACACATTAGACGTTGAAGTAGAAGATTGTGAAGTTGTGCAAATTGACTTTCCTAATGGTGGTTGGCTTGACATCGACCATATAACACCTGCTAAGCTTTAAGAAGATGCTTCTTGTACAATTGATGGAGAAGATAGAAAAGTGTATCAAATTCAAAATGATAATTAAATAATATTTTATGAAAAAGTATTTATTAATGGCATTGTTACTTTGTAATCTAAACATTAGCTTCGGACAAGTAATGAAATTTCGTTCGTCAATTTTTAGTTTAAAGACAAAAGGAACTTATGGTTGGACTAAATGGAGTGAGCCTACCGAGGTTAATATATTAATTGTTTTTGATTTGGATAAAAACAGGATTACTATTTACAGCAAAGAGACTCAAGTTTATGACATTTATCAAACTTATGAAAAATATACAGATAGTGATGGTGACGACACTTTTGAATATGCTTGTGTTGATGCAAATGGATTAAGATGTCATGTTAGATGGCTAAAGCTAAATTCTCAAAACGGTAGGCTTCAAGTATATGTCGATTATAGTGACATGATGTTGATGTATAATGTTAAACTATTAGAATAACAGCCCATAACAACTAAGGCTTCGTTGGCTGCGTAGCGCCAACAATGAAGCCGCCTGTTAAACGAAACCGGTAAATTATCCGGGTGTTTATTGATTATGGAGTTGTCGTTTTGCTACTTTGTTGCTGTAATTTTACAAAGACACTTACCTACTAACACTATTTAAAAATTAGTATTAAATTTAATAAAATAAAAAATAAAATGGCACAAATCAATCCTTACATTCATTTTAACGGAAATGCAGAAGAAGCATTTACCTTTTATAAGTCAGTTTTTGGAGGTGAATTTGCGATGATACTGCGTTTCAAAGACTTTTCAAATCCCGAACATCCTATTGCAGAAAGTGAAGAAAATAAAATTATGCATATTGCTTTGCCCATTGGTAAACATAACGTGCTAATGGCCAGTGATACGCCCGAATTTATGGGCAGGCACAACGAAAATGAGACAAGAAGTAAGATTTCTATAAGTGCAGAAAGCAAGGAAGAAGCTGATAAATTATTTAATGGGCTTTCAGAAGGTGGGAAAATAGAAATGCCTATTGGCGACAGTCCTTGGGGTTCCTATTTTGGTATGTTTAGAGACAAGTACGGCATTGAGTGGATGGTTGATTTTGATCCAAAATACAAACGACAATTGTAATGAATTTAAAACAATAACAGCACGTAAACTTAAATAATTTTAAAAAAACGAAAAACAAGTTTTCACCAATTTTGCATGATCAGTTAAGGCCAAAATAAATCTATGATATTTTACAGGGGTGAGCTCCCCCAAAAACAGTAGGGTTTAAGGTAGACAAATGTTTAATTTTATATTCATATAATAAACCACTATTCCTGGTTTATGACAAGTGCCTAAACTAATAAAGCAAAATATTATACAAATTACTTCATATACAGAAAAGATAGATTCTTACCTTAATTTCGTATTTCTTGCCTTTCTTTCAATATCATTAAGCAAAATAAAAAGATTATAAGTTACCTCAAATACCTTTGTTTTAAATCCTCTTCGTTGTTCAATCCTTGTTGTAAAACAGCCTAATTTTTCAAGTTCGCTAAGACTTTTACTAGAGCATGTCTCAAAAGTATGTTTTTTGTAATAAATTGAATGAATTTGCCGTTTATAAGAGAAACGACATTTATGGATATCACAAACGAACAATGGGACTTGATCTGTGGGTTGATTGAAAAAAATATTCCGGCCAAAAAGATAGCCGGACGTCCTCGAGTAGATGATAGAGCAATTTTAAATGGGATATTATGGATATGTAGAACCGGGGCACCATGGAAAGACCTGCCAGATCGATATCCACCTTATCAGACCTGTCACCGGCGATTTCAGGAATGGGTAAAGTGTTTGCTATGGGAGCAGATATTAAGTCGCCTGGCGGTGGATTTAAAAACTAGGGGAAAGATTGATTTGGCAGAATGTTATATTGACGGCAGCTTTTCAGCGGCTAAAAAAGGGGCTTTGGAGTTGGGAAAACTAAGCGGGGCAAGGGTACGAAGCTCATGGCAATTGCAGACCGTAATGGTCTTCCTATCGCCATTTCCACACATGAAGCAAGTACCCATGAGATTAAACTCGTTGAAAAAACGATATCAAAACGATTTACGCGAACAAAGCCTAAACGCTTGATTGGGGATATGGCTTATGATAGTGATCCTCTTGATAAAATACTTAAAGGGAACCGCATCAAAATGATCGCTCCACATAAAACCAACCGGGTGAAAAAGGCCACACAGGATAGACGTGAATTACGACGATACAAAAACAGGTGGAAGATCGAAAGAGTCTTTGCCTGGATTCAGCAGTTTCGACGTTGTCAAACAAGATTTGATTACTATGATGCTAATTTTCTCGGATTTGTACAATTAGCTTGTACAATTATATTATTAAGAAACTACTTTTGAGATACGCTCTAATTGTTTTTGAATCGTACCATAAATACCAGCTATTAAGAATTGACTTTACTTTAGTATTGGTAATTATTTTATTTTCTTTGTTTATCCACCAACAAGCTAATGCTATATTTAAACACTTGTCAGTAATTGCAACATCATTTTTTTTAGCATAGTTAACTATTGCCTTATGTGATTTTAATATGTTATTTAGGGTTGATAATCTCATTTTTATTTATAATTTATTTGTTATTGTTTGATATTATTTGTTTCAATTCCTGTATTCGGTTGAGGTATGGTAAAAAGGTTTGTTTGCCGTTGTTCGCTTTCACAGTGGCAAGATGGCTTTCAATAAATGAGGAACAGTTGGTTATTGTGCTGCACCCGTTCAACTTTACAGAATGGGTTGGTAATTCAATGTTTGCAAAGTAGTTTTCAAGTTCGGTAATATCCTGTTCCCAGCTTACGGTCTTCGGTTGTTCAGGCTTACTGAAATAGTAAACGGGTTCGGGCTGTTCAAATGGTTTTACATCAACCAATGGTTGAACAGATGTAGGTGGTTCGGTAGCTTCGGATTCAGGTAGGGCAAAGGCTTTATAATTGAATCTTATTAAATAATCGGCAAGGTCAAGCCCTTGTTTCCTTTCCGCTTCAGTTGCTTTGCGTTCCAATAAATCGGAAACAGTAAATATTGTAATGTGTGAAAGTTCCTTTGCTCTGCTGCTCCATTTTTCAAACCCATTGAGGTCGGGAAATAGTGTAACAGTTCGCCCCTTTAGTATGCTGCATTTTTCAGCGTTAAGGTTCGTAAGACTGCCAACGGCAACCCAAATAAACCGGGGTAAATAAACGCTGGCAATTACAGCCGTTTTTTCACTCTCAACTATGGCAATGGGTTTTGTTTTATCAATTAGTAAGTGTTGGCCAAATAAACATTGCCTTAACTCAAATTCAGGCTGTTTGAGGGCTTTATGTACCCAGTTAATATGATTGAACGGTTTTTTTATTCTTTTGCCTGTGGTGGGGCTGTAAAGCATTATTTTGCCCGTTCTTACTTTGCCCTGTGTATCTATTTGCCAAAATACCGTTGCACCGTTCCAATGTTTTGAGGTGGCAATAAAATAATGGCTTACCAGTTGGCTGGCAACCCCAACCCCGAACAGGTTAATAAGGAACTTTACAAAGTTGTTCATTTGGTACGATGTGGGATTCAGGCTGTCTTTAAATACCTCAACGGGAATGAATGAAACGGGCTTTGGTTGAGGTGTAACAGGTCGAAGTTTGTATGCTTTGGGCTGGGGGGTATCAAACGAAATATTGTTATCCTGAAAATATTGTTTCGGGGTGTAGTGGTAACCGCAATTATTTTGACGGTTGCACCTGCCAACGGTGGAATGTATGTGTTCGCCTGTTTCCGTATCAATGTATCTGGAAAAGGTTTTATCGCTCTGATGGCAACTGGGGCAACGGTAACGGGTATTTATTCCATTGTATGGTTCTAATATATATTTGCGTTCACTCATTTTTTACTTATTTTGGTAACATTAGTAACATTTAGTAACATTGGTAACAGGTGTTACTAAGTGTTACTACTGTTACTAATCCTGTTTGTAATCCGGCTAACTTTTACTTTAAAGCTATTAAACTTGCTTTCGTCCTTACATAACCGTTTTGCAATGGTATATGCTGTTATGCCGGGTTCAGCTTGTAATAATTCTTTGATACTGTTTTCTAATTCAGATTTTTCACTTTCACTAATTTGGATCAGGTGTTCCCGTTCTGTTCCGAAATTGAGAAACTCAAATTGTAAAAAATTAGAGGGCTTAGCTATTTGACAAATACAAACATTTTCAGCATCGTAAATTTGTTCGGTGTTCCGCTGCTTAATCTGTTTGAGATATCGTAAATTTTTATCGATGTGGCTATCGCCTATGGCAAAGGAACTATCACAAAAGTTTATTAGCATCTTACTGCCTTGTAAATCATTTCGGGTTATGGGTTTTGATAAATCCCTTTTCGGTGTGTGTGCAAGTGCTAATATTGAAAGCCCGTATTTGTTCTTTAATGCTTTCAAATGTTTCATTAAGGGCAAAGCATCTTTAGCTTTTTCAGTTTCATTTTTGAGGTAAGTAATGTTATCAATGATTAAAACCTTTGCCCCTGTTTCGGTAATACTTCGTTCCAACGAATGGTTAAGGTAACCCTCAAAGGTTTGGTTTTCGGGTATTACTGCATCCGGGTTTATTTCAACCCGTATAAAATTGTTATCAAAGCTGTAATGCTGTTTAAACTTTATTGAATATCGGTTTTCAAATTGTTTGTCGCTTAACTCAAAATCAAAATACAAAATCGGTTGCTTTGGTGTTTCCAATTTAAAGCCCACTATCTGTTCGCACCTGCTTATGCTATTACCAATTTGCACGGCTAAAATTGACTTACCTAAATTGGTATCGGCAAACAAAATACATAGTTCCCCTTCAAACCAAAATTCACCAAAAAGCATTTTTGGAATAGGTCGGGTTTTCGCATGCTCAATCCAACGGTTGGCTGTTTTTACGATGAACAGCCCTTTACTTTCTTTGGCTTCATTGCCTTGCTTTAAAAGCCTTTCATCTTCGGTTTTAATATCCTCAACCCCGATACCATATTTATCAAATTCAAATTGAGGATTAAGTTCATTTAATTGCTTATCTTTGGGGCTGTTAAATATCTCATCAACCCCGTAATTCTGTTTGTTCATAATCGGGGTTTTTTATTTGTGAGTATTTACGTAAGTTGCTGCCTGTATTTGCTTCTCCTGATAACTTGTATTACTATTAGATAGCATCCAGGCTTCTAATTTTTCTCTGTCGAAAAAAATACGTTTCCCATTAGGTTTACTAAACGGCAAGATGCCGTTGGCAGTCATCTTATACACATACGATTTTGCATACCCTAAGTACTGGCATCCCTCTTCAAAGGTTAATACCCTTTTGTTTTGAAAATTCATATTAAATAAATTAAAAACTTAAAAAAATGAATAACCGGTCATCCTGTTAACGTAACGAAGATGGTAACAAAAGGAAGGGAAAATAATACTATTGGTAGAGTGTGTAGTTGATATGTAGTTGGTGTAGTTTGAAATACCTGTTATTATTCACTTTCAGGTAAATGAGCTGTTTTATTTTTATAACTACATGTTTATTTTCATGTAGTTTTTTGGCGCTCTAAGTTGGTGTATTGCTCTCTGCAAACAATCTGCCGTTTTTTATTTTTTACAGTTCTATTGTTATTTTGAAGTGCATCAACATTAATGGCATTACCATTATGGAAAAAACAGTTGCAGGTTTTTGTAAGATAGGTTTGGATGGCATTTTTAATGCAAGGCGATGAGCGTATTTTTTTCAAAAAATTGTCAGTCTTTAATAAAAGTGTTACTCTCTCTGCATCAAGTTGATATAGATACCCTTCAGGACAGCCAACCATAATTTATACATACCCTAAGGCAATACCCACAAACAAAAAGATAATTTTGAACTGCCTACAGCTACTCAGATTGTTTGGGCAGATGACAGGGAACAGCATACAACCAAAGTGAATGCCCGGTATTTGATTTTTAGGTAGCCAGTAATGGTTTATAGGCTTTAAAACCCATCACCAACTACCGAAAATGTTTAACACATAATCTGCCAAATTGCCATTTGCTATAAAGTATTTGGATGATGTTATAAGTTTCTATATATTTATTTTTTATAGATGTAGAACGCATAGATCCAGCAAGGCAAATAGCTAACGCATGGTTTAATTGTAAACAATAAGCTGTGGGTGAGGGCAGCGAAGCTATAGGTAAGAGTGACCAAAGAAGGGAAGAAGACATTCAATAAAGGTTGGCTTTACGAAAGCGTGTAAAAATGTATATGTATTGCGCAAAACAGCTCTAACTGATTGATAATGAGGGCGACAATATTTTTTAACCTATAACCAAGCCACTTGTAAACTTTCGTATATTTGTGAGTTGAACCAGCTTAGACGAGCTGCAAACCACTTTTGAACATTGACATTTTATCCCAAACTATTCAGCTAAATTTGACCAAATTTTATAAATGGAAGATAACGTATTGACAAGTGCAGTTTTTGAAGAAATGGTTGATTATATCTCAAAAAATGGGACACAGCGTTCTATAAAACCAACATTCAAAACCGACGACTTTGCACTTTACAATGATGACTGCTTAGAAGTTATGTCAAGGTTGCCCGACAACTACGTTGATATGATTTTTGCTGACCCACCTTATATGCTTTCAAATGATGGATTTAGCTGCCAAAATGGACGAATGGTTAGTGTAAACAAAGGCAAATGGGACAAATCAAAAGGCTTTGACGAAGACTTAAAATTTCACGAAACTTGGATTTCTGAATGCCGAAGAATTCTAAAACCACAAGGATCCATTTGGATTAGTGGAACATATCATTCAATTTATCAGTGTGGTTTTTTGTTACAAAAACTCGACTTTCATATGCTTAACGACATAGCTTGGTTTAAGCCCAATGCTGCACCAAATTTGAGTTGTAGGTTTTTTACAGCATCACACGAAACTTTGCTTTGGGCAAGGAAAGACAAAAAAGCAAAACATACTTTTAACTATGAAGCTATGAAAGATGGACGTTTTCCTGAAGATCCAATGAAAAAACCTGAAACACAAATGAGAAGTGTTTGGAGCATTCCTACAACGCCACAAACTGAAAAAGAATTTGGCAAACATCCGACACAAAAACCTCTTGCTTTGCTTAAAAGAATTGTTTTGGCTTCGACAAACCCCAACGACATAATTTTTGATCCATTCAATGGTGGTGGCACAACAGGAATTGCAGCAACATTAGTTGGACAAAGAAAGTATATTGGTTGTGAACTCAACAAAGAATATGTTGACTTGACAATTAAAAAGTATAACTCAATTAAATCTCAAAACTCTTTATTCGACTAAATGAAACATAAAGGAATTGGTGGAGCAAACACAAAAACAGGTTTAGTATTTGAAGGTAAAACCGACCTAACCACTTTTTTAAATTCACAAAACGGCTATCTTGTAACTGATGGAATTGTTTATTACAACAAAAAAGAAGTTGCAAGAATTTTCAAGAAAAATGGTTTCTACAAATTCCTTGAAGAGCAAGGCGTAAACTGGAAAGAAATTGTTTCTAAAAGACTTTTACCAGACGACAGCATTTTTGTAATCATTAAAAATACTTTGTTTGTAATTGAGTGCAAGTTTCAACAAGTTGCAGGTTCAGTTGACGAGAAACTTCAAACTTGTGATTTTAAAAAGAAACAATATCAAAAATTACTTTCAAGATTAAACATTGACGTTGAATATTTATACTTGTTAAGTGATTGGTTTAAAAAGCCTGAATACAAAGACGTTTTGGATTACATAATAAGTGTTCGTTGTAGTTACTACTTTGAGTTTATTCCACTTGACAAATTAGGACTACCAATGCCAAAGTAGAAGAAAGCCGAACGCCCAACATGAACTGTGCAAAAAACCAAACAATTGTCTATTTTTTTACGGTTTTGCTGAGCAGTAATTTGGTTGATACAAACTGTTGTTTTTTACTAGTGCAAACACCTGTTTCAAAAGTTTGTTCATTACAGCAATCAACGCCTGCTTTCCTGTTTTTCCATTCGCTTTTAAACGCTCAAATAATTGTTTACAAGCGGTATTGGTTTGTTTAGCATTCATGGCGCACATGTACAATACATCGCGTATGGCTTTACCTCCTTTTTTGTAAATGTGATGATTGCTTTTAATACTGCTGCCACTACTATATTCAGTAGGGCTTAAACCCGCAAAGCTGATGAGTTGTCGATGGTTTTGGGTATGCTTAAATCCTTGGGTAAAAATAATCAATTATGCAGTGGCGCGCTTACCTAACCCCTTGATGCTATGGATGCTTTTATACTGATTGGGCTGCCACTGTTTTAAAAGTAATTCTAATTTTTGTTCCAATATAACCATCTCTTTTTCTAAGTAAGCCTTCATCTTTTCAATAGAATGAATGGTTTCCTTACTGGGCACCCGTAATAACTTTAAACTGTGCAGTTGATTATTAAAACGTTTTATTTGTTCAGCGTATTCTCGTATTGTATTGTATATCTGCTTGCTTTCAAAGTAAGCACTGTCAGGCATTTCCCAAAATACAGGACGCTGCTCTATAGCATACTTACAAATCCAACAACTGTCTTTTTTATCATTCTTATTACGCTCTAGGTGCATTTGTATGTAGCGTTTAATGCTCATGGCATTGACCACACTCAAACGGCAACCCTGGCTGTGTAAGTAAAAGGCTAGGCGAATATAATACACCCAGTTGCCTCCATCACAAAGTGATAGTTAATACCAGTATGTTCCAGTATTTTCCTAAATCCGGCCATATTATTGCCTACCTGCAAGTGAAATAGGTCACCCTGATTGTTTTGATACGTAATATCCAAGGTAAGATGGGATACATCAATACCACAGCATAACATTTTTGTTTCCATAATCTGTGTTTTTTTGATAAAAAGATTAATTTTAAGTAACAAGGAAAAAATGGAAGAACAATCTTACGCTGTGCTATCTATCCTAATACAAGCTTTTAAACAAGCATGTTGAACTTTTCAGCATCGGGTAAGAAAAGGGCGGGGGCTATCATGTTAGTATGGCTCGGGGCCAATGCGGTTTTACGGCCTTATTCCGCCCTTTGTTCTTTCAAATATCTTTCCCTTATCATTTATAAATTTATTGAATTGTAAACATAGGAAATGGTTTTGTGCAAGTTGGGCAGACCGAATAAACCTCAACATTTGTGCTACTATTTAGCTTTAGTTCCAGCGTGACAGAACGCTATTTGGCAAATGAATAAATCATCAGCAATTTTGCGATCATCAACTTTTGTTACGGGCAGACAGTACGCAAATTCCCAACCTGCACAAAGCCATGAACATTAGCAGCCGTTCTAACATGAAATTCGTAAAGTATCAAGGACAACATAGACTTTCGCAAATTTATCTAAAGCAATTTGGATATAAGAGCAATGGTAGGTGGTATATTTCGGTATGGTACAAAGGCGACAATCATACAGACATTCTTTTAATCAGCGACTTTACAAATGAAACGAATGTGTTTGACATGCCTTTTTATGAAGAAGAATTAAAAAGATTTTTTGAGGATTTTAGTAATCAACATTTGGAAAATCACTATGAAAAAATCGTAAAAAGTATAGCAAACAATAATTTTATTCCCAAGTTAAAAAACTTATTGTTCGCTTTTGTTGCTAACATAATTTGTAGGTCTATACCTCACAGAGATTTTTTTAATACACTTTTGCTGGATACACAAACAAGACAAATTTTTCTTCAGGAGATAACAAAATTTGAAGAAGATGAGTACTCAAAATGGAAAGCAGCACTAAAAGAATTAGAACCAGAATATCAATTTAATGTTGTCGTCTTACAAATCATGATGTACTTGACAAAAGTTTTTGAAACATTTGATTGTGTTATTTTAAAAGCGCCTGAAGACAAAGGCTGGTTTACTTCCGATAATCCTGTTGTTATTGACAAGCAAGAAAATTTCAGTTATTTAATTCCTCCAGAGGCAGAAATATATTTTCCTTTATCAAAAGATTATTGCTTATTCATGTTTTCAGAACAATCAGAAATAAAAAATAATGCGTTGCGAAAACTAAGGAAGAACAAAATAAATTTGGTAGACGATATAACTCATAAATCAATTTGTGACAAAATCACTTGGAATGACAATCGCTATTTAGTTTTTTTTGCAGATGTACCAGTGACATCATTTGAATAAATTTAAGAACGGCTGCCAACAACAACTAAGGCTTCGTTGGGTGCGTAGCGCCAACAATGAAGCCGCCTGTTGAACGAAACCGGTAAATTATGCGGGTGTTTATTGATTATGGAGTTATCGTTTTGCTACTGTGTTGCTGTAATTGAAAATCGGGGGGGTATTATTTTTTTCAATTCTTTGTTTACTGCTGTGTGCCTTTGCTTTGCCTGATGTGTAATATTTTTCTATCGAAGTCTAAGTCCTGCAAAGCAATACTCCTTACTTCCATGCACCTTAAACCTGTATTAGCCCCCTAAAAGGCTGGAGATATGTATAGAAATAGATTGACTTATTAAAAAGTCACTAAATTTTAAAAATATGAGTATCATCAACAGAAAATGGAGTGAGGCACAAAAGTTGTAAATCATCCAGGAAGTAGAAATGTATGGCTTGCAAGAAACGCTACGCAGGTACAATTTATCTCAATCACTTTTTTATAAATAGCGAAGATGGTAACAAAAGAAAGAGAAAATACTATTGATGGTCTGTGTAGTTGCTTAGTTAGTGTGGCGTGAAATGCCTTATATCGTTGATTTTATATCACATGAACAGCTTTATTTTTATAACTACATGTTTATTTTCCTGTAGTTGGTTTGGGGCTTTTAAGATGTGCTATTGCTTGTAGCAAATATTTGTATCGTTCTTTGTTTTTTACAACTCTATTATTATTTCCAAGTTTTTTAGCATCAATGTCATTACCCTCATAAGAAAAACATTTGCAGGCGATTTTGTAAATGCCCATTTTCTTTTTGCAAACTGCTTCACTTCCCTTTTCTTTTAAGTTGTTGTGCAAAAGAAAAATAAATCTTGCAAGTTCATTCAGATCACCTTCCCATGATATTTTTTCTTTTACTCCCCCTTTTATATTGAACAAACTATTGAAAACACTTTTTGTGGTAGCTTTATCTATAAAATTATTGTTCCGCAGCACATTATAACAACTTTCTGTATCAACATTGGCAAGTAATTCAAAATAATTTTGTATTGGAATTGCATCTTCTTCCAGTTTATCTATTTCATTAAAATATGGTTCAAACACTCTATAAATGATAGTTCCAAAATAACCGATAGAATTTTTAAGTAATTCCACATATCTCTCTATGTAAATAGGTTTTATAGAATTATCGTCTGTTTTAATTTCATGTAGTACAACTTTTGGAAATGGTTCATCATAAGATTTATTAAATTCATCAGCCCAACTTCTTCTATCATAACAAAGTTCTTTATAAAAATTACTTCGCTGTTCCTTGTTTAATACTCTGACATATGTTTGTAATGTTTTAATAGTTTTTATTCTATTTTTATTCAAAAAATATGTATCCATTTCTTTTGCGTGGGTAGTTAATTTTGCGATTACATTATTTCGCTCTGATTCTATTAAAATCTCATCCTTTTTAAGTTTATTAAAAAAATTAACGAGCGTAAAGTGAAATTCAGGAATTGCACTTAGTATATTTTTAATAACATTAACTTCACCTTTCATTATTATAATTTTAAATAATAAATAATCACTTTGTTATAAATCAAAATTGATTTTGTCTGTTGCCACTTGTTTCATTGCTTCTGCTGCTTTTACATACCGTTGTGTATGCTTCAAACTGGTATGTCCTAAAAGTTTTGAGGCGGTTAAAACATCTACATCATTAAATATTAAGTTCGTACCAAAGCTATGCTTTCCATTATGCCAGGTTATTACTTTTTGAATTTTAGCACGTTTTACCCATGCTTTTAATGTTTTGTTCGCTCCATTAGCAGTTGGTAATACAAAAACATCTTTATCCGGGTTTTCAGCTTTACCTAAAAGTTTGATGGCGGTTTCATTTAAAGGGGTTGTAACAGATTCTCCTGTTTTACTTTGTGTTACTTCCATTTGTTTACTATCAATCTTTATGTTTTTCCATTTTAAAGTCTTTATATCGCACCAACGTAACCCGGTAACACAAGTAAATAAAAAAGCCCTTCTTACTTCGCTGCTTTCTGTAGGGGTTGCACTCAATATTTTTAATTCCTCCAGCGTTAAGGTATCTTTCTTTTTTGCCTTGCCTTTTACTTTACGTTCTACAAAATCCAGTACATTTTCTTTCATTAATTTTTTACGATAAGCCTGTTTAATCATTTTCTTAAAGCGGCTGTAGTATGACGCTGCACCTTCACCGGTGCTGTTAGCCTCTAAGTAATCTATAAAATCCTCAATAATTAATGCAGTAAGGTTGCCAAAGGTTAAACCGGGCTTTTTTATTTCAATTAAATAATCAGCAAAGCGATTGAGTGCTCCCTGCATATTTCGTTTATCTTTTTTTGTGTAGCCATCAATAAAAGTCTGCATCCACACTGTAATGATTGTTTTTTTACCTGCATCACTAACCATGTTGTAATTATTAGCTTCTAATTCGGCTGCCCTTGCCGCCTTGATAGCTTCGGCCTGTTGCATCAGTTTTTTGTTTTCTTCACGGTCACTTACATTAGAAACCTTTGAAAGTTTAAGATTTGTAAGTGTTTCAATTTTACGTTGACCATTGTTATAAATATCTAATCTTAATGAAATGCTGCCATCGGCATTTTTGCGCTTTCTTAGTATTACACTCATTTTTCCTTTGGTTTGATGTTAGTTTCTCTAAGGTGTGAATTTTAAATGAAATTGTGTACCTGAGGTACAATAGAGGTACAAAAAAAGAAAAATAAATGATAAATTAAAAGAAATGAAAAGAAAGGAAAAACGTTAAAATCCATACTGGTATTGATTTTTAGGGCATAAAAAAACCACCTTAAAAAGGTGGTTTAGTGCCCAGAACAGGAATCGAACCTGCACTACCTTGCGATAACCAGATTTTGAGTCTGGCGCGTCTACCAGTTCCGCCATCTGGGCTTGGGGCTGCAATATTAAGGCATCCTGTTTAATACACCAAAATGCTGCAGGGTATTTTCTGGTTTTAAATAAAAATTTTGAAGCGTTCGTAACAACTTTTAGTTAATGCCTCTCTATCGTCGGGGTGTGCAATATCCACTAGTAATTTTGCCCGCTGCCTTAAATTTTTGCCATATAAGTAAGCCACACCGTACTCTGTTACTACATAATGAATATGGCCCCTAGTAGTAACAACACCTGCACTTTCTCTTAAATGAGGGGTAATTCTGGAAATACCTTTTTTAGTACGGCTGGTTAGAGCAATAATGGGTTTACCTCCTTCACTTAAAGCGGCTCCACGCATAAAATCCATTTGCCCGCCAATACCACTGTATTGAAATGGCCCAATACTATCGGCGCAAACCTGTCCGGTAATATCTACTTCAATGGCGCTGTTAATGGCTATTACTTTATTGTTTCTTCTAATTACGTGTGGGTCGTTTACATAATCAATATCTAAAAAAGCAAAAGCAGGGTTATCATTTACATAATCATACAATCTTTTGGTACCAATGGCAAAACTGGTTACGTTTTTATTGGGATGAATTTTTTTGAATTTATTATTGATAATATCCTTTTCCATTAAATCAATTACCCCATCACTGCACATTTCTGTGTGCAGGCCTAAATTTTTATGATTGTGTAAAGCTTTTAAAACAGCATCAGGTATGGTACCAATACCTAATTGTAATGTACTGCCATCGTCTATCATTTCGGCAATATATTTTCCTATCTGCAATTCTTCTTTACCCGATTTGCTGCCATAATCTACTTCAGGTAATTGCTCTTCATGATATACCATTTTGGTAATATGGCTTACATGCAGCAATCCATCACCGTGGGTACGTGGCATATAGGGATTTACCTGTGCAATAATGTATTTGGCCGTATTTACAGCAGTGCGTGCTATATCAACCGATAAGCCTAAAGTACAGTAACCGTGTTCGTCGGGTAGCGATACCTGCACAATGGCAACATCAATTGGTAATACATTTTTTTTAAATAAGTCCGGAATGTCACTTAAAAATGCAGGAACAAAATCAGCACGTCCGCTATTCACGGCTTCGCGAACAGAGGCAGATACAAACAAACAGTTGATATGAAATGCTTTTTGATATTCGGGCTTGTCAATTTCAATACTACCCTGAACAGTAATAAATACCGTTTCTACATTTTCTAATCGTGGTGCTTCTTTTGCCAGCTCTCTCAATAAAAATAAGGGTGTACATGCACTGCCCTGAATAAAAACACGCTGGTTGCTCTGTATAACCGATAAAGCTTCTGTTGCACTTACATATTGAATAGGATACATGTTTTTCAGCAAAGTAACATTTGTTTTGCTGCCTGAAAAATGATTTTTGTTAGGTTAGCTGTACATTGAACATACTTAATTGAACAGGATGGTATGGTTTACTTATTGATAGAATTGCTATAATAATTGTGTTTTGCCCTATTAGATTTTTCCTCTAAAACCAATCATGTATTCTTTTTTATTTATAAGTATAGAAAATTTGTGGTTTGGAAATTGGAATAATATAGTATGCATTATTTGTAGTGAATAAAATACCTTTATGTTTCAAATAGTAGCCGTATGATCAAGATTGGCCTGATTAAAGAAGGGAAAATTCCTGCTGATAGTCGCGTGGCTTTAATACCTGCTCAATGTAAATGGATGATGCAACACTTTCCTGATATTGCTATTGTTGTTCAGTCTTCTTCCAATCGTTGTTTTTCCGATGATGAATACCGAAGAGCCGGAATAAAGGTTACAGAAGATGTTACAGATTGTGATATTTTGCTGGGCATTAAAGAAGTGCCTAAAGCGGATCTTATTCCCAATAAAGTGTATCTTTTTTTTTCACATACCCGAAAGAAGCAACCCTATAACCGTGCTTTGTTTCATGAAATGATAAACAAAAAAATTACATTAATTGATTATGAATGTTTAGAACATGAAGATGGGCAACGAATTATAGGATTTGGATTTTTTGCCGGTATTGTTGGTGCCCACAACGGCATGATGTGTTACGGAAAAAGAACCGGCCTTTTTCATTTAGGCCGGGTATATGAAGTAAAAGATTACCGCTCTCTCATTCATCATTATTTTGGATTGAAATTACCCAACATCAAAATTGCTGTTACCGGCAGTGGAAGAGTGGCGCATGGTATTATTGAAGTAATGAATTTATTGGGTGTTACCGAGGTTGAGCCCGATGAGTATTTAGAAAAAAAATTTACATATCCGGTTTATGTGCAATTAAAAGGGGCCGACTTATTTACCCATAAATATTTAAAAACATATCAGCGTGAACATTTTCATACCAATGCAAAAGATTACAGAAGCAGGTTTTTACCTTATGCACACTGTACTGATATTTTGATGAATGGTATATTTTGGACAGAAGAAATGCCAAGGTTGTTTGAATTAACAGATATTGATGAACATTTTGCCATACAAACCATTTCTGACATAACCGACGATGCACATGGCTCTGTACCCATTAATTTAGGTGATCAAACCATTGAAGATCCTGTTTATGGAGTTGACAGAGTGAGCTTTACCAAAACCAAACCTTACTTACCCGATAGCATTGACGTAATTGCTGTTGGAAATTTACCCAATGAGTTACCCCGCGATGCCAGCCGTTATTTTGGTGAACAACTCATGAAACATGTATTACCCGATTTACTCAGCTCAGGTAGTAATATGATTGAAAGGGCTACTATTTTAAAGAATGGGCAACTAACACAAGCCTTTTCCTATTTATCTGATTATGCAGCCGGGTAAATTTTATTTAAAGAAACTGATAATAATCTTTTAATAATGCCGTAAAAGGTTCACTGTATGCATTATTGAGTTCTTTGATTGTTAACATTTCTTCTAACAAAGTAGGAGTTGGTGCTTTCGAAAAAATACAGATGGTTCTAAAAATATGGTGTTTAGGACTGGGTTTTACATCTAATTTATATTCTAAATAAAAATTATTTTGATGTGCCATTGCAATAAATGATGTGGTGCGCTGATAGGGCAAAAGCAATGCAAACCTTCCTTGTTGATTTAAAAATTGATTGCAAATGGGAAGTAAATCCTGCAGCCGAAGTTGTTCACTATGCATGGCTATGTTTTTGTTAACCTGTGGGCTTTTCAGGCTTTTTTCATAAAAAGGTGGATTACAAACCAGCCATTCATAAGTGGTTGCCGGTTGTAACTGTATTACATTACCTTTTATAACTGTTAAGCGTTGGTACCATGGCGATGTTGAAAAATTTTCTTTTGCCTGCATGGCTGCACCTTCATCTATTTCATAGGCATGAATAATTGCCTCATTTTTTTGCGCAATCATTAAACTCAACAGTCCTGTTCCAGTTCCAATATCGGCAATAGTTTTAGCCGGATTATTCGATATATATTGTGCCATAAAAGCCCCAAACAGGCAGGCATCGGTACATGTCTTCATGGCACATTTATCTTGTGCAATTCGAAATTGTTTAAATGAAAAATAGGAATTAGACATAATTTGAATAGGAGATAGCTATCAATAAAAGATAGGATATATTGGTATCATTTCTTGGAAAGCTTTTTGCACAAATTGCCTGGTAGGGTTGCAGGTACAGATGGGTTGGGTGAAATAAAACATCATGAATAGCATTTTAATTCAATATACGATAAATTTTAAGATTTGGCCGCATTGCATAAAAAAATCTCATTGTAGGTGAAGCAATGAGATTTTTTTTTCGATGAAAATTGGTGTAAGATTTATTTTTCTGCAACTAAACCTGCTTTTAAATATTCATTGTTTAGGCGAGCAATATTAGTGAGCGAAATTTCTTTCGGGCAGGCAGCTTCGCAGGCACCTGTATTGGTGCAGGAACCAAAACCCTCTTTATCCATTTGTGTAATCATATTGATTACACGATGATGGCGTTCAGGATCTCCTTGCGGTAAAAGCGCCAAATGCGATACTTTGGCTGAAACAAACAGCATAGCACTGCTGTTTTTGCACGCAGCCACACAAGCACCGCAGCCAATACACATGGCGGCGGCAAAGGCATTATCAGCATTATCTTTATCTACTAATATTGCATTCCCGTCTACTGCATTCCCGGTATTCACTGAAATGTATCCACCGGCCTGTATAATTCTGTCGAATGCAGAACGGTCAACCATTAAGTCTTTAATTACAGGAAAAGCATTGGCTCTCCAAGGCTCTACTACAATTGTGTCTTCATTTTGAAAGGCACGCATGTGCAATTGGCAGGTAGTATTGGCCTGCCACGGACCATGTGGTTTACCATTAATATACATTGAACACATACCACAAATACCTTCGCGACAATCATGGTCAAATGCAATCGGGTCTTCACCTGCCCGAATCAGTTGTTCGTTCAGTACATCAAACATTTCCAAAAAACTCATTTCCGAAGAAATGTTTTCTACACGATACATTTTAAAACTACCCTTTGCATTTTTGTCTTTTTGTTTCCAAACTTTTAAGTTCAGATTCATGGTATAGTGTTCCATATAAAAAAATTAAAATCTTAAAAAAATAGGATTCAGTTATTTATTTGTAATTTCTTTGGGTGGGTTTAATTACATCGTACTGTAAAGGTTCTTTGTGTAATTCCCAGTTGTGTTCACCTTTGTATTCCCAGGCAGCTACATACATATAATTCGCATCATCTCTTAATGCTTCACCATCGGGTGTTTGGTATTCTTCCCTGAAATGTCCGCCACAACTTTCATTTCTGTTTAATGCATCTATGCACATTAATTCACCTAATTCAATAAAATCGGCAACGCGGCCCGCCTTATCTAATTCTGTATTCAGTTCATTAATGCCGCCGGGTATTTTAACGTCACTCCAAAATTCTTTTTTGAGCTGTTGTATTTCGGTAATGGCTTGTTGTAAACCATTGGCATTTCTGGCCATACCACATTTGTCCCACATAATTTTACCGAGGCGTTTATGAAAACTTTCTACAGTTTGTGTACCCTGAATACTCATCAGGCTTTCTAATCTTTCCTGTACCTTTTTTTCTGCGGTTTGAAAAGCTTCATGATTGGTTGAAATAGGTTTGTTGTAAATTTCGTCTGCCAGATAGTTTCCAATGGTGTAGGGTATTACAAAATAACCATCGGCAAGGCCCTGCATTAAGGCACTGGCACCTAAGCGGTTGGCACCGTGATCAGAGAAGTTAGCTTCACCCAATGCATATAATCCTTTTACAGTAGTCATTAATTCATAATCAACCCACAAGCCACCCATGGTATAGTGTACTGCAGGGTAGATGCGCATGGGAACTTCATAAGGATTTTCGCCGGTAATTTTTTCATACATATCGAAAAGATTACCATATTTTTCTTTTACTACCTGTTTGCCGAGTGATATAATTTGCTCTTTTGAAGGATTATCGATACCGTGAATACCTGCTTCTGTTGTACCATATCTTTCAAAAGCGGCACTAAAGTCAAGATAAACTGCTTGTTTAGAAGAGCCTACACCGTATCCTTCATCACATCTTTCTTTTGCAGCTCTGGAAGCCACATCACGAGGTACCAGATTACCAAATGCAGGATATCTTCTTTCTAAATAATAATCTCTTTCTTCTTCAGGTATCTGGCTGGCTTTACGCGTATCTCCTTTTTGTTTGGGAACCCATATACGGCCATCATTTCTTAATGATTCGCTCATTAAGGTTAATTTACTTTGATGATCGCCGGTTACGGGAATACAGGTAGGATGTATTTGTGTAAAACAGGGATTGCCAAATAATGCGCCATTTTTATGCGCTTTCCAGGCGGCAGTTACATTGCTACCCATTGCGTTGGTCGACAAATAAAACACGTTACCATAACCTCCACTACACAATAGTACCGCATGGCCGAAATGTCTTTCTAATTTTCCGGAAATCAAATCTCTTGCAATAATACCTCTTGCTTTCCCATCAATTACCACAATTTCCTGCATTTCATGGCGGGCATACATTTTTACATTGCCCAATGCCACCTGGCGTTCTAAAGCCTGATAGGCACCAATGAGTAATTGCTGACCGGTTTGCCCTGCAGCGTAAAAAGTTCTTTGTACTTGCACACCGCCAAATGAACGGTTGCTTAACACACCACCATATTCCCTGGCAAAGGGTACGCCTTGTGCCACACACTGATCAATAATATTGGCACTTACTTCGGCAAGGCGGTATACGTTGGCTTCTCGGCTGCGGTAATCGCCACCTTTTACAGTATCATAAAATAAACGAAAAACACTGTCACCATCATTTTGGTAATTCTTGGCCGCATTAATTCCACCCTGTGCAGCAATAGAATGTGCTCTACGCGGACTATCTTGAAAGCAGAAAGCTTTTACTTTATAACCCAATTCGCCCAAACTGGCAGCAGCACTGGCTCCGGCTAAACCGGTACCTACTACAATAATTTCTAACTTCCGTTTGTTGGCGGGGTTTACCAATTTGCAATGTCCTTTATAATCGGTCCATTTATGTTCTAAAGCGCCGGCAGGAATTTTTGATTCTAACATGGTACTACTTTTTTGTAGATTAAAATTGGTATTTTTTATAAAGGAAAACTTCTTTTGTTGAATGAAGCGGTTCCTTTTTGCTATTATATTTTTTCAATCAGCTAATTAAATGAAAATAAAAACTAATTGGCATCAATGCGAAAATGGCAGGAATCACAATGGCAAAACCATACCCAAATGAAGTGAGCATTTGCTGGTATCTTTTATTGTGTACACCTAAAGTTTTAAATGCACTTTGAAAGCCATGTGCTAAGTGGTAACCTAAGCTAATGCAGCAAATTACATAGAATATAACTACCCATAACTGCGAAAAAGTATCACGCATGAGTGCATATAAATTATGCACCTGCAACCCATTGGGCAGTGTTACTTCTTCTACACCGGTAAATCTGGAGGGTATCCAAAACTGTTTCCAGTGTACGATAAAAAACAATAAAAGTATGGTTCCTAAAATAGCCATACTGCGGCTGTACCACTTACTACCTCGGTTACCATATGCAATGGCATAACCTACTTTACGTTTACTACGGTTACCCGCTTCTAAAACATAACCCTGAATAATGTGGAGAAATATAAAAATGAACAAACCAATTTCTAAAATTCGGGGTACAATATTGCTACCCATAAAATTAGCTGCTCGGTTAAACATAATACCGCCATCATCTGCCCAAATACAGGCATTTAAACCGGCATGCACTACTAAAAACAAAATCAGGAAAACCCCTGTTAAACCCATTACTAATTTTTTTCCTACCGAAGAGGTAAACACTTGCTTCCAGGTCATATAGCAGAATTGAAGTTGAAAAAAAAATCTTTGCAAAAATACAATTCACAGCAATGCTATAACAAAATGATTTTTTTATTTTTTGCAAAATGCATTTATTCAAATAACAGTATTTGTTGGTATTTGTTGATGTATAGAAGCGAAGAATGCCATTTTTACTGCATTTTAATGATGTAAACACAACCTTTGTTTAACAATTTGAAATTTTATTTGCTTTGAAAAAAATATGCCCGGCTTTATTGTAGTAATTTAAATTCAGTTCATTGTTGAATTATTGCGCTCATCCTTATTAATATACGCTGAACCAATAATTTGAAAAAATGTGAAATAACACATTACATTTGGTTTATGATAAAATTGCTCACCATTATCTGGAACAGTTTTAAAATGGCTCTTCAGGAATTAAGGGTAAATAAGTTGCGTACTTTTTTGTCGTTATTCGGTATCACCATCGGTATTTTTTGCATTATTGGCGTATTGGCTACGGTAGATAGTTTAAAACGAAAGGTAAAAGGGGAGGTGCAAACCTTAGGTAATAATACTATTTATATTGATAAATGGGAATATGGCGGGGGCGGAGAGTATCCCTGGTGGAAGTTCGTAAAACGGCCAACTCCAACTTATGATGAAATGAAGTTTATTCAGGCTAAAAGCAAGTTGGCTGATGCAATGGCATTTTTTGCCTCGCAAAATGCAACTTTATCGTATGGTGACAATAGTTTAACCAATACAAACATTTACAGTGTTACAGAAGATTTTAATAAAATACAATCTATTAACGTTGCGGTTGGACGTTACATTAGCGATTACGATTTTACCTATGGCACCAATGCCACAGTAATTGGCAATAAAGTAGCTGAAGAATTGTTTGGCAATGCTGAAAAAGCAATTGGTAAAGAAATAGATTTTAACCACCACAAAGCCATCATTGTAGGTGTGCTGGAAAAGCAGGGCAATAGTTTATTGGGCGGATTTAATTATGATGATTGTATTTTATTACCTTATCGATATTTTGCTTCTATTTACAATATTAAACAAAGCAGCCCTTTTATTATGGTGCAGGCAAAAAACAATATTGCTACAGCCAGTTTATCTGATGAGTTGAAGGGCATTATGCGGCAACAACGGAAGTTAAGTCCGCAGCAGGAAGATAATTTTGCTTTGAATGATGTGAATTTGTTGGGTAATTCTTTAAACGGATTGTTTGGTTCGTTGAATTTGGGCGGATGGGCTATAGCCGGTTTAAGTTTATTGGTGGGCGCTTTTGGTGTAGCCAATATTATGTTTGTAACCGTTCGGGAACGTACCAGCCAAATTGGATTAAAAAAAGCCATTGGTGCCAAAAAACGCACTATTTTAACCGAGTTTTTGTTAGAAAGTGCATTTTTATGTGTGATTGGCGGATTACTCGGTTTGTTTTTGGTTTGGATACTTACCATGGCACTGAGTAAGGTGTTACCTTTTCCTATTTTTATAGCACCCAACATCATTGTATTGGCATTGAGTATTTGTATTGTATTGGGAATTTTATCGGGTATTATTCCGGCCTCTATTGCCGCAAAAATGGATCCTGTTGTGGCCATACGAAGCAAATAGCCTGTACTTTTGCCAAAATTTTTATCTGTGTCTGTTTCTATTTTAGCTATTGAATCTTCCTGCGATGAAACCTCAGCCGCAGTTTGTACTGATGGAATTATTCTGTCTAATTTTATTGCCAATCAATCCATACATGCACAATATGGTGGCGTGGTTCCTGAATTGGCCAGCCGTGCACACATGCAAAATATTGTACCTGTTGTAGAAGCTTCATTGAAAAAAGCGCAAATACAGTTAGCTGACATCGATGCCATTGCATTTACACAGGCGCCGGGTTTATTGGGTAGTTTGCTGGTAGGTGCCCAATTTGCCAAATCGCTGGCATTGGGTTTAAATAAACCGTTAATTGCAGTACACCATATGCAGGCGCATGTTCTGGCCAATTTAATTGGTGAAAGAAAACCGGGTTTTCCATTTTTATGTTTAACGGTAAGTGGGGGACATACACAAATTGTGTTGGCGCATAGCCCTTTGCATTTAGAAGTGTTAGGTGAAACCATTGATGATGCAGCGGGCGAAGCCTTTGATAAAACCGCCAAATTATTAGGCCTGCCCTATCCCGGCGGTCCTTTGGTAGATAAACATGCGCAAACCGGTAATGCAACCGCTTTTAAGTTTGCCGAACCACAGGTGCCCGGCCTCAATTTTTCTTTTAGCGGGTTAAAAACATCCGTTCTTTATTTTCTGCAGAAGCAGTCACCTGAATTTGTTGCCAATCATTTGAACGATTTATGTGCTTCTATTCAGGCTACCATTATTAAAATATTATTACAAAAATTGAAATTAGCAGCTCACCAAACCGGCATCAGGCAATTATGCATAGCCGGCGGTGTTAGTGCCAATAAAGGCCTGCGTACTGCATTTGAAATGATGGGAAAACAAAACGGGTGGGATACTTTTATACCGGCATTTGAATATTGTACCGATAATGCAGGTATGATTGCTATAACTGCCTATTACAAATTTCAGGCAGAACAGTTTTCCGATTTAAGTGTTTCTCCATCGGCCCGGGCAAACTGGTAAATGAAAATATTTTTAAAGAAAATAAAAAAATATTTTTTGTTAACTAAAAAAATTAGTATTTTGCGGCTAAAATCATTAGTTTATGAGTTTTGCCGGAAAAAATTTAAGATACCTCCGCAAATTAAGAGGCTATACTCAGGAAGAATTTGCACAGAAATTAGGTGTAAAACGTTCCTTAATTGGTGCATATGAAGAAGAAAGAGCCGAACCAAAATTAGAAGTGCTGGAAGATGTAGCACAATTGTTTAAACTAAGTTTGGATGAATTACTCTTAAAAGAATTATCCGCTGCAAAAGGAAGCAGTTATCTGGAGCAAAGAAGAAAATTAAAAATGGCATCCTCGGGTTCTGCTATCATCTCTTTTGTTCCGGTAAAAGCTGCAGCCGGTTATTTAGCCGGTTATGCAGATACCGATTTTTTAGACGAACTCAACACGTTTACCCTACCCATGCTGGCGCCCGGCCAATATCGTGCATTTGAAATAATTGGTGATAGTATGTTGCCTACACCCAGCGGCAGTGTAATTGTTGGGGAAAAAGTAGAGGATATTGAAGAAGTAAAATCCAGCAATACTTATGTGGTACTGTCTAAACAAGATGGTATTGTTTACAAAAGAATTTTAAAAAATAACCGTGCCAAAAATAAATTAACGCTGGTGAGCGATAATCCAATATATGAACCCTATGCAGTAGCTACGGATGATATTCTGGAAGTATGGAAAGCATTGTTTATTTTACAAAAAGCCAATACGGTGCAGCGCTGGGATGTAAATCAGTTGGCAGGTATGGTGAATAATTTACAGGCACAGGTTTCTACTTTAAAAAAGAAACTGAATTAGGCTTGGATATTGGATAATGATGGATGATTTTTATGAATGAAAGAAGCTGTTCTTTTTAGAACGGCTTTTTTATTTGTATTTGTTACATCACTCATTATTTGCCATTCATCCTAAAATTGTACTCTGCGCTTTTCATTTCTATTTAGTTTTGGAGTGAAGGAGTATGAACCCATGCAAGGAAAAATTACATTATTCTTATTTTTATTGTTCATCAATTTTACCATTCAGGCACAGGTAAAACAGGTAAAGGCATTTAGAACGCAACATTCCATAAAAATTGACGGTATTTTAAATGAACCGGAATGGACTGCAGCAGAGGCAGCCACCAATTTTATTATTACACAACCAGAATTTGGGTTGCCTGCATCTAAAAATACAGTTGTAAAAATTATATACGATAATTCGGCTATTTATATTGCTGCATATTTGTATGATGATCCAAAACTGATAAGAAGACAATTTACCTTACGGGATGGAGAACAAAGGCAGGATGTGGATGTATTTGCAGTTTCTTTTGATACCTATCATGATGGCCAAAATGCATTCATGTTTAGTGTAACGGCTGCTAATGTGCAAAGTGACGCGAAGCTTTCAGGAAACAATACTTTCAATAATGGGGTGGATTACAATTGGGATGCTGTTTGGGATAGCCATGTAAGTATTGTTGCTGATGGCTGGATTGTAGAAATGAAAATTCCATACATGAGTCTTCGTTTTGCAAAGAAAGAGGTACAGGAATGGGGTATTAATTTTTACCGGTCTATTCGCCGGCTGAATGAATCCAGTTATTGGAATAAAGTAAGTCCAACCGTTTCCGGATTAGTGAATCAATTTGGATTATTAACCGGATTAGAAAGTTTAGAACCCCCGTTGCGGTTGTCGTTTCTGCCTTACATTTCTGCAGGTTACAGCACTGTGCCCACTGCTACCGGTACTATTCAAAATGCCATTCATAATGGCGGAATGGATGTAAAATATGGTGTGAATGAAAGCTTTACTTTAGATATGACTTTGGTACCCGATTTTGGACAAACATTGAGTGATAATGTGATATTGAATCTCTCTCCTTATGAAGTTCAGTTTGCAGAAAACCGCCCCTTTTTTACTGAAGGAACCGAATTGTTTAATAAAGCAGGGATTTTTTATTCCCGCAGGGTTGGGAAAACGCCCAGATTGTATGATAGTATTAATCAGTTGGCAACAGATAGCGGATATACCATTCTTCAAAATCCATCTTTAACACAATTATACAATGCTACAAAATTTTCCGGCAGAACCAGGCATAATTTAGGCATTGGAATTTTCAATGGCATAACAGCACCCATGTATGCCGGCTTGAAAGATAAGAGTGGGCAGTTACACCGTATTGAAACGGAACCATTATCAAATTATAATATTATTGTTTTAGATCAGGCTTTGGCCAATAGAAGTAGTATTACTTTTACCAATGCCAATGTATTGAGGCGTGGCGGCGATAAAATGGCCAATGTAAGCGTGGTAGATTTTAGTTTATTTGATAAAGAGAACAAATATAATCTGCAGTCGAAGGCTGCTTTTAGCACGGTGGGCGGCCTCTTTGCGCACAATGGGTTTAAATTAAAAAATAGTTTTGGTAAAGTAAGTGGTTTGTGGCAATGGAATATTATGAATAATATTGAAAGCGATCAATACGATCCAAACGATTTAGGATTTTTGAAAGCACCCAACGAAGTAAGTTATTTTGGCTCTGTTTCCTATAATCAATACAAACCCGGTAAGCGTTACAACTTTAAAGTTTATCGGTTTAGCATTAATTATCAAAACCTCTATAAACCCTATGCCTTCAGCAGTTTGAATTACAATGCCAGTTTCTTAAAAGTATTTAAGAATTTTTATGATATTTCATTAGAAGTGTCGGGTAGCCCAATTTGGAGTAACGACTATTTTGAACTGAGAATGCCGGGTACCAAACTCAAAAGAGTACCTTATGCTTTTGCAGGCATTTTCGGTAGTTCAGATAGTAGAAGAAAATTCTTTTTTAACTATGGAGTTGGTTATGCCTCTGCATACGATTATAAAGATGCCATTCCTTACTCAGTAGTAAGCGGTGGAATTAGATACCGTTTCAACAATCAGTTTACGCTTAGTTTAAACAGTAAAAAAGAATTTGATGCAGGTGAATTTGGCTGGTCGCATTTTGATGCCGTTACCAATGCACCTGTAATTGGGCAACGCAGGGTAGAGCGTATGGATAATGTATTGAATGTAATTTATAATTTTCAGGCAAGAATGAATTTGATTGTTAGGGTTAGGCATTATTGGAGTAAAGTGCATTATGTAAAAATGTTTAATGTAAATAATGAAGGATATTTTCAGGATTTAGAACGGCCACTTGAACCCGGCTACGATGATAATTTTAATGCATTGAATGTAGATGCTTTTTATACCTGGGATTTTCGGTTAGGAAGTCGTTTAATTGTTGCCTGGAAAAATGCAATTGGACCTGATGTAACCATTGATGGAACACAATACAATAAATACATTAATAATTTAATACAATCATTTTCATCGCCACTCAGTAACCAAATTTCCGCAAAGTTTATTTATTTTATTGATTACAACCAGTTGAAAAAAAACAGATTAATACAAATGTAAGGCAGTTCTAAATGTATTGCAGTGCGCCTCAATAATGGTGCGAATGTGGGGTGAATATCCGCCACCCATTGCCACAACAACGGGAATGCCTTGTTGTTTCAGTGTGTAAAATACCATTTCATCTCTTTTTTTGCAACCTGGTATGCTGATGTTCAATTTTCCAAATTTATCAGTAGCCAGTACATCAACGCCTGAAAGATAAAATGCAAAATCGGGTTTTACTGTTGGCAACAAAAACTCCAATGCTTCATACAATTGTTTCAAATAAATTGTATCATCCACTCCATCTGCCAAAGGCAAATCAATATCTGAAATTTCTTTGTTGAATGGATAATTGTACGCTCCATGCATGCTAAATGTAAATACTTCGGGATGGTTATTAAAAATTGATGCCGTTCCATTCCCCTGATGCACGTCCACGTCTATTATTAAAATTTGGTTGGCTAATTTTTGTTGTAATAAATAATGGGCAGCAACGGCAAAATCGTTCAACAAACAAAAGCCTTCTCCATGATCTTTAAAAGCATGATGCGTACCGCCGGCCACATTGAGTGAAACCCCATTTTTTAGTGCAGCATGGCAACAGGAAACGGTGCCTTGTGTTATTATCCATTCTCTTTTAGTTAAAGCAGGCGATTGCGGAAACCCTATTTTTCTTTGCTCTGCAGCAGTTAGTGTTTGCGTTTTCAATTTTTGAAGATAGGCCGCATCATGGGTTAATAAAACAATTTCATCATCTATCTCATCCGGATAAAATAAATTTTCTTTGCTAATAGTACCTTCATGCATTAACTGTGCCGGTATTAATTCATATTTTTCCATTGGGAAGCGATGACCCACAGGTAATGCATGTGCATATAATGGATGAAAAGCAATTTGTATCATGCTATAGGAATAATTTGTTGATTGGCGATGGCAAATACCTTTTCTTTTTTGCCGGGCTTAACAACAGCAACACCAGTAAAATTACTGAATGCAGGAAGGATGGCATGTTGTTTACCAAAATAAAAACAGGGTAATTTAATATGTTGCTTTCCAGTAATTTTTACACGTACACCCGGATGAATATGTCCTGAAATGATATAAGCATTTTTGTATTTTTCCGGAATTATATCTGCCATATCATGCATTAATAAAAATGGTGCTTTGTATAACCATTCGTTATGTAATATAATACCTGCATCGGCATACCATTGTTCCGGCAGCACATCATGATTACCTTTAATTAAATGAAATGGAATGTTTCCAAAATCAGATTTCCACTTAAAAAAATGCGCCGCATCTTCATTATTTTTTTTGTGCAATAAATCGCCAACTACCATAATTGCTTTGGGTTGAAAAACAGCGATAGCATGAAACAGCCGATGCATATCTTCTTTAAACAAAGCTTCCGGAACCGGAATGCCATTTTCTTTAAAATGCCCGGTTTTGCCAATGTGTACATCAGAAAGAATGAGAATTGCTTCTTCCTTCCAAAGCATACATTTTTCTGATGATAACCATAGGTGCTGACCAAGTAATTGAAATAAATATGGCGCCTGCATAGGAACAAATGTATCAACAAATGGCATAATTTTATGTAACTAAATTTTGCTGTATAAAAGGGGTGTATTATATTTATTGCAACAAAAAAAATAATATGATGACCGACACTCAACTGCAACCAGACATGCCAATGGCGCCTAAATATGGCAGCTTGAAGGTATTAACTATTTTAACTTTTATTGGGAGTGGTATTGCTATTTTATCCGGCATATACCAATACATCAACGCCGAAAAAAGTTTAGCGGCGATGGAGAAATTAATGAATAGCCCCGATTTTGCCAAACTACCCGATTTTGCCAAAAGTTTTTACTCTCCTGAAGCAATGGAGTTAATGCGAAAAGCAGCTACCAACAAGTTGCCCATTTTGGTGGTTACCCTAATTGGTGCTATATTATGTATTTTAGGTGCAATAGATATGCGTAAGCTGAAAATGCAGGGCTACTATATGTGGCTAATTGGTGAACTTTTCCCGGTAATTGCTACCGTTATTTTATTAGGAATGGCTTCTATTAGCGGTTGGACTGCTTATTTTGGATATGCTTTTTTATTGTTATTCATTATTTTATACACTACCCAACGCAAATACCTGATTTATTAATAGTTGATTGGATGCAGCAACAGTTGTTATTGTAAAAGCTGTTGCTGTATTTTTTTTATTCGGTATTCTAATTTTTCTGAGGATAAATGGTTGAGGCTTAACCCATCGGCAATAATAGGAAAACTAAAGGGTGTATATTGTTTGGGTTGTGTTATAATAATATTGGATTGTTGAATTCTTTGCAATGCCGTTCTTAACCTTACTTCTTTCATTTGCTTTTCAAAAACCTCTTTGTAAGCTTGTTGTAATAATACATTTTGAGGATCATCTTCATTCAATACTTTAAATAACAGTGAAGCAGAAGCCTGCAAATACTTGGTTTTTTTATTTTGTCCCGGATATCCCTGAAAAATCAATCCGCCTATTACAGCAATATCTCTAAATGCTCTTGCTGCCATTTCACTGGCATTCACACTTTTTTGCAAGTCGTTTAAGAGTTCATCGGTAGTAAATAAAGCTTGAATAGTTTGAGCATTCAGCTCAATTGGTTCATCGCACATTAATTCAAATCCATAGTCATTCATGGCGATAGAAAATGAAATGGGTGTTTTTTGTGAAAGTCGGTATGCCATTATTGCGCTCATGGCTTCATGAGCCAACCTTCCTTCGAAAGGATATACCAAAATATGGAAACTTTTTTTCTCCTGAATTAATTCAACCAATATTTCCTGTATTTGTGGAATAACGGATAGCTGTTGCTGTAGTTGAAATAATGGTTGCAAAGCTTTCATTTCCTCCCTATTGCTAAGGCATCTGAGCATGTTTGTCGCAGTTGTTCCCCTAAATTGGCAGAGAGCGACATTCAGCCACCCATCCAACTGGGTATAATGGTGTTGGTAGCATTTAATTTTTTAACCCATACCGCCATATCTTTTATCATTACGAGTATTACATTTTTCCCGGCCAATACAAAACTATCGCCCACCTTTAGGCGATTGATGAACCATTCTTCAATTACACCTAAATAGCCTCCATGCATCTATTTTACTTTTAGCATGGCATCGCTTACAATAGTGCCAATATGCATTCTGTGCTGCAGGGCTGTTTTTCTGTGTTTAATGACATATTTTCCTTCTTCATCCTGTTCTAATTTTTTAAAAGCGTCGTATTCATGAAATGCATTACCGCCATTGGTTAAATATAGTGGTATATTGTTCCATTCGTCAATGGATAACTGTTGGTAACAATACGTTTGTTTTATTTCATTCAATAATTCATCTGCATAAAAACCTGCTCCAATAGCCGGGGTGCATAGGTCTTGTACCAAAACATCATAACACAATAGCAATGGATGTTAGGTTTTCCAAAATATTTTTTTGTATGCATTGTCTTAATGCTGCTAATTCAGCTAACTCTAACGAATGGGTAGGTAAAAAATAAATTTTTGCAGCTGCATCAGGTTGGTGCCCGCTTCTTTCTGCACATTGCATAAAACGGGCAATTCCTTTTGGTGAGCCAATTTGAATAACAGTATCTACCGGTTTAAAATCAACTCTCAAATCTAAACTTGCCGTGCATACAACAGCTTTTAATTTTTGTTGGTGTAAAGCTTCTTCAACCCAAACCCTTAATTCTTTTTCAATACTGCCATGATGTATGGCGATAGCTCCTGACAGATGTGGGGCAGTTTCTAAAATGGTTTGATACCATATTTCCATCATCCCTCTTTGTATTAATAAAAATAAGCGTAGAATTACTTTGCTCAATAATGGGAATAATTATGTGTACTAATTTCAATCCCAGATGACCCGCCCAGGGATAGCGTTCTACTTCATCTGGAATAATTGCATGAATATGAATTTTTTTGCTTTGTTGCGCTTGTATAATGCTGCCCGTTTTTTTGAGTGGTAGTAGTAAAACATTTTTGGCTTCTTCCAAATTACCAATAGTGGCACTGATCCCCCAAATACAAATATTTTTGTTTATTTTAATTTTTGATTGTGCCTTGTGTAAGGCAACTAACCTTGATAGGGCCAATTCAACCTGAACCCCTCTTTTATTGCTCAACAATTCATGCCATTCATCTACAGAAATAATTTGTAATGTTTTAAAATATTGTGTGTGTTGTGTATGCGAAAGTAATAAATGAAGGCTTTTGGGAATTATTAATAAAATTTCAGGTAACTGTTTTTTTTGCAACAATCTTTCTTGTGTAGTTGTATCTCCTGTTCTAATACCCACTTGCCATGGAATTTCTAAATCCGTTAATGTTTTTTCCATGACTCGTGATAAATCTTTCACCAATGCTTTTAATGAGGTAATTCAAAGCAACTGCAAACCATTATTGTTTTTGGAACGAAAATCATCAGGGTGTTGATCAATGAACCTTATCACCACACCTAAAAATACAGCAAAGGTTTTACCCATATCGGTGGGTGCATTCACCATTACTTATGGCCTGCCAGGCCGCTTCCTGAAAAGCAAAAGGCTTCTGATTATTGCTTTCAAAAAATTACCTGATAACTGTATGCCCTATGGTTTTTGTATTGTGCATCATTCTATTGGAAAAATAGGGTAGTATTTGTTAGTAAGTTGTTTTTGTTAATGTGTGAAAAGTCACCATTTTCTTTTCATTACAAATTTACTTTTGCGGATAAGATGTTAACAAAAGAAAAAATTCCGGTATTAGAAATCTGTAATATGGTAGATGCCACTTCTGTACCACAGGAGGTTTTGGTATTTGAATTGGACATGTTTTTGCAATCGCATCAAAATATGGTATTTCCCCACCGGCATTCATTTTATCAGGTATTGTTTATTGAATCTGGAGTCGGCTTTCATATCATTGATTTTAAGAAGTTTGAAGTAAGGAAAAATATTGTTTACTTTTTAACACCCGGTCAGGTTCATGAATGGCAATTTAGTCCGGGTACAAAAGGTTTGTTGATTAATTTCACTGAAGCGTTTTTTTCATTGTATTTATCCAATTTTCATTACTTAAAAAATTTTCCGTTTTTTTTGGCCAATGGCTCACATGCTGTATTGGATATTCAATCGGTGGAACATAAAATTAAACCTCTGTTACAAGATATTCGGGACGAGTATTTTCATCAGCCGGTTAAACATTTGAATATGCTTCGATTGTTGCTACTGCAATTATTTGAATGGATGAACCGGCAAATTGATGCAACAGAGGAAACTGAAATGATAAAACCCGGAATGCATATTATGCGCAAATTTTATTTGTTGATTGAAGAACATTATACCAACAAACATTTACCTAAAGAATATGCAGCTATGCTTTTTATAACACCCAACTATTTAAATGAACTATGTGTGTTGCATACCGGTCATTCGGCTGGTGAGCATATCAGAAACAGAATTTTATTAGAGGCAAAACGCCTGCTTGTTAATTCTTCCCTAAGTATTAGTGAAATTGCCTGGTCGCTTCATTTTGAAAATCATTCTTATTTTTCCCGTTTCTTCAAAAAATATTGTGCTGTTACACCTGAGGCTTTTCGTAAACAGGTTGCATAATGGGCGCTACCTAATTATTTCATTTGTCTATAAAAATACTATACTTATCAATTCCATAAATAAGTACAAACTTGCCATAATTGTGTAAACTGTTACCGTTATTGAGTAAAGTAGCTTTGCAATTACAAAATATTACATTATGGATTTCCCTATGTTTCATTTAGATTGGCTAAATGATCGTTTTTTGATAGCCATGATTGCCATTCTACATGTATTAATTAATCATGGAATTGCGGTAGGCTTTGTGCCCTATATTGTCTGGTTAGAACAGAAGGGTGTTTGTAAAAGCAACGCAACTGAAATTACGGATACAAAATGGGATGGCATGGCAGAGCGGATGATGAAGGTGGCATTTATCGTAACAACAACAGTAGGTGCCATGACGGGCGTTGGCATTTGGTTCTCTGCTGCTTTGGTGAGTCCAGCCTCTATTGGCAGTTTAATCAGGGTATTTTATTGGGCTTGGTTTACAGAATGGACCATTTTTGTAACTGAGGTGGTTTTAATCATGGTGTATTATTTAACCTGGAAAAATTCCAATCAATCACTCCAGTCAAAATTAAAACACATCAAATTTGGCTGGTACTTATCTGTATTCTCTTGGTTTACCATGGCCATTATTGTTGCGATTTTAGGTTTTATGATGGATCCTGGAAATTGGAATAAACATCATAGCTTCATCAATGGCTTTACCAATCCTATTTATTTGCCACAATTGTTTTTCAGAACACCCACAGCAATGGTGATTGCCGGCACATTTGGATATTTATTAGTATTTGCTTTTACCCAAAAAAATACGGAAACCAGAAAGCAGGCTATACAAACCAGTGCCAAATGGATATTGTTTTGGATTCCATTTTCTGTTTTGGGTGCCGTTTATTATTACAAGGCCATGCCTGCTGCCATGCGTGATAATATGAGTACAGCTGTTGGTACCATTGAGTTTCAACAGTATTATCATCTTCTTAAATACATTATACTTGGTGCTACTTCTTCCATTTTTATCATTGGATTATTCGGTGTGCTGAAGCCGGGAAAAGTACGTTGGGGTTTTGTGTTGTTTCCTACTATTATGGCATTTGGATTTTTAGGCATATTTGAACGTGTAAGAGAATTTATCAGAAAACCTTATGTAATAGGCGGATACATGTATTCTAACTTATTGCGTAAAGAAGATTATCCTTTGTATCAACGAGATGGGATACTGAAATATGCAACCTATAATTCTACCCCTGAAATTACGGCAACCAACAAAATTGAAGCTGGAAGAAATGTGTTTATGCTTTCGTGCAGCAGGTGTCATACTACACAAGGCATTAATTCTATTACCTATGTATTTGAAAGGATGTATGGCAGTTTTGATAAGCCATTAGATGAAAATGCAATGGCTGCTTATATTCCAAATATGCATAACGGCAGAACCTTTATGCCACCATTTCCCGGTAACCAGAAAGAAGCCGAGGCACTGGCTGCCTACATTAAATTCTTACAACAAAGTCATGAAACATTAGAGGGAGTACAAACGGCCGGCGTTGTTGTAAATCCTTTGAATAATATGGATGCTGCTATACAATTGCAGCAAACCGCCGATTCGGTTAAAGGGACAAAATTGGTAAAAAATTAATCGACAAAAATTAAGGCATTTACTATGAAATTGATACATTTTTTGCAGATAAACACACCTGTTCCCAGAGATATTCCTATTCCACTGCCATTACCCGAATGGTTATTGGTTGTTTTGCTAGTATTTTCTTTTTTATTGCATATTGTTTTTGTGAATTTAATGGTAGGCGGCTCAATAGTAACACTATGGGCTGAAATAAAAGGATTAAAAAATAAAGCCTACGATACACTGGCATATGAAGTGGCAAGAACCATTACGGTTAATAAGAGTTTAGCAGTAGTTTTAGGCGTGGCGCCCTTGTTAAGCATTAATGCGTTATATACTATTTATTTTTATTCTGCTAATGCACTTACCGGATTAATGTGGATTTTAATTATACCTCTGGTAGCTGTGGCATTTTTATTAACCTATTTACATAAATATACCTGGCATAGTATGGCGCATTTAAAACGGCTGCATATTGCTATAATTGGCGCTTCGGTGTTGTTGTTTTTATTTATTCCATTAATTTTTTTAGTGAATATCAACTTAATGTTATTCCCTGAAAAGTGGTCAAGTATTCATGGATTTGTAAGTGCTTTGTTTTTACCCAATGTTTTTCCGCGTTACTTGCATTTTATTTTTGCCTCTTTAGCTGTTACCGGCTTATTTTTATTTTGGTATGTTGGTAGAAAAAATTATCCTTTTGAAAACATCTTCCCTGCAAATATTTCCAGATATGATGTAAAAAAATTAGCCTATTCGCTTACCTTGGGTGCGAGTGTTATACAGTTTTTAATAGGCCCCATTGTATTAATATCATTGCCCTCTAAAGGATTTGGATGGGGATTACTGACCATTATCATTACCGGTGCTTCATTGGCTTTAATTACTATGTGGTGGATTTGGAAAGCATTAATTGGTCCAAAAGAAGCCATCAATCGTAGATTTGGCGGCATTGTTATTTTGATGAGTATTACGGTGTTATTTATGGGAAGTGGCCGCCATACTTATCGTGCCAATGCCTTAGAACCACACAGACAATTGATGGCTGAAAAAACTGCCGCCTTTGAAAAATTATCTGAAGAAGCCAGAATGAATCCTCAGCAAAGCGCTGCTGCAGAAGTGGTAGATAGCAGTTTAGGAGCAGTTGCAAAAGGAGCAGCACTATTTAAAACCAATTGTAGTATTTGTCATCAGAAAGATACTAAACTGGTGGGTCCACCGATTACCGAAATGGTTAGTATTTATAAAAACAATATATCCGGATTAGAGCAATGGATTAAAGCACCCGGCAAAAAAAGACCGGATTATCCGCAGATGCCAACGTTGAGTCAGCTTTCAGATGCAGACAGAGCAGAGTTAGCCAAATATATTTTATCTATTCAATAAAAATTAAATTTATGTATACTGTTGTATTTACGTTAGTTGCCTTGATACTGGTAATATTTATTGGTTTACAATTGGTTCGGTTGTATGCGTATATTATTGCATTAAATAAAGATGTTACATTATTACAGGTGCATACGAAAGAAGAAAGAGAATACCAATTTATTAAAGGTTTGTATTAAGTACAAAACAAGCAATGAAATGTACTTTTTTTAGTAGAGCGTATCTCAAAAGTAGTTTCTTAATAATATAACTGTACAAGCTAATTGTACAAATCCGAGAAAATTGGCATCATAGTAATCAAATCTTGTTTGACAACGTCGAAACTGCTGAATCCAGGCAAAGACTCTTTCGATCTTCCACCTGTTTTTGTATCGTCGTAATTCACGTCTATCCTGTGTGGCCTTTTTCACCCGGTTGGTTTTATGTGGAGCGATCATTTTGATGCGGTTCCCTTTAAGTATTTTATCAAGAGGATCACTATCATAAGCCATATCCCCAATCAAGCGTTTAGGCTTTGTTCGCGTAAATCGTTTTGATATCGTTTTTTCAACGAGTTTAATCTCATGGGTACTTGCTTCATGTGTGGAAATGGCGATAGGAAGACCATTACGGTCTGCAATTGCCATGAGCTTCGTACCCTTGCCCCGCTTAGTTTTCCCAACTCCAAAGCCCCTTTTTTAGCCGCTGAAAAGCTGCCGTCAATATAACATTCTGCCAAATCAATCTTTCCCCTAGTTTTTAAATCCACCGCCAGGCGACTTAATATCTGCTCCCATAGCAAACACTTTACCCATTCCTGAAATCGCCGGTGACAGGTCTGATAAGGTGGATATCGATCTGGCAGGTCTTTCCATGGTGCCCCGGTTCTACATATCCATAATATCCCATTTAAAATTGCTCTATCATCTACTCGAGGACGTCCGGCTATCTTTTTGGCCGGAATATTTTTTTCAATCAACCCACAGATCAAGTCCCATTGTTCGTTTGTGATATCCATAAATGTCGTTTCTCTTATAAACGGCAAATTCATTCAATTTATTACAAAAAACATACTTTTGAGATACGCTCTACAAAGTTTTTAAATATTCAATAATAGCTTTTCTGTCTGCATCAGATAAATTATCGCCGAAATTATGACCATAATTACCATAACCCGGCTGAGTAGTGTTGTACACTTTTCTGCCACCGGCGTTTTTATGTGCTGTATAATTCCATCCAATCGTGGAATAATTGTAAGAGGGTTTTCTAAAATCTCTGCTCCAGTATGTAGGCCGCTTCTTACTATTGAGTACACCTTCTAATGTAGGCACAGAACCATTATGGAAATAGGGGGCCGTTATCCATATCCCATCTAATGGCGGTGCAATGTATCCATTGTAAGGAACCAATTTTGCAGGATGGTTACCGGTGGCAAACCAACTGTCATTAAACCACTGAATAAACTGTGGATTTTGTTGATTTGTTTTAAAAAGCAGTGAATCTGTACCAATTATTTTTTCGGGTATTAGTAAGTTTGGGTAGCTGCTATTAGGTCCATAACTGCCGTGGCATTTACTGCATTTGGTTGTAAATAATAATTCGCCCTCCATGGCCAATTCCCGATTAATGGGTTTTGTATATTTAGGTGGTTCAATAGATTGTATATATGCCAACACATCTGCAAAATGTTTGTACACTTCAGCAGTTTCAGTAGTATCTTTTACGGTTAAAATATTACTCAGCATTAAAAATTTACCAAAATCGCCACGGCCAAAACCTGTATAAAACATGGCATTTTTCTTTTTCAATAACCACCAGGCTGGTGCATCGGTGGGTACCACTTCATCGGGAACAGTTAATAAATTACTATCGCTCCATTGTAGGGTAACCGGATTGCGATGTGCTACTAACAACATCGCTAATCTATCGGCTGCATTTACACCTCTTACTTCCGTTTGTAAGTTGGGATAAATAGCTTTAAAAGATTGTACAATGGCTTTACTTCCTTCAAATTGTTTAGGTGCAATTGCTTTTAAAAATTTGAATGTAGTATTGGTTAGAATGGTATTTTGTTTTTTAGTATTGCTAAAATCAATAAAACTATTTCCTAAACCCACGTACAGGTGTTTGTCGAAAACCTGAGCATGGCATTGCAGGCAGTTAGGCACAACAATATCAATTCCCTGTTCATTTTTAATAACATTAAAGCTAAAGGGAACATTTGCATTTTTCCCGGTACGTTTCAGGTAATTATCCTTGTCTTTTCCGGCAATAATTCTGTAAAATTTATACGGAAACCCGCTGCTAACATAATTGCCTGTAATTAGATATTCGTAACCTTCTTGTGCATTGCCCAGCTGCTGTTGCTGGGGTGGTATAGGCTCGGGCTGTGGGGTTGTATCATCATCACGTTTCGTTATTGTGGCAGATAAGGTAATAAACGCCAGAATACACAAAATTCCTATGGTTTGTTTCCGATACATGCCGAATAGATTTGCTGAACTAAATTAAGTAACAAGTCTATTAGCATTTTGTTAAGTCCGTTATACGGAAGTATTGCTTTCTTTTTTGTTCAACAAATAATCAATCCATTTGTCAACCAGGTTTTCAGCTTTTGTTCCGGCTTTAAGTAACCACTTTTCAACATTTTGTTGAATGGCCGGAATGCCCAGTAAAGTAATTAAGATATTTCCTTTTTTGAGTATGGGATATTTTTTGAAAATTGTATTTTTAATCAATACCGGATATTGTTCCTGCAGTATTTCCCATTTAAATGCAATGGTTGATTCCATTTCTTTTTTTTGTTGCTTTAATTGATGAATGGCTTCATTTAATTCAGATAAATTGCGGATGCTTGTTGGCTGTGGCATAATTTTTTTTTGAATGAATCAATAGAAATAACTGTATTGGGCTACATTATTTAATCGTCTAAATCGATGGTTTGTTGTTGTATAATAATTTTAATAAAAGGATTGATGCACAACTGTTTCCTGAAAAGCGTAATCAGTACAATTAAAATTGAAAAAATAATGGTGGTAATGGCAAAGCCCGCCGGAATATTTTGTAACAAGGCACCCATCCAAAAGCTAAATGCAAATCCAGCAAACAACAACAAACCAAAAAATAAAAATACAAAAATCAGCATCCAAAGCAAAAGGCCACCAATGGTTGCATTTTTTTTTATTAATTCTAATTTAAAGATTTTTATTTGTATGTTCACATAATCCTGCAACACTTTTTTGGCATCTTCAAAAAATTCGAATAAAGTAGTTGTATTGGTATCCATCATTTTTTTGTTTAAAGTTAACTCATTTTAGCTTAAAAGCTTATTAATATAACTGCTTTCTATATACTGCAAATAGCAGATTGCAGGTATTTGTATTAGCGTAATTAGTATACCGAAAAAATTAAAACAATTTGTAGTGCCATGAAAGTTGATATATGCACCAGGGTAGTTATATTGTATTTAAATGCCTTAATTGGCAGATGCAAGATTGGTATTGTCCAAAACTTACTTTTTTAAGATGGTGAAAGGTTTGCGCTTAGAAATGTAAGCCAATTTTTGCAATTAGTTAACAGACTTTATCACTCCTCCGATTTTTTTTAAAAAATAGAGCTTTTGATTTTCCTGATAGTTGATAATTCCTAGGTTTTTTTGATCTCTTACTGGCTGAATTTTAAACGTATTAAACAATGTAAAGTGGTTGTCGGACAAATGATTGATGGCATCTGCACCATATTGTTGCCAAACTTTAATGAAATGAAAAACGGTTTCATAGCCCTTCAGCATCATATCACTGGGATAGCTGTTTAGTTGTTGTTTGTATTTATCGGCAATACTATTATAAAGTGCAGTAGTTCGGTTACAGTAAAATGGGGTAGTATATACAATACTGGCATTGTTAAACATGGGTTGGTCTAAGCCCGGCATGGCATCCCAGGTGGGCATTCCTACAACCAGCGATGGATAATTTTTTGCATCGCTGGCTGCTTTAATTAATTGTAATGCAAAACCATCATTTAATGAACCACAAATTAAAATATTTTGTCGTGTACTATCCATATAAGGTGTAATCTGCTTAACCGAAAATGTGTCGGGTAATTGTACCGTTAAATATTTTAATGGAATACTATACGTAATATGACTCATTTGGGTAAATATGGACTGAATAATTTCAGCGGGCCTCCCTTTTCGTGTAAATAATATAATTTTATCAAATGCATGATTGCGTTGCAGGTATTTGTAAATTTCTCTGCAATGTGTTTGTATCGTAGAGTTTAATATGATAAAGAAGGAATTGTTGATAATACCTGCGTTGTTTGGATAAGTTGCTGATATTAGCGGAATTTGATGTAATAGAGCAAAATTGGCTAATTTTTTTAAATCATCTCTGTCATTACTTGAAGTAATGATAAAATTAACATCCTGTATATCATTACTGTTCAATATACTATCTATAGGTTGGCGTTGGCTTTTGGTATCATATACAGATACAACAGCCTGTACACCTTGTTTTTGCAGAGAATCTATGGCCGCTATTGCGCCGTTATAGAATTCTAAACCCGGTAGTATTTGTTTGGGCAAATTAGCATTACCTAACTGATAGGTATTGCCATTGAAGGCAGAATCGATATATAATGGTGAGAAGATGGCAACTTTTATAGGTATTACCTGTGCATAACATGTAGTAAATACCATCAGCAGACTCACTAAAGCCAATCGGAGTTTTAATTTCATGAAAGTAATTTAATGTTCAAAACCTTGGTATTGATGAAACAAAAATCATTCCCATTCAATGGTAGCAGGTGGTTTGCTACTAATATCGTATACCACCCGGTTAATTCCTTTTACCTGATTAATGATTGCATTGGAAACATTGGCTAAAAACTCATAAGGTAAATGTGCCCAATCTGCCGTCATTCCATCTACACTGGTTACCGCTCTCAATGCAACCGTAAATTCATAAGTGCGTTCATCACCCATCACACCCACACTTTTTACGGGTAATAATATAGCACCGGCCTGCCAAATACTATGATACAAATTGGCAGTTCGAAGTGAATCAATAAAAATAGCATCGGTTTCCTGTAATAATTTTACTTTTTCTTCTGTTACTTCTCCTAAAATACGGATGGCCAAACCGGGTCCGGGAAAAGGATGCCTGCTAATCAATTCAGTTGGTATACCTAATTCAATACCTACTTTTCTTACTTCATCTTTAAATAAAAAACGTAATGGCTCTACCAATTCCAATTTCATGTAATCCGGCAATCCACCTACGTTATGATGGGATTTAATGGTTTGCGATGGGCCATGCACACTTACACTTTCTATTACGTCAGGATAAATGGTACCCTGACCAAGCATACTGATATCGTTCATATGCTTTGCTTCGCGATCAAATATTTCAATAAATGTATTGCCGATAATTTTTCTTTTTTCTTCCGGATCCGTTTTTCCTGCCAGTTTGGTATAAAAATGTTCTTTGGCATCAATGCCTTTAACGTTAAGTTGCAATAAGCGATAAGTATCGAGCACCTGTTCATATTCATTTTTTCTTAATACACCATTGTCAACAAATAAGCAATATAAATTGGCTCCAATGGCTTTGCTGATTAAAGTGGCAGCAACAGTACTGTCTACACCACCACTTAAGGCCATAATTACTTTTTTATCACCAATTTTTTCTTTCAGCGCTGCAACTGTTTCATAAATAAAATTGGCCGGTGTCCAGTTTTGGCTGCAGCCACAAATATTCACCAAAAAATTCTTGATAATAGTTTTCCCTTCTGTAGAGTGGTATACTTCCGGATGAAATTGCAGCCCATACAAACCTTTATGTGAAGTACTGTGGTGTTTAAAAGCTGCAACCGGAATACTTTCTGTTGTTGCTAAAATTTCAAAATTACCGGGTAGTTGTTGAATGGAGTCGCTATGGCTCATCCACACCTGCGATTGTGGGGGTACATTTTCGAAAAGCGCATCGTTTTTTTGTAATAATAACGTAGCCCGTCCATATTCTCTTTTATTGCTTTTATTTACAATGCCGCCATACGTTTTTGCAGTTAATTGCGCACCATAACAAATTCCTAAAACAGGTAAGGCTTCATTATAGCTTGCAATAGGTACAATAGGTGCATTTGTATCGTTCACGCTAAAAGGTGAACCACTTAAAATAACACCTTTAATACCATCGGTTAATGAAAACGGTTGGTGATAGGGTATAATTTCGCAATAAACATTGGCTTCTCTTACCGCCCTTGCTATGAGTTGGGTGTACTGGCTCCCAAAATCGAGAATGATGATCTTTTCTGTCATTCGGCGAAGGTAACCTAAAATTGAGTTTTTCAAAATGGCATACACCTGTTTTATTACTGAATGTTACTCATCTGGTTTATTTTCCTTTCTTCCTGCTGTAGCTCCGTTTTTATTTTTTTTGTTGGTTTACCCTGTTATTTAACTTTACTTTAATGCTCCGGCAGTATTGCAAACAATTATTGCGATTGGTTAGGTTTAAAAATATTGTTCAACTTTTATTACTATTACATGTATCTAAAATCATTGGCGGTTATCATTGGTAGCCTTGTATTATTTTCTTCCTGCAATTTCTGGTTCGATCAGAAAATTACGGGAAACGGAATTGTGACTACCCAACAGCGTACCATTCCATCCGTAAAAACCATTAAATCGATGGGCGATTTTAATGTAACCGTTACACAGGATTTACCCGTTGGATTAACCATTCAGGCCGATGAAAATGTGTTGCCTTATATTATTACCCGTGTAAATGGAGATGGTACTTTAGAAATATGTGTTAAAAATCATTATCGTATTGATACCAGGAAAAGAGTTCAAATAAAAGTAAAGGTTGAAAATTTGGAAGGGGTGTATATAGCGGGTTCCGGCAATATTACCGGTATTGGAAAATTTAGCGGCGGCAATGAATTGCATGCCGAAATTGCAGGTAGCGGTAATATTAATTTATCGGTAAATACACCAAAAGTAATTTCAAAAATTGCTGGGACCGGAAATATTAGCTTAAATGGCGAAACCAAAGATGAAAATATATCCATTGCAGGAAATGGAGATGTGAAATGTGCGAACCTGAAAGCAGAAAATGTAAAAATTAAAATAGCCGGTAGCGGCAATGTACACGTATTTGCAGATAACCAGCTCGATATTTCCATTGCAGGCAGTGGTACTGTTTATTATGCAGGAAAAGCTGCCCTGTCACAATACATTGCTGGAAGTGGAAACATCAAAAAACTGGAATAATATTATTTTCAACCATACTTATTAAAATTAATATAAATACAATTCTATGGAAAATAAACGTGTTAGCGGCTATGTCCAAACCAACCTCTACAATTAACCTACATGAGATATTTGTTAATCGCTGCATTTTTACCCATCAGTACAATTGTCCAAGCTCAAAAATTTGGAGAAAAAGAAGCGATTATCAATAAATGGACAAAAGCAACAGTAAATGTGCTTTGCTACACAAAAACAGAAAGAGATAATTTATTGTTGCTTGACAGCTTCTTAACGATTGGACAAATCGATTCTAATAACCATTCTTATTATGTAAATCAAATTATACTTTCTGCCAGTTGTGGTACAGCGATTTGGTTTACCTATCAAAAACATAATTTCCTACTCTCAGCTAGGCATGTATTTGAAGATACAACTATTGGACAGGGCAGTTGCTTCAACGAAATACATATTGTCGAAAATGACACTCTTCATTCAATAGACTTAAATAGTTTTGAGTTAAGACCTCACAGAACTATTATAGGCGAAATCGGTAGTCCATCAGAGATAGTATTTGTAAATAATACTAAGCTGTTTACATTTTCTTCAAAAGAGAATGATATGGCTGTTGTTAATCTTGACTCGTCGTATTATTCTTATGGACTATTCAAATTTTTAAAAATAAGTGGTTACGAGCCAGTAGACATAAAAGATATTGACACGCTTTTTCATGTTAAAAATCAAGAACCAGTTATTGCGATAGGATACCCAAATGAATCAATTACCAAAGTAAAAAATCAAAAAGAGTTACCAACAAAATTTGCCTTATTTACAAGTCCAATTTTTACTATACCGATTGTAACAAATGGTACAGTATTCGATAACGGTGCTACAACAGATAGCTTTGAAGTTAACATCTTTACTTATCATGGGTTTTCTGGAGGTCCAATTATTAATAACAAAGGAAAATTAATTGGTATTACACATGGTTACACAATCCCTAAAAAAAATAATTTGAAAGGTAACTATTATGAATATCATGGAGAATTTAAGAAAACCACTTTATTAATGCCATTGCTTCACAACCTTTTAAGACAAATTCAGTCTCAGCAAATGCAATTAGAACATTTTTAAATTTAAAGAGAAAAAACACAGCCGCTAACAAAAGTATCCATTGTACCTAATACAACCCTGAGGATAGATAATATGGTAGTTGATTAATTTTCTTTTGAAAGAGAAAGATTGATAAAGATTATCAACCTTTCCCCTTCGCAAGTTTTTTTCCTATTTCAAATTTAATAATTTTTTTAAGTCAACATACTTCAGCATCCATTGAGTTATCAACCGCAATTTTCCAGCCAATTTTATTTCTGTTTTGAAAGTAAAAAAGGAAAATTTTCAGGATTATACTCTAAAAATTACACAATAAGCATGATTTGTGATGTGGTGGAAAAGTTTTTTCATTACTTTGCTGTGTTAATACATCAATTCTAATGGAAAAAAACTACAGAATACTTTTAGCAGAAGATGAACCCAAGTTGGGGCAGGTTATTCAGGAAGAGTTAACAAGACTCGATTATCGGGTTGATTTGGCCTATGATGGCCTGGTAGCCGAAAAGCTTTTTGCCGAACATAACTATGCCTTGATATTGTTAGATATCAATCTGCCCTACAAAAACGGTTTTGCCCTTTGCAAACAATTTAGGGAAACCAATAACAAAGTACCCATCATTATGTTAACAGCATTAGGCGAAATTCAGGATAAGATGGATGCATTTAACTTAGGCGCCGATGATTATATTGTAAAACCATTTCATTTTGATGAATTAAATGCCCGAATTAAGGTTGCTCTGAAACATGCTGAAACTACGGAAGAAGTATTTGAAAATATTGAAGTGGGCGATTTAACCATAGATTTTTCTACTAAAATGGTTACCCGTGCCGGAACTGAAATACCATTAACTGCCAAAGAATTTTCTTTATTGGCTTTGCTGGCACGCAACAGAGGAAAAGTTATTTCCAAGCAACAAATTCTGGAAAAAGTGTGGGATCTGAGTTTTGATACTGGAACCAATACAATAGAGGTGTATATTAGTTTTCTTCGCAACAAAATTGATAAACCCTTTAATGATAAACTAATTCATACCAAGCCGGGATTTGGTTATTACATCAAATAAAAATCCGGTTGCCTTATGAGTTTAAGACTTCGCTTTGCCCTGCTTTTTACCATTTTTGTAGCGATTGTTTTACTCATTTCATCCGTTACCATTTACATACTTTACTTTAATTATCGACAGGCCGACTTTTATGAGCTGGTGAAAAGTGAAGGGTTAGAATTCTACGATTTTGTAACCAAAATAGCTACTCCAAAAAATAAAATTTCCTCTAAAAATGTGCAAATGCTGCACGAAACTATTCTTTGGGATGAAACTTTGCTGCTTATTGATTCTACCGGAAAAGTTATCGATAAAATTCCTGATACACTTTCATATTCAATTAAACCGGCCTTTTTAAACCACATCAAAAAAATAGGCGAACATCGATACTTAGATAACCAACGGCAGTATGTTGCCATGTACATACCCCAAACGCACCATTATATCATTGCATCGGGGGTTGATGTGGTAGGTATGAATAAATTAGCCGATTTACGTATTATTTTAACAATGGTATTTTTAGGTGGACTGCTGATTACCGCTTTATTTTCATTCTTTTTCGTAAATGGCGCTTTAAAACCCCTGCGTTTGCTAAGTACACAAATGAAGTATACTACAGAACAAAATTTAAACAAACGCCTTCCTGAACGAAAAACACATGATGAACTTTGGCAAATTGCCCAAAATTTTAATGAAATGCTTAGCAGGCTGAACAAAGCCTTCGAAAACCAAAAAAGCTTTGTACACCATGCATCACATGAACTGCGTACACCCCTGGCCAGCATGCTGTCTCAAACTGAATCGGCTCTAAATAAAAAATTAACAGAGCAGGAATATGTGCTGGTATTGCAATCATTAAAAGAGGATGAGCTGAATCTTATTGAATTGACCAATGCTTTGCTCTTGTTATCACAATACGAGAAAATGAACGAAAGTACCCAATGGCCCAAAATAAGAATAGATGAACTGATTTATGAAACCATGGCCAATGTACAAAAAATGATTCCGGATGACACAGTGCTTTTTCAATTTTCTTCATTACCGGATGATGAAGAAGACATTATGGTGCAGGGCAATGATGCACTGTTAAAAGTGGCGATGATAAATCTAATAAAAAATGGAATCAACTATTCAAATGACAGAAAAGTGCTGATAACCATTGTTCCGGAAAAATCAGTAATGAAAATTCAATTTGAAAATAGTGGTACTGTATTAACCGAGGCTGAAAGTAACAATATGATGGTTCCATTTTTCAGAGGTGCCAATGTACAAAAAGTGAAAGGTTATGGACTAGGTTTGTCTATTGTTCAGCGAATTTTACAATTACATCAGGGAAGTTTGTTGTATACTGCTGTTAACAATTCTATTAATCGGTTTACCATTGTACTGCCCAAAGCTTAAATAGTATAGCCCCCTGTTTATCAGGAGGCTATATATGTTATTTAAATATTTACATCAAATATAGAAACAAGACAAAGAGTACTATACTATGCAGTAGCCGTTGTTTTTTTCTTTGATAACTTACTTTTTAAATTAGCCGCTTTATTTTTATGGATAATTCCCCTTTTCGCTAACTTATCAATCATTGAAATTACATCGGATAATTTACCTGTATAATCAGCTTCTTCGTTGGTAGCTTTTAAAGCACGAATGGCATTACGTGTGGTTTTACCGTAATACTTATTTCTTTCTCTGCGTTTGGCGGCTTGCCTGGTATCTTTTTTTGTAGCTTTATGATTTGCCATTGTATCCTTTTTTAAGGACGGCAAAGTTAAGGGCATTCGGGGAAAATTAAAAATTTAAATCAAAAAAATAATTTTTTGCACCAAAATGCAATGGGTATTATTAAATTATCTGTAAATCTATTCATTTATTCAGCTGATTTCTTAATGCAATGTACGATATTTGCACACCATTAAATTGCAAGCACAATCTCGCACAAAATGAAGGATTTTTCATACATCACCAACTCGCATCCGGCATATATAGAAAGTTTATATCAGGAATTTGTAAAAAACCCTGACAATATAGATCCGGACCTTAGAAAATTTTTTGAAGGATTTGATTTCGCCATTAGTAACTCAACCGGGTTACCTGCAATTGCAGTAACCACCAACTTACCCAGTAATATTGACTGGATGAAGGAAGTGAATGTGTACCGCATGATTCTGGGCTATAGAAACAAAGGGCATCTCATTGCCAATACCAACCCTATCAGACCAAGAAAAGACAGAGGCGCTAATTTAGAACTGGCGCATTACCATTTATCCAATGCCGATTTAGACCAAACCTTTCAGGTGGGAAATTTAATTGGTTTAGGCGCATCTACTTTACGAAATATTTTACAACACCTGCAGTTGTGTTATGCCAACCATGTGGGTATTGAATTTAAATACATCAGCGATCAGAAAAAAGTAGACTGGTTAACCAAGGCCATTGAAAAAGAATTTTTTGAACCGCTGCCATTGGCCAAAAAACAACGCATTCTTGAAAAACTGAATCAGGGTGTAATTTTTGAAAAGTTTTTACACACCAAATATGTTGGACAAAAACGATTTTCATTAGAAGGCGGTGAAACTACCATTGCAGCTTTGGATGCCATCATCAATACAGCCGCCAATCATGATGTTCATGAAGTGGTAATTGGCATGGCCCATCGCGGCAGACTGAATGTACTGGCCAATATTATGGGTAAAACCTATGAGCAAATTTTCAGCGAATTTGAAGGAACCGCCAAAGTAGACCAAACCATGGGCAGTGGCGATGTAAAATATCACCTGGGTTTTGGCAGTGAGGTAAAAACCTTAGATGATAAAACTATTCATTTAAAATTAATGCCCAACCCATCCCATCTGGAGGCAGTAGACCCTGTTGTAGTAGGTTTTTCCAGAGCCAAAGCAGATGTGTTGTATAAAAGTAATTATGACAAAATTTTACCCATATTAATACATGGCGATGCTTCAGTAGCAGGGCAGGGTATTATTTATGAAGTATTGCAAATGTGCAACCTGAAAGGTTATTATACAGGTGGCACCCTTCATTTTGTGATCAATAACCAAATTGGGTTTACGACCGATTTTGATGATGCTCGGAGTGCCGATTATGCCACCTCCGTTGCAGCAATGGTGCAGGCGCCGGTATTGCATGTGAATGGAGATGATGCCGAAGCCGTGGTAAAATGTGTTGAAATAGCCACCCGGTATCGTCAAGAATTTAATTCCGATATTTTTATTGATATGGTATGCTATCGCCGGCATGGACACAATGAAGGCGATGACCCCAAATACACTCAGCCTCAATTGTACAAATTGATCGATCAGCATCCTAATCCGCGGGAAGTGTATGTGCAATATCTAATGCAACACGGCGAACCCGATGCGCAGCAGTTAGCCAAAGAAATGGAGAAAAAGTTCTGGGACGATTTACAGGAAAGATTGGATGAAGTAAAACAAAAGCCATTACCATACACCTACCAATTACCTGAATTGGCCTGGAAAAGTTTACGAAAGGCTACACCTGATGATTTTATACAATCTCCTGAAACAGGAATTCCCGAGGCAGAAGTACGCAGGCTTTTTAAAGGCATTATGACTTGGCCTGATGATTTTAAGCCATTGAAAAAAATAGAAAAGCTATTACAGGAAAAAATTAAATTATTAGAAACCGAAGATAAAATTGACTGGGCTACAGCCGAATTATTGGCCTATGCAAGTATTATTGTAGAAAATAAAATTGTGCGGATGAGTGGGCAGGATGTGAAGCGGGGCACCTTTTCGCACCGGCATGCCGTTCTTAGGGATGAAGAAACCAACCGGGGCTATAACCGATTAAAACATTTACAAGCGCATCAGGAAAAATTCCGCATTTACAATTCTTTATTAAGTGAATATGGTGTACTGGGCTTTGAATACGGTTATGCATTGGCGAATCCGGATGCATTGGTAATATGGGAAGCACAGTTTGGAGATTTTAGCAACGGTGCACAAACCATGATTGATCAGTTTATAGCCGGTGGCGAACAAAAATGGAATAGAATGAATGGGTTGGTGATGTTACTGCCACATGGATATGAAGGGCAGGGCCCCGAACACAGCAGTGCCAGAATGGAACGGTTTTTACAAATGTGTGCCGAATTAAATATGATTATTACCAACGTTACATCGGCCGCTAATTTTTTCCATCTATTACGCAGGCAAATTGCATTCCCATTTAGAAAGCCGTTGATAAATTTTTCACCCAAAGCTTATTTGCGTTATCCCGGAACGTATTCTCATATTTCTGAATTTACAGCAGGAGGCTTTAAAGAAGTAATTGACGACACATTAGTGTCACAACCCGATAGCGTTAAGAAAGTTTTATTTTGTTCAGGTAAATTGTATTTTGAACTGGCTGAACGGCAGAAAAAAGACAATGCAACACATATTGCCATTATTCGGTTAGAGCAGATATATCCATTGCCACACCGGCAATTAGAGGCTTTGTATAAAAAATACGGCAAAGCAACATGGTTTTGGGTACAGGAAGAACCCCTCAACATGGGTGCAGCTTCATTTTTGAAAATGAATTTAACACAATTGAATTTTGGAATTATCAGCAGGCATGCCAGTGCAGCTACTGCTACGGGTTATTCAAAAATTCATGCACAGGAACAGGCGGAAATTATTGATACTGCATTTGCTATTTGATGCACAGGATTACAATTGTACAAGTGTGCGACGCAACAGATGCTGCACATGGTGATAAAGCTGATAACAAAAACATATTAAGTATATTTTATGATAGATATTAAAGTACCTACCGTTGGAGAATCAATCAGTGAAGTAACTTTACTGAAATGGCTGAAAAAAGATGGCGCTTATGTTGAACGCGATGAGGTGATTGCTGAATTAGAAAGCGAAAAAGCAACCTTTGAAGTAAATGCAGAAAAAGCCGGCATTTTAAAAACTCTGGCCAATGAAGGCGATACCATTTTAATTGGTGCAGTATTGGCACAAATAGATGAAACAGCTGAAAAGCCTGCTGCCATTGCTGAAACTGAGAAAAAAGAATCAGTGAGCACAGAAACACCGAAAGCCCCTGCTGCACCGGCGCAGTTACCGGTAACAGCTATTCCGAATAACGTAAAGGCTACTCCCGTTGCCAGCGCAATCATTGCCGATAAAAATATGAATCCAACCCATATTAAACCTTCCGGTTTTGGAGGCAAAATTGTTAAAAATGATGTATTGGAAGCTTTATCCAACCCCGGCAAAAAAGCATTTGCGGGTGCAGAATTATTTTCACGTGTGGTGCGAAAAGAAAAAATGAGTAACCTGCGTAAAACCATTAGTCGCCGATTGGTTGAAGCGAAAAATACAACGGCTATGCTAACTACTTTTAATGAAGTAGATATGAGCCGTATTATGGATGTGCGTAAACAATACAAAGATAAGTTCAAAGAAAACCACGGTGTAAACCTTGGATTTATGAGCTTTTTTGCCAAAGCCTGTGCCATTGCGTTAAGTGAATGGCCTGCCGTAAATGCTTTTATTGATGGCGATGAATTGGTGTATCACGATTATGCCGATATTAGCATTGCAGTAAGTACACCACGCGGATTAACAGTACCGGTTATCAGGAATGTTGAAAGCCTGAGTATGGCTGAAATTGAGAAAAAAGTAGTTGAATTGGCAGGTAAGGCACGTGATAGCAAATTAACTGCAGAAGAATTACAGGGTGGCACATTTACCATTACCAACGGTGGTGTATTTGGCAGCTTAATGAGTACACCCATCATCAATATTCCCCAAAGTGCCATTCTGGGTATGCATAAAATTCAGGAGCGGCCCATGGCTATTGATGGAAAGGTTGAAATACGCCCCATGATGTATTTGGCCTTAAGCTACGATCATCGCGTAATTGATGGCCGGGAAAGCGTAAGTTTTTTAGTGAGGATAAAAGAATTATTGGAAAACCCTGAACTGCTGTTGTTTGGAAAAGATCCCGTAAAAACATTGTTAGAGTTATAAAAAAGAAGTTCTTTAATAAGTAAAAGGAAGTCTCAAAAGTAAAATGAAGCGTTTGAGAATGGCTTAAATGAAAACTTTCTCCACCCCCCCCACCGAATAAAAAGAGGCTGACTCGGACTTTTGAGACAGCCTCTTTTGTTTTTTTAATAGCTTTATTATGTTTGATGAATGTTACATGTTCGTTTATGCTTATAAAAAATTATGCGCTACCAATCTTATTTCAATACTGCTTTATTCATTATTCAGCAATACAAAGGTGAAATGCCTTTGGCACATTTTATCAAACAATATTTTGCCCAACATAAAAAACATGGTAGTAAAGACAGGAAAATAATTACCAATGCCTGTTATGCTTACTTTAGGTTGGGTAAGGCTTTATCTGAAGTAGCTGTAGATATAAGATTGAAAGCTGCTTTATACTTATTATTGGAAGAACCCGGTGTATGGGAGATAGTTTTTGAACCGTTATGGTTAAAGGATTGGCCTGCTGAATGGCAACAAAGGTGGTATGTATTGCAGCAAAGATTTTCTGGTTTAAAATATGAGGATATTTTTCCTTTTAAAAATGAGGTGAGTGAACAATTGGATATAGTAGCTTTTACTCAATCTTTTTTTACTCAGCCTGATGTATTTATTCGTATTCGTCCGGGTGAGAAAGAAAATATAGTGAATCGATTCAATGAGGCCGGTATTCCGTTTCAACAATTAAGCCATCAAACCATTGCTGTAAAAGCAGGCACTAAAATAGATCACCTTTTTAATATAGATGCAGCACTGGTTATACAGGATTTTAGTTCGCAACGCATCGCTGAATTTTTGCAGTTGATTCAGTGGAATAATACAATACCATTGGTATGGGATTGCTGCGCAGCCAGTGGAGGCAAATCTATTCTGGCTAAAGATATATGGGGTAACATACAATTAACTGTGAGTGATGTTAGGGAAAGTATTTTGCACAATCTATCAAAACGATTTCAGACGGCTAACATAAGCAATTACACAGCCATAGTGGCAGATTTATCACAGCCACTACCCAAATCATTATTGCAACGCTATTTTGATGTGGTTATTGCCGATGTGCCTTGCACAGGAAGCGGCACTTGGAGCCGCACACCTGAACAATTGTTCTTTTTTTCTGCTGCACAGATAAACACTTATAGTTGGTTGCAAAGGGCAATTGTGCAACAGGCAATTCCTCAAATAAAACCGGATGGTTACTTCATATATATTACCTGTTCTGTTTTTAAACAGGAAAATCAGGAAATGGTGGCATACATTATTAATGCTTATGGTTTGGTATTGATAAAGGAAGAACTTTTAATGGGGTATCACCAAAAAGCCGATACGATGTTTGCTGCATTATTTCAAAAGCCCAAACAGACTTAGCTCATAAAAAATGGTGTTATACCAAATTGCTACGCATAATGGTACCACCACCAATTACATCATTGCCTTCATAAAACACAGCACTTTGTCCTGGTGCAATACCCTTCACGTGTTCCAAAAATTGTACTTCTATTCCATTTTCATGCATTTGTAATCTGCTGAAAGCGCCTTTATCTTTGTACCTGATTTTAGTGGTTGCTTCCATGCCATTAGTTATGCCTGCATATTTAATATAATTTAAACGGGTAACTACCATGTTGTTTTGTTCCAGATCTTTTTCATCGCCCAATACCACAGTGTTCGTTTCGGGGTGAATGGCTGTTACAAAAGCAGGTTTACCCAAAGCAATATCCAATCCTTTTCTTTGGCCAATGGTATAAAAAGGGTAGCCCTTGTGTTGTCCTAATTTTTTTCCGGTTTTATCTACAAACCATCCGCCATTTACCCGCTCTTCCAGGCCGGCTACTTTATTTTTTAAAAAACCGCGGTAGTCATTATCCGGCACAAAACAAATTTCATAGCTCTCGCTTTTTTTGGCCAGTTCAGGATATCCAAAATCATGCGCCATTTGTCTGATCTCGGTTTTCTGATATCCACCTAATGGCAAAATAGTTCTGCTAAGTAAATCCTGTTGCAGCCCCCATAAAACATAGCTTTGATCTTTGGTTTCGTCTTTTCCTTTACAAATTACATAACGGTTATTGGTATGTTGATATATAGAAGCATAATGCCCTGTAGCAATAAAATCGCAATTCAATGCATCGGCACGCTTTAGCAGGGCTCTCCATTTTATATGTGTATTACACATAACACAAGGGTTAGGGGTACGGCCGGCAATATATTCTTCAACAAAGTTTTCAATTACAAAATCTCCAAATTCATCACGTATATCCAATATAAAATGAGGAAATCCATGTTGAACGGCAGCCTGTCGTGCATCATTAAATGAGTCTAAATTACAGCAACCGGTTTCTTTACTGCTGCTGCCGCTACTGGCATAATCCCAGGTTTTCATGGTAATGCCTACTACTTCATAACCTTGTTCATGTAGCATTAATGCGGTTACAGTACTATCCACTCCACCACTCATTGCCACCAATACTTTTCCGTTTCTGCTCATTATTTTTTTTGATTTTTAACGTGCAAAGATACATTTTACAGATTATTTATTGCCGTTAGGAGGGATTGTAATTTGCGATGAAAGGAATTTTTAGCTGTTTTTATGTTGTAAATACTACAAAAGCCTATGCCCTGTATAATTTTATTTGTTTTTTATTTCAACAGACATGTAATACCCTTTTTTTGTTTAAATCCGGGAATAGCCTGTTTTATTAAAAGTTGATAGCTTTTAAAATGTATTTACCCGAAGGGCCACTGTATTCAAAATGGCAAAATTGAAGCACATCTCTGCCTAAAATACCCTGGTACGGCGTTTGTTGAAAATTGCCTTCTACAATATCTAAGGGAAGCCCCTTTTGTAAAAAAATAGGCAGATAAAGCACACATCGGTATTTCTTTAATTGCACTAAGCCACCGGCTCCTTCTACCTGCGCTAATGCTGTGTATTCGGGTAGTTGCAGTAATTGATTAAATTTTTATCTAATCCCGAAATACTGGCTCCTGTATCAATCAACAATCTGGCTTTTTTGTACAATGAAGGATGTTGTTTGTTTTTATTATATAAGAATGTATGCTCATTTGTATGAATTTCTGCCAAAATAATGGGCCCGTTTTCATTTAGTTCTTCTATAATAAATTGTTGTTGCTGCATTGGGATGTTTTATAACCAAAAGCTACTAATTTATTCGAAATCACCATATGTGTTTTTTGTTTATCTTTTTTTGAAAATTCCCTACACAAATTTTTAAAAGAACTGTTTTTGGCTTTGTTTTTTTTACTAATTTTCCATTTTACGCTTTTATTTTATTCAATGCCCAAAATTTAGAGATATGATTAAACTTCAGGTGATTGGAAATCTTGGTAAAGATGCCGTAGTAAACAATGTAAATGGCCGTAATGTCATTAATTTTTCAGTGGCACATACCGAGCGTTATAAAGATGCACAAGGCGCCCAGAAAGAACGAACAACCTGGGTAGAGTGTGCTTATTGGACCGACAGGACAGCTATTGCCCCTTATTTAAAAAAAGGCACCCAGGTGTATGTGGAAGGCCAGCCCGATGTTAGAACTTATGCAACACAAGATGGCAGACAGGGTGCTTCTTTATCGCTGCGTATTGCCAGTGTTCAGTTATTGGGCAGCAGGCAGGAAGGTGGTACGGGTGGAAATAATCCTTCCGGGAATGCATCGGGTGGTGCTTATCAGTCAACTCATACATCTGTAGAGCAAGCCTCTGATGCTCCGGATACCGGTGATGATTTGCCATTCTAAAATACAATATAATTTTTGTTTCAGCCGGGTACCTCAATGCCCGGCTTTTTCATATCGCTTTTAAATGCGGTATGCATACTATTTTAAAACATATTACCGTATTGCTAACAATTATTACTGAATGGTTTTAATAAATTGCAACTTTTTCATCCTTATTTATCGCTATGTTGTACTCCTATTCTACACTTTTTAAATTTACCAAAAACACATTCTTACAAATGGGCTGCTCTGAAACAGATGCACAAACTGCTACTACTGTTTTGCTTTCAGCCGATGTAAGGGGTATTGACAGTCATGGTGTTGCCCGCCTAAGTGGTTATGTGCGTTTATGGGAAGCAGGCCGTATCAATACAAAACCCCATATTAAAATAATACATGAAACTCCTTCAACGGCAGTGGTAGATGGTGATGCCGGATTGGGCCTGATAGTTGCTCCTTTTGCCATGAATATTGCCATACAAAAGGCCCAACAATGTGGCACCGGTTGGGTAAGTGTACAAAATAGTAACCACTTCGGTATTGCCGGTTATCATGCCATGATGGCTTTACAGCAAGATATGATTGGTATTGCCATGACCAACGCCAGTGCGTTGGTAGCACCTACATTTTCTGTTGAAAAAATGATAGGTACTAACCCAATAGCAGTGGCCATACCGGCCGGGCAACAGCCACCCTTTGTGGCTGATTTTGCCACTACAACCGCATCGAATGGGAAATTGGAAATTTTGCAACGGAAAAATGAAGCTGCACCGTTAGGATGGGTGCAAAATGAAACAGGAATGCCTACTCAGGATGCCGCCATTTTAAAAAAAGGTGGTGCCATGCTGCCATTGGGCAGTGATAGGGAACATGGCAGCCACAAAGGTTATGCTTTGGGAAGTATAGTAGATATTTTTTCAGCAGTTTTAAGTGGTGCGGCTTATGGTCCATGGGTGCCCCCATTTCCTGCCTATGTACCCATGCCTGAAGATATGCCGGGAAAAGGCCTGGGGCATTTTTTAGGAGCAATGCGTATTGATGCATTTAGACCAGTCAATGAATTTAAACAGCACATGGATCATTGGATTGAACGTTTTCGCAATGCTAAAACCGTAAATGGACAGGATAAAGTTTTAATTCCCGGCGATCCGGAACGGGAAATGGAAAAAATAAGGATGGAAACAGGCATACCATTATTGGCACCTGTTGTGAACGATTTAAAAATGATTGCAGAAAAATTTGAACTGGTTTGGTAGAGGTAAAAAGTGAAATTTTCTTTCTAACACAAACATGGCAGCGAATTTGTATGGCAGTTACAACTGTGTTGAAATATTATTGTATGAAGATAAAGCTGAACAAAATTTGGATGATATTGCTAACGATAATCATGACTTTTTCATTTATGTCATGGATATCTTCCCGCAGTCAATCAAAGTTGCCCGGCCCAATTGTAACAGATAGTTTGGCCGTACAAAAAAGAGTATTATCGTATTTAAATCAACAAAAGTGGAATGAATTGTTCCCGCATCGGTATGGCATTCAGTCGGCAAATTCAAAAAATGGTTTATCTGATTTTTATTCATTTGATGCTTTTTTGAATGCCGTAAAATTTTTCCCCGAATTTTTAGATGTAAAAGATAAAGTATTACAAAAACGAGAACTGGCTGCATTTTTAGCCAATATGGCTTATGAAACAGGTGGGGGATGGCCCGATTCCCCAGATGGATATTTTAAATGGGGACTACATTTTGTGGAAGAACAGGGTTGTACAAAAGGATGCCCACAGTATACCGATACTTCTAAAAAAGACTGGATGCCGGTAGTCGACAAGTCTTACCATGGCCGGGGTCCTTTACAACTCAGCTGGAATTATAATTACGGACAATTCAGTCAATTTTTTTACGGCAATAAAGATAGTTTGTTACTACATCCTGAAATAGTGGCTGAGAATTCATTGGTTTCATTTGCTTCTGCATTATGGTTTTGGATGCATGCGCAAAAGCCCAAACCTTCCTGCCATGCAATTATGGCTGGCAGCTGGAAACCCAATGGTTATGATAGTGTACGTAATATTTTGCCGGGTTTTGGTGCTGTTGTCAACATCATCAACGGAGGTATAGAATGCGGTACCGGCAAACCCGATGGCACTTATAGCCGTGTAGGATACTATCAGTATTTTTGTAATTATTTTAAAGTAAGTACGGGGACAGATAGCAGTTGTATGGAACAAAAGCCATTCAACAGTATAAATTAACCTATCGGGTAAAAGTATACGCCCAGTAAATCAATACAAACTGCAACAAAGTTCTAATAAACGCCAGTTGTTTGGTGATGGTAAATTTTCCCATTTTAAAAGGAGCCAGTTGTTGCATGTGAATGTGTACCGGGAAAAAACTAGTAAGCATAGCCATAATAATCCATGCAGCCCAATAACGCGTTTCATCAAAATATAATGCTATGCCCAGTGTAATTTCTGCAATACCAGCCGCGATATTCAAGAATTTTTTAGCAGGAAAATAAAATGGCATTATTTTGATATATATTCTAGGCTGGAGAAAATGATTGATGCCCGCAGCCACATATAGTACTGTCATTGACCAAAGTGAAACTGTATTGAAATTGGCTTGCATCTGCTTCAGGATTTTTGTGTACAATTATAATAAAACCTACAAACGTTTGTTCTTAAAAAAGAATAGTAGTATATCAGTTACGGCTATTACTTTTGCAAACAATTTAGTGAAAAGTGATGAAACACTTTAATGCTTTAATTCATTTAAAATAAAATATTTCATACAGTTAAAATTTGATAGGCATATATGAAAGTAATGAAATTCGGAGGCACCAGTGTAGGAAAACCGGAAAGAATGCATCAGGTAGCCCAACTGATTACAAAAGACAATGAACCGGTAATTATAGTACTGAGTGCACTCAGTGGCACTACTAATGCCTTAGTTGAAATTAGTAACCATTTGGCAGAAAGTAACAAAGATGAGGCACGTGTATGTATTCAAAAATTAGAAGCGCATTATCAATCATTCATTCTTTCACTTTTAAAACAACCCGAATTTTTAGCAAAAGCCAAGGCAATTGTAGCTGAGCATTTTGAATTTCTGAATATCATTACACGGATATCATTTAGTGAGGCATTAAATAAAGATATTTTAGCACAAGGTGAATTGATGAGTACACGGTTGTTTTCAGTGTATTTGGAAGAACAAGATATTGATCATGTATTATTACCTGCATTAGAGTTTATGCGGATAGATGCTAATGAAGAACCCAATTTACCTGTAATTAAAACCAGGATAGAGGCTTTACTGAAACAAAATTCCGATAAAAAATTATTTATTACCCAGGGGTATATTTGTAGAAATGCTCGTGGCGAGGTAGATAATTTGAAAAGAGGTGGAAGCGATTATACTGCATCACTGATTGCAGCAGCAGTGAATGCCAGTGTTTGTGAAATATGGACAGATATTGACGGTATGCACAATAATGACCCCCGTGTTGTAAATAAAACCATTGCTATTGAGCAATTAAGTTTCGATGAAGCAGCTGAGCTGGCCTACTTTGGTGCAAAAATTTTGCATCCTACCTGTATTTGGCCTGCACAACAGCAAAATGTTCCGGTTAAGTTACTGAATACCATGGAACCCACTGCAAAAGGCACTACCATTATGCATGAAGCGGGCAGTGTTGGGGTAAAAGCCATTGCAGCAAAAGATGGTATTTTTGCCATAAAAATTCGAAGCAGCCGCATGTTACTGGCTTATGGTTTTTTACGTAAAGTATTTGAGGTGTTTGAAAAGTACAAAACTTCTATTGATATGATTACCACTTCTGAAGTGGCTGTTTCTGTTACAATTGATAATCCTGTTTTTTTAAATGAAATCATCCGTGAATTAGAACCATTTGGTGTTGTTGAAACCGATACAGAACAAACCATTATTTCCATTGTAGGTAATCAGATTGCCGAAACCAAAGAAGTGCTGATGAAGTTGTTTGATGCCATACATGATATCCCTGTACGGATGGTAAGTTATGGTGGTAGTCCGCACAATATTTCGCTTCTGGTACCTTCTGCCTATAAAAAAGAAACCCTTCAATTATTGAACAAGGGTTTATTTGGCCTGGAATAATTACATATAAACATATATAAAGACTGCAATTTTTTCAAGCTGCAGTCTTTTTTAGTTTTAGATTTTGTTGTGATGCTTAAATAATCAGTAAAGCATCACCATAGCTGAAGAAACGATATTTATCTTTTATTGCTTTTTTATAAGCCTCCATGGTTAAGTCATAACCCGCAAATGCACAAGTCATAATTAACAAACTAGTTTTGGGTAAATGAAAATTGGTTACCAAACTGTCTGCCACACTAAATTCATAGGGAGGATGTATAAAATGATTGGTCCAACCTTCACTGGGCTTTAATAGCTTTTGTGCAGTAAAACTACTTTCCATAGCACGCATGGTAGTGGTACCAATTGAGCAGATGCGATGGCCGGTTTGTTTGGCCGTATTCACAATGCGGCAGGCTTCTTCTGTAATTTGATAATATTCTGCATCCATTTTGTGTTTACTTAAATCTTCTACTTCAATGGGCCTAAAAGTACCTAAGCCGGTATGCAGTGTAACCTCCGCAAAACGGATACCTTGAATTTCGCAGCGTTTAATTAACTCTTTACTAAAATGCAGACCTGCAGTGGGGGCTGCTACAGCACCTTCATATTTTGCATAAACGGTTTGGTAGCGCTCTTTATCTTCTTCATCGGGTTTGCGTTTAATGTATTTGGGTAAGGGTGTTTCACCGAGTGTTTCCAGCATTTCTTTAAAACTGGCGTCATCTCCTTCCCACAAAAAACGAATGGTACGGCCACGGCTGGTGGTGTTATCAATTACTTCTGCCACCAATTCTTCATTATCACCAAAATATAATTTATTACCTACTCTTATTTTGCGGGCCGGGTCTACAATAACATCCCATAAACGGTTGGGTTTATTGAGTTCTCTTAAAAGGAAAACTTCAATTTTGGCACCTGTTTTTTCTTTTCTACCATACATTCTTGCTGGAAAAACCTTGGTGTTATTGACAACAAATACATCTTTGTCGTCGAAATATTCCAATATATCCCTAAAATGTTTGTTTTCCATGTTGCCGGTTTTACGGTCAACCACCATCATTCGGCTGTCTTCTCTTCTTTTTGTGGGATTTTGGGCAATGAGGTTTAAAGGTAAATCGAATCGAAATTGAGATAGTTTCATGTGTCTAATCTTTTTTTTGAAATGATAGCCACATTCAGTTTGCCGCCGCCTTACGGGGCGACTCGCTTCATGTTACGGCATGAATTTTTTTGAAGGGTGCAAAGTTAAGCTTATTCGCTGTACTTACAAAGTAAATCATGCAAATATATTACAGCATGGCATTGATTAGGGTTTGGGTATAAGCGCTTGTTGGATGATGGAAAATTTGTTCTGTAGTACCTATTTCTTCTATTCTGCCTTTATTCATTACCATTATTCTGTCGCTGATATATTTTACAACACCCATATCGTGCGAAATAAATATGCCTGTAAAATTGAATTCATTTTTTAAATCATTGATTAAATTTAAAATCTGTGCCTGCACACTTACATCTAAAGCAGCTACACTCTCATCGAAAATAATGAGGCTTGGATGTACTGCCAAAGCTCGTGCAATCACCACTCTTTGTCTTTGACCGCCACTGAGTTCTTTAGGATAACGGCTATAATAATTGGGATTGAGTTTTACTTTCTCCAGCAAAGCCAACACATGTTCTTTCTTTTCAGATGGCGTTGCAAACAACCCGTGTACTTTCATTGGTTCGGCAATGGTTTCTCCAATGGTTTGGCGGCTGTTTAATGAGGTATAAGGGTCCTGAAAAACCATTTGTATTTCTTTGCGCCAGTGCTTGTTTTTAGAAGATAGGGCAGATAAATTCATTCCATTAAAATAAATGGAACCATTTTCAACAGGTATAATTTGCATGATGGCTTTTGCCAATGTGCTTTTGCCACATCCACTTTCACCTGCCACACCCAAAATTTCACCTGTATACACTTCAAAATGAATATTGTGCAATATGTTTTGGAAGGCAATTGGGGTGCCTGCCATATTTCTTTTAATAGGAAAACGAATATTCAGCTGTTGTACCCGCAAAATTGGGGTTTTACTGATAGGTGCAATTGTTGATGTATATTTTAAAGCCGGTGAATGGTATGTTTTTGCAATGATACTCCCGTCTATTAATTCTTCCATTAAATCCTGAACCAGCGGTAAATGTTGCCCATGAAGGTACATGGATGGGCGGCAGGCTAACAAGGCTTTTGTATAAGGATGCGAAGGATGACTAAAAATAATATCACTGGTATTGCTTTCAACAATTTTTCCTTTATACATCACCATTACTTTTTGTGCGTATTTTTTCACTACCCCTAAATCGTGGCTAATGAACAGGAGTGCCATTTGATGGGTTATTTGTAGTTGCTGTAATAAATCGAGCAAAATTTTTTGAACGGTAGCATCCAGAGCTGTGATAGGTTCATCGCAGATCAACAGGTCGGGCTGGCAACTCATGGCCATAGCAATCATCACTCTTTGTTTTTGGCCGCCACTTAGTTCATGTGGGTATTTATAAAATAAACGTTCCGGATCGGGTAATTGGACCTGTTGAAATAAGGCCAGCGCTTTTTGTTTAGCTGCTTTTTTTCCCATTGACAAATGAGCTTTTATAGCTTCTGTTACCTGCCTGCCACAAGTCATGATGGGATTCAGCGATGACATGGGTTCTTGAAAAATCATGGCGATTTTTTGACCTCTGATGTTGCGTATTTGTTGCATTCCGGTAGTAAGCAAATCAATCGTTTCTTCCTTGTTATTGTAAACAATACTTCCGTTTTTGTAAAAAGCAGGAGGGCTTGCAATTAAACGTAGTACTGACAGGGCGGTAACAGATTTGCCACTACCGCTTTCTCCCACAATGGCCACCCATTCGCCCCGCGATATTGTGAACTGAATGTTTTCAATAGCAGTGGTAATGTTTTTATTTTGAACAAAATCAACTGATAGTTGATTGATTTCTAACAAAGGTTTAGACATAGTGCTAATTAAACCATTTTTCTGCATAGAATCTCTAATAATTTCAAACATTGTTTAAATGTTGTTTAACAATTGCATCACTGGTTAATCTTTGCGTAAATTTTATAACATGTATGCATTTCATGGCATACAATGCCCTAATTTTGCGAAACTAAAGTTTTGGTACAGCCTATTTTTGTTATGATAAAATCAGCCTGGTGGAAGATATTGAGTTTCTTGTTATTAATGTACACCTGTTTTATGGGGTTTTTAGTAAGAGTGCCTACGCCACCCGGTGTTCCTTTACAACAAAGCATCCGTAATTTATTTTTTCATGTGCCCATGTGGTTTGGGATGAATATTTTATTCCTGGTATCCTTTATATATGCCATAAAATATTTACGTAATCCGCTTAAAAAGTATGATACCTATTCATTAGAATATGCCCGTACCGGAATAGTTTTTGGCATTCTGGGCTTAGTTACAGGTGCCATTTGGGCCAAATACCAATGGGGTGCTGCCTGGAGTGGCGATGCCAAACAAAATGGGGCCGCTATTGCTTTACTCATTTATTTGGCTTATTTTGTTTTAAGAGGTTCGTTGAATGATGATGAGAAAAAAGCCAGGGTAGGTGGTGTTTATAATATATTTGCATTTTTTATGTTATATCCCTCTATCTGGATATTACCCAGATTAGTAGAAAGTTTGCATCCGGGTGGATTGGGTAGTGACGGCAACCCGGCATTGAATGGGAATGATTTAGACGCTTCCATGCGTTTGGTGTTTTGGCCCGCTGTTATTGGCTGGTCACTTTTAGGTGTTTGGATAACCACCTTGCGTATTCGGTTACAATTTATTAAAGAAAAAGCCATAGCATAATGATAAAAAAAATAAAATTTTGGATGATGGCAGTATGCTTATTCTTATTGAATAATGTACTGGTGGCACAAACCAATACACCAGATGATGGTAGCATCATGAAAAGTAATGGAAAAATTTATGTAGTAATGGCAGTGGTAGTGGTAATTGTGCTGGGCTTATTCATTTATCTGATTGCATTAGACCGTCAAATCAGGCGCATTGAAAAAAAGTAGAACATCCTATTTCTACCACTTCATTATTAAAAATACACACAATTTTATCTTCACTAGCATAAACGATTTACTACGATACATAATATTTAAAAACGATTGATTATGTCAAATGAACAGTACAGCTTTTTTCATAACGTAGAACGCAGTTTTGATAAAGCAGCAGAATTTACCAAATGGGATAAAGGTTTGTTAGAACAAATCAAAGCCTGTAACAGCGTGTATAGAATGCGTTTTCCTGTTAAAATGGATGACGGCAGGATAGAAGTAATTGAAGCCTATCGGGTACAACACAGTCAGCACAAATCACCCTGTAAAGGGGGTATTCGCTTCAGTGAAGCAGTTGATCAGGACGAGGTAATGGCTTTGGCCAGTTTAATGACTTATAAATGCGCCATTGTAAATGTGCCTTTTGGTGGGGCCAAAGGTGGAATTAAAATTAATCCCAGAAATTACAGCACTTATGAGTTAGAAAAAATTACCCGCCGTTATACCAGTGAATTGGTAAAGAAAAATTTTATTGGTCCCGGCATAGATGTTCCGGCACCTGATTATGGAACAGGAGAAAGAGAGATGGCCTGGATTGTAGATACCTATGCTTCATTAAAACCCGGCGAAATTGATGCTGCCGGTTGTGTTACCGGAAAACCCGTATCGCAGGGTGGGGTTCGGGGCAGAAAAGAAGCCACCGGATTGGGGGTATTTTATGGTGTTCGCGAAGTATGCAATATGGCCGGCAGAATGAAAAAATTAGGTCTTACTCCCGGTGTTGAAGGAAAGCGAGTAGTAGTGCAGGGTTTGGGTAATGTGGGCTATCACTCTGCAAAATTTTTCAGAGAGCATGGTTCAATCGTTATTGCCATTGCTGAATATGAAGGTGCTATATTTAACCCCAACGGTTTGAATGAGGAAGCGGTATTTCAGCATCGAAAATCAACCGGTTCAATTTTAAATTTTCCCGGTGCAACAAATATTGTAAAAAGTACTGATGCATTGGAGTTAGAATGTGATATTTTGATACCTGCAGCATTGGAGAATGTAATTAATGGCAATAATGCAGACCGCATCAAAGCAAAAATTATTGGAGAAGCTGCCAACGGTCCATTAACACCTGAAGCCGATGCTATTTTAAACAAAAAAGGCACTTTAATTGTGCCCGATATGTACTTAAATGCCGGTGGAGTAACGGTGTCTTATTTTGAATGGCTTAAAAACCTTTCACATGTGCGTTATGGCCGTTTGGAAAAAAGGTTTACTGAAAATATGAATAGCCATATTTTAACGCAAATGGAAGGACTAACCGGGAAAAAAGTTTCTGATGCTGAAAGAAAATTCATTATGCATGGGGCTGAAGAAGTAGATTTAGTGCATAGCGGATTGGAAGAAACCATGATTACTGCTACACAGGAAATTATTGAGATTTGGGATAAAAATTCTGAAATTCCTGATATGCGTACTGCAGCATATGTTTGTGCTATTAATAAAGTAGCTATTTCATATAATGAATTGGGAATTTTCCCATAATCTGCTTCATGTACAATGCTGAATAATATTGCCGTTGCTTTTGCAACGGCTTTTTTTCGGTGTACAAAAATTGATGATACCAAATGAATTCATTAATTTAACTGTTGATTCATTGATGATATGAGAAACCTTATTGCTATATTCCTGCTCATTCCTGTTTGCATTGAAGCACAACCGCCCAAATGGATCAATAATATTTTAAGTAATGAGGTGATTAAAATTCCCGTTTATCAGATAGATGCAGTCAGTACTTCTGTTTTGTATTTACCCATGCCTTTTGCCAAATCTGATTTTGTTGATACTGCCGGTGTCTTTCATTTACAACATGCAGATATTTTATCGGTTGATTTGGTATTTACTGATTATCCTGCAGTCAAAACATTAACATCACTCAATGGTGCCCGGTTCAAATCATTGCTACAACTTATTCCCTTTATTCATGATCAATCTTTTACACAATGGAGAATGATTCGCCAAACCAATGGAAAGGATGCCATCACTTCAGAACAATTGATGCACGGATTCGTAATTCATTATCGTTCCTTTCCTACACTTGCCTCGGTTCAAAAAGAATTAACCCTGGTAAAACAAACAGCAACTGCACTCCGGCAATTATCATATCATCCGGTTCTGCAAACTGCTTCCAATGCACCTGAACCGGCTAAAAAAATCAGGTATTGGGATGTAATTTATGGTTCATCAGCATCCACCGCATCTGTATTCTATATCAAAAATAGGCCGGTATTGCAAATTGCTGATACTGTTTTTACTTCAATTGTACCATCCGATTCAATTGTGCAAATGCCTTTTAAGGCTGCCATGCAAAAAAGAATGCTTACCCGGCAACAACAACAAAAGTTTCAAAAAGCAACACAATTGTATTGTTTATTAGGTGCACCACGTGAATGGTCGGATGATCAACCGCATCAATCAGTTGTAATCGCCAATCCATTACCGTTACCAGACATAACATTATTACATAACCTGCGGCAACAAACATTCAAACAGGCATTATTGGTGGTAGATGTTACGGCCAGTATGTCGTTGTATACGGTACAACTGTTACATTGGTTGCAACAAACAGATACGCTGCATTCCATTAAACAGTTTTCCTGTTTTAATGATGGAGATGATATGCCTACAGAGCAAAAGGTAATGGGGCATACCGGCGGTATTTATATAACGCCATACACCAATATTAAAAATGCTGCTGCATTGATGGAAACTGCCATGCAAAAGGGTTCCGGGGGTGATACGCCCGAAAATGTTTGTGAGGCGCTCATTCAATCTATAGCGCGTTGTGCAGATTGTAAAGAAGTTGTTTTAATAGCTGATAACTGGGCGCCGGTAAGAGATATTGAACTGGTACAAGAAATAAAAAAGCCGGTACACATTATGATTTGCGGTGGTACAATTGGCGTGCATCCTGATTATGTAACCATTGCCTATAAAACCGGTGGAAGTTTGCATTTCACTGATAAAACAATTTCAGATTTTAGTGCGTTGCAAAATGGGGGGGAGCTGCTGATCCGTTCTTTGCCATTCCGGATAGATAAAAATGGCCGGGTTATGGTTAGTATCCACAGCCGTCATGAATGATATTCGGGTAAATCGTCAAGGGCTTTTCCATTCATGGTATCCCAACAAAAACTTTGGTTCCCATTTGTTATTACCAGATAATCGGTTTTTAATATTTGTTGGTATGATAAAATCTGGTCAATAATAGAAGTGGATAAGGATACCTTCATCTCCTTACATTCTATCAGCATCCAGGGCACCTTGTTTTTATAAATGGCAATATCAAATCTTTTCTTTTTATCGCTTATCCGTATTTCCTGTTCAACTGCAATCAACGATGCAGGATATTTTTTTTCTTTTACCAGATAATTTAAAAAATTTTGTCGTACCCATTCTTCCGGCGTTAAGGTTACCCAGCTTTTTCTGATTGTATCAAAAATAAAAGCTTTTTCGCCTTGTTCTTTAATACTAAAATCCGGTTTGGGGTACTGTATTTGAATCATGATTTGAAGTTGGTTTTTGCCATCTCAATTTTTTTGAAATAGTTTGTAAATATACGTTTTGATATTTTTTTAATGGAAGCATGCAGAATTTAAGCAAAAAATGGCTACATTTACCGGTTAAACTATTGGGAAATATTGAAATAAATCAATTACCTGTTGTTTTGAAAATTAGAATGATGTAACGATTGTGTATTTAAATAATATACATTATATATTAAGAAATTATGAAAACAAAATCTGAAATTGTAAAAAACTGGTTACCCCGTTATACCGGCGAAAAATTAGAAAACTTTGGGGAATATATATTGCTCACCAATTTCAATAATTATGTTGAAAAATTTGCAGAATGGAATAAGGTAAATGTAGTGGGAAGAGATCGTTCTTTTCAATGTGCAACAGCGAATGATATTACGATTATTAATTTTGGGATGGGGAGTCCGGGTGCAGCCACGATTATGGATTTACTTTCAGCCATTGAACCCAAAGCAGTATTGTTTTTAGGAAAATGTGGTGGCTTAAAAAAACGTAATAAAATTGGTGATTTAATTTTACCCATTGCTGCCCTTCGCGGCGAAGGTACTTCTAACGATTATTTTCCACCTGAAGTGCCTGCACTGCCGGCATTTGCTTTGCAAAAAGCTATTTCAACCACCATTCGCGATAATAAAGTTGATTATTGGACAGGAACTGTTTACACTACCAACAGACGGGTTTGGGAACATGACGATGATTTTAAGGCCTACCTTACCAAGGTTCGTGCTTATGCCATTGATATGGAAACAGCAACAATATTTACTGTTGGTTTTTATAACCATATACCTACAGGGGCATTATTACTGGTAAGCGATTCTCCTATGATTCCTGAAGGGGTAAAAACAGAAGCAAGTGATAAAAAAGTAACCAGCAAATTTGTAGACCGTCATCTTAAAATTGGTATTGATTCACTTTTACAACTTAAAAATAACGGATTAACGGTAAGGCACTTGCGTTTTTAATCTTTCCATAAAAAAGGAAACAATATAAAGGCCAGTATGGCCACCATTGCATCGAGGCCAATCATTAAACCCACCATTTGCCAGAGGCCACCCTGAACAACAGAGGAAAAGCCAATGGATGCAATTTTGATGAGTAGCAATAGCTGCGGTATAATGAGTGGAAACCCCATGATAGCCATCAATGCAGCCTGTTGTTCTGCTTTAGCAGCAATGGCAGCTAAAAATGTAAATACCAAACTAAGGCTAAGCCCGCCTAACATACTAATACCCACAAAGGCGGTCATGTTTTTAAGTGGATTACCCAATAGCAAGGTAAATACAGCCAAACTAACAAGGCTCATCAATAACATGAGTATGGCATTGAACACCAGTTTTGCGATCATAAAATCGCCGGCACCTGCAATTGAATAAAAATACAACATTCTACCCCTGCTTTCAGCTAAAAAACTTTTGGCTACAGCATTAATGCATATAAATAATTGCACTACCCAAAATAAAGCATTCCAAACCCGATCTTCCGGTTGCCCCATACTTAAATACACTACAAAAATAGTAGAAGCCACATACAGTAAAATACCGTAGAAGGTATATTGCTGTCGGGTTTCGAGCAATATATCTTTTTTAATTAGGGCAATAATGTGCTGCTTGTTCATCAGGGCTTAATTTGATGGCATTTCCTGCATCTGGGTTCATAAATATCTTTTTCGCCCAATAAAACCTGGCCAGACTGTTCTGTTTTTCTATGCGATATGTTCGCGATATTGCCACATACTACACAAATGGCATGTAGTTTGGTAATGTAATCTGCTCGTGCTAACAAATTGGGCATTTGTCCAAATGGGTTGCCTAAATAATCCATATCTAATCCTGCAATAATAACGCGTATACCCCTTAAAGCCAATTTTTCACATACATCACCAATTTCATCATCAAAAAATTGCGCTTCGTCAATACCAACTACGTCAACATCCTGTGCCAAAAGTAGTATAGTTTGTGAATTTTCTATAGGAGTGGAAGCAATGGCATTGGCATCATGACTTACCACATCATTATCATCATATCTGGTATCAATTGCAGGTTTAAAAATTTCAACTTTCAAATTAGCAATTCTGGCTCTTTTCAATCTTCTAATCAGTTCTTCTGTTTTTCCGCTAAACATACTGCCGCATATCACTTCAATCCAACCAATTTTATCGCCTTTGATGTGTGGTTCTATAAACATTTTTTTAAAAGGGTTAATTGGTAAAAGCTTATTAACTTTAACCGTATTTTCAAACATCAAATGTATTACATCCTATGGAAAGAGTAGATACTCTTATCAACAAATTAAATGAGCAATGGGCAAAAAAAGAGTCATCGGCTGCTTTATTAGCCACTGTTCAATTGTTGCTGGCAGCCTTGCAGCAGGATCATCATCATGCGCCTGTGGGTAATCATGTATCGGTGGTGATGCCATTTCATTTTCCTGCTTCTGGTTCAGAACAGGCTATGCCCATTCCGGAAAAGAAAATTTTAGAGGATAATAAGGATACATCGAATACCTACATAGCAAATCTATTCCAAAAGCCAACATTCATTCCGCATCCTAACAAACCCGCCTCCGAATTTAAGGAAGGAATGGAAGGCGATAAAAGCCTGAACGAAAAATTAAAAACAGAAAAGAAAGAATTAGCAGCCACCTTACAGGAAGCACCCATAAAAGATTTACACAAAGCCATTGGCATTAACGATCGCTATCTTTTTGTGAATGAATTGTTTCATGGAGATGAAACCATGTTTGAAAGGAGTATTAAAACCATTAATGGTTTTGCATCTTTTCCGGAAGCTTCATTTTGGATGGAAAAAGAACTAAAACTGAAATTAGGCTGGCAGGATGAGAATGAAACAATTGCCACTTTTTATCAATTGGTTAAAAGAAGATTTTCCTGAATATATTTTATAATACCTCTGGTTGAACCAGCATGCTGTTGTACATAATTTCCGGAAATTTTACAGGCATTTGAATATAGCTCCGCTTCATTCAATAATTTTTTAAATTCTTGTTCAAGCATCAAAGCATCATCTATGCTAAAGGCTCCACCTAATTCAACCAAGGCTGTTGCTTCAAAAAATTTATCGTAAACGGGGCCAAAAACAACAGGTTTGCCATAAACGGCGGCTTCTAAAATATTATGTACCCCATCTTCCCCAAATCCACCTCCTACATAGCATATAGTGGCGTATCGGTACAATCGGCTTAACATACCAATATTATCAATGATTAAAGCGTTGCATCCTGAAAAATCGATACCTGCATGTAAACCGGAGTAGCAAATATTATTTTTATATAGTGCTTTGCATTCGGCAATTCTATCTTCATCAATTTCATGTGGGGCAATAATAAAGCATAACTCAGGATGGGAATTGGCAAAATGATCTAAGGCTTCATCGTCTTCTGTCCATGTACTGCCAGCAACAATAACCTGCCTGTTTTGAATAAATTGTTCAATCAATGCATTTTGATAAGACTCAAGGGCAATATTAATAACACGGTCAAATCTGGTATCTCCGGCAACAGTGGTTTTATTGTCCAATCCAATAGAAGCAAGTAGTTTTTTTGAATCCTGATTTTGAACAAACAGATGTTGAAAGCAATGTAGCATGTTTCGATGCAGGCCTCCATACCATTTAAAAAATGGCTGGTTGCCTCTGAAAATGCCTGATACCAAAATGGCAGGGATATTTTTATTTTTGATAGCAGTTAAATAATAATACCAAAATTCATATTTAACAAATACTACCAAAGCAGGCATTGTTATGGTCAGCCATTGCTCAGCATGGGCAGCACTATCCATTGGTAAATAAAACATCCAATCAGCAATGGCATCATTCTTTTTTGCTTCATAACCCGAAGGAGAAAAAAAAGTAACCAGAATTTTATAAGCAGGAAATTGGGTTTTTATCTGTTCCATTAATGGCCTTCCCTGTTCAAATTCGCCTAATGAGGCGCAATGAAACCAAACAGTGGGTGAAGTATTGTTTTGTAAAGCATCTGAAACCTGATCAAAAATATTTTTTCTGCCGGTTAACCACAAAGCAGCCTTTTTATTGCCACGTTGAATGAGCCTGGCAATAACCACATACAATTTTAAAAAAAGGTTATAAAAAAAAAGTTGCCACATAATTGTTGGTACAAATAAACGCTTTTAAACCATTTAATGTACAAGTTATGGCATGAAATATGTAAAACTGTTTTCAATTATAATTTTGTTTTACTTTTGCCGCACTTAAATTGAGCCCATGAAACCAATTCAAATGGTGGATACCAAAACCCAGTATCTTAAAATTAAAGATGCTATACAAGAAGGAATTCAGGAAGTGTTAGAGAGTGCTGCATATATTAATGGGCCTGCTGTTCAAAGGTTTACCCATTCTTTAAATACCTATATGGGGTCCAAACACACCATTCCTTGTGCCAATGGTACCGATGCGTTACAAATTGCTTTAATGGCATTGGGTTTACAACCCGGCGATGAAATAATTACTCCATCCTTTACCTATATTGCAACTACTGAAGTGGTGGCTTTATTGCGTTTAAAGCCGGTGTTTGTTGATGTGGATCCTGTTACATTTTGTATTGACCCCAATGTTATTGAAAAATCCATTACTCCAAAAACCAAAGCAATTGTGCCGGTGCATTTATACGGACAGGCGGCGAATATGGAAGCAATTATGGCCATTGCAGAAGCACACCATTTATTTGTTGTGGAAGATAATGCGCAGGCCATTGGTTGTAACTATACCTTCTCAAATGGTACAACTGTAAAAACAGGAACCATTGGCCATATTGGATGTACCTCTTTTTATCCCAGTAAAAATTTAGGTGCTTATGGTGATGGGGGTGCTATGTTTACCAACGATGACACATTGGCGGACAAACTGCGAATAATTGCTAATCATGGTCAAAAGGTTAGGTATTATCATGATGTGGTAGGATGTAATTCCAGATTAGATGCCATACAGGCCGCTATTTTAGATGTTAAATTAAAACACCTGGATGAATATATTGCCGCACGTAATCAGACTGCTGCATTTTATAACCAGGCATTTGCCAACCATGCAAATATTACTGTGCCGGGTATTGCATCGTATTCAAACCATGTTTATCATCAATATACGCTGGTATTGAATAATGCTGACAGAGATGCTTTGAATGCCTATTTGGCTGAACAAAAAATTCCTTCCATGATCTATTATCCTGTACCCGGCCATAAACAAAAAATGTTCAGCACATTTGGTTTGCCGGAAGTGCAGTTGCCTGTTACTGACTGGCTTACCGAACGGGTAATTTCACTGCCCATGCATACAGAATTAGATGCAGAACAATTAGGATATATTACCACGCATGTTTTAAATTTTTTAAATAAATAATATATGAAGATAGCAGTTGTTGGTACCGGATATGTTGGATTAGTTTCCGGAACCTGTTTTGCTGAAACCGGAAATCATGTTACTTGTATTGATATAGATGCCAAAAAGGTGCAAAAATTAGCTGCCGGCACCATTACCATTTATGAGCCGGGTTTAGAAAAAATTTTCATCAGAAACTTAAATGAAAAGCGGTTAGATTTTACTACCCATCTTGCCGAAGGCATAAAAGATGCACAAATCATTTTTCTGGCATTGCCTACCCCGCCGGGGGAAGATGGTTCTGCTGACTTAAAATATATTTTAGGGGTTGCAGACCAGTTAGGAAAATTATTAAACGGTTATAAAGTAATAGTTGATAAAAGTACCGTTCCGGTTGGAACGGCCGATAAAGTAAAAGCAGCCATTGCCGCAAATTTTAAGGGTGAATTTGATGTGGTAAGTAATCCTGAATTTTTAAGAGAAGGTGTTGCTGTAGATGATTTTATGAAACCAGACAGGGTAGTGATTGGTACTACTTCTGAAAGAGCCAGAAAAATAATGGGTGAATTGTATGCTCCGTATGTGCGGCAAGGTAATCCCGTTATATTTATGGATGAAAAAAGTGCAGAGCTCACAAAATATGCTGCCAATTCTTTTTTGGCAACCAAAATATCATTCATGAATGAAATTGCACAACTCTGCGAAAAGTTAGGAGCAGATGTGGATATGGTACGCAGGGGTATTGGTAGTGACGAACGCATTGGAAAACGATTTTTATTTCCTGGTATTGGTTATGGTGGCAGTTGCTTTCCAAAAGATGTGCAGGCCTTAATTAAATCTGCCGAACAAGTGCAATACGATTTTAAAATTTTAAAAGCAGTTGAAACAGTAAATGAAAACCAAAAATTGCACCTGCTTCCTAAAATAAAAAATTATTTTTCAGGCAAACTGACAGGTAAGCATTTTGCATTGTGGGGTTTAGCTTTTAAACCGAATACAGATGATATTCGTGAAGCACCTGCTTTGTATATCATTCAGGTATTATTAGCCGAAGGTGCTACCATTACAGCTTTTGATCCGGAAGCAATGCACAATGTGCAACAGCAAATTGGCGATCGTATTCACTATGCAAAAGATCAGTATGAAGCCCTGCAAAATGCAGATGCATTAATTATTGCTACTGAGTGGAATGAATTCAGAACACCCGATTTTGACGAAATGGTAAAAAGAATGAATCAGAAAACTATATTTGATGGCAGAAATTTATTTGAAGTAAAAATCATGCAGGATAAAGGTTTTTATTACGAAAGTATTGGCCGTCCATAAAAACAATTACATGGAAAAAAAACGCATTCTCATTACCGGAGCAGCCGGATTTTTAGGCTCGCATTTATGCGACAGATTTATAAAAGAAGGCTATGATGTTATTGGTATGGATAACCTGATTACAGGCGATCTGCGCAATATTGAGCACCTGTTTAAACTGCCCGAATTTGAATTTTATCATCACGATATATCTAAATTTATACATGTACCCGGTAAGCTGGATTATATTCTTCACTTTGCCTCTCCGGCCAGCCCCATCGATTATTTGAAAATACCCATTCAAACTTTAAAAGTTGGCTCATTGGGAACGCATAATTGTTTGGGTTTGGCAAAAGAAAAGAAAGCAAGAATGCTCATTGCTTCTACTTCAGAAGTATACGGCGACCCATTAGTGCACCCTCAAAATGAATCGTACTGGGGAAATGTGAATCCAATCGGTCCTCGTGGTGTATATGATGAAGCCAAAAGATTTCAGGAAGCCATTACCATGGCATACCATACCTATCATGGATTAGAAACCCGTATTGTTCGTATTTTCAATACGTATGGCCCTCGTATGCGTTTAAATGATGGCCGGGCATTACCCGCTTTCATTGGTCAGGCTTTGCGTGGGGAAGATTTAACCGTATTTGGTGACGGAAGCCAGACTCGCTCTTTTTGTTACGTAGATGATTTAATTGAAGGAATTTACAGATTGTTGTTAAGTGATTATCCTTATCCGGTAAACATTGGCAATCCCAATGAAATCAGTTTAAAAGATTTTGCAGAAGAAGTATTGAAATTAACCGGCGCCGCTGTAAAAATAGTGTACAAACCCTTACCTGTAGATGATCCAAAGCAAAGGCAACCCGATATTACAAAAGCAAAAGAAATTTTAGGATGGCAACCCACTATTGACAGAGCAGAGGGCTTGAAGCGCACTTATAATTATTTTAAATCTTTACCACATGAAGAATTATTTAAGCAGCCAAAAGAATTTGTTCAGCATTAAATTGTATTCAACAAAAAAATTATGCAGCAAAAAGAGAAAGTAGCTATTATTGGCTTAGGCTATGTGGGGCTTTCTCTTGCATTGGCATTTGCCAAAAAAAGAGCAGTAATAGGCTTTGATATTAATGCTGATAAAATTCAATTACTGCAAAATAAGATTGATCCAAATCAGGAATTTGATGCAGATGCTTTCAATGATATTGATATTCAATTTACAGATCAGCTAAAAGATATTGCCGGTGCTGATTATTATATTGTTGCAGTACCTACTCCTGTAAATGGAGAACGGATTCCTAATTTAACAGCATTGCTCAATGCCTGTAAAAGTGTGGGAACCGTTATTACTCCCGGTAATATTGTTATTTTCGAATCCACCGTTTATCCCGGTTGTACCGAGGAAGATTGTATTCCTTTGATTGAACAGGTAAGTGGCTTAAAAGCGGGTACTGATTTTTTTTATGGATACTCTCCCGAACGAATTAATCCAGGTGATGCGCAACATACCCTGGAGCAAGTGATAAAAGTAGTAGCAGGGTGTAATGAATACGCCACTTCAAAAGTTGCTGCATTATATGGCGAAGTAGTGCAGGCAGGTATTCACATTGTACCGAATATTCAAACCGCAGAAGCCGCCAAAATAATAGAGAATACCCAACGCGATTTGAATATTGGATTGATGAATGAATTGTCGATGATTTTTGATAAAATGCAGTTAGATACCAAAGCCGTACTGGCTGCTGCAGCCACAAAATGGAATTTTATGCCATTTTCACCGGGGTTAGTGGGCGGTCATTGTATTGGTGTTGATCCCTATTACCTTACTTATAAAGCAGCCAGATTAGGCTATAATTCCCAAATTATTACTGCTGCAAGAATGATTAATGATGGAATGGGAAAATATGTTGCCGATAAAATTATACAACACTTAATTGTAGCTGTTGATGTGGTGAAAAGTGCGAAGGTGTTGGTGATGGGTGCTACTTTTAAAGAAAATGTATCAGATATCAGAAATGCCAAAATTGCTGATGTGGTATTTGCATTACAGCAATTGAATATACAGGTGCATGTAACAGACCCCAGAGCCAGTCACAATGCCCTGATGCAGGAATATGGATTTGGATTAACAACATCGGTTGAGAAAGATTATGATGTGGTTATTGTGGCTGTGCCACATAAAGAATATCTATTATTAACTGATGATTATTTTAGTTCTATTACACAACCACATGCATTGATTGTAGATATCAAAGGAATTTATTCAAACAAAATTTATTCCAGAAAATATTGGTCACTTTAATTTACGTTCATGTATTTACCAGTTGTACTTGTTACCGGAAAAAATGGTCAGTTAGGCAGTGAACTGCAACAACTTGCTGTTCAGTATAAAGCGCTGTTTCAGTTTATTTTTACAGATAAATCTACATTGGATATCACCAATCCTGATCTCGTTTACCATTTTTTTGAGCAACACAGGCCTCAGTTTTGCATTAACTGCGCCGCCTATACAGCTGTAGATAAAGCAGAAACTGAACAACAACAGGCCTATGCCATTAATGCAGAAGCTGTGAATACATTAGCCAAAGCCTGCGCTGCAACGAATGCTGGTTTCATTAGTTTTTCAACTGATTATGTTTTCGATGGCACACAAAATAAACCCTATAAGCCGGATGATGCTACGCAACCTGTTAACTATTATGGTTATTCAAAATACATGGGTGAACAACTGGCGCTTAAAAATTGTGAAAAATCAATCATTATTCGAACATCGTGGGTTTATAGCAGGTATGGCAATAATTTTGTAAAAACCATGTTGCGTTTAATGAAAGAACGAACTGAAATTAACGTGGTAAACGATCAATATGGCTGCCCAACCTATGCTGCGGATCTTGCAAAAGCTGTATTGGATATTTTGCAACCATTAAGCAATGCATCTTTCAATTATTTCCCATCCGGAATTTATCATTATGCCAATGAAGGTGCTATTTCATGGTTTCAATTTGCACAGGCTATACAGCAATTAACCCAATTGCCCTGTACTGTACATCCCATTCCATCATCTGCGTATCCAACTGCGGCAAAGCGGCCAATGTATAGTGTATTGAACATAAAAAAAATATTGCATGTGTTTCATCTGCAACAGACTAACTGGCGGCAGAGTTTACAAAGTTGTTTAACTGCAATGAAAGCTATGCAACAATAATATTCATATTGCCATAATATTTATATGTTATGGAACAATTTCAAAATTTTCTTGTTATAACTTCAGTTCATTCTAAACATTAAAAAATATAAATTTTATGCAATTACAAAAAGGAATGCAGGCACCTGATTTTGCGCTTTATGATACTGATAGAAATCAGGTAACATTAAGTTCATTGAAAGGCAAAAAAGTAATCTTGTTATTTTTTCCAATGGCTTTTACCGGTGTTTGTACCAAAGAATTATGTGCAGTTAGAGATGGTATGGCAGTTTATAATAATTCAGATGCAGTAGTATTGGGCATTTCAGTAGATTCTCCTTTTACTTTAGCAAAATTTAAAGAAGCAGAAGGCCTGAATTTTCAATTGTTGAGCGATTTCAATAAAGAAGTTTCAACGGCTTATGGTGCAATATATGACTCATTTATTGGATGGATGAAAGGTGTTAGTAAAAGAGCAGCATTTTTAATTGATGCCAATAGCACTATTCAATATGCAGAAGTTTTAGAAAATGCCGGCGATTTGCCTAATTTTGAAGCCATTCAACACATACTGGCAGCATAAATGTAGCCATTTTAAAAAGGGATTGTTTCGTTAACAATCCCTTATTTTTTCTACAAACCTGCTTCATATAATTGTACAGTTGTTGTAGTAATTACCAAAATGGTTCTCTTGTTCACCGGTATGCAGTAACTTAGCTAAGCAATTAAGTGTTGATTGATGACAAAACTTTGCTTTACAATTTTATTGTTTTTTACATGTTTTGCGGGCAATGCACATCCTGAAAAACCTGTTTTCCCTGATAATTTTGATCAGGTAAAATTGGTAACTGTCTACCCCAATCCTGCTACTTCATTCATTAATTTTGAATTTGAAGGAAATCAGAATTATAAAAATTATACTTTATATATATTCAGCTTTATTGGCAAAAAAATGAATGATTATTTGGTGGATGGTACCAAAATTACTGTTCCGCTGGATGATTATTACCGCGGCATGTATGTGTATCAGTTACGCAATCAAAACGGCATCATTGTTCAATCCGGGCGCTTTCAGGTAGTAAAATAATATTGCGCTATTGGTCTTGAACTTCTACAATTAAAAATTTCAGGTATTCCGTATTGTCTAATCCCCGGATGATTGGATGGTCATTGGATTGTGTTTGAAACAAAACCTGTCGTATTCTTTTTCTTGCATCCTTTGCAGCCATTTCAATGGTGGTTAAGAATTGCTGTGGTGTTATTAAATTGGTACAACTGGAGGTAACCAAAAAACCGCCGTTTTCTACTAATTTTATGCCGCGTAAATTAATTTCCTTGTATCCGTTTAATGCATTTTGAATATTGCTCCTGCTTTTGGTAAATGCAGGCGGGTCTAACATTACTACATCATATTTCTGTTCTTCTTTGGCCCATTGTTTCAGCACATCAAATGCATTGGCTACTTCAAACCGGCAAATGTTTTCTAATCCGTTTAAAGCCGCATTTTTATTGGCTTGCTGCACTGCCTGTTCGCTACTATCAATTCCTTTTACTTTTTTGGCACCAAAATGTGCAGCATGAATTTCGAATGTGCCGATATAAGTAAAAGCGCCTAAAACATTTGCATTTTTTACAATGGGTTCAATTGCATTCCGGTTGTGTTGCTGGTCTAAAAAATAACCGGTTTTTTGTCCGTTTTCTATATCCACATAAAATTGTAACCCGTTTTCATTCAATAGAATATTGGTGGGAAATGCAGCCGATAAAAACCCTTTTTGCTGTGGTAAACCCTCCAGTTCCCTTACTGGCACGTCATTGCGTTCATAAATTCCTTTAGGATGAAATATTTGTTCCAACGCAGCTATAATGGCAGGTTTCCATCGGTCAATACCCAATGCCAATGTTTGAATAACAAAATAAGCATTAAACTTATCAATAATCAGAGCGGGCAAACCATCGGCCTCACCAAAAACCAACCGGCAATTTTCCCGGTAGCCTAATTTTTGCCGGTATTGCCAGGCCAACATTATTCTATTGTAAAAAAAGTCTTCATCTATTTTTTCCTTTTTTCTTGTTAACAGCCGAACCGTGATCTGCGATTTTGGATTGTAATAGCCAATTCCAATCAATTTTTTATCATTGCTGTATACTTCAACCAAATCGCCTGGTGTAATGTGTTCGGGAATAGGTTGTAATTCATTCCCAAATATCCATGGATGGCCACCGGCAATTCGGGGATTCATTTTTTTGTTTAAAAAAACCTTTGTCATTTTGCAAAAATAAGCGCAACACCTGCCAATTTTACTGATTCAGGCTTATTGGCAAAAAAATTGCCTTTCTTTAATCACTTCAAATATAAACTATGCAAGGAAAAGACAAACACCAAAAACACCTTACTGAGAGTGATTTATCATTAAATACTGACGAAAATGCAGCCGGGTCTGCACATTTAAAAGAACCCGTGGCAGAACAGGGGGAAATAGAAAAATTAGAAGCCGAAATACAGGAACAAAAGGATAAATATTTACGTTTATTGGCTGAATTCGAAAATTTTAAGCGTAGAACAGCGAAAGAACGTTTGGAATTGCAACAAACAGCCGGAAAAGAAGTGATTGTATCTTTATTGGATGTATTGGATGATTGTGACAGGGCCGAGAAACAATTGAACAGCACAGATGATATTGCCCTGCAAAAAGAAGGTATTCAATTAGTTTTTAATAAACTAAGAAATGTGCTGCAAAACAAGGGGTTAAAAGTAATGGACAGCATGCAAACTGATTTTGATATTGAAAAACATGAGGCTATTACCGAAATTCCTGCTCCGAATGAAAGTTTAAAAGGTAAAGTATTAGATGAGGTACAAAAAGGCTATTATTTGAATGACAAACTGATACGTTTTGCGAAAGTAATTGTTGGAAAATAATATGTAGTGTCTACTACCACAATCACAAGAAAAATTCTATATGTCAAAAAGAGATTATTACGAAATCCTAAGTGTTTCTAAAACTGCTACTGCTGAAGAAATAAAAAAGTCGTACCGCAAAGTAGCAATGCAATACCATCCGGACAGAAATCCTGGCGATAAAGCGGCGGAAGAAAAATTTAAAGAAGCAGCAGAAGCCTATGAAGTGTTAAGTGATCCGGATAAACGTGCCCGCTACGACCGTTATGGCCATCAGGCTTTTGGCCCGGGAAGCAGTGGTTTTGGTGGTGCCCAAAATATGGAAGATATCTTTAGCCATTTTGGCGATATATTTGGAGATGATGTATTTGGCAGTTTTTTTGGCGGCGGAGGTTCCAGACGCGGTAACAGTGGCAGAAGACCAACCGGACAAAGAGGTAGTAATCTTCGGATAAAAATTAAACTAACTTTTGAAGAAATTGCCAAAGGAGTTAATAAACAGGTAAAAGTAAAAAAATACATTGTTTGTTCTACCTGTGGAGGCAATGGTGCAAAAGATAAAAACAGCATACAAACCTGTGGTACTTGTGGTGGCTCCGGACAGGTGCGGAAGGTTACCAATACTTTTTTAGGACAAATGCAAACAGTAACCACCTGCCCTACCTGTAATGGTGAGGGTAGTGCTGTCACCAATAAGTGTACTGCCTGTAAAGGTGAGGGAAGAGTATATGGCGAAGAAACCATTTCAATTGATGTACCTGCCGGCGTGCAGGAAGGTATGCAATTGAGCATGAGTGGAAAGGGCAATGCAGGAGAACGAGGAGGTATGCCTGGCGATTTACTCATTCAGATTGAAGAAGAAGCTCATTCTGATTTACAACGTGATGGGTTAAATGTAGCATTCGATTTGCATATTTCTATTCCGGAAGCCGTTTTTGGTACACAGGTAGAAGTACCTACTATTGATGGAAAAGCTAAAATTAAGATACCGCCCGGTACACAAAGCGGGAAAATATTTCGTTTAAAAGGGAAAGGCTTCCCCGAAGTACAGGGTTATGCTAAAGGTGATCAATTGATTCATGTCAATATCTGGACACCTCAAACAGTTTCGGCGGAAGAAAAGGAAATTTTGGAAAAATTAAGCCATAGCCCCAATTTTAAACCGCAGCCCGGTAAAAATGATAAATCATTTTTTGAAAGAGTAAAAGAAGCATTTCAATAAACTCAAAAGCCCCGAAAGGGGCTTTGGTTTTATAGGTATAATACTGAAAAATAGTTGGTAAAATCGTCTGTAATTCAATACAGAGTTGAGTTATAAGGAAGTTTGGTGAAAATATTTTCGACTAACCAAGTTGCCTTATTTTTTGAAGAATGCCAGTGGTAGAAAAACCTTCAATTATCGGATTAATGACTACACGACCATGATTGGCTAAAACTTCTTTTGCGCCTACAATAGTTTCAATTGTATAATCTCCACCCTTTACCAATACATCCGGTTCCAGTGATTTAATTAATTCTAACGGGGTATCTTCCTCAAAAATAACTACAGCATCCACCATTAATAAAGAGGCAAGTAATAGTACACGGCTATGTTCATGGTTAATTGGGCGCTCTGCACCTTTTAAGCGTTTGGTACTGGCATCACTATTTACACCCACTATCAAAAAATCTGCTTCTTCAGCAGCTTTTGATAGTGAGGCAATATGCCCTTCATGTAAAATATCAAAACAGCCATTGGTAAAAGCAACCGTTTTATTGCGCATTTTCCAGCCTGTTCTAATGGCTTTAAGGGTTGCTAAAGGCATTATTTTTTGTTGAATAGCTTGTGTGTACCGCATACATTTCCTATATAAAAATTCATTCAATTTGTTATGAAGCCTGTGATGTTGGCACCATTCTTTTTTTATTATACCAGGGTAATAATCCCAAACAAACAAATCCCCAAATTAATATAATAATAAATTGTGCAAACCATTGTAATGTTCCATTGGCATAACCAATTCCAAAAGCTATTCCGTTTTTTTCTAAAACCATTGCCATTAAATAAGCATAGGCTCCAATGCCGCCGGGTGTTACAATCATACCAATACTTGCAAAAGCTAATGCAGAAAAAGCTACAGGAATGCCTAAACCGTTGGTACCAACGGTAGCATAAAAACCAACCCAGGTGCCCAACAAGTATAATAACCAAATGCCAAAAGAATAAAAAATGAATAAGCCTTTTTGCTGAATATCTTTAATACTGCTTAATCCTTCCCAAATGCCACGTATAATTTTTTTTAATTGAATTACCAGTTTTAAATGCGCAAAACGGTTAAACCAATGCCTGATGATTACAATGATAATCAGCAAAATACCCATTGCAATGGCCATTTTCCGCACCGAAATTCCTCCCGATTTTGATTGAAAGGTTTCTTTGAATAACTGGATGGCATAGTCGCCTATAATTTCATATTGGGTTAGCAGCGCCAGCAGGAAAACAATTCCAAGCGATAGTACATCAAACGCCCTTTCGGCTACAATAGTGCCAACTAATTTTTCGGCGGGTACTTTTTCATAGCGTGCCAGCAATGTACACTTTAATACTTCACCCAGTCGGGGTACGGCCAAATTTGCCAGATAACCTATCATTACAGCAAAATAAGTATTGATGACAGATGGTTTATAGCCCATGGGTTGCATCAATATTTTCCAGCGCAGCGCTCTGAGAATATGGCTTAATGTAAGTATGAAAAATACCGGAATGAATAGTATATATTTTGCATGGGTTAAAGCGCCGGTAAACTCTCCCCACTGATTAGCAGGTATTTGATGAAGACTCCACCAAACCAAAAATATACCCAGCCCCAGGAAAAAAAGATATTTTACAAATACTTTCAGTTTTCTTTTCATGCAGGAAAATTCTACTGCAATTTACAGAAGCCTGTGTTAATTATAATTTATTTCCCGGTTTTGGAAAAACTACAATTGGTTTAAAAGTTTTGGCAGCGTCAAAATCCATGTGTGCATATGACATGATTACAATAATATCTCCAACAGCAGCTTTTCTAGCAGCCGGCCCGTTTAAACAGACCACGCCTGAACCTCGTTGCCCTTTAATTAAATAGGTTTCTAAACGTTCACCATTATTTACGTTCACCACCTGTATTTTCTCATTTTCAATCATATTGGCAGCATCCATTAAATCTTCATCTAAGGTTAAACTGCCAACATAATTCAAATTTGCCTCGGTAATTACCGCACGGTGAACTTTTGATTTTAATATTTCTATCAGCATAATGGGCGCAAATGTAAAAGATGATAGGATTATAACAAGTTTCCTTTTATTTAGTTAATCATCAAATTGTCAATTAACCGAACGCCTTGTATATATGCGGCTGCCAGTACAATGGTTCGGTTGGCAGGTTTCGTGGTTGATATTGGGGCAAGTGTAGCAGCATCTGCTATGCTAATGTAATCAACTTTTTCAAACCCAGCTTTCAACAGCATTTGGGTTGCCTGTTCCACTAATTCAGCTATTGTAAATTGTTGTATATTAGACTGAATAAATACAAGGCTTTGGTACAGAGCAGCTGCTTTTATCAAATTTTCTGCCGAAAGCCGCCTGTTTCTGGAACTCATGGCCAGTCCGCTTTGTTCACGAATAGTGGGTTGCAGGTGCAATTGTATTTTCAAAAATGCCGGGTTTAATTGTAATAAACGATTTATTACTATGCATTGTTGGTAATCTTTACTTCCCATGTACAGTTGATGCGGCTGAATAATGGTTAATAACCGGTCAACTATTTGACAAACGCCCTGAAAATGGCCTGGACGGTACTTGCCTTCTAAAATGGTTTCTAAGGTTCCTAAAGGGTATGGGGTAATCAGCTTTGGCCCATTGGGGTACATTTCTGAAACTGAAGGCAAAAACAAAACATCACACTGGTGGGTTATTAATAAAGCAATATCGGCTTCAATTGAAATGGGGTATTTTTCAAAATCTTCCGGATTATTGAATTGCGTTGGGTTTACAAAAATGCTGCAAATAGTAAAATTGTTGGCTTGTTTGGCTGCTTCAACCAGCGCAATATGGCCCTTATGCAAAGCCCCCATAGTGGGCACAAACCCAATTGAGGCATTGGCCTTTTTCTGAGATTGAATCATCTCCTGCAGTGCTATAATACTTTTACAAATGACCATATTTTGCCGATATTATTTTCTATAAATATGCTTTTATCACCTATTTGGTGTATTTTAATTAACTTTGCACCCTTATTTTTCGCCTCACTTAAATTGGCTTAGTAGATGTCAAAGAAAAGAATTTTATTTATTGCAACCGAAATGTCGCCTTATTTAGAGTTGACAGAGTTTGCAGAAATTGTAAACAAACTTGCAATAAAGAGCAATGACAGTGGTTTAGAAGTGCGTTGTATTATGCCCCGTTTTGGTGTTATTAATGAACGCCGGCATCGATTACATGAAGTAGTGCGTTTATCGGGAATTAATGTTTCGATTGATGATGATGATTATCCGCTTCAAATTAAGGTAGCTTCTTTACCGAATGCCCGCTTACAGGTTTATTTTTTAGAAAATGAAGATTTCTTTAAACGCAAACAAATTTTTCATGATGATGAAGAAAACTGGTTTGATGATAATGGCTTAAGAAGTATCTTTTTTTGTAAAGGAGCACTTGAAACGGTAAAAAAATTTGGCTGGCCTCCCGATATTATTCATTGCAGCGGCTGGATGACTGGTTTGGTGCCTGCCTATATTAAAACTGCCTACAAACGTGAGGCTGTGTTTAGTAACAGTAAGGTTGTTTTTACCGTAGGGCAAAATACATTTCAGGAAAAATTAAGTGCCGATTTTGTGAAGAAAGCAGTGATTAATGCCAATATTAAAGAGAAAGATTTAGAACTTTTTAAAGACGCTACCAACACTTCTCTTTTCAAAGGTGGTGCGCATTTTGCAGATGCCGTTACAATTGGTGATGATCAATTAGAGAAAAAACTAATGGACGATATCACAAAACTGAAAGGCAAAACCATTGTTCCTTTTAAAGGATGGGATTCTGATTTAACTGAGTATATAGAACTCTATCAGGAATTGTCTAAATAACCGTTGATCAAAAATTATACAGTTGTCTTAGCAACCCATTTATCATTATAACAATACTATTATCTTTGCTTACATTTCAATAAAAACAAATATTCATGTCTTATTTATTTACCTCCGAAAGTGTTTCTGAAGGCCATCCTGATAAAGTTGCCGACCAGATTTCTGATGCATTAATCGATAATTTTCTTGCATTTGATCCACAATCAAAAGTAGCTTGCGAAACTTTGGTAACTACAGGTCAGGTAGTATTGGCAGGTGAAGTTCGTTCGAAAGCTTATTTAGATGTTCAGGAAATTGCACGTGGTGTAATTCGCAAAATTGGATATACCAAAAGTGAATATATGTTTGAAGCACACTCTTGTGGTGTTTTATCTGCCATTCACGAACAATCACCTGATATTAATCAAGGTGTTGACCGTAAGAAAAAAGAAGAACAGGGTGCCGGCGATCAGGGCATGATGTTCGGGTATGCTACCAATGAAACGGATGATTACATGCCACTTACATTAGATTTGGCACAAAAAATATTGATTGAGCTGGCCGCCTTGCGTAGAGAAAACAAACAAATTAAATACCTGCGTCCCGATGCAAAAAGTCAGGTAACATTAGAGTATGATGACAATAATAAACCTGTTAGAATTGATACCATTGTGGTTTCTACACAACACGATGATTTTGATACAGAAGAAAAAATGCAGGCTAAAATCAGGAAAGATATTATTGAAATATTAATTCCGAGAGTAAAATCGAAATATAAGAAGTATGCCAAATTATTCAACAACCAGGTAACATACCATATTAATCCCACCGGAAAATTTGTAATTGGCGGCCCTCATGGCGATACCGGTTTAACCGGAAGAAAAATTATTGTAGATACTTATGGCGGTAAAGGCGCACATGGTGGCGGTGCATTTAGCGGAAAAGATCCTTCTAAAGTAGACCGGTCAGCCGCCTATGCTACCCGTCATATTGCAAAAAATTTAGTAGCTGCAGGTGTTGCCGATGAAATTCTGGTACAGGTTTCTTATGCCATTGGTGTTGCACAACCCACCTCCATTTATGTAAATACATACGGCACAGCTAAAGTGAACATGAGTGATGCTGAAATCAGTAAAATTGTTACTGAAATTTTTGATATGCGTCCTTATTTTATTGAACAACGTTTAAAATTGCGTAATCCAATTTATAGTGAAACGGCAGCATATGGACACATGGGCCGCAAAAATGAAGTGGTAACCAAAGAGTTTAAAACACCCGATGGTAAAGTAAAAAAAGTAAAAGTTGAATTGTTTACCTGGGAAAAATTAGATTATGTTCCAAAAGTGAAAAAAGCTTTTGGCATTAAATAGCTGTAAGTTAATTTTTTATTGAACAAAAAAGGGCTGTCTGAAAAGATGGCCTTTTTTCTGTTCAATGCAGTAGTTTTAACCAAAATAATTTGTATGTCTGCAAACAGGGAAGTCAATCCGTGGATAATTTTAGATGAACAGGAAGTATATCAAAATGCCTGGATACAGCTCAATCATTACAAGGTAATCAACCCATCCGGTAAAGAGGGGATATATGGAAAAGTACATTTTAAAAATAAAGCTGTTGGCGTTATTCCAATAGATGAAACGCTGCATACATATCTGGTAGGCCAATATAGGTTCACCATTCAACAATATAGTTGGGAAATTCCGGAAGGTGGTTGCCCTGAAAATGAAACAGCTTTAAGTGCTGCTAAGCGCGAATTGATGGAAGAAACAGGGTTACAGGCAGAAAAATGGGAATATTTAGGAGCAGCATTTCTTTCCAATTCGGTAACCGATGAAGCGAGTGAATTTTTTGTAGCAACCGGATTATCAAAATATAAATCTGCTCCCGAAGAAACAGAACAGCTGGCAGTAAAAAAAGTAGCACTTCAACAGGCATTTGAAATGGTTGAAAACGGAACTATTACTGATGCATTATCGGTACTGGCTTTGCAGAAACTGCAATTATTGTGGATGCAGGGAAAATGGAAACCAATAATTTTGCAACATGGGTAAATCATCATCAACCTTAATCATTGGGCGGCAACCATTAATTGAAGCTATTGAACAGGGTAGGACAATCGATAAAATACTATTACAAAAAAATGCATCCGGCGAAACTGTGGCTGACATTCGGCAACTATCCAAACAACATCAAATACCCATTCAACTGGTTCCGGTTGAAAAATTAAATTATTTATCCAAAGCCAATCATCAGGGCGTAATTGCTTTTGCAGCTTTGGTGCCTTATATGGATTTACAGGAAGTAATTAACTTTGTGGTGCAACAGGGAACGGTGCCTTTATTTGTAATGTTAGATGGTATTACCGATGTAAGAAATATTGGCGCCATAGCAAGAAGTGCATTGTGTTGTGGTGCGCAGGCTTTGATTCTACCCGATAAAGGAGTAGGCGCCCTCAATGAAGAAGCTTTAAAAAGCAGTGCCGGTGCATTAGAGCAGATACAGGTATGCAGAGTAAACAGTTTGCTGAAAGCTATTGATACACTGCATTTAAATGGTATTCAGGTGTTTACTTCAGAAATGCGTGCCGATAAAAATGTATTTGAATTAAATTTTACCTTACCCACCTGCGTTATAATGGGTGCAGAAGGAAAGGGGGTGCAGGCTTATCTTGCAAAAGCTGCTGATTATTTTTTTAAAATACCTATGGCCGGCAATTTTAATTCATTTAATGTTTCAGTAGCTACAGGTATTATTTTGTATGAAGCACTCAAACAGCGACAGTTTTCATAATATACAATCATTATTTTTTCACTTTAGAATGTGTTTACCATGCCATCTGCTGTTAAAACCATACAATTGATTGAATGTCCGCGAGATGCAATGCAGGGCTGGCCACATCCCATACCTACCGAAAAAAAAATTAACTATATCAACCAACTTTTGCAGGTTGGCTTTCATACCATTGATTTTGGCAGCTTTGTTTCACCCAAAGCCATCCCACAAATGGCAGATACGGTTCAGGTATTGAAGGGGCTTCATTTCAACAATAGCATTACAAAACTATTGGCCATTGTAGCCAATGTAAGAGGTGCTGAAGCAGCGGTTTTGTTTGATGAAATTACTTATCTGGGTTTTCCTTTTTCGGTTTCGCCAACATTCCAAATGCGCAATACCAACAGTACACAGGAAGAAAGTGTGCAAACCATTGAAACCATTCAGGAACTGTGTATCAAAAACAACAAACAGTTGGTGGTGTATTTAAGCATGGGTTTCGGCAATCCCTATGGTGATGTATATAACAGTGAAATATTACTGCAATGGGCCGATGCAATGATACAAAAAGACATTACCATCATCTCACTGGCCGATACGGTTGGACTGGCAGCGCCTATACAAATTAGCGAAGTATTTCAGGCATTAATTCCTGCTTATCCACACATTATTTTTGGTGCACATTTACATGCAAGCCCCGATAATCGTATCGCCAAATTAGCAGCCGCCTATCATGCAGGCTGTATGCGTTTTGATGGCGCTTTACGTGGGTATGGCGGATGCCCCATGGCGCAAAATGAACTGGTCGGGAATATGGATAGCTTATCTATCATAGATTACTTCAGTAAGGAAGGATTGTCGTTTCATTTCAATGCAAATGCGTTAGAAAATAGTGTATTATTAGCGGGTGAAATATTCAGCTAATGTGCTTTTGATGCGTTTTTATTCCATATTAAAAATCTGAACATGAAGTTCCACGCCGAATTCGATATTAAAAAAATAGATGAACCCATTCATCATCGGCATAAAATAATGCTGATAGGTTCTTGTTTTACTGAAAAAATAGGTGAAAAATTAAGTAATAGTGGCTTTTCAGTGCTGCAAAATCCAAATGGAATTCTGTTTAATCCGGTAAGTGTGGCGGAAGCCATTATAAACATTATTCAACACAAAATTTATACAACATCCGATTTGTTTTGTTTTAATGAAACATGGCATAGCTGGCAGTTTCATAGCCGATATTCCGGCATTACTCCGGAAGATGCTGTTCAAAAAATAAATACATCTATTCAAACAGGGCATACCTTTTTAAAGCATGCCGATTATCTTATAATTACATTAGGTTCTGCCTGGGTGTACACATTAACGGAACAGGCTGCCAATGGCAAACCCGGTACCGTTGCCGCCAATAATCATAAAGCACCGGCCGGTTGGTTTCAAAAAAAATTAATGGATACCACACAAATTATTACCGTGTTGGGTACTATGCTGGATAGATTGGGCATTTTTAATCCAAATATAAAAATTATTTTCACCATCAGTCCGGTGCGCCATTTACGCGAAGGTGCTGTTAATAATAATCGCAGCAAAGCAGCTTTAATCAGTGCAGTGCATTACTTAACAGAACAACTCCCCAAATTGTATTATTTTCCTGCCTATGAACTTGTAATAGATGATTTGCGTGATTATCGGTTTTATGCGGAAGATTTGGTACACCCCAACCATACAGCAACAGAATATGTATGGGCTAAATTGATGAATGCATGTATGAATGCAGATACCATTGCATTGATACACAAGATTGATGAAATTAATATTGCACGCAGGCATACACCATTCAATCCTTCATCGGTGCAGCATCAGGCGTTTTTAAAAAAATATGCCGCCCTTACACAATCGTTACTAAACGAGTTTCCATTTCTTCCTTTAGCAGAAACATTGCAATATTTTCAGCAGGGCAGTAAAAATTAAAACTGTGGGCACTCATTTTTTAATGTATTCTGTCGCCTCTTAATGCAGTGCTTTGCATAACGAGCATTTCATGTTCAAGCCATTGTTGCCAACGTTTTTCCACTTTTTCGGGTGTGGTATATTGTTTGGCTAAATCTAAAAACAGTGTATAATGACCTGCCTCACTTGCCATAAAACGACGGTAAAAATTACGCAGGCCTGCATCTTCCAAGCCTTCGCTTAATCTTTTAAAACGTTCGCAACTGCGTGCTTCAATCAATGCCATGGTTAACAGCTTGTCTAATAAACGGCTATCTTCATGGCCTCCTTTTTGTTGAAAGGCTAATAATTGATTTACATAAACGTCTTTCCGTTGGTTACCTAACGGTAAATTTCTTCGTTCTAATTCTTGTAAAACTAATCTGAAATGTCCCCATTCTTCGGTTACTATGGGCGATAAACGGTATACAATTTCTTTTTTTGAAGAATAATGCTGAATGAGTGAAATACAGGAAATGGCTGCTTTTTGCTCGCAATAAGCATGATCGGTTAAAATACCACCGATGCTGATTGCTGCCAGATTTACCCAGCGTGGATCTGTGGCTAAAGGTAAGTTTAAAATTGATTTTACATCTGCAGATAAATTCATAAAAACACTTAAGCACTGCAAAAATATCAATTGCTGCTGTTTAAGTTGCAGGCTGCACAATACAATTGTATTTATGTAGTTTTGAAACATGTACCACGATGAATTTCTTGACGATAAATTGAACGACCGAAAATTGCAAAGAAGCTATCGCTCTTTACAAACATCGGACAATAAAATAGATTTTTTTTCAAACGATTATTTGGGAATAGCCCAACAACGGCTGCTTACATCCGAAGATGTGCATATTTATGCCGCAGGTGCAACAGGTTCCAGATTATTGTCGGGCAATTATGCATTGATTGAAGCGGCAGAAAGCACCATAGCAACATTTCACCAAACACCTGCTGCGCTCATTTTCAATTCGGGTTATGACGCCAATGTAGGTTTGCTTTCTGCCATACCTCAAAAAGGCGATACCATTTTATACGATGCTTTATCACACGCCTCTATACGGGAAGGCCTTCGTTTATCTTTTGCACAAAGTTTTTCATTCCGGCATAATGATCTTATGCATTTGGAAGAAAAGTTAAAACTGGCAAAGGGTCATATTTTTATTGTAACCGAAACGGTTTTTAGTATGGATGGAGACAGGTGTCCGTTGCCTGATTTGGTTTTACTTGCCCAAAAATATGGTGCACACCTTATTGTAGATGAAGCACATGCCACAGGAATAATTGGGAAAAATGGAGCAGGACTTACCCAACACGATCAATTACAGGAAGCTATTTTTGCCCGTATCCATACTTTTGGAAAAGCGGTGGGCTGTCAGGGTGCAGCAGTATTGGGTTCTGAACGATTGAAAGCATATTTAGTTAATTTTTCCAGACCCTTTATTTACACAACAGCACTTCCGCCATTGGCCATTAAAGCAGTAATCAAGTCCTATCAAATATTTCCTGGAATGCACACTGAACGGCAGGTATTACAGCAGCATATTCAACAGTTTCAACAGGCAAAACTTCCATTTCAAAAGTTGATTTCAGATACACCTATTCAGGGTTTGATAATACCCGGCAATGAAAATGTAATTCAGGTAGCTACAACCTTACAAAATAACGGGTTTGCAGTACGGCCTATTCTTTATCCAACAGTGCCCAAAAATGCAGAAAGGCTGCGCATTATTTTGCATGCTTTCAATACCAAAAACGAACTGCAAAATTTATTACACCTGCTCGCTTCCACATAAAATCAACAATTGTTGAAATAAAAAAAATGAATGTATGCAAAAAATTATTATTTTCAATGCTGAATAAAACCTGAAATTGTTTTCAATGATTTTTTTGTTGTACAAGTATTGCTGAAAACAATAGGTTTGAACACTGCCAATACCCTGAACTTTTATAAAACTTGTCTATGAAATATGTTTACATGGGCTTAGCTGCACTGCTCACCATTGCTTTAATTGTAGTACTCAATATTCAGTTGCCGGTTGGTAATTCAAAAACACCAAGACTAGGTTATTTTTTATCTCCTCAACAAGGATTTTGGCAAAATGCAGAACCTGATAATACTGATTTTGGTGGAGAAATTGTTTTAAGTGGATTAAAAGGCAAAGCAGATGTTTATTTTGACAATCGTTTAGTACCTCATATTTATGCCGGCAATGATGCAGATGCATATTTTTTGCAAGGCTATTTGCATGCGAAGTTTCGTTTGTTTCAAATGGAATTTGAGACCAACGTGGCCGGAGGAAGATTAAGCGAATTAATTGGAAAAGACGGGCTGGCAATTGATAAATATTTCAGGAGATTAGGAATGGTATATGCTGCCGAAAATTCGTTAAAAGTTATGGAAGCAGACCCGGCAGTAAAATCAGCCATGGATGCTTATACAGCAGGTGTAAATGCCTATATAGCTCATTTAAAACCCAATCAAATTCCTTTAGAATTTAAATTGTTAAATGCTACACCTGAACCCTGGACCAATTTGCGTTCGGCATTGTTTTTAAAATTTATGTCGTATGATTTAACCGGGCAGGGCGACGATGATTTATTAATGACCAATACCAAAAACCTGTTAGGATACATTATGTTTCAAAAATTATTTCCCGACAGGGCCGATTCATTAGATCCTATTTTACCTATTGGTACCACTTTTGAAAAACCTTCTATTGTACCCAAAATACCTGTGAATGTAGATTCTGTGTACTACGGAATTTCCGGGGGCACCTCCACTGCCATTCCACCTGTTATCCCCAATAAAAATAATGGCAGCAATAACTGGGCAGTTAGTGGCAGTAAAACAAAAAGTGGAAGGCCTATTTTGTGTAACGACCCACATTTGGGTTTAAATCTTCCTTCTCTTTGGTATGAAGTGCAAATTAGCACCCCAACACAAAATACGTATGGTGCAACATTTCCTGGTGCACCTTGTGTAATTATAGGGTTTAATGACAGTTGTGCCTGGGGGGTAACCAATGCAGGCAGAGATGTGAAAGATTTTTATGAAATGCAGTTTAAAGACAGCACCATGCAAGAGTATTGGTTCAATAACGCATGGGAAAAAGCTGAGATACGGAAAGAGGTGATTAAAGTAAAAGATGGTCCCGATGATGTGGAAACATTAGCCATGACTGTATTTGGACCGGTAATGTATGATAAAAATTATCAGAGTAAAAATAAAGATGGCCGTTACTATGCCGTACGTTGGAAAGCGCATGATGGTAGTAATGAATTGGCTACTTTTTATTATTTAAACAGAGCTAAAAACTATACCGATTACAGCAATGCCGTTAATTATTTTGAATGTCCAGGGCAAAATTTTGTATTTGCCTGTATAAATGGAGATATTGCCATTAAGCAGCAGGGAGCTTTTGTAGCCAAGTGGAAACACCAGGGCGAGTTTGTGATGCCGGGTACAGATAGCGCTTATATGTGGCAGGGAATTATACCCAATAAAGAAAACCCGCTGATGTATAACCCGGCACGTGGTTTTGTAAGCAGCGCCAATCAAATGGTTGTAGATACAACTTATCCATATTATTTAGGCAGATCTGGAAATTTCCCTATTTACAGAGGGCTCATCATCAATCGGTTTTTAGCAGGTATGAATAATATTACACCCGAAGATATGATGAAAATGCAAACCAATAATTACAATGTATTTGCCGAAATGGCCAGACCCGCATTGTTTAAATATTTAGATGAAACCGCATTAAGCCCAACAGAAAAGCGTTATATGGATAAATTGAAAGAATGGAATTTGGTAAGTGATTATGATGCAACAGCTCCTACTATTTTTGAATGTTTTTGGGATAGTGTTTTTGTAGATATTTATGCTGATGAATTGAACAGTACCGGCTTGCCGTACATGTGGCCGGAGCAAGCAACCTTAGTGGAGGCAATGATTAAAGACACGAATTACCTGTTTGCTGATGATATTAGAACAAAAGATGTGAAAGAAAATATGCCCACCATTGTACAAAATGCATGTAAACAGGCCTGTGCAGCACTAGAAAATTTAGAAAAAATGGGTAAGTTAAACTGGGGAAAATATAAGGACACCTACATTGGTCATTTATTAAAAATTCCTGCACTGAGCAGGTTGCATGTGCCAATAGGAGGTGGAACAAACATTATTAATGCCACCACATCCAATCATGGGCCCAGTTGGCGAATGATTGTACAATTAACGGATAAAACAGAAGCTTATGGAGTTTATCCTGGCGGGCAAAGTGGTAATCCGGGCAGTAAATATTATGATAATTTTATTGATACATGGGCAGCCGGTAAATATTATCCGCTATTGTTTTTAACGAAAAGTATGGCTGCAACAAGTGCTGATATGAAATGGCATTTGGAAGTGAAAAATGGATAAAACATCTGTTGGAGGATAACTTTGCATTATTCAATTGCTAAAAAAAACATTTATAAAATTAAAAATATGAAGTTTGTAATATCTGTTATCATCACTGCTTTTTTAAGTTACTCATTTGGGTTATATGCAGTATTCCCCTGGTATAGTTTTGCTATCTGTGCATTGGCAGTTGCATTGGCCATACATCAAAAACCATATAAAGCATTTTTGTCGGGATTTATTGCTTTATTTTTATTGTGGGGAATCATGGCATTGTTAATGGACAATGCCAATCACCATATTCTTTCGCAAAAAGTAGCCCAAATATTACCATTGAGAGGTTCTTCCATGGCAATTATATTGCTAACTGCATTCATAGGCGGATTGGTAGCTGGAATGGCTGCATTAACCGGCAGTTTAATCAGAAAAAGGTCAAATTGATTGGTTTAAAAAGAAAGGCCTTTTTTGTTACAATCATAAAATAAGTATTTTCGCACCGATATTTTGCCCACCCTGCAAGTGGGTCCATATTTAATCATGGAACTTTTGCCTTTGCGTAAAAAGTCTGAAATGTAATTTCTTTATGGCATTGTTACACAATCGTATTAATAATGAGGAGTTGAAAAAGCGCCTCATGGAAGAAAAAGAACCCCGCATTACTGTAAGTTTCTATCAGTATTTTGAAGTATCCAATCCACTGGCTTTTCGAGATTACCTGTATAAGCATTTGCATGCGCTGAAAGTGTTTGGCAGAATTTATATTGCCAAAGAAGGTATTAATGCACAAGCCAGTGTGCCCGAATCTAATTTTGAAGCATTCAAAACATTTTTATACAGTATTGAACCTTTAAATGGCTTACGAATTAATATTGCCGTGGATGATGATGGGAAAAGTTTTTGGGTATTAAAAGTTAAGGTGCGTGAAAAAATAGTGGCAGACGGTATTAATGATCCCGATTTTAATATGTATCAAAAAGGGAAGTATGTAGACGCCATTACCATGAACCGGTTACTGACTGACCCCAATACCATTGTAATTGATATGCGTAACCATTACGAATATGAAGTGGGCCATTTTGTAAAAGCATTAGAAGTGCCTTCAGATACTTTTCGCGAACAATTGCCCATGGCAGTGGAAATGATGAAAGGTAATGAAGACAAAAACATCATCATGTATTGTACAGGTGGTATTCGTTGTGAAAAAGCCAGTGCATATATGTTGCATAAGGGCTTTAAAAATGTATATCATTTGGAAGGTGGAATTATTAATTATGCCCGCCAGACCCAACAATTGGGGTTAGAAAGTTATTTTAAAGGTAAAAACTTTGTGTTCGATAACAGGCTGGGTGAAAGAATTACACCCGATGTAATTGCGCATTGCCACCAATGCGGAAACCCCTGCGATACCCATACCAACTGTAAAAATGATGGTTGCCACCTTTTGTTTATACAGTGCGATGAATGTGCCACAAAATACAATGGTTGTTGCAGTGAGGCCTGTGCAGAAACCATTCATTTACCTGTTGAAAGGCAAAAGCAAATTAGAAAGGGAATAGATAAAGGTCAAAATATATTCCACAAATCTAAAGCCCGTTTAAGGCCCAGATTGAATGAAATAAATGGCGTTTAGTGATAAACGCCTAATATTTTTAATGCTTCCATTGTTTTTTCAAAAGTAATTTCATCAGAAAGAGATTGTGGAACAAATTTTTCTCCAATCAGTTTTTCGTATAATTCAATATATCGGTTTGATATGGTTTGAATCCATTCATCCGTCATTTCCGGAACAACTTCTCCTGCTTTCCCCATGAAATGATGGGTAATTAACCATTCTCTTACAAATTCTTTACTCAATTGTTTTTGTTTTTCGCCTTTTTGCTGGCGCTCCTCAAATCCTTCTGCATAAAAATATCTTGAACTATCTGGTGTATGAATTTCATCCATTAAATAAATTTCATCTCCAATTTTCCCAAACTCATATTTGGTATCTACTAAAATCAGCCCCCGTTGTGCAGCCAGTTGTTTTCCCCTTTCAAAAAGCGCTAATGCGCATGTTTCTAATTGTGCCCAATCTTTTTCACTGGCCAGTCCGCCTGCAATTATGGCTTCTTTTGCAATATCTTCATCATGCCCTTCTGCAGCTTTGGTAGAGGGTGTTATAATGGGTGACGGAAAAAAATCATTTTCCTGCATCCCCTCGGGTAATGCCACACCGCATAATGTTCTTTTGCCCGATTGATAGGTACGCCAGGCATGTCCGGTTAAATTACCCCTTATCACCATTTCTATTTTAAACGGTTCGCATTTTTTTCCAATACTTACATTAGGCGCAGGTACACTTAATAACCAGTTTTTGCAAATATCTTGGGTAGCCTGCAACATATAAGCAGCAATCTGATTCAGTACCTGACCTTTAAATGGAATGGGCTTGGGTAGTATTACATCAAAAGCCGAAATTCGGTTACTGGCCACCATTACCAGTATATCTTGGCCAATACTATATACATCTCTTACTTTACCCTTGTAAAAATTGGTTTGTTGGGGAAATTGATACATTGCCATGCATCAAAAATACTCTTGCAAAATAATATACAGGCGCTTTTTTCGTTTTTTTTCTTTCGGATAATTTTTTTGAACGATTACATAAAAGTATTTTTCAAGTATTTTTTAATATTTTTTTTATTCAGCCAACTATTTTCTAAATTGCTGTTAAACAAAAACTGCCGTATGAGAAAATTAATGTTAATGGTTTCTTTTTGCATTACTGTTTCATTGTTTTATGTAACAGCCCATGCACAAGAAGCTACCACTGTTAGTGGCGTTATTAAAAATGCAAGTAACAATGAAACTGTATCATCTGTTTCAGTAACTATTAAGGGAGGTTCAACTGGTGCCTATACCGATGAAAAAGGTTATTTTAAATTTACTACCGCACAAAAACCGCCATTTACATTGGTTATCTCTTCTGTTGGTTTCTCTAATAAAGAAGTAACATTTAACGGAACACCTATTGAAGTGAGCCTTCAGCCACACTATATTTTAGGTGATGAAGTGGTAGTAGCTGCCTCTCGTGTTCCTGAAAAAATTATTGAATCGCCGGTAACTATTGAAAGGGTAAGTGCTGCTACCATTCGTTCTGCTCCTTCTTCTAACTATTATGATATTATCGGAACTTTAAATGGGGTAGATGTGGTAGCTTCCAGTTTAACATTTAAATCGGTAGGTACCCGTGGATTCAATGTTAATGGAAATTTAAGATTGAATCAAATTGTGGATGGTATGGATAACCAGGCCCCTGGCTTAAATTTTCCGGTAGGTGGTGTAATTGGATTAACTGAATTAGATGTAGAAAGTATAGAACTGTTGCCAGGTGCTTCTTCTGCATTGTATGGCCCCGGTGGTATGAATGGAACTGTTTTAATTAATAGTAAAGATCCATTCAAATATCAAGGATTAAGTTTTCAAATTAAACAGGGTGTAAACCATGTAGATAATTACCAACGCAATGCTGCTCCATTTTATGACTGGAGTGTACGTTGGGCCAAAAAAGTATCAGACAAGTTTGCTTTTAAAATAGCTTCACAATATGTACAGGCACAAGACTGGCTGGCCAATGATAAAAGAGATTATTCTCGTACTACCGGAACGCCCAATGGGCAAGTAATACCGGGTACCAGAGATTCTGACCCTGCTTATGATGGTGTAAATGTATATGGTGATGAAACAAACTTAGTAAGTGCTGGCGGTATTACTTTTAATTCGCTGGCGCAACAGGTAGGGCAGGGATTTATTGCTCAGGGTGTTCCCAGTTCAATCATTAATGGTATTGTTTCAACTATTCCGGCCAATCAGAATATATCCAGAACCGGATTTGATGAAAAATATGTGATTGCACCTACTACCTACAACTTTAAAATTTCAGGTGAAGCGGTTTATAAAATCAGTAGCCGAACTGATTTAATTTTTGATGGCAACTGGGGCACAGGTAGTACTGTGTATACGGGTTCTGACCGTTATGCACTGAAAAATTTAAAAATGGGTCAGTATAAAATTGAATTGAAAAACAAAAACTGGTTTTTAAGAGCTTATACTACGCAGGAAAATGCCGGTGATTCTTACAATTCAACCATTGCTGCCCGTTTGTTTAATGAGGCTTTATTACCCAGCGGTGGTGCCACCGGCTGGTTTTCCCAGTATACGCAGAATTATATTAAATCGCGTTTACCTGCTTCATTAGGTGGCGCTGGTTTAAGCGATGCTGCTGCTGAAGTGTATGCCCGTTCTGCTACCGACGCTGCTTCAGGAAGGCCGAACGGCGCTATTTATAATAACCCCTTGTTTCAAAAAATTGTACAAACCCCTATTTCTAAAGGTGGTGCACTTTTCGTAGATAAAACTGCATTGTATATGATAGAAGGTCAATACAATTTATCCCCTGCATTAGGGTTAGAAAAAACTAAAACCGATTTATTGATAGGCGGCAATTGGAAACAATATGCATTAAACTCACAGGGAACTTTGTTTGCAGATACTGCAGGTAAAATTTATATAAATGAAGTGGGAGCCTATGCTCAACTTTCGCAGCAATTATTTAATGATGTTTTAAAATTAACCGCTTCCGGCAGGTACGATAAAAATTCAAATTTTGATGGAAAGTTTACCCCTCGTTTTTCAGCAGTGGTAAAATTAGCTAAAAACCATAACCTGCGTTTTTCTTATCAAAACGCCTATCGTTTCCCTTCTACACAAAATCAATGGATTAACTTATTGGTGAGTGGCGGAATTCGTTTAATGGGCGGCTTGCCACAATTACGTAATTACTACAATTTTAATAATAATCCTTCTTACACTTTGGCCAGTGTGCAGGCATTTGGAGCATCGGTACTCAATGGCAGTCCTAATCCCGGTTTGTTGCAAGTGCAAAACTTCGGCAAATTTAAACCTGAGTCTTCCAACTCATTCGAAGTGGGTTATAAAGGTCTGATTGCCCAAAAATTGTTGATTGATGTATATGCTTACTGGGCAAATTATAAAGACTTTTTGGGTGGCGTTACTGTTGTTCAATCGCAAAATGGTTCGCCCTTGGGCTTGTTGGGCTTAAATCCAAATGGTTCATCCGGCAATGCGGCTGCTACAAGAACCATTTACAGCATTTCAGTAAATACACCGGGTAATGTAAATACCAACGGATGGGGTGCCTCTGTTCAATATTTATTACCCAGAAATTTTGCATTGAATGCCAATGTATACTCTGACCAAATAGGCAGTCTGCCTTCAGGTTTTGTTTCTTATTTCAATACGCCTAAAATCAGAACCAATATCGGTTTCAGTAATTCAGGATTTTTATTAGATAATCGTTTGGGCTTTAGTTTAATGTATCGTTATCAGGATAGTTTTTATTATGAAGGAACTTTTGGAACCGGTAATGTACCTTCTTTTGCAACCATTGATGGCGTAATTACCTTTAAATTGCCTGCTACCAAGTCAATGATTAAAATTGGTGGTACCAATTTATTAAACCATTACTATACCAATGGCTTTGGTAATGCACAGATTGGTGGTTTGTATTATGTAAGTTATGGGTATAATGTGTTTTAAAAATTACAACCCTGTTTTTAAAGCTCTTCGGTTGCTTCCGAAGAGCTTTTTTTATTACAGAACCGCTGTTTTTGGTTTTATACATGATAATCTTCTATTTTTGCTGCTCAATTTACTAATCGATATAAATTATGCGATCAATTGCTTTTAGAGAGGCACTCAGAGAGGCCATGCAGGAAGAAATGAGAAGAGATGAAAGGGTTTTTTTAATGGGTGAAGAAGTTGCTGAATACAATGGTGCTTATAAAGTTAGTCAGGGTATGCTGGCTGAATTTGGCGCTAAGCGTGTCATTGATACGCCGATTTCCGAATTAGGTTTTGCCGGTGTAGCAGTTGGTGCTGCACAGAACGGTTTAAGGCCGATTGTTGAATTCATGACTTGGAATTTTGCAGTGTTACCATTAGACCAAATTTTAAATACAGCTTCTAAAATGCTGGCTATGAGTGGTGGACAAATTGCCTGCCCCATCGTTTTCAGAGGGCCTAATGGCAGTGCCGGACAATTAGGAGCGCAACACTCCACCGCTTTTGAAAGTTTATATGCCAATATACCGGGTATTAAAGTGGTATCTCCCTCAAATGGCTATGATGCTAAAGGGTTACTGAAACAAGCCATTCGTTACGAAGAAGATCCGGTTATGTTTATGGAAAGTGAAGTAATGTATGGAGATAAATCTGAAGTGCCTGATGAAGAATATTATATTCCATTAGGAAAGGCAGACATAAAAAAAGCAGGAAGCGATATTACCATTGTTTCTTTCAACAAAATGATGAAAGTTGCATTGGGCGCAGCCGCAGAATTGGAAAAAGAAGGGATAAACGCTGAAGTGATTGATTTAAGAACCATACGCCCCTTAGACTGGCATACTATTTTAGAAAGTGTTAAAAAAACCAATCGGTTATTGATTGTAGAAGAACAATGGCCCTTTGCATCAGTAAGTTCTGAAATTACGTATCGTATACAAAAAGAAGGATTTGATTATTTAGATGCACCCATTCGCCGCATTACCAGTGCCGATGCACCCATGCACTATGCACCTAATTTAGCAGCTTTAGCTATTCCCGATGTGGAAAGAACTGTAAAACTGGCTAAAGAAGTGATGTATATGAAAAAATAAAGAAATAATTGTGTTAATGGTTATACTATTTAATCCCGAAACTCACCTTTCGGGATTTTTTTTGATATCAATCATATTACGTATTGGGTTAGGTATAATGCTGTGGGTTAACTTTAGGTTGCTAATCAATTAAAAAGCATATTGGTTTAATTTGCATGAAAAAATATTTCTATTTTATAGTGCTCGTAATTGTACAAAAAGCAACTGCACAAAACGAAGCATTGCCTACCTTTGGAAATGATACACTACAAGATGTAACGGTGCATGCCTTTATGCTGAATAAAAAATGGAAAGATGCGCCTGTTGCTGTGGCACTCATCAGTCAGGCCGATATTCAACGAAGTGCCCCCACCAGTTTATTACCGGTGCTTAATGCTGTTGCAGGTGTTAGAATGGAGGAACGTTCTCCAGGCAGTTATCGTCTTTCTATTAGGGGAAGTACCCTTCGCTCACCTTTTGGTGTTCGGAATGTGAAAGTATATTGGAATGATATTCCATTAACCGATGGTGGTGGCAATACCTATTTAAATCTGGTAGATGTGCGCCAGATCAACAATGCAGAAGTCATCAAAGGGCCTTCTTCCAGCGTATATGGTGCAGGTACCGGGGGTGTTTTGCTGCTCAATTCAGTACCCTCTTTCACATCAAAAAATCAAAGCCATTTTAATGTGGGTATTACCGGTGGTTCATATGGATTATTTGTACAAAATGCAGGATACACTTATCAAAATAAACGGTTTACTTCTTTGTTACAACAAAGCCATTTGCAATCCAATAGCTATCGTCAACAGTCGGCCGTTAGAAGAGATACATATAATTGGATAGCCAAATGGCAAACCGGTTCACAAATATTTGATGTGCTGGCATTTTATACCAATATGTATTATCAAACACCGGGCGGACTAACATTGGCAGAAATGTTAAAAAATCCCACTGCGGCAAGACCTGCAACAGGAACAACGCCGGGTGCGGTAGAACAAAAATCAGCTATTTTCGATAAAACTGCTTTTGCAGGAATACATCATTCTATACAAATTAATTCATCTCTTTCGGCAGTATCAGTAGTTTTGGTGAACGATAATGTTATTACCAATCCCTTTTTAACCAAATACGAAAACCGTGATGAAACCAATACCGGCATATCGTCTAAACTCATTTATCAACACAAAATTGGAAATGCTGCTTTACAATGGGTAAACGGGGGAGAATGGTTATACAATCATTCCAGAATAGATGATTATGTAAACAATGGAGGGGTACAAGGCAATGTACAGTTTAAAGATAATTTGTTTGCCAGTCAATGGTATGTTTTTTCTCAATTACAGCTTAGCTGGAAAAAAATTACACTCAATGCAGGCGTAAGTTTCAATAATCAGCAATTGCAGTATCGACGTCTTACTGACAGCACCATGTTACATGATTTAAGTACCCAAAATCAACAGGTATTCACGCCTCGTTTTTCATTGGGTTATCAATTAACGTCATCTGTTTCGTGGTATGCCATTGCAGCCAAAGGATTTTCTCCCCCAACACTGGCAGAATTTTTCCCACAGGATAGAATTTTTCACAGTAAACTAAAAGCAGAATATGGCTGGAATATTGAATCCGGTATTAAAGGCAGTGCGTGGAACAATAGTTTACAATTTGATGTAGCAGCTTATCATTTTCAATTACAAAATGCCATTGTAATGCGGGTAAATGCTCAGGGGGCACAGTATTTTGTAAACTCCGGCGGTGCGCTCGAAAAAGGTATTGAAGTAACGGGCAAATATCGTTTATGGCAAAAGGCTTCAGCTTTTATCAGTCAGTTCAATATATGGGGCAGTTTTAGCTATCAGCCTTATTATTTTTCAGATTATAAACAGGGCAATAACAATTATACCGGCAATGCGGTAACAGGTGTTCCCAAACATATTACCAATGCGGGCATTGATATGGCCACAAAAAATAAATATTATCTGCATTTGCTGCTCAATGCTACTGCTGCTATTCCTTTAAATGATGGCAATACAAACTACGCAAATGCCTATCAAAACTTACAATTAAAAATGGGCAGGTATATCCATTGGAAACAGGCTAAACTCAATATTTTTTGTGGTATTGATAACCTGTTGAATCAAAATTATAGTTTAGGTAATGATATCAATGCATTTGGAGGGAGATATTATAATCCGGCACCCAGTCGGAATTATTATGCAGGAATAAATTTTAGCTGGTAGCTTTATTCCGTATCTGTTATGTGCAAACAGTAACTAACACTTATCTTAGCAAAAACTTACCAAAAATTATGTTTCAAATTCTCGTAATTGATGATGAACGTGCCATTAGAAGCGTTCTGAAAGATATTTTAAGCAATGAAGGATATAAGGTAGAGGAAGCTATCGATGGTGAAGATGGTTGGAAGAAATTTATCGCAGCCAATTATGATGTGGTATTATGCGATATTAAAATGCCCAAAATGGATGGCATTGAATTTTTAACGAAAGCTTTGGAAGAAAAACCGGAAGTGCCCATTATCATTATTAGCGGACACGGTAATATTGAAACCGCAGTAGATGCTGTTAAAAAAGGTGCATTCGATTATATTGCCAAACCGCCCGACTTAAACAGGATGCTCATTACCATTCGTAATGCAATGGATAAAACAACTTTGGTAAAAGAAACCAAGGTATTGAAAAGAAAAATAGGTCGGGTTCAGGAAATTATTGGAGAAAGTGATGTCATCAAAAAAATTAAAGCTACCATTGATAAAGTAGCCCCTACTGATGCTCGTGTATTAATTACCGGAGAAAATGGAAGTGGCAAAGAATTGGTTGCCCGATGGTTGCATGAAAAAAGCAACAGAGCCAAGGCACCATTAATTGAAGTAAATTGTGCTGCCATTCCAAGTGAACTGATTGAAAGCGAATTATTTGGTCATGAAAAAGGTTCTTTTACTTCGGCCATCAAACAACGCATCGGCAAATTTGAGCAGGCCAATGGTGGTACGTTGTTTTTAGATGAAATTGGCGACATGAGCCTGCAGGCACAAGCCAAGGTATTAAGGGCATTACAGGAAGGTAAAATAACCCGTGTAGGTGGTGATAAAGAAATTAACGTGGATGTTCGGGTGGTAGCTGCTACCAATAAAAATTTGTTGGAAGAAGTAGAAGCAAAAAATTTCAGGTTAGATTTATACCATCGGCTGGGCGTAATATTAATACATGTACCTTCTTTAAATGAAAGAGCTGAAGATATTCCGCTGCTAATAGAAAAATTTTTGGAAGATATTGCCGAAGAATATGGCGAAGCCAAAAAAGCAATTGAAAAAAATGCAGTGTTGGCATTAAAGAATAAAAAATGGTCGGGCAATATTCGTGAATTGCGAAATGTAATTGAACGACTGGTAATTTTATCCGGTAAAACCATTACGGCCGATGATGTAAAAAATTATGCATTGGCCATGTAATGCAAGTTTGTATTTTGTTTAACAAAACTAAACTAAGCTTTGTAAACTTCATATTGCAAATCACATCATCATACAAACCAATGTATTACTGATGCATGATTTACTGTAACTAAAATATATTTATGGGTATAACATTATTTATTATTGGAATTATTGGCTGGCATGTAGGTATGTATGGTATGTTTAAAAAAGCAGGTATTGAAGCTTGGAAAGCATTTATCCCATTTTACAATACCTGGTTAATTACAGAAAAATGTAACATAAAAAAATGGTGGTTCTGGTTACAACTTATTCCCATTGCCGGGCAGTTCATTACAATATGGATTACTATTATTTTTACCATGTATTTTGATAAGTTTAATTTAATACACCATACGCTGGCGGTTTTTCTGCCCTTTATTTATTTTCCATATTTAGGTTTTTCGAAAGATGTGCGTTGGGTTGGCGAAAAAGCAGTAAAACAATACAAAAAATCGGTTGCACGGGAATGGATTGATGCGGCAGTATTTGCTATTGTGGCAGCTACCATCATCCGAACTTTTGTATTTGAAGCCTACGTAATTCCAACCGGTAGTATGGAGAAAACCTTAATGGTGCACGATTTTCTTTTTGTAAACAAAATGGCCTATGGCCCAAGAATTCCGGAAACGCCTTTATCTTTTCCTTTTGTGCATAATATTATGCCTTTCAGTGAAACAACCCCATCTTATTTAAAATGGATAGAATTAAAGTACATGCGCCTGCCGGGTTATGTGCCCATTAAAAGAAACGATGTAGTAGTATTCAATTTTCCTGAAGGTGATACCATTATTAATTTGCCCGGTTATGGTTCTGCCCAACCTTATTATGATTTTGTTAGAAGACAAGGAAGGGATGCAGTATGGCAACAATTTGGAGAACACATTTTAGTACACCCGATGGATAAAACTGATAATTACATTAAACGTTGTGTGGGTTTGCCGGGCGATACTATTCAGGTAAAAGAAAGTGTGCTGTATGTAAATGGGCAAAAGGCTATTCAGCCCGAATATTCGCAAACCACTTTTGTGGTGAAAACCAAGGGCAGACCACTTGATTTTGATATATTGAAAACCCAGTATAATATTGATGTGCGCAACGATGAAAAAACAGATCAACTACATGATGATTTGCAAAACATGTACCGGCAAAGTGGTGCCTATTATATGCCCTTAACACATAACGATGCCATGGCATTACAAAAAATACCCGATGTGTTATCAGTGGAGCGTTTCGTAATTCCTTTCGATTCTTCTGAAGCTGCCTACAGCATATTCCCTTATCAATTATCACGTGGTTGGGGTGTAGATAATTATGGTCCATTATATATTCCTAAAAAGGGTGCAACTGTTACGCTTACAACCGAAAACATTCCTATTTACAGGCGTTTGATTCATGTATATGAGCATCATAGCCTTGAAGAAAAAAATGGAACTTTTATTATCGATGGTAAACCACAAACGCAATATACCTTTCAATACAATTATTACTGGATGATGGGAGATAACCGCCACAATAGTCAGGACAGTCGTTTCTGGGGTTTTGTACCGGAAACAAATATTGTGGGAAAAGCATCACTCATTTGGTTTAGCTGGGATAATGGCCCCCGGTGGAACCGAATTTTTAAATGGATAAAATAGTTATCTTTATCCTCATATTTTTTTAAGTCCTTGTTACCTAAGTAACAAGGATTTTTTTATCGAATAAATTTAACCGCTTGAACCATAAAATATCTCGGAATGCAACAACAATATCAATTTAATTATCAGTTATTCCAACACATTCAGGAACTTTCTGAATCAGATGCACTTTTATTAGAAAAAGCAAGAATCAATACCAGTCTGGCTTATGCACCTTATTCACAGTTTCTTGTATCAGCAGCAGCCATGTTAAGCAATGGAAAAATAGTAACAGGAACCAATCAGGAAAATGTAAGTTATCCTGTAGGCATTTGTGCAGAAAGAAGTTTACTGGCATCTGCGGCAGCATTATATCCAAAAGCGCATGTGGTAACCATGGCCATTAGTTATCAATCGCTCAAAGGCAGTAGCAACAAACCTATTTCGCCCTGTGGTATGTGCAGGCAGGCTATTGTAGAACACCAAACAAGGTATCGGCAAACCATGCGTTTAATTTTAAGCGGACAAACAGGACTAATATTTGTAATTGAAAATGCAGCGGCCTTGCTGCCATTGGCATTTACCAGTAAAGAAATATAATGGAAGCCTAAAAAAGAGGAACCCCCGAAGAATCGGAGGTTCGATAATTATTTTGAAAAATTAACATTATGAATCAAAAGTACTGGGATACCTGTATACCTCATTGTTAAGAATTACAATTTCAGTATAATTTAATGGCTTTTAAACCACTATTCAGCATAAAGGTATCAATTATGTATTTTTTAATACAAAAAAAGCATAATATATTTTTGGTTTTAAATATATGTATGCAAAATGTGTAACGGTTTATAGCATCCATTCATGTAAGTGATGGTACAAACTATTGATTGAATTGCAGGATGTATAATCAGTAACCGTTCTATTTGATTGAATATTTTTTGGTATTAAAACTTTATCTTTCCACTTTAAATTTTTTTGTATGAAACACTTACCCTTGCCATCAAAACTATTTGAAGAAAATCGGCAACGCTTCATCAAGGCCATGCAACCCAACAGTATCGCCATATTTGTTAGTAATGATGCTTTCCCATCTAACGGAGACGCCTTACATGTATTTAAACAAAATAGTGATTTGTATTGGTTAAGCGGTATTACGCAGGAAGACTCAATGGTTATTTTATATCCCGATAATTCTGAAAAAAAATTTCGTGAAGTGCTCGTTTTGGTACGTCCGAATGATTTGAAGGAAAAATGGGATGGTAAGCGTTTAAGAGAAGCAGAAGCCCGGGCAATTTCCGGAATGGAAACTATTGTGTGGGCCGATACTGTTGATGCGCTATTGCAAGGTTGGATTCATGCAGCAGATACCATTTACTTAGATTCAAATGAAAACGATCGGAAAGCTTCCTTAATTCGCAGCAGTGAATATCGGTTTATTGATGAAATGAAGGCACTCTACCCATTACATGAATACAAACGGGCTGCTAAAATTTTAAAACAGTTACGCAGTATTAAAACAAAAGAAGAAGTAGCAGTAATTCAAAAAGCTATTGACATTACTGAAATTACTTTTAGAAGGTTATTGCAATTCATAAAACCGGGTGTTACTGAATATGAAATTGAAGCAGAAATTTATCATAGCTTTTTAAGTAACCGCGCAGAAGGCCCTGCTTACCATAGCATCATTGCCAGTGGCGATAATGCCCGAACATTACATTATGTTTTCAATAATCAGGAATGTAAAGATGGGGATTTGGTATTGATGGATTTTGGTGCGGAATATGGGGGCTATTGTGCCGATTTAACCCGTACAGTTCCTGTTAATGGTAAATTTACCAAACGTCAGAAAGAAGTGTATAATGCCTGTTTACACCTTCATAATTACGCTAAATCTATTTTAAAACCCGGAATACTTTTGGCAGATTATCACAACAAAGTAGGAGCGGAAGCCACCAAACAGTTTATAAAAATTGGCTTACTATCCAAAGCCGATGTAAAAAATGAGGATAAGAATAATCCCGCTTATCGAAAATACCTGTATCATGGCATCTCACATCATTTAGGAATTGATGTGCACGATTTGGCCAATAAACACCAACCGGTTACTGCCGGAATGGTATTTACCGTTGAGCCGGGTATTTATATTGAGGAAGAAAAAATGGGTATTCGTATTGAAAACAATGTTTGGATTACCAAAAACGGTAATACCGATTTAATGAAAAATATTCCTGTTACCGTTGAAGAAATTGAAAAATTAATGCATATTAAAAAATAATATTTATATAGCTTTTATACAGCCATTATGCGTAAACAAATTCCCAATGCTTTTACAATATTGAATCTGCTTTTTGGCTGTTTTGCCATTGTAGTAATACTGCAACCGGGTTTAATGTTAAGTGTAGATGAAACCGGCCAGCAAACTATTGAAATACCACAAAAAATTTACTGGGCTTCTGTTTGTATTGGTGTGGCTGCATTGGTTGATTTTTTGGATGGTATGGTAGCACGTGCATTGAAAGCCAGTTCAGAAATGGGGAAACAATTAGACTCCTTAGCCGATGTGGTAAGTTTTGGAGTGGCACCCGGCATGATATTGTTTGAATTTTTAAAAAGAGCCTACGCAGCTCAACCCAATGGATTAGATGTTTCCGTTCTTTGGTTATTGCCTGCTTTTTTAATACCCTGTGCCGGAGCATATAGATTAGCAAAGTTTAACATTGATACAACACAAACGCATTATTTTAAAGGCGTACCCATTCCGGCAGTAGGTATTTGCATTGCTTCTTTTCCGCTTATTTATTGGTTTTCGAATACTGCCTGGATGATTGAGTTAATGGTGAATAAATGGTTTTTATACAGTTGTGCAGTTGTATTGAGTTTTTTGATGGTATCAAAAATGCCTGTAATGGCATTAAAATTTAAAAAACTTTCTTTTGCTGCTATATGGCCTTTCATAATTATTGGTGTTGTTGCAGTGGTGAGTGCATTGTTTTTAGGATGGATGGCTGTGCCGGTTAGTTTTATCGCTTATGTAGTTTTATCTTTGCTTTTAAAACAAAGGATAGTATCATGATATACCATGTTCAAATTAAGGTAATGCCTTTAAAAGATTTATTAGATCCACAGGGAAAAGCCGTATTAGGCGGTTTGCATAATCTCGGCATACTGGCGGTAAACGATGTAAGGGTGGGCAAACATATTACCCTGCAAATTGAAGCTGATTCTGAGAATACTGCAAAAAGTATTGCTGAGGAAGCCAGTAAAAAATTATTGGCCAATCCGGTAATGGAATTTTATGAAATTGAAATGATTCATTCAGGCATAAATAAAAAATTTTTATAAGCCGGCTATGGATGCTGAACAACAATTGCAACGAACCAACCAATCCGTAAGGCTCTATCTTGTACCAACCCCCGTCGGCAATTTAAAAGATTTTACGTATCGCTCCGTTGAAGTGTTGCAACAGGCAGATGTTATTTTGTGTGAAGATACGCGCACCTCTTCCCGCTTACTGCAGCACTATGGCATTCAAAAACCGGTATCGCCATATCATCAGCATAATGAACATAAAATAGTAGACCATTTGGTTACGCAAATGCTATCGGGTAAAGTTTTTGCATTAATTACCGATGCGGGTACGCCAGGTATTTCCGATCCGGCTTTTTTACTGGTGCGGGCCTGTGTGCAGCAGCAAATTCATGTAGAGTGTTTACCCGGAGCCACAGCTTTTGTTCCTGCATTGGTGGTAAGTGGTTTACCAACCAATCGGTTTGTATTTGAAGGTTTTTTACCACCTAAAAAAGGAAGGCATACTTTGCTTTCCAAGTTGGCTTTGGAAGAAAGAACCATCATACTGTACGAAAGTCCAATGCGATTGCAAAAAACATTACTTGAATTAATCACCTATTTCGGCGCTGAACGCCAATGTTCAGTAAGCAGAGAAATTTCTAAAATGTTTGAAACCCATGTGAGAGGTACTTTACAACAAGTGCATGATTGTTTTCAGCAACAAGTTGTAAAAGGCGAAATTGTTATAGTAATTGGAGGTATATCCTGATAACAATATTTTATTCAATTAAAACATTATCCATGAAACGTATTATGAGTTTTTTATTTGTTATTGTATTGTTGAGTTCGGTTCAAGTGCAGGCTCAATTTCGTAAAATACCGGCAGAGGTAACTGAAGCCTTTACTGCACAATTTCCACATGCCACCAAATTGAGTTGGAAAGATAATATTACCAACTTTCAGGCAAATTTTAACAATGGCGATACGTTGATGCAGGTAAAATACAATAACAAAGGCCAATGGTTAGAAACCATTTCAAAAATGCCATACGACCAGTTGAATGACGCCATAAAAGATGGATTTGATAAAAGCAAATTCAACGATTGGGAAATTGTATTGGTACAGAAAATAACTTCATTAAACAATGAACTGCTTTACAGGATAGAAGTTCGTAAAAATGCATTTCGCAAAACCTTTCTCTATTTTAGTCAGAAAGGTCAACTTCAAAAAGATATACCGGCACTGTAAATTTTATTTGTAATAAAAATTTTACCTTGCCCAATAGCATTCATAAATTGAAAATGATTTCAATTTTTTATAAGATGAGGTTGAGTTTCTGTTAGAACATTCATTGATTTTTTAAAATTTTACGGCATATGATGAAACAATTTTTAGCCATTCTATTCATTGTTGGCATTGCACAGCAAGCTTTATATGCACAGCCCGATCGCTGGCAGCAACATATTTATTATCAAATTGATGTACGTATGAATGTGGTAACCAACAGGTTTACCGGTACTGAAAATATTGTATACACCAATAATTCACCTGATACTTTGCATCGTGTGTTTTTTCATTTATACTGGAATGCGTTTCAACCCAACAGTAGTATGGATGTTAGAAGTAGAGAACTGGGTAAAATTGCTACCCGCCAGGATCGCAATGGTAACCCCATACCCGATTGGGATGAAAGAGTGAAAGATCGAATCAGTAAACTTGAGCCAAATGAAATTGGGTATGATAGTGTAATCAGTATTGTTATTAATGGTGTAGAACAAAAATTAATTTATCATGAAACCATTTTAGAGGTGCCTTTATCTACTCCAATATTGCCTAACAGTAAAACCAATATGAAGGTAGTGTTTAAGGCGCAGGTGCCCATTCAAATTAGGCGTAGCGGACGCGATAATGCTGAAGGTGTGCGTTACAGCATGAGCCAGTGGTATCCTAAAATGGTAGAATATGATTATCAGGGCTGGAATGCCAACCCTTACATTGCCAGAGAGTTTTATGGCGTATGGGGCAATTTTGATGTTAAAATTACCATTGATAAACATTATATGGTGGCTGCTACGGGTATATTGCAACATCCTGATGAAATTGGTTTTGGCTATGAAAAGCCGGGTATAAAAGTTCCGGAGCACAAGGGCAATACCATTACCTGGAATTTTATTGGTAATAACGTGCACGACTTTGTGTGGGCTGCAGATCCTGATTACAGGCATTTATCTAAAAAAGTTAGACCAGGGTTGGTATTAAATGTTTTTTACAAAGCAGGAGATGCTCATACTGACAGTGCCTGGAACAATGTGCTATGGTCGGCAGAAAAAGCACTACCTTATATTGAAAAACGTTTTGGCGCTTATGCCTATCCACAATATTCTTTTATTCAGGGTGGCGATGGGGGTATGGAATATGCCATGGCTACTTTAATAAAAGGGTCTGGTTTGGGTACTGTTTTTCATGAATGGATGCATAGTTGGTATCAGCACATGCTGGGTACCAACGAAAGTTTATATCCCTGGATGGATGAAGGTTTTACTACTTATGCAGCCTCTGAAGTGATGGCATGGTATAACCAGAATATTGCACAACAATCGCCTTATACCAGCATTCCCGTTAAAAATTATATTAAAAACAGAGTAATGGAAGATGTTGAAAAGTTGCCTAAAAATCAATATGATAGCTATATGGGGTATTTTGCCTTAGCCAGAAGTCCTTATGAAGAACCCATGAGTACACATGCCGATCATTATAATACCAACTTTGCCTATTCGTTGGCTGCATATAGTAAGGGGGCAGTTTTTCTTGAACAATTAGGATATATTATTAGTGATAGTTTGCGAGATAAAGTTTTATTGGCATACTACAATACCTGGCGGTTTAAACATCCCAATGCCAATGATTTTATAAGAGTAGCTGAAAAAGTTAGCAATATTGAGTTGGAATGGTATAAAGAATATTGGGTGTATACTACCAAAACAATTGATTACGGCATTGGAGATATTAATGTAGTGAATGGCAAACCACAAATAACTTTAAAACGTATTGGCAAGATGCCCATGCCCATTGATGTATTGGTAACTTATAAAGATGGAACCAGTGAGCTGCATTATATACCCATGAGCCTGATGTATGGTATAAAGCCTGCTGAAGATACAATACCCAGAATTATACATGAAGAATGGCGCTGGACACATCCTGAATACAATTTCACCATCAGCAAAAGTATTCGTGATATTAAGAGTATAGAAATAGATCCTACACAGCGTATGGCCGATGTAAACCGTAGCAATAACAAATTAGTAATACCTGAATAATTGATTGGATTGCATAGAATAGGAGGCACATAAAAAATTGCTTCCTATTTTTTTACATGTACTATATATTTTTCCTGAAAATAGGGTTCAGGAAAAATATCATAAATGCTGTATAGAGAGGGGCGGGTTAAACTTTCTGAAATTTCCTGATGCAAATCACCGCCTTTCAGACATATTAAGCCATTTGCCAAATTATCGGCAGTAACGGTATTCCCTTTTTTAAGGAGTGGTTTACTCCATTGCCATAAGTCTTTCAATGGTGCTACTGCACGGCTTATGGCAAAATCAAATTTTCTGTTTTTAATTTGTTCTGCACGGGTATGTTGTGTAGTTACATTATGAATTTGGGCTCCTTCACAAACAGCCTGTACTACAGTAAGTTTTTTAGCAATACTGTCTACCAAATGAAAATGAACATCGGGAAAAAATATGGCTAAAGGTATTCCTGGAAACCCGCCACCGCAGCCAATATCTATTATTTCCATACCCGAATCAAAATTGGTAATGGTAGCTATACTTAGTGAATGTAATACATGGTGTAAATAAATACTGTCTATATCTTTTCTGGAAACAACATTTATTTTTTCGTTCCATTCTTTATAAAGAGGCGCCAATGCCATAAGCTGATGCTGCTGTTGAGCTGTAAAATCTGTAAAATATTTTAAAATATTATCCATTTAATAAAATTATGGAGCATTCAAATTAGCTCCATGTTTTTTTCGGCTTTTTCCATAATGCCGGGAAAAATAATATATAATAAAAAAACATCCAGATATCAAACAACAAATACATGGGCCATAAATCTTTTTCGTTTAATTTTTTCATGGCATTAAAATAAATAATACCCTGAATCAATAAACGTAATCCAAATAAAGCCAGTGTTAGCCACCAGTTAAACAAAATAATACTGGCTGCTAATAATGGATAAATCCAAAAAAAACTAAAAGTATACAATCCCAGCCAGAATTTATGTTTGGCTTTATAATATTTAGAAGTAGAATAATGCCTGTTTTTTTGTTTCATCCAGTCACTCCATTTTTGTTTTGGCTCACTCAATGTAAAAGTATCCGGATCAATCACTACTGCGGTATTGTTTTTCCTGGCTACTTTATTAATAAATAAATCATCATCTCCTCCGGGTATCTGATTCATGGACGAAAAACCTTTGGTTCTAATAAATACATCCCGCTTATAACTTAAATTTCGCCCAACACCCATATACGGCATGCCGGCCAAAGCATAGGAAAAATATTGCAGTGCGGTATGAAATGTTTCAAAACGGATAATTTTATTCAGTAATCCCGGTTTTTTATGATAGGCTCCATAACCCAATACAATTTCAATTCCATCATCATAAGCAGCCTGCATTTTTTGAATCCATAATTCGCTGGCAGGAACACAGTCTGCATCAGTCAGTAAAAGGTATTCATAACGGGCGCTTTTAATGCCCATCGATAATGGGAATTTTTTACCGGCAATGAGTTTTGCTTCCTGCGTCAGTTCTATGTGATGAATATGCGGAAATGCTGCTTTTAATTCATCTAAAATATATTTTGATTCGTCGGTTGAATTATCATTCACTACAATTATCTCATGTATGGCATTGTATTCCTGTACCAGAATGCCAGGTAGGTTTTTTACCAAATTAGCTGCTTCATCTCTGGCACAAACAATAACAGAAACGGGTTTTTCTGCCTGCTCTGAAAAATCTTTGTTTTTATAAAATGCAGTTTTGCTAAATAAAAATAAATAATATAAAACTTGTATGGCAATGCAAGTGCAGAATGCAACAAAAATAAAGAAAGGTAAGGGTAAAGGTATTGTCATTATGCAAAAATAGCTTTCCCAATAACTTGCTTTAGTTGGTTGAACGCTTTGTGGATAACAATTGCTTAACCTGTAGTTATTTACAGGCAATCTGTATAATCTTGTTTTAAAAAACGGCCATACACTTATTTTTGCAAACTTATGCCGCAACTTCAATTTAGTATTCAGGAAACAGATGTTGCCTGTGCTGCCCGTGCCGGTACAATCATTACTGATCATGGTAGTATTCAAACTCCTATTTTTATGCCGGTTGGAACGGGTGGGTCTGTTAAAGCCATTACGCAGCAACAATTGCAAGATGATATTCATGCACAAATTATTTTGGGCAACACCTATCATTTGTATTTAAGGCCTGGAACCGATATTTTACAACAAGCCGGTGGATTGCATAAATTTATGGGTTGGAACCGGCCAATCTTAACCGATAGTGGTGGTTATCAGGTGTTTTCATTGGCTACCCAGCGAAAGATTAAGGAGGAGGGTGTTACTTTTCAATCGCATATAGATGGCAGCAGGCATCTTTTTACACCTGAATATGTAATGGATATACAACGCAGTATCGGGGCAGATATTATTATGGCTTTTGATGAATGTCCGCCTTATCCTTCTGATTATGCATATGCAAAGAATAGCATGGAGCTTACACATCGCTGGTTGGATCGGGGTATTGCCCGGTTAGCCGAAACCCCCGATTTATATGGCTATACACAAAATCTATTTCCCATTGTTCAAGGCGGTACATTCAAAGATTTACGAACTGCTTCCTGTGCATACATTGCGTCAAAGCAGGCTGCGGGTAATGCTATTGGAGGATTATCTGTAGGGGAACCTGAAGAGATGATGTACGATTTTACTGCTTTATGTTGCTCAATTCTGCCTTCAGAAAAACCACGATACCTGATGGGGGTAGGAACCCCCTGGAATATTTTGGAAGGAATTGCTTTAGGAGTGGATATGTTTGACTGTGTAATGCCAACCCGAAATGGCCGGAATGGGATGCTTTTTACCTCAAAAGGTATTATTAATATTAAAAATAAAAAATGGGCTACCGACTTTTCGGTTATTGACGATGGTATACCCGCATCCATCAGCAATTATTATTCAAAAGCATACTTGCGCCACTTATTTGCAGCAAATGAAATTTCAGCTTTGCAAATTGCCAGTTTACACAACCTTTCATTTTATTTATGGCTGGTTGCTGAAGCACGTACACAAATACTGCTGCGTAACTTTAATCCATGGAAGCAGGAGATGGTACCAATCCTAAAACAACGCTTATAAAATCATCATTCCAAATGGAATGTAGTATTGGGGTTTCATAAAATTGTAACCGAAATTATACATATAAATTTTTTAAAACAAATGTGAACAATTGAAATACTAATTCATTACTTATCCACCAACTCTTCTTTTGTTTTGTATTCCGGCAAAATAAAATTAGTTTCATACTACATTACTAATCTGTTACCTGTGAAATGCATTTCCCCCTACATCCATTTTAATGGATGTTTTTTTCTCTGCTGCCGTCCATGGGGTTTAACAGCTTGTTGCCCATTGGTATATTTTCTCCCATTATCTTTGTGCCCATTGTTATTTGTATTACATCAATAAATTGATATTGGTGATGAATCAAAATTATTTCAACAATAATTGGAAACAATTACAGTAAATGAGTTGATTTTAACCTACACCCATTGCAAAAGCTTTAGTGCTTGTTTGTGCGGGAAATTAGAAAAGTATGAAAAAGATAGACTGGTATATTATTAAAAAATTTTTGTCCACCTTCTTCTTTTCCATTTTTTTATTTACCGTAATTGCCGTTGTTGTTGATATTAGTGAAAAGGCCGATGATTTTGCCAAATCAGGGTTAAGTGCCAGAGCCATAGTAAGCCAGTATTACTTTGGATTTGTTCCCTATATTCTTGCATTACTCTTTCCATTATTTATATTTATTGCAGTTATTTTTTTTACTTCCAAAATGGCCGGCAGAAGCGAAATAGTGGCTATTTTGGCCAGTGGTACTGCTTACAATCGCTGGTTGCGGCCTTATTGGATGGCGGGTATTCTATTGGCGGGTATTCTATTGGTTTCCAACTTATACATCGTTCCAAAAGCCAATGTTATCAGAGGAAATTTTGAGGCCAAATACCTTGATCCCAATTCTTCCTATGAAAACCTTACCAAAAGCAGAAACGGCAGTGGTAGTGATTTTTATATGAAAGTAGATTCATTTACCTATGCCGGTATTTATAATTATGATACCATTAGCAAAAGAGGTGGCCCCATTTTTTTAGATGAAGTTCGGAACAACCAAATGGTTAAAAACACCCGTGCAGAAGGCATTTCATGGGATACCCTTACCAAAAAATGGAAATTGGAATATGTTATTGAACGTGATATATTACCACTGGGTGAAAATGTAAGAATGCTGCCTGCATTGTATAAAAATTTAAACTTTACTCCAGTTGATATTCGACAGGATAAGTACACAAAAGATAAATTAACCTCGCCGCAATTGGCCCATTTTATTAAACTGCAGGAATTACGAGGTGCCGAAGGATTAAACGAACTAAAAGTAGAGGCAGGCAGAAGGTATGCCACGCCAATAACCGTTATTTTATTAACCCTGATTGGTGCTATCGTTGCCGGCAGAAAAGTGCGTGGCGGCAGTGGCTTGCATTTAGCCGTAGGATTTGTAATTGCTGCTTTATTTATTATTACAGATAAATTTTCAACCATTTTTTCAACCAAGGGCAACTTGCCCCCTGAAATTGCCTCCTGGATTCCTAATATACTGTTTTTATTTGTTGTGTTTTATTTATACCGCAAAGCACCCAAGTGATTCCGTTTATCAATTTCTTGTTATAAACAGGCAACTTACTGTTATTTGTTTTGTTACAACAATGAAGTTCTTTTACCTTTATAGCCGCTAATTATCATATTAAGGGTAGCAGTAAATTGCTAATTGTAATTCAACCATTATTGCTTAGCCACAATGCTGCATTTTTTTAAACAGGACTTGGCCAAATATTTTTAAATTAATTTTTAATAGAATATAAAATGTTGCACCATGGGAATTATTAAAGAGCGGTTTAGATTAAAAGCCGAATCTGCCAATGCAGAAATTAAAGATCTTTTAAAAGATCATGGTAATAAAAAAATTGGAGAAGTAACCCTTTCTCAAATATATCAGGGTATGCGCGGTATTACCGGATTGGTTTCAGAAACCAGTTTATTAGATGCGCAGGAAGGTATCCGGTTTAGAGGCTACTCTATTCCTGAATTGCAGGAAAAATTACCCAAAGTACATCCAAACGGAGAGCCCTTACCTGAAGGCTTATTTTATTTGATGTTAATTGGTGAGCTTCCTGGTGAAGAAGATGTGCAGCACGTTACCAATGTTTGGCAACGGCGCAGCCATGTACCTACACACGTGTTCAAAGCAATTGATGCATTACCATTGTCTACCCATCCAATGACGATGTTTGTAGTAGGTGTTATGGCCTTGCAAACAGAAAGTGATTTTGCCAGAGAATATGCAAAAGGTATCAATAAAAAAGATTATTGGAATCCGGTATACGATGATGTGATGGACCTGATTGCCCGGTTACCTCGTATTGCTGCATACATATACAGGCGCAAATACAAAAATAAAGAGCACATTGAGCCGGATGGACTGTTAGATTGGGCAGGTAATTTAGCCCACATGATGGGTTTTGAAGATGAAAGCTTTAAAGAACTGATGCGTTTGTACATGACCATTCATGCTGACCATGAAGGCGGTAATGTAAGCGCTCATGCCACTCATTTGGTGGGTAGTGCCCTTAGCGATCCTTATTTAAGTTATGCTGCAGGTATGAATGGATTGGCTGGTCCGTTACATGGTTTGGCTAATCAGGAGGTGATAAAGTGGATTTTTGAAATGCAAAAAGAATTGGGTACCGATAATCCATCTAAAGAGCAAATTGAGGAATATGTGAAGAGAACTATTGCTGATGGGAAAGTGGTTCCGGGTTATGGTCATGCCGTTTTACGTAAAACGGATCCACGCTTCACTGCACAAATGGAATTTGGCAAAAAACATATGCCCGATGATAAATTAGTAAATACGGTATGGAAAATTTATGAAACCGTTCCGCCAATCCTGCAGTCAATGGGCAAAATTAAAAACCCATGGCCCAACGTAGACGCCCACAGCGGCGCATTATTGGTGCATTACGGTTTGGTAGAATATGAATTTTATACGGTTTTATTTGCAGTAAGTCGTGCGTTGGGTGTATTGGCCAATTTGTGTTGGGACAGGGCATTGGGTTTCCCATTAGAACGCCCGAAAAGTGTAACTACTAATGCCATAAAACGCTGGTTAAAAGGCGAAGACGAAATTTGGGATTAATATTGTATCATACCATTTCTTACACATTACAATATTTGATTGAAAGGGAAACAATAATGGATGCAAATATTTTAGTAAACATGTTTGCCCGTTGCGTGGCAAGCAGTTTTTTTATTGTGGAACTTAAGCATCAACAACAAGAATTAGCCTTACTTTTAAATAAAAACTATTATGTGGTGGGTTTATGCACTTTTATCAGCCTTTTTTGCAGCCCTTACCGCCATTTTTGCCAAGAAAGGTATTAGCCATATTGACAGTGATTTGGCAACGGCTATTCGAACCTCTTTTATTTTATTGCTTACCTGGAGTATTGCTTTGTTTAAAGGAAATATGCAGGAAAGTATTCATTCTCTCAGCAAACAAAACTGGTGGTTTTTATTATTATCGGCCATGGCCACCGGCCTCTCATGGCTATTTTATTTTAAAGCATTGCAAATTGGTAAAGTATCGCAGGTGGCACCGGTTGATAAGGCCAGTGTGGCTATTGCCATTATTTTATCTGTTATCTTTTTAGGAGAAACCATTACCCTTAAAATGGCCATTGGAGCTACGCTGATTATTATAGGAACTTTTGTTCTAATAATTTAAATGAGAAAAATTTTGTGTAACAAACTACACGTTATACATTTGCAATCCCATCAAACAAAAAGGGGAATTAGCTCAGTTGGCTAGAGCGCTTGCATGGCATGCAAGAGGTCACCGGTTCGACTCCGGTATTCTCCACAACTCATCCCGTGAAAACGGGATTTTTTTCTCCACAACTAAACTTTATAAAGTCACCTCATACTTTTTTTACCTGCACATTTTCAACCTGTTTTTTCTGCCATTTTTCCTGTAATTTGGCCAATTCAGAATAGTTTAATTGCCGGTTAGTCAAAATTGAGGCAATTTAAACTTTCAAATTGCAATAGGGCAACTATCAGGAATTTTCAAGAATTGATAATTTGTATGATCGAAGAAGATGAATCAAATACCATTTACTGCAATATTGTTTAAAAATACAGCTTGCAAATAAAATTGTAGGAAGCATTCATTTCTGCTGTCTCTTACCGGCATTGTTTTCTTTTTTCTTTTTTTGGCTTCACTGGCCTTTATTAACACAGGAAGTCTTGCTCCTTTATTAGATATTAAAAGCATCGTCAGAGAGGGTTTCTTTTTATTGTTTGATGTGATAGCATCCATATATTTTGTGTATTATATTATTATTTTTTTAATAAAAAATTTGCTGCAAAAGCATGTCCATTCAACGCTATTCCATTGAAATCCCGGTAGTGTTCCTGGGTGGATTTGCATTGAAGCGTATTTTTATTTTTTGTTTGTACAATTAGTAGTAGTGCCTGAGGCCAATGCTGGTGCTTTAGAAATAAGATTGCATAATTTATTGGCCATGACACATACATATATTATTTATTATTTATGTAATGATTACCGGTTTTAATTCTTTTAGAAGCATGGAGCATAGAAAAACTAAAGTAAACAGATTAGAAAAAGAATATACGCAGTCAAAATTTGAAGCTTTACAAAATCAGTTAAATCCACACTTTTTGTTCAATAGTTTGAGTGTATTGTCTAATTTGGTGCATATTGATAAAAATACGTAATAAAAATTTATTATTCAATTAACAAAAGTCTATTGGTATACTTTAGATCAAAAATATTGAACTGTTTTCACTTGAAAAATGACATTTCTTAAAATTTATTTTTATGTAATGAAAATTCGAACAAACAGACAAACAATCGTAATATTAGTTGCAATAGATGCCCTTTTTGTATACCCAAATTGTAAATTGTAAATTCGATATACAAACTCCTTTTAAAAACAGATTTATTTGTATTTCTGTATAGGGTTATCGAAGGTATGGAACAGATTGGCAAATGAAAAGTAACTGGCTCGTTGCAAATTGTAATGAAATATATGCCTCAAAAAATATGATAACATTTTTCGCACATAATTGAGTTGAATCTGTTATTGAATGCGTTGCATACCTAATTTGCAGCCTGTTATGAATGCAGAAGAAAAACGGTTAAAAGACAATAGTGCAAAAAAAGTGCCCTTAGAACAATGGGGGCCGTATCTTTCCGAACGCCAGTGGGGAACCGTTAGGGAAGATTATAGTACCAACGGAGATGCCTGGAATTATTTTCCATTTCATCATTCCATTTCCAGAGCCTATCGCTGGGGAGAAGATGGGTTATGTGGTATCTCAGATTTTTTTGGAAACCTGTGTTTTGGCCTTACGCTGTGGAATGGGAAAGACAGTATTTTAAAAGAAAGATTATTTGGCTTGGGTAATTCAGATGGTAATCATGGAGAAGATGTTAAAGAATTGTACTATTATTTGGATAACCTGCCTACGCATTATTATATGCAAATGCTCTATAAGTATCCGCAGGAAGCATTTCCTTATGAGCAACTAATTCAGGAAAATAAAAAGCGCAGCAAATTAGAGCCCGAGTATGAAATTTTAGATACCGGCATTTTTAATGATAATAAATATTTTGATGTTTTGGTAACCTATGCCAAACTCAATAAAAAAGATATTGGAATTAAAATTGAAATAACGAACAGAGCAGCCACAGCAGCCCCTTTAACCCTAATGCCAACACTTTGGTTTTTTAATCGCTGGCAATCTAAAGCAACCGATAAGAAACCTGTCATTAAATTAACCAATAAACCCGGCCTTGTAAAAGCCATGCATGAGCGGTTAGGTAATTATTATTTGTATTATCCCGAAACAAATCTCTGTTTATTTACCGAAAATGAAACCAATACTGAAAAACTATTTGGTATACCCAACGCATCCCCATTGGTGAAAGATGCATTTCATGATGCCATCATTCATAATAAAAACAAAGAGCTGTTAGCTGCGCAGAAATCAGGTACTAAATTTTCGCCGGTATATGAATTGATAATAGAACCTGGCCAAACATCAACAACATATTTGCGCTTAAGTTCAGCTGTAGTTCAACATCCTTTTGGTTCAAATTTTGAACAATTATTTGTAAACCGTAAGGCTGAGGCCGATGAATTTTATCATGATATATTACCTAAACATATTTCAGACGATTTTAAAAATATACAACGGCAAGCCCTTTCCGGGTTGCTATGGAGTAAACAGTTTTATTATTATGATGTGGAAAGATGGCTGCAGGAAGGTGATGGAATTACCGCGCTTTCCTGGCAAAGAACCCATGGGCGTAATAGTGAATGGCAACATCTAAAAAATCAGGATATTATATTAATGCCTGATAAATGGGAATACCCCTGGTATGCGGCATGGGATTTGGCATTTCATTGCGTTTCTATGGCAATGGTTGATACCAATTTTGCCAAACATCAGTTAACACTCATTATGCGGGAATGGTATATGAAACCCGATGGGCAACTACCGGCATACGAATGGCATTTCAGTGATGTAAACCCTCCTGTTCAAGCATGGAGTGCGCTACAAATCTATCATATTGAAAAAGCAAAAACAGGGAAGGGTGATACCCGGTTTTTAAAAAAAGTATTTCATAAATTAATCATCAATTTTACCTGGTGGATTAACCGAAAAGACCCGCAGGGCAATAACATTTTTGAAGGGGGATTTCTTGGCTTAGATAACATAGGTGTATTCAATCGTAGTATTCAGTTAAATAACCAGTCAAAGTTAGAGCAGGCCGATGGCACCAGTTGGATGGGGATGTATGCATTGAATTTAATGGATATTGCCATTGAAATAGCTATGCAGGATGACGCTTTTGAAGATAGCGCCACGAAATTTTTTGAACATTTCATTTTAATTGCAGAGGCACTGAATCAATTAGGCATGTGGAATGAGGAGGATGAGTTTTTTTATGACAAACTTGGCCTGGCCGGGGGAGAAACATTGCAACTACGCATTCAATCAATCGTAGGATTAACCTCTTTATTTGCAGTTTCAGTGATTGATAGAAAAGTGTTGAAAAAATTACAGGATTTTGATAAACGTATTTCCTGGTACAAGCAATACCGGTTAAAAAACGATAAATTCTGGCCCAATGAAGAAAAAACAGATCAGGATAAAATATTAATATCTCTAATACCTAAATCAAAATTAGTAGGGCTGCTCAAACATTTGCTGAACGAAACCGAATTTTTATCAGATGGTGGCATCAGGGCTTTATCGAAATTCCATGAAAAAAATCCATATTCTGTTACCATTGATGGCATTCAGTATTCTATTCAATACGATCCCGGCGATTCAACTTCCGATTTTTTTGGAGGCAATAGTAACTGGCGTGGCCCGGTTTGGATGCCCATTAACTACTTAATTATCAAGAGTATTCAAAAATTTGGTGAGTTTTATGATGGTTCTTTAAAAGTAGAATACCCAACAGGTTCAGGTAATTTTTTAGAACTAAGCCGGGTAGCCGATGAGTTAGTGAAAAGGGTAATCCGTTTATTTACATTAAATGAGCAAAACGAACGAAATTTACATGGTAAGTATAACTGGTTTTACCGACTACCCGAAAACAGGCATCTGATGCAGTTTTATGAATATTTTCATGGTGATACCGGGCATGGGTTAGGAGCGAGCCATCAAACCGGGTGGACCAGTCTTATTGCTGAATTAATTGCCGAACGGGCCAGACTGAATAGCGGGGTATAAAAAAAAGAGGGAGGCCACATCCTCCGCTCTCCTATCCCCAATCAAAAACCAAAAAATATAAAGCTGTGGTTGGTTTAGAATTATGTTGCGAACATATTTTAAAAGGTGCATCCAAAAAAACGTATTTCTACGTAGTGAAATCACTTATTTTTACATATAATAACCCTCAATGACCGGATTTTTAGTGTATATCGAGCTTTTACTGCTGCTAATTGGCGGGTATTACCTTTTTGTTAAATTGAAAAATTCCAGGCTTCCCGGCCTGAATTTTTTAAAAATACTGTATGTTTTAACGTTTTTTACAGAAATAACCGGTAAAATTACGGCGCATTATGGCTTTCATAATATATTATTATATAATGTATTTATACCAATCGAATTTTTTTTACTGGTAAAAATTATGGAAAAGAATATTCCGGCCTATTTACAATGGCGTATTTGGCCCAATGCCGGACTCTTTATTTTTTCACTGATATATATTAGTGAAATTATTTACAATAGAGGGTTTAACCATTCCTTCGTTTTTTTCAGTCATACTTTTACTTCCTTTTATTTTATGGTATTGGGTTTTGTATATTATTACAGGCTTATTCAGTTAGAAATTGCTGTACACGCCAAATCCGACTATGTTTTTTGGTTAGTTACCGGTTTATTTGTGTACCAATTTGCCAGCTTTTTTATCAACCTCTTTTTTTCCTATATTGTTGCCTTGTATCTTTCAGATGGCAATAACTTAGGTATTTCAATCATTAACACACTCCGGGTAATTTTCAACGTCTTTTTTTATGGTGCCTGGATTTATGCGTTTATATGCAAGTATCGGGAAACTATATCATCTTCATCATCCTATGCCTAACTGCTGTATTTCTACTGGTGGCTTTTTACATTGTAGTGCAGGTAATTGCTTATGCCAGAAAAAAAAAGAAATACGAGGCTGAAAAAAATCAAATGAGCCAATTGTTTGAGCAACAATTAATTCAAACCAAATTAGAAGTGCAGGAACAAACTTTACAAAATTTTTCAGCCGATTTGCACGATAATATTGGCCAGCTATTAAGCCTAACTAATGTTACCCTGGCTTCTGTAAATATTAAAGAAGATGCCAAAGCTGCCACAAAAATACAAGTTGCTCAGGATTTAATTAAGCGTAGCATTAAAGAATTAAGGCTACTGGCTAAATTATATCAGGGCGAGAAATTGATTGAAAATGGTATAGTAGAAGCTATTACACAAGAGGTACAGTGGTTTCAGCGGAACGATTATTTGAAAATTGAGTTCAAAAACAATTTACCCGAAAATTTTAATCTTTCTCATCCTTATGCAAACTTGTTTGTTTATCGCTTGGTGCAGGAATGTTTAAGTAATATCATTCGGCATGCCGATGCTACCGAAATTTTTATATTTTTAGGTATAAAAGAGAATAGTTTAATGTTAGAAATAAACGACAACGGTAAGGGCTTTGTTTATGATGAGAAAAACTTTCAGTCTACCGGTATGGGTATTCATAACATGAAACAACGCATTGCCCTTTTGAATGGAAACATGAATATTATTACCCGTAAGGGTAAAGGCACTTGTATAATATTTAATATACCCTGTGAATAATGGAAAGGGAACCTATTAGAATTGCTTTGGTTGATGACCATGCACTATTTAGAAGTGGTATTGCTGCTTTGTTGAAGGAGTTTGATGATTTAATGATTGTGTTTGAAGCCTCGAATGGCAAGGAATTACAGTTTTTATTACCCGAGCATCAACCCATACACGTTGTTTTAATGGATATTAAAATGCCGGGATTAAACGGGTTTGATGCAACGGAATGGATTATCAGCAATTATCCCCAAACTGCAGTATTGGCCTTGAGCATGTTTGATGAAAGTACCGATATTATTAAGATGCTAAAAGCCGGAGCAGGAGGTTATTTACTGAAAGAATCTTCACTTGAGGAATTATATACAGCCATTACTACCATTCATCGTGATGGATTTTTTAGCAATGAGTTGGTATCTGATAAATTAATTAAATCCTTAAAATCTGGTCGCCATATAGAGGATTGGTATGAACAATACAATTTAAACCAAAAAGAATTAGAGTTTTTAAGATTGTGTGCTACGGAACTTACTTATAAACAAATTGCTGAGACCATGGGTGTAGCCGAACGAACAGTAGAAAACTATCGCCAGTCATTGTCAGAAAAATTAGAAATCAAAAATAGGGTGGGGCTGGCTTTGTTTGCCATAAAAAATAAACTGGTAAGTTTGGGGAATGAAACTTTGTAAGAAACTTTTGCCTGCCTATTGTTTTATTGTATGGATTATCATGCAGCCCTTTCTCAATAGACTATTGGCGCAAACTGCAGTATATAATGATGCATGGGCATTATTGCCCTTTACAAAAGCCAATGCGTACAACCCTATTTTATTACCCGGAAAACTCGCCTTTACTGATCCGGTAACCCAAACCAAAGTTTTTTGGGAAGCAGCACATGTGTTTAATCCGGCCATGATTGTAAAAAATGATTCGGTGTTTATGTTATACCGTGCGCAAGATAGCGCCGGTACCTCACGCATAGGCATGGCCATTAGTACCGATGGTTTTCATTTTACAAAAATACCAAAGCCCGTGCTGTTTCCAGATAATGATGCATTTAAAAAATATGAATGGCCCGGCGGATGTGAAGATCCTCGTATTGTTATGGATGAAAATGGTACTTATTACCTAACCTATACCGCTTTTGATGGGCATTTAGCCCGTTTAATGGTGGCCACTTCCACCGACTTAATGCATTGGAAAAAACAAGGCCCTGCATTTGTAAATGCGTATAGCGGAAAATACCTGAATGTATGGTCTAAATCAGGTGCTATTGTTGCTGCTTATACCAACAATAACATTATTGCCACCAAAATAAAAGGCCAATATTGGATGTATTGGGGCGATCAATACATATGGTGTGCTACCTCCCACGATTTAATTCATTGGAAACCGGTGGAAATGCCAAAAGGCACCCAAGCTGCTATTGCATTAAGAGGGCAGGCGCAAAATATGCCGCAATTGCAAATAGCATTACCCACCCGTAAAGGCAAATTTGATAGTGATTTGGTGGAATCAGGTCCTGCAGCAATGCTTACACCTAACGGTATTCGCTTGCTGTATAATGGCCGAAATATTCCTGCAATTGGCGATACCACTTTGCCGGAGGGTACTTATGCAGCCGGACAGGCCTTATTCAATAAAAATAATCCATTACAGTTACAACACCGCCTACAGCAATACTTTATGAAACCAACTGAGCCTTATGAAATCAACGGACAGGTAAACCATGTTTGTTTTATTGAAGGCCTCGTTCATTTTAAGCAACAATGGTTCTTGTACTATGGTACAGCTGATTCAAAAATTGCTGTAGCAACCTGTCCTTAACCATTATTACTTCATTCTTAACAATATTGCAAGGCTTGTTCAATATCGGCTAAAACATCTTCTTTGTGTTCTAAACCAACGCTAATACGAATTAAGCCGGGTGTAATACCAACAGCTAATCGTTCTGCATCACTTAATTTGGCATGGGTAGTACTGGCCGGATGTGAAGCAATGCTTCTGGTATCGCCTAAATTAGCAGTTAACGATAACATTTGTAATGCATCTAAAAATTTTCTGCCGCTATTTAATCCACCTTTTAATTCAAAACAAACAATAGCGCCACCATTCTGCATTTGTTGTTGTGCAATGGCATATTGAGGGTGCGAAGGTAAAAATGGATAACGCAGTGAAGCGATTTTACCATGGCCTTCTAATGCATTTGCCAGAAAAAGCGCATTGGCACAATGCCTTTCCATTCTTACTTCTAATGTTTCTAAGCTTTTACTTAGTACCCATGCATTAAATGGCGATAGTGCAGGTCCGGTACTTCTGCAAAATGCATAAATTTCTTTGATCAAATCTTTTCGGCCAACTACTACACCACCCAAAACCCGGCCCTGGCCATCCATCCATTTGGTGGCAGAATGTATCACCAGATCAGCACCAAAATCAATTGGTTGTTGTATAATGGGCGTTGCAAAGCAATTGTCAACATTTAAAATAATCTGATTTTTCTTGGCCAAACTTCCCAGCATCGATAAATCTAAAATATCCAAACCAGGATTAGTGGGTGTTTCCACATAAATCATTTTGGTATTGGGTTTTATGGCTGCTTCCCATTCATTTGCTGAAGCATTAGTGCTGATATAACTGTATTCAATACCGTATCTGTTCAGGTATTTTGTAATAACAGTGTGGGTACTGCCAAAAATGCTGTTACAGGCAAGCAAATGATCACCCTGCTTTAATAAAGCCATGAAAGAGCCAAATACAGCACTCATGCCCGAAGCGGTAGCGTATCCGGCTTCAGCACCTTCTAAAGCACAAACCTTATCAATCAATTCCTGTACATTCGGATTACTGAAACGGCTGTAAATATTATCATTGGTTTCGTCGGCAAATGCAGCCCGCATGGCTTCTGCGTCATCATAGCAAAAGCTGCTGGTTAAAAATAGAGGCGTGCTATGTTCCATTTCATTGGTGCGTTCTGTTTGAATGCGAATGGCCTGTGTAATTTTATCTTGTTGCATAACCTACATTTTTTAATTTAAAAACATTAATCTGCTAATGCGTTGTTCTATTAAGCTCTGAAAAGCTTACTGGAAATAGGTTTCAATAAACCTGGCTCAACAGCCATTAGTTATACAGAGTTTACTGAAACACCATTAGCCATGAGTTTCAAACAAAAACTAATTTTAATAGCACAATACCTTAATCTGCTATTACTTCAGCATCCCATTCAATGGTGCACCCGGCTGCTCTTAAGGTGGCAGCAACCGAGCAGTATTTATCTATAGAAAGGGCACAGGCTTTTTTGGCCTTTTCTGCATCAACAGTTCCCTTAAAAACAAAGTGAATGTGTACATATTTCCATAAAGCCGGTTCTTTACCCTGTTCGCGTTCGGCCTGAATGGTCATAGTAAAATCATTAATTTCCTGCCTTTGTTTTTTTAAAATAGAAACAATATCAACACCACTGCATCCCCCTAAGCCTATTAAAAGGGTTTGCATGGGCCTAAAACCGCTGTTATGTCCGCCAATTTCAACTGCACCATCTGTTCTGATAGTGTGTCCATTACTGTCTGTACCTACAAAAGCATAAGCATTATCTGCTCTTTTCACTTCAATTGTTGTCATCTGTAAAAGATTTCTGCAAATGTAAATTAATCATGTACTTATTTTGCTGTTGAAACCCGGAATTAATATGACGCAACTTTTTGAATACCAGGATGATTTTAAAGTAGAGAATGGATCTGTATTGCCCGGCATAACCATTGCTTATACCACTTATGGTATGCTCAATGCAGCAAAAAATAATGTGGTATGGGTTTGCCATGCTTTAACAGCCAATGCTGATGCAGCTGCCTGGTGGAAGGGTTTGGTAGGTGAGGGCTGTTATATAGATCCGGAAAAATATTTTATTGTAGGGGCTAATATTATTGGCTCCTGTTATGGTACAACAGGGCCTTTAAGCATTAATCCGGTTACACAACAACCTTATTACGGAACATTTCCGGGCATTACCATTCGCGATATGGTACAGGCACATATCTTATTGCGCAAGCATTTGGGTATTGCCTCTATCCATTTATTAATGGGTGGTAGCATGGGCGGATATCAGGCTTTAGAATGGGCCGTAATAGAGCCTGCCGTTGTGCAACGTTTATTTTTGATTGCCACTTCACCTTCTGAAAGTGCCTGGGGCGTTGCAGTACATACCGCTCAGCGCTTAGCCATTGAAGCCGACTGCACCTGGCAACAAGCACATCCCCAGGCCGGTGCCAAAGGCCTAAAAGCTGCCCGAGCTATTGGTATGCTTACCTATCGCAATTATGATACTTTTCAGCAAAAACAAACGGATCCTGACCCTGAAAAAATAGACCATTTCAAAGCATCTTCTTATTTGAATTACCAGGGCGATAAATTGGTGAATCGTTTCAATGCTTATAGTTACTGGCTATTAACCAAAGCAATGGATAGCCATCATTTAGCCAGGGGCAGGGGAGGAGATTTAATCCGTGTATTGCAGCAACTCAAAACTCCAACCTTAATTATGGGCATTACCAGCGATATTTTATGCCCGGTTGCAGAACAGCAATTTATGGCACAACACATGCCCCATGCCACTTTGGTTGAAATTGATTCTGCATTTGGTCACGATGGCTTTATTATAGAAACCGAACAAATTGCCCGTTATTTACAACAATGGATGCAAGAATAAATTTGCCTTAAAAGCATGTTACAAATAAAAAAATGCATACAGAAATTTCTACATTATTGTTACATATAAATTTAAATATATCGCATGAAACATTTGCTGAAATCATTTTTTGGGTTCCTGTGTCTGTTTACGGCACAACAAGTTTTGGCGCAGGATACCCTGCAACATGTGGTTTCGGGACGGTTCAACAGTGCCGAACAACAACAAAAACCTTATGTTATTCTCATCTCGGCCGATGGTTTTCGTTATGATTTGGCCGATAGTTTTCATGCCACACATTTGCAGCAGTTTCGCGCTGCCGGTGTGCAAGCCGAATACATGAAGCCTTCATATCCTTCGTTAACTTTTCCCAACCATTATGCTATTATTACCGGATTGTATCCTGCACACAACGGTTTGGTGGATAATAGTTTTTACGATATTAACAAAGGCCAGTTGTACACCATGGGCAATAAAAAAGCAGTGGCCGACAGCTCATGGTATGGTGGCACACCATTGTGGGTATTGGCCGAGCAACAACAAATGCTTTCTGCCAGTTTTTATTGGGTAGCTTCTGAAGCAGCAATTCAAGGGGTAAGACCTACCTACTATTATATTTACAATGATAAAATTGGAATTGATGAACGCATTGCTGTGGTAAAAAATTGGTTGCAATTACCTCCTGAAAAGCGCCCCCACTTTATAACTTTCTATTTGCCGGAAGTTGACCATGCAGAGCATACGTATGGCGTAAATAGAAAGCAAACTGTCGATGCTGTTCATTTTGTAGATGAAGCCATTGCCAAATTAACTACCGCTATTGCATCTTTAAACCTGCCGGTAAATTATATTTTTTTATCAGACCATGGCATGGCCGATGTGGATGTAAACAACACTTTGCCGCTTCCTTCTGCCATTGATACCAATAATTTTATCATTCCCCGCAGCAATATGTTATTGCATTTGTACGCTAAAAACAGAGCAGCTATTTTACCTACTTACCAAAAATTAAAAATACAGGAGAAAGGTTTTAGTGTGTATTTGGCCAACGAAATACCCGAACGCTGGCACTACAACCAATCTAACGATTATTTTAACCGGGTGGGCGATATTTTATTGGTGCCACATTATCCTAAAGTTTTTAATTTAGGTTCCGGAAAAATTACTCCAGGCAAACATGGATATGATAATGATATGCCTGAAATGAGGGCTACATTTTATGCATGGGGACCGGCTTTTAAAAAGCATTATACCATTCGTGGCTTCGAAAACATACATGTTTATCCATTAATTGCCAAAGTGCTGGGTTTGCAGTATCAAAGCGATGCGATTGACGGGCAATTAAAAGTTTTAGCACCAATTTTAAAACAGTAAAACAACAAAACAGGCATCTGCTTGTTTCAATAAAAAAAATTATGGGCATCTGGAATCAAATACTTCAATATCTGTTTATTAAAAAACGCGATCCCAACCAACCGCGTACCACCTATTTAAAGTATATGCATGGCATGAACCGTATATCACTGCTTATGTTTATTGTAGCACTCATCATCATGCTGTTTAAATTAGTGATTATACCCATGATGCATAAAGGTTAAGATAGTTTATGTTACCGGATCCGGCACCACTATGTAACTGCCGTTGCGTAGCACTTTTGTACGTTTTGATTTTTATTCAGCTTTTTTGAGCTATTTCAAAAACCCACTTTGCGGCTTTGTAGGAAGCATGCCCGCCCGCCTGCAGCAATGTTTTTAGGGCAGCATAATCTGTTTTCATTATTTGCAATCTATGTTCATCTGTTAAAATTGCAGTAAGCTCAGTTATGATATTTGTCACATTCATATCCTGTTGTATCAATTCCTTTACAACGGGTTTATCCATAATCAGATTGACCAACGAAATATATTTTATTTTAACCAATTGTTTTGCTATGGCAAAACTAACGGCACTGCCTTTATAGCAAACTACTTCAGGCACGCCAAATAAAGCCGTTTCTAAAGTAGCTGTGCCGCTGGTTACCAATGCAGCTTTGCTGCTGCAAAGCAATCCGTAAGTATTATTTTTTACAATTGAAACGTTTTGATAAGGTGCTAAAAAAGGAGCGTAAAAAGCCTCATCCTGCCCCGGTGCCTGTGCTACTATAAATTCAAAATTGTGAAAATGCGCAGCTACCTGTAGCATAACCGGTAATTTAACTTCAATTTCCTGTTTACGGCTGCCGGGTAAAATGGCAATAATAGGCTTGTTCGCTGTAATTATTGGTGGTGTATTGTTTTGATATTGTTCAATAACATCTACCAGCGGGTGGCCCACATATTCTACCTGCCAGCTCCATTTTTGTTGGTAATAATCTTTTTCAAATGGAAGGATGACCAACATTTTATCAATACAGCGTTTCATTTGCTTTACCCTGTTTTCCTTCCATGCCCACACCTGCGGAGAAATGTAGTAAACTACTTTAATGTTTTTTGTTTTGGCCCATTGAGCAATGCGTAAATTAAATCCCGGATAATCAATCAACACCAGCACATCGGGTGCAAACTGAATAATATCTTGCTTGCAAAAAGCAATATTTTTAAAAATGGCAGGCAGGTTTTTAATAACTTCTGCAAAGCCCATAAAAGCCAGGTCACGATAATGTTTTACCAATGTTGCGCCGGCCTTTTGCATTAAATCGCCACCCCAGCACTGAATGGTTGCTGAGTGGTCTAATTGTTTTAATTCTTTAATCAGGTTACTGCCATGTAAATCACCACTGGCTTCACCTGCAATAACATAGTATTTCATGGCCGGGTAAAGATAAGCAGGTTGGGATGAGAAAGATAATTTTGAAAGCAATACATATTCATTGAACAGATTTAAAACATGCTTCAGCTTTTTTTCTTTAATAGCGTATTGTTTGTATTTTTGCGACACTTATTTTAAATGGAATGTTACGGGATGTAGCGCAGCCCGGTAGCGCGCTTCGTTCGGGACGAAGAGGCCGCTGGTTCGAATCCAGTCATCCCGACTTGACGGGACAAAGTAGAAAAATCTACTTTTGTCCCGTTTTTATTTTGTCGTAACTTCTTGTTAATCAGATTGATGTATTGAATGAAATCGTTACGCCGGGCGGTTCGAACTTTGCTTTCCTCAAAAACGATTTTTTCAGGGTAAATTGAACCAACATCTTTTCTTATCTCGGATAAACATCCGTCTTTTAGCGCTTCCTTAATTTCAAAAACCCTTTTAACCCCTCGTTTTATAAGGATTTGAACATTATCAGCATCATTATTCATTCGTGTCAATTGTGACTCCAGCATTGATATTTTTGCACTGTACTGTGATTTCATATCACGGTAGTCATCGGCGTCTATTTGACGTGTTGCAAGAAGGTCCCTTGTGTGTGAAAGTCTATCTTCATAATCCTTTATTTGAAGCAGAATTTCTTTCTTTTCAAATTGAACTTCATTCGTCTTATTAAGGTACTCCTTGATGATCAATTCCTGATAGAATGCCATGTCACCAATTTCAGGAACAAAGCTCGCAAGATCTTTCAAAATAGCTTCGTTCACTATTTCTGCATTTGTTCTATGCTTACACGCACCAACACAATGATAATAGGAATAGTATTTTGTACGCCCTTTAGACTTGCTTCCTGTTAATAATTTTTCACATTCAGGACAGATCAGAAATCCGCGCATTGGAAACTCATCAAGGGTTTTGACTTTTGGACGGTAGTTTCTTCCTCGGCCATCAAGGATATCCTGCACCTCATAATATAATTCCTCCGATATAATGGCTTTATGTTGTCCTTTTACAAAGCGACTTTCTTCATCCTTGAATTGAGGGATGAAAATCTTACCACAGTAAAGAGGGTTTCGTATTACCTGCCAAAAAGCATTTTTGCTACATTTCAACCCTTTTTCTTTAGCCCGTTTCCATATCTGCTCCGTATTGAAGATACCCTTTGCTATTTCTTCAAAGGCCCATCGTAGTATCGACGCATCAGGTTCCAGTGGAGCAATATATTTTCTCCCGTTTTCCTCTGTCTTATTAATGTAAGCTACGGGTGCAAGACCCATATATCGCCCCTCTTTACGCGCCCTTCTCATGCCATAGAAAACATTCAAGGCACGCCTGTCGTTCTCCACTTCCGGGGCGGCAAGGTAAAATGCCAGCATCATTTTGTTTTCCGGTATGGAAAGATCTAATGGTTGCTCTATCGCCTGTGGTTCCACGCCAAATCCACGCAGCACGTTAATCATCTGATAAGCATCACCAGCATTACGACTGAACCGATCCCATTTAGTGAACAATATCAGATTAACATTGCTTTTTTTCTTTTTCAGACCCTGTATCAAACTTTTCCATTGTGGCCTGTTGAAAGACTTTGCAGAATGATCCTCGTATATAACGTTACGAATCATGATGGAATGGCTCTCACAATATTTGCGCAGCATCTCTTCCTGGTTTCTCTGGGAGTACCCCTTATCGGCTTGCTCGTCGGTACTTACCCGAATGTATAAATCAGCAATATTTACCATGATCTATAATTTAATTGCCCTTTATCGGTTGGTTAAATAACCTACCAAATAATTGTTCAGTTGTCAAATCTTGAAGTTTACTCCTGTCAGCGCAGAAACAAAAATCCACATCGTATAGCCCTTTGAAACGTTCTTGCTCTGTTGCAAACAACGCATAATTCCTTCCTATGCGAGATGAATCTACACTTATCAGAAGTTGGGCTCTTCCAAGATTGTTGCTTAGATAAACCTCCAATTCCTTCCAGCCTTTTCGATTGAAATTATTTCCGGATGAAACATCCCAAAAGACATTTACTAACTCAATATTGTTCTTCAAACAATACTCTTCAATAGTCGCCTTTTGTCGAATAAGCGAATCGAAATTTCCCATTTCGATTTTCGCAGCCCGCAAATAGGACACCGCTCGCTTTCTTATACTTCTCTCCATATCTTAGTGTCTTTGTTTGGCACTAATTTACGTTATTTGGCCGACAGAAATAGTTGTTTAGCTGTAATATTTGAAGGCAAGGATTACCCATAGTGGGTTTGAAAGCCAGGAAGGTTAATGAGAGCGTGTTTGGCCACAAAAAAAGCATCCCTTCCAGGATGCTCTAAATGATGAAAGCAGAAAGATAAAACTGTTGAGGTTCTTTTGGAAGATCCTGACCTTACACATTATCTAAGATGATAACTATAACTCAATGCTACGTTTACTTTTCCCACTGAAAAAACATTCCCATTAAAGGTTAGTTTATCAGGGTATATCATGTTTACGATGGCTCGTACATCTTCATTATTCCCTTCTCCTAATATCTTATCCAACCTCATGAGGTTCTCCAATCCCGATGAAAGAAGCCCTTCCAGACAAGGAAATTTTGCGTTAAGGCCATCGACTTTTATATTTAACTGCTCGATCGTGGAACTGTATTGAGCTTTAAAATCGTTGTAATCCGATGCCTCTATCTTATCCGTTGCAAGAAGGTCCCTAATGTGAGACATTCTTTTTTCATATTCATTTATCTGGCCCAAGACCTGTTTTTTTGAGACCTGAATATCATTTGTCATTTCATAATAAGTTTCGCACACTATCCTATGATAAATATCCAATATCTCCTTTTTGGGTACGTATCTTTTCAGCTCATCGTCGAAAGCCTTTGTTATTTTTTCAGAATTAATCCGGTGTGAACATCCTCGGTAACAATGGTAGTAAGTATAATGCCGACTTCTTCCTCTTGATTTACTTGCTGTAAGCAGCTTTCCGCATTCGGGGCATATAAGAAAGCCTTTCAGGGGAAATTCCCGCTGCGTCTCAATCTTTGGTCTGTATTTTCTACCACGACCGTCCAAAACGTCCTGCACACGATCAAACAATTCTTCTGTAATAATTGCCTCGTGCTGCCCCTCTACAAAATAACTTTCCTCATCCTTAAACCTGGGAATAAAAATCTTTCCACAGTACAACGGATTCCTGATCAATTGCCAAAAGGCATTTTTGCTGCATCTTAGACCTTTATCCTTAGCCTTTTTCCAAATCTGTGCTGTATTGAAAGCCCCTTTGCCTATATGTTCAAAAGCCCATAAAAGAATTGATGCGTCAGGTTGCTTTGGAGCGATGTATTTATTGCCTGTCTCATCAACTTTGTTCTTATAACCCACCGGAGCAAGTCCCATATAACGACCTTCCTTCTTTGCCCGTCTCATTCCGTAAAAAACATTGAGGGCACGGCGGTCATTTTCAACTTCAGGTGCGGCAAGATAGAATGCCAGCATCATTTTATTCTCCGGTATAGACAAATCTAAAGGCTGCTCAATAGCCTGCGGCTCAACGTTGAGGTCACGCAGCACATTTATCATTTGGTAGGCATCGCCGGCATTGCGGCTGAATCGGTCCCATTTTGTGAACAAGATCAAGTCTATCCGATTTCTGTGCTTTTTAAGTTGCTGAATTAATTTCTTCCACTCCGGCCTGTTGAAAGATTTTGCGGAATGATCTTCATAAATAATATTACGGATCTCGATAGAATGGTTGTCACAATATTTCCGCAACATTTCCTCCTGGTTTCTTTGCGAATAACCTTTGTCCGCCTGCTCATCGGTGCTTACGCGGATATATAGATCAGCGATAGGTTCCCTGTCCTTTTTCATCTCTCTAAATATTTTACGACCACAATCCTGGCCAGTTTCTTTAAAAACAACAACAGCTTTGCTGCATCCTCACTGCTCATTTCCTTAGCCTCTCCATTAAACATTTTAATGAGCTTTTCGGGTGTCATCTTGCTGTTTGAAAAACTGTTATTCATCTTATTCACTACTCTTGACAATTATGGAAAGTTTAAATTATCAAAGAGTTGTGGCGGGTTTTCAAATGTGGCAGCGAGTGGAAGCATTTGGCTATCCGGGACGCCTCATAGAGCTGTAAAATGCTGTTTGCTATAAAAAATATTATTACACATTAAATGTAACGACCGTTACATTACATTTGTATCATGATTAAGGTCAATGCCTGGTTGCTGTTAACGTACAAAGTACCGCCGGAACCATCAAAAAACAGGATCGCTTTATGGCGCAAATTGAAAGCACTCGGTGCTGTATATCTGCAAAACAGTATTTGTCTCCTACCTAAAACAACGGAACATATCAGGCAATTGAAGTTGATAGAAAACGATATTGCCAGGATTAAGGGCGAAAGTGTTCTGTTAGAAACTGTTGGCTTAGATAAGACTCAGGAACAAAAAGTTGTCAGCCGGTTTAAGGCAGACAGAGACGAAGAATACAAGGAATTTTTAGGGAAATGCGCCGACTTTGATGCCGAAATTAAAAAAGAAACTAAAGCCAAGCATTTCACCTACGCAGAACTTGAAGAAAACGATGTGGACTTAAAGAAACTGCAAACATGGTTTGACAAGATTAAGAAATTGGATTTCTATGGAGCGGCGCTTGCTGTAACAGCAGGCCATAAACTCATGGAATGCCAGGTTATATTGGATGAATATGCCCGGAAAGTATATAACGCGCATGAAGAAAATCAATAACATTGTCCTACCTCGCCAGTCCAATTTAAGAAGAAGGTCATGGCAGTTCATCTTACTATTTGGTATCATTAGTATGTTCGGTGACATTACTTACGAAGGCGGGCGAAGCATCGCATCACCGTACCTCGCTATTTTAGGAGCCGGTTCTGCAATGGTAGGTTTAGTAAGCGGCTTGGGGGAATTTATTGGTTATGCCTTTCGGCTGGTGTCGGGTTATATTGCTGGTAAAACAAAATCATATTGGACTATAACATTTGTCGGTTATGGACTATTGATATCAATTCCATTGCTTGCCATTACCAATAATTGGCAATTAGCAGCATTATTTGTAGTGCTGGAACGACTTGGAAAGGCTGTAAGATCTCCTGCTAAAGATACCATGCTTTCATTTGCAACATCCAATACCGGAAGAGGTTTCGGATTTGCGGTACATGAATTTATCGATCAGATAGGCGGGATTATAGGCCCGCTACTTTTTTCGATAGTCTTCTTTTTGCACGGAACATACAGAACGGGATTTACCCTGCTCTGGATACCAGCTATACTCACTATTATTTTTTTACTCATAGCACGAATAAAAGTACCCAAACCTGAATTATTGGAAGACGATCATACAGAAAAAGAAGAGCTATCGGCTCTGCCCCAAAAATTAAGTCCAAAATTTTGGCGTTATATGCTATTTTCTTTTTTAAGTGTCTTAGGCTTTGCCAATTTTCAACTTATTGCTTATCACCTGAAAGTAAATGCTGTCATAACTGACACACAGATTCCTTTGTTTTATGCTATTGCAATGGGAGTTGATGCAGTAGCTGCATTGATTATTGGTAAAATATATGATAAAACCGGACTGAAGGTTTTAGGTCTGCTTCCACTGATAACTATTCCGATTGCTTTTGCCGCATTTACACACTCCTTCAATTGGGTACTGGTCAGCGTTGTATTATGGGGTGTCGCAATGGCCATTCATGAAACCATTATGAGAGCTGCGATTGCCGATATAGTAACAGCAAAAAGAAGAGCATTTGCGTATGGCATCTTTTACACTGCTTATGGATTAGCCTGGTTCTTAGGAAGCACTTCAATAGGGTATTTATATCAAATAAGCATTCCCCTCATTTTATGGTTTGTTGCCTGCGTTCAGATTTTAGCCTTGTTGTCTTTCCTATTCCTTTACAAAGAATTGAAATAAATTTCACGATCAATTGCGGGACTTCTTCATTAAAACCAGGGAAAACAACATACGATTGTAACAACTACCCATCGTTCCATATTTCCCATTTTGAAGCGATAATACCTATCTATAAAAACGCTTCTTCATTTTCAAATATCTCCCCTCTGTTGTGTGGCTTTTACAGCCACAAACTTTTAAAAAAGGTTTAGAAAATTCAACGAATTGGTTGTGTTGTTTTGATACACTCCAGGCCGTTTCCTAATGCCTTTTTCACTGCTTCCACGGATTTTTTTTATTCAAGAGCCAGTATGCTGTTTTTGTTTCGTTTCAAGAGCAAAGGTATGACCGTGTTCTTAACGGGGGCAAAAGGTCATGCAAGTTTGGAAAAAAATCTCCACCCCTTGGGTAGTATTTTTTCCCAAAACCTTGTGCCCCCTAAACACTAACCTTTCCTGCTCGTGAAACGAAACATAGCATACTCCGGCTCTTTACACGAATAAAAAAAATGTCAGAAGTGAAAAAATACAGCATTGGAAACGGCAACAAAGTGAAACGAAACAGCACCTCCTCTCATTGCCGAATAAATCAAAAAAAATCAGACAAGAACAAATTCAATAACGCTAAAAATCAACAATCATGAACATCACAGGAAGACTGACAAGGGATGCGGAAGTACGCACAACGTCAAACGGCAAACAGGTAGTAAACTTTTCCGTAGCGGTAAACGACAGCTACAAGAACAAACAGGGCGAGCGAGTGGAGCAAACCGCCTTCTTCGACTGCTCATACTGGATAACCCCGAACGTGGTGAAGATGCTCACCAAAGGGCTACTGGTGGAACTCACAGGCAGGGTAAGTACAAGGGCGTGGGTAAGCAAGGACGGAGAACCGAGAGCAGGACTAAACTTCCATACCTCCAACATCAAACCGCTTGCAGGAGGTAGAAGAAGCGAAACGCCACAGGCTACTACGGAACTGAACACAGGCAATACACAGGAAGACGACCTACCATTTTAAACAGCAATCGATCATTTTTTTAACAATTCAAAATTTAAAACATCATGGCACATAATCTCAATTTCAACAGCAGAACAGGTAAATACAGTTTCTTCAGCGTTCAGGAAAAAGCATGGCACGGCTTGGGGCAGATCGTACAGGACTATCCCACAAGTGAAGAAGCAATCCGATATGCAGGGCTTGATTACGAAGTCATCAAAAGTCCGCTGTTCACCAAAGGCTCAAACATCATAGAAACTTCACAGGGTATCGAAGTAGGATACAGCGAACTGGACGTTCCCAACTACTTCGCCAACATCCGAAGCGACAACAATGCAGTATTAGGCGTTGTAGGCAAGGATTACCATATCGTGCAGAATCGCGAAGCGTTCAATTTCTTTGATGCCATTGTAGGCGGTGGGGACGGCATCCTGTATGAAACAGCAGGTGCATTGGGCAACGGTGAGCGCATATTTATTACGGCAAAACTGCCCGACTATATACGAGTTGGCAACGGTGATGATATTACAGAAAAATACATCTTCCTGACAACCTCCCACGATGGAAGCGGAAGTATTACGGCAGCGTTTACGCCCATCCGTATCGTTTGCCAAAATACCCTTAACGCTTCGCTTCGCAACATGAGCAACGTGGTACGTATTAAGCATACATCAGGCGCTAAACAACGCTTGGAGAATGCGCACAAGGTTATGGGACTGGCAAACACCCTCAGCAACCAATTACAGGACATTTTCAACAACTGGACAAAAGTAAGGGTAACGGATAGCGAAGTAAAGAAACTGATACAGCTTGCACTTTGCCCCAACAAGGAAACCCTTGACCTGCTCAAAAAAGGTGCAGAGGAAGAAGTTTCCACTGTGTTCAAAAATACCGTTGATGATGCCTTTGCCTATGCAATGATAAGCGATACACAGCAGATGGAAACCACCAAAGGCACTTTGTTCGGAGCGTACAATGCCGTGACAGGCTACTATCAGAACGTAAGGAATTACAAAGACAGCGAAGCCAAATTACAGAGCATTGTATTGGGCGGTACTGCACAGTTAAAGACCCAAAAAGCCTTTGAACTGTGTACCTCATTCGAGAAAATCGGGGCAGACGCTTTTGAACTCAATTAAGTAACCACAGGCGACCGCCTGCAAAGGTGGTCGCCCTTAAAAAAATTACAGGAATGATACTCGAAACCTTTATAGCAACCGTAAAACACGACAATGGCAAAATTCGATTTAGGGTTGTATCACTAAACGGAGAGCAAGGAGTAATCGAACAGATAACGGCAGCAGAAGGATGCCCCCCAAGCGCTATTGTTAAAATAAAAAAAGTTGATAACGATATAAAAAGTGAGATATGAAAGCAAAATCAATAGACGAAGCGAAAAGTTACGCAAAAGCACAAAGCCTGAATAAAGATAACAAAGATGTGGCTATATATATCATTCATTGTAACCGAACAGAATCTTTCTACGTAGATACCGATAGTTTAATACGACTGTGGGAGCAGCTAATCGGCTACTATATCAATGGGGTTTTTACTTCTGAATAATTACACTCCTAATATTAAAAATTCAAAGAAAATGAAAACGATTAGTATAAAGCTATACACCTTTTCCGAACTGGAAAAGGAAGCACAGGACAAAGCAACGGAGCATTTTAGATTCTTTAACACCGATCATAACTGGTGGGAAAGCGAATGCGAGGATTTTATAACTATCTGCTCATTAATTGGCATCCGTATAAACCTGAAAGAGATTTATTTCAGAGGATTTTATTCGCAGGGAGACGGGAGTTGTTTCATTTCAAATATTGATGTATCAGCATTCATTAAAGGTATAGCGGAACAGGCTTGGAAAAGTTATGCCCCCACACTGGAGCTGAACATACAGCCATGTACCATTGACAGGCGTGTAATAAAACTTATCGAAAACAGGACAATAGAAATGCCAATGTGGACAGACAAACCCCACATGGGTTATTATGTAGCGTATTACTCTGAAAGTTATTTACATAAGGATAGCGGCAGGCAACACGCTTTAATTGAGGCTGAAATCGAAAAACTGGACGTGTGGGTATTGCGGACTTTAGAGCAGTTAAACAACTATCTATACAAGTGCCTTGAATGTACTTATGATTATTTGATAAGCGATGAAGCCATACAAGAAACCATAGAAGCGAACGAGTATCATTTTACGCCAAACGGAGTGCATACTGACTGGCTTTGTAATTATGCCGAATAAAAAATCAGCAACAATGAAACTATCTATAACAGATTTAAATGGCCACCCGATTGAGGTCACAGACCTTGACAAAGCGATCAGGATAACAGCCGAATACAAGGCATACAGGCACGAGGACAAAAGTTTTTCTGATTTCGACAACAGGCAATGCGCCTACTGGACAGATATACACGAGAAACTCATGTCATTAAAAAAACAATTAATGAATAATAAAAACTTAAAGAAATGAACGCAAACTTTTTCAAGCAGATAACACAAATGAACATTACAGGTGATTTGCATCTGGTTATTTCAAAGGGTGCAGATAATACCCTTATTGTTACCACACAATTAAACAATGAGCATTGCGGAGACGATGCAAAGCACACCATAGTTCCACTCAATTTAAAGGGAACGGCAGAAGAACTGGACGAGGGATATTTTGAGCGGATAACCGCACCTATTGAAAAGGCTTCGGGATTAATGGTGAACATGGAAGCCTTTTTAAAGCAATTGGAGGAAGCGCAAAAGCAATCTGCTATGGAGAAGGAAAAAGCAGACAAAGAGCGCAGGGAAAAGGAAGCAAGGGACAAGAAGTACAAAGAAGCAATGACAAAAGCGGATGAACTGGAAAAAGAGGGCAAACACCGTGAAGCATGGATGAAAGTACCCGACCCAACCGAATACCCCGAAAACGCCGAGGCAATACGCAAACGTAAATCGCAATTGTCCGACAAGTTCGCATCACCGAGCCTATTCGGGCAAGCAGAGTAAAACAAATTGTTCAACGCCAAAAATCAGCAATCATGTTATTAGCAACACAGTTAGAACGCATATTCCTGTTTGAAGACAAAGGGCAGGAAATCAGGTTGACAGACCCCGAACCCCAATGGAGCGTACAGGCAGTATTGAATTTCTATTCCAATACCTACCCGATACTCACCACTGCAAAAATATCCGCACCTGCTATCAGGGAAGATACGGTGCAGTACCGTTTTGAGAGCGTAATGGGAACAAAAGGTTAATCTAAAAAATAGTAAAACGATGACTTATGCAACAACATATCATATCGGGTACGATATGCCTACCCAAAGAGCCAAAGCAAAAACGGTTGCACCGCCAGTTGAGCGAGTTCGCAAACTGGATGATCCGTCCAAAGTATGCAGCAGAGATACAAAAGGACAAGCGACAGTCCGTACCAATAACCATGTTGCCAATGGTTTTCTAAAATGTTCCTTCCTGCCAAAGCTGAAAGAAACGGAAACCGTACAGGCTTGTGGGAAATCTGCAAAAACGGAGAGGGATTTTTATAAGTCCCTTTCCCAACTTGCCGAGCATTACGCCATACAGCCCATGCAAACGCAGTCTTATGGCTATCCGTACAATATCGCATTGGCATTATGGGACACGCAGGAACGGTTGGGAAGAAACGTAAGGGATTGGGAAGAAATTAAACTCCTACAGGATAGCAGGAAAACATATTTGACGAGCGAGGAACGATACAATACAGGTGCTACATTGTTCTATATTCCCGTAGTGCCTTTGTACCGAATGCTCAAAAACCCAAAAAGGAAATATACCGCACAGCTTTTGTTATCGGTATGTACTTACCTGTACCACATAGCGGACATACCGTATTACAGGCAGGAAAACAGCTTCCTGTACTGGCAGTACGAGATGTTGAAGGAATGGGTAGTAAGTGATGAATATACGGACGAAACGAGCATCTACCTAAGTGAGTTAGAACAGGCTGAATGGATTGGAGACCGCATGGAACAGAAAATTTTCCACCTTGCCAACCTTACATTTTTCGGGCAACGTCTTGCAAGGCTTAAAACCGCAGATGCCTTAGACCTCGATTGCCTGAAACTTGCCCAGGAAGCGTTTGAACTATATCAACGATACCCTAATGAAAAAGTATTTCGCAATGCCCGACCCAATGGCGAAGCCGAAGAAGACGACATGGAAAACGTCATTCCAATGGATAAGTACGTTTCATTTTGTGCCGATGGAAAAGGCTGGTTAAACGAAAACCTCGAACAATGTGTAAATACGGATTTACAGGAATACGGGCAAATGGAGGAACCTATTATTATTAAGCGCTTTGACGGAAACGACATAGCGGGCAACAATCTCGATTTTGAAAACCGCTTGTTCATCTTAATGGAGGAACTGGCATACCTACTAAGCAACATTTAAAAAAAGAAACGATGAACGATATAACAGGAAACTTCGGAACGCTGTACCACCCCAAAACTGCTTTGGTATTCTATCAAACGAAAGGAACCAACACAGATACTTATGTGGAATACTTCGACATGGACAGCAATGGTACACCCATCAATGCCCATCCATTGACGGTAAGGGAAGCAAACCAACTGGCAAAAGCATTGAAGACGGCAAAGGAAGAAAAAGAACCCTGCCTGAAAGTTAACGGCATTTTGGGTAACCACATTTTACACCTTGACCCGCAGAAAGGCATGGCGATATGGTTTACCAAAACCATGAAAAGGGAACTATACTTTACCGAAAAGTTGGGCATTCCCAAAGGAACCGCCCATGTACCGCCGATGCTGTGGGTGGCAGGCAGAAACAGCCTGTATGTTTTTGCATTGGCATCCAACCGCAGACCCACCACACGTACAACGCTTTATAATGCGCCATTTTTTAACGTGTACGAGGAAGGAAATGTATGTATGGGGACGGTGGATGTGCGTATTAAGAAAACCGCATCACTGGAGGAATTTATCACCGCGTGGGAAGGCTACTTTTTTAATTCCTATTTCAGCCATCTGATGCAGGACTACAATCCGATTAACGGCAATTGTGTAAGCCTTTGGGAGCATCTTATCGCAACTGGAGATGTATTTCCCAAAGAGGTACTGAAAAAGAGTAACATAACCTTAAACGATTTTTTACAATGAATACAGATAAAATAAAAGTCCATTTTACGGACAGCGATTTAATAGACGCCACCAATCCTGTAACGGTAAACCTGATCGGTGCAGGTGGTACAGGCTCGAAAGTTCTTACAGGCTTGTTGGAAATGAATCATAGCCTTATAGCTTTGGGACATGCAGGTTTGCACGTTCGGTTATGGGACGATGATATTGTAACGGAAGCAAATTTGGGACGACAGCGTTTTTCGGAATGTGAAAAAGGACTGTATAAATCGGTAGCCCTGATAAATAGGGCAAACCGTTGCGAGGGTACAAACTGGAAAGCAGAAAATCGAAAATTTGAAAGAGACAGTTTAGGTAGGTTGCCCGAACATGCAGAGGCGAATATTTTTATTACCTGCGTTGATAGCGTAGCAGCAAGATTTGAAATAGCCGATATATTGAAAAAAATGAACAGCGGCAGGTATTATACAAACCGTCCAAGCTATTGGCTTGACTTTGGTAATACCCTTTATACTGGACAGGTCATACTATCCACTATCAGGGAGATACGGCAACCCAAGTCCGAGCGATATGAAACAGCAGCCGTCATGCCTTTTGTTACCGAAGAATTTGGCGACCTATTGAAGCAAGCCGAAGAGCAGGACGACACGCCAAGCTGTTCGTTGGCGGAAGCATTGGAAAAGCAGGATTTGTACATAAACGGCTCGCTTGCTCAAATGGGATGTTCCTTGTTATGGAACCTGTTCCGTAAAGGTCTAACACCATACAGGGGATTTTTTCATAATATCGGGGAGTTCCGCACACAGCCCATTCCCATAGCCTGACCCGCCCCCGATGGCTATCGGGGCGGGCAAAAAGACACTCCCTGCCGACGGGCGGGGCAGTCTTTTTGCTGTAAAGCGGAGCAACCCCTTTGGTAAAATGTCCCCGATGCACAATATCTCTTTGAGCATTTTACAAAAACAGGTTGCGCTCATGTTTGTGGGATATTCGTTATCCCTTTCTTTATTCTGGCAGACTTCTTTTCTTTCCATATAAGCGACCAAAGAAAAGAAGCAAAAGAACGCCGCTGTTGTTGCCGACCGACCAAGACTACTTTCTTTCGTGAGATGGCGAAAAAGAAAGTAGCAAAGAAACCTATGATTGTAATCGAGGTTTAAAATATTCCTTTGCTACTTCGCATATACCAGCACTGAAATAACGTCCCCCATCGCAGATAACACGGATTGCCTTTGCCAGTTCCTGGGGATCTGCGCCTTTCAGGATATATCCATCGGCCCCATTGCGAAGCATTTGCACCACATCATTCTCATCATCGTTTACGCTGAACGCCAAGAATTTCAGTAATGGATATTTTGCCCGTAGTGATTTGACCGTCTCAAATCCATCCATAACCGGCATATTGACATCAACAATACACAGATCGGGGAGCATTTCACAGGCTTCCATTTTTATCAATGCCAACTGGCCGTTTTCGGCTTCAAACACAGTTTCAAGACCATGATCTTTGAGAAACTGGCAGATACTCTCCCTGAGTAGATCGTGGTCATCTATAATAGCTATTTTTATTATTTTTTGTTCGCTCATAGTTTTCCATTTTTATTTGAGTTAAGACATCTCTTCATTTTTAGCAGCATCATTGAGTAAATCGGTCGTTCTTATATCCCTCACGCTATGAGAGATTAACCAGTCGTAAAATCGCCCGACATCATCGGGCGTAAACCGGATCAATTCTCCATTTTTGAGGGAGATGATAAAAAGGTCAATACACACTGTAAAAGCAGATAGCTCAGCGGCGGGAATGTTCAGGGCGGGATAGTTTTTGCTGCCAGTGTCCATATTCTTGTTTTTTGGGTTTAGTGGAGCACTGTACAAAAAAAAGCGCAGGCAACCACACTTACCGATACTGGGGCACTGGTATGCCTGTCTCCGAATAAGCGAGCGCCCACGCCATAGCATGAGCGTTCTTACTTATTGTCTCGGAGATATAAAAATTACCAGTTTTCAGTATCGAGACTTAAAGCAAAAACACTTTAAGATTTTCAATATATTTCTGCAAAGATACCAAACTCCTCTTTATTTTTAAAATGATGCATCTTTGGAGTGCACAGAATTGCCTCGATGTGTAAAAAAGCAGCATTCAGATGCGCCACTTTTTACATTTACAGTTCTATAAGCAAAAAAAATCGGATACCCTTTCAAGGTATCCGATTTACTTTAAGATTTGTTATCGTATGCTTACCGAGAATTTTGTGTTTCTACGTTTTGAGATGCTTTTTCTTTTGCCTTTTTCTGCCTTGAATAGCTCCATAAAAATAATAACCCAAAAATAATCAGGGCATAAGCTATCCATTTGCCAACCCGTTCAATAAACTTAATGGCAACCGACTTCTCATAAGATGAAAAGCCCTCAGCGCCGGTAGGACTGCGCCGGTAAAATTTCCGCCGATTAATCCAATATCGCAGAACTAAGCCCAACACCAGCGCTATAATACCCAATACCAATGATGCAACCATATTCTTAATCTTTACAATTTCACAAGTATAAATTTAAGAAAATTAATCGCCATTTTCTATTCCGAATGTATTCCATTACAAGACCTTCTGCCGGAGTGCGGTTCCTGCGAAAAATCAAGTGACAAAAGTCCGCAAACAGCAAAAGTCCCCGATCATAAAAAATACTTCGAGGACTTTTGTTCGATTTTTTATACCCCTCAATTTTAGTCGCTACTATTGAATTGAAAGCTCAACTGCTTTTCATTACCGAAATTGTCAGAAATCCAAATATCAAAGGATTGCGACACCGCAGAAGCCGATGTATAATATAACCTGAACTGTGTCTGCGGTAATGGGTAGAGATCATTGGGCAGGTATGGCGTTTCATTATAGTATCGTAAGGCTCCTATGCCTTCGAACTGAAAGTATCGGATGTAATACTGGGCGTCACTGAAGTTGCCCGCACGTTGTATGGTAATCCTTATTTCAACGGTCTGTCCGTTCGCCATGTCTGCGGGAACAGGCATCACTTTAACTTCAAACGGGTAATTTTGTTGTATCTCCAATTCGTCCTTATCACAGGATGATAACATGATGGCACTTGTAAAGACCAGGACAAGCATCCACAGAAATTTGCTTTTATTCAATAATCGTTTCATTGTTTGTTCTTTTTAAAAGTTAAACCTTAGTCCAACACCTGCCGATGGACGAAACTGTTTTAAATCCGTACCCCAAACTACTTTGGTACGACCTTGCAGGAGTAGGACAAACCTGTCGGACAGATAGGTTTCAAAAGACAACCGCCCTCCGGCTCCGTAGATAAAGTTGTTTTTATCGAGAATTATTGAACCGTCATAAAGCATTGTCTTACTACGGTTGATGGTTTCGTAGCCTGCAATGGCGCTGAGTCCTGCATTCAGCGTAATGGTCTTTCTTGCATCGCCCAATAACTGAAGACTATAATCCACCTCGCCCGTATAGGCTTCCAATGGTATCTGCAAATCCCTGTAATCGGCAACCTGATGTGTGTACTCCGCACCCCACAGCCAGTAATTGCCATTCTTTCCGTTTACAGTAAGCATGATATTCAGATAATAATTGTCGCTTACTTCTTTGGACAATAAACCTGCGTTAATTTCCACCCCCTTTTGTTTGGGAAGCATACGCTGTGCCTGTACAGCCGTAATGCTTAACATCGCAAGCATTACGGCAAAAATGTATATTCTCATTGTTCTTTCTGTTTGGATTAATTAATCTTTAGGTGCATATCCTTTATTTGCTTTGCGTTTACCAGGTCGGAATTTTCTACCTGTAAGGTTTGCTGCCTGCCGCCGTTCTTTTCAAAGATTTCGATAACCAATACCTTGTCATCGGCAATGGTAAATTGGTCCAGCAGGAATACGTTTTGCTCAACGGTGTTACCGGCGATTTCATCCAGTGGTTTATACAACCGAAGCGGCACCATCGGTTTTTCCTGTACCACCGTGCGCCTGGCTACTTTTTTATCAACTACCTTGAAGTTCACGAAGTCAATATTGAAAGGAACGTTGCTTTTGTTCCTCAATTCGGTGTGGAAATAAAACTTCCCGTTATGAACGTATATGCCCTTTAACAAAAACTGGATGCCATAGCTTTTTGAGCCAATATGCTTAACGATTCTTTTGTTCTTTTTGTAGACTGTTTCTAATATCAGTCCGGCAAGCGAAGGCGGGTTCTTTCCAAGTTCTTCAAAAAGCACGTCATTACTATTTTCCCTGCTGGACATCTTCTGCATCGTAAGCAGGTCGTAGTTCATTGTTGGGGGATTTGGGCTGTAAAAAACATTGAAGTTGTAAAAACGACCGTCATCGGTGATCACCGAAAAATTAGTTTCTTCATCAAAATCTCTCACAGATGCTTTTACACGCAAGACATTTTCGGCATCCTCCGCTTTACCGGCAATGAGATACTCACTACCCAAGTCCACATACCGGATAGCCGCAGGGAAGATCAGGTGAGAAGTTTTGTTATAGGTGACCTCCATCTGGTAAGGTTCCACCTTACCCATATTTAATTTGGTTGTAGTAGTTGCAGCCTGCTGTGCATACGAGTGGAAATGGCCTGCGACAATACAGGTCAAAACCAATATACTTTTAAACAATGTTTTCATTTCTTACTTATTTATTTAGTGTTGAACAATTAGTTTTTTGAAACAAGGAAAAGTTGATGGCCTGCCTTGACGGTTACTTTTGGTGTTTTCACTTTTTTGGAAAAATAGCCGGATATGCCCTGTACCACGCCACGGCTCAAGTCACCCGCCATTTGCTGCCCTGCCGAACGAGTCATCATAATGCTGGTGCCTGAAGTCTGGCTCATGTTGGAGGCGATTTGCGTTAAGGCGTTCATTTCGGGAGAATATGGTACACTTAATCCCTGCTGCCCGTCAAGACCATATACCGTAATATCTACAGGCATGAAATAGCCATCTAATTCAATAGAAGTAACTTTTAGTTGGAGGCGATTGCTCCCAAACTTGGCTCTGGCTGTTATGGTAGTTCCCTGCGGAATAATCCTATTTGTGATATGGGCAGGTTCCAACAAGCGTAGTTTCACATCACTGTCCTCCATAATGGTCTGTGTTTCCTGTACCACCGCCCTGATGCTGTTTTTAGGCTGTATCACCTGCTCCGAAACACCCGCCGTATAAAAACCCCGGTTCCGGGTTTCATTCCAGCTTGCAAGAAAAGCACTGTCGGTCGGCTCACGGTAAAGGGCGGAAACAGCATTTTTTCGGCTCGGGGTGAATGCTGCAAAGTGTTCCTTTTGCGTGGCCTGGGACGATGCCGCAGTTGCGGAATCGCCTTTGGCTGACTGTGCAGGATTATTCATACCTGAAGGCAGATAGCGTGAAGCCATCTCGTAAGATTTTTCCATCAGGGCCAGTTGATCCTGTACCGTAGAGGTCGGAGGTACATTTTTTTCTGCCAGTTGTTCCTTCAGTTCTTCAACCTGCTTTCGCAGTTCCTGTGTCTCGTAGTTGTTATCCTGATAGAATGAGCTCAGGGTACTCTGCGCATTGCGGTAACTATTCAGGGCAGGATTACCCGACCTTTTTTTGCCATCTTCGTAGCCAGTGTCTTCTCCAATGCCTTCCTCCGGCTGCTCCATCTGCTCATCAGTTGCACTGTCAGTGCTCCAGTAGTCAGAAAGCGAGGTCAGTGCATCACGTTTTTCCTGCATTTTCTTTTCGAGCATTTCCTGTTCGTAAGCCTTTTGTTTATCAGATTGAAGTCCTGCATCGGTGGCTTGCGGCACGGCATCGTTTAAACCGATATCCTCTACTTTTTTCTTGTCAGAAGAAGGTTTGAAGATCAGGTACATGCAACCGAAAAACACAATACCCATCAGGATAAAAATGATCGGCTTTTTAAGTTTTTCAGCCTTTTTATGCACACGCTCATTGGGTGCATCTGTACCGGTTTTCTGGTCATCTTCCTCGACCAGAAAACTCACTCTTTTGTTTTCGTTATCTTTCATACATTTTATTTTTAAGAATTTTTGAAATACTGTCCTGCGATGGAACCGAGGACTTTTTTTGTTTGATAACCGGGTTCTCAATATGCTCGATGCTCATTCCCTCGTTGGGTTTGCCAACGTCATAACATACTTTCACGATGACGATGACAGACAGTAACGCATAACCGGCAAAGAGCAACAACATATATCGGTGCTGTTTTTTCCAGGGCAATGCACGCCACCGTTCATCGAGCTTGTCGATCCGGTTATTGATGATTGTTCTTAAATTTTTCATTCCATAATTTTTGTTGCGATTTTTATAGCCTTCGCCCGGTGCGGGAAACAACGTTTTGTATGGCCGCATCACTGACCATAGCAATAGCCTCTTTTGATCTGGGTGCGCCAATCGTAGACAGGTTATTTAATTCTGTTTTTTTCAGCAGTTGACCAAAACGATCTTTTTTCGTGACCTCCATTTTTTGGAGGTTAAATTTTCCGTTCTGGTATTTTACCCACATGCTGCATTCAATTCGCGGTTTGTCTTCACCCGACCATTGCAGGTATCCCGTCAATAACAATACAGGCTTAGCTACACCCTCTACACCATTGCGGCAGTTGTCCAGGTATTCGCCAATACTTTCTTTCAGCTTTCCGGCATACGCACCCTGCGTATGGAAATAACCGTCATATCCTTTGTCAGTAAGGATTTTCGCAAACGTGTTCAAATCTGATAATGCTTCCATAATATTGATTTTAGCGGTCTATGACCTCCACGTCTTTGTTTTCCAACACAGCAAACTTTTCGATATTAAAGCCCTGCGGGTTGTTGTCGGATCGAACAGAGTTGACCAGATAGCAGGCGGTAACCAGGCTGCGCCTTGTTACATTGCTTGAACGGATGATAAACTGTTTGGCATAAGTTCTTACGGCATAGGGATAGTTGTCAAAATTGCAGACTACACTGTCCACTTCGATGCGTTGCTGTACGTTGCCGGATATGATCCGGTTGTAGTAACCTTTTTCCGAAAGATCCTTGTAATAATCAAAGGCGCTTTTGTCGGCAAGGTTGAACGCCCGCTTCATATTGCTTTCGATGGCATTTTTGTCCGGTGCCAGCGTAAAGAACAGTTCATGAAAGCGACGTACATGCTCACGGGCTTCTACCGGCCTGTTAATACTTGCGTCCTGCGAGAGTGCCAGCATCAATGATTTGCCGTTGTCAAGCACATAAACTTTTTGCCTTTGTTGCTCCGCAAAGCGGTAGGATTGCCAAACGGCATATCCCACCACGCTGATGCAGAGTACGGCAAATACAATGGCATATAGCCTTATTTGCCTGAAACTGTTTTCGATGTTTCTTAAAGTCTTAAATTCCATTTCTATTAATGATTATTATTTGTTCAATAGCCTGCCACCGATATTGCCTGCCACAGCTCCGGTACCGGCACCTGCGATATTTCCTGTTTTCGATGCGGTCTGGTTGACATTGCGCATAAAGTTCCCTGCGCCTCCTGCCTGAATGACCCAACCCGCTACTGTTGGAATGGTGAAGTAGCCGACAATGCCAATCAGCATGAATATCACATACACCGTATTGGAGGTATCAGGTATGTAGGTGGGATCAGCCAGCATCTCGATGTCCCGCTCCAGGATAAGCGACTGGATTTTGGCGAGCATAGAGCTAAACATATCGGCGATGGGCAACCACAGATATACACTGATGTATCGCGTGAGCCATTGCGTAAGCGTGGACTGGAAGCCATCCCACACCGATATGGCAAAAGCTATCGGCCCCAGTATTGAAAGCACGATCAGGAAGAACGTTCGTATCGTGTCAATGACCAATGCCGCCGCCTGAAAAAGCATTTCGAGCAGTTCCCGGAACCAGTCGCGGATACTTTTCTTTAGATCGTACATTCCTCTTTCCATGTACATGCCCGACATCGTTACCAGGTCGGAAGGTGACCAACCCAGCTCGTCCAGCTTTTTATCAAACTCTTCGTCCGATACCAGATAGGCTGTTTCGGGATTACGAAGCATTGCCTCCCTTTCCAGCAGGTCTTTTTGTTCTTGCAGCTTGTTCAGGTCAAGTACCTGATTTTGCAGCATAGCATTTGTGCCTTTCACCACCGGGCTTAATACCGCATTGATAGTCCCCAACACAATGGTTGGGAAGAACATTATGCAAAGCCCGATGGCAAAAGGTCTTAAAAGAGGAAACACGTCTATCGGTTCTGCCCGACTGAGTGCCTGCCATACCTTTAAAGCCACATAGAATAACGCGCCTAACCCGGCTATACCTTTTGCCACTGCCGCCATGTCTGCTGATAATGGCACCATCTCATCGTACAGCGAGCGCAGGAGTTGATGAAGATTTTCCCATTCCATAGCTTACCAGTATTTTTGTTCAGCAGTACCATATAGCTCCAGCACTCTTTTGGTGTTGTTCTGTTTTTTTGCCCGCAGAATGCTCACAGAAATATTCTTGTTGGTATAGTAGCGGACAAGATTATGATAGTCCTTAACTTCTTTGTACACACGGTCAATGATGTCCATGCGCTCCTTGTCGTTCAGTGAGAGGCCGTTGGAGGAAACAATCTGCTTCAACTCCTTTAACAGTTCGGTGCTTTCGTTCAGCAATGTGGAATAGCCATTAGCAATTGCCGAAAGCTCCTGTGGTGTGAAATTGGGATCGTTCATCATCTTTCCAAAATTCTTTACATACATTTCGGAAACATCACCTACAAGTAAAACAGTCTGCTGCACCTTACGTGCATCTTTGACAAGATTGTTCACGGCTTTGAGTTTGTCGTAATATTCCTTGCCCTGGTCGTACACTTTCTTTACCTCGTTGAAGTTTTTCACCACATTAGACACCGTGGATGAAGTCTGTACAATTTCATTGGCACTATTGAGAATACCGGATATAAGATTTCCGGGATCGGTCACGACCCATTGCGCTTTTGCACAAGGTGCTACGGCAAGCATGATTGCCGTACACACTACTAACATGATCTTTTTCATTGTTTCCTGATTTTTAAAATGATTAATAATTATTTTTCTTGTCTCCTTCAGGTGGAAGGCATTATATCTTCCTGCCCGTTTTTCTGCCGACTCCAGTGGATTGTTTCTGTTGCAGATCATTGAGCCGGATAAAAAAATCCTGTAGGCTTTGAGGCTTGGTGGCTGCAACATCCTTACATAGTTTTGCAAAATCTTGATCCTCCTTGTTTGCGGGATCGGCTTCAAATATTAAAGCCTTGTTGCCCCCTATGGGCAGTGTGATTTTTTCTTTTTCCATCTTTCCAGTTTTTTAAAATGGGTTAATAGTTGTCTGCTTTTTCACGCCTCTGAAGAGCAATGCGTTTGATAGCCATTTCCACATTGCCATCCAGTTCATGGGCGAGTTGCATCACTTCCATTTTTTCCGACTCCTCTGTGGTATAGGCCAGGTACTCTTCCAGGCTAACTTCGGTGGCATATACAGCCGAGTGCGTACCGCCCAGCCCGATCCAGACTTCCTTGTAAAGCCTGCTGGCATCATTGTTCATATTGATCGAAAGGATCTGGGATTTTTCTTTTTCGGTGAGGCCAAGCATTGCCTGGATGTCATCGAATTTGTTCATGTATTTGCGCTGGTCTAATAAAATTTTGCAGTCGCTATTATTGATGATGCTTTCCTTTACGATGGGAGATTGGATAATATCATCGACTTCTTGTGTCACGACGATAGCCTCGCCAAAAAATTTCCGGACGGTTTTGAATAAATATTTTATATACTCCGCCATTCCCTCTTTCGCAATGGCCTTCCACGCTTCTTCGATCAAAATGAGTTTACGCACACCTTTTAGCCTGCGCATCTTGTTGATGAAGACCTCCATTATGATGATCGTTACGATGGGGAACAAAATTTTGTGATCCTTGATCGCGTCAATTTCAAAGACTATAAAGCGCTTGGAAAGCAGGTCGAGTTGCTTATCAGAGTTGAGTAAGTAATCATACTCGCCGCCTTTGTAATACGGTTCCAGCACGTTGAGGAAGTTGGCAAGATCAAAGTCTTTTTCCCTTACTTTCTTTTCTTCCAGCACTTCCCGGTAGTCGCTCTGTACGTATTCATAGAAGCCGTTAAAGGAAGGATAATCCTCATGCTGTTTGATGCGTTCGATATAACCGCTCACAGCGTTGGATAACGCTACTTCCTCGGAGCGTTTCGGGGGTTCGTCGTCACGTTTCCAAAGGGTAAGAATGAGTGTTTTGATGCTTTCCCTTTTTTCAATATCGAACACACCATCGTCTGTGAAGAAGGGATTAAAAGCAATCGGGTTATCCTCAGTGTACGTGAAATACACACCGTCTTGTCCTTTGGTTTTTCCCTTAATGAGTTCGCAGAGTCCCTGGTAACTGTTACCGGTATCCACGAGCAGAACGTGAGCGCCCTGTTCGTAATACTGTCGTACCATGTGGTTGGTAAAAAAAGACTTGCCTGAACCCGACGGACCTAATATGAACTTATTGCGGTTCGTAATGATGCCACGCTTCATGGGCAGATCTGAAATATCCAGATGAATAGGCTTGCCTGTAAGCCTGTCGGCCATCTTAATACCGAAGGGTGAGGGTGAACTCTGGTAATTAGTTTCTTCGGTGAAGAAGCACAATGCCGGTTCAATGAACGTATAAAAACTTTCCTCTGCCGGGAAATCCCCTGCATTTCCCGGCATCGCTGCCCAATACAGCGTGGCAACGTCTGTGGTGTTATGCCGTGGCTTGCATTCCATCAATGCCAGTGCACTGCCCGTGTCGTTCTTCAGGTGCTTCAGCTCATGCGGATCGTCTGACCAGGCCATCACGTTGAAGTGTGCCCGGATAGAGGAAAGCCCATAGCTGTGCGCTTCATTGAGATAACGCTCGATCCACTCTTTGTTGATCTGGTTGGCACGACTGTACCTTGCCAGGGAGTGCATATTGCGTGCGGACTTTTCAAACTTGCGCAGGTTCTCTTCGCTGTTATCTAAAAACAGATACTGATTGTAAATGTGATTACAGTTAAGCAGCAACCCTACAGGCGATGCAAAGGATAAAAGGCAGTCGCTCCTGTCTGTTGAAAGTTTTTCGTATCGGGTATTTGCCGATACCGTTCCGGGAAGGTCGTCCGTATCAGATAAGGTATGCAGACTTAAACGTTTATTGCCTACACGTACTTCCTCATTTCCCAGGCCGATATCCTGCATAGCTGTCCCCGCTTCCCTTGACAGGGTAAGATATTGCTCCAGTAATCCCAGGCTTTGCGGCGCACCAATGATGTCTTCTTCGCTAAGGCGTTCCAGTTTCACAAACCCGCTATCGTTCACGATCCGCTCAAACTGAGCGACCGCCTCCATAAAACGGCGAACGGTTTCCCTGTCCCTGATTTCTTTGGGGATAAGAACACCTTTACAAAGCGAGCTGAAATTGCTTTGCATCCGCATTCGTTCCTTTGTTGTCTTGGTCAGGAACAGGTAGCAATAATGGTTCAGGAACGGGCGCTCATTAAAATGGCGCTGATAAGATTTTGCAAGAAAGCTCTGGTTCTCCTGCGCAATGTCGGGATCGTAGTTCTCTCTGATATACCAATCTTGCTTGTGGATAATGGAAAAGTCCGGCAATGTTTTGATCGCCTTGTGCCATGCCGAATGGATGGCATCATATTCCGGTGCAGCTACGGTGAACAGTTCCGGCAGATGTACCCGAAAACATGCCGTTATATCTGCATCCTTGGAGATGATGCAATGGTTCTCCACTGCGAACAGCGGAAACTTACTTTCCAGTGTCGTGGTCTTTGCGGTGTTTCTCATACGGCACTGGATTTATGGGTTAACTTCAGGTAGCGATGTGCAGGCTTGCGACAGACGATGTACTTCGGATGTCTTTTTCTTGCACCGAGCTTCATTAATCCGTGCTCACCGTACTTACCATTGAGCGCAAATGTTTGCCAGATAATGAGCGATGCACCACCGGCTCCAATAAGCAGGCAGATATAGGAGTTCACCCCAGCCATATACATCACCATCACAAGGATCAGCACACCGAGCAATCCACCTGCAAAAATGAACAGGTACTGCGCCTTCAATCCGTTGAACTCAACTGTTCTTCCGATGCCTTTATTGATATTGTATTTACTCATAGGGCGTCGGATTAAAGGAAGAATGAACGAAGGATGGTAGCAGCCACAATAAGGAAGATGCACGCACCGAACCAGCTTGCCGCAGTCTTGCTCGTGTCGGGATCGCCACTGCTGAATTTGTTGTACACCTTAACACCTCCGATTAACCCAACGACGGCTCCAATGGCATAAATTAATTTGGTAGCCGGGTCAAAATAAGAGGTCACCATTTGTGTGGCCTCGTTGATGCCCGCACCTCCATTTCCTTGAGCGAATACACCAAATGCTGACAGCAATGCAGCGCCTGTCAGCCACACTTTTTTTCTTTGCTTTTCCATGTTTGAACTGAATTATTTTGTTACTACTTTCCCGCTTCATGCGGGCTTCGGAACAAAAATGTCATGGAAATTGAAGCGCTCTAACGATGTGTCTTTCAGTGGAATTACTTGGCAGTAGGTGGCTTTGTGATGAGGTTTCGGGGCATAAAAAAAGTGTCAGGATTCTACAATCCTGACACTTGAAAATGAAGTACAATAAGCAGCAGTTTTTTAGTCGATCTACATCTTTCGACCTTTACCTTTTTGCGATTTATTTACTGGCGGTTTGATCATCGGTTTTTGTTTTTTCGCCTGCTTTTGTTGCCTTTTCAGGTTCTCCTTTATAATTTCCGGCAAGTATGTTTGCTGCCACGGAATTGTTTGAGCGATGAAATGGGATTTTACGCCGATCTTTTTTAAGTCGTCTTTTATATCCCAACCACCGTGCCTGTTCCACCCAATAGGATCAAGGTCTTTCTGGAATGGGAACTGAACCGCTATCAGGTCTTTTGGAAAGTCAGTGATCTTATCGTAATCCAGTTCCCTAAATTCATGTTTCTTTGGATCGTAGGGTATCAGGTAGGCGTTCCTGTCTTCAGAAAAATAATGATCGATTTCATCGAACACTATTCCATTAGATAAAAAATCATCTTTTGGCCGCAGCATATCCATACGTATGTCCACATAAAAAAGATGACCGGCAATATCAACAGTAGGTAGCCTTCCTTTATTCAACCGCAGGTCAAAAGCATACTGATCCACCATCAGTTCAAAATCAGTTTTAGTCTTTACCTCATCCACGGTGAGGCCATACTTTTGTGCCATACCAACGGGATCAAGCCCCACAAATTCCGGTATCTCTATCAATACATCGCTTTTCTCAAATACATCGGGAATATTCTTAGTTTTCCTGTTGTATTCAAAAGAATACCCTTCACCAAAGTCTGTCATATCTTTAAAGGAAATTACATTGCCTTCATTGGCTTTTTCCCGAAGTTCAAATTTGCTCACATCAACAACGAAGGCTGTTCCTTCTATATCCACTGTAGGCAGGTCCGGTTTTGAAGGTTTGGTATTCAGGTTATGAAGTGCCCAATGGTGCTCGCTTTTCAAGGTGTTGATATATTCTTCATAGGGAATGGTCTGCGGATCATAATGCATGGTAAGCGTCCTGTACATCAATCCATAGCGGGGATCATTCCCGTACCCCAAATTGGTGCCGATGGGGTCAAGGTCGGATAGACTGGGAACCTCCAGGATCAAACGGTCAGTGTTTTTGTCAATAGTACCATCCCTGAACGGATCTTCAACCCTGGAGGTTGATGTGTTGTAAAACAGGCGATACGATTCACGGTCTATGGAAAAGTAATCATACAGCGCGTTCAGGTAAATGGTTTCCCCGTTGCCATCCTGCGGACGTAATGCGTTGCCAGCTACATCAATTTCAAATCTTTTCCCGGCGAGGTCTATGGTTACAGGAATACCGTCCATCCTTCTGCCAAAAATGTCCTGGTCTACCATAATCTCAAAATCGGTTTTTTCCGAAATATCTTTCAATGTGCACCCGTATTTGCGGCACATGCCGTCCGGATCAATCTCACCAATGCAGGGTATCTTAACGGTAATAAGCGGATCACCTGCGGGCGCCGTTTCGGGTTTGCCTAAAACAACAGGTTTGTTCCGCAGATAAGGAGAATGCAAAACATGGAATTTTTTGGAAACCCCGCTGTAATCAAACTCATAGTGCGTCTCATAATTCCGCATAGATGAAAAGTAAATCCGGTTGCCTGGATTTGCCTTTTCTGAAAGGACTATTTTGTCAATGTCAAAGAGAAACTCCGTGCCCTCAATGATCACCGTTGGCTTGTCATTTTTCATTTTTTCATTTTTTAATACATCAGTTGCTACATCTTGCGCCCGCGTTTTCGGGATTTGTCAACCGTATGATCCGGTTTTTCCTTTTTCGACTCCTTTTGCAGCTTATCCAGATTCTCTTTGATCCTTTCAGGTACATAAATATGTTCCCAGGTTTCAGTAACGGCTTTAAAGTTCATCCGTAATCCCGGTTCTTTCATTTCATCGATCAGGTCAAAGCCATGCTTTTTGTTCCACCCAACAGGGTCAAGTATGGCTTCGTTCGGGAAGGAGACAACCATTAGGTCTTTGGGAATTTGCGTGATCGTTTCGTAATCTATGTCCCGGAACTCATGTGCTTTCGGGTGGTATGGAATAAAGTAGCGTTGCGTATCATGATCATAGAATTTCTCGATTTCGGAGAACACGATGCCTTTGGAACTAAAATCATCTTTTGGGCGCAGCATATCCATCTGTAGATCCACATAAAAGGTATGCCCTTCAATATCCAGTGTAGGCAACACGCCCTTATTCCAGCGCAGGTCCAGCAGGCTGCCCGGCTCTATGGTCAGCTCAAAGTCGATCTTGCCTTTTACCTCCTCCAAACTCAGGTTATATTTTTGGGCCACACCAATGGGGTCAATGCTGGTCAACTCAGGTATTTGCACCATTTGCAGATCGGTTGAATCTGTAAAGGCCAGTTCCCTTCTTCTTTCATTGGTAGGAAAATTTTTGGTACTTACATCATAATGAAAAGTATATCCGTTTCCGTTACCAACATATTGCATTTCCTTTACGCGCATCACATTTTGCGGGTTGGCTTTTTCCCGCAATTCATCTTTGAGCCCGTCAACGATAAATTCCGTTCCTTCAATGAACATCGTTGGTTTTTCCCGCTCTGTTTTTGCCGCTTCTTTTTGCTGGCGCACTTCAACCACCCAATCAATATAGCCTTTTGCGTCTTCCATATTATGAGGAAACGATTTCCTGCGCCCGGACAGCTTGGAATCATCAAGACCAACTATAAACCCGTATTCGGGAAAGTCTTCTGTACGATAAACAATAATGAGGTTATTGATGTTCTTTTCAGCAACATTGTTCCTGTGGCTGGCGATGGTATGTCCTTTATATTCCTCGAATATATAGTCGGGATCATTTTTTGAAACCATGTTCGTGTGTTTTAATTTAATTGAATGACTACCTGCTGCGCCCGCGTTTCTTTACCTTATGAACGTTATGCGCAGGGATGCTTTTCTTGGATACAGAAATAATGGGTGATTTTTGATCCGGCTTAACCCGCTGGCTATTGTTCCTTTTGACGGTCTCCGCAAAGCGGGTCTGATCCCACGGAATAATATTCGATTGAAAATGTAACTGCGGCCCTTTCTGTTTAAGGCCGGCCACTACATTAAATCCGTATCTCCGGTTCGCCCAAATGGGGTCCAGCCAATCTTCATGAGGTATCTGGACAACGATTACATCTTTCGGGATTTCTTTGCTGCTCAGACTTACTTCCTGGAACGTATGTGTTTTTTGATTATAGGGAATGGTATATGTTTCGTTTTTCGGCGAGTAGTAATATTCAAGTTCAGAGAAGATGATACCGCGTGACCATATATCATCTTTGGGACGGAGCCTGTCCCTTGCAAGGTCAACATAAAAAGTATGGCCCGCAATATCAATAGTAGGCAACATCTGTTGTTGTTCCAGCTTATTAATGACAGTCTGATCTACCATCAGATCAAAATCGGACATATTCTGTATTTCACTTTCCGGTACGCCATGCTTTTTTGCCATACCAGCCGGGTCAAGCTCTACGAAGTCAGGTATCTGGACAACGGTATAATCCCATTGATCTATTCCGGGCAAGCCTTTACTTTTTCGGCTGTAAGGGAACTCATATCCTGAACCGGGAAGCTCCCGCATGTCCAAAAAGGAAATAACATTTTGCCGGTTGGCTTTCTCCCGCAGCTCCAAACGGTTCACATCCACGATAAATTCCGTCCCATGTATGTTGAGTATTGGAAGTGCCCTTGCCGTATCGGTGGGTAGCCTAAAAGGGATATCCGTACGCATATCATTGACTTCATATTCTTCTTTTGGTCTTAATTGCTCGGCGGTATTCCGCTTTATGTGCATCGGCACATCGGTTTCCTCCCAGGGCAGGATGCGGGCTTCATGATGCATCTGGAAAGACTCCAGGCTTTTGAAGTTGGGGAGACTGAAACCGTATTTTTTTGCCCAGCCCGGTTCATCCATTTCGGCAGCATGGGGAAACCGTACCATAATAAAATCTTTCGGGAGTTCAGTCAGGGCGGAAGTATTGTGCTGCTGAAACTCTCGTGTAGCAGGATTATAAGGTATTACATACGCTTGCCGTTCGTCATCATAATATTGCTGTATTTGGTCAAAGCCTATGCCTTTGGATCTGAAGTCATCCTTTGGGCGGAGTTTATACATTTGCAGGTCTACATAAAAGGTATGCCCCGCAATATCCAGCGTGGGCAGGATGCCTTTATTTAACCGTAAGTCGAGCGGGCTGCCCGGCGCAATCATCAGATCGAGATCGGACTTTCCGATCACCTCTTTCAATGGCCGCCTATACTTCTCCGCCATACCTAATGGGTCAATGCGGGTCAGTTCGGGTATTTCCACCCTCGGAAAGTCATCTATATAACTAAGATCAACGATCTTACTTTCGTCAACAATATTTTTTGTACCCAAATCATAATAGAAGAAATAGCCATTGTTATTTCCTGTGTACCGCATATCAGTTATGGGCATTACATTTTGCGGATTATTCTTTTCCCTTAGTTCTTCTCTGAGAACATCTATAATAAACTCCGTTCCTTCAATTTGGATACTTGGCAATGTTCTTTCCATCTCCCTTTAATTTTGAAAAACAAAAGGGAGCTGTCTTTTCAGACAAACTCCCCAATGTCAAAGTCACTCAGATCATTTTTCCGCAAATCGGAAGAACCGGAATCCATTCCTGTCGGCAGGCTCCTGTCCAATAATACTGCAATCTTTCGGGAAGCGCCTTCCATTGAGTTTTCCAAAAGGCTGAATAGTTCGGTTCCCTGTATCCTTTGAACTATATCCACCGCTTTTTGCTGCAAGGCCGGTTCCAGCACTTCTTGCTGTAACAAGGCCCCCACGGTACTCAGTTCGTCGAAGGTAACCCCTGTGGCAAAACCGTCATCGCCGTTCGGATAACCATATCCATTCCATTCTTCTTCCTCTTCTTCAAGGTTGGGGCCGTCCCCAAAAACTTCATCCAGCTCTTCCTGCGGAATTTCCCTTGCGAAACCCTTTTCACTGGTTTCTGTTTCAAAATTATCAGCCGTAACCTTCGGTTTAGCTAAATGGCGTTGGGTGGCATTACTTGGCACTGCTTGTCGTACAGGCGGCTTTGGCTGGCCCATTATTTCCGGTAAATCAGGATTTACAGGAGGCTGTTGCCGATTGTTCCGCTCCACTTTTTTAATGGTAATTTTGTCCTTCGCCAGCAGAACAATGACGATGAGCAGGCATATTAAAATCAGCAGTTCCATAACTAAAATATAGGTTTGTTCTTGTCGTTATAAATGGTTTTTATTTCCTGGCCAAAATCCTGGAAGTGGTGCTTCAGAACACTATGCAGATAATCAGCAATGGTAATTTTTCCCGCACCAAGTATAAATGCAATGTGGGACAGTTTTTCGTGGAACTCCGGGCTGACATATACCGTTTTCCCGTCCTTTGCCAAAAAACCGGTAGGTGTTAAGAATGCCGATTGATATTCGGCAATGCGTAACGTGTTCCTTTGTTTTTGATTTGTCTTTTTCATGATCCAATACTTTAAAAAATGGGTTTAAACTTTTCATTAAAATCCTTGGTAATTGCCTGCTCGAACTGCTCGAAATGATGTTTAAGTATATTGTCCAGATAAGCGTACAACGGGATTTTATCATCTCCAATGACGTGAACAATCCTAACGATACGCTCATGGTATTCGGGGCGTATGTAGATCGATTTTTCACCCCGGCACGCCATTGCGTGCTGTTTCAGGAACTGGGTTCCGTAGCTTTCTTTTTTAACGGAGCCATTACCTGCCTGTATGGTCTTTGCGTTTTTAATATTCTTTTTCATTGGTTTTGTTTTACTATAAAATGGGTTTATACCTGTCATTGAAATAATCCGTTATCTCGTTGCCAAATTCCCTGAAATGATATTCGAGAATATTGTCTATGTAGGAATAGAGTGTCGTTTTATCCTCCCTTGCCAGTTGAACGATCCGCAGCAGCCGCTCGTGAAACTCCGGTCTGATATATACCACTTTCCCATTTCTTCCGGAAGGGTAACGATTGGTCAAGAAAACATCTTCGTAGTCAATTTTCTTTGATGAAGCAGACTTTGTTTTTTCACGGGCTTTAGGCTCTTTATGCTCCGCCTGATCCTTATCCGTCTTTGTTACCGGAGCAGGTTCAGCGCCGCTCATAATGTTCATCAGGTAATCCTCATCCACGTTGGGCTTCTCAAATCCTTTCTTTATGTTATCTGTATCCATATCACAACTGATTTAAGAATGAACAATTTTTAAGAACTCTTGTACAAAGAGATCCATTTTAGTCATTTTCAGCAGGCCCGGTTCTGCCGCAAGCAGGCTTGAACGGAAGATGTAGTTGCCCGTATCGTCCGTTTCCTTGCGGAAGCGCTTGCTGTCCATAATTCTTGTATCCATAATGGAAAGGCCAAGCTGTCCGATCACCTGTTGGTAAGCATCGTAAAGCATCGTCTTCTCCCTGCCGTCCACCTGGTTCCAGAACAACCAGAATACCTGCTCTTTATTGGCGTTTTCAATTTCAGGAAGCTGGAGAAATGCTTTTGCAAATCCGAGCGTACTTTCCACTACAAACCGGTCCGCAGTGAGCGGCGAAAAAATAAAGTCCATTGCTTTCAGCGTTGTCAGCACGCCCTTTGTGTTTGCCGTTCCCGGCAAGTCAAAAAAAATCATATCGGGGTGTGCCGTCGATTGCTGCACATACTCCAACGCTTTGTCCAGCGCTTCATCTGCCCTGCAACGGATAATGGGATAGGCTTTCTTATTGATAGCCTGGAATTGTTTCATTGCAGCTTTTTTGTGATAGTCGTTCTGCATAACGGTCTTCAGATCCCTTTCCCTCATTTTGCTTAGGCTGTGCTGGGGAAAATCGCAGTCCAGTACCACTATATTAAATCCGAGCCGGTAATGGAGCAAGCTGGCAAGCAGGGTTGTTATGGTTGATTTTCCCACGCCGCCTTTTTGTGTGGAGAAGCTGATTTTTAAAGTTTTTTTTACTGTTTCCATTTTTCTAAAATTTAAAATTGTCCATTTGATAAATTGTGCAGTTGTACTGCCGCTTTTCTGCTTTACCATTTTTCCGGGTTGCTGTACCGTTGTGTTTTTTTACAGTTTCCCTGTTATATGCTTTTGCTTAAATCTGAAAACCCGTAAAGGTTTGTTTCTGTAAACATTGCTGCTTTTACGTTTTTATGGTTTTAAAACTTTATACTTTTACACCCCTGCATTTTTAAACCTGTGTTCTTTTCCTGTTTTCTGTATGTGCTTGAAACAGCACATACATTTTGTTTTTTTCTTTTCCGCACTTTTTTCTGTAAGTGCTCCTGTACAACTTTGAAACAAAGAAAATACCTCGGGCAGCTATATTTTAGAATGTGGTAGTCATTGGCGTTCAGTGGCAGTCTTTGGCAGTGTGGAGCACTGTAATGCTTTGACAAAGCAGCCCTTACTTTGTAATAGCTCCAATGCTATGGGTAAATGGAAAGAACATTACAACATACAGGTAACAGGTGGAACGGCTCGCAGCCGTTTTTTTCTGCTTTATCTAATCCGTCCCGCAGGGCGGATTTTTCTGTTCACCCGAACAGAGCAAGTTGTGTTTTGAGGCACTCGGAACCTGTTCCGTGCCTCAAAACAACTTGCCCTTGCAGGGGGCCGGAAAACACCCTCCGAAGTCGGGGTTTTTGTTGGATTACTGAACGATCAGCTCGCTGACGCTCGTTTTAAAAATTATATAGTTATGAATGAACAGCAGAAAAAGAAACAATACAAAGGTGGTCGTAATCCTAAAGCAAACCCAAGCATCCACCGTTATGTATTTCGTTTGACGGACGAAGAAAATGCAAAATTCCTATCGCTCTTTGAAGCCTCTGGAGCAGATAACAAGGCGCAATTTGTTACTTCTTTACTGTTTGATAAACCGGTAAAGAGTGTGAAAGTAGATATGGCCGCAATGGATTATTATACCAGACTAACCGCGTTGTTCGGCCAGTTCAGGGCAGTTGGGATTAATTATAACCAGGTCGTGAAGATCCTTTACCGCAATTTTTCGGAGAAGAAGGCCGCCGCTTATCTCTTTAAACTGGAAAAACAAACGGCAGAACTCGCAAAATTATGCCGGGATATTATGGAGCTAACAAAGGAGTTTGAAGTCAAACACCTGAACAAAAGCGGGGAGAAATGATAGCGAAAATTGGTCATGGTGTAAATATGACAGGTGCACTTTCTTACAATCAGCTTAAAGTAGACAAGGAAAACGGGAAGGTTTTAGCAACACAAAGGATTATGGAAACACCGGATGGCAGCTATTCGGTAGCTCAGTTATACCGTTCTTTTGAACCTTACCTCATCGCAAATAAAAAAACCGAAAAGCCCGTATTGCATATATCGCTCAATCCCGATCCCGGTGATAAAGTAACGGATGAAAATTTCAGGCAGATTGCCAAAGACTACATGGAGCGAATGGGCTACGGAGAACAGCCCTATGTCGTTTTTAAGCACACCGACATTGAACGCACGCATATCCATATTGTGTCTACCTGTGTTGACCGGTACGGCAAGAAGATACCCGACACATTTGAGAAGCTGCGCTCGATGGATGCTTGCAGGGCGTTGGAGCAAAAGTATAACCTCATACCTGCAACAGAGAAACAGCGCACCGGCAATGATCAGCTATTCCGCCCGGTTGATTATAATGCCGGGGACATTAAGAGCCAGATCGCATCCGTAGTGCGGCACCTGCCAAAGTATTACCAGTACCAAACGCTTGGAGCCTACAATGCCCTGCTTTCGATGTTCAATATTACCGCTGAAGAAGTAAAGGGAGAACTACATGGACAGTCCAGGCACGGCATCGTGTATTTTGCGCTGAACGAACACGGAGAAAAAGCCAGTAACCCTTTTAAGTCATCCCTTTTTGGTAAAGATGCCGGATGGGACACGTTGCAACAGCATTTTATCGAGGCCAAGAAAAAAATGAAGACTGATCCAGCAAAAGCCATCCTCAAAAATACCATTGAAGCGGCAATGCACCTTACCGGCACCGAGGCCGATTTTAAAAAGCAACTGATGGAGCAAGGCATTAACACCGTTGTACGACGCACCGGGGAGGGGCGCATTTATGGCATGACGTTCATAGACCATGAAAGCCGTACGGTTTGGAATGGATCACAACTGGATACAGATCTTTCAGCCAATGTTTTTAACGATTGGTGGAAAGAGCAGTTTGCAGAACATCGTCAGGACGCCGACGATGCAAGGATCAACACGCCATTGCCAACCACTGGTAAAAATGTCGGGGAAGCGTCAGACGAAACCCATGAGCTTTTTGATTTTCTGAACGAAGAACAGCCTGCCTACCTCAATGAAGACTTAGGACTTATAGATGGGTTAGGTGGGTTATTGCCTGAAGCCCAGGGAGAAGATTACGAGGAACAGGATTTTGCTAACCGGATGAGGAAAAAGAAGAAAAGCAAAAGACAGGGCAAACAGTAACAACTTAGGAGCAGAAAATTGTTTTGAACAGACCTGCCATTGCCAATTACAGGCAAACAATAGCTTACTTTTCTACTATCATTTTATGATGCTTTTTACCCCATTCAATCATTTGAGTAATTAGGTTTCCGTATTCTTTGGAATATTCTGTGAACACGTATTCAACGGTAACCGGTGCATCTGTGCGCACTGTTCGGGTAATTAGTTTATTGTCTTCCAACTCTTTCAGATTGCGGGATAGCATTCTGGTAGTAATTCCCGGAATGCTGCGCTCAATATCCCTGAAACGTTTATTTCCATTACATATTGAATGAATAATGGGAAGTTTCCATTTGCCCCCGATGACATAAATAGTGTCCTGCAAAGCCTTTGTCTTTGCGGCCAGCTCCTCTTGATTAATCTTTTTTGCCATAGCTGTTTTTTGGTATCATCCGTTATAGTGGTTACAAAGTTATACCATTTGATACGTAATTTTACCTGTTTAAAGTAAAATTAGATGAAAGCAATAATCTTAAAAACATCGGGAGGGGTAGAAAACTTTGCCCTGGCAAACATCCCGACACCTGAAATAAAATCAAACGAAGTATTGATCAAGGTAAAGGCTATCGGTATTAATCCGGCGGATGCCCGTGTGAGAAATGAAATGAAGAAGGCTTATTTTGAGAATGCCACCATTATCTTAGGGTGGGACGCTTCCGGTGAAATCGTAGAGATCGGTAGTGATGTTGGATTTTAAAGTCGGAGATGAAGTATTTGGGCTTATCGGCTTGCCAGGTGTGGGCAGAACCTATGCAGAGTACGTCGCTGCTCCTGCATCACAGATTGCTGTTAAACCCAAAAATATCTCACACGAACAGGCGGCGGTTTCCACAATGGCTGCACTCACCGCGCTGCAAGCCATCCGCAAATTAGGCATCAAACAGGGTGACCGTGTTCTCATAACTGCCGCAGGTGGTGGTGTGGGGCATTTTGGTGTCCAGTTTGCAAAATTATACGGCGCGTATGTTATCGCCCTTGCTTCTACCGACAAAAGAGATTTCGTCATAGGTTTAGGGGCCGATGAGTTTATTGATTACAAAAAACAACGTTTTGAAGATGTTGTAAAGGATGTTGATTATGTGCTGGATGCAGTGAAACAGGACGACCATATACTTCGCAGTCTTGAAGTATTGAAAAAGGGTGGTACACTGGTCAGTCTCTGGTCAGAGCTTCCTAAGGAACAGATGGAAAAAGCAAAAGAGCTTGGCGTACATGCCGTTTATAATGTGGTGCAGGCCAGTGGCGATGATATGAAGTTTGTAGCAGGGCTTCTGGAGGAAGAAAAAATTATACCGCACGTTTCCAAAACTTTTGTCTTTGAGGATATGGCCCAAGCCCACCTGGAAATAGAAAAGGGACATACACAGGGAAAAATTGTTGTTCAAATCAAATAGCGGGATGAAACTTTCAATATTGGACATATCGTATGTACCCTATGGCGGCAACCGTAGGACAGCATTGCAAAACACCATCGAGACCGCACAAGTTGCAGAAGATTTGGGATATGAACGTATATGGTTTGCGGAGCATCATAACATCGGTCACATAGCCGGACGCACGCCGGAGGTCATGACTGCTGCGGCAGCAGCCAATACAAAGCGTATTCACGTAGGTTCGGGAGCCGTTTTATTGAACCATTACAGCCCCTATAAAGTGGCGGAGGTCTTTGCTACTTTATGCGAGCTTTATCCTGGACGAATTGATTTAGGAATCGGCCGTGCTACCACGGGACAGTATTCCGACTTTGCTTTGCAGAGCAACCGTACATCATTGCAAAAAGCGGATAACTCAATGGAACAGTTGGTGGAGTTACTGGCCTGGCTCACGAATGATTTCCCTTCCAACCACCCATTCAGCCAGGTAAAACTAAACAATGATGGTAGTTTACCGAATGTCTACCTGCTGGGCACAAGCGATTGGAGCGCTGAGGCGGCAGCCCGTTTGGGTTTGGCCTATGTCTTTGCCGCATTTATAACATCAGACCAGCAAAGAACTTTTGACATTACCCGCCATTACATTGAAAATTTCCAGCCGTCGAATAAGCCCTATGGAAGAAAAGCACCGGGTTTGACGCTGACAGTATATGTGTATGCCCACGAAAATGACGAATTAGCATTGGAACTTGCCGCGCCCTCATTGTATTCTATGCAATTGCTTAACGCGGGAAGAAGGGAAGCCGTCAACCAATCCTTTATTCCTGAAAAGGAAGCATTGGAATTGCTTAATGGCTCTTATACGTTGGAACGCCTTACTAATCCCAACAAACCCCCAAGGCACTTCATCGGCAAAGCTGAAACCGTTGCCAGAGAATTAAAACAAATGCAGGCAGCATTCGGCTTGGAAGAAATAATGATACAGCTTATTTCAGGCAACCATCTGGGCAGGTTAAAGTCATTTGAATTATTATCACAGGCAATAGAAAAGGAAAAAATGTCTTAAAGCAAACAACTAAATTTTTACAAAATGAATAATCAGAAAACTATCTTCATCACAGGTGCGTCAACAGGTTTAGGGAAAGCCACGGCCAAACTGTTCCAGCAAAAAGGCTGGAATGTCATTGCCACCATGCGCAACCCTGAAAAGGAAACTGAACTTTCGCAGTTGGAAAACGTAAGCCTCTTGCAGCTCGATATTGCAGATCCCGAACAGATCAAAACAGTTGCCCAACAGGCAATTGAACTGCATGATATTGATGTGGTGTTTAATAATGCAGGTTACGGGTTGTCCGGCGCTCTGGAAGCGCTTTCGGATGAACAAATCGTACGCCAGATCGATACGAATCTTTTAGGTACTATTCGTGTTACCCAAGCCTTTATTCCCTATTTCAGAAACAGGAATAACGGCCTTTTCCTGAATACGACTGCAATCGGCGCTTTCGTTGCATTTCCGTTCGTTTCCACGTATCATGCCACCAAATGGGCATTGGAAGGATGGAGCGAAAGCCTCTCGTATGAGCTGGGACTGTTCAACATCGGTGTAAAAACGATTGTTCCAGGTGGTATCAGGTCAGATTTTGGCAGGTCTATGGAGATAGTTCCGCACCCTGTTTATGATGAAGCAGCAAAGAAAGTTCATGCATTGGCACACCCGGATGCATACGCTACACCGGAACAGATTGCGGAGGTGGTTTATGAGGCAGCAACCGACAAGAAAGATCAGTTGCGCTATTTTGCAGGGGAAGATGCCTTTTCACTCTACAACAGACGATTGGAAATTGGCACGGAAGCGTTCAGGAAAGAAATCAGGAAAATGATTTTTGGCAAGTAGTCAATTTATCCAATGTTACTTTGCTATTGGATGAAATTAGAAAATATTCCGGACAGCCGGTGTTGTCACCGATTTTAGGTGTCACTGCGGCATAGGTAGTTCAGGCTACGGGATATGAGCGAGGAGCTGTTGGCCTGTGAAGGGAAGCTCGCTCACCCGCGCCTGGATAAAGCGCGTGCCCGCATTACATAATAGCCCACTTACCAATTAAGGTAATATCCGGATGATTCGCATTTTTAAACCGGATGCGGGAAATGTGGCTTAGGGCTTTTGATATTTGCCTGCTTACACGGGAGCGGAACTGTAAAAGTTATTTTTTGAGAAAAACCGGAATTGAAAACGCGTAAGCGCTTTCGGTATAACTCGCCATAAACTGCACCAGTTTTGTTAAGGAGCCAATTTTGGCTCCTTAATTATTTTACAGCAAAAAAAACACATAGACACTTATTGCTATGGGCTTGCTTAGCAAATTGTTTGGAAACGGGAAACGTCGAATGTAAGATCAATCTGATTCTATTGAAGGATTTAAAACTGCTCCGATTACCTGCCATTTAATTGATGCGCATGTCAGCTCCAGCAGTATCTAATAAATGATTCTATACACGCCAAATACTGCCACTAAAAGCCATCTGCCGCCACTCCCTGGCAACCGATAATCACAACTTATAAATTCACCTGCATCACTTCAATTTATTGAATTATGCAGGGAGAAGACGATCTGAGAGGATTAGCCAAAATCATGGCTTTTATGAGAGCGGTAAGCATCATCATTGTGTTGATGCACTTTTATTGGTTCTGTTACGGGTTCTTTGCCGGGCGTGGCTGGACACTGGAAATCATCGGTAAGATACTGACCAATTTCAACCGCACCGCAGGGCTTTTTTCAAATACGCTTTACACCAAAATTTTTGCACTGGTGTTACTGGCGCTGAGCTGTCTGGGTACTAAAGGCGTAAAAAATGAAAAGATTACCTGGACAAAAATCAATACCGTATTGGTCATTGGTTTTATCCTATTCTTTCTAAACATCCCCCTTTTAAAGTTACCCGCAGAGACTGCCGCTACGCTTTACATACTGACCACCTCATTAGGCTATATCGCTCTAATGGTTGCGGGCCTTTGGATAAGCCGCTTACTGCGCAATAACCTGATGGATGATGTTTTCAACAACGAGAACGAGAGCTTCCAGCAGGAAACCCAGTTGATGGAGAATGAATATTCGGTGAACCTCCCTACAAAGTTTTATTACAAAGGCAAATGGAACAACGGCTGGATCAATGTAGTCAATCCTTTTCGTGCCTCAATCGTATTGGGAACTCCGGGTTCCGGTAAAAGCTATGCTATCGTAAACAACTACATCAAGCAACATATTGAAAAGGGCTTCAGTATGTATATCTACGATTTCAAGTTCGATGACCTTTCCACCATTGCCTACAATCACCTGCTGAAACATACCAACAAGTATAAAGTAAAGCCCAAATTTTACGTCATCAACTTTGACGACCCGCGAAGGAGCCACCGTTGTAATCCTATCAATCCTGAGTTTATGACGGATATATCCGATGCTTACGAATCCGCCTATACCATCATGCTCAATCTTAACAGGTCGTGGATTCAGAAGCAAGGCGATTTTTTTGTGGATAGCCCAATTATCTTATTAGCTGCCATTATTTGGTTTTTGAGAATTTATGAAAACGGCAAATACTGCACGTTCCCACACGCAATAGAATTGCTGAATAAAAAGTATGCGGATGTTTTCACGATTTTAACTTCTTACCCGGACCTGGAAAATTATTTGTCTCCTTTTATGGATGCCTGGCAGGGAGGGGCGCAGGATCAGTTACAGGGGCAGATAGCATCGGCCAAGATACCCTTATCGCGTATGATCTCGCCGCAGCTTTATTGGGTGATGACCGGCGATGATTTTTCACTGGACATCAACAATCCCAAAGAGCCGAAAATATTGTGTGTAGGTAATAATCCTGATCGTCAGAATATTTATTCTGCGGCATTAGGATTATACAATTCGCGCATCGTAAAACTCATCAACAAAAAGGGGCAGTTAAAGAGTTCCGTTATCATAGATGAGCTGCCCACGATCTACTTCAGGGGACTTGATAACCTGATCGCAACTGCCAGATCAAACAAGGTGGCAGTATGTTTAGGGTTCCAGGATTATTCGCAGTTAACCCGCGATTATGGCGATAAAGAAAGCAAGGTAATACAGAATACTGTTGGTAATATTTTCAGCGGACAGGTAGTGGGTGAAACTGCCAAAAACTTATCAGAACGCTTCGGTAAAGTATTGCAGAAGCGCCAGAGCATGACCATCAATCGCAATGATAAGTCCACTTCCATATCTACACAAATGGATAGCCTGATACCGGCTTCCAAAATTTCTACCTTAACACAGGGTATGTTCGTAGGGGCCGTGTCCGACAATTTTGATGAACGCATTGAGCAAAAGATCTTTCATGCAGAAATTGTAGTGAATAACGAAAAGGTTACGGCAGAAACCAAAGCATACAAAAAGATACCGCAGATATTATCCTTTACCGATGAGAACGGAGCGGATAATATGAAGCAGGAAATCGAAGCTAATTACCGGCAGGTAAAAGCAGATATTGTGCAGGTGATCGAAAGTGAGCTGGACCGTATAAAGAACGATCCTGATTTGCAGCACCTGGTGCAACAATAAAAAATGTTGTCACACAAACATTAGAACTTAATGTTTGTGGTCATTCTTATATTGTTTGGCAGTTTTACCAAATGCGCTTTTAAACATTTTGTTTAGATGGCTCTCATCCGTAAAATTCAATTCACCTGCTATCTCCGATATGGTCAAGTCGCTGAATTTAAGCCTTGTTGTAACTAAATTGAGTTTGTAGCGAATAATATAGTCTTTAATCGTGCTTTCCGTCTCAGCCTTAAAATATCTGTTTAGATGGTCGGTCGATTTGCCAAAATGAGTGGCTATACTGCTGATTTTTAGTAATTCACTATCGTAAATGTGCTGCTGTATATATGCCGTAATTTCATGTACCCTGCTTTTGGGGTTTTCCCTTTTCGAAAATAGTGAAATGTTCTGCTGTATATTTCTTGCAATGAAATGAAGCAGCAGAAAAATGATATCCTGGATAATGATCTCATCAAAGAATTGTTTTTTGCCCTTCTCCTTGATCAACTGGTTGATCAGTGCTTTGAATATCGGTTTGTCAGGATCGGATACAATGCTGCCCTGAACGTTATGATGATTATGAAAGATAAATTCCAGTTGTTTATACAATTCGCTGATATTGGCTTTCGTTTCACCAACCCTGCGGTTCTTCACAAAAAAGCCTTTGGTAAAATCTACTATACAGAATTTGGTGGGTGTGCTTATTTCAAAGGTGTGCGCATCTTCCGGCGTAAGCAGGAAAACATCACCCTTTGAAAATTCAAATCGGTTGTTATTAATATTATGTATTCCGGTGCCATCCAAAACATATATGAGTTCAAAAAAATGATGTTTATGCAAGCCGGAATTATTAGATGCCAATTCCTTCACGGTGATTTCCTTATCTGTAAATAGCTGCAACGATTTCATGCAGTAAAGCTACTGAAAAATGTCGGTTTTTTACCTGTTTTACCCTTTCTTCCTTATCTACCTTTGCAAAAAATGAAGTTGTGCCGTGCTATATAATATTTGTAAGGCAGCCGCATTTCCCGGGACGGGCGACATTTCCGCTGAAAGATCAATTAAAGAAAAGTGAATGGCAAATTTGGAAGCAACCGGCGACAAGATCATATTTTACCAATGTATAGGGCCCAATTGCCGCAAGAAGAAAGGCAAGCTATTGGGACATTATATCAAAAAATACAGACTGGAGAAAAAGGTACAGACTGGGACAATGGGCTGTACCGACAGGTGCAGCAATGCGCCCGTTCTGCATCTGCACCCCGATGATATTTGGTTTTCGGAAAAAGATTTAGGAAGCGTTTTTAAAAAATACATACTCAACAGATAAAATTATGACAGAATTAGCCATACCCAACGACAGAGCAAGATGGTCGTTTTCCGATATATGGGAGAAACACGGAGCGGCAATTATAACAGCATTATGTTTGCTGTTCATTCTATTGGCTTGGTGGGCGGGCAAGCAAAATATGCCTACTGCTGAAATTATCCTCTTTATACTGGCTTACGTTGTTGGTGGTCATCAGAAAGCCATAGAGGGATTGACAACACTTTTTAAAGAAAAAGATTTGGATGTGGATCTCCTGATGGTTGTGGCAGCAATCGGTGCAGCATCCATCGGCTATTGGATGGACGGGGCGATACTGATATTCATTTTTTCACTAAGCGGTACATTGGAAGATTACACAATGGAAAAAACGAACAGGGATATCAGGTCTATTATGAAACTTCGTCCGGAAGAAGCTGTTTTACTCGAAAATGGCGTTGAAAGAAAAATAAAGGTAGAAGCACTTAAAAAGGGGGATGTTATCCTGGTTCGGCCAGGTGATCGTATTTCTGCTGACGGCATCATTACCGGGGGATATTCTGCCATCAATGAAGCGTCCATTACCGGAGAAGGCATTCCGGCAGATAAGAAAAAAGGGGATGAAGTTTATTCTGGAACGATCAACGGGCAGGGTGCATTGGAAATAGAAGTAACCAAACCGTCAGAAGAAACCGTTCTCTCCAAGATCATTCATCTGGTACAGGAAGCAAAAAATGAAAAGCCGCCCAGTCAGCTATTCGTTGAACGCTTTGAAAGCATCTATGCAAAAGTTGTGGTATTGGTCGCTATTTTATTGATGGTGCTCCCTCCGTATTTATTTAACTGGACCTGGAGCGATACGATATATAGGGCAATGATTTTTCTTGTAGTGGCTTCACCCTGTGCGCTCGTGTCGTCTATTATGCCCGCAATTCTTTCCGGTATATCCAATGCTGCACGAAAAGGGGTGCTATTTAAAGGAGGTGTTCATCTTGAAAACATTGGAGGCGTTAAAGTAGTTGCCTTTGATAAAACAGGAACCTTAACCTACGGCAAACCTAAAGTGATAGATATTGTACCTTTTTCGGGAATGAGCACGGATGATTTGCTGCAAATTACCGCTTCAGTAGAAACGCTGTCCGAACACCCCATAGCAAAGGCCATTGTTCGTGAAGCGAAGGATAAGAAACTGGATCTTTCCAAACCAAAGGAACTGCAAGCCATTCATGGTCTGGGTGTTCATGGTATTTTAAATGGTAAAGAATATAAAATCGGTAAAAGGGATCTTCTTAAAGATATAAATATTACTGATGAAGATCAGAAAAGAGCCACCGGTATAGAAGAGCAAGGCAGAACCGTGATTTTTGTTGCTGCCGACGGTCATGCCATAGGTCTGATCTCCGTGGAAGATACGATTCGCCCACAGGCAAGAAAAGTCATTGAAGAATTAAAATCAAAAGGTATTAAAACCGTCCTATTAACCGGTGATACCCAAATAACCGGCAAAGCGATAGGTAAACAGGCCGGCATCAATTTAGTGTATTCAGAACTATTGCCCGATCAAAAGGTGGACGCTGTTAAGAAGCTGGGAGAAAAATACGGCAAGGTGGCAATGGTAGGCGATGGTGTCAATGATGCGCCCGCTTTGGCTACTGCATCGGTCGGTATTGCAATGGGAAGCGGAGGAACGGATGTTGCAATGGAAACCGCAGACATTATCCTGATGGCTGATAATATCGAAAATATTCCATTTGCGATTAATCTTGGTCGCAGGGCCAGCAGTGTTATCAAGCAAAATATCGTGTTCGCCATAGCAGTGGCATTAACACTCATTACGCTCAATTTTATAGGTGAGGGTAAAATAAGCCTGCCTGAAGGAGTTGTTGGTCATGAAGGCAGTACAGTGCTGGTTATTTTAAGTGGATTAAGATTATTGAGATAATGCAGGAGCGATATAATATTGAAGAGTTCAATGAAATTCTCCTGCACCGCAGGAGCATATACCCCTATCAGTATGCAAAGGGCAAAGTCATTCCCGATGCCATCATTTGGCAAATTCTCGAAAATGCAAACAGAGCGCCCAATCATAAGCAAACAGAGCCGTGGCGATTTTGCGTTTTTTCGGGCGGGGGCCTGAAATATTTTGGGCAATTACAGGCTGGTATTTACAGGGAATTTGCAGCAGACAGTTACCAACAGGACAGGTATAAAAAACTTATTGAATATCCGTTAATGTCTTCCCACGTTATCTCTATCGGGATGAAGCGGAGCGGGGCGGATAAACTGCCCGAAATTGAAGAAGTAGAAGCCGTAGCCTGTGCTGTCCAGAATATGTTCCTAACTGTTACCGCTTACGGTTTGGGATGTTATTGGACAACGGCAGGTATCACGTACTTTGAAGAGGCAAAATCCCATTTCGGGTTAGAAAGAGCGGATAAGCTTTTGGGCTTTTTGTATATTGGTTATGTTGAAAAACCGGTGACTGCCATCTCAAAACGGAAGCCGATCGGCAGTAAGGTAAATTGGATTGATAATATAGAAGGAATTAAACCGCCCGACTGACGTAAAGGAAGAATGCGATGCACTTTTAAGCGTCTATTTTTCAATTTATTACCCTTTATTGTCTATCCCGAACCTTTTTTATATATTTGCGAGGATGTTGCGTAAGAACTTAGCCATAGTGTTTTTTGTTATTGCCCAGGTAGTATTACTTGGACACGGCGTTATTTCGCATCATCATCACGAAAAATTCACGGCACACAGCCATAGTCATCAGTCCCACGATACGCACGAAGGCTGCGTGGATTTGGGAAACTTATTTTCCCATATTCAACATACAGGAGAGCAGATAACATTCACTAATGACAGAACAGATGTATCGGTGGCAAAGGAATTGTCCCAACCGTTTAATGCTGTCATTTTTGATTATCGATACCCCATTGAATATATCGTTGCTTATCAGCAGCATACCTTTCCACCGGATAGGAACATAATTCACCAATCACCGCACTATAGCGCCTACTCCCTCCGAGGTCCTCCCTCTTTCATCGTTGCTTAACTTTCACCCTCTGAAAGTTAGAATTTGATTTATGCCCTTCATATCAGGGCAAATAGCTTCTTTTTACAATCAATCTTTAAAAAACGATGAGAAAATCATTCATAATAGCGGCATTCGCTGCCTTTGCTTTTACAGCTTGCAATAACAACGAAAAATCTTCGTCTGACAACAACTCCAATTCTGAACAATCTCCAGCCACTCCTGCGGTTAACCAGGATAGTATTGATAAGGCTCATGGACATTCCCATGACCCGGCAGGTAATCATGCACCAGCGGTGAATCAGGACAGTGTGGGTAAGGCTGCACCTGCTGCAAATCAGGACAGTGTTGACAAAGCTCACGGGCATAAGCATTAATTAATCCCCGGCACATTCTTCTACCACTTATATTTTAGCGTTCTATCGCTATAATATGCCTGTGCGTATTCCTATAAGTAATCCGAAGTTTGTGCCGATTAAATTCAATGTTCTAAATGAGATATATAAAAATAGTTTTATCAATAACCTTGTTATTATTGATAACAGGATCGGTGTATGCCCACGGAGTTGACGGGGATACCCAGGCATTCCTGAGCGGAAATTCGGGAGTAGCTTTTGTGCCGTTTCTTTATATCGGGGCAAAGCACATGCTTACCGGCTATGATCACCTGCTGTTTTTGGTAGGTGTCATCTTTTTCCTGTACCGGCCAAAAGAAGTATTGCTTTATGTGAGTTTTTTCACCATTGGACACAGTATAACCCTTTTGCTGGGAGTGCTGGCAGACATGGCCATCAACGCTTACCTGATTGATGCGATCATTGCATTGTCCATCGTGTATAAAGGCTTCGACAATTTGGGCGGTTTCCAACGCTTTTTGGGCTATCAGCCCAATACCAAAGCAGCGGTTCTGATCTTCGGTCTTTTCCACGGTTTCGGGTTAGCCAGTAAATTACAGGAATTAAATTTTGACAGGACAGGACTTCTGACAAACCTCATCGGCTTTAATATCGGCGTGGAAATAGGTCAGTTTATAGCCTTAGCCCTTGTGCTTTTTATCATCACCAATTGGAGGCGGTCACCAAGTTTCATGAAGTTTTCTACCCTCACCAATACCCTGCTTATGGCAGCAGGTTTTCTATTGTTCGGCTACCAGTTGGTCGGTTATTTTAACTCTTAAAAAAAATCAAAATGGCAGAAATAACGCATCAAATATTAGATAAAAGATCCATAGTCAAGCAGGTAGTTATTGCTTTGGTTGTTGGAGCGGTACTCCTGGTAAGTGCCGTACTTCCGGCAGAATATGGGATAGATCCTTTGGGTATTGGCAAGGCAACAGGATTTAGCAAGTTGTATGTTGGCGATGCTGGTACGGAGACATTGGCTTCGGGACCGCATAAAGTATTGCAACTTGAGAACGTTGGCTCCGGTGCAGATGTACCCAAACCTGCGGCGGCGGATAACCCGGCTCCTGCTACACCGCTTGCAGAGCGTACCGATGAAGTCAGTGTGGTCATACCCGCAGGAAGGGGACTTGAACACAAAGTAAACATGCAAAAATATGGCTCCCTCAAATACGCATGGATTACGGACAAAGGGGAATTGTACTTTGATTTTCACGGAGAGGTTAAGGGCAATAGCAATTATTTTGAAAGCTACACCATTGCTTATTCCAATAACGTGGCAGGCTCTTTCATCGCTCCGTTTGAGGGACCACATGGCTGGTATTTTAAAAATAATTCCAATGAGGATATTACTGTCAAAATAAAATTGAAAGGACAGTATCTCCCTAAACAATAAAATCATAACAACATCATGACATGGTAAATAAAATCATTCATTTTTCAATTAAGAATAAGTTGGTAATAGGTCTGTTTACCCTGGCATTGATATGCTGGGGTACTTATTCCGTTACCAAACTTCCGATAGATGCCACACCTGATATCACGGATAATCAAGTTATAGTCATCACGGTGTCGCCTACATTGGCGGCACAGGAAGTGGAGCAACTGGTAACCTTTCCTGTGGAACAGACAATGGTCAGTATTCCGGGGATCAAGGACATGCGTTCCTTTTCACGTTTCGGACTATCCATTGTTACCATTGTTTTTAACGAAGGGGTAGATATATACTGGGGGCGACAGCAGGTGCAGGAACGCCTGACCATAGCCTCAAAGAATATTCCAGAGGGAGTTGGAACGCCGGAAATGGCCCCTGTTACCACAGGGTTGGGCGAAATATTCCAGTATGTGATCCACCCCAAGAAAGGTTATGAGGATAAGTATGATGCTACTGAACTCAGAACCATCCAGGACTGGATTATCAAACGGCAGTTATTGGGAACACCGGGAGTTGCCGAAGTGAGCGGCTTTGGAGGTTTTGTAAAGCAATATCAAATTGCAGTAGACCCTGATAAGCTGGCAAGTCAGAATATTACCATATCCGATATATTCACAGCACTGGAAAAGAACAACCAGAACACCGGGGGAGCGTATATTGACAAGGGGCCGAACGCTTATTTTATCCGTAGTGAGGGCCTGGTAAAGAACATTGAAGAAATTAAAAACATCGTTGTTAAAAAAGAAGGTGGTGCGCCCGTGTTCATCCGCGATGTTGCCCAGGTGGGTTTTGGCATCGGCCCCCGCTATGGTGCAGCTACCAGGAACGGACAGGGTGAAACGGTTACGGGTATCGTTATGATGCTGAAAGGAGCCAATTCATCAGCAGTTATTTCCAACGTAAAGGCGAAAATCGCTGAAATACAGAAAAGTCTTCCGGAAGGCGTTGAAATAGAACCATTCCTTGACCGCAAAAAACTGGTAGATGGGGCTATTTCAACGGTTTCGACCAATCTTATTGAGGGAGCTTTGATCGTGGTCTTTGTGCTGATTTTATTTCTGGGAAATCTTCGTGGCGGGCTTGTGGTCGCATCGGTCATTCCTTTGGCAATGCTCTTCGCCATCTGTATGATGAACCTGTTTGGTGTTTCCGGTAACCTGATGAGCCTTGGAGCGATTGACTTCGGGATCATTGTCGATGGAACAGTTATCATAGTGGAGGCAGTCATGCACCGAATAACCGGAAGCAGAGCCCGTTATGGTGGGGTGGAAAAACTCACCCAGGACCAGATGGATGAAGAGGTCTATGAAAGCTCACGCAAAATCCGTTCGGCTGCTGCATTCGGCGAAATCATTATCCTTATCGTTTACCTCCCACTGTTGGCATTGGTTGGCGTGGAGGGCAAAATGTTCACGCCAATGGCTCAAACGGTGTCTTTCGCCATTTTAGGAGCCTTTATCCTTTCTTTTACTTATGTTCCTATGATGTCTGCTTTGGTGTTAAGCAAGAAAACCGTGCATAAGCAAAACTTTTCCGACCGGATGATGAAGGCTATACAGAAAGTGTACGCTCCGATCATCAATGGTGCAATGAAGCGCAAACTTCTGGTGGTATCCATTGCGGTTGCACTGTTTGTTATCACGCTCATCACCTTCAACAGAATGGGCGGTGAATTTATCCCGCAGTTGGACGAGGGTGATTTTGCCGTGGAAACAAGGGTTCCCGTTGGAAGTTCGATAAATCAGATGATAAGCGTTTCCCAAAAGGCACAAACCATCTTGCTGAAGAATTATCCCGAAGTGAAACAGGTGGTCAATAAAATAGGTTCCGGTGAAATCCCTACTGATCCCATGCCGATTGAAGCGGGAGATATGATGGTAGTGTTAAAGCCTAAGAAAGAATGGACAAGTGCAGAAACACGGGAAGAGCTTATTGAAAAGATGCAGCAATCCCTGTCTGTTATCCCAAATGCGACGTTCAGCTTCCAGCAGCCCATCCAAATGCGCTTCAACGAACTTTTAACCGGTGCAAAACAGGATGTGGTATTGAAAATTTATGGAGAGAACCTGGATGTATTATCCGATTTGGCTTCTGAAGTGGGTAGGAAAATCAAGTCCATTGAGGGCGTTGAAGACCTGTATGTAGAAGAAATAACCGGTTTGCCACAAATCAACATCAAGTTCAACCGCGATAAGATCGGGCAGTACGGAATGAACGTAGAAGATGTAAACAGTGCTATCTCAGCGGGATTTGCGGGCGAGGTAGCAGGTCTGGTCTATGAGGGAGAGCGCCGGTTTGATCTGGTGGTCAGGCTCGACAGTGCTTCCCGCGTGGATATTACCGATGTACAGAACCTGTTTGTGAGTACACCGGATGGGCAACAAATCCCTTTAAGCGAAGTTGCAGAAATCAGCTTTAAGCCAGGCCCTGTGCAGATACAACGGGATAACGCTAAAAGACGGATCACGGTAGGCTTTAATGTCCGTAACCGCGACGTTAAGAGTATCGTAAAGGATATTCAGGATGTTATTGCTGCCAAGGTAAAAATGCCTGCGGGTTATTATGTGACCTATGGCGGACAGTTCAAAAACCTCGAAGAAGCCAATGCCCGGCTTGCAGTTGCGTTACCCGTAGCCTTGCTGCTGATTTTGGTGCTTTTATATTTCACTTTCCATTCTTTAAAGCAGGGATTGCTGATATTCAGTGCCATCCCATTATCGGCTATCGGTGGCGTGTTCGCATTGCTTATACGGGATATGCCTTTCAGTATATCTGCCGGGGTGGGATTTATCGCGCTCTTTGGAGTTGCCGTCTTGAATGGTATTGTATTGATTGCAGAGTTCAACCGACTGGAGAAAGACGGTATATCGGACATTTATGAGCGGGTGCGTATTGGCACAAGTGTAAGGCTTAGACCCGTGTTGATGACGGCAACGGTGGCCTCATTGGGCTTTCTGCCAATGGCATTATCATCATCATCAGGTGCGGAAGTACAGCGTCCATTGGCAACCGTAGTAATAGGTGGATTGATTACAGCTACGGCGCTGACTTTGGTCGTGTTGCCGGTGCTATACATCTATTTTACCCGTCCTCCTAAAAACAAGAAGATGAAAACCGTACCTGTAACAATTTTACTTTTCGGGTTATTCCTGTTGCCGATGCTCGGCAATGCACAAACCCCAACAAGAGCATTGACCTTGCAGCAATCCATTGATGAAGCCTTGAAGAATAACGCACAGGTAAGAATTGCTAATTACGATATCAATTTACAGCAGGCGCTCAAAAAAGGCAGCGTTACAATGCCCAAGACGGAATTGTCTTATACACAGGGTGTCGTCAGTAATCCCACTATAACGGATAACCTGCTCAATGTCGGACAACGCATAGACTTCCCAACGGTGTACGGCAACCAGTCGAAGCTGGCGCAAGAGAAAATAAAGAGTAGCCAGGCATATAAAGCCGTGACAGAAAATGACCTGGCACGTAGCGTGAAACTGGCGTATGTTCAGTACCAATACGCATTGGAACGAAAAACACTTTTGGTGCAGCTCGATAGTATCTATGTAAAACTAAGCAAGGCCAGCAATTCAAGGTATAGAACAGGGGAATCGACCAGTTTAGAGAACATTACCTCATCGGTTCAGTCCAAGCAGATCCAAAATGAACTTGAAAGAAGTGAGGCCGATATTAAAATCGCCAAACAGCTTCTCCAAACACTTCTCAACACTACGGACGATATTACCATTGCTGATACCGTACTGGTTGCAAAAGAGCTATCGTTGCCGCAGCAAAGTGTTTCGCCTGCGGACAACCCATTGTTAAGCTATCTGCAACAGGAAATTGCGGTAAACCAACGGAATACGGCTTTGGAGAAAAGTAAAATGTTGCCCGACATTATTCTTGGATTTAGCAGTCAAACATACAGAGGGACACAATTCATAGACGGTGCTAAGCGAACTTTTACGGGAAGAGACAGGTTTAACTTTTTTCAGGTTGGAGCAGCCATTCCTTTATTTCCGGGCGGTTACAGATCAAGGGTAAACGCCTCCAGGATCAGTGAGCAGAAGGCAAAGGCAGAAGTGGAACTTACTGCTACGAACCTGAACGGAAAACTGAGAGAGCTGGTGCAGGAGTACACCAAATACCAGAAGTCGCTCACCTATTATCAGCAAGAGGCTTTGCCGCAGGCTGATTTGATTATAAAGAACTCCGATAAAAGTTTCAGGAGCGGTGATATTTCTTATACCCAGTATTTGCAGAACCTCACCCTATCCAGCAATATCCATTCGGAATACCTGGATAACCTGTATAACTATAACCAGATAGTGATTTCAATAGAAGCGATTTTAGGAAACAAGTAATCAAAATTTTTTAAGCAATGACAAAATTATCAATAAAATATTTGCCGCTACTGCTCTTCGCAATGATAGCAGTATCCTCTTGCAAAGACAAAAAGGAGGGCAACACGGAAGGTAAAGAAGTTCCCGAACAGGCGACGACCGACACCGCGGCAAATGGTGTTAAAACCATCACGTTTACAGCCGACCAATTTAAGTTATCCGATATTCAAACAGGGGCAGTCGAAAGCCGCAACCTCAGTAGCATTATAAAAATGACAGGTGTCATCAATGCTAAACCCGGAAGTGTTGCCTCTGTATCAGCGCCTTTAGGCGGATACATTAAAACATCCGGTTTACTACCTGGACAGCAGGTAAGAAAGGGACAGGTATTAGCCACACTGGAAAACCCTGAATTTATTTCTATCCAGCAACAATACTTAGAGAGCATAGGTCGGCTTGAATATTTAGATGAGGAATACAAAAGACAACAGCAACTAAGGGAGGAAGATGTCAACGCTACCAAAACTTTCCAGCAGGTAAGCTCCGACCTGAAAGTAATGAAAGCCAAAATTTCGGGATTGGAACAGCAGATGGCTTTGATAGGGATCAGTAGTTCGGCTTTGAAGAAAAGCAACAGCATTTCAAGAACGGCAAACATATATGCCCCTATATCCGGATATGTAAAAACAAGTAATGTGGACATCGGAAAATATGTAGCATCCACCGATGTACTTTTTGAAATTATGGGAACAAGCGACCTGCATCTTGCATTGAATGCCTTTGAGAAAGATTTAGGTAAGATCCGTATAGGACAATCGGTTAAATTCTCCTTATCCAACGAAAACAAATATGACAGAACAGCAAAGGTATATCTCGTTGGACAGGCTGCTAACGACAATAAGATGATACCTGTGCATTGCCGTTTTACCCAGGAATCCGGCTTACTTCCGGGCATGTATGTAAAGGCATTACTTGAAACCGGTACGGCACAACAGAGCGCAGTTCCATCCGAGGCCCTCGTCCAGTTGGAGGGAACGGACTATATTATTGTTGAGACAAAACAGGAAAAAGGCAACCACACGTTCCAATTAATCCCGGTTTCAAAAGGTGTAGAGCAGACAGGCTATACAGCTATTGAATTGCCATCAACAGTCGATGCAGGGCAGCTCACTGTTGTTGTCAAAAACGCTTATACTATTTTATCCGCAATTAGAAATGCCGAGGAAGAAGAATAAAAGGAAAAGGAGATTTGTACCTCCGCCCCCAAAGAAAGGAGGTATAAATCAAAGGCGTTCGTCAAAAATATTGAAGTACGTTCTGATTGCTCTTGGAATAATTCTGCTTATAGTTTTACTAATAGTATCAGTCGTTATATCAAACATAGGGACAGGACACACTCATTAAAATCCTGATAATATGAATTATTTACAAACTTTTTTTTCCCGGCAATTCTTTTGGGAAATCATACGCATCATTACAGTGGGCATTGCCAGCCTTCTGTATTATTTAGAAATCATACCACTTCCTGTCCTGCTGGCAGCAACGGCTTTTGGTTTATACTCATTACTGAAAACTGCTGTACTGGAACTTATCAGAGAGCGGAAAATCGGGACGGAATTATTTATTTCTATTGCAGTCATTGTATCTGTCATAGGTAAAGAATACCTGGCGGGTTCAGTGGTGTTGATGATCATCCTGATTGCTGAATATATTGCCAGTGCAAGCGGTGAAAGAGCCAGAGCCTCCATCAAGGAACTGATCGGCTCTGTACCACAGACAGCCATTTTAAAAAAAGACGGCAAAGAGCAATCCGTATCCATTGCATCGCTCACGGTAGGTGATGTTTTGGTAGTAAAGGCGGGTGAAAAAATACCCGTTGATGGCAAGGTGCTGGCCGGTTCGGGATCAGTAAACCAGGCCCCCATAACAGGCGAAAGCGTACCCGTGGAAAAAACCTCCGGGATAGATGTTTTTGCGGGTACGATACTGGAGTTAGGTGCTTTGGACGTAGAAATGACCAAAGCGGGAAAGGACACGGTATTTTCAAGGATCATCGCTTTGGTAGAAGAAGCGGAAAGTAGTAAAGCCCCGATTGAAAAATTGACGGATAAGGTAGCCGCATGGCTGATACCATTTGTTTTCCTTTTTGTAATAGGCGTTTACTTAGTTACTAAAGATGTAAAGCTGGTCATTGCCCTGCTTATTTTCACTTCGCCTGCTGAATTAGGGCTGGCTACTCCTTTGGTAACCATTTCAGCCATAGCCAGGGCTGCCAGAGAGGGTATCCTTGTTAAAGGCGGTAAATTCCTGGAAGAACTGGCAAAGATAGAAACCATCGTTTTTGATAAAACCGGCACATTGACCATAGGCAAACCGACTGTTAACCAAATTGAAATATTGGATGATCGATTTACCGAGAGGGACTTGGTGCAGTTGGCGGCTTCAGCCGAAAACCGTTCCAGTCATCCCCTTGCCAACGCGATACTGATGTTTGCGAAAAATCTGGGTGTTTCACTATCGGAGCCTACGGCTTTCGATGTATTCAAAGGAAAAGGTATCAGTTCAGTCATAAACGGCAAAAAGGTATTAATTGGTAATAAAACGCTGATGGACGACCATACGATTCCCGTATCCGTCAATAGTAAGAACCAGACCGATACGGCCATCTACATGGCAGTAGATGGCAGTGCAGCATCGGTGTTTTATGTGTCAGACGCTATACGCCCCGGCGCAAAAGAAATGATTGAGGAATTAAAGAGAAGCGGTGTAAAAAACATCATTATGCTCACAGGCGATAACCAGCAGACCGCCGGGCATGTGTCGCAGCAGTTAGGCATTACGTCATTCAGAGCGGATATGTTGCCCGAAGACAAAATCCGTGCAATACAGGATCTGCAAGCCAATGGCGAAAAGGTGGCGATGGTGGGAGACGGCATTAACGATGCCCCTGCTTTGGTGCAGGCAAATGTGGGCATTTCAATGGGGATGGTGGGTACACAAGCCGCAATGGAAGCTGCTGATATTGTTTTAGTAGAAGATAAGCTGGAGAAAATAGCCAGGTCTAAGGCCATCAGTAAAAAAGCATTCAGGACTATCAAGGAAAACATTATTGGCGGGGTGGGCATTGTTCATGTCGTGGGTATTACACTCGTGCTTCTTGGTGTATTGGGACCTGTGCAGGCTGCCATTATTCACCTGTTACCCGATACATTGGTCTTTTTAAATTCAATTAAGCTTTTAAGAATAAAAATTTAGTTATCGTTTATTTATTCACTTTTAAAAATCAAAAAAAATGAGAAAAATCAGATTGATTGGAATGTCATTAATGCTTGCAATGACGACTTTGGCAGTTAACTCAGCAATGGCTCAACAGACAGGTCACGGCGCTGCTCCTCACGGTGGAAAAATGGTAGATGTTGACAAGTACCATATCGAAATGGTAAAAGGAAACAATCTGCTTTCCTTCTATGTGCTGGATGCCAATGCTAAAACATTAGGTAAGCCCGCCACCGGCTCTGTAGAGTTTGCTTTTGAAAATGGCACAAAATCAACTTCAGATCTTAAAGCGGATAAAAATGGAGCACTAACAGTTGCATTACCTAAAAACGGCATTCATACAAATTGCACCGTTACTATAACTGTTGAGGGCAAGAAATTAGTTGGAAAGTTTAAAAATGAGGTTTCTGCTGCTGACAAAGCACACGGCCATCAGCATTAATTTTTCAATAAACCATTACAGTGATTAATGGCTGTAGTGAAAAACCAATAAGGCTTTGAGGATTATATCTTCAGGGCTTTATTTATCTAAGACAAATACTGTTTGATAATCTATAGCTAATGACGCTATTACAATCTTTCAAATTCAACTAAAAGAAACCAAAAAAAAGCTATTGTAACCCAAAAATGTCCTTATCCGTAATGCAAAATATTGTCCACTACTCTTTACACTTCCTTTTTCCCGGCTTAGTCGCCTTTGTATTTTTCAAAAAGGAATGGAAGCGGGTTTGGATGATCTTATTAACTACAATGCTTGTTGATATGGATCACCTATTTGCAGAGCCGATATTCGACCCAAACAGATGCAGTATCGGGTTTCACTTCCTGCATTCGTATTATGCAATAGTTGTGTATGGATTGTTACTGCTGTTCGGAAGCAAGATAATCAGAATTATTGCACTTGGTCTATTGTTTCACATGGCAACCGATTTTCAGGATTGCCTTTGGTAGCAACTTAAACAAACATGGTATAATGGAAAAAAGACCTTTACTAAAAATATTTACAGAACCTTTTAAAACATTGCGGAATACCACTTTCGCAAGGCTTTATTTTGCCCAGATCGCAAGCCTGTTCGGGGATGCCTTTACCTGGTTGGGACTGGCGTTGCTTACGTATGAAATCAATCCCGGTAACGCTGCCGCTATATTGGCATCGGCTCTTACATTACGGGTTACGGCGTATATCATTTTTTCGCCCTTTGCAGGTGTAGTGTCTGAAAAGTTTCAGCGCAAACAAATATTGCTGATAACGCAGTTTGCAAGAATGGCAATCGTGTGTATGCTTCCTTTTGTCAACGCTGAATGGCAGGTGTACGTATTAATATTTTCGCTCAATGTATTTGCTGCGTTCTTCACGCCAACATACAGGGCTATTATTCCGCAGATAGTAGCCAAAGATATATACAGGGAAGCCAACGGTCTGTCAATGGCTACATTCCAGTTGTTGAGTGTTTTTGGTCCGGCACTGGCAGGGATCGGGGCAGTGTGGTTAGGCGCGAAACAGATATTCTTTGTAAACGGCACAACCCTTTTAATTGCGATACTATTTATTCTCACCATTCCTAAGACATCATTGCAGAAGGGGATCAATACTGCCGATAATGCAATGCCCAAAAAGACGTGGGGCGAAGTATTGAAAGGTATTCGCTTACTGTTCGGAAATAAGATTGTGCGTTTCGCCTTGAGTATCGAATTTATATCGGCCATTGCAGGAGCAATGGTATTGGTTAATACCGTTGGCCTGGTAAAAACATCCCTGCAATTGGATGATAAGCATTATGGATGGATAATGTCTGTATTTGGTGTTGGCGCGGTCATTACAGCATTTTTGCTGGGTAGTTTGGATAAGAGCAAAACACGCAGTAAATCACTGATAAGCGGTGCTGTTTTAATTGGTATAGCTATCAGCCTTGCCAACTTCGTTCCGTACAGCGGGTTGCTTTTTTTATGGGTGTTGGCGGGTATCGGGCAAACACTTGCCGACATGCCCTCCGAAACGCTGATAGGCGAAAATATCGAACCCCAGGACCAGGGTAAAGTATATGGTGCACATTTCGCGTTCTCTCATTTATGGTGGGCAATAGCTTATCCGATAGCCGGTTTTTTAGGCACGAAATTCCCCGATAGAGAATTTTTGTATGGTGGTATCCTCACGTTGGTCTTAGCGATCATTGCCGTTTTAGCCCTTAATCGCCGCAAAACAATCATTAAAAAATAGATGGATGAAATAATTACCAAATAGTAAATCTATGTAGTGACACCCATTCATTACTACCCTCCAGTGAAAATTCAAAATAACCGTATGGAAAAATTTTATACTGAAACGCTTCAGAAGTTGGAAACAGAAATCAAAGAATTAGAGATTGAAGCCGATTGCTCAATAGAGCGGATAGAAGCTGTAATAGAGCTTATTATTAAATACTTATCCGATGTAAAAGATTTTGTCCTTAAAAAAGGGTTTACGAATATAGATGCGGAGATTCGTTTTTTCAAATATCAGAAGCCGCTTATTGTTTCCAAACTGATATACTATAATGCTATTTATAAAATTGAAATAAGAAAACCGCACGGGGCAAAGGCTATAAGAAAACATCTTAAAAAAGAATTGAAAAAGCTCAAAAGGTTCTTTGACAGCAACCTCGATTTTTATAAATATTATCGCAACAATTATTCCTTTCTTGACGAGAAGTTCTTTGTGCGGGGTAAGCATGATATAACGCTATGCCTGGATACTTACTATTTTCAGTCCGACCATACCTTTTCAACCTCACACGATTACAAGGTGGCTAAGATAATGGCGAACGACTTAATACAGCTATACCTCGAAGACCAGCTTTATCACATAAAGAAGCACCTGTTATTGAAACGGCCATCCCTCACAGCTCTTAACTGGACCGCCAGTAAAGCTGCCATGATAGAACTTATTTATTCGCTCCACTATCAGGGTGTTTTTGATAACGGGAATAGTGATATTAGGTTGATTGCGGAATATTTTGAGAGAGCTTTCAATATTGATTTGGGAAACTTTTACCATACCTATCTCGAAATTCGGAACAGGAAAATTAACCGCACCAAGTTCCTTGATGCGTTACGGGATGCGCTCATTAAGAAGATGGATGAGCAGGACGAGAGATAACGGGGCTTTATACCAACTTTACCAATTGAGGTAATGGTTTAATTTTCTACGTTTTATGAATTTAAAAAGCAGTTTCATGAATGGAAACTGCTTTTCTTTAATGGGTTACTACTAAAAGATGATCCCTAACCTTTAACCTTATCCTATGGAGAACTAAATATACGAAATGGTTGCCTCAAAGATAGCTATTTTATATTTTTATCGTATGAAAGCAGAAATACGGCTACCGGATAATTTTACCGAATACAGAAGTGATGGCATATTCTCCAACCTGACCAATGAGATTGATTACCTGGTAGTGGAAGCCATTAAATACAAACCGCTTTCAGCAGCTTTAACAGCGTGGGACTATTTTGGTGTAGTCTAGTGGAATGATGACATCGGGTATTGGTGCGTAGAAATATGGCAGTTTAACAAATACAAGACAACTCACATATCCGAATCTTTCGAAGATCTTATTCAGGAAATCCAGGAAGCGTATGGGTATAAATAACAGAACTAAATAGCGCTGTTGTTATGTCATCCAAGCTTTTAAATTTTCAATTATAGGAAAATATCCCTCATCCTGATTTGCGATCTGCAATCTTTTGGCTACCGCCTTTCTTTTATCAGATCCAGCACGGAGGTAAACTTCCAAACATCGCTATCATACACCCTTTTCCGATCCGTCTCGTTTTCCATCACATCAGAGGTAGTACCACCGGTTGAAATTTCCTCCAGGTCTTCCAGCAAAGTGGCCTTGCCGGATTGTTCAAGAAAATGAATGGCATCCGCTACAATTCTATATAAAACTAACGGCCCTATTACATTCGTGCTATGGAAGAGTGCAAATGAATAAGATCTGTTTTCAGTATAAGTGATCGCAGAAACCACTGTTTCCTCTTCGTAATTCTCTTCCGTATCATCCGTAACAGCCGTGTAAAATTCAATAAGGACATTTAGTGCCAGCAGCTTATCTGTATAGGCAAAATTTGTATCCTGTCCATCTTCGTCAACAAAAGGCTGAAGCCCGATGCCGTTATGTTTAACTCTACTTTGTCAAATTCGTAAATACAGTGATCTTCTGACCAAACGCTTGTCTGGCGGTTGTTTCGATAGGATGTGATCCAATAAATCTTCGAGGCTTCGTTTCACAAAATGAAGCGAAGATTTGATTGTTTGAATAACATCCTGTGTTGTTAACCACAATTTCTCGTGCTCATAGTGTATTCGTTTTTCCTGGTTTAAGAATAATTGAGCCAGCATAATCATGGCCATATGTTTTAGCCAGCTCTCTTCACTGCGTGTTTGGTATTCGTTCAACCCCAGTTCTTTTTTTCCTTCCCGGAAAGCTTTTTCTATAAAGTAGCGTTTGCATTGCCGGTATGCCAATTCTTGTATCGAGGCACCCGGGCAATGACAAAAACTGTATTTTATGGTTCCATCTTTGTCTTCCCTGATCAATAAACTTACCAATTGCTTTCGATTGGTAAGCGGATTTATAATATAGACCTCTCTGGAATGGAACCATGCCTGCAATTTTTTTCCACCGCTTTGATGCCGCACGGTAATAAATTTCCATTGGGTTGGCTGCAAACTGGCAGCATATGCTTTTATAGAGACGGACGGCCGGTTCGGTTTTGCAAGCTTCGATTTACGGCCTCTTGCACCCGGCTGCTGAACGGGAACACGCATTTGAAAAGGCTCTAGCCAGATGTGTAAATTGTCCTGTACATCGGCTACGAACTCCATCTCGTTTTTAATCAAATCCGCCAGGAGTGCAGCATCCCGCCCATAAAAGGCATCGAAACATACCCAGCGAACGGGTAGTTTCAGCTCCTTCATTACATGCCGGATGAGGTGTTTAGCCTGCTCAATTTTGCTGCCATTAGTGGCTGTTCCAAATAAAGAGGCTTGTACGAGATTCACAAGGGAGCCCGCACACAAGGCACCAAAAACACCTACCTGACAGTTCTCAAGTTTGCCTACCTGGCCGCAATATTGACGTTTCACCCCTGCAGAATGGCGTCCTTTCTTAGGATTTCCGGCTTCATCGATAATCAGACAACTATCTTCCGTAAGATGTAGGGATTCGATAAGTTTCCAAAACTGCACCGTCACTACATCCATCACCTGGCGGACGTTCCATTTAGACTGCGTGATAAAATGATGTAAGCGTTGTTGATTCGACTCCTGAAGTTCCATGGCCATCTGCTGGCAATTGCGGCGACGACAAAGGAGCAGTCCCTTTAAATAAACCAGGGCATTGCCCGATACCTTACGGGTGAGTGTGAAAAAAAGAAACTCAAAACGGAGAAGAAAATTCAATAACCGACTCTCTACGAGTCGGAAATTATATATTTTCGTCCCATAGTTTTTTTTATTTACACCCCGTGGGTTTCTACTCGTGGGGTGTGTCTTTTTTCTGACCGCTAAATTACGTGAATTCCGCGTCCGGCGTGCGTTTCGTCCCTAAAAAAATCAAAGAACTAAATTTGACAAAGTAGAGTTAAATAATTTTTCCATTTTAATACGTTATCTTCCTTGATGGTTGTTTAATTTTTATCATCTTCACTGTTTTCAAACAGCTCATGTAATTTTTGCTGTAATATTTTTTTGTCCGGCAATTGTGTTTTGTACTCGGACACCATTGTTGGTGAAAGGTTGCGGCTTAGTGCATACTCCACCACTTCACTGTCTTTGTCCTTGCAAAGCAAAATACCGATGCTTGGGTTTTCATTTTGTTTTTTTACATCCCGATCCAACGCCTCCAGGTAAAAATTGAGTTGCCCTAAATGTTCCTGTTTAAACTTATCTGCTTTTAATTCAAAAGCCACCAGGCATTGCAAACCTCTATGATAAAAAAGGAGGTCAATATAAAAATCGCTGTTACCTACCTGCACTTTATATTCTTCTCCAATAAAAAGAAAATCTCTGCCCAGTTCAAGGATAAAGTTTTTCATTTGTTTTACCAGCCCCTTTTGTAAATCGCCCTCATTATGTGGTTCAGGCAGGTTCAAAAACTCAAAAACGTAGCTATCCTTCAATGTATTGGTTATATCTGCATGGGCTTCCTTTATCGTTTGCGAGAGCTTGTTGTTTCCAAGCATGGTGCGTTCAAAAAGGCTTGCGGAAATCTGCCGGTCCAGTTCTCTTACGCTATAATTTTCTTTAACGCTTACCTGAATGTAAAACTGCCTTTCTTCATCCGTTTTGCATCGGGAGAAAATAGTGCGGTGATGTGTCCAGCTCAACTGTACCAAAACAGTATTTCTGATGTCCTGCGGCTCAAATTGTGTCCCCGCCGGGGCGACAATTTTATTCTCCTCATTATCAATATGTTGTGTTTGTTGCCGCAGTGAGGCGACAAATTGTGAAGACACATAGGTTTCAAAGAACTGCACCATTCTGTAAAGCCCTGATCTGTTAAAGCCCTTCAGTTCCGGGTTGTTTTTTTGAATGAAAATTGCCAATTCTTCAACAGTCTTATCACCCCATTCGGCGGCAGACAATTTTTGCTTAATGTATGCGCCCACATTCCAGTAAAGGCTGATCAGTTCCGCATTAACAACCCTGATAGCATTTGCCCTTGACTGTTTGATTAGCCTTACAATGTCCTCAAACCTATTATCCATTGGTTAGTTATTCCTTGTCTTTGCCTGTAAGCGACTGGCCTCTTGCTTACTTTTTTTTATCTGATCTTCAATGTTCTTAATTTGATCGGCAGTACATCCCTGATACATAATATTTACTCCTTGATTTCCTTCATAGTTATTAAAATGATTTGTGAAAGCAGATTTCTCTTGGTAAGTTAGAATGTATTCAGGAGCAACTTCAAAAATTTCTGCCAATTCATATAGCCTGGACACAGACACATCAGCAACATTGTTTTCTATGTTACTATAAGCTTTTGGGGTTATTCCTAATGCTTTTGCTACCTGTTCTTTTGATAGCTTTTTTTCTTTTTCGCGGATATCACGAATATTATCTCCGATTTTCATATTTATAGAGTTTTTTAGAAATCAATATTATTTTTTTTAAGTAAAGCTTCCAATAAAGCAATTCTTTTCTGTTCACTTTCCAAAAGCTGCTGCTGTAGCTCATAAATTTTTTCCTTATTACTAAGCATACTGCCTACGCTCGTTTCAATATTCTGGTGCATAATGTTAACCCCTTTATTCTCAGGGTAATTATGGAAATAGTTATAAAACTCCTTTTTTGAAGATTTGTATGTAAGAATGTACTGGGGACTACATTCAAAAATTTCCGCAATTTGCTCCAGTTTTTTCATTGAAAGATCTGTGCGATTGTTTTCTATATTGGCGTAAGCGCGAGTTGACATATTTAACCGTTCAGCAACATAGCTTCTCTTAAAGTTTTTTTCAACTTCTCGAATCTCGCGTATGTTATCACCGATTTTCATAAATACAAGCGTTTCAAAAATCAAACTCGATATTATTTTGCCGCAAAAGTTTTTCCAGTTTGGGTATCCTGTTTAATTCTTCTGCATAAAGTTCTTTGTATGCCTGCCTAATCTTCTCCTGGTCTATTCCCTGCACATGAATATTTACACCCGAATTTCCGTTGTGATTAAAGAAGAAATTCCTAATCCCTGTAATTGGTTTATTGAGCGTAATCAAATCGGCAACTTCAAGCGATAATAAACGTGATATTGCTTCAAGCATAGAAAGTGTTATGTCCCTCTCATCCCTTTCGATAGCTTCATATTCTTCTACACTGATATTTAGCTCTTGCGCCATAAAAGTTTTTTCGATCTTTTGAGCGGTCCTTAGCTGACTAATGTTACTTCCGATTTTCATATTCCAATGCTTATTATTTTACCAAATATAGTAAAACTTCCAATATGGAACAAATTCTTCCTAATTGGTTGTACAATCCAGAGGTGCAACCTCCCGTAATCATCGGTTATTTGTATAACAACCAATAAAGATGATAAGATTGACGGACAAGTATAAACAATATTGCTGCTTTTCCATAGCTGGACAAGGCAAGCCCGTTGTTTTATTTTTCTCCCTTAAATTCAACCTTCGCACCATCATTAAAAGTCCGGTTTAAAGTAGCGATACACCTCATGGAGTATTTACTATTTATAAACCTAACTATATCACTTAATGATGAGCGTATCACTATGTAACAAGATTTTTTTTTCAATTACTTGCCGCCGTTTAGCACTGGGAACGTTTGGTAGGATTGTGAGCAGAACCGGCAAGTATTTTTTGCTACTGGTTTTTCTCATGTATGCAGCCATCCAACAGCAGAGCCACGCACAAGTGGCTTCTGCTAAGGCTGCTAACACCTTTAAACCCACCCCGCTTGCCATCGGCGACAAGATCCCCGATGAACTTTGGAACCTGCCCTTGCAAGTGGTAAACCATCCCCAGGGCAAGAAGACCATTACCCTAAGCGAGTACAAGGATAAGCTGATCATACTGGATTTTTGGGCCACCTATTGCTCACCCTGTATTAAAAACTTTCCAAAACTACATGCCTTACAAAATGAATTTGGCGACAAAATAAAAGTGCTGGCAGTAACCCAAGAGGATACAGATAAAATAACCAGGTTTTTTAAAACTGGTGCAGGTAAAGGACACACTTACGTCAATTCGGTTATTAATGATAGTTTTCTTTCTGAATACTTTCCATTTATCGGCGTTCCGCATATAGTATGGATAAACCCCGCTGGCAAATTATTAAATACTACCCGTGCGGATGAGGTAACCCATGCTAATATAAAAGCTGTTGTAGATAACGAAAATACACAAATGGTGACCAAAAAACTTATTGACCCTAATACGCCATTGTTCCTTTCCAAATACCTCATAGACGGATTACAGATACAGGCATTTTCCATTTTTACCAAAGGTGAGTATTCCGGACTTCCGGGGGGAAATGTTTTCAGAAGAACCAAAGATGGTAAAGTATATGGCAGACAAATCACCAATACCTCAATGATGAATATATATCATGCTACAGTGGACGAGCTATTTAATCGAAATGGTGAACAGTTCTCTACAAGTCGCATGATAGTGGAGGTTAAAAAACCTGCTTTTTTAAGTTTAATAAAGAAAGATAATGGCGAATATGAGAAGTCTAACCAGTATAACTATGAAATGATTGTTCCTGAAGACAAAGCCGACAGTCTATTCTATTATATGCTACAAGACCTTAACCGCTATTCGGACTATAACGGCACAATTGAGAAGCGAATGGTTGACTGTCTTGTTTTAGTTAGAACCTCTAAAAAGGACAAAATAAAAAGCAAAGGAGGAAAATCAAAGAACACTTTTCCGGCATCGCCTTCCATAATAATTAATCAAAAACTTAGTAACATGATTAATATGATTAGTGATGATACTCCTATTACGCTACCCATAGTTGACGAAACTGGCTATACCTCCAATGTGGATATCGAGGTTTCAGCGGTTACTGATTTAGCGAGTTTTAAGAAAGAATTGAACAGGTACGACCTTGACCTAATACCAGCAAAAAGAAGCCTCAATATGTTCGTGATAAAGGACAAATAACTGCTTCCATTTTTTTACGATTTAACTCAATTGATGAATGAAATTTTTTATACCTCTTATTACATTACTTATCATATCAGGCACATTGTATGCCCAACGACAAATTATGGGCAAGGTGATTAGTCGTAATGATAATATGCCTATCGAGGGAGCGAGTATTTCCTTGCAAGGGACAAATACAACAGTAAGTACCGACGGCAGGGGTTACTTTACTATACAAACAGCAAATGGAAATATCGCTGTTTTGACAATTAGCCATGTAGGTTACGAGCCATCTATGCTAACCGTGAACCTCCCGCAAACAGATACTTTAAAAATCCGTTTAAATGCCTCATCCCGTTTGTTGGACGAAGTGGAAGTAGTATCAACAGGGTATCAGAAAATACCTAAAGAGCGGGCAACAGGTTCGTTTGCTACGGTAAGCAACGAACTGTTTAACCAGCAGGTTGGTACGGACATCCTGTCCCGACTTCCAGCAATTGCTAATAGCATGGTGATGGATGCGGGCAGAAGCCAATATAGTTCCCAAATGATGATACGGGGATTGAGTACAATAAACGGACAGAAAGACCCCTTAATAATTATAGATAATTTTCCGTATGATGGAGATATTACCAATATTAACCCCAACATTGTAGAAAATATAACTATACTGAAAGATGCCTCCGCTTCCAGCATTTGGGGAGCAAGGGCGGCAAATGGCGTTATCGTTATCACCACCAAAAGCGGACGTTTTAATCAGCCGATTACCTTATCGTTTAATTCTAACCTCACTATTGGAGCAAAGCCCGATTTAGGCTATATCCGTCAGATGTCGTCCAGTGATTATATTGATATGGAGCAGGAATTGTTTAATCGAAACTTTTACAACAGTCAAATCAATTCATCGAGCCGCCCTGTAATCAGTCCGGTTGTTGACCTTTTGAATAAGGTGCGTACAGGTGCAATGACACAGGAGCAGGCACAACAGCAAATTGACGCATTTAGAAATGTAGATGCAAGAGCGCAGTTTAATGAGTATATGTATAAGCCATTAGTCAATCAGCAATACTTTTTAAGTGCGCAGGGTGGCGCAGACAAATTTTCTTGGACATCATCGGTAGGTTACGACCACAATAAAAGCAACTTAGAGGCTACTTATCAGCGTGTTAATATCCGTTTCCAAAATACCTATCGTCCTATTAAACAACTTTCCCTTACTACGGGTTTGTATTATTCACAAACTCAAAATAAGTCAGGTCGGTATGGGTACAATAATGTATCTATGAAAAGCAGTGCCTTTGTGCCTTATATGCTAATGGCGGATGCAAACGGGAATGCGCTGCCAGTAGCAAAGAACTATAATCAAAGCTATGTCCAAAATCTCGGTGACGGAAAGTTGCTTGACTGGAATTACTACCCGCTTACAGATTGGCAGCACCAAACATCAAATAGCAACGTATCCGATGTATTGGCAACGGCTAATCTCGAATATCGAATTATTAAAGGGCTGAACGCAACTGTAAACTATCAATATGAAAGACAATTTGGACTAAGTACCAATTTGGCTGATGAAAATAGTTTTATGGCAAGGGACTATATCAATCGCTTTTCCCAAATCGTAAACGGAAGCGTCATTTACATTGTTCCCAATGGTGATATTTTGGACAAAACCAATAGTGTTTTAAATGCAAATAATTTACGAGGACAATTAAACTTTGATAATACATACGGTAAACACAATATAACTGCCTTAATTGGAGGTGAAAAACGGTCGGCTCATACACAATCAAATCAAGAACGTTATTATGGCTACAACCCTAATAATTTAACTACGGGTAATGTGGACTATACAAATACATATCCAAGCATTATTAATGGTGGGGCAGACTATATTCAAAGAGGTCAATATCTCGGTGAAACAAGTACAAGATTTATGTCCTACTTCGCCAATGCTGCCTATACATTTGACAATAGGTATGTGATTTCAGCAAGCGCCCGCCGGGATGCCAGCAACCTTTTCGGCTTAAAAACTAACGACCAATGGAACCCTTTTTGGTCGGCGGGCATTGCATGGAAACTTTCAAACGAAAAGTTTTATAAGGTTGATTTTTTGCCTTATCTCAACCTCCGGGCAACCTACGGCTTTAGTGGCAATATTGACCCCGCTATGGTTGCAGTAAACACGATTAGATTTCTTCCAAATACATCCTTTTTTACTGGTACTCCGTACGCAAGTTTTAATAATTACTACAACCCATTATTAAAATGGGAAACCTCCAAGATGTTGAACCTTGCGGTAGATTTTCGTTTGCGAAATGAACGTTTGACAGGTTCAATAGAGTATTATCACAAAAAAGGTATTAATCTTTTTGGTATGGCTCCAATGGATTACACCACAGGAGTTGACCCCTATATGTTGCGAAATGTAGCCAGCATGAAAGGAAACGGTTGGGATATACAGTTAAGAAGTGTAAATATAGACCGTTCATTTAAGTGGAGTACCATACTGAATTTCAGTCTATATAAAGATGAAATAGTTGATTATTATTTAGAAAGGACATTGGCACAAGAATATGTCAATGTTTCTTCGCCACCCATATCCGGTGTTAATGGAAAGCCTGTATATGCTATCTATGCCTATCAATGGGCTGGACTTGACCCCAATACAGGTGAAGCACAAGGATACCTTAATGGTGAGGTAAGCAAGGACTATTACAGCATTATTGGTACTGAAACTAAAGTAGAAGATTTAAAATATTTTGGTTCTGCTATTCCAACAAAATTCGGTTCGTTAATCAATGCAGTATCTTATAAAAATATCAGCTTACAATTAGGTGTTTCATTCAAATTCGGGTATTGGTTCAGGCGCAATTCTATTAATTACACAGACCTGTTTAACAGTTGGCGGGGACATTCAGATTATGCGCTACGTTGGCTGAAGCCCGGGGATGAAGCATATACAGATGTTCCTGTAAATCAGTATAGAACTAACTATAACAGAGATGCCTTTTATAGTGGTTCCAGTGTGCTGGTAGAAAAGGGCGACCATATCCGGCTCCAGTATATTAACCTTGCTTATGATTTTAAATTGTCAGCAAAGGGGATTAAGGGATTGCAATTATTTTTTAATGCAAATAATCTTGGGATATTATGGAAAGCCAATAACGCAGGCATTGACCCTGACTTTAGCTTAGGTTATAATATTCTTAAAACACCTGCAAATTATTCACTTGGTCTTAAAGCCAAATTATAAAAGAATATTACAATGAAAAAGAACACTCCAATATTAGCGTTGATGCTATTGCTAATAATACTTTCTTCGGGATGTAAAAAGTTTCTTGAAGAAAAATCAGATGATAAACTGGCTATACCTACAACTTTAAAAGATTTTCAAGCCTTAGTTAATAATTGGGAAACTCTTAATTCTAATTTTTGCTCGGCAGGCGAAGCCAGTACCATTGACTATTTTTTGAAAGATGAGGATTACGATGGTTTTTATTATGAAAGCGATAAAAGATTGTACACATGGCAGCCAGACTTTGTTACAAAACCATTGTCATCGGCGGGTGATGAATGGTACTATTGTTACAGTGCAATTTATGTTTGCAACTCCGTTCTAAAAGGCATTGAAGATAATTATTTGACCGGAAATATAGCGGACAACCTAAAGGGTCAAGCGCTGGTTTTTAGGGCATCCCGCTTTTTGGACGCCGTACTGATATGGGCGCCAGTTTATTATAAACAAACTGCCAATACAGATTTAGGAATGGTGCTACGCTTAGACCCCGATATGAATATTCCGTCGGTGAGGTCGTCCGTACAAGAAACCTATGACCGGATATTGAAAGACCTCAACGATGCACTTCCTTTATTACCAAATACAAGTGCTGCCGCAACGTTACCAACTAAAGCAGCAGCCTACGGATTATTAGCAAGAACACATTTGATTATGGGAAATTATGCCGATGCTTTGGAAAACGCTGAAAAGGCATTTGCGTTTAATAGTCAACTCATAGACTTTAATGGGTTAGACCCCAATGCAGATTTCCCTATTCCCTCAATAAATCAATTAAGTTCAGAAGTTATCTTTCAAACAAGCATGTTTCCTACCGACCTAAATAATCTTGATATGGCGAGAATATCACCTGCTCTTTATGACCTTTATAATGATAGAGATTTAAGAAAGACTATATATTTCAGAAAGGGCGATGATGGAGATTATAGGTTTAAAGGTACGCACATGGGATATGCAGGACTTATTACAGGTATTACGACAAATGAATTGCTCTTGATTATTGCTGAATGTAATGCCCGACTGGATAAACTTGCTGATGCTGCAAATGCTCTTAATAAATTACTGATAAAACGATGGGATGTTGCTCAATTTACGCCTTACTCGTTTACAAATAAAGACACAGCGCTGAATACCATTTTAGCTGAAAGAAGAAAGGAATTGGTGTTTCGTGGGCTTCGTTGGTCTGATATTAAGCGGTTGAACCGGGACGGATTTAATATAACATTGACACGGACTGTTAACGGGCAAACCATAACATTACCACCAAATGATTTACGCTATGCCATTGCTATTCCCGAGACTATAATAGAAGTGGGTGGGATACAGCAAAATCCAAGATAACTATAATACACAAAGGGGCTAAAAATGCCCACTTTGTGTATTTAATTATACCCGAAAAATTAATTTCGCTTGCTATCAACAATACTTAATACCTGCGGATTGGTTTTGCCAGCTAATTTGCTTTCCAAATCTGCTTCGTCTTCGGCAGTTATTTGGCAAGGTTTCGCCGTCCCTACACAATTCGTAGGTGAAGTTCCGGGTTCCCAATTGTCAGGGTTCGCAAATGCTCCGGCAGCCGTACTTTCACTTGCATAATGAAAGGTTGAAGCTGTACCTGCCATCTTAAATGACATGGTAACTGCCGCAATCGCTAAAGCAACTACCATAAACAGGTTTAATTTTAATTTTTTCATCTTCTTAAAATTTAGAAGTTAAAGAATATTGTTTAATATGTCTTTTGGCCGACCCGCCCTTGGCAGCTTCGCTTCCCGCGTCACCGCTTCGTAATTTGCGCCACAGATAAAGTCCTGATAGGCTCAGGAACAAAAAGAATAGATTGAAAAGGAAATGCCGCTCCCAGCTCATGCCACTAATGACCGATCCGCAGCCGCAGGGCAGTTTTTTCCAGGCTCCTAAAAGCGCAATGCCCACATATCCGGTAAAGGCCGTCATCAGCATTGTGGAGAGGATCAGGCCGACTTTGCGCCAGCCTTCGTAGATCAGGCAAATGATAGTAGCACATTCCAATACAGGTAATGTATAGATCAGCACATTGCCCAAGCTGTCTGAAAAGGGTTGATTGTAAATGCCGCTTTTAAAGGTTTCAAAGTCAGTCAGCTTATCAATAGCTACGGGTATCCATAGGGCCAACAAAGCGAGCATTATGATCTTAAATGCAATCTTGCTTCTTTTCTGATATTTGAGGGCTTTATCCATTTCCTTTGTCGTTAGCATGGTTTTCACCATCTTGTTAAGACAAAGTTCATCAATGCGCTCAGCGTTGGAAAGTCAAAATCGGTAAAAATTGAGCAAATTTGTGTAAGAAATTTTCCGATTTTGACAATTTGCGGGAAATTGTGTTACCGGCGTTTGAGGTACCGTTCCAGGGCGGAGCGAAAGGTGCGTTCATCGGTATATCCCACTTCCATATAAACATCTTTTATGCCAATACCTTTTTGCTGCATAAGGAGCAGCGCATGGCCCATGCGTAACTCGGTATAAAACTCCTGCACGCTCATGTTATATTGCCGCTTAAAAACGTTTAGGAGCGTACGCTCGGTGAGGAAAAAATAATCTGTAAGAAATTTTACGCTCAGTCCCGCATCGCAATAGTGTTCCTCTATATACGCTTTGATCTTATAAGCCAGGTCGCCGTTCTGCTCCCGGATCACCTGGTCGTAATGCTCCAGCAGGTAACTAATGTACTTGCGCAGGTTACCGTCTATAGCACCAATATTAGCCTGCGAGTAGCTGTAAATCTTATATAACCATCGGTGGATCTTCCGATCCATCCGGCATTGATACATGGTATCATAAGTCTTGTTCTCATTTTTAAAACGATGCAGGATGTCTTTCAGATTATCGTATTCCTGGTACATGCTTTCGATCCATTCCGGAAGGATACTTACTACAAATGCTATATGCATTCCTTGCGGGGCATAAGCAAAATAGTGTCCAATGTCATAATAGGACATCAAAAAAGTATTAGGCTGAGTGCGTATAATGGGCCGGTAATCACCTGTTGTGTACAGCAACCTGCCCTTGAGCATAAAGTACAGGTACAATTGCCTGTCGTTAATATCGAAAGGGATATAAGCAGGTTCTTTTGCGTTGATCTGAACCAGGTCTATAAAAAACGGCTCCTGGTTTAACTGCTGGCTTATCAGCTCTATTTGTGGTTGCTTAAAGTAACGTCGTTCCAGGGCAAAATGCAACGGGTATTTGCACCAGTCGGGAAGTTGGGAATACTGATGCAATGGTATTAAGTTCTCATCTTCAAATTTTAAAAAGTAAGGTATTTTCATAGGCTACCTGGTTTCTCTATGTCTTGTATAATATTCTACTCCAGTCACTGCTACATTCCATTTGTTATCAACGTGTTCTCATTATCGCATGGAGTGAAACAGGCATTACAAATTTTAAACATTGTTAGGAATAAAAAACCCAAGTTGGGAAAGATTGAGCACGCTTTTTTAGGATTTGAATTGGTATTCGGCAAAAAATCCATTGATTATCATTACAATACACTACGAGGTAAATGAGCGCCTTTGACGTAAACGGTCGGTTCTGAATTGTCTGAAACCGGTGTTTGCTCTTCAACCTGATCCGTTGTTTTGCCTTCAGACTCCGGCTTTATAGATAACTGTATTTTTCTATCCACTGCGGCCAGTTCTGTTTTCAATTCTGCCAGTGCATTTTCTTTTTTCCAAGCACCGTTGACTACTTCCTGAAGCACGGGCAGGTCTTTCTGCAATCCGGCAATTTTCTTTTGTTCCTGCTCTACAATACCCGGTATTTTTTCAAGCGCATTGAGGAAGTTTAACGATGCAGTTTTCGCATCGGTCGCCATCCGGCCATTGTTATAGGTGTATTTGATACCGCCTTCACCTTGAACAAAGAAACGATTGTCCCTTTCGAGGGTTGTACTGTCATTTTCTGAAACCTCTGTTTTCACCAGTAATGTAAAGCCATACAACGAGCCGATTTCCTCATACTGCCCGCCTGTACGGGCTTTTTCCGAAAGCTGGTTGAGTTTTGCGCCTATCTGCTTAATATCAGCATTGGGCGGTAAACCTGTTAACTGTACCGGGTTGAGTATATCACCATCTTTGTTTTTCTCTATCCGTTTTTGCAGGTTTTCCCAATCAAGTGTCATCCGATCCAATCGTGCTTGTGTACTTTCCAATGTGGCCGTAATATCTTCCAGCTTATATTTGGAAGAAAACTTGGCGCGATTGAATGCCTGCCGCTCACTTTCCAGACCGGCGATCTGCTTTTCCAACTTGGCTTTTTCCAGCAGATCTGTATTGCCCGAAAGTATGGCTACATATTCCGAGAAATTCATACCCGTTTTTTCATCCATTGCGCCTTCATCAATGGTACGTTTGCCCAGACTGTTGGTTTTTAGCTGGTCGATAAATACCTGCTTATTGTACAGGGTATTGAATTTATAGCTGTCCAGCGATTTTTCTACCGCATAAATGAAAATATCTACTTTGTTGTCGGCAAAGAACTTCGCAATTTCATTACCCTTACGGATCGCCCTGCCATCCCGCTGTGCAAGATCGCTTGGCCTCCAGGGAATATCCAGGTGGTGAACAGCTACGGCACGCTTTTGCGCATTAACCCCCGTACCGAGCATTTCGGTGGAACCGAACAGTACCCTGATCTTTCCTTCATTAACTGCCTGTATAAGTTCCTTGCGCTGCTTTTCATTTTTCGCTTCCTGTATAAATCGTATTTCGTGTGCAGGGATGCCGTGGTCCTGCACCAGCTTACGCTTAATTTCGGAATAGACATTCCACTCACCGGGCTTATAGGTGCCGAGGTCGGAGAAAACGAACTGTGTTCCTTTTTGTGCATGGAACCGGTTATAATATTTGGCAATATTAGCCGCACAATGCGATGCCTTGTTATCAGGATGGTCGCCATACTTTCGGCTGATCATCCGCATATCCAGCGACATCTTTCGCGCGTAGTCCGTTGCGATCAGCATTTTTGCTTTTTCTTCGCTTTCGCTTAACGGAGGTCTGCCCAACAGTTCTGCATTACCGGTTTTGGCAAACTCCATCAGTTTTTTGATAAAGACCTCCTGATCCGGCGTAGGCGGTATGTGGTATAATACCTCGTTCTTTTCGGGCCGGTCAATACCAATATCCTTTGCCGTACGGTAATCCGTTATTTCTGAATAGAACTGCGCCAGCTCCGGCACTTTGATAAAAAAGCGAAAACGTTCTTTTGATACGATATTATTGGCGACCGAAAACTCGTAATCCGTCGTTTTTCGGGCGTAAATGGCTGCCCAGGCATCAAAACAGGAAATGCCCTGTTTTTCCATTGCCTGCGGGCGCAGGTATTTAAACAGCAGGTACAGCTCTGTAAGCGAATTGCTGATGGTGGTTCCCGAAAGAAAGGTAGCACCAAGATCTTTGCCGGTGCGCTCCTGTATGGTACGGATGGCAAACAGCAGGTTCATAGCCTTCTGGCTGCCGGCCATATTGCCCAACCCGGCCACACGCTCATGCCTGGTATTAAACATGAGGTTTTTAAAACGGTGGCTTTCGTCCACAAATACATGGTCAATGCCCATCATTTTGAAGTCCACTACATCATCCTTGCGGTTTTCGATGTCGTGCTCCAATGTTTTGAGCTTCACCTCCAGGTTTTGTTTACGCAGCACAACACCCTTCAGCATTGCCCGCGAAACCTCCTTGCCCTGTGCCTTCAGTGCATCGAGGTTTTCCTCTACGCTATCCAGTTCCGCTTGTAGTATCTCTTTTTGTAATTCGGGTGATTGGGGTATCATACCAAATTGATCATGGGTTAATATGATACAGTCCCAATCATTGTTTTTGATATCACCGAAGATGCGCAGCCGCTTTTGCGGTGTAAAATCTTCCTTGCCGGGATATAATATTTTGGCATGGGGATAAGCTTTTCGGTAGGTTTCAGCGATCTCGTGCACATTGGCTTTTAAGCCGATGATCATCGGCTTATGGGCCAAGCCCAGCCGCTTCATTTCCTGTGCAGCCGTACACATGATAAGCGTTTTACCGGCACCTACTTCGTGGTCGCAGATGGCTCCGCCGTTGAGCTTGATCATCCATACAGCATCCTTCTGGCTGGGATAAAGGTCTTCGATGCCGAGCGCCCTACGATCCAGCCCCGGAAAATTCTGGTGGCTGCCGTTATATTGCGGACGGACGAAACAGTTAAAGGTATCATTGTACCTGTCGGTAAGGCGTTGTTTGAACTCATCGTTCTGCGCATGGAGCCAATCCGTAAATGCTTTGCGCATCTCGTCGATCTTGGTATTCGCCATTTGAATGGCTTCCATGTCCCGCACCTTTACTTCCCTGTCACCTATTGTCTCTTTTCTGGTGATATCAGGCGTGGTATTGACCAGTGCATGTTTAAATAAAGCAATGCCATCATAGGTACGGCTTTGTGATTTGATGGCATATTTTTCTGTGATGTGAATGTTCCTGCTATCACAATGGATAGAAAAATCATCCGTGTTTTCGGTATAGTGAATGCGTACCTCGGTATCGAACAGGTGTGATGCAAAGCGGTTATAGATGCCGGTAGGTATCCAGCGTTCACCGAGGTTAAAATCCAGCTCTTCAAATTCAATGCGGCGGGGCCTGGCCTCTTCAAGTGCTTTAAGGCTTTCGGCAACTTCTTTATCATCCGGTTGGCTGGAAAGGTATTCCCGCACTTTTCCTGCTTTCTCAACCACATTGCCCGATACCCATTTTTCAGCGATCTCGTATTCCTTCTCCAGTGGGTTGTAAAAGATCCGGCCATGCAGGGCATTCTTCAGGTCTTCTTTGGACATCCCGCTGATCCCCGCCATATAGTTGATATGAACAGCCCCGTATTTGTTAAGCGATGCAGTTAATGCTTCATCGGGATTGTCGGTAGCAAGCGTTGCGGTGGAGAAACTGACAGGCCGGTGGAATATATCTGCTTTATGTACCACACCGCCTACCACACGCTCCAGGTACGGCATTTCTTTTCCTGCGCTATCGGTTTTAATCACCTTGATATTATCGGCGCTGTTCAGGTTGCCGTACCTTTTCACAAAAGCATCATAGAGGTTATTCAGTGTTTCCCTTTCAGCCTTATGTTCGGCCCGAAGCGTCGCTTCATTGTTATAAAGATGCTGATAAGCATCCCTTAGCTGTATATAGGCTTCTGTTCTTGCTTTTTGAAGTGGGGTCAACGGTAAAGGATGGAAAATTGCGGAGCCTTTAGACGTATTAATATTTCTTAGATAGCCTACATAGCCATTTTCCGTTGCAAGGCAGTCATCCTTATGGAATGCCTGCACTTCGCCGTTATACGGAGCCGGATCGGTAGTTGCTTTTGATTCGGTAACCTGCTCAACTGGTTTTGTTTTTTCCAGCTCGCCGTCATTATTTACATTGATAGCGGAAAAAAGATCTCCCTGTCCGGCGGGAATGCCGTTCGCCTTTGGTGATGACGCGGCTGTATGATTGGACGGTTTTGCCGCCCGCACAGGAATGTTATCAAACAGCCCCGGTTGCCTTCTTTGTACAGTCCTTTTAACCGTAATTTTCCTTTTTGTGGTTGTGACAGGAGCAGCTACAACGCTGACCTGCGGCGCACCGCCAAAAAGATCGAACAGGCTTAATTGTACCTGCTCCTGTGGCGCTGCATCATTGGCTGTAATTATCGTATTTCCCTGTAGCTGATCTGATGCACGGTTGCCTGTCGCAGATGAATGAACAGGTGTATCAGGCGCTTGCATTCTTTGGGTAACAATGCCAGTAGCTGGCGGTTGAGGTGCTGGTGCCATTCCTGGCTGCACAACGGGCTTATCGGGTAAAATTCCTTTGTAGAGATTCAGGTCCAGATGATTCCTGAAATCTTCGCTCAGAATTTCCTTTGCATCCTTTGCAATACCACTAACGCCTCCGTTATGGACAAACATGGTATAAGGTTTACCATACAGATCGGTTGATTCGATGATCTCATTGAAAACAACACGGTCAGTGTACAATACCAGCGCATTGGTGTGGGTATTGTTCTTTGTTTCCAACGAGCGGCAAAAATCCTTTTCCATTTCAGACAATACCTGCTTGCCTGTGTTTTTCTGAAGAACGATGAGATCGCTGCCTACTTCGGTTCCCGCATGATCGGTAAAGAGGTTGTTGGGCAGCCTTACTACCGAAATGAGGTTATGCTCCCTCATCAGCGCTTCCCGGATAGGCTGGTTGGCAGGGCTATCCAATACACCTTGCGAGGTAATGAAAGCCAGGATGCCACCATTCCGGAGCGCATCGGTTCCCTTTAGGAAAAAGTAGTTGTGAATGCTGCGGGCAGCCTGAACCCTTGCCGGATCTTTTCCCTTCGAATACGAAAGGTCAAAAACTGAACTGGTGCCAAAAGGAATATTGCTGGCAACTACATCGTAATGGTTCAGTTCGCTTTCAGGCAGCTCTTCAAACCCCTTAATTCGGATTTCCCTGTCCGGATAGAGTTGCTCCAGCATCTTACCTGTAAGCAGATCTTTCTCATAAGCCGTAACATGGACGATTCCTTTATTAGCAAAGGGATCGACAAATGCACCAACGCCCGCAGACGGTTCGAGAAAATTGCGGATTTCTATACCGTTTTCTGTCAGTACATCTGAAAGTGTATGGATGATTTCCGGTGGGGTATAAAAGGCGGACAGTACCGAGCCTCGCATACTGTCCACATACCGCTTGTATTGTTTTTCATCACCGGCATTTTCTTTGAGCACCCGGTGCAGCTCCCTTGTCATTTCAAACAGTCCCCGGTCATATTCCGCCCATTGCTTTATATCTGTGGGGTTTTCTACGGGATTCAACACGAATTTGAGACCGCCAAATCCGCTATATTGCTTCATTAGCAGCCGTTCTCCCTGGGTAGCGTTGCGTTTCTCCTTTTCCAGTTTAAAAGCTATTTGCAGGGCATCAATATTCCATTGGAGATGTTGACGCTTACTGAAGGCCATTTTCCTCGATCCAGATTGCTATGGTTCCCGTTATTTCCGTGTAGAGCAGGCCGTATGCTTCGCTGTAAGCAAAATCATCCGTCAGTTCGTAGTTTGCGAACAGCGAACTGCATACAGGTAACATCTTTAAGGCAAAAGGGCGTAGTTCTTCATCCGCCATAATCGTATCGAACTCATTACACACCACCTGGAATATGGTGTCAAACCGGGAGAAGTGCAGTCCTTCAAATAATATGTAATCAGCAATATGGTCGCATTGCTCAATCGCATTTCCCGACCGGAAGGCACCCTCGTAGGCATTGGCTGCCCAACTGGAGCGTTGCTTAATGAATTTCTGGTCGTGTGCCTTTTCGGGAAAGCTGGTGTACAGTAACTCCTGAAGCCTGAGTGTAAAATAGGAGAGATCTTTTTGCGGTGTATCCATACAGATTTTATTTTGAATTTTATGATGGGCTAAAATATAATGGAAACAATGCCCTACACCTAAAGCAGTAGCCATTGGCGTTGGGTGGCAGTTTTTGGCTTATTGATTGGATATTTCCTGAAGTTTAATTTCTATTTTTACAAAGCAGACGGCTAAAGTAAAAGCCCGGTCTTAATGCAAACCAAACAATGAGAATATATAATGTAGAATTATTAGTTTCCGGTCCTGTAACTATTAGGAGAACAATAGATTTCAGAACAGACAAGGAATTGGACCTCGGAAATATCTTCCAAAGCGATATTTCCATACGACCTCACAAAAATGGTTTTCTGATCTCGTCCACCGTTTATACTGCTGATCAGGATCGTGCCTATAAAGTAGCGCTTCTTTTTATAGGCAAGATGCTTGATATTTTAGCTTTAAGAACTAACTCGGCACTAAATGTTAGTTTGAATGAATACCATCAAGTGAATGACAGAAATCCGGTAAGAGCAATTGTTGAAAGGCAAGAATTTATGTTTTGTTTCAGACTTGCAAGAGATTTGAATCTTAATGAAAACAAGCTGTTGAGAGCATTTAGCTGGTACAGAAAAGGGCTATATACTGAAGATCCATTTGATAAATTTCTTGCATTCTGGAATGCGATAAGTGTCATAGCAGACGGATATTGTAACGACAATGAACGGACCAGGCAGGGGATTATAAATAAGATATGGGATTGCTTCATTACTCTATGGGGTGAATGTATTGATTGGGAATACGTAAACGGTAATGAAAGATGGATTAACGATAATAATGACATACGAAACAAAATTGCACACGGCGGCGTAACAGTGGATGTACAATATGTTGAGAACGTGATTGCCCAATTGTCGATCGTCCAAAATGTTGCTTTTAAATTTTTGAAACAATGGGCTGAAAAGTTGGGCAGCGATGTCACAGAGCAATTCGTGTAATCAAATGTTGTTAGCGCTCAGGAAAGTTAGCATTCTACTGACTTCTGTATTCATCTTTGAGAAGGCAAACCATTTCTTGCCCAAGTCTTTTAAGGACGCCCCGATATGATAAAGTTCTGTTCCGTCAATTAGGAGGAACCGGTCATGTGCAAGCGTAAATATCTGAACGTCGATCTGTGGATATTGGCTGTTGTATCTGTGCACATCAAGTTGCAATTGACTGGATATGTTCTTTGTATAAATGGTGGCAGTTACAAACTGCATACGCTTCCCGAGCAATGTAAGCACCGTGTCATCAACGAAATTATCTATGAGAATAATTGATCTTTCGGCACTGCGTATAATATCCGAAACAAATGCGTAAGCATCAAATATCTGTCCGTTATAAAAGATGCCCTTTTCGCTATGGAGCTTACCGCTTTCCAGTGCTCTGAAAATTTCTTCAAATTTTCCGTCGGCTTCGAGTTGTTTGAGTTCAATTTTATCCAATCTTGAAAACAGCGCAGCATTGCCTATCAGCATCTTTCGCATTTCAACAAACGCATTCATAATCTCTATACTAACCTTTACGGCCACTTCGCTGCGCAATACGGCAGATAACATCGCAATGCCCTGTTCTGTAAATACATGAGGTAAATATCGCCGCCCGCCCCGTCCGGCGTTTGAGGTTCCAATTTGGAACCTCAAAGTTTCGCTTTCCGCTTCGGTCAACTGAAAGCAAAACGTCTCCGGAAATCGTTCCATATTCCTTTTTACGGCTTTGTTCAATATTTTGGTTTCTACCCGGTACAGGGAGGCCAGGTCCTTATCAAACATGACCTGTTTGCCTCGTACTGAATAAATTAAATTTTCAATTTCCTTCCGGGTTATGATGGTGTTTTCTGTCATTACTTTTTTTGTGAAGTATTTTCAAATTCAAAAGAGGATTCTCCATTATCCTTTATAACGATATAAGCGTTGAACTTTTTGCCCGACTTGCTTTTCATTCCTTTGATAAGAGACGTTTTACCTTCCTTCACCAGTTTCTCAATCTCCGCCGTCGTAAGGGTTACCCCGCAAATGGTACGGAACTGTATCCAATTACAGGTTTCATCGGGACACTTTACTACTTTATCCCTGATAAGCAGGGCATGGCTTTTACATTTCGGGCAGGCGAGTTCCGGCTGTTTTTCTTTTGCAATATTCATGTTCAGAAGTTCCTTTGTTATTGCCGTTGCATAAACTTCCATTTCGTTAAGGAAAGTCGCCGCATCAGCCTCGTTGTTCTCAATTTTTTGCAGGGCCATTTCCCATTCTGCGGTCATGGCAACGTCGGCAATTTTTTTATCCTTTACTGTGTGGTACACCTGTAACCCCTTGTCAGTAGGGAACAGCGACTTTTTTTCACGCTGGATGTAATCTCTTTTAAAAAGAGTTTCGATAATAGCAGCTCTTGTTGCCGGTGTGCCAATACCAATACCCTGTAAGACCTTGCGTTCGGCATCATTTTCTATTTCCCTTCCGGCGGTTTCCATAGCAGACAATAACCCGGCTTCCGTATAGAGCACCGGCGGTTTGGTTTTCTTTTCAAGTACCTGGGCTTCTTTGATCTTCAGTTTGTCACCGGCCTTTAGTTCCGGCAGTTCCTGTACCGGCTCACCATCCTCCTCCGTAAAATTTCCCCTGATGGCACGCCATCCCGGTTCCAGGATCTTACATCCTTTAAGCGAAAAGTCATAGTGCAGTGCCAGCAAGCTGATTTCGGTAATTTCTTTAGAGCAGGCATGTGAAACTGACTCCAGTAAACGCAGGGCGATCATATCATAGATCGCATCTTCCTTTCCCGTCAATCCCAGCGGGATTTTCTCCGTAATCAAAAGTCCGTGATGATCGGTAACCTTCACATCGTTGACAATACGTTTCGTAAACCGTCCCCATTTCACCTTTGAAACGGCTTCTTTGCAGGAAGGTTTCTCCTCCAGCGCCCTGATTAGTCCCGGAATTTCGGCCCATATATCTTCCGGTATATGTTTGCTTCCAGTGCGGGGATAAGTAATGAATTTGTTTTCATACAAGCTTTGGGCAATATTTAAGGTTTGTTCGGCAGAAAGCCCCAGCTTTTTATTGGCTTCTTTCTGCAAACCGGTAAGATCGAACAGCAAGGGGGGCTGTTCGGAAACGTTTTTCTTATCAACCCCCGTTACCGTTGCCGATCCGTTTCGCTGGATGGATTTAAGCGTATCATCGGCGAGTTTGCGTTCATCCCATTTGGTTTTGGAAAGGCTTTTGAAATCCATGAACTCCTTGCGGTGCTCCAATTGAATCTGCCAGTATTTCTGAATGGTAAAGCTCTTGTTTTCCAGATAGCGTTTACAGATAAGGGCCAGCGTGGGTGTCTGTACCCGGCCCAGCGAATACACGCCACTGCCAGCGGCAATACTCAATGCCTGCGATGCATTGATGCCCACTAACCAGTCGGCACGGCTCCGGCCTTGCCCGGCCTCGTAAAGACCATCAAAATCACTTCCGGGTTTGAGTTTGTCGAAGCCCTGCCTGATGGCTTTTTCCGTAAGTGAGCTGATCCATAAACGCTCGAAAGGTTTGCTGCACTTCAGATATTGATAAATATACCTGAAGATGAGTTCCCCTTCACGGCCCGCATCAGTAGCCACGATAATGCTTTCCGAGCGGCCAATAACCTGTTCAATGACTTTTAATTGCTTTACAGCTCCGCCATCGGCGACATACGATCTGTCCTTTTTTATTTTTCGTACCGTTAATAAAAAGGGAGCCGGAATTATGGGCAGGGATTCTCTTTGAAACCCCAACAACCCATAATCTTCCGGCATCGCCAATCCCACCAGATGGCCCAACGCCCAGGTTACCAGGTAACCGTTACCTGCCAGGTATCCATCTTTTTTTTCTGTTGCGCCTAACAAGGCTGCAATCTCGCGGGCTACACTTGGTTTTTCTGCAATTACTGCTTTCATAATACAGTCGTTTTAGTGATTACCTTTTTCTACCCCTGGACTTTTCCGGAGCTTTGGTAGCATCCTGCTGTTGCTGCTGCTTTTTGTCCTTAGGCTGTTGCTGGCCGGTTTTCAAAGGCTCTTTGATATTCTTGGTAGCTTCATTGGTCTTTCCATCGGAGTTAACAGCTACCTGCGTTTTGTTTTCTTCTTTGGGCTGGATTTTCTCCTTTAGCTTATCAGGATTGTTGAAAGAAAATCCTGTTTTTCCTGTCTCTTTATCAAAAGTGATATAGCCCTGGTATTTCTGTCCCTTTTTGTCAATCAGCCCGTCCACATAAACCGTTTGACCTTCTTTGAACTTATCGTATTGCTGGTCGGTAAGTTCTTTTCCTCTGAATGTCCGGGGTGCTTCCTGCAATTGCCCCTGCTGCTGTTCTGCTTGCTGGTTTTGCCCGCGGTTAACATTCCGGTCAAAAAGAAACTCTACAAAACGCTTGTCGGCATTGAACTGTACCGGTGCATTGAACGGTTCCCCTTTTTTTGAAATCATTCCTTCAAGGTAAAGTGGTTTGCCTTCCATCAGGGCCTGCTTCTGCTGTTCGTTCAGTTTTATGCCTTTCATCTCATCCGGTATTTTCATCCAGTCCTGGCGCAATGCGATCACTTCGTTTGTCAACCTGTCAATGCTGATTACGGACGGCATTTTTTCGCCGGTTTTAGGATTGGTCAAATCAACCACACGACCCATGTTTCCTGTTTTTAGCAAATTCTCTTTGTCCTCTTTGCTAAATTCGTGTCCAAAGAAGGGGAAGTTTAAATTTGGTTCCCTGCGAATGCCATGAATAGCAACTACTACATCGCCGCTTTCATTGGTCTGAAGTGCGAGCCTGGCATCCATACGCGTAATGGCCGTACCGAGGTTAAGGCTTACGGGAACCAGTTCATTGGTCTTGAATCCCCGTAATAGCGGGTCGAGCAGGTTCTTCTTTTCAAGATACTCTTTGCTCAGTCCGAGGTTGTTCATTGTTTCCCAATCGATCTGTTCCGGTTTGTAGCGGTATTCGCTGGTTACCGGTGTTGCTTGTGCTGTTTCCATATCTTTTTTGTTTTCTTGTTTATTTTCTTGTTGCTGATCCTGTGGCTCCTTTACTGCAAGTTTTGCCATTACTGCTTCGCCCTCTTTGGTAGGCTGGTCTACCTGCTGCTGCATCTTTTGAGCCGCGTCAATGGCTTCAGCAGCGGGAATTTTAAAGAAGGAGAAACGTGTCGGGTCTTTAAGCTGCCTCCAGAAATTGGAAAAGAAATTGGAGAATATGTCCCCGCTCTTATCAACCCGCATAAACTGGCTCTGGTTTTTCTTATCCGGGTCCACGGTCTCCAGCTCTCCGTTTTTGTTGATACCTGTAACAGCCTGGATTTTCTTTTTTTCTTTATCCAGCACCAACAGAATGTCCGATAGCTGTTCGGGATATTGTGGCGTTGTCGTAGTCTGTTCACTCATGATCCTGATTATTTAAGATTGTAATAGTCCGAAAGTAGGAGAAGCATTGAAGCGTATGTTGTAGTTGGCTTTCCGTGGCACTATTTGTCACTTATTGTCCTTTGTTCTTTGCAGCGGAGCATTAAAATTATCCCGGACAAACTGATGCACATCGGACAACTTATAGTAAAGTTTGCCACTGATCGTGTAATAGGCTAATTTCCCCGAAGAGCGATAGCGCTGCAAGGAGCGTTGGCTTATCTTCAGCATTTGCAAAAGATCCTGGTTGTCGAGCAGCTCTTCACCGTCTATACTATTTCGGTCTTTGTGTATATTATTAATATGGTCGTTAAGAATGTCGAAACGATCCATGATGCGTTCCATCCACGCGATAAATTCCATTCTGTCAATATTCATACGGATACGTTTATTATGTTCATGATTTGTCTTGCCTCAATCATCGTTTTGCCTGGTGCCTGTATTACACGCACTCATTGGCTACGATTTTGTCTATACATCATTCAAACATCACAGGACAAAATTGAACAGTTTGGCACTCGTTGTCTGCCAAGTCATGCCAATTGAAAAGGCGGATTTTTTATTTTTTTTGCAATCCGGTTAAACCGTTGTTGTAGAGGTATTTCCTTGCTTTGGAGGCACTTTTAGTCTATTATAACCCTGACTTTGCCAATTGGCATATATGGGCAAAATGATGGGCATAAAAAAAGCAGCACGGATAACGTACTGCTTCTGTTTAGGGATAGCTATATTCCTATAAATTCTTATCCATGTATTCTTCCAGTGATTGTTTGAGCTGATCTAAAAATGCTGTCTTTGAGCCGGAACGGGTTTTCATCCGGTGGAAAGCATGATGCAGATCTCCGAGTGGAATACGGAACAGTATCTGGAACATGAGGCTTATTTTTCGGATACCGATTTTGCCATGTGAAATGGCCCCGGAAGCATATAGGGCGTAAATCAATTCGATCAATGCATTTTTTGATTCTGTCCAGAATACATCCTTCGTTGATTCTGGCTTTTGCATGACCATATCGGGATTTTCATCGGGATTGATCTTAGAAAGCAGATAAGTATAAAGCAATTCGTTTGCGATAATTCTTGCTATTTTATAGTCGTAGAAGGTTGAAAATGCTGGATCAATTTCAAAAACTATGCTGTTAAGGCCATCATGGTAATTTATATGGCCCCGCTTAAAATAAGTATCGTCCCGATCTGTACGACCCGAACGATAATAACGGTAAAAATCCGTATTGCAAATGTGCTCAATATATTCCCGCTTTAAATGGGCTAACTGTGTAGAGAAATAACTGTAGTACATTTTTCCATTGCTTACGGGACAGGTAGTTTCTATGCGAAATACCTTGTTATAATAAATCAATTTTCCCAATATCTGGGGTTTCACTGTCCGGAAGAAATGGGTTTCCTCTGCTTCGTCCTTAAAACCTTCTTTAATGACAAACTCTTTTACGGAAAAAAGTAGTTCCTGGAGATACAAGGTCATCTCATAAGCCTCATCGATTAACCTTTTATTTTGTAAGGAAACCTTGTCCTCTTTATTGTGAATTTCCAGGATAATGGTTTGTAGAGAGTATTTCATAGCTTATAATTTTTGTAGGATTAGCAAACTTTATAGTTGAAACTTTCCTAATTAAATCACAAAAATTATAATTATAAACGAAAATATTCCCCAAGTAGAACCCAACTTGGGGAATTATATATCTATTGCCTTATCGGAAAGCCCCAATCCGGCTAAGCGTAATAATCATGGAGTATTCGGGGTAAAGGTCTAGGATCAGTTGAGTATATGCGGTAATCTTCAATATCCCCCTTGACTTATATCAGGTTATGGAAGGAGTATTATAGACACAGGGCAATTGGGTTACCATAGGTAAACAGAAAAAACGGTCTGTTGCTGCCATTGATACAGCCTGTTTATCTACAACTCGGTAAAAATATGGTGAGGGATCACGTAGGATAAGAAATGGAAGGTTAGATTATTAAATAAAATGGAAATTAGATTATGATCTGACTAAGATCCAATCTAATTTCCAATTTCAGCTTACTTTTTTTCTTTAGTATCATGGTGCTCTTTTTCATCATGATGTTCAGTCTCCGGATGATGCTCTTTTTCTTTATGATGCTCCGGCTCATTGGCATGTTCCGGTCCCTCATGATGTTCCTTGTGTGGATGGTGTTCCTGATGTTCGTGGTGTTCAGGATGCTTGTGTGATTCCTTTTTTTGTTCTTCGTTGTTCATAACATTTTAAGTTTAAAGTGAATACTATATGCTTACATTCTATGAATATTATAATGGAGACAAATACAATGCCACTAAGTTCCTAACAATGCGGCTTGGTAACAGCCTACTTTTGCTTTTCCACGCTTTTTTTGTGCCCTTCACCTGAAACATGAAGGTAATAATGCCTCACCTGTGCTATAATTGCAAGAATAAGTATTGCACTCACTATTATGATGAATATTATCCTGAGAACAGCATACCATTTTTTTTTAGGTCGCCGCTTAGGTGTCAACTTCCTGTTGATGCTATAGATCGGAGCAACCGGTTTTTTATTATTCGCTTTTTTGTTCTTTCTCATTTTAGCTGAATTGTTAGTCCTCCAATATGTATGTTTAAACCCCACACACCTGTGAAATCAACAAAAGAACAGCCCAATAATCTCATTTGATCCTGCAACTAATGAATATTTCTCAAAGATGCTGAAGGATAAAATCGACCCTTTGATCAGGAGGTAGTACGGGAACCTGGATGACCGGACACGGGAAACGGCTATAGACCTCAATAATCAAATTATGTATCCTAATCTGCTCTTGTTCATCCTCCAGTCTTGCATAATCATTGATTAACGGAAGACGGTCCAGTACAAACACTTTCTGATAACAAAATTTCTTGCACATCACAATAAGCCTATCGTCATATTTCAGTCCAAGAAATTCGTAATAGGCCATAGCATCGGGAAGTGCTCTATCCAAAAAAGCGACTTTGTTCACGTCCAGTGTTGATTCCTCCCTGATCTGAAGATTCAGTATTTCCAACTGGAATTGCTCCCTGTTACTCCTTATTTCTTCAACTGTTCTACCTTCAACTTTTTGGGTATCGATATAGTGTCTTGCCTGTTCTGCAATCGTCACATATCCCCGTTTTGCCAGCAGTTCCACCACGGTAGTTTTTCCAGTGCATGGCCCTCCTGTAATTACATACCAGTTTGTTTTTATTTCTTTATGGTTGATGACATCCATTTTTTGTACTATTTTGATGGTTCGCAGAGCATACGGCACTCATTAACGATTGACCTGATCTTCGCAGCAGATAGTCCCGACTTCTCTAATATTTCGCTACGTTGCAACAGGGACTTACAGAGAATAACATCATTTGCCAATAAGAATTTTTTGTCTCTTTCAGTTAAGGTAACCAGGCAGGTAACCGGATAAAGACCGGCGCGATCTATAAGATCTTTAAAGCCTTTGCCCCTTGGAAAATCCCACCCAAGCAATTGCATTTGCATGCAGTTGCCATATTGTATCGCATCCTCGGAAAAGCGTCCGTTTGTCACTATCCAGCTTTGATGAAACTGGGGGCCGTGACAACCACTATCCTGCCATTTTTTTTCCGCATCAAGAAATCTTGATTGAATATAGAGTGGTATTTTGACATCGCTTACAAAGCCCTGGCGGTTATGGAACTTGCATTCCACCATGACATGGTGTTCCACTTTTGTAGCGATAACATCTATTTCATGCTTTACACAATGTCCCGGAACAATCACTCCTGTTTGGGTGCTGTATCCCATTGATTCCAAAATGGCTGCTGTAAGTTTTTCAAACGGGAAACCTGTAGGGCCGAGCGCCATCACCGCTTTTTTCAGGTTATAACGGGCGGAGACAGACTTTGACATTTTTTTCAGCCATTTGAAAGCAGTCCTGTAAATATCCTGCGTAGCCATTCCATCTTTGAGGATGTCCTGCACTTTTTGCAGCACAACCTCAATCTGTTCGGAAGTCGCTCCCGACCTGGACAATGATTGTCTCAATTTGTTACTGTCAAAAACCGCACGTTCGCCTGATGCTTTCGTAATGTATATTTCATTGATGGTATTTTGCATAACTATTTCCATTTTTATCTAAAGAGGTGTATCCCTTCTAAGGACTTACTTAACACGTTTTTCATTACCGAAAACTTCTTACCCATAATTGTAGGCTAAAACTTCATTCGTTGTATCCTTATGGCATTCAATATTGCAATCAGGGATACGCCCACATCAGCAAAAACAGCCTCCCACATAGTAGCCAGACCTCCAGCCCCTAAAATCAAAACGATACCTTTTACCACAAAGGCAAGGGTAATATTCTGCCAAACGATCTTTTTTGTTTTCTTGCCGATATTGATGGCTATTGGGATTTTGGATGGTCTGTCATCCTGGATGACAACATCTGCTGTTTCTATGGTCGCATCGCTCCCAAGTCCGCCCATTGCGATACCGACATCACTTAGTGCAACTACAGGGGCGTCGTTTACCCCGTCACCCACAAAGGCTACCGTTTCGTTCTTAGCTTTGATTTCCTTTACCCGGTTGACCTTATCTTCCGGCAACAGATCACCGAACGCATTGTCGATCCCCAGTTTATCGGCTACAAATTTCACGACCGAAGTTTTATCACCACTTAACATGGTCACCTTCACATTGAGCTTGTGAAGCAGGTCAATGGTCTGCTGCGAGTCTTCCTTGATACTATCGGCAATGGTAATATAGCCTACAAATTTTCCATCGCTGGCCACTGCGATAGTCGTATAGACTATGGTTGATGGATCAACATCGTAACTGATACCGAACTTATCCATCAATTTAAAATTTCCAACCAAAAGTTCCTTGCCATTTATTGTCGCTTTCAAACCATGTCCTGCTATCTCTTCCGTATTTTCGAGCTTAATAGAGCTGTCAATATCTCCCACGTATTCGTGTATAGCGGTTGCTACAGGGTGCGTACTCAGGCTCTCTATCGCATTAACAAGTTTCAATGTTTCATCCTTATTAAATTCGGGCTTGAACACTACTTCCTGTACCTTAAAAACTCCTTCAGTCATTGTACCGGTCTTATCCATTACGACATTTTGTATCGCAGCCATTGTATCCAGGAAGTTGCTTCCTTTAAAGAGAATACCATTGCGGCTGGCAGCTCCAATACCACCAAAATATCCCAGTGGAATGGAAATGACCAATGCACAAGGACAGGAAATCACAAGGAATATCAAAGCCCTGTACAGCCAGTCATTGAATACATAATTGTCTACAAAGAAGTAAGGAACAAGACATATTCCTATTGCCAGAACGACCACGATAGGGGTGTACACTTTCGCAAACTTCCTGATAAAAAGCTCCGTCGGGGCTTTTTGGGAGGTGGCGTTCTGTACCAGCTCCAGTATTTTACTAAGTTTACTATCTGTATAAGCGGTAGTTACCTTAACACGGGCTACTGTATTGAGATTGATCATTCCGGCAAGCACCGTTTCTCCCTTGTTCTTGGTATCCGGCTTACTTTCACCCGTGAGCGCTGCTGTATTAAAGGATGCATTGTCGGTAAGGAGTTCACCGTCAAGCCCAAGTTTTTCTCCGGGTTTTAGCTGAATAATATCCCCGATCTGGGCTTCTTCCGCTTTGATGGTCTTGGCACGGTCATCTACAAGGATAGTTACCTCGTCGGGCCGCTGGTCGAGCAATGCCTTGATGTTTCTTTGTGCCCTGGATACGGCAAGGGTTTGGAACACTTCGCCAACTGCATAGAACAGCATTACTGCTACTCCTTCGGGGTATTCTTTGATAAAAAACGCACCGATAGTTGCAATGCTCATCAGCAAAAACTCCGAAAATACCTCACCTTTTGAAATACTTTTGATGGCGTCTTTAATTACAGGAAATCCCACAATTGCGTAGGCTATCAGATACCAAATAAACCTGACAGTCCCCTTAAACCATTCCTGAGGTATCCAGTTATCGAATGCTATGGCAGCGAGCAAAAGTAACAGGGAAATGATGGAAGGAAGGAACATTTTAAATGGACTTTCACTTACATTACCGTGGTCATGACCAGCATCATCGCTATGGCCATGATCGTGTCCGTCATTTTTATGATGTTCCTCTTTTACAAGGTCTTTTGCGCCTGCCTTGGTATATACTTTTTCCGTTTGGGTGCAACAGATCTGCCTGCCCTGCGCGTCATATTGATGTTTGTGCTCCATGATTTCTATTTTAAAAGATTTTTTAATATTCTGTCTGTAAAAAATTGCTTTGTAATCTGATTACCTTCTTTCAACACATCATCAATTGAAGGAGCTTTGTTGCCCAAATACTTCTTCGCCTGAAGTATTGCGTCCTTTTCATTTTTGATGCCTTTGGTTTCCATGATAGCCTCTGCCAACGCCAGTAGTCCGAAGCCCCGGTCTTTGAGTAGTCCCAATTGCTCAATCATCCAGCTAAGAGCGAAAAAACTATATTGGGAAAGCAATAGCGGGTGCAGTTTTTTATCCTCCACCGGGGGTAACCTATTGTAAGGCGAGTTTAATACGGAACCTGTAAGGTAGTTCCCTAAGGCCAGTTTTTCCTGTTCAATCTCTACGAGCTTTATGCAACCCTGTAAAACTTGTGCGTATATACTCAACCAGCGCAATTTTCTGCGCAACTCGTGGATACCCGATTCTACATCGGTAAAAGCAACTTTGCCTTCTTTTGCGAAATCCACTATCTCTTCAATTTCCGACCTATAGAATTTCCGGAGACGTTTGTGCTGTTCATCTTTATTTTTCCAGCCTGTTTTTTTAAGATCATTGTTAATCCTTTCTAATTGCTTTCCGTTTAACCAGCCCTCGCTCTTGAGTATTTTGTTAAGCTTGCTTACGGTTTTTTCCTCTTTACGGGAAAAATAAGACTTAACATCCCCCGGTATTTTCTCATTGCTAAAAAACAGTTTGCCGTAAGCATCAAAGTAATCTATACTACCTAACGTATCTTCCAGTAGCTTGAATTTTTCCTGCATCTTATCAAATTTCTTCCTGTTAGGCCCGGTGGAGCTATATATCCTGGCCAGTGCCTCCAGTTGAAACAACGGTGTCCTGAAATCGTTCTCAAAGAGATACACAGCAGGGTCTTCGGTAGTTTTTGCCCTCTCCAGGAGGACGGATATCGTATTTAGATGGATATCAAATTGGATATTGTTTTGATTCATTGTTGCTTTTCTTTATCGTTAAATAATTTGTCAACAAATTTTCTATAAGGAGCAGATTTGTTGATACTAAAAATCAAGAGAATGATGAGCGTTGATGAGACAGCTATTACAAACATATTAAGGGCGATGGCTACTCCGATCGCGGAAGTCGCCCACAATCCGGCGGCTGTAGTGAGTCCTTTCGGCATATTTCTTTCATCCCGGAAAATAATACCTGCCCCAATAAATCCTAAGCCCGTGGCAACCGCTGACAAGACTCTTGAAATTGCCGATTTATCTTCAGACAAGTGCGCGGCGACAGATACGAACAGACATGAGGCAACACAAATGCAGGCGAAAGTACGGATGCCTGTGTTTTGTTGTTCTCTTTCGCGCTCCACGCCAACAATACCTCCCAGCAGAACTGCCAGTAACAATTTAGCCGAAAGTAAAAGTTCAAATTGAATATCCATTTCGCTTATGGTTAATGATTAATAATGATAACCTTACATTTCATAATAAGAGTCGTTTTGAGGCTTCACTGGAATATCTTTTTCCCCGATCATTTCTAATATGTTGATCTCTATTGTTTGTGCCAAAGAAGTCATCGGTGTATCAACAGGAGTATTCTCGAAAGGGTCCTGCATGATGATGGCCGTTTTTTCGATGGCAATAAAAAGTGTTGGGATAAGGATGGTCATTACGATTTCGACAGCAAGCTGCGAATCCTCCAACCCGAACGGTAAAATAGCTGCGAAAACATAGATTAATGTATGTACCAAAAGGCTATATGATCTTGGGAAAACGGTATTCTTAATTCGTTCACACTTACCCATACTATCGCATAACCTTGCAAGTGTTTCATTTAACTGTACCTGTTGAATATCCGTAATTGCTCCCGCGGCAGCTAACTGCTTGATAGTCTCGGAATGTTTATTGAGTAAAACGTTTGGTATGTTTGCAGCATTTATCTGGTGAATATTTAAGTACGCCTGAACAGAAGGGGAAAATTCCTGCCTGCGCAATGACTCTCCCAAAGCATAGGTCCAGACGATTTGCCTGCCAGCAAATTCTTTGATTTCGTACTTGAGGTCATCAGGAATAAACTGTATGAACTGTCTCACTAAGCTTCGTGAATCATTTACGATAGCACCCCAAACTGTTCTGGCTTCCCACCATCGTTCATAGGATTGTGCCGTTCTAAAAGCAAGCAAAAGGGAAACCGCAGTTCCTACCAGAGCAGGAACACTTAGAGGCAATGAAGTTTTTTTAAATGTCGGATGCATATCCAACAATCCGATAGATATCGCAAAAACACAGATCAAAACCATCTGTGTTTTGATTTCATTGACAAAGTACCATATTGATATTTTACGATTTAATAACATAAAAATATTGTGATTTTATATTGTCATTTTTACCGCAGGCATCATTTCCAACGCCCGGATTTTTTTATAAATCTTATCGTGAGGTAATAGGTGCCAATGACTAAAAAACATACTACAGCATACTTTATTCTGGTCGCCTGATCTCTGCCGATTAGGTCGGGATACTTATACAGTAATATAAATGCTATGCCCAAAAGCCAGACAAACTGTGTCCCATACTCTTTGATCAGCCATCTTCTCCAGTTAAATTTCATTGAGGAAAACGTATCCCCGATACCTTTAAGACTGGGAACCCATCGATTCACTTTCTTGGTGTAGTCTATAAAACCCTGACCAAACTTTTTCCTGAGATAGTCTTCTTCAGCAAGGACAATACACTGATATATACCAACAAACAACGGCATTATTACAAGTGTAAACAACAATGAATTAGCCATTATTCCGGCTCCCCATAACATGAGTATGTTTCCTATATAAAGGGGGTTTCTTACATGGCTGAAAATTCCGGTAGTGACCAATTCGTCTGCGTACACTTTTCTATTTTGCCCGCCTCTTATTATATACGCTAACCCTATGGTGCCGCCCCTAATGAGCTGGCCGGAAATGGTTATTATTAAGCCAAAAACAATGGGATAAAAATAATATTTGTCACCCCATCTTTCCGCTCCAAACAACTCCATCGATGGGGCAAATAGTAGTAAGTACAGAAATATGAAAATTACATTTCTGTACCTAAAGAAGAAATTTCCTAATTGTATTATCATTTTTTTGCTATTATTCCTGTGAAATTATACCAGCGAAAAAACACCTCGACTTGTTTAAAGCCCGCGTTTTTCAGCATATTGATATTTTCGCTTGTCTTGTAAGGTATCAACACGTTTTCAAGCGCTTCCCGCTTCTGTGAAATCTCAAGCTCACTGTATTCGTTTCTTCTTTTGAAGTCATAGTAGTAGTTGATGTACTCCCTGTTAAATGAAGCTTCTTCCGTGAGGATCTTTTCGACAATGATAAATACTCCGTTTTCGGTAAGTCCATCATATATCTTTTTGACAATTTCCAGTCTATTAATAGGTCGAACAAATTGAAGAACCAGTACCATCGTTACAACTGAAGCATCCTGTACAGGTACATCCTTTGTAATATCAACCATATTGAGTTCTATTTCTCTGTTAAGCGATAGACTATTCAATTTTTCCCTGCATTTGACAATCATCTCTTCGGAATCATCTATTCCTACAAGGTTTACATTTTCAGGAACCAGTTTAGATATTTGTATTAAGGTGGTTCCTGTGGAGCAGCCTATATCATACACTTTTGTCTTTGGCTGTACATGGTTTTTTGCCAATTCACTTACCATTCGCTGCATCTCCCCATAGAAGGGTACCGACCGACTAACCATGTCATCAAAAACCAATGCAACTTTTTTATCAAATGCGAAATCAAAGGCGGTATCAACTTTTTTCTTAAATACATCATCCGATAAGTTGTTAGTATTTTCGTCTTTCATTTTAATTTTTTTTCTTGTTCACCAATTCAACATTAACGTCCTTAAATCTGCTCAGGACAGACTTTCCATACTCGGTGCAATAGTTGTGAGCCATAAGTAGCGACGTGTTTACTTTCTGCCATTCTTCTTCCGAATATATCTTGTCAAGAAACACTTCAAACTCTTTCCTGATGGCTTTTGCATAATGAGGATATGAGGTTTTAGTAAAATGGAAAAGGTCAGCGTCGCACAATACTTTTTCAACCATAGTCCTTGGACGCTGTGGAAATTTCGTTGCTTCTATACAAGCCAATACTGATAAAATAAAATCAGTATTGGCACCACATTTTTCCAGATAACTCTTTGCTATCTTTTTACTTTCTTCTTCATGACCGGTATAAGCATAAGCGTATCCGCAGTCGTGAAACCAGGCAGCAACGATAAGTATCTCCATCTCTGATTTATCCAAATCGCTGTTTTGCCCGATCTCCCAAGCTGCGTTAACTACTTCACTGGTATGAGCCAGGTTATGAAACACAAGGTCAGATGAGAGTTTTTGCTTTAGAAAAAGCAAAACGTAATTTTCTACAGACTCTATCAATTGATTCATAACCTCATCATTTTAGGATTAATGATCGTCATGCCCTCCAGCATTGCTCAGTTTGGCATTAATGAAGAAGGCTCCCTTTGTAACTATTTTTGCGTCTTTTGGAATATTAGTTACAGGAGTGATTACCGTATATCCCAATTCGGAAACGCCTTTCGCTACTTCGATCTTTTCAAAGTTCATTTTAGGTTCGCTTTGTTGGTTCTCGGCAACATGATCGTGTTTTTCGCCTTCTTTGTGTTCATCACCTCCTTCTTCATGACCGGCTTCAGGTTCTTTGTCTGTGTGAACGAAAATGTAGAATTTACCTTCCGCCTCAACAATGGCCTCATTTGGCACCGTAGGTGCCATAACATTTTCTACACTCACCATTCCTGTGATGTTCATGCCATCAATCAGTCCGGTTTTATTACCTACCACTGTACAGTGCACAGCTACCGTTTTGCTTTCGTTTTCAAATGATGAACCTATATTGAATACTTTTGCATTATATGTTACCTGGGGGTTATTGGTGATGGTGAAATTCACCGTTTGTCCCACTTTCATGTAGGGGAGATCCTTTTCAAATACCTGAAGGTCAAGATGGAGCAAACTGTTGTCTACAATTTCAACAACGGGGGATGACACATCTACATAACTACCGATCTTGGCAAACTCATTACTTATTGTACCACTGACAGGACTTGTAACTACCAATGCAGCTCTTAGATTATCCCGGTTGATACTTGTCGGATTAATACCCATTAACTGTATCTGCTTTTGCAATGAAGCCTTACGAGCCAATAATGCATTGATATCGGCTGTAGCACTTTGAAGGTTCTTCAAAGCCCCGGCGTTGCCTTGATTAAGCTCTTTCTGACGATTTAATTCCTGCTGCGCCAGGGTAATCTTGCTATCGATGGTAATATATTCTTCCTGCAACTGAACAAACTGCGGATTTTCGATGGTGGCAATAACTTGGCCCTTATGGACAAAATCACCCAACTGAACACGAAGACTTTTAACAACACCTCCATAAAGCGAAGTAGCATTTGCCTTTTTATTATTGGGAACCCTAAGCGCACCATTCGCTTTAATAGAAGCAGTGAGATTTTTATTTTCGATATTTCCAAGAGTTATTCCAACCGCCTTGATCTGTTCCTGGGTAAGTGATGCAATGGTTGTGGACTCTTCCTCTCCATGCCCTTCTTCGCCTTTGGCCTCTGCCTTTTTTGCTTCGGCAGTACTACCTTCTCCGGTCTTTTCCTTTCCACCACAGCTATATAAAGAAGATACAAGTATAACTGCAACTAATATTTTTCCTATGATTTTCATTTTATCTTATTTGTTATTGAAGTAATTGAATTGGATGGCAGATTGGTTGTACTGATTCATAACATCCAGATAATTTTGACGGATACTGATCGCCTGGTTAAGAAATTGACCCAGGTCTGCAAAACTTATTTCACCGGTTCTATAACTCAGGCTTGCCGCACTAATGATTTCCTCAGCTTGCTTTAACCCAGAGGTTTCATAGAAATTCAACAAAGTGTAGTTTTTTTCTATATCAGCGATTGCAGAAGCTCTTTGCGTCTGGAATACTTGAGTTTGGTAAGACAGCGCCTTTTCCTGTACTTCTTTTTCAGCCACTGCAACCCTGACTTTATTCCGGTAGGCTCCGGTTCCGAACAATGGGAAGGATGCCATTACCGAAAATCCGGAGAAAGGGTCTTTCGCACCCCACACCCGCTGACTGAAGAACCGACCCGAAAACTCCGGCTTATTGGTATTCTGCTGAACTTTAATATTGGAAGATGCAATATTTACATTCTGTTCCTGTAAGGCCAATACCGGGTGGCTGGCGGTATTTTCCAACAATTCAACTTCTACTTTTTTAAGTGGTTCGGCCACCGGGAGCAACCACTCATTTTGATTTAAAAGCATCATCAATTGTTGTTGTTGTACCGTCATTGCCTTCTTGTTCTGTTCAAGGAAAGCCTGTAATTCCCGCAGCTTTGCCTCTGCCGCTACCTGGTCCAGTTTTGCAACGTCTCCCGTTCTTACACGTACTTCTGTAGTTTTGAACAGCATTGTATATATACTGTCCAAACGTTGAAAAAGAGCCTGTTTATCCTGTAAATACCAAAGCTGATAATAAGCGGTTCGCACATCTCTTTTGACAACGGCATTTAAAACATCGGTATTGAGTTCAGCATATTTGAGTTGTTCCCTGAAATAATTTTTCCGGGCTGCATATAGACCAGGCCAGGCAATACCTTGCGACAAACCTATTTTTAAAATACCTACGTTATCGGAAGGACGTAAGTCCTCGTTTTCAGCAAACACACCTGTTTTGGGAATATCAGTTGCCGTCTTCACATTTAGAGAAGCACTTTTGATTTGAGCAGTATTCACACCAAATTGTTGATTGCCCTTTAACGCTGTACCTATAGCGTTATCTATTGAAATCCGCTGTTGTTGCTGTGCCTTAACAGATGAAAAGCCTCCCAAGAACAGCAAGATCACTACTGCCATTGTTTTCATGCCTTTGCCTTTGATATTTGGTTTCGAGTTGAAGATGATGTATAGGAGTGGCAATACGAACAGCGTTAGAAATGTCGCTGTGATCAATCCGCCAATCACAACGGTCGCCAGGGGCTTTTGCACCTCCGCACCGGCACTGGTACTGATAGCCATAGGCAGAAAGCCCAAAGAGGCCACCGTTGCCGTCATTAATACCGGGCGCAAACGCGTCATCGTACCTTCTTTGACCCTTTGGAACACATCATCCAAACCTTCTTTTTTTAACTGATTAAACGTTCCTATTAGCACGATACCATTTAATACAGCAACCCCAAACAGGGCAATAAATCCGATACCCGCACTGATACTGAAAGGCATCCCCCGAAGCATTAATGCAAAGACACCTCCTATGGCACTCATGGGGATTGCGGTAAATATTAAAGTAGCCTGCTTAAAGGAGTGAAACGTGAAATACAATAACATAAAAATTAGCAGTAGCGAAACAGGAACTGCGATCATCAGGCGGTCACTCGCTTTTTGCAGATTCTCAAACTGTCCGCCATAAGTGAAGTAATATCCGGAAGGCAGCTTGACTTTAGCTGACAACTGTTGCTGTATATCTTCCACGACACTCTGCACATCCCTGCCAGCAACGTTGAACCCTATAACAATACGGCGTTTTCCTGCTTCCCGGCTTATTTGCGCAGGTCCCAACTTGTATTCAACATTTGCAATCTGGGATAGCGGTATTTGTATGCCTGTACTTGTAGGTATCATCAGGTTATTTACATCATCTATACTGCTTCTATGTGCACTATCCAACCGGACAACCAAATCAAATCGTCTTTCGTTTTCATATACTTGGCCCGAGCTTTTGCCAGCAAAAGCGGTACTCACCACGTCATTTACGTCCTGTATTGTCAACCCGTAGTTGGCAATTCGAGTGCGATCATATTCAACATTGATCTGCGGAAGCCCGCTAACCCGCTCGACCTGGGGAGAAGTAGCACCGGGTACACCTTGAATAACCTCACTTACTCTATTCGCATAAGAAGCCAGCGTGTCGATATTCTCACCAAAGATCTTGACTGCTACATCCTGTCTGATCCCCGTCATCAGCTCATTAAAACGCATCTGGATCGGCTGGTTTTTTTCAAAGAACACACCTGGTATAACTTCCAGCTTTTCCATTATAGCATCTGCGAGTTCCGTATAACTTCGTCCAGATTTCCATTCATCCTCAGGTTTAAGGACCGCCATTAGGTCAGTAGCCTCAGGAGGCATCGGATCTGTAGGTACCTCGGCTGCGCCGGTTTTACCTACAACCATCTTGACTTCATCAAATTGTTTGATAATCCGAGAAGCCTGCATGGAAGTTTCGATACTCTGATTCAAGGAACTTCCCTGTGGTAGAATACAGTGAAACGCATAGTCTCCCTCTTGTAATTGAGGAATGAACTCTCCACCCATTCTGCTGAAGAAAAATATAGCAATTGCAAAAATGCCAACGGTGACGCCTACTACAATATATTTAATCCGGATAGCTTTTTGTAACAATGGTTGGTACCAACTTTGTAATTTCCCCATCATCTTGTCACTAAATGTGCGTTTGTGACTGGTTTTCTTTGATAAAAACAAAGCACACATCACTGGGATATAAGTCAGGGATAATATCAATGCTCCGAAAATGGCAAAGCCAACTGTCTGGGCCATTGGACGGAACATTTTGCCCTCAACACCAACCAAAGTAAGAATAGGGATATATACAATGAGGATAATGATTTCTCCAAAAGCAGCACTGGTACGTATCTTAGACGCCGAAGTAAATACTTCATCATCCATTTCAGTTTGAGTCAACTTGGCCGTCGATTTTCGCAGACCAAGATGGTGCATTGTAGCTTCTACGACGATAACAGCCCCATCTACGATCAGTCCGAAGTCTATAGCTCCTAAACTCATCAGGTTGGCGCTCACTCCAAATACGTTCATCATTCCAAGTGCAAATAACATTGCAAGGGGAATGGCAGAAGCTACGATCAATCCGGCCCGGAAATTCCCAAGAAACAATACCAGTACAAAAATCACTATCAGCGCTCCTTCAATCAAATTCTTTTCCACTGTACTGATAGCCCGACCCACAAGATCAGTTCTGTCCAGGTATGGTTCGATAGTAATATCATCAGGCAGCGACTGTTGAATAGTAGGTAACTTTTCTTTTATCCGCTTAACAACCTCGTTACTGTTTTCCCCTTTCAACATCATCACTACACCGCCTACAGCGTCTACTTCTCCATTATAAGTTAAAGCGCCATACCTTACTGCGTTACCGAATTTCACTTCAGCAACGTCATTTATATATATGGGTACGGCTCCGGAATTTTTAACCACAATTCTTCTAACGTCATCTAAAGACGTTACCAGACCTATACCTCTGATGAAATAGGCATTTGGCTTTTTGTCGATATACGCCCCCCCGGTGTTCTGGTTATTCTTTTCAAGAGCTGTAAAGATATCCGGGATACTTACACCCATTGCTCTCAATCTATCGGGATTTACAGCAACTTCGTATTGCTTCAATTGACCTCCAAAGCTGTTCACTTCGGCAATACCCGGAGTACCATATAATTGCCTGGCAACGATCCAATCCTGCATCGTGCGAAGGTCTTTTGCGTTGTATTTGCTTTCGCTTCCCTTTTTAGGGTGAATGATATACTGGTACACTTCGCCTAAACCTGTACTGACCGGTGCCATTTCCGGCGTTCCGATTCCCTGAGGAATTTTATCAACAGCCTCTTTGAGTCTTTCATTGATGAGCTGCCTGGCAAAGTATATGTCTACTTCCTCTTCAAAAACAACGGTTATCACCGAAAGTCCGAAACGGGAAATACTGCGGATTTCTTCGATTTTCGGAACATTGGCAATACTTTGCTCTATGGGAAAGGTTACCAGTTGTTCTACTTCTTGTCCTGCCAATGTTGGACAGGTAGTAAATATCTGAACCTGATTGTTGGTAATATCAGGGACGGCATCTATGGGCAATTTGGTGGCACTCCACGCTCCCCATATTATAAGTAACAAAGTCATTAAACCAATAATGATTTTGTTCTTTATACTGAATTTAATAATACGATCTAACACAGTGTATTTTGTTATTTAACGCTTAGTAAAAAGATATGTAGTCCTTTTCTCAGAATGGAAAAAGGCGGGAAAGATGCGTGCTGTGTATTGTTATACGTAAATTGTACAACACCTGATCAAAGCCGAAAAGCAATGATGTTACGGACGATATGCACAAAATGCATATCAAACGATAAGACACGATCTAAAAGAAATTAAGCGTTAAATCTCGGCGGCTGCCAAATATTTCCGGAGTAGTTGGAAACAAAAAAACAATCCCTTATTGAACCTTTTTGGCTTTAAATTCTCGTAAAGGGATATTAAATTCTGGTAAGTTAAACTTAAAGGAGGTTACTGAAACACTGCAACAAGTGCACTGGCAAAACGGGGAACAATTATCGTCTTTGTCTTGATTATGATTATGACTAAGGTCTTTGGATGGAGATTTTAGTTCCGCACAAACATTCTTAGCATCGCTGCACGGAGCACCGAAAAGTGCCGTGAAGTAAATTACTAATATGGTTGCTATCCATTTCATGCAAGTGCAAATTTAAGAAAAAAATCCGTGCAATACTGTTGCAAAAATCACTTTTTTTCCTTATAGATACTATTTTCTCTAAAATGGGGTGGTTAATAGAATCGAGCTGATTAGTTAGTTAATAGCCGACAAAATGTTCGAGTAACCGGAGAAATGCCCTATGGATAACAGATTTGCTTCATAAAGTCGTTCTTCAGATATCCTGAACCACAAAACAAATGGTAACAAAAACGTTAACTATAATTAGCGAAAAAAATTATGTTTTTGCAACATTGTATAAAAAATACAGGGTTTTTCAACCCCCATATTTAGCTGGTATTAATAGCTTTTTTCTGAAACCAATTTCCTCAAATCCTCCAAAAAGTGGTTCGAAAATTGTCCCGACAGGACGACAAAAGCTTTTAAAAAGGCAATCTTGTAAAAGGTTCTCTTTTGTATTGGGTGCTGTAATGCTTTGCTGTATATTGGCAGTGAACAACCGCCTTTTTTCCATTAGTTGAATTTACTTCCACTTAACCTGCCTTTTTTCTTGCAAAATGCAATGCATTATAGCATAAATATGCCCATCTGCAAAGCGTAGATTGCCAAACCCACTCTACTATGTACATTTAATTTTTTAAATAATTCTTCCCGGTATCTGTCAATCGTTTTAGGACTAATCCCCATTTTATCAGCAATTTCTTTGTAAGTTAATTCAGTGGCGCAATACCGCAATAATTCTTTTTCCCGTTCCGAAAAATTGTCTAATGGCACTACTACTTTATTTTCTTCCCCACCCATATTAATGCAAATTGTTTTTTGATTGTGTTGTATTTTTTCAATACTCTCTAAAATTTCTTCAGGATCTACATTTTTTTGAATAAACCCATAAATGCCTAATTTCAGCAAATCATTAATTTTTTCTAATTCTACGTACATAGAAAAAATAACAACTTTGATGGAAGGATATTGCTGTAAGAGCAGTTCACTGGTTTTATAACCGTCTAGTACAGGCATTCTTACATCTAATAATACAAAATCAGGGTATTGTTCACTTCCATGAATGAAATTTATCAAGGCTTTACCATTATCAAATTCAGCTAAAACCTTGTATTTCCCAGTTATTTCAAAAATATTTTTGATGCCCTCTCTAAGTGCGGGATGGTCATCAGCAATTACAATTGTTTGCATCAGAAAATTAATTTTAAATATAAAATTTAATGAAATAGTATATTTATAGATATAAAATTAATGTGAATGTAATAAAAATGATAATATTTTAAAGGCATTCATACAAAAATATTTTGACATAAACAATGGGTGTTTTTCCCCATTGTACAAATGAAAAGCAGACATTATGTTTACGCTCACAAAATATAATTGCTTGTGTGTAGTCTTTTTAAAATACTGCTTTTTGAATGCTTTTTCCTCTCTACATGCTTTATGCATGTTTTTGCATATACACCAATAAAGTATCCTTCAGATACCACCTATACTAGTAGCATAAATAATCGGTCAATCAATCAACTCAACAAAAAGTATGCGCAACTAAATCAACAACTCACCAAAAGAATGCAACATTATTTACAAAAAGCTCAGCGTTCAGAAAAAAAAATTTGTTTACAACTCTTAACAAAAGACAATGTTGCTGCTCAACAAATGTTGCATACTCCGACAGATTTTTATCAAAAGGCAATGCAAAAATCTAATAATTCGTTACAGAAAATCAGGCGAATTACAGCTTATATCGCCGGGTTAGATAGTATACATACTGCAACAGATTATTTGTTACTAAATGGTGCAATGTGTAATTCTTCAGCCCTATTAAATCTCAATCATACCACCAATAGTTTACAAAACAATTTAGAAGCGGGAACTGTAACCAGTCAGGAATTAGCGCAAAGAGTACAGTTATTGAACAGATTATTAACACAAGCAGGGATGTTGAAATTCTTGAAAAATTTTCAGCAGCAAGCCTTTTATTTTCAGCAGCAGGTAAATAGTTACAAAGAAATGCTTCATGATCAAAAGCAGTTAGAACAGAAAATGATGGCCTTAGTACGCAATTTACCCGCTTTTCAGGATTTCTGGCAGCGGAATAGCCTGTTGGCGCAGTTATTTCCTGCTACAGCCAATATTGGTACAACGCAGGCATTAGCAGGGTTACAGAGCAGGGCACAGGTACAGCAAATATTAACACAGCAGTTGGGCGGAACGGGAGTAAGTACAGGCAGTAACCCACAACAGTTTATACAACAACAAATGCAGTCTGCGCAAAATCAACTCAATACATTAAAAGATAAAATTAATCAATTAGGCGGAGGTAATAGTGCATTAATCATGCCTGATTTCACACCCAACCAGCAGAAAACAAAAACAATATGGCAAAGGTTAGAATATGGCATCAACATACAATCACAAAAAACTAATTATTACCTGCCTGTAACCAGTGATATAGCTGCAACATTGGGCTATAAACTGAATGATAAAAGTACAATTGGTGTAGGTGTTGCTTATAAGTTGGGTTGGGGTAATGGTATTAATGATGTAAAGATCAGCAATGAAGGTGTTGGCTTAAGAAGTTTTTTAGATATAAAAATAAAAGGTAGTATATGGGTTACCGGAGGTTATGAGCAAAATTACCAATCAGCCTTTACCCGAATCCCACAATTACAGGATTACAGCGCATGGCAAACTAGTGGATTAATTGGGGTTACCCAAAAAATGAAGGTGGGGAAAAAAGCCAGTAACGTACAATTATTGTGGGATTTTTTAAGCTATCGTACCATACCCGTTACACAACCTTTAAAATTTAGAATTGGATATAATTTTTAAAAAATAATACTATGTATGTTTTTATGAAACGCATTTTGTTTTTATTGATTTGTTTTTTCGCCATAAATGGTCAGATAGAAGCACAAAATAATCCATTGGCAGAAACCAATATAACCCCACCAACAGCAGCAGCGTTGGTAAAATATGCTGATTATCCTGTAAGTTATCATACAGGCATCCCCAATATTAATATTCCCATTTATACCGTACAAAATGGCCCATTGGAAATGCCCATTAGTTTAAGTTATCATGCTTCTGGTTTAAAGGTGCAGGAATTGGCCAGTTGGGTAGGTGCAGGATGGAGCTTAAATGCGGGTGGTGTTATAACACGTTCGGTTGTTGGTTTGCCGGATGATCGTGGATTCAGCAATACAAATGTTACAAATGGGCATTGGTCAGATTTTGGTTACAATAGTTATCTCGGCACAACAAATGGTAATATTGACGATGCTGGATTTTATCAGGGCAGGAAAGATGGAGAACCGGACTTGTACTTTTTTAATTTCGGAAAATATACCGGTAAATTTTATTTCAGAGATGATAGAACACCAGTGCTCGTTCCTGAACAGGATTTTAAAATTGAACCAGATTATACTAGTTTAACTACCCCTTATCAGAATGGAGTGTGCTTTCAGGGTTTTAAAATAACAACACCTGATGGCACACAATATTTCTTTGGAAATACCGGCAATACTGGAAGTGTAATGCCTTTGGAAGTTACCAGTCCATATTCTATGAAAAACGGTTTATCAAGTGGCTCCGCAGTTTCAAGCTGGTATTTAAACAAAATTATCTCGAAAGATAATATGTTCACCATAAATTTTTCTTATCAACAAGAAAATTATAGTTACTACACTTTATCTATGTTCCCAATATATAGCACCAATACCATTGGGCAGTATGAGTATGATGCAGTAAAACAGTTTGTACAGGGGGTTCGATTAAGTTCCATTACTTATAGTGGCAATACAATTAGCTTTAATGCCGCAGCAACACCAAGAACAGATTTAAGTGCATATACGCCACAAACAATGGCTGATAATGCAAATACTTCTGCAAATGCATTGGATAATATTACTATCAGTAATGCATCAGGATTTTGTAGAAAATTTCAATTCACTTATGGATATTTTCATGATGGTGTCAATGGACTTAATGGAATATTAGGTACCTATTTACCAAATATACAATCTGATACCTACCGTTTAAGATTAGATGCTTTACAAGAATCCTCTTGTGATGGAAGCATAATCGAACCACCTTATCAATTTAGTTATTATAGCGAAATGGTACCCAGATTATTGGCTTTTGGTATTGATCACTGGGGTTATTATAACGGAATTACGAATAATAATACCCTAATTCCTACATATACGGTAAATAATACCAGAACAGTCAATGGTGCCAACCGAGATGCACAATGGCCTGCTATGAGAGGTGGAGCATTACAACAAATTACTTATCCTACCGGTGGATATACCAAATTTAATTTTGAGCCCCACTATGTAACAAGGTCAGTTCCCGGTTATCAAACAATCAATGTTACCAATTCTTCCGTTTTATATGATGGCAGTACATATCAGACATTAAGTTTTACTACCCCGTCAGGATACACGAATTATACGCTTTCTTTAAGTAGTACAACAACCGGTGTAAGTGGTACCTATCAGGTTTTTGATCCAAATGGCAATATGGTGGTTAATGCTACTATTCAATCTGGTACTTCTACTACTCAGGCAATTACTTTAACACCCCGCACAACTTACACTTCAAGATTATACGGAACTACATCCACAACAGCTTGGGGAGGTTGCTCAGCTTCCATTTCATATCAAATGCCCGTAACGAATATAACCAATATTACTATTGGAGGACTTCGAATTAATTCTATGATACATCATGACCCATTGGCTACTCAGGATATTGTTACTAATTTTAATTACACTGCAGGAGGAAGTAGTTCAACAGGTATACTATACAGTATACCAACTTATGTTAATGTATTACGGAATGATATGTATGGACTAATTTGGGGTAATACTTCTAATGGCCTCTATAATCCCAACGGTTGTGCTACTTTAACCGGAGGAGGCTTTGAAGCTGCCTATTTAATTTCTCCCAGTTCCGTTTTGCCAATGCGTACTACAATGGGTAACCATATTGGGTATAGTGAAGTAGATGTTGCTCAAACAGGCAATGGTCACTCTGTATATTGTTATTATAGCGCTAATTATTGGGATGGTTTTCAGAATAGTGCTGATGTAGTGGTTCGTAATGTCAATGATTTAAGTTGCGATGCATCTGTTTCCAGTTATCCTTATGCACCGCTACCATTTGATTCCATTACAGGGGAATTAAAGTATGAAGCATATTTCAATCAAAACAATCAAATCTTAAAAGAAATATGGCACTATCCGACTTATTCAAAAGACCAAATTGGAACGCCAGGCTATATTTGTAAATTGCTTACTTTAGGTGGGAATACAACCCCCCTGTTTGGTACTGAATATCAGTTATTTTCATTCTTTAAAACGCAGGATAAATCAGTGGAAACAGATTATGATCCTCAGAACGGAACATCCATTACAACTACATCTATTACAAATTATAATAGCATTTTTCATCATCAGCCAACACAGCAAATCATAAATACCTCTCTGGGAGATAATTTAATAACCAATTATACTTATGCCTTTGATTTCAGGTTATCTAATTGTGATGGCATTGATAATGGCTATCAAAATTATCAAAACAATTTAAATACAGCCACTTCTGCTTTTTATAATAATGTATATTCTTGCACACCAACAACCAACGATGCAAATAACTGCAGGTGGATTAGTTATGAAAATTATCGTATAAGCAAGGCTCAGGCAAGAATCAACTATGTTAATTATCGCTATTCCAATTTTACAAGTCCAACCAGTACATTTATTACCTACCATAATCAGGATAAAAATAACGCAGATACAGAATTAAAACCCATATTGGAGTTGCAAGATGAATTTGATAATGCTTTAATTGAAACATCAAATTGGAAAAACAGTAGTTTAGTTGGCGCTGACTTTACTAGATATGACTATGTAACTAATCCCGCAGGTTTTGTTGCGCCACAAAAAACACAGAAAATAAATATCATAAGCCCATCTGCAAGCTTTACAAATGCTGTAACATACAATAATTCCTCTATTACAAAAGATAATAGATATGAAGATGAAAATATGTATATTTTTTATGGGGGTAATTTGGTGAGTATTACAAAAAAAGATGGTGTTAACAATAGTTTTATTTGGGGGTATAATCATCAATATCCTGTAGCCCAAATTAAAGGTTCAAACTTTTATTCAGCTTATAATTTATTGAACCAAAGCATTGTTCAAAATCCTGCCAGTGATGCACAACTCAGAACTGAATTAAGTAAGTTAAATCCGCAAAATTTACCCAATAGTCAGGCAAGTATTTACACTTATTCACCTTTATTAGGTATTACTTCTTCCACATCATCCAATGGTATATTAAATTATTATGAGTATGAGGGGCTTGGCAGATTAAAAGATATTCGTGATAATAGTAATAATGTTATTAAACTATTTGATTATCAATACCAAAAACCCGCTTATTCCAGTACAGTTCAGATGACATCCATTTCAGTGACCAATGTTGTTTCCGGTGCATTTTATTATTTACAATTAACGAATGTAGCTACAGGTCTGATTTATAATTTTAAAATAATTGGTACGGGTATTTATGGTCAGATTCCATATGGAAATTACAATATATCCCTACATGCATCCGACTATAGTGCCAATCATATGTGGATAATTAATAACACTTATTCTGAGTCGGGGGTGTCCACTGCTACATTCAATAATATTCCCTTAACAACCGCTACAACAACAGTAGCCATTTATTAAATTTATTTTTTATAAATAATCATTATGAAAAAAAATGTTTCCATATTGCTGCTTCTAATGTTCATGAATCAACATTTCATTCATGCACAGGAACATACTATTTATGCCATTCAACAAATGGATATAGAACACCACCCGATGAATATCGGAAAATTAAAAGGACAGCAAATAGTAGTGGTTAATTTTTTAGCCAATACACCTAATGATATTCCATTTCAATTATTTTTTTCTTTAGATACATTATATCAACAAACTAAACATGCTTTTCAGGTTATTCTTTTGCCCGAAAAAGATAATAGCCCAATGCTAACAGATAGTGCATTAAATCATATTTTGTCGGATATGCTTCATTTACCCTTTACTATTTCTGCCTCCGTTTCAAAGTATAACCTGTATGATACAACAAAAAATAGTTTGGTAAGGTGGCTAAATAATTCCGCCGATAACCGCCATTTTGAAAATGAATACAATCATGCTGACTATAAAATTTATATCCTGAACAATAAGGGTGAATTGTTATCTGCCTTCTATGAACATCCCCAGATTAACACCATACAACTTTTGAAAAATATATTCATTCCAAATAAACGGAATGATCACAATTAATTCGTAACCTATGCGAACAGAGGTATATTCAAAATCTTTATTCAACTCTTTGTTTCTCTTCTGTACATGTTTCGCTGTGCAATTTGCTGATGCACAAATTGCACCACCTGCTGCATTCAGTTCAGCAGCAACAATAAATTATGTGCGTTCATGGGAGGCTTTGGCTCCGGAACAAAGTTCCTCCAATTTAATCACCAGACCTGTTACTGATGTGCATCAGACTACCCAATACTTCGATGGGCTGGGCCGTTTGGTGCAAACAGTGCATAAACAAACCAGTCCATTACAAAATGATATGGTTACCGCCAATATTTATGATGCACTTGGAAGAGAACAATACCAATACCTGCCTTTTGCTGCAAACACAAGGGCAAGTAGTGCCGACAACATTAATGATGGGAATTTTAAACTCGATCCAATACAACAGCAGGTTGCTTTTTACAATAATCAATTAAGTGGGCAAACAGGCGAAACATATGTAGGTGCATCCGGCCTTAATTATGCTTATAGCCAAACCGTTTTTGAGGCATCGCCGCTTAACAGGGTTCAAAATACTTATGCACCTGGAACAAGTTGGATGGGTAGTAACAGGGGAATTACGGTGCAACACCAGATGAATACGGCTGCTGAAAATATTCGTATCTGGACGATTAGTGCGGTATGGGGAAGTATACCTGTTTCTTCTGCAAATTATGCCGATGGTTTGCTTTATAAAACTGTTACTATTGATGAACGAGGAAAACAGGTAATTGAATATAAAGACATGCAGGGTAAAGTGATTCTAAAAAAAGTACAATTATCTGATGCACCGGGTATTGATCATACAGGTTGGCTAAATACCTATTATGTGTATGATGATTTTAATTTATTGCGTTTTGTTATTACACCCAGAGCAGTTGAACTCATTAACAATAACTGGTTAATCAGCACCTCTATTGCCGATCAATTATGCTTTCGTTATGAATATGACCAACGGCATCGCATGGTGATTAAAAAAGTACCAGGTGCAGGAGAAACCTGGATGGTGTATGATGGTCTGGGCCGTTTGGTAATGATGCAAGATGCCAATCTCCGCAATTCGCAAAAATGGTTATATACCCAATATGATAACCTAAACAGGCCCATTGCCACCGGTTTAATGTACGACCCTACTAATTACAATAATTTTAATTACCATCTTACCAATGCTTATTACACCAATAGTTACCCAAATTTAGCAGCTTACTCAACAGAACTATTAACACAAACATTTTATGATAATTATAATTGGGTAAATGCCAACGGCAGTCCGGTACCGGCAACTATGGATGCCTCAAACACTACCAATAGTAATTATTTCGTTACTGGCTATAATAGTTCCCCAACCTATGCGCAACCTATTGTAGCCTATACCAATTCTACCGGTTTGCCAACAGGCACTATGGTAAAGGTAATTGGCAGTAACCCGGCACAATACATTTGGACAGTAACATTTTATGATGATCATAACCGGGTTATACAAACCCAAACAAAAAACTATACAGGTGGTATAGATATTTCTACTAACCAATACGATTTTAGTGGTAAAATATTGCGTAACCTGCTGCAACACAATAAGGCTGGCAATAATGCCCAAAGCCATACAGTTTTATCCAAATACAGTTATGATCAGGCAGGGCGGTTAGTTACTATTACAAAAACCATCAATAGTACGGTAAATGGTGTTGCTGTGAGTAGTCCAGAAAAAACAATTGTTAGCAATCAATATGATGAGTTAGGGCAGTTAAAAACCAAAACCCTAGGTAGTGGTATTGAATCGCTTACCTATGACTATAACATAAGAGGCTGGTTACTGGGCATTAACCGCAACTATATTAGTGGCAGCAGCAGCAATAAATTTGGAATGGAATTAGCTTATGACAAAACCAATTCCGTTGCAGGCACAACTTATGCCAATGCACAATACAATGGTAACATTACAGGTACAGTATGGAAATCGGCAGGTGATGCCACCAACCGTAAATATGATTTTACTTACGATAATGTGAACCGGATAACAGCAGCCAATTTTCTGCAAAACAGCAATAGCAACAGTTGGGACAATGCTTTTTTAAATTTTAGCGTAAACAACCTCAGTTACGATGCCAATGGCAATATACTAACCATGAATCAGTATGGGTATTTAATTGGCAGTTCAGGATTAATAGACCAACTGAATTATACTTATCAGAATAATGGTAGCAGTAATCAATTGCAACAGGTAACCGATGCTGCTAATAATCCAAATAGTACCTTAGGCGATTTTCATTATAATACTGCGACAAAAACCACTACCGATTATGCCTATGATGCCAATGGCAATTTAATTAGCGATCAGAATAAAGCCATTAGCAGCATACAATACAATTATTTAAACCTGCCACAACAGGTAAGTGTAACAGCAAAAGGAAACATTCAATATGTATATGATGCATCGGGTAACAAGCTGGCAAAAATAACAACGGATAATACCTTGAACCCTGCAGTTACTAATACAACACTTTACATTAATGGGTTTGTGTATCAGAATGACGTGTTGCAATTTGTAAGTCATGAGGAAGGTAGAGCAAGATTTATACCCGCAGTTGGCAGTGTACCGGCCAGCTTTGTAATGGATTATTTTATTAAAGACCATTTGGGTAATGTAAGAATGGTACTGACCGATGAGCAAAAACAAGACATATACCCTGCTGCTACAGTTGAAGGCAGCATAACTAGCAATACCAGTGCTGCGTATATAGAAAACCAATATTATAGTATTAATCCTGCAGCCATTGTACCCAACCCCCGGTTTATGCCAACTTACCCAAATAATAATGGCATACCCAACAACAACCCCAATAGCAATACGACTGCTAATAGTACACAGGTATATAAATTAAACAGTAGTACTGGCGATAAAAGCGGACTAGGTATTACACTAAAAGTAATGGCCGGTGATGTAATTGATATTTTTGGAAAAAGCTATTACAGCCAAAATAACACTAATGATAATAGCAATTATAATTTACCTATATTAACTCTGTTAAGTGGCTTATTGGGTACACCTGCTAATCCAATGGCTGCTGCTACACATGGGGCAATAACAGGAAGCCAGTTAAGTAGTATAGGTAACAACAGCAGTGGAGTTGGTAGTTTTTTAACATCTGGCAGGTTACCCACTTCTTCTACCGTACCTAGGGCTTACATTAATTATATTATTTTTAATGAACAATTTCAGTATATTAGCGGAGGCTTTAGTGTGGTAGGCAGTAGTGGTGTAGTAAAAGACCACCATAACGATGCCAGCATGCAGGGTATACAAATACCGAGAAATGGGTATATTTATATTTATTGCAGCAATGAAAGCCCGGTAGATGTGTTCTTTGATAATTTGCAGGTAGTGCATACACGAGGGCCGCTTTTGGAAGAGAGCCATTATTATCCGTTCGGACTCACCATGGCAGGCATCAGCAGTAAAGCAGCAGGCGGAAAAGAGAACCCATACAAATATAATGGCAAAGAATTACAGCACCGGGAGTTTAGTGATGGCAGTGGTATAGAACTGTATGATTTTGGTGCCCGGCTGCAAGACCCGCAATTAGGCAGATGGAATGGTGTTGACCCATTGGCAGAGCAAATACGCAGCTTTTCTCCCTACAACTATGCATTAGATAACCCTGAAAGATTTATAGATAAAGATGGGATGGAAGCGGAAAGTTCTAATTGGGCAGATGATATTGCCGGTTCTATTTATAATCATTCCTCAACATTTGAAGGTGGTTTAACAGTAACAACAGTTGGTGGTGAAATTGGTGGGGGAGGCAGCTCCGAAGAGTCTGATGGAGGGGATAAAAATAAAAAGAAGAAAGATGGCCCTATAACACCCGGTGGAATTACTGTGAAACAGACAGGTGATAAATCTGGCGGAGAGGAGCAGAGAAATTTAACCGGCTCGACAGCTACAAATAAATTTTCTAACGAAGATAGTTGGAAGTCAGGATGGGGTGATGAGCTTAATATGTCAAAATACACAGGTGTTGTTACTGGAAAAGAGGGGAGTCTAATTACTACAGATGCATCAACTAATAACGGTAAAGTAGAAGGGGGTTCTGTGACTGTTGGAGGTGTCCTTACTTTTGGGTATGGTACAGATGCTTCGCTTTCACTAGGTCTTGGTGCATTTGGATATGAGGGGCATGTTGGTGTGGGTATTGGGAATGGGTTAGGTCAAGTTTCTGTTGGTGGAAGCCATACTTCAAAAGGAGCTATAACAGGGGGAGATGTAACATTTAAGGCAGGAGGAGGCACCTTGGCTGCTGCCGCTGCTGCAGTTTTTATTATTTCAACAGGAGGGTTAGGAGCTATTGCATTTTAGATTATTCTAGTACAAATTTTAAGAAAATTATTATGAAAAATAATAAACCACCATATTTACTTGGGTTACTTTGCTTAATTCCATTAATAGGAGCTTTTGTTGGGTTGGGATTGATTTTTTATGGTATTTTTAGATATAAAGACAGAAAACTTGTAATTATTGGTTCAATTGGCTTAATTATAACAGTAGCAGTTTATTCTTTTGTTTTTTATAATTTAAAATATGGGAAAAATGCTACCAATGGCTTTGCAAAAATATCTCAAACGGAGTTGAACAGCCTGGTGAAATCAATAGAATTTTACAAATTACAGAAAGGAACATATCCTGATAGTTTAGAGCAATTAAGAGAAAGTGATAAAATGGTTTTGATTTATGACCCATTATTAACCCGAAAGATGGATAATAATATAAAAACTACTTTTGAGTATAAGAAGATAGGAGAAAAATATACATTGTTTTCAGTTGGCATTGATGGAATACCAAATACAGCTGATGATATATATCCTATTGTTTCTGATAAAGACTCAATTAAATTTGGGTTGATAAAAAAATAAACTGATATTTTTTTAGGTACGCTATAACAACAAAGCCCTCTACATAGACTGAACCCCAACTTAAGCGTAGTTTAAGTTTATCCAACATAAAAATTTCCCTTCGGCGTAAGGATGTGCCTACGCCGTATTTCTTGTAGCTTACAGCTACCCGTAGCAAATTTCATCCAATAATCACCTCTACCTCAAAACCCCACCACTGCCAACAAATTCTTTAAAAAGGCCATATAGTTAAAGGTTGCTTTTTTATTTGATATTAAACACTCATGAATTTCTTGCAAAACCCATATTAATAATTTTGTATAGCAGTATTAATTTCAGTATATTAGCGGAGGCTTTAGTGTGGTAGGCAGTAGTGGTGTAGTAAAAGACCACCACAATGATGCCAGCATGCAGGGTATACAAATACCGAGAAATGGGTATATTTATATTTATTGCAGCAATGAAAGTCCGGTAGATGTGTTCTTTGATAATGTGCAGGTAGTACATACCCGAGGGCCGCTTTTGGAAGAGGCTCATTATTATCCTTTTGGGTTAACCATGGCAGGCATAAGCAGTAAAGCAGCAGGCGGCACTGAGAACAAATACAAATACAATAGCAAGGAATTACAGCACCGGGAGTTTAGTGATGGCAGTGGTATAGAACTGTATGATTTTGGCGCTAGAATGCAAGACCCTCAATTAGGCAGATGGAATGGTGTTGACCCCATCTCAGCGTAGTTTATCGAAAATTCAATTTTTCCCTCGGCGTATGGCTGTGCCTACGCCGCACATTTTTGTAGTTTTCATCTACCATCACCAATTTTCATTCAATATATCAATAATTTTGTATAGCATTATTATTTCAGTATATTAGCGGAGGCTTTAGTGTGGTAGGCAGTAGTGGTGTAGTAAAAGACCATCATAATGATGCTACTATGCAGGGGATACAAATACCCAAAAATGGGTATATTTATATTTATTGCAGCAATGAAAGTCCGGTAGATGTGTTCTTTGATAATGTACAGGTAGTGCATACACGAGGGCCGATACTTGAAGAGACGCATTATTATCCATTTGGATTGACAATGGCGGGAATAAGCAGTAAAGCAGCAGGCGTTATAGAAAATAAATACAAATACAATGGCAAGGAATTACAGCACCGGGAGTTTAGTGATGGCAGTGGTATAGAACTGTATGATTTTGGTGCCCGGCTGCAAGACCCCCAATTAGGCAGGTGGAATGGAGTTGACCCATTGGCTGAACAAATGCGCCGCTTTTCTCCCTATAACTATGCATTGGATAACCCGGAAAGATTTGTTGATAAAGATGGTATGGAAGCGGAGGAATATGAAGGTGAATATGGTGTTAGAGACAATACTACTTCAGCAGCTTCATTTAACGATTGGTTAGCCTATAAAAATGCAAACGGAACCTATACACCTGTTTTTGATAAAAGCGTACATAATAAAAAGCAGGCAAATGAAAAAGGAGCTATATACCTTGGTAAAACATTTAGGTATACTGCAACAGATAATAAGGGATATCAATTAAATGCGGATGGTTCAACTACCAAATTTGAAAATGGTAAATCCACTACAACCACACCTGATCCTGCTAATACAGAACTGGAAAAAGCTTCACCTACAGAAAAGGTTGCAACAGTGGTAGGCATGGGAAGTGATATATTAGAAAAGGGTGTACAGCAAGGGGAAAAATTAGCAAGTAATGCAGCTAAAGTCGCAACAGGAAGTGAAGAAGCTGCACAGTTGGCTGGACTTGCTAAACAGGCTGGTGCATTAGGTACAACATTAAAGGTTGTTGGAGTAGCTGGTAATGTTGTGAGTGCAGGTTATGCTATTGCAAAAGAAATAAATAATCCAACTTTAGGCAACACTACTAGACTTACTGTTCAAGGTGCTGCTGTTGCAGCAGGATTTATTCCGGTTGTTGGCTGGGGTATTTCAATTGGAATTGGATTAGCAGATGCGATTTGGGGAGATGATTTTTATAGCTGGATAGATAGTCATTAAATGCAGAACATGATTTTAGATTATTTATATTATAAATTATATCGAGCTACTTTAACAGGCTCATTAAAAGATATACCACAGTATATAACACCAATATACTTGGGAGGTTTAATAAGTGCAAATTTTATGATAGTAAACGCTTTTTTAGCAAAAATAGGCATTGGTACTTTTTTATTTAAGGATCCAAAACAAGGAGCATGGTTTACTGCAGTAATGATTATTTTAGCAATGCTTTACTACAGAAAAAATAAATATACCGCTGTTCTTAATAAATATTCACACGAAAGTGCAAAAAAAAGAAAGAGAGGTAATGCTATTGTTGCTGTATATGTAGTGTTATCTTTTTTATTAATTTTTTCAGTTGCTTTTTTAAAACCTGGAAAATTATAGCCCAACCTAAGCGTAGTTTAAGTTTATCCAACATAAAATTTCCCCTCGTCGTATGGCTTAGCCTACGCCGTAATTTCTTGTAGCTTGCAGCTACCCGTAGCAAATTTCATCCAATAATCACCTCTATATCAAAACCCCACCACTGCCAACATATTCTTTCAAAAGGCCATCTTGCAAAAGGTTGTCTTTTTTATTTTGGTATTATTATCCCATGCAATTTCTGCAAAAGTCTTATATCAATTAAATTGTATAGAATTACCAATTTCAGTATATTAGTGATGGCTTTAGTGTGGTAGGCAGTAGTGGTGTAGTAAAAGACCACCACAATGATGCCAGTATGCAGGGTATACAAATACCTAAAAATGGGTATATTTATATTTACTGCAGCAATGAAAGTCCGGTAGATGTGTTCTTTGATAATGTACAGGTAGTGCATACACGAGGACCAATACTTGAAGAGACGCATTATTATCCGTTTGGCTTAACAATGGCGGGAATATCTTCAAGGGCTTTGTTGTTTTCACACATAACTAATCCCTTTTCTTTTACCTTTTATTGTATCCAACTTTTTCATATTTCCACATCAAATTCTTACCGGACTATTGAATATATAAACAGTACTATTTAAATGTGAAAGGATGTATTTATATATTCATTAACCAAAACCAAAAACTTTGTGAAAACAATTCCAATGGTTTTAAATTTGAATCAGGCATTGGTAATATATTATGAATTAGAGGATAAAGTTGGTGCTACGCTATTGTTTTTTTTCTCATTCTCCATTTCTTCTTCCTTGTTTAATTCATCAATGAATTTATCTTTCACACGGTCGTAAAATGAATGTCTGTCAATAATCAGTGCAGCCATATTGGCTACCATTGCTGCGAGCAATAAGTGAAAAATAAGTGTATGCCGATCAGTCATTTCTAATACTAAAATAGCACAGGTAAAGGGTGTTCTGCTGATGCCGGTTAAAAAAGCAGCCATGCCGGCCAAAATAAGCACATTGGTATCTGTGGCAGAAAGATGGAGCCAACCGCCCACAACAGCACCTACTGTTGACCCCGCACTGAGTGAGTTTACCATAATACCCGCAGCACCGCCCATAGGATTACAAATAATAATACCTACCGTACGTAAAATGGGCAAATACCAGGGTAAGTGTTTATCACTACTAAACAAGGTGTTGGTCATTAAATCTTTTCCTGAATTTAGTACCCTTATATCAATAAAATAGGCCATGAATGCTAAAATAAAAGCGCCAATTACAATGTATAGTATGGTTTGATAAGTGTGTTTAAAACTTTCTTTCCACTTTAATATTTTTAAAACATAATATCCTAAAGCTGAACCTCCTACACCCGATATAATGGCTACAATAATTACAGGAATAAATACAAAATTAGATAGATGGGTTACATTCGGATAGCCCAGATACAGAAAGGGACCTGCCAATGCCTGTGTAGTTAATCCGGCAATAATTAAAGCAGAGAAGATGGAGGTTCTAAAATTACTGATATGCGTTTTGGTGAGTTCTTCCATGGCAAACACAATACCACCCAAAGGGGTATTAAAGGCGGCTGCAAGACCGGCGGCAGCACCTGTCATAATCATATAACGTTTAGAAACTTTGGGCCACCAGTCGGGTAACCATTCATTCACTTTTCTAAATACAGAACTGCCAATGTGTATAATAGGGCCTTCTCTGCCAATAACACCCCCACCAAAAATAAATACCAAACTGGATAATATTTTAATAAAAATAATTCTTAAACCCAATAGCTTCGTCAGTTTTTCTTCATTATGTGGTTTAGCCAGTTCAATGGCAGCAATTACCTGCGGATTACCACTTCCCCTGGCAAATGGTGCAAATTGTTTCACCAACCACCAGGCTACCACAAATGCAATGGGGGGAATAATAAATAATAAATAACGGTGTGTTGTAAATAATTGCATTCCCATATTTTCGGCCCACGAAAATGCTCTGCCATAGTACACTGCAATCAATCCCACCAATAAAGAGGCAACCCAATAAGGTATAGCACTCAAAATGTTTTTTCTAAGCCTGTCATTATGCAATCTGTCATAAATCTGCTTACCAATTGCTCTAATTTTCCCTTTTATCGCCATGTATTCGGATTCTATAACTATTTTTGATATTAAATTTCACTAAATCCATTTTTTCGAATCGCAAAGGTCTTAAAAAAAATGCGTTCCGGATATTAATAACCAATTAGAATTAGGTTGATCATTTGATGGATTGAGGTGAAAATAATGAAAATGATTCAAAAAATATAGTTCTAAAATATTCATATGGATGAAAGAAAGATTTTATTAGTGGAAGATGAAACTAAAATTGCTCAGGCCTTAAAAAAAGGCTTAACAGAAAATGGCTATTATGTAGAAGCTGTTTTTGATGGGGCTATTGCCAAACGACTCTTCCAGCAACATGAATATGATGTAATTATATTAGATGTGAATTTGCCAGGCATGAATGGTTATGATTTATGCAAATTTATTCGTACCCAAAATCAGCACATACCGGTAATCATGCTCACTGCGCTTAGCACAACCGATGATAAGATTGAAGGTTTTGATGCCGGTGCGGATGATTATGTAATAAAACCTTTTGAGTTTAAAGAGTTATTGGTTAGAATAAGGGCGCTGCTGAAGCGAACCATCAATCAGCAAATGCCCATGGGCAATATTTTACGTGTGGCAGATCTGGAAATGAATTTAGATAGCAAGGAAGTAAAACGAGGCGATAAAAAAATAATTCTTACTGCCAAAGAATTTCAGTTGTTGGAATATTTTATGCGTAACCGAAATCGTGTTTTATCCAGGGCAGATATTGCTGAAAGCGTTTGGGATATTGACTTTGATACACAAACCAATGTAATTGATGTGTACGTAAACTATTTGCGTAATAAAATTGACAAACAATTTCCAACTAAATTAATTCATACACAGGTAGGCATGGGGTATGTATTAAAGGAAGAACACAACCGGTAAACATAAATAGCCTGTTTTTATACTTTTTAGGAAATGATTAAAGCAGCAATATGAATATTAAGTATAGAATTACATTTTTGTTTACACTGGTGGTGTCTGGTATTCTGCTTTTATTATGCCTGTCTATCTTTTATTTTTCCAATCTAAACAGGGCATTTTCATTTCGGGAACGCATAAAGAACAGAGCTATTACAACAGTAAGTTTATTATTAAAAGTTACTGGTATTAATCCAAATTTATTACGGCGCATTGATGAAATAACGCAGATATCTTTAGACCAGAAAAGCTTTCAGGTGTTTGATGCCTCCGGTAAAATTATATATAGTTATGCGGACGAAAATATAGCACCGGTACATGTTAATAGTGCTGTTTTAAACAGGGCAAAAACAAAAGGAATCTATTTTTTTAATTACGAAGGAAGAGATGTAGTGGCTGTAAACTATTTGGATGATGCACACAATTATATTGTAGTTGGTGCCGCATTTGATAAAGATGGGTTACAAAAATTAGATGAATTAAAATGGATTTTATTCTTCAGCTTTATTTTAGGTGTTCTCATCACATTTCTTTCGGGGCTATTCTTTTCTGAAAGAATAGTACACCCCATTCAAAAAATTACAAGAGAAGTAAAAGAAATTTCCTCTCAAAATTTATCTCGCAGAATTGAAATAAAAGAACCCCAAGATGAACTGTACCAATTGTCTTCAACATTTAATGAGTTGTTAAACCGCCTTCAGGAATCATTTGAAATTCAACGTAGGTTTATTGCCAATGCTTCTCATGAATTATCAACCCCTTTAACAGCTATTTCCAGTCAATTAGAAATTACACTTCAAAATGAACGTTCCGCAGAAGAATATAAGTCGGTCATTTATTCTGTGTACGATGATGTGAAAAACCTGAACCAGTTAACCCGTAGTTTATTAGAAATTGCAAAAGCAAGTGGTACATCAGATGGTATTGAACTATCGTTAGTTAGGATTGATGAATTATTAATGCGTTTACCGGTTGAATTACGTAAAGCAGATGCCAAATATTTTGTAGAGCTACACTTTGAAACATTTCCGGAAAATGAAGACAAACTATTAGTATTTGGAAATGTAGATTTATTATACAGTGCCATCAGAAATATTGTTATAAATGCCTGTAAGTATTCACATAATCATACTGCAAATGTTTCGCTGGTATTTTCTGAAAATGAGTTGAATATTATGGTCAGTGATAACGGACCGGGCATTCTTCAAAGCGATATTGATCTTATTTTTCAGCCTTTTTATCGGGGCGAAGAAGGGGATAATAAACAAGGTTTTGGTTTAGGCCTCCCATTGGCACTCAGAATTATAAAAATGCACAAGGGTAATATCATCATCAAAAGTGAAAAAGGAAAAGGCTCAGAATTTACAATTATTCTACCCATTGGCAGGTCATTCCATCTTATTTAAATTTCTAATTGCTTTCTAATGCAATACTAATTACCGATTAATTGTACCATTCTATCTTGCATCCTGTTGTAAAAAAACAACCTTTTCAAAGCATATTAAAAGTACATTTTGTTGTATTATGTTTTGAAAAGCTGCATGAAAAAATTAAATACACCACAATGAAACTTCCCAGTCTTTTACTCATTGCTTCCTCTCTTATTTTATTTGGAGCCTGTGTTAGCCCCAAAAAATTACGTACTGCCGAAGCCAAATACAATCAATTAGATTCCGCTTATGTTGCCAAGCAAAATGAATTAAGGGAATGTCAGGGTAATATGAAAAATCTGAATGATCAGGCAAGCGATTTTGCCAAACAAAAAGCAGCTTTACAAGCCAGAATTGATGATTTGAATAACCAGATTGGTTATCTGAAACAAAACAGTACCAGAGTACTCGATCAGTTAAAAGATCTTTCTGTTGTTTCCGGATCTCAGGCAGAGAGTATCAAACAATCATTGGCCAATTTAAATGCAAAAGATTTGTACATCAACAACTTGCAAGCATCTTTAGCCCGGAAAGATTCTTTAAACATGGCATTGGTAATGAATTTGAAAAGTGCTTTAAGTGATATTAATGATACTGATATTAATATTAAAGTTGAAAAAGATGTAGTGTACATTGATATTTCTGATAAATTATTGTTCAACAGTGGTAGCTACAATGTTACCAACAGGGCAAAAGAAGTATTGGGTAAAGTAGCTAAAGTTTTGAATGCACATCCTAATATTGATTTTATGGTAGAAGGTAATACCGATTCTAAACCTTATCGAAATGGATTATTATTAGACAACTGGGATTTAAGTGTTAAACGTGCTACTGCTGTTACAAGAATTTTACAACATAACTATCAAATAGATCCTAAACGAATTACTGCTGCCGGTAGAGGTGAGTATGTACCCGTTGCATCTAATGATACCAAAGAAGGCAGAGCTTTAAATAGAAGAACAAGAATCATTATTTTACCACAATTAGATCAGTTCTTCAAATTACTCGAAAAAAATAACCAATAAATATTTAAGGTTTTCTCATATACTCAAGCAGGGTTAATTAAAAGCCGCACTTTTCTAAGTGCGGCTTTCTTATTTTATGTTTAATATACTTCTAATTTCACACTAATAGCCTGTTAATTTCGGTAACGTATGTTTGTTTTGTTTAAATTATGTAAATGCTGCCCTTCCAAAAAATATTAATTCTCATTCATAATAATATTGATGCAGAAATTGCAATTCATAAGTTAAAAGATTTGTATGAACATCCCTGCACCGAACTGCATTTTGTTTGGGTAATTAAATATTTTAGCTGGAGAAAATTTATTGGCCTTAAACCGCAACAACAACGAGCTTTAAAAAATAGCCGTATCAGGCAAAAAAAAATTGAAGCAGAAATGTTGTTGAATGAAATACAGGCCAGGGTATTTCAGGCATTTCCGGATGCAATCATATATACTCAGATTGTTGTAGATGCCTCTGTTAATCATGCATTGGTGCAATACATCAATCTCGCATCTATTGATCTGGTATTGTCTATCCGTCAAACATTAAAAAATATTTTTTACCAAACAGGCATCAATATCAATTATATTATCCAACACGCAGGCTGTCCGGTTTTAAGTGTGAATGCGGGAACCATGAATCATTCCATCAAATCTATTTTAATACCGGTATATTCGTTTTTGCCCGATAAAAAAATAGAATTGGCTTCTGCTTTTGCAAAGAAATACAATGCTCAGATTTATATTATCACCATTTTAAATGATAATGAAGCCCAGTCAAAAATAATAGCAGATGTGTTTTATTTAACGTATAAAAAATTAAAAGACGAGGGGTTCAATCCCCACTATAAAATGCTTTCTGGCGTATATGCACCTGAAATATTAATTAAATATGCGCATCAGGTAAATGCTGACATGATTCTTATTAATCCTGAAAAAGGAACACCCGGTAAAAAAAGTATTATTAAACGTTCATTGGCCGATTTTTTGAGTCCGATATCTCCTTTGCAGGTGTTAATGCTGCAACCTGCCATTTAATTAACCCAGCTTAAACTGTTTTCTATATTGAGATGGGGTTACCTGTTTTACCTGTTTAAATTGTTTGCTAAAATGTGCCCAACTATTATACCCACTGTTATAACAAACATCTAAAATATTATGATTACCTGTTTGTAAAAGTTTACAGGCATGTCCAATACGCAGCTCCTGTAAAAAATCAAAATAACTTTTTTTAATATTTTTTTTAAAAAATCGGCAAAATGTTGGAATGCTCATTTCTGCAATGGCTGCAACTTCCTCCAAAGTAATATGTTTCAGGTAATTTTTTAATGAGTATTCAAATACTTTTTCAATCACTGAGTTTTCTTTGGAAGAGGGAGTTAGCGAAAAGTTGGCAGTGATAACCTGATATTCGTTTGATGTGCTAATAGCATGCAAACAATGCAATAATTGTGTAATACTGTTTAATCCGTTTAATTTTTCTAAGGCACTTATTTCTTTTGCAATCTTATTTTGCAAAGTTTTTTGAAGTTGCAATCCATTATTATTTCCAGTTAGTAAATGATAAACGCTTTTTAATTCGGGTAACATTAAAAATGACTCTCCTAAAAAATGTTTGGTAAAATGCACAACAATGGCACTGCCTATCATTTTATGATGTGCTTTTCTAAACCAGTGTGGTAAATTTCCGGCTAAAAAAAAGATATCTCCTACTGTATAATTACCAACATAATCTCCAATTAAGGCCGTTCCCTGACCTTCGGTAATTAAAATTAATTCATATTCTTCATGCTGGTGCCAATTGGTTTCAAAGTTTGGTGTTCTATAGGTTCGGCACGCAAATGAGCTGTCTTGTGCAATATGAATTTTTTGAATGAGTGGTTGCATAATTGAAAATAACCTCTATTTTATCAGAAAATATTCTGAAAATTAGGTAAAAATGATAAGATAGAATATTTCTTTTTAAAAATAGCAGTTGTTTCAATCTCTGTGCACCACCTACTTTTGAACTGTGTTGAACAGCAAAATTTGATTGCCATATTGAAAATGTTTTATTATGTATGTGTTAGGAATAGATGTAGGAACTTCCTCCATTAAAGTTTCAGTAGTTGAAATTGCAACAGCACGCATTGTTGTAACAGTGCAATATCCCGAAAAAGAACGTGCTATAATTTCCCCTGAAAATGGATGGGCCGAACAGGCACCCACCCAATGGTGGGAGGATGTTCAACAGGCTATTTTAAAAGCCCATGCTACCCAAAAGTATGTTCCAAAAGAAATTAAAGCCATTGGAATTGCCTATCAAATGCATGGATTGGTGATGATTAATCGAAAGCATGAGGTAATCCGAAATAGTATTATCTGGTGCGATAGTCGAGCCGTAACTATTGGCGATACAGCATTTCAAGCAATGGGTGAAAATTATTGTTTAACGCATTTACTCAATTCACCGGGCAATTTTACTGCTTCTAAATTAGCCTGGGTTCAACAGCATGAACCACACCTCTACAATCAGATTTATCAGATACTTTTACCAGGTGATTATATTGCATTACAATTTACCGGACAAACCACAACAACGGTATCAGCTTTGTCGGAGGGAGTTTTTTGGGATTTTCAACAGTGTCAACTATCTGATGCTGTTATGCATTATTTTGGTTTTAGTGCAGATTATATTCCCACTGTTCAGCCTGTTTTTGGAGAACATGGTACATTGTTACCCGATGTAGCCGCACAACTTCAATTGCAACCCGGCATACCGATTACTTACAAAGCCGGCGATCAGCCTAACAATGCACTTTCTCTCAACGTATCTGAACCCGGCGAATTTGCTGCCACAGCAGGAACATCGGGTGTTATTTATGGGGTTACCGACCAGCTTGTTTTCGATCGGCAATCCCGCATCAATAGTTTTGCGCATGTAAATTATACCAATGATGCACAACGTATTGGCGTATTGCTTTGTATTAATGGTACAGGCATCTTAAATAGTTGGTTGCGAAAAATTAGCGGTGCGTCTATATCTTATGCAGAAATGAACCATTTGGCTGCACAAGTTTCGTTTGGGAGTGATGGACTTTTGATGTTACCATTTGGTAATGGTGCCGAACGGATATTGCAAAATAAAACCCTACAGGCGCATATTGCAAACATTGGTTTGAATATACACTCTTCAGCACATTTATATAGAGCAGCACAGGAAGGTATTGCATTTGCTTTTAAATATGGCCTAAACATAATGCGTGAAAATAAACTGGTACCCAAGGTTATCCGTGCCGGAAAAGCCAATATGTTTTTGAGTGAGGTGTTTGCCGATATTTTTGTTCAAAATACCGGTGTGCCCTTGCATTTGTATAACAACGATGGAAGTATTGGCGCAGCCATGGGCGCAGCAATTGGAGCAGGTGCCTACAACTCTATTCAGGAAGCAATGCAGCATCAGCAACCCGTTGCCGTTATGATGCCCGATAAAAATAAAATGGAACTATATAGTCAGATTTATAACCGGTGGGAAGCATTATTAAATGAAAAATTAAGCAATCCTATTCAATCACTTTAAATTGTAATAATATGAATGTAGTAACAGGAAACCAATTGTTTTTTAAAGAAACCGGCGCAATAAAATATGAAGGGCCGGAAACCGACAATCCACTTGCTTTTAGATGGTATAATGCTGAAAAAGTAGTTGCGGGCAAACCCATGAAAGAATGGTTACGTTTTGCTTGTGCTTACTGGCATTCGTTTGTTGGTAATGGCGCTGATCCGTTTGGTGAGCCAACACATTTGTATCTCTGGAATGTGAAGGCAGATCCTATAGAACGTGCCAAAGATAAAATGGATGCTGCTTTTGAATTTATCACCAAAATGAATATGCCATTTTATTGTTTTCATGATGTAGATGTGGTAGACTTTACCAATGATTTGATTGAAAACGAAAAGCGCTTGTTAACAATGGTTGAATATGCAAAGCAAAAACAAACAGATAGTGGTGTGCAATTATTGTGGGGTACTGCTAATTTATTCAGCCATCGCAAATACATGAATGGAGCAGCTACTAATCCTGATTTTTTAGTGTTAACACATGCTGCTGCTCAGGTAAAAGCTGCATTAGATGCTACCATTGCTTTGGGCGGTGCCAATTATGTGTTTTGGGGTGGAAGAGAAGGCTATATGAGCTTGTTGAACACAAACATGAAGCGTGAAAAAGAACACATGGCCCGCTTCTTACATACTGCAAAAGATTATGCCAGAAGAAATGGCTTTACCGGCACTTTCTTTATTGAACCCAAACCTTGTGAGCCTACCAAACATCAATATGATTATGATAGTGAAACAGTGATTGGCTTTTTACGTGAATATGATTTATTGAATGATTTTAAATTGAATATTGAAGTAAATCACGCTACACTGGCCGGACATACTTTTCAACATGAGTTACAAGTAGCGGTTGATGCAGGTGTATTGGGCAGTATGGATGCCAATCGTGGTGATTATCAAAATGGATGGGATACCGATCAGTTTCCCAATAATATCAATGAAATAACAGAAGCTATGCTGGTTATTTTGGAAGCAGGTGGATTTAAAGGCGGTGGTATTAATTTCGATGCGAAACGCAGAAGAAATTCTACCGATAACCTTGATTTATTTTATGCCCATATTGGTGCCATGGATACATTTGCCAGAGCTTTGGAAATTGCCGATAAAATTTTAACCCAATCTGATTACAAAAAAATACGTACCCAACGGTATGCCAGTTTTGATTCCGGCGAGGGCAAAGCTTTTGAAGAGGGTAAATTATCATTGGAAGATTTAAGAAATTTTGCTGTTAAACAAGGAACACCTGCTACAATTAGTGGTCAACAGGAATATCTTGAAAGCATTATTAATCGTTATATTTAATTTGTTTATTCATCAATAAATCCCAAGTATGCAAGGCCTTCATTTATTCGATTACTTAGTTTTTTTATGTTATTTTATTATTGTTTCGGTATATGGATATTGGGTGTATAAACGAAAAAAGAAAGTAACCACCACTGCCTCACACGATTATTTTTTGGCAGAAGGTTCTTTAACCTGGTGGGCCATCGGTGCATCATTAATTGCTTCAAATATTTCAGCCGAACAGTTCATTGGCATGAGTGGTAATGGGTTTAAAATGGGCCTTGCAATTTCTACTTATGAGTGGATGGCTGCAGCTACTTTAATGATTGTGGCCATTTTTTTCATACCTGTTTATTTGAAAAACAAGATTTACACCATGCCTCAGTTCCTTAGCCAGCGTTACAATGGAACCGTAGCAATGATTATGGCGGTATTTTGGTTGTTGTTGTATGTAGTGGTGAATCTTACCTCCATTTTATATTTAGGTGCTTTGGCTATTAACAGCATATCGGGTATTAACACTACTTTTTGTATGTATTTATTGGCCGTGTTTGCCATCTTTATTACGCTGGGTGGTATGAAAGTAATTGGATATACGGATGTTATTCAGGTTTTCTTTTTAATATTAGGTGGATTGGTGACTACCTACCTTGCTTTAAATTTAGTGGCCGATAAATTTGGTGCAACAGGTTTGCTAAAAGGGTTTCATTTAATGATGACACATGCCAATAATCATTTCCATATGATTTTGAAAAGAGATAATCCGAATTATATTGATTTGCCCGGATTAACAGTTTTAATTGGCGGTATGTGGATCGTAAATTTAAATTACTGGGGTTGTAATCAATATATTACCCAACGTGCATTAGGAGCCGATTTAAAAACTGCACGTGGTGGATTATTGTTTGCTGCTTTTTTAAAGTTGTTGATGCCTGTAATTGTGGTATTACCCGGTATTGCTGCATTTGTTTTATACCAACAGGGCGATTTTCAACATGCTATGTTACAGAATGGCGAAGTAAATACCGATAAAGCTTATCCTGTTTTATTGAATTTATTACCGGCAGGATTAAAAGGGCTTGCTTTTGCAGCACTTACCGCTGCAGTAGTAGCTTCATTAGCCGGTAAAGCCAATAGTATTTCTACCATTTTTACATTAGATATTTATAAGAAAAAAATTAATCCGGCTGCTACTGAACAAAAAACAGTTGTTGTAGGAAAAATTGTAGTAGTAGTGGCAATGATACTGGCTATCATCATTGCGCCCTTAATGGGCATCGATAAAAAAGGAGGCTTTCAGTATATTCAGGAGTATACTGGATTTGTATCACCGGGTATTTTTGCCATGTTTATACTGGGTTTTTTCTGGAAGAAAACCACTTCAAATGCAGCTTTATTTGCTACCATTGGCGGCTTTGCTATGTCAATTGTTTTTAAATTTTTGCCAATGCTCATAAATCTGTCTTTCTTGTCACCTTATGGGTTTGCAGTACCTAATGAATCAGGTGTTTTTGAAATTCCATTTTTAGACAGAATGGGTCTTGTATTTGTGATTTGCATTTTTGGAATGTATGTTATCAGTACGATTGAAAACAGGCGAGGCGAAACTACCAAAGGTTTAGAAATTGATCGTTCCATGTTTAAACTAAGCCCCGCTTTTACGGTAGGGGTATTGATTGTTTGTGGCATTATAGCGGCATTGTATACCGTTTTCTGGTAGCAATAAGTATACAAGTTTTTTGAATAAAATGGCCTGTTTTTTAATGCAGGCCACTTTCAATATAAGGGATATTGAAAGTTATTTTTGGTGAGTCGTTTCCATTGCCCATTTATACGCAATGTTTAACTGTTCTTCTTTGGTTAAGTTGCTGTTATTTAATTCCTTAGCATCATTTGCCTTACGTAGTGGGCTTTCCGTTCTGTTGGTGTCAATATAATCCCGCATTTCTAAATTGGCTTTTACATCTTCAATCGTTATATTTTTGTTCTGTGCAAACAATTCTTTAAAACGGCGTTCAACCCTTATGGCAGGATCGGCAGTTACAAATATTTTTAATTCTGCTTGTGGAAATACAGTGGTACCAATATCTCTGCCATCCATAACAATGCCTTTTAAACGGCCCATTTGCTGCTGTTGTGCAACTGCAAATTTTCTAACGGCGGGTATAGCGGCCACTTCACTCACTTTTGCACTTACTGCCATATTTCTTATTTCGGCTTCTACATTGATCCCATTCAGTAACATGTTATTTTGTTCTGTTTCCGGATGAAACTCAAATGCCAAATGAATATGTTTTAAAGCTTCAGCAACTTCGTTTTCATGATTGGTTTTAATTTTATGTTGAATGAAATACAAAGTAATGGCTCTGTACATAGCGCCACTGTCAATAAAAACATAATGTAATTTTTTAGCCAATGCTTTGGCTAATGTGCTCTTACCGCAGGATGAGTAACCATCTATTGCTATGATTATTTTCTTCATACAATGCTTTAGAATGCGCAAACAGTAGAAAACGGTTTGCTACTGAAACTGTTGCAGCCATTTTTGTATTTTCTGGTCTAATTCTGTGCTTACAGGCACCACCGGTAAACGAACGGAATTTTCAATCAGGGTTAAATGATGCATAAATGCTTTTACACCTGCCGGATTATTTTCAACAAACATATAATCGAATGCCTGTAAAAGTTTGAAGTGTAAGGGTTTGGCCAAATTAAAATTGCCGTCAAGGCAATACCGTATCATAGTAGAAAATTCTTTTGGGAATGCATTGGCTGCTACGCTGATAACACCGTCCATTCCCAATGCAATCAGTGGTAAGCTTATAGCATCATCGCCGCTTACTACTAAAAAATCAGATGGTCTGTCGCGTAAAATATCCATACATTGTTGAAAATCGCCACTCGCTTCTTTCATGCCTGCAATATTGGGTACTTCGTGTGCCAGTCGCAGTGTAGTAGCTGCCGTTATATTTCTGCCGGTACGGCCGGGTACATTGTATAAAATAACCGGTTTGGGTGCAGATTGGGCAATGGCTTTATAATGCTCATAAATACCCTGCTGGGATGGTTTGTTATAATAGGGTGCAGCACTCAAAATAGCAGCGGCTTTTTCAAGTGGATAGGATTGTACATCATCTATTACAGATTGGGTATTATTTCCACCAATACCTACCACTACAGGAATCCGGTTGTTTACTTTTTCAAAAGTAAAGTGTACAATTTCAATTTTTTCGTCTTTGGTTAAGGTAGGAGTTTCTCCTGTTGTGCCTAATGTTACAATATATTCGGCACCACCGGAAATAATATGTTCAATTACCCGGCCAAGTGCAGGATAATCTACAGCTTTTTGTGCAGTGAAAGGGGTAATAATAGCAACACCGGTACCTTTCAATATTTGATGTAGAGAGTTCATTGTATAGAATAATGATGGTTAATTGTTGTTTTGTTGCATGGTGTACTGTAGTACAAGTGTGCGACGCAAGGGACGATACTTATTGTGCTTCAGCCGGCTCAACAGGCAATTCATCCCAAAAGCCCATTTTGCCAAATTTTTCAATTCTTTGTTGAATGCGTATTTCCGGGTCTGTATTTTTCACTAACGCTAATGCATTGCTAATAGATGTTTTTAAAAGAGCAGCTGCCTGATTATAATCCCAATGTGCACCACCTATTGGTTCAGGTACAATTTCATCTACCAGTCCAAATCCTTTCATATCAACTGAAGTAAGGCGCAATTGCTCAGCAGCCACTTCTTTTTTATCCCAGCTACGCCATAAAATAGAACTACAGCTTTCAGGCGATATAACGGTGTACCAGGTATTTTCCATCATGAGTATTTTATCGCCCACACCTATGCCGAGTGCACCGCCACTGGCACCTTCGCCAATGATGACACAGATAACGGGAACTTTTAAACGAATCATTTCATAAATGTTACGGGCGATAGCCTCACCTTGTCCACGTTCTTCTGCTTCTAATCCTGGATAGGCACCGGGTGTATCAATAAAAGTAATCACAGGTTTATTGAATTTTTCTGCCAACTTCATTAACCGAAGTGCTTTTCGGTAACCTTCCGGATTGGCCATACCAAAATTACGCTGTTGGCGCATTTTGGTATTAATACCTTTTTGTTGCCCAACTACCATTACTGTTTCGCCATCTAATTGTGCAAAACCGCCAATCATGGCTTTGTCATCGCGAAAGTTTCTATCACCATGGAGTTCTACATAATTGGTTAACATTTTTTCAATGTACTTATGAGTGTAGGGTCTGTCGGGGTGGCGGCTCAACTGTACCCTTTGCCATGGTGTAAGCGAAGCGGTAATTTCTCTTCTTTTTTCAATGATAGCATTCTCTAATTTCTGAATGCTGTCACTCATATCTATTTTGCTTTTTTCAGCAGTTTGTTTTAATTTTTCTATTTCTTCGTACAAGGTTTTAATAGGTTGTTCGAAGTCGAGGAATTGTCTGTTGGGGTATTGTGGCATAGTTAAAAGTATGATTGATGCGGTAAAATTAGGGTTTGTAATTTTTTTTAGAAAAGATTTGTTTTGAAAATATCAATCCCCTTATCTTTGCCGTCCCGAAAACAGGAGTAAATACCTAAAAATGGGAAAAGGATCGGTAGTTCAGTTGGTTAGAATGCCGCCCTGTCACGGCGGAGGTCGCGGGTTCGAGTCCCGTCCGGTCCGCAATAAATGCCTTGTAAATGTATTATTTACGAGGCATTTTTGTTTTTGAGATGAAATGATTTTTGCTAAAAATAATGGGGGTATGATTTTGCTCAACAAATCATGATACTCGACTAAAAAAATGTTGATTTAAGATTGATGAATTATTGGTTCTGTATACTATCCTTCTTTTGCTGTGCTTTTTCCATATTTTTTCGGGAAATTTCTTCTAAAACTTTTTCCTTTCTGTTGCCTTTTTCATCTAAAATTGGTGCAGGTAAATCGGATTGATTTTTATCGAAAATGATATTTTGAAATGGATTGTTTACATACACCCAAAAACCATTCACCCATCTAAACCCTTCATAATCGCCATAAGGAATTAAGTTATAGGTATTTTTTTCATCGGGCGATTCACTTACCAGCCGGCTAAAAATAATGGCATGGTATTTTGCATCGTAATTCATGCGTACGCCTGCATCTTTTTTATATTCTAAATAAAACCGATAAGCAGGTTGCGGTGGTTTAATTCCATCTGCCGGATATTTAAAATAATTGCCACCAAACTGTGGCAGACCATCGGGTTTAAATGTTAATACTTCTATCCATTTCTTCTCACTGCGTGCATTGTTTTCATCTAATCCTAACAGTGTATAATATTTTTTATTTTGATACGTAGTAAGGATAATTTTATAATATATGGCACCAATCCAGTTATTGTTGGTGCGTATGGAATCGGTAGGCGATTTGGTAAATTCGGAAGCATCGAATAAAGGGAATAATTTTAAACTGCCATCTGCAGTGCGCATTTGAATGGCCCCTCTTTGCCGGTAATAAGAATAATCTTTCATTACCTGCCAGGTAAATATTCTGAAGCTGCTATCCGGCGCATATAGTTTGGAAATGTTTTGAACCGAATCGAAAGGATAATAAAATGAGTATGGTGTTTTTAATGCTTTTACAAAATTTCGTATAAATGCACTATCGGCCTGAAAACGTTCTAACCAGTCGTTGGCATATACAATATTGTGCGCATCTTTTTGTAGCAGGTTTTCTATTTTTTGAATGGCTTGTATAGAAGTTGCCGGTATTTCCTGCGTGAAGGAAAAGAAGGGTAGAAGCATTAAAAATACAATAACAGTACTGCGCATGTTGATAAAATATGCCTCTAAGATACAACACCACTCCTGCTTATTGATTTTGATGCAAAAATGAGGATGAATTTTATGCTTTTATTAAAGCCTTTGCTACATGGTATAAATCATCAAATCTTGCATCAATCAGTGGATGTGGATATGGTGTTTCAGGATTAGTAGTTGCAACAAAAATGGTATACATTCCGGCATTTTTGCCAAATGCCATATCTGATAATTTGTTGCCAATCATCATACTTTTTGAAAAGTCTATTTCAGAAAAATCTTCTTTTGCCTGAAAAGCCATTCCGGGAGCGGGTTTTCGGTTGGGTGAATCATCCGATAAATCAGGACAAAAATAAATTTTATCTATCCTGCCCCCTTTTTCCTGTATTTCCTGCAGCATATTTGTATGAATGATATGAAGGCCATCTACTGTTAACAAGCCTTTTCCAATACATTTTTGATTGGTTACCACTACAATTCTTTTAAACAATGGGTTCAATAATGCCAATGCTTCTTTTACCCCAGGTAAAAAATGAAATTCGTTCCACGACAATACATAATCGTCTTTTTTTTCGGCATTGATTACGCCATCTCTGTCTAAAAATAAAGTCCATTCCTGGCTAATGTCCGGTAAATGATTCATTAAACTGTATTTAAGGTTGCCAATGGTTAACTGAGTTCCGCTTGTGCTTTTAAATAATCATCCGGAATCCCGATATCAATAAAATATTCATCCTGCACATAGCCAAACAATTCGTTCTTGCCGGTTTTTTGTTCAAGATAATCTTTTTCAAAAGAAAATTTTTCAGGCAATTTGTTGGCTAAAAACCGGTGTACATTTAATAAGTATACGCCTCCGTTTATCAGGCCTTTTTCTGTATGTTTTTTTTCATGAAAGGCAATAATTTCATTGTTTTCATTGATGGTAACGGCCCCGTATCTATCAAAGTGTTCCATTGGTTTTAAACAAAGGCCGCAAGCAGCTTTTTTGTTAAGATGGAACTGCATAAATGTTGCAAATTGGATGGTATAAAGGGTATCTCCATTAGTAACCAATACATTTTCTGATTGTACAACCGAACAGGCCAACTGAATAGCGCCACCGGTGCCTAAAGGTTCCTGCTCTGTTACAATGGTATAGCTTTCTGCTGACAAATGTTGTTGCAAGTACTCCGTAAAATATTGGTGTTTGTAGCCCAAAGAAAAAATAAACCTGTTAATACCCTGTTGTTGCAAATGGGCTATGATATATGCAATAAAAGGTTTGCCGTTTACCGGAGCCATACATTTGGGTAAATCGGGCACAGCGCTTTTTAATCGGGTACCTATGCCCCCTGCAAGTATAATGGCTTCATTCATGTTGTGCTTCTAAAATGATTGCGTTAAACCGGTTGCTTGTTTATAAAACCGGTGTAATAGTGAATGTAATGGGCGGTTGTTTTATGTAAACAAATTCGCTTCTACCATTTCACAAATAATATGACCCAGCATAATATGGCTTTCCTGAATACGTGGTGTATCAGTTGAAGGCACATTGAATAAAATATCGCTACAATCTTTCATTTTACCGCCGGTACTGCCGGTAAAGCCAATAGTTATCATTTGGTTGGCTTTTGCGGCTTCAAATGCTTTTAAAATATTGGGTGAATTGCCCGATGTACTTAAACCTATCAATACATCACCCGGTAATCCGGTACCCTCTATAATTCGGGCATAAATTACATCATAACTATAATCATTGGCAACAGCAGTAAGGTATGAGGTATTGCAGTGCAGGGCTTCAGACGGTAATGCCTTTCTGTTTTTATAAAAACGGCCTGAAAATTCTGCTGCTAAATGTTGTGCATCGGCAGCGCTGCCTCCGTTACCACAAAACAAAACTTTATTGCCATTTTTAAAGGCATTGGTAATTAACTCAATGGCCTGCTCTAAATTTTGCAGCATATTGGCATCCTGCAATATGGCTTGTTTTACCTCAATTGAGGCGTTGATAACTTCTTTAAATTTGTTTTGCATAATACATTTTTTTATTGAACCGTCCAGCTGGTTAGTCCATGTTGTGTAAACTGATAGGGTTTTACAATTCCGCCAAAATTATTCAATGCATCAATAACTTTATAACGTGTATTATTAGGGCAATAAAAAGTCATGAATCCACCCCCGCCGGCACCACTAATTTTTCCACCGGTAGCGCCTGCCAGTCGGGCGGACTGATAAATATCTTCAATAAAAGAGTTGGAGATATTGTGTGCCATTTTTCTTTTTTCCTGAAAACCAAAATCCAATATTTCTCCAATTTCATGTAAACGGCCTTTTAATAAAGCCTCCTTCATCATTTTAGATTGTTCTTTTAATTGATGCATGGCTTCAATACTTTTTTCATTTTTGGCATGCACATTTTTTTGTTGCTCTTTAATAATATCAGCCGATTCTCTGCTGGTTTGTGTGTAATACAATACCAAATTATGTTCTAATTCATTCAAATACTCTTGTTTAATGCGGAGTGGATTTACAATTACTTTATCTGATGCATAAAATTCCATAAAATTTACACCACCAAAAGTAGCTGCATATTGGTCTTGTTTACCACCTGCTAATTTTAAATCGTTTCGCTCAATATCATAAGCATAATGGGCAATATCATAATCGCCTAAGGGTAATTTCAGCATTTCTACAAATGCACCTATAATAGCCACTACAAGGGTAGAGGAGGTGCCCAGACCACTGCCGGAGGGTACATCAACAAAAGTGGACAATTTAAAACCGGTAAGCGGCAGCCCGTAATCTTTTTGAATTCTGTTGTAAACACCCTTGGCTAAATCTAATTGCCCGTCAATTGGTAATTGCGGCATCCATTCAAAACGTTGCTCTTCCCTTCTGTCAATGGCTTCTATTATAATACCATTTTCCTGAATAGGTTCAATAGAAGCATATGCATACAACGAAATAGTGGCATTTAGAATAGCACCGCCAAATTCATCGCTATATGGACTTACATCGGTACCTCCACCGGCAAGGCCTAACCGTAAGGGCGTTTTACTTCTGTATATCATACCATGGAAGGTTATTGTTTCATACAATCATTCTCTGCTAATTGCAGCAGGGCATTGCTTAACTGAGCCCAACTGTATTTTTTCTTTTCTTCACGAAGTTGCGGTAAAAAATAAGATTCTCCTAATGTATACAGTTGAATAATACCTGCTGCAATGGCTTCCGGGTTTGGTTCCGTAATAATTCCTGCTTTTAAATGGGGTACCAAATCGGGTAAGCCACCCACATTGGTTACCAGCATAGGTTTTTCAAAATGATAGGCCAATGGGGTAACGCCACTTTGGGTAGCATTTTTATAAGGTTGTATAACAAAATCTGCAGCACTTAAATAATATTTTACTTCACTATTCGGAATGAAATCTGTGCGCAAATACAATTGCGATTGTAAAGCCAGGTTTTGAATGATGGCATCATATTTTTGCCTGTCTTCATAAAACTCTCCGGCAATTAGCAATTTAATATTGGCTTGTTGGATGGCAGGTTCATGCATAGCCTGCAATAATATATCAAGCCCTTTATAGGCTCTGATAAAACCAAAGAACAAAATAATTTTTTCTTGTTCAGGTAAATGAAGATGCACTCTGGCCTCATTTTTAGGAATAATACTTCCAAAAGTATCGTATAGCGGATGCACTACTTTTAACGCAGGTTTTTGTGTAAATTGTTTTAAATCTTTCAACACCTTATCGCTCATGGTTACAAAACCATCAATCGTTTTGGTAAAGTATTGGGTAAAAGCTGTATCGCCCGGCCTTTTTTCATGGGGTATTATATTATCGGCAATACAAATAATTTTTGTGTATTTGTTTTGATGGGCAATACGTAAAATAGTACCCAGACATGGGCCCATAAAAGGCAACCAATAGCGCACTACAATGAATTTTGGACGCATTTTTTTTAACTGTAATCCAACGCGGATCCAATTGAATGGATTCACGGAGTTTATACACACTTTAATAGCGATATCTTGTGGTGCAGGTTCGGCTGAGTATTGCGTAGTTCCGGGAAACAAAAAAGAAGGATATTGTAAAGAAAAGGTATAAATGGGGGTATTAAAACCTTCTTCTTTAAACTGGCGTGCCAGCCTTTCATTAAAAGATGCCAGTCCACCTCGTAAAGGATATGCGGGCCCTATGATGATTACTGTTGCTGACATGCGATTAGATGCGTATTTTTTCTTCTATTAAATAAACATTTCTTTCCGATGCATTGCGGGCAATCAGCTCTCCAATAAAACCGGCTAAAAATAGTTGCATGCCAATTATCATTGAAGTAAGGGCAATATAAAATGAAGGTCGGTTGGTTAAAGAAAAATCAGCCTCCATAAATTTTGCAATGATTAAATAGATACTGCTAATGAAGCCAATGATAAAAAACAAAGTACCCCATAATCCAAAAAAATGCATGGGTTTTTTTCCAAAACGGCTTACAAAACTAATAGTAGCCAGATCAAGAAAGCCATTGATGAACCTTTCCCATCCAAATTTTGAAACACCATATTTACGGGGTTGGTGGGCCACTACTTTTTCCGTTATTTTTCTAAAGCCCGCCCATTTGGCAATAACTGGAATATAACGGTGCATTTCGCCGTATACTTCAATACTTTTTACTACCTTTTTTTTATAAGCTTTTAATCCACAGTTAAAATCGTGTAAAGGAATACCGCTGCTCCATCGGGCTGCAGCATTAAATATTTTAGAAGGGATATTTTTTGTAAGTGTATTGTCGTATCTTTTTTTCTTCCAGCCACTCACTAAATCAAATCCATCCTGCACAATTAATTGCCGAAGTGTGGGAATTTCATCGGGCGAGTCTTGTAAATCAGCATCCATGGTAATAATTACATCACCTTGCGCAGCTTTAAATCCCTCATTTAGCGCAGCGCTTTTTCCATAATTCCGTTGAAATTTAATGCCCTTGATATTTGTATTGGCAACTGATAAGTTCATAATTACTTCCCAGCTATTATCGGTACTGCCATCATCTACCAAAACAATTTCATAACGGTATTCATTTTCCGTTGCCACTTTATCAATCCACCGGCATAGTTCCGGTAGTGATTCTGCTTCATTCAGTAATGGTATTACAATTGATATATCCATTCTATTTTTATTGAGTAGTGGTTGTTTGATATTTTTTAGGTACTGCCACAGCTGCCAATAATGCACCCGCACCTCCGGCTAATAAAAATAAAATTAATACCCCTGTCAATTGCGTATTCATCCAAATTTGTTTAGCACGATTTATATTGGCCGGTAAATTAGTAATGGCCTCTCCATGTTTTTTTACTTCCTCTTGTAATAAACTAATTTGGTGGTTTACATAATTCGGAAACAAATAATGCATAGCTATAAAATTATACACAAAAAATAATGCAGTAGCAACGGCCACTGTTTTAAAGCCGTGGCTTAAAATCAATGAAAAACCTTTTACCCCTTTTGTTTGATGGTTAAATAACCAGGTACTGATGAAGGCTGCAACAATAAATACCGATAAAATAATAAAGCCATACCAGGGCAGATAAATAAGTTCTGTTATCTGGCCAATGGCATTGAGCAGCATGATAAGCCCAGCGATGATAATGCCCTTTTTAATATGTGATGTACACGAAACCTCCATACTTCAACTGATTAATTCAAGTGAATTTGATTTTTGTGAATAATGCCATAAACTTTTCCTGTAAGCGGTATATTGAAAAAGGGGCTATTGGCCGATTTACTTTGATTGTGCTGTGTAGTGAATACACTTCCATCATTTGTATTGAATAAAGTAAGTTCTGCAACATTGCCCGGCATGATAGCTGCATCGGGTAAATTAAAAATACTGCGTGCACGATTACCTAGCCAATCTGCTAGCAAATCTGCATTGGTATTAGGGAATAAACTGTTTATAATGGTATAGACTGTTTGTAACCCTATGATTCCCGGTTTGGCATATTCAAACTCACAAACTTTTCTGTCGGTTTCCAATGGTAAATGATGCGTGCTGATACAATCAATTGTTCCATTCAATAAGCCTTCGCGTAAAGCCAGCATATCGGTTTTTGTGCGCAATGGGGGATTTACTTTTAAATGGGTATCATAATCTTTTAAGTCTTCATCACAAAAAAATAAATGATGAGGTGTTACGGAACAGGTAACATTTAATCCTTTTTGTTTTGCAGCGGCAATTAAATTTATTGAGGCTTTAGTACTAATACCCGTAAAATGAATGGCAGAGCCGGTATATTGCACCAGATCAATATCTCTGGCAATTATCAGGGTTTCTGCTATAGCCGGTTTACCTGGAAGTCCTAAGCAGGTAGAAACAACACCTTCATGCATCAATCCGTGTGGTGCTATGGCTGCATCTTCAGGTATTTGAATAATAATACCATTAAAAGCTTTAATGTATTGCAGCGCTTTTAACATGAGGCCTGAAGATTGTATGGGCAACAAGCCATCTGAAAAAGCCAAAGCCCCGGCTTGTTGCATATCGTACATTTCAGCCAATTCTTTTCCTTCCAGATTTTTGCTAACCGCTCCCAAGGGGTGTATAGATATTTTGGTTGAATGCGATGCCTGAATTAAATAATCAACCTGTGTTTTATTTTGAATGCAGGGAATGGTATTGGGTAGGGTAGCAACCCTTGTAAATCCGCCTGCTGCTGCTGCCGCTGCACCGGAATGGATGGTTTCGCGATGTTCTAAGCCTGGGTCGCAAAAATGAACAAACGGGTCTATCCAGCCCTGCGAAACCGAACAATTGGGCAATACAATGACCTGATCTGCATCCTGATGAAGGGTGGGTTCAATGGCAATAATTTTTCCATTTTCAATAAAAATATCCTGAATGGTACCATTATAAGAGCTATTATTATCTGCGATGGCAACCTGTTTTAAAAGAATTTTCATGGATTGCTGATAAAATTTTGTGCAATATAGCCTGAAAAATTCTTTTGTTCTTATATTTGCCGCCCCTCGGGGAAGAAACCCAATTAGTTCGGGTGGTGGCGCAGCCCGGTAGCGCACTTGCATGGGGTGCAAGGGGTCGCTGGTTCGAATCCAGTCCACCCGACTTTATTACCTAAAAGGCAATCTTGCAAAAGGTTGTCTCTTTTTTTGGCTGTAATACAATGGTGTTGAGCAATGGCGGAGAATAGGGTATTTATTATGGAGGTTCAAACTGTGTTATTTTTTTTATCGTACACCATTCCATCAGGGAATATGAGATATTGCAACTTTTTCTTTTCCAAATATTTTGCTGTAATCCACATCTGGCTTATGTTTTTAGCAATTTTCAATCCTTTATCAATAGCTTTTTCAAGGTTCGAACTCATGTTTTGTTTTTGTTCTAATTCTTCGCTAAGTTCTCTAATAGCATCAATGTATTTTTTTGAGAATTTTTGGTATTGCTCTTTTGAAATTTCATTGATTACCAAACGTTCTTCCAGCATTTCTAATTGATGTTCAAGTTGCTTTGATGATAGCTACAATTGTATAAGTAATGATGGCGATATAGAGATATAGATTTGAGTTTTAACCGCATTTGCAGAAGCATTCGTTGATCACAGAGCACCCCATTTGCTTTATCATGTTTCTCAGAAGAGACTCTTGTAAATTTAAGATTAACTTTTGCACGGATTACAAAAAATGCATCATGCTTATCAATAGCCGATAAGCGATTAAAACCAATGTAACCACGGTCCAGGATATAATACCTGCCTGTTTCAAAGGTGAGAAAATCTAATCCATTTACATCATGAACACTTGCTGGCGTGATATGCATGAAGATAGGAATAGCAGTTTTTATATCAAGTAATGTGTGCAATTTAACTGCACCTTTTGCTCTTCTAAAAGTTGCCTAACAAAAAACATTTAGACAAAGATCAATAGTAGAATCAAAAACGTAAACATTACCCTTAATTAACAAATTAAAATCAGTATAAGAGATACATATTTTCTGAGCTTCTGCAATCATTTCAAAAATTTGGTAATTTCGTTTTTCGTTTACTTCGGATAGATTTGATCTGGAAATACTTCTGCCCAATCCTAAATGATAGTGCTTTGTTTTATGTGCAGTTAATCAAACAAGTAAATCACGCAGGCTATCACGATTACTTAATTGTCCAAAAATCATGCACATTAACTGGTTCCAACAAGTAAAATGCTTGACCCATTTATCTCCTTGGAAAGAATTAACACAACGATCAAAAATTCGAGCAGGAAGAAATGTGACAATTTGAGAAAAAACATATTTGCCCTGATTCACTTAATTTCCCATGAAACATATTTATACTAAGATTTTCAAACTAATAAATATTTTTACCGGACACTAATGAATTTTGATTATAATTTTGTCGGACAAGACACTGTATGCTTTGTTAAGGTTTTTGGTCAATTTTACTTTGCCAAAAAATCTTCTATCATTCTGCACATAAAAAAATTGGAACCAACGGCCGCTAAATTGATTTGCAATCCATAAACTTCTCTCGTTCCAATTCATTCAAAAGCCAGAAAGATTGTTTATTTTCAACGATGCTATTGTTCTTGTTTTAAGAATTGTTGGCTCAAAATATGCATATGAAAACACTTTTATTTTCCAAACAATCTATCCATATTGGCTGCATAGCATTGATATTGGGTATGTTGATGGCTTGCCACTCTAAACAGTCGCAACAATATGCCTCCTGGCAGGTATACGGCGGCAATAAAGAAAACAATCATTATTCATCGCTCACGCAAATCGATACTAATAATGTTGCTTTGTTAAAATCCGTTTGGGAGTATCATTGTGGCGATGCCGGTGAATCTACCCAAATACAGGTCAATCCCATTATAGTAGATGGCATTTTATACGGTGTTTCTCCACAATTAAAATTATTTGCATTAGATGCAGCCAATGGTCAACACCAATGGAGCTTTAATCCATTATCAGATACGGCAGGAAACGACAAAACTTCCGGCTATTTTATGATGAATGTATGCAGAGGTGTTACCTATTACGCAAATGGAGCAAACGATCGTCGTATATTTTATGCTGCCGGTGCTAAATTGTATTGTATCAATGCATCCAATGGAAAGCCAATCCTGTCATTTGGCAATGGGGGTAGCATTGACTTGCATCAAAATTTGGGGACAAGGGCACAACAGTTATATGTGGCTTCCACTACTCCGGGTATCATTTACAAAGACATCATTATTATTGGTACCCGTGTTGCTGAAGAAATGCCTGCAGCACCAGGTGATGTGCGTGCTTACGATGTACATAACGGCAAATTGCGCTGGATATTTCACACCATTCCGCAACCCGGCGAACCTGGTTTTCATTCCTGGGATGATACCTCTGCTTACCGTCAGGTAGGTGGTGCGAATGCCTGGGCGGGTTTTAGTATGGATGAAAACAAAGGTATTGTGTATGTACCCACAGGATCTGCTGTGTATGATTTTTATGGCGGTTTACGCCTTGGAAATAATCTTTTTGCCAATACACTTATTGCTTTAAATGCGAACAATGGTAAAGAAATCTGGCATTATCAAACCGTACACCACGATTTGTGGGATCGTGACTTACCAACTGCACCGGCTTTGCTTACCCTTACAATAAACGGTAAAAAAATTGAAACTGTAGCACAACCCACTAAAACCGGTTTTATATTTTTATTCAACAGAATAAATGGTAAGCCGGTATTTCCTATTGTGGAACGGCCCGTACCCACTTTCAGCGAATTAACTGGTGAACAACCTGCACCTACACAACCTTATCCTGTTTTACCCGTTCCTTTTGCAAGGCAATCGCTTACTGAAAAAGATTTGAATCATTTAGTTCCCGATTCCTCTTTTCATGAACTGCAACAAAGGCTATCCAGTTATAAAACAGGCAGGCTGTTTATACCACCTTCAAAAGAAGGTACGGTTATTTTTCCAGGCTTTGATGGTGGAGCAGAGTGGGGTGGGCCTGCAGCAGATCCAACATCGGGTATATTGTATGTAAATGCCAGCGAAATGCCATGGGTTTTAACCATGGTGGATGCAAAAAATAAGGTACCGCCTGCCGGTGAAACCAATCTTCAGGCGGGTATTCGTTTGTACCGTACACATTGTATGGCTTGTCATGGTACGTTAATGCAAGGCAGTGGTAATTATCCTTGGCTTTTTCAAATAAATAAAAAGTACAATAAAAATCAATTTGAGGCATTGTTAACTTCGGGCAGAAGAATGATGCCTTCTTTTCAACAATTAACGCCGGAAGAAAAAAATGCATTGGCTACCTATGTGCTTGCAATATCTTCACAACAACATCAAAAATTTATTGCACCTGCTAAAACAACCACTAAATGGGATAATATGCCCTATACCTCAACGGGCTACAATAAATTCTTATCGCGTGAAGGGTATCCGGCAGTGGCACCCCCCTGGGGTACTTTAACAGCCATCAATTTAAACACTGGACAGTTGGTATGGAAAGACACTATAGGCGATTATCCTGAATGGAAAGCAAAAGGTATTCATACCGGTACAGAAAACTATGGTGGCCCTGTGGTAACGGCTGGCGGCTTGCTGTTTATTGCTGCCACCAGCGATGCTAAAATTCGTGCATTCAATAAAACGAATGGCAAGTTATTGTGGGAGGCTGATTTACCTGCATGCGGCTTTGCAACACCTGCCGTTTATGCAGTTAATGGCAAACAATATGTAGTTATTGCCTGTGGTGGAGGAAAATTAAAAAAACCTTCCGGCGATAGTTATGTGGCATTTGCCTTGCCTGATGCACAAAAATAATTTTGTTACCGGCTTTTTGTTGGTATGGCAACAACTGTTGCGTCGCACACTTGTACGCCAGATTGTAGTGGCAACTTTTCTACGTCAATAGTTGAACATTAGTTTAAAATAATTGAAACGTTTTTCATTTTCTTAATCCAAATGCAATGGCTTTCTGTTTCATTTTCTGGGTAAGTGTGTGTAATACTTCTTCCGATAATCTAAAACGTTCATACGTATCAATATCGCCCGATTCAATTTTTTCTAAACGTTGGTACCAGTCGCCGGGATTTACCATATCACCCAATCTTCTGGGTACTACATGCATATGTAAATGTGCAACCGATTGTCCGGCAACTTCCCTTTCCTGAATAGCCCAATTAAAAGCGTTCGTGTTAAATACCTTGCACAATAAGGCTGCAGTGGTTCTTCCCAATTGCATAAATTTTGCTAATTCATCATCTGTTAATTCAAACAAACTTTCCTTGTGTTGTTTCGGAATTACCAATGAATGCCCGGGAAGTATTGGAGATATATTGTATATTACTGCAAAATTTTCTGTTTCTAAATAGAAATCATTTTTTTGTTTGTTGCAAAAGGGACAAACTTGCATAGATTTTTTTTATTCTTACAAAATTAAACAAACTTGCCCAAATGCACCACAGTGCAATAGTTTTAAAACCCTTGGTAAAATGCTTATATAAACCGATGAAAAGTAGTGCCGTATATACCTTATTGTATTACCTGCAAATAAAATATTATTTATATTTTAGTAACATATTTTCCCAATATGTTACGCACATTATCGTACGAGTTGTATAAATATTTTTCAATCTCATCCTTTTGAATCCAATGTATCCATTCTATTTGCTCTTTTAATTCGGGCATCACATCTAAATGGGTGATTGTTTTCATTTCAAACCAATGAATTTCTTTGATGGCTTTCTGGTGTAAAGTATTGTCAAAATATTCATAATGTGTTATACCTGCACTACCGGTAATTTCAAGCGTTTTTAATCCGGTTTCCTCTTTTACTTCCCGCAAAGCACATTGTTCGTAGCTCTCATTCATTAGTAAATGACCTTTGGGTAAATCCCATTTTCCATATCTGAGTAACATGAGTAATTCATCGTTTTCATTCCAAACAATTCCACCGGCAGCATAAACAGTTGGTTTCATAATTTTATTTTAATGGTATAGCAAAAGTTCGTTTTAAAGGTAGTATTTTTTGCATGTATGTAAGGCTCATTTGCCTATTTTATTCAATCCTGTTTTTTAGGTTGCATTAGTTCAGGTAATCCTGTTTTTTTAAATATGGCCAGACCTAATCGTTGGTTTGATAAGCCGGGCCTGCATTTGTAATCAAAAATTAATTTATCACCTTCTTGCCTGGTTTCAAAATAATAAAATACAATTTTATTATTCGTATGTAAACTGTCATATACCTCTGTTAAATGCGTGGCAATAATAAAAAAACTTTTTGCCCATTTTAATGCTAATTGGGTAAATAAAATGCTACAGTCTAATGCATCTTTAATATTTGTACCCTTAAATGGTTCATCAATAATTACGGCCATTTGATAGTTCTTTTGTAATGAATTTGCCAAAAATTGAATTCGGTTAATTTCTGCCTGAAAATAACTTTCTCCTTTTGAAATGCTGTCAGTAATACCTATAAATGAAAATAAATCATTCACTATTCCTATTTTCGCCGCACTTGCAGGAATACCCATACCTATATGCGTTAATATTATGGCATGGGCAATTGCTTTTAAATAAGTGGTTTTTCCGGCCATATTTGGTCCGGTTATAAACATTACATTTTGATTTGTTAATGAAACATTATTTACAATAGGGTTTTGTACAAGTAAATGTTGTAGGTTACTTATTTCAATGCCACTTTCTTCACTTATTTCAGGAAATTGTAATTGATAAATGCTACAGGCTGTAGCCATAGACATGATGGCATCAGTTTCATATATCCATTCTAAAATATTTTTAATAGAATCGGCTTCAGTACTTCTTAACAATTTATCTATATAAAGGGTGGTAAATGCACTACGTTTTGCTATGTTGGCAGAATGCGGTTTTATAATTTTTTCTAAAATAGTTTTTATTTTATGTTGTATAGTGCTGGCAGATAAATGGTTTGAAAGTGAACTTTTGGAAAGAAAATCATCTAAACTGAAAAATAAGTTTTGTAGCGATACAATGTTGGTATGCAGGTAATGAAAATAATCGGGATGCTGCCATTGAAACAACTTTGCACTGCACTTATCAATAAAACTTTCTTCTAAAATAGTTATTTGGATGTTTGATTGCAGATATAATTCAGCCATAACTATAATTCGTTCTGATATGATTTGTTTCCATTGGAGCACAAATGGCATGCAGTGTTGAATTGCTGCTTGTGTTTTATGTATAGCTTGTACAGATAAAAATGGTTGCACCAATTTTTGTTTTAAAATATCTTCGCCACCTTGTGTAATGGTATGGTTCAGCAAATGGAATAAATGATTTTTTTTTCCATCTGTTGATTCCAGTATTTCTAAATCTAACAAAGTTTGCGCATCCATATTAACCGGTTTTTGAAAAATCGTTTAACCTGCTTTTCATATTTTCTAAAACGGCAATAGTTTCGTGGGTATTGAAATTTAATGCTTTTGTTTTTTCTATGGTTATTCTCATTTCCTGTTCCAATGTTTGCAGTAATTGTTGCACCCTGATTTTAAAATCTGCATTGAACTTTCTAAATGATTCCTGTATTTTATATTGTGTCTCGTAAATAATAGTGGCAGTATTTTGAACAATAATTTCATGGTATTGCTGCAAAACAGATTGCACAATGTGCTTTTCTTTGCTTTTTTTGGTGAGGTAAAAAGGTGGATTGTTTTTAGTTATGATGGCTTCTTTATCAAGCCCATTTAAAGTAATATAAGAAGCAGTGTATGCGTTCCAGTCAAATTTTTCAACAATTGTTTCAATGCCAGTATTCAGATAATCGGAGAAATGAATGGCAATGTTGTGTAAAATGTTTTTTGCGTTAAATAAATATTGTTCAAGTATTTGTTTGAATTGGGTTTTGCTGCTTTGTTCCAATTGCGTTTTCAACTGTTCAAACCCTGCTCGTATTATTTGATTGAGCGCTTTAATTAATTTATGCTGTTCCGGCTTCTCTAATAATTGAAAAGAGGGATGTAAATAACTTTCAATACAGGCTATGATTTCTGTTTCAATTGCTTTAGCTGCGTCATTACATTGGGTATCAACTGTTTCATTGAGTTTTTGAATATAGTGTTGCAATATGGCATGAAAGCCTTCTATTTCATTCAATAAAACAGATTTGGTGGCCTGAAAATTGCTGATTCGCTGGTTCAATTCCTGACCAGGCATTTGCAAATTATCAAGTTTTAATTGAATGAGTGAACGAATGCTTTGTTCAATCAATGCCAATTGCCTTTTTGTACTTTGTTGAACAATGGTTGGTTTGTTTTGTGCAATATTCTTTTCCAGTAACTGAAGTAGATTATCTATTCCGGAAGTAGCCATATTTCCGGCTAAATGAGTATTAGCCGAAACAGGTAAAATGGCTATTTCTGCTATGGGTATGTTGCAATGTTCCGAAATAATTTTTTTATTATGCGCCAGTACTTTTTCTAAATCGGATATATTGAGCAAATCTTTTTTGTTTTCAACAAAAACAATATCATTTACCTGCAATTTCAGTTGTGCTAAAAATTCAATATCTGATTTTGAGATGGGCATATCGGCGCTTAGTACAAATATGGCTACATCAATTTTTGTTAAAAATTGCAGGGTGGTATCGGTATTGTGTTCCAGTGATGAGCCTACACCCGGCGTATCGACTATGGTAATTTGCTGAAGTATGGATGCAGGATGGTACACAATAACATGCGATACATTTTTTATATTCTCCGGATTTTCTTCTTCACTCACATATTGCTGTAAACAGTGAAGGTCATTTTTTTCTGTTTGGTTATTTTTGTACACAATTTCAATTCCGGGAAAAGCAGCATACTTTAATAATGTAATAATGGCTGTAACCGGAACTACACCGGTGGGCATTATATTTTGGCCAATAAGCGCATTAATGAGTGAAGATTTACCTCTTTTAAAAAAGCCGGTAATCACAACATTTATTTCTGCGCTACTCAATTTATGCTGTAATTGCATAATTTCATCAGCCAGGTTTTGCTGCTCTAATTGAATGGCAGTTTGATGTAATAATTGAATATTTTGGGCACCGGTTGACATAAGGGTTATCCGTTTAATAGAAAATTATTATATGCATCTGATAAACCGAGCGAAGCAATTTTTTTGATAACTGTTTTTACAGGGTAATGTACAAATTCAAACTGTACATGAACTGCAGCTGGTTCAGACAATGCTGCATCATTCTTTATGTTTAACAGGGTATAACAAGCTCTATTATTCTCTTGTTTGGGTTTGCCAACGGAGCCTACATTGACGGCATGTCGGTATATTTTTTTATTTTCTGCTTCACAAAATATAGGCCTGTGCCAGGGTTTGTGCGTATGTCCCATGCACAAAATATCCGCTTCAATACTTTCCATCATTTCTAATAAATAGGCATCATCTGTACTTTCTTGTACATATTCTAAATTTGAAGTAGTGCTGCCATGCACCATTGCAATGGTAATGGTATGATACAGCCCCTTGATTTCTATTTTAAAAAGGAAAGGTAAATTTTGTAAATAAGCCCTGTTGCTATTGGTTATATGTTCATTCACCCAACGGATGGAATCGATTCCAAATTGTTGTTGGGCTTCGTTGGCAAAAGAATAAGGAAATATTTTTTTTAAATAACCAATGCCTTCATCATGGTTGCCTTGTAAACAAGGGATATTATTTTTTCTAATCAGGTCAATCACTTCATTATCCCATCCTGCAAAATTTACCAAATCGCCCAGGCAGAAAATAGCATCCGGTTGTTGTTTTTTAATATCGTTGAGTACAGCTTTTAAAGCCGGTAAATTGCCATGTATATCGCTAATCAATGCTATTTTCATAATTATCTATTTTTGATTTTGTTCGGCCACTCATGTTATTAGTATTTGAGTAATCTTACCGCATAGTAAATATGTAAGGGGCTGTTTTTTATTCCTTTAATTACGGTATCAATATCATAATCTAACCTGTAAAAATTTACTTGTAATGCTTCAGGGTTATATTTAATATCTTTTTTGGTATCAATTTCAACTATGGCATAACAGGCATGCCAGCTCCCATCTTTAGGGCTGCCAACTGAACCGGGATTAATAATGTGCTGGTAGGTTTTTTTGCCATTGATGATTCTTTCTATTTGTTTGTGAAATGATGTATGTGTGTTCCCAATCATCAAAACATCTACCGCTTCATCATCTAATATTTTAGATAGTTCTGCTTGTTTGTAGAAACGATAAATGCGTTCTGTATTACTTTTGGGGGTGCCATGTGCAAACAATAAAGTTCGTTGCTGTTGTCCTGTTAATAATTTTACTTTTAGCTTTAAAGGTAATGCACGCAAAATAGCTTTACGATCTTCTGTTATTTGTTGTAATGAATATTGAATGGCATCCAATCCCCAATCAATTTCTTCTCTGCTGCCATACGAAAATGGGTATTTTGCTTTATTGTTGCCAATACCTTCATCATGATTGCCCAATACACTAGGAATATGATGTTGCTGCATAAAATCAATAACTTCATTATTCCAAATATTTTGGTTTACCCAATCGCCTAAACAATAAATTGCATCCGGTTGCTGTTTTTCAATATGCGCATATACTGCTTTTAAAGCTGGCAGGTTCGCATGCACATCACTAAATACAGCAATTTTCATCATAAATTTTTTAAATAGATAATTAAGTTACCTGAATTAGACTCAGACATTGCAATGGGTTAATTCAGGTAATTTATCATTGTTTCAGCCGATTCTCACCATTATTGAATACCAAATTTTTCTTTATACAACTGATGACTTCTAACTGCACATTCCTGTGCTGCTTTTTTTCCATACATATCACCAACGGTAACCACTTTGTTTTCCAAAGCTTTGTATCCTTCAAAAAAGTTTTTTAGTTCTACCATGTGGTGATCAGGTATATCTGATAAGTCTTGAATGTGCAGATAAGCCGGATCGTGGTGAGCCACTGCAATTATTTTATCATCAATACCATTTTCATCTTCCATGTGCATGATGCCAATAATGCGTGCATCTACTACACAAAGCGGCTGTATATCGAAGGAACACATCACTAAAATATCGAGTGGATCGCCATCATCAAAATAGGTTTGTGGTACTAAACCATAATTCATGGGATAATACATGGAAGAATATAGTACTCTGTCTAATCGCAGTAAACCCGAAGCTTTATCTAATTCATACTTCATTCTGCTGCCCTTGGGTATTTCAATTATAGTTGTTACTACATTGGGAACATTATTGCCAATTGAAATATGCCAGGGGTGTTGTACTTGTAGAATAATTGTATCACTCATATTATTGGTTTTTAAATGCTTTAATGCCTGCAAATTTTGCTGCTTTGCCTAATTCATCCTCAATACGGAGCAATTGATTGAATTTGGCAATACGTTCACCTCTGCAACCACTGCCTGTTTTTAAATGACCTGCATTGGTAGCTACTGTTAAGTCTGCAATGGTGGTATCTTCCGTTTCGCCGCTGCGGTGTGAGATAAAGCAGTTATAATTGTTTTTGTAAGCCATTTGGATGGTATCAATGGTTTCTGTTACGGTTCCTATTTGGTTTAGTTTAATTAAAACAGAATTGGCAATACCTTCATCAATGCCTCTTTGTAAAATGGATGGGTTGGTGCAGAATATATCATCACCGGTTAATTCAACTTTGTTTTTTAATTGGTTGGTTAATAATTTCCAGCCCCCCCAATCATTTTCAGCCATACCATCTTCCAATAAAATAATAGGGTATTGTTTTATCCAGCTATCCCAAATATTTAAAAGTCCCTCTGAGCTCATTTTTTCTTTGGTAGATTTAAAAAACACATAGTGTCCATCTTCCCACATTTCGCTGGTAGCAGGGTCAATACAAAGCGAAATATCTTTTCCGGGTGTATATCCTGCTTTTTGGATAGCTTCTAATATTACTTCAACCGCCTCTTCATTCGATTTTAAGTTAGGCGCAAAGCCACCTTCGTCACCCACACCGGTGAAATACCCTTTTTTATTGAGGATGGATTTAAGTGCATGAAATGTTTCTTCACCCATCCTGATACTTTCTTTAAAAGAAGGTGCATTGTGGGGTGCAATCATGAATTCCTGAAAATCTACATTATTGTCTGCGTGTTTTCCGCCATTGATTACATTCATGCAAGGAACGGGCATGGTAAATTTTCCGGAGGTATTAAAATACCGATATAAAGGCATGTTTAATGTAGCTGCCATTGCCCGGGCATAAGCCATTGATACAGCTAAAATTGTATTGGCGCCTAATTTGGCTTTGTTGGGAGTGCCGTCTAATGTAATCAGGGCATTATCAATGGCCTGCTGCGATTCAAATATTTTACCTGTAAATTGTTTGGCAATGGTTTTGTTTACATTGTTAACAGCCAGGGTAACGCCTTTGCCGCCGTATCTTTTAGGGTCATTATCGCGTAACTCTACAGCTTCCAGTTCTCCCGTGCTGGCACCGGATGGAACAATGGAGCGGCCTTTAATGTTACGTACCATTTTTTTACTGCCTTTCAATGGGGCTTCAATGGTAACCTCTGCTTCTACGGTTGGATTACCTCTTGAATCTAAAACCTCTCTTGCATAAATTTCTGAAATTTTCATATTGTTGTATTTATGTGTTTGAATAAATAAAATGAATTGCTCAGTTTAAAATGTGTATCATTTCATTGATACCATCCGTAAATGCATTAATTTTTTGTTGGTAATCGTCCATCAATTCAGGGTCAGTAATGCCATATCCTTTCATCGAACCGGCTCTCGCACCGGTAATATCTTCCCACAAAAAATTAGCTTTTACATTTAATTCTTTTTTAAAATTTATTGGTTGGGTGGGTATTTGATAGGCCATACAAAATTCTGAAAGCAATTGATATAATGCGTTTAATTTTTCATGTATTTGTGATAGCAATTGTGCATCCGCAAAATATACATATTGAATAGACACCTGCTTCAATGGATGTCGGTGTGCAAGCAGTTGTAGCTGCATGTCTAATAATTTTTTTTCAATCATGTAGGCTACTGCATTGAATACATGTTGTTGATTTTCCGGAATTTTATACATGTGTTGCATTTGTTTGTTGTGTGATAAAATAATGTTGAATTTTTCCTGAAATGGCTAACAACAGCACTACAGCAATGAGTTGGGCGATTATGGAAAATGCTACCAATATTGGGATAGAATCATCATATAAATAGCCCATAAAAGCACTTCCGGCAAACCAAAATAATCCAAATACGGCATTAAATATCCCGAAGGCTGTTCCTCTTTTTTCAGGTGGTATAAAATGTGCAACCGTAGCTTTTACGATCGATTCCTGTGCCCCCATGCCAATACCCCATATTACCATGCCGGCAATGGCCCATTTTATTCCACCCAGAAACACCATGGGGGCAAAAAACATAGCAATGAGTAAAGCAATGATGAGTGCTTTTGTGCCTACTTTATCAAATACTTTACCTAAAATTAAAGCAGCAATTCCATCACTGGCCATTGCCAATGCATACAGCAAGGGTATTACGTCATCCGGCATTAAATTGGCGCTTTTGAAGTGAAAGGCAATGAGGGGAAAATCGGCATATCCGAGTGCTATAAAGGCAATGGTCAGTAAATATTGCCAATACAGTTTAGGGTATCCTTTGGTTTCAAGCGATTTTGTTTTAATCTCTAAATTTTCCGGATGCGGATAAATGCTTTTTGCAAAAATGATAAGACCAATGGCAATAATGGCTGGTATAAATAAAATGATATATGCACTTTGATAATTATTGTTTTTGATAAACAATGCTGCACTTACCAATAATGGCCCAATGGTAGCACCGGTTTGGTCTAATGCTTCGTGCAGGCCAAATCCCCAGCCTTGCCCCATCTGGTGTGCGCCGAAAGAAAGCATGGCATCTCTGGCAGGTGTTCTGATGGCTTTTCCAACGCGTTCTAATATCATTAGCATAATGGCGAGTTGCCAAAAACCTGCAAAAGCGAGTAATGGAACTGACAATAAATTAATGAAATAGCCCACTACTGTAATGGTCCAGTAATTTTTTGTTTTATCACTCAAATAACCTGAAATCACTCTTAAGCTATAACCCAGTAATTCTCCTAATCCTGCCATCCAGCCAACTGTTGTTGCTGAAGCGCCCAACACTTCCAGATAGGGTCCATTGATGCTTCTGGCGGCTTCATAAGTCATGTCAGAGAAAAGACTGGTGCATCCTAAAAGGATTACAAAAACTGTGGCTTTTTTTAATTGCATTTTTTTTAATTGGATGAAATAAAATGACTTTTTAAGCATCCATCAAAATATATCCAAGTGTATAATACCTGCAATATTTGAGGGATGTTCAAAAAGAAAGCCAGGCGTCATCATCCTTTGTAAAAGGCGGTTAAATTGGGTGGAACGCCATCACCTGAAAATTAGCAATGTGTGTTTCATAGACTTTATTTATGTCATACGAGGTGGGGTAACCAATACCGGTATGGTAGAATGCCGAATAATATATTCAGCCGTAGAGCCTGTTAAAATTCTGTCTAATCCACTGCGGGCATGGGTACCCATTACAATTAAATCAGCCTCCCATTCCGAAGCAATGTTTAAAATTTCTTTTTCCGGAATACCTTCGGGTGTAAAACGAAAAACCTCTGTTTTGCCATCATACAATTCAATATATTGCTGAATGGTTTTATCTGCTTGCTGTAACAGCAAAGTTTTGCTTTGTTCCGGGGTAATGCCCAAATCGGCACTCACTACTTCTTTCGATTTATTAATCACGTATACAACACCTACCACAGCTTCTAAAGCCTGTGCCAATGTAAAACCGGCTCTGGCTGCTTTTATGGCATAAGCACTATCATCAACGGCAATTAATATTCTTTTATATTCCATAAATAAAAATATTTCATGTATTTAAAATTACCGAATTAAAGTAGTTCCTCCAAATGTGGCTAGTATACCGATTGTTAAACTTAATAATGCATACAGAAAAAAGTAAAATAAATTACCCTGTCTGATTAAGCTGATACTTTCATAAGAAAAACTTGAGAATGTTGTAAAGCCACCGCAAAAACCGGTAATCAGTAACAGGCGCCATTCTAAAGTTAGCCAAGTGTATTTATTAGCAATACCATAAAGCAGGCCGATGATAAAACATCCCAAAATGTTCACTAAAAAAGTTCCCATTGGGAAACTGAATGAGCCAATTTTGTTCACCATTACCTGGCCCAGGTAGCGTAAAATACTACCCACTGCACCACCTAAAGCTATAATCAGCAAGTTCTTCATAATCATGAAATTGAAACAGATTAATCAATGTCCCAAAATTCAACTTCTTTGTAAATTACAATTTTTGATTGTAACAGGTCTTTGTGTTTCAGGAAAAAATTTTCTAATTTTTCTTTTTTGTCAATTAATTCCACACACATGGCCAGTTTTGAATTATCGCCTTCAGCACTAAAAGTTATAATATTACCATCTGTGCTAAAGCTGGTATGGGTACTATGTGCCGATGCATTGATAATACCATCTTTTTTTGCCTCAGCTACAATATGCATGTAGGCCGATTTTGGAAATAATTTTCTGAATAAGGTTCTGTCACCATGTCTTACTTTGTGGGCCGGCTCAATGTAAATCTCTAATTTTCCAAGAGAGTGGCTCTTGATTTTTTTAACCATTGTTTTCTTTTTTTAATACGTTTATCTCTTACATCGTGTAAGGTTTTATCTGTATAGTGTTGTAAATTTCCTACTTTAGAAACTGCTACTCTTTGTGCATGGTAAATGCCTGAATGGCCGCTGAAATAATAGGCAGTAAAGCAGGCAACGGCATAGTATATTACATTTTCGCCGCCAAATAATTCAATGCCCATAAATGTACAGGCAATTGGCGTATTGGTAGCTCCGGCAAATACGGCAATAAAGCCCAATCCGGCCATTAAATCAATAGGGGCACCTGTAATAACACCCAGTGTATTACCCAATGCAGCTCCTATAAAAAACAGAGGAGTTACCTCACCACCTTTAAAACCCATTCCTAAGGTAATAGCAGTAAACAATAATTTCCAAAACCAACTAAAATAGGTGGCACCTCCTTCATGAAAACTGCTGATGATGCTTACCCCATTTTTGTTGGGGTTGGTTACTCCTAAACTTAAATAATCCTGCGTTCCAATAATATAGCTAAGTGTAATAATGATCAGGCCGCCTGCTACCGGAATCATCCATTTTTGTTTTATCCATTTATTGCTGTAATTTTTAATTGTATGTGCTGTTTCAGCAAAAGCAAAACCGGCTAATCCAAATAAAATACCAGCTCCAATTACTTTGAATAGCAGCAATAAATCGAAGTGAACATATTTAAAGTAAGTTTTATCTATTGAAGCAAACAGAATATGGTATTGGGTATGATGAATGCCCCAGGCGCCACAGGTAATATCGGCAAGAAAACTGGCAATAAAGCAAGGCAGTAGTGCATCATGTTTAATGCGGCCTAATGCTAATACTTCTAATGCAAAAATTGCACCTGTAATGGGTGTGCCAAATACGGCACCAAAACCGGCTGCAACACCGGAAGTGAGTAACATTCTTACATCTTCTCTCGTTAATTTGAATTGCCTTGCAAAGAAATTTGCCAAACTGCCACCCACCTGCACGGCAGTACCTTCACGACCGGCTGAGCCGCCAAAAAGATGTGTGATGATGGTGGCAACAATAACCAATGGTGCCATTCTTGCCGGTACGCCACCGCCGGGTTCATGAATTTCATCCATAATTAAATTATTACCGCCCTCTGCATTTTTACCGGAAAATTGATACAAAAAATGAATGGCAACACCTGCAACAGGTAATAACCATAGGAGCCAGAGATGTGTGTAGCGGAAATGAATGGCTTTATCCAACAGCCATAAAAACCATGCAACCAAAGTACCTACCGAGAGGGAAACCGGGATTACAAACAGTGTCCATTGAATCAGGTGTGAGACAATAAATACGTGCTCAAAAGAATTTTTTATTCGCTTCATTCCTACAAATTAATGAATCTTTAAAAATATTTTCGAATCTTAATTTGTAGGCGCCATCATCCCTTTTATCGGGCAGTTAATCGGTGGACACCATCACCCTTGTAAATATGCTGCAAAGATACAATGCAATTGTGTCAGAAAAAAATGGAATAATCATTTTTCTTATTTCTAATTTCATTCTAATTTTTTTGAAATGTATAATTTGTTTATTCTTTTATTTAATCGTAATATTGCGATATTATTTTAAACACTATCAATGGGCATTTCAAAAATAGAATTATTTACTAAGCAGCAAAATGAAATTGCTGCAATAGCCAAAGCATTGAGCCATCCTGCACGTATTGCTATTATTCAGGCTTTATTAAAAAAGAATTCCTGTGTTTGTGGCGATTTGGTAGAAGAAACCGGTCTAGCGCAATCTACTACATCACAGCATTTAAAAGAATTAAGAAATGTGGGTATTATTCAAGGTACTGTGGAAGGCGTGAATGTATGTTATTGTATTGATTTAAAAACTTGGGCAAAGTATAGCGATTTATTTGCTAAATTTTTTGCTGCAGCATCCGATTTAAAAGACCAATGTTGTTGATTATAAAAATTAAAATAATATGAAAACTGATAATGAATTGAAAGAATTGGTAAGGCAAAAATACAGTGAAATTGCTTTGCAGGATAAAGCTACTAATGCCGCTTCCTGTTGCGGTGCCGGAGGCTGTTCAACTGAAGTGTACAACATAATGAGTGATGATTATACTACTTTAGAAGGATATACTTCTGATGCTGATTTAGGTTTGGGATGTGGCTTGCCTACGCAATTTGCACAAATTAAACCCGGCAATACTGTTATTGATTTGGGAAGCGGTGCTGGTAATGATTGTTTTGTTGCAAGAGCAGCCACTGGTGTTTCAGGAAAAGTAATTGGGATTGATTTTACACCTGCTATGATTGAAAAAGCACGTGCCAATGCTGAAAAATTAGGTTTCAACAATGTAGAATTCAGACAGGGCGATATTGAACAAATGCCCGTTACTGCCAATGTTGCCGATGTAGTAGTAAGCAATTGTGTATTGAATTTAGTACCCAATAAAGATGGTGTGTTTAAAGAAATTTTCCGGGTGTTGAAACCGGGTGGCCATTTTAGTATTTCTGATGTGGTATTGGTAGGAAATCTGCCTGAAGCATTACGTAAGGATGCTGAAATGTATGCAGGCTGTGTATCTGGTGCTATTCAGAAAGATGTTTATTTGGAATTGATACGGGTAAATGGATTTGAAAATATTACCATTCAAAAAGAAAAACCAATCATCATACCCGATGATATTTTATTAAATTATTTAACTCCGCAAGAAATAGCAACCTTTAAAAATGGCACTACCGGTATATTTAGTATTACTGTATTTGCACAGAAGCAGGAACAAACCGCCGGCTGTTGTGCGCCGGGTTGTTGCTAATTGAATTTGTAAATTTTATTTATGTATACTGCTATTCAGTCTTATTGCGAAACATTAACGCAACAATTCCATTCTATTGCTGCAGAAAGAAAACCATTGCTTTCAAAAATCTGCGATTACATGTTGCAGCAACGTGCTGCCGGTAAATCGGTAAATCTGGTGTATATCTGTACCCATAATTCACGCCGAAGCCATTTTGGACAGGTTTGGGCAGCTACAGCTGCTGAATATTATGGCATACCCAATATCCATACTTTTTCGGGTGGAACAGAGGCAACTGCTTTTAATATCAATGCCATTCATGCGTTAGAAAAAGTGGGGTTTATCATTCATTCAGATGGTCAACCAAACAATCCGGTTTACAAAGTTTGTTATGGTGAAGAAGCATGTACAACCTGTTTTTCTAAAGTGTATAACCATCCTTCTAATCCAAAAGATAACTTTCTAGCGATCATGACTTGTGGTGAGGCAGAGACCAACTGTCCGTTTATACCGGGAGCTACCGGTAGAGTGGCTACCACCTATGAAGATCCTAAATTATATGATGGTACCCCTGAACAAGATGCAGCTTATGATGCTCGTTGCCGTCAAATTGCATTAGAAACATTGTATGTTTTTTCGCTGGTAAAATAGTGTAGTATTGAAACAACAATGGGATATCGTTGTGTTTAATGATATCCCATTGAATTAAAACAAAAGCCTTTTTACAACATTACTATTACATATCCCAAACCAAGGCAGATGCACCCAAAATGGCAGCATCTGATTCGTTAAGGTGACTCACCAAAATTTTTACTTTGTTTTGGAATACCTGAATCAGGTTTTCTTCCATATGTTTTTTAGTAGGGCTTAAAATTAAATCGCCGGCTTTGGTAAGTCCACCGAACAATATAATCGCTTCAGGGCTGGAGAACATAATGAAATTTGCCAATGCCATTCCTAAAATTTTACCGGTAAATTCAAAAATTTCCTGAGCCAATCTATCACCTGCAATAGCGGCTTCATAAACTTTTTTAGAATCTATTTTTTCTTTCGGAATTTTTCTTAAAACACTTTCTCTTTTACTATTGGCCAACAATTCATGTGCAGTGGTAGTAACGCCGGTGGCTGATGCATAACTTTCCAAAGACCCCTTTTTGCCGGTACCCGGATGGTATCTGCCATCGGGAATGATGGTGGTATGACCTAATTCACCTGCAAAACCATCGTGACCATAAATGAGTTTACCATTGGCCACAATACCACTGCCCACACCGGTACCCAAAGTAATCATAATAAAATCTTTCATTCCTTTGGCAGCGCCATACATCATTTCGCCTAACGCAGCAGCATTGGCGTCGTTGGTTAATACTACCGGCAACTTAAATTCATCCTGAACCAATTTTGCCATTGGCAAAATACCTTTCCAGGGTAAATTAGGCGCATATTCTACTGTGCCGGTGTAATAGTTGCCATTAGGAGCACCTACACCAATACCTTTAATACGGCCAATGCCTCCTGCTTTTTCAATAAGCGGAGCTAAATTTTGTTGCAGGTCTGCAATAAAAGTTTCAATTTCAGTGTGTTTCTTTGTGCTGATTTCTGATGAAAACAAAACATTTCCCAAACGGTCAACAATACCAAATTTAGTTCCGGTACCGCCAATATCTATACCAATGGCCAATGAATCAAGTGTGGAAGTTGAGGTTGACATGAATAATACTTTTGAAAAATTATAATTATAGATTAATGACCTGATGCCACTTGTGAATCAAAGTCTAATCCCTGTGCTTTTAAAACAGATTTTAATTTAATAGCCAAAAATGCTAATGCAGCAAAACAGCATGCGGCAACAATATAGGAAGGATGCATACCAAAGGCATCACCCAATGCCCCTTGAAATGGAGGAATGACCGCTCCCCCTAAAATCATCATAATTAAAAAGGCAGAACCCTGGCTGGTATATTTGCCCAATCCGGCAACACCCAGCGAAAAAATACAAGGCCACATAATCGAACAACACAATCCGCCAAATATAATGGCATACACAGATACAATGCCTGATAATGTAGTGCCAATAATCATAGAAATGGTTCCTAATACTGCCAGTGTTAATAAGGTTTTTGCAGGTTTTTCCTGTCCGTAAAAAAATGCGGCAATGGCAATAACTATACAAATAGTATAGGGTAATAATTCCATAATATCATTTCCATATAAATGGTTTACAAACAACACAACGCCAAATGCAATAAAGGGTACAACAATTGTGGCAATTTTTTTACCCATGTTCGATAAATTAAATACCCCAATAGCACCTGTCCATCTTCCAATCATTAAACTACCCCAGTATAACGAAACAAATTTTGAAATTTTACTTTCATCTAAACCAATTTGTGTTAAGTAACCCGGGGTTTTTAATAAAGCACCAAAATTATTATCAATAGTAACTTCTGTTCCTACATATATAAAAATTCCTATCATGCCATATACCAATTGCGGATATTTCATGGCGCCCCATCCTTCATTATTTTTTATGGCTTTGTTGTTTGAATAAAATAAGGTAAAGAAAACAACGAATAAGGTTACAATCAGTAATGGTAATTTTTCAATGTTGGTTAACTGCCCTACAATAATGATGGCAATAATTAATCCGGTAAGAATCATTAAAGATTTAGATGCATTTTTTGAAGCTTCAAACTTTGCTTCATTTTTGCCGTCGGGTAATTTTTTTGAAAGTGCAAAAAATAGTGCCACTGCTAAAAATACGCCGGCTACTATTAAATATAAATTATTGATATTGGTTACAGTTACATTCTCAATGGCTGTTCCAACTGAGCCAAACAGAAAAAAGCTGACAATAATGGGGCCCAGTGTGGTTCCAAAAGAGTTGACACCACCGGTAAGATTTAAGCGGTGCGAGCCTGTGGCCGGGTCACCCAATGCAATGGCGAAAGGCTGTGCTGCAGTTTGTTGCAATGAAAATCCTAAGGCCACTACAAAAAAAGAAACCAATATTGCAGGAAATGAGTTTGCATTGGCAGAAGGTATAATGGCCAATGCGCCTACAACGGAAATGAGTAGTCCGTAAATGATGCCTTTTTTATATCCAATCTTGTTTAAGATATCGTACCCCACCATGCTGGAGATAAGGTACAACAACAATGAGCCAATAAAATAAGCGCCATAAAACGATGAACCAATAAGCTGTGATTCAAATTGCGAAAGATGAAAATGACTTTTACAAAAAGGAATAAAAATGCTGTTAGAGGCAGCAATAAATCCCCAGAAAAAAAATACCAATGCCAATGAGGCCAGGGCACTTCCATTTGTTTTAATTTTTGGAGCGTCAGGTTGGTTCATAACAATCGTTAAATAAGTTTTTAAAAAATGGGTTGCTAATTATGGCTGTAAAGTAAGATACATTTTGTAATCCTTAAAAAATTAATTGAAAATATGCATTAGTATCTATTTCATTCTTAACTTCAAGCAGATAATTAATTGATTGCTATGGAAATAATTCATGTAAGTGCAGAATGCTATCCCGTTGCAAAGGCTGGTGGATTGGGCGATGTGGTTGGGGCATTGCCAAAATACCAAAATAAAGCCGGGCATCATGCCAAAGTGGTAATACCTATGCACCGTACCAAATTCTTATATGAAAACAGCTGGGAGGTTGATGCAAAAGGATATTTAGCCATTGGCGGACATTATTATAATTACACCATTATAAAGGAAGCTACCCATAAATTAGGTTTTGATTTATATTTAGTTGACATCAATGGTTTATTAGATCGAGATAAAATTTATGGTTATGATGATGACAGTTACCGTTATCTCGCCTTTCAAATTGCCATTTTAAACTGGTTGAGTTCCTGGGAACACCGGCCCGATATTATCCATTGCCACGACCACCATACCGGGCTTATTCCTTTTATGGTTAAAAATTGTTTTGATTATCGAAAACTCCAATCAGTGCCTACTATACTTACCATTCATAATGCACAATACCAGGGTTGGATGGGGTGGGACAAAAGCCATTGGTTACCTGCTTATGATAGTTGGAAATGGGGTGATTTAGATTGGAATAATACCATCAACCCATTGGCAAGTGGCATAAAATGTGCATGGAAAGTTACCACCGTAAGCTGGAGCTATTTAAATGAATTAAAATACAATAGTAATGGTTTGGAAGCCTTGTTTGAATATGAAAAAGGGAAATGTATTGGCATTTTAAATGGAATAGATAATGATGTTTGGAACCCCGATACCGATACCTATTTAAAACATCATTATAACGTAAAAACGGTTGATAAAGGAAAAGAAAAAAACAAACAGGCACTTTGTAAGCAATTTGGTTTAAATGAGGCAGTTCCATTGGTTATATTTATTGGAAGATTAGTAGGAGAAAAAGCCGCCGATATTTTGCCTGAAAGTATCAAGGTTATTTTACATGGTATGAAAGATTCAGTTGCTTTCTTAATTGTTGGTACCGGCGATACAGCCATTGAATGGCAGTTGAGTATGATGAATAATTTATATCCGGGATATTATCATGCAGTAATTGGCTATAATGAAGCCTTATCGCATGAAATGTATGCCGGTGGCGATTTTTTACTCATGCCCAGTAGGGTAGAGCCCTGTGGTTTAAACCAAATGTATGCCATGCGTTATGGTACTGTGCCCATGGTGCGCAGTACGGGTGGCTTGCAGGATACGGTAATTGATATGGGCGATTGGGAAGGATTTGGCATTCGTTTTAATCATGCCAGTATTCACGATATTTATTATTCTATAAGCCGTGCTGTAGGCGTGTATCAGGATAAAGTGCAACTATCGCTTATGCGCAAAACAATGATGAATATTGATCATAGTTGGGATAAAACTGTGAATGAATACATTATGGTATACCAATCTGTTTTGTAATGTTTTAGAATACTCAATTTTATATACATTCATCTAACCTTAAATATTGAATTTTATGTCAACGCTTAGTCAGTCTGTAGTAGCCGTTATTTTAGGAGGCGGTGCAGGTACCCGGTTATATCCACTCACTGCATCCCGCTCAAAACCTGCGGTACCTATTGCAGGAAAATATCGGTTGGTAGATATACCTATTAGTAATTGTATTAATTCCAATATCAACCGCATGTTTGTATTAACACAATTTAATTCAGCATCGTTGAATAAACATATCAAAAACACCTACCATTTTAGTGCTTTCAGTACAGGGTTTGTAGATATACTGGCTGCAGAACAAACACCCGATAATCCGGGATGGTTTCAGGGTACAGCCGATGCGGTACGCCAATCGCTACGCCATATTGATAATTTAGAATTTGATTACATATTAATTTTAAGTGGTGATCAATTATACCAAATGGATTTTGATGCCATGATTGCAGCGCATAAAGCCAAAGAAGCTGATATTACTATTGCTACCATTCCGGTTCCTGCACGAGAAGCATCAGAGTTTGGAATCATGAAAACCGATGAAACAAACTGTATTACTTCATTTATAGAAAAGCCGAAACCGGCATTATTGGGTGAATGGATTAGTGATACAGGGGCAGAGATGCAACAACAGGGGCGTGTTTATCTAGCCTCAATGGGTATTTATATTTTTAATAAGCAGGTGTTATACAATTTGTTGAAAGAAGTATATCCTGAAGCCACTGATTTTGGAAAAGAAATTATGCCACAATCTATTGCAAAATATAATGTTTTGAGTTTTCAGTATGATGGATATTGGACAGATATTGGAAATATTTATTCCTTTTTTGAAGCTAATTTGGCGCTTACAGAAGAAATTCCATTGTTTAATTTGTTCGACAATAGCAGAATTATTTATACCCGTGCCCGGATGTTGCCACCTGCAAAAATCAGTGGTACCACTTTAGAAAAAACCATTATTTCAGATGGCTCCATCATTTTAGCCAGTAGAATGGAAAAATGTGTGGTAGGTATTCGGGCTAGAATTGGGCATGGTTCAACTATTGTAAATGCGTACATAATGGGTAATGATTATTATGAAACCTTAGAAGTGATGGCAGAAAATGTTAGTAAAGGCATTCCGAAAATTGGTATTGGAGAAAGATGCTATATTAAAAATGCCATTATTGATAAAAACTGCCGTATTGGTAATGATGTACGCATAAATGGGGGTAGCCACTTAGATAATACGGATCATCCTTTATATACCATTAAAGATGGTATTGTGGTTGTAAAAAAAGGCGCCATTTTACCCGATGGTTTTGTAATATAATTGTATGTTTGAAAAACATCTTTTTAACAAGATGTTTTTTTGCTATTTTTATATTTGTGTAAAAAATACATATTAATTTAAACGATTGTCATGCCAAGTGCCCAGACCCCTGCTACTTCCAATTCTGTCTCCTCAAGCAAACCCCGATTGCGTTTTTGGCAAATATGGAATATCAGTTTCGGATTTTTAGGTGTACAAATTGGATATTCTTTGCAAAATGCCAATACCAGCCGCATACTTTCTGCTATTGGTGCCGATCCGCACCATTTAAGTTTGTTTTGGTTAGCCGCACCTTTAGCCGGTTTTTTTGTACAGCCGATAGTGGGCTTATCCAGCGATAAAACCTGGACTCGTTTGGGCCGAAGAATTCCATTTATTTTAGGTGGGGCTATTGTTTCGGCAATGGCGATGTTTTTTATGCCCAATTCTGAGCATTTTGCCGAATTGTTGCCGCCGCTCTTTTTTGGGGCTACCATGCTATTGTTAATGGATACTTCTTTTAATGTAACCATGCAGCCTTTTCGTGCATTGGTGAGTGATATGGTTTCTGAAAGCCAACGTAACGAGGGTTATGCTATCCAAAGCTTTTTAATTAATGCAGGTGCTGTTCTTGGATCGTTGCTTCCTTTTATTTTAACTACATTAGGCGTTGCCAATGAGCCGGGCCCCGGACAGAAAGTGGCCCCTACCGTTATCTGGTCGTTTTATTTTGGTGGCGGTGCATTGTTGTTAAGTGTTTTATGGACATCGCTTCGTACAAAAGAATATCCTCCTGCAGAATATGCCCAATACAACAATATTGATGAAAATGAAAATAAAGAAAAAGTTAGTTTTCTAACCTTAATTAAAAACATTCCGGCTACCATGTTGCAATTGGCTGTAACGCAATTCTTTTCCTGGTTTTCGCTTTTTTTAATGTGGGTGTACACTACACAGGGTATTGCACAACATATCTGGCAAACCACTAATCCGGAATCGAAGGAATACAATGAAGCCGGAAACTGGACAGGTGTAATTTTTGCAGCCTACAGTGTATTTGCTGCTTTATACTCGCTGATACTCACTCCATTGGCGAACCGCTTTGGCAGAAAAAATACTTACATGCTTTCATTAATGGCCGGTGGAATTGGTTTAATATCTATGATGTTTATAACCGATAAGTATTGGCTTTTACTGCCTATGTTGGGTGTAGGCATTGCATGGGCTGCTATTTTGGCTTTGCCTTATGCAATTTTATCTGCTTCATTACCTGCCAGACAAACCGGTGTTTACATGGGAATTTTTAATGTTACCATTACTGTGCCGCAAATTGCTGCCGGCTTATTGGGTGGTATTGCACTTACAGCGTTGGGAGAAAAACCCATCCATGTAATTGGACTGGCAGGTGTTTCTATGATATTGGCCGGCATCTTCGCAAAAACTGTCATTAAAACAACAAATTCCTGATTGATTTTAAAATTATACTGTTATGCTCAAAAACAATTTATGGTATTTCGTTCTCTTCGTTCTATTTGTTCCTTCAGTAGTCTGCGCACAGGATGCAGCTGTTTATCCATCCAACTGGTGGGTAGGCATGCAGCAGCATCAAATTCAATTGCTCATTAAAAGTGCTACGCCCGATGCCATTGCAACCGGTCAAATTCAAATCAATTATCCGGGTGTACAATTGTTGAAAGTACATCCATTAGATAATAAAACATATGTAGCAGTTGATATTAATATTACCGAAGCAGCTAAACCCGGTATGGTACCTATCGTTTTTTGGGCGGGCAATTCAAAACAAACGCTTCAATGGCCATTGTATGCCAGAAGAAAGGGTAACGGTACACAGTTTGCGCAAGGTGTAAATGCCGCCGATTTTATTTATCTGGCTATACCAGACCGTTTTAGTAATGGCGATACCACCAATGACCGAATTCCGGGCATGCGCGACCAATCATTGAATCGCGATTCTATTTATTTAAGGCATGGTGGCGACTTTCAGGGAATCATCAACCATTTGGATTATTTAAAAAATATAGGAGTAACTGCATTATGGCTTACACCGGTTATTGAAAATGATGAACCTAACAGAACCGAGCATGGTTATGCTTTTACCAATCATTATAAAATAGAACCCAGATTAGGTGGAGAAAAAATGTACCTTAAACTGAGTGATGAACTACACAAACGAGGTATGAAATTAATTCAGGATGCAGTGTACAACCATGTTGGCAGTAAAAACATCTTTTTCTTAGATCCACCAACTAAAGACTGGTTTCATCAATGGCCAAAATTTACCCAAACATCGTATAAAGATCAACCATTATACGATCCTTATGCAGCTGCTATCGATAAAAAAATTACCAGCGATGGATGGTTTACAGAAAAAATGCCCGATTTAAATCAAAACAATCCTTATGTAGCCAATTTCTTAATTCAACATGCCATTTGGAGTGTTGAAAAATTTGGCGTTGATGGCTGGCGGATTGACACTTACATTTATAATGATTTAAATTTCATGAACCGTTGTAATGCAGCTTTGGAAAAAGAATTTCCAAAAATTACCATGTTTGGCGAAACATGGGTGCATGGGGTATCCAGTCAGGCCTATTTTGTTGATAATAAAATTCAAATACCTTTTAAAAGTAATTTACAGGGTGCAACCGATTTTCAAATGTTATTTGATGGTATTTTACCCGCAGTGAATCAGCCTTTTGGCTGGACGGAAGGTGTAAACCGATTGTACAGCACACTGGCAAAAGATTTTTTATATACAAACCCCATGCGGAATGTGATTTTTTTAGACAATCATGATTTGTCCCGTTTTTTTTCAGTAGTGAAAGAAGATGTTGCCAAACAAAAAATGGGTATTGCCTGGTTGTTAACCTGCCGGGGAATACCGGAAATGTATTATGGTACTGAAGTACTCATGAAAGGATTTACCAATCCGGATGGATGGGTGCGTTTAGATTTCCCGGGTGGATGGAAAGGAGATAAGAAGAATGCATTTACCGGAGAAGGACTTTCAAAAGAGGAATTAGAGGTACAGCAATATACCAGAACGCTGGCAAATTTCAGGAAAACATCACCTGCAATAACATCAGGTAAGTTAATGCAATATGTGCCGAAAGATGGGTTATATGTGTACTTCAGATATACACCCAACCAAACCATTATGTGTGTAATGAATACCAATGAAAAATCTCAAAAAATAAAATTCAGTAATTATGCGGAACGCACGGCGGGTTTTACAAAAGGGATTGATGTAACAAATGGTAGTACTGTTGAAAGTAATTTTGAAGTAATGCCAAAAACTTTGATGGTTATTGAATTGAAAAAATAATTCATGATTTTTTTCCAATCATTGCCCGGAAGCAAAAATTGCTTGCGGGCAATTTTATAATAATGCATTCCAAACATATTTAGGGCCTGATTTTCCCCAGTCACTCATCCCTTTATTCAGATCCTTTTGCAGGTTCAGCCAATTGGTTATTTTACCTTTTAATTTAGGTTCAGCAATACTGCCAGCAGGTTCAGTTAATTCTAATTTAGTGGCAAACCAGGTAGTATACAATCGTGGTATGGCTAAGCCTAAAATTAAACCTGGTAATCCGCTAAAACTTTCCGGGCCACTGCTCACCGGAATTTGATCGGTATAAAATGCAACAACATATACTGAATCGCAAATTTTAGTAACCGCTTTTTTACATTCAAATCCGGCAATATCTCTGGTTTCGCCGGTAATACGCCATTCTAATTGTCGTAGTGTATCTTGTAAAAAATAGGTCTGTTCAAAAACATCGCGCTGCATATCTATTCTGTTTTTGGATAAATCTTTCCATATCTTATCATTCTCAGAGGGCTTCATGCCAAAAATATATTTGGTATCATCATTTTCTTTTATGAGTTGGAATAGGCTATAATTTTTATTAAAGTTTAGTACATAATCGTTCACCACTATTTTAGGCATATTTTTTTTCATCAGCTGTGCCCATTCATTATCATTATCCATATCTAATAGCTGGTATTGGTTTACCCGTTTTTCATAATATATTTTTCCTGCATATATAAAATTGACTTGTGCAGATACCTGTATTGCCAATAGCAGGAGTATAAAAAAAGAAAGGATGTTTTTCATAAATATTTTCGTCTGGTTATTTTTATTGTTGATTCAATACAGTTGATGCAACCTATTTTTTTACTGAGCGGGTTTACCATTTTTATTAAAATTATAAGCAAGACTCAGCAAAAAATATCGTTGAATAGTTTGTTGCGTGGTCTGCGCAATAAAGTTACTGCTGATATTTCTGTTGATACCTTTATTTTGATTCAGCAAATCATTCACAGAAAATTTTAGCTCCCAGTTATCATTTTTGGTAAATGTTTTTTTGAGGGATGCGTTTACCAGATACACATCTGCATTGCCGGTAAACACACTTGTTTTTTGATAGATGGTGATATTACTGTTTGCTTCAAAATATAACTTAGCCGGTAGTTTGGCAGTGAAGTTAATGTATGGTGTGTATGTCCAGTAACGGGTAATAATGTTAGGGCTGATGGATGAACGGGAATAGTTCCTGGTAAAATCGGCATTTACATAAAAATTTACTTTCTTAGCGCTCCATCTGCCAAAATAAACCCCAATATTTATATTTCGGTTGTCGTTAATATTTTTTTCACCGTTAATAAAATTGATATACCGATTTATGCCCGGTGTACTGCTGAATCCGGCAATCCATGTAGGTACTATTTCAAAACTATAGAACATAAAAATATTGCCACTATAGTTTCCGTTTACATTTACCGCCTGATTCACTCTTCGGCCTGAACTATCTACCACACTTGATGAGCTGATGGCATTGTTTGTTAAATTAAAATTTCCACTAATGTAAATATTTCTGCTTTTTAAAACTTTAAAATCTGATACTGATAATTGAAAGCGATGATTGAATTCCTGTTTTAAATTGGGGTTGCCAATATTAATATTTAAAGGATCGGTATTGTCAACGAATGGCTGAATTTGAATCAGGGTAGGGTTTCGGATAGAACCCGTATAGGTTAAACTTATTTTTCTTTGTGCTTTAGGAGTAAAGTTGATGGCCGCTGTGGGCAAAAAATTGGTGAACTGAATAGTACGATGGGTATTTTGCAATATATCATTTAAATTGAATGTAGTTATACCTATACCGGAACCTGCAAAAAAATTAAATTTCTTTGCATTGTACCGGAAAGTGGCGCCGCCAGACTGGCTATTGATGTTGTATTTAAAATGATTGGTCAGCGAATCAACACCAATATCATATTTCCCATTAATACTATCTTTTGCAAAGGTGTTTCTTTGCGCATCATTACCTGAAAAGCCAAAACGATAATTGAGTTCTAAAAATGTTTTTTTCCATAATGGTTCTGTGTACACCAATTTACCATCTACCCCGGAAAGATTTTCATTGTTGGTTTTATACTGATCAATATTTTGTGCCGTTGATAAAAAACCGGTTTTGTCATAAAAGCTGTTTTGTGCTATTAAAAAGCCGGTATTATTTCTGCCTGAAAAATTGAGATTTCCATTAAAAGAGATGGTACGTCCAGCTTTTTTAAATTTTTTTCGCCAGAAAAAATTACTTAAAAAATTATTTTCAGTACCATCTAATGTAGTGGTTCTATCGGTTTGATTGATAATTTGTCCTTCCTGGCTAATTGACTGGCCGGTGTACAGGTTATTGTCGTTCTTTTTAATCTGCGAACCCGTTAATGTAACTTTTAATGAACTGGTTGAATCTATCTGCCATTCATACACAGCATTCATCCGATGCCTTTGCCGGGTGTTGTCGGCATTTTGTTGCACTTTATTAATAAAAGTAGTATCAGGTAAAATATACTGTGTAATGGAATTGGTTTGACCAATGATATTTAAATGATTGAACTGATAAGTGCCATTAATGTTTTGTTTGTCTTCATTCCATTTATTTCCATAAGTAGCACCTGCAGAGGTTGAATTAGGCAAGCCGGAGCCGTTGCTAAACTCATCACTCATTTGGCTAATCCAAATACTGCCATCATCCTGCACATCGGTAGTTCTGTTTAAGTCATTACCATAATTACTTTTTTCGTTCCAGTTTAATGATTCGTAACGTGTGTTATCATTGGTAACATAAGCTGCAAATTTTCGTTTCTTTTGAAAGGAGTTCACCATGGCTTTTTCATAATGATATTGCGTGGCATCGCTTCCGGCTTCTACTTTTCCAAAATAGCCTTTCTTTTTATCTTCTTTTAAAGTTAAATTAATGGTTTTGGTTTTTTCTCCATCATCAATACCCGAAAAAACGGCTTGTTCACTTTTTTTATCGTAAACCTGCACTTTGTCTACATAATCTGCTCTTAAATTTTGTGTTACAACTGCAGGGTCATCACTAAAAAACTCTTCCCCATCCACCAATACTTTTCTAACCCGTTCACCTTGTGCCGTTATTTCACCCTTGGCATTTACCTGAATGCCGGGTAATCGTTTTAAAAGATCTTGTACATTCGCGTTGGGGCCGGTATGAAAACTATCCGCCTTAAATTCGGTAGTATCACCTTTTATTTTTATGGCAGCAACCCGTTGTTGCACAATCACTTCCTGCAGTAAATGGGCTTTTGTTTCTAAATAAATATTGCCTAAATCAATAAGGATTTGTCCCGGTTTTATAAACAGTGTATCAATAAAATCAGCATAATTCGGATACGACACCATTACAATACTTTTTACGGCAGGTATTGCATTCATTTCAAAGCTTCCATTTTTATGTGTACGGGTAAAATGCAGTAAAACAGAATCATTGGCTCTTAAAACTGCAACAACTGCATTGGATAATGTGATATGTGCAGTAGTATCGGAAATAGTTCCTTTAATACGGATGGTTTGTGCAGCCGAATGCAATGAAACAAATAGCAAAATGGATATTGGCAAAAATTTTCTCATAAGCACTGTTCATGTTAATAACTTCAATTCATTTTAAAAGCATAAATTGTAGTCCGGAATATGCAGGTTAAACAAAGGTTAGTTATTTTTAATATTCGACAAAATAAGTAATATGTCTAATTCTACAAAAAAAAATATTAAAAATGGAGGCAATAACCAAAATTTGGTTGGTGTTGTTGCTTTAAAAGCCGGATTAATGCCACCCTATGAAACGGTTCAATTCGTTGATACACAGCGTTCAGTGTGGAATTATTCACTTTTTACAGAAGATGATATTGTCAATTTTCAACAGGGAACACATTATTGTTTATATCATTTATTCGGCAATAAACAAATTGAAGTATCCGGTACAAAGGGTACTTATTTTGCTGTTTGGGCACCTAATGCAACGTATGTTAGTGTAATTGGATATTTTAATCAGTGGGATAAAACAGCGCATCCTTTAATGGTACGGTTAGATCATTCCGGTATTTGGGAGGGGTTTATACCACATGTGGAAGCGGGCGAAGCCTATAAATACCACATCATTGGTTACCAGAGTTTAGCTTTAGATAAAGGAGATCCGTTTGCGCATTATTGGGAAAAAAGGCCATTTACAGCATCTATTGCCTGGCAAACCGATTATAATTGGGGGGATGCTGAATGGATGAAAAACAGAAATGAAAAAAACAGTTTATCTGCACCCATATCTGTATACGAAATGCATTTGGCCAGTTGGATGCGTCCCGATAAAAACAATGAAGAAATATACAATTCTTATGATCAAATTGCAGAACGTTTGGTGCCGTATTTAAAAGAAATGGGGTTTACACATGTTGAGTTTATGCCTGTTATGGAACATCCATTTGATGGAAGCTGGGGGTATCAGGGTACCGGTTATTTTGCACCTACTTCACGCTTTGGCAACCCGCAGGAGTTTGCCCATTTAATTGACGCATTGCATCAGGCAGGTATTGGTGTTTTTTTAGATTGGGTACCTTCTCATTTTCCTTATGATGCACATGGTCTGTTTTTGTTTGATGGAACACATACCTATGAGTATGCAGACATGCGCAAAGGTTATCATCCCGATTGGAGCTCCTATATCTTTAATTACAAACGTGGTGAAGTAAAAAGTTTTTTGATTAGTAATGCCAGATTTTGGTGTGATGCATTTCATGCAGATGGCTTACGTGTTGATGCGGTAAGTTCCATTCTTCGATTGGATTACAGTAGAAACGAAGGTCAATGGGAACCCAATGAATTTGGAGGAAATGGTAATATAGAAGCCATTGCCTTTGTAAAAGATTTAAATGAAACATTGTATCGTGATTTTCCGGATATTCAAACCATTGCCGAAGAGGCAACAGACTGGCCAAAAATCAGCAAACCAACCTTTGAAGGGGGTTTGGGATTTGGAATGAAATGGATGATGGGATGGATGCACGATACTTTAGACTATTTTAAAGTTGATCCTATTTTTAGATCTGCACTACAGGATAAATTTACATTCAGCATGATGTATTTTTATGACGAAAATTTTATGCTTCCTCTTAGTCACGATGAAGTGGTGCATGGCAAAAGCCCCATGATTTATAAAATGCCGGGCGATGAATGGCAAAAATTTGCCAACCTAAGAGTACTCTATGTATACATGTTTACCCATCCCGGTGCGAAATTATTATTTATGGGCAATGAATTTGGCGTAACCAATGAATGGAACTATAAAAGTGAATTGCAATGGGAATTGTTACAATATGCGCCTCATCTGGGTTTGCAAAAATGTGTACAGCAGCTCAATCAATTATACAAAACAGAACCTGCCTTGTATGAATTACAATTTTCATCTGAAGGGTTTGAGTGGGTTGATTTAAATCACAGGTCAGAATGTATCATGGCTTTTAAACGAAAAGGAAAAAAGGCTGCTGATGATTTGCTGATTCTACTCAATATGACGCCGGTGGTGCATCATAACTGGGAAGTACATGTATATGGCAAACAAGCATGGAAAGAAATTTTTAATAGTGATAATAAAGCATTTTATGGCACCGGCGATATACAAAATACAAGTATTGTAGGCGAAAAAGTGTATATAGATGAAGAATGGTATCGTATAAAAGTACATTTACCGGCACTTTCTGCCATAGTGTTAAAATAACCTTGACTGAATCCTCAAAAGCAATCAATTCAATCGTTTTTTAACAGGATTTGTGCAGTGAATTGAAAATTAAATAAGTATTTTTCCGGCTTTTATTAAGGTGCAACTTTACACATCCGGCAATTTTTTATATGGATATTGAATTATTAAACTGGCTCAACCACCATCGTATTGTATGGCTTGATCCTATCATACATTTTATTACGAACACTGCTTATGTATTTGCAATAGCAGTTCCTGTTATTATGCTGATTGTTGGCTATTGGCAAAAAAATAAATTCATTCAATTCAGAGCGTGGTTTATTTTGTTTGCAATGTTGCTGGCTGAAATTGTTTCCACTATTTTAAAATTTTCCATTAACCGAACCAGGCCTTTTAAAGTGTATCCTTTTATTGAAAAGTTAACGGCCGGAGGAAGCCCATCTTTTCCCTCAGGCCATACAACCGATGCTTTTGTAATTTGTGTCAGTATTATTGTGGTGTATCATAAATGGCAATACACCATTCCTGTTTTAATTTGGGCAATGTTGGTGGGTTATTCAAGAATGGCACTGGGTGTACATTATCCTACCGATGTTTTAGGTGGCATTATAATTGGTGCTGCTGCTCCGCTTGTTTTAAAATATGCGGTACCTCGTTACAAAGCGCAATTTAAATATTAGTTATGTTAGAATATTTGGAACAATTAGACCGAAAAATATTGTTATTTGTAAATGGACACCATAATGCTTTTTTTGATGGGTTTATGTACTGGTGTAGCGGGCAATACTCCTGGTTACCATTTTATGTATTGCTATTGTTACTCATCATTTCAAAATTGAAGAAAAAGGCCATACCTTTTGTATTACTAGTGGCAGTATTGCTCACTATCAGCGATCAAATGGCATCTTCTGTTTTCAAACCCATATTTCACCGTTTCAGGCCCAGCCATGAACCGGGATTAGAAAATTTGTTGCATTATGTAAATAATTACAGAGGTGGTATGTATGGTTTTGTTTCCTCACATGCAGCCAATACATTTTCACTGGCTTTTTATTTTTTCTTTTCAATAAAAAAACAAATGCCCAAACTTACACTCATCCTGTTTTTATGGGCTGCATTGGTATCGTACAGCCGGATATATTTAGGTGTACACTATCCCAGCGATGTGGTAGTTCCCATATTCATAGCCGTAGCCAATGGTTTTATTATTTCCCGATTGTATTTATGGATTGAAAAACGTTATTTTACAACCACACCAATGGTTTAATTCAATAGAAATTAACCCCTGCAATTTCTGAAATTTATACCGGTACTTGTGGTATATTCAGAATAGAAACAAATAATAAATTATAAAGCTTTTCAGCCAAATAAGCATCAGATGATACAGGTACCGGTGTGTTTGGGCAAAACAATACGAAAAGTGGTGCCTTTACCCGGCTGACTGTTTAAAACAAAAATTTTGCCCTGATGGTATTGTTCAATAATTCGTTTGGTTAGGGTTAAACCAAGTCCCCATCCTCTTTTTTTGGTAGTAAATCCAGGCTTAAAAACAGCAGGCAAATTTTTTCTGCTAATACCTTTTCCGGTATCACTCACGTCAATCAAAACCTGTTCATGTGCTGTTTTTAATTGAATGGTAATTTTTCCTTTTCCTTCCATAGCATCTAATGCATTTTTTAGCAGGTTTTCAATTGCCCAATCAAATAAAGCAGGCGATATATGGGTGATTGCAGGCGCTTCAGATATAATCATTTCAAATTGTATTTGTTTGCCAGAGCGTTTTTTGATATAATCAACCATCTGCTCAATTTTCAACACTAAATCGGTCGGTTCTAATGCCGGTATGCTGCCAATTTTTCCAAAGCGGTCTGTAATTAAAAGCAGCCTGTTCGCATCTTTATCAATTTCGTTCACTATTTTATCTGTGCCGGGTATTTCTTTCAGCATTTCAATCCAGCCTTGCAAACTGCTTACCGGCGTACCCAATTGGTGTGCAGTTTCTTTGGCCATGCCAATCCATAACTGATTTTGGTTGTTCTGATAGGCCGTTCTTTGCGCTACAATTAAAAATATAAGGAACAATCCCACAATCATCAATTGTACAATGGGGTAATATCTTACCTCGTTCAATAAATGCGATTCGCCATAATAAACAATATTTTTTTGTGTGGAATCTAACGGGTTTTTCCATTCAATAGGTGTATGCAATGCTTTAAATGTATTGATTTTTTTGTGCAAATAAGCCGGATTTTTGAGTTGAATGGAATCTAAATTTCTACTATCCAATAAAACGCCTTTTTCTGTAACAACAATAATGGGAATATCCTGACTGTTTTCGGCTAATATCCGGCTACTTAAATTGGTGTCCGTTATAAGGTTAGAAGCATTGCTTTTAACCGCTTCGGCCCATTGCTCAATTTTAATTTGCTCTTCCTGTTTAATTTTATTGGCTAAGTAATTGGAATAGAAAATAGTGCCACTAATAATAAAAAGGGCAATAAGGGCAATGAGTGATTTCCAGTTTAGCCAGTATTGAATCATAAAGCAAATACGTATTAAAAATAGGCAAAATAAGCATATTTGTAATTTGCCTGCATAGCGTTGTTTTTCCGGTAATAACGCGTCAAACAACCTAAATTAACGAATTAACGGCTTAACCCTTAGTTTTGCAGCCTGTAAAACCCTAAAAAGAATGATTAGTGTTAGAAACATTACACTGGCTTATGGTAAGCGTGTTTTATTTGATGAAGTAAATGTAAATTTTGTTAAAGGAAATTGTTATGGTGTAATTGGCGCAAATGGCGCAGGAAAATCAACTTTTCTTAAAATTTTAAGTGGTGAAATAGAACCGAATAAGGGAACCGTTGATATTACTCCGGGTGAGCGGATGGCTGTTTTAAATCAGAATCAATTTGCTTTTGATGATTATACGGTTCTTGAAACCGTGTTAATGGGGTACAAACGTTTGTGGGATGTGATGCATGAACGGGATGCCCTTTATGCAAAAGAGGATTTTACGGAAGAAGATGGCATGAAGGCCGGTGAATTGGAAGCCGAATTTGGTGAAATGGGTGGTTATGAGGCCGAAAGCAATGCAGGAAGCCTTTTAAGTAGCCTTGGTGTTAGTGAAAATATACACCAAAGTTTAATGAAAGATATTCCAGGTACTTATAAAGTACGGGTTTTACTGGCACAGGCACTATTTGGTAACCCGGATATTTTGTTATTAGATGAGCCTACCAACGGGTTAGATATTGAAACAATTGGCTGGTTGGAAAATTTTTTAGCTGATTATGAAAATATTGTTTTGGTTGTTAGTCACGACCGGCACTTTTTAGATGCAGTTTGTACCCATGTAGCTGATGTTGACCGCGCTAAAATTAAAGTATTTACCGGTAATTACACTTTCTGGTACGAATCCTCTCAGTTAATGCTTCGCCAGATGAGTGATAAGAATAAAAAAGTGGAAGAAAAACGTGCTGCCTTACTTGATTTTATTGCCCGCTTTTCGGCCAATGCCAGTAAAAGTAAACAGGCTACTGCACGAAAAAAAGCATTAGAAAAATTAACTATTGAAGAAATTGAACCTTCCAACCGTAAATATCCCGGCATTATTTTTCAGCCCTTACGCGAGGTGGGTAATCAAATATTAAATGTTGAAAACCTTTCTGCGAAAATTGATGGCAACCTGCTTTTTTCAAAAGTGAATTTTACGGTAAACAAAGGAGATAAAATTGCTTTTTTTAGCAGAAATCCAATGGCTGTAACCCGTTTCTTTGAGATTATTAATGACCATTTAAAACCGGAAACAGGCAAATATGAGTGGGGTACCACCATAACCAAAGCTTATCTTCCATTAGAAAATAGTGAATTTTTTGAAGACGGGCTTACATTAATGGATTGGTTGCGCCAATTTGTACCGCCGCATGTTACCGATGCGGATGAGCCTTTTTTAAGAGGATTTTTAGGAAAAATGCTATTCAGCGGGGATGATATTATGAAGAAAACGAATGTTTTAAGTGGTGGTGAAAAAGTGAGGTGTATGATTAGTAGAATGATGTTGCAAAATCCGAATCTCATCATTTTAGATCAGCCTACCAATCATCTTGATTTGGAAAGTATTCAGAGCTTTAATGAAGGTTGTCAGAATTTTTCGGGAATTGTATTCATTACATCGCACGACCACACTTTTATGCAAACTGTTGCTAACAGAGTAATTGAGTTAACACCCAATGGTATTATTGACCGCCTTACCACATTTGATGATTATATGGAAGATGCACGTATTCACGATCTAAGGGAACAATTGTATAAATTGTAAAATGAACTGTATGCATGAAAAATGGCAGGAACTGCGCATTGCTATTGTTACAGGTACTTTTGCAGAAAATGTTTAGGATGTTATAAAACTCGTCTTATTTTCGTAAAATGAATGGTTTGGAAAATTTTCCAACAGTAGCAGTAGTAATTCTCAATTATAATGGTGCACATTATTTGCAGCAGTTCCTGCCTTCTGTATTGGCTTCTACCTATCCCAACAAAAGGATTATTGTTGCCGATAATGCTTCTACAGATCATTCTATCTCAATTGTACAAGCAAATTTTCCGCAGGTTGAAATTTTGATGAATCAACAAAACGATGGTTTTGCGGGAGGTTACAACTGGGCTTTACGCCAAATTGATGCTGCATATTATATTTTATTAAACTCAGATGTATCGGTTACACCGCAATGGATTGAACCGGTTATTGCATTAATGGAAGCAGATGATACGATTGCAGCCTGCCAACCCAAACTGTTATCTTATTATGCACCAGAACAATTTGAATATGCAGGTGCTTGTGGTGGATGGATGGATGCTTTAGGATATCCATTTGCAAGGGGTAGGGTTTTTGATAATATGGAAATCGATGCCGGTCAATACAACACCGTTACACCTATATTCTGGGCAAGTGGTGCTGCATTGTTTATTAAAAGCAAAGTGTTTCATGCTTTTAATGGTTTTACCGACTCGTTTTTTGCACATCAGGAAGAAATTGAATTATGTTGGCGCATACAACTGGCAGGGTATAAAATTTTTGCATGCCCGGAAAGTGTAGTATATCATGTTGGGGCAGGTACTTTGCAAAAGGGTGGGAGAAAAATTTATTTAAACTTTCGCAATAATTTAATGATGTTGGTAATGCATTTACCACCAAAAGAAAAATACTGGAAATTAACACTCCGCTTTTTTTTAGATGCATTATCTGCATGGAAAAGTTTGCTGAATGGCAATACTGCATTTTTTACTGCTGTTGCTCAGGCTCATTGGTATGTACTTAGGCATTTACATAACATAAAAGCACAAAATCAATTAAAAAAACCATTGAAGTCATTGCAAGGTGTATATTCGGGCAGTATAGTATGGCAGTATTTTTTTAAACACAAAAAAACCTTTGCAGAAATTGTTGAAAAGAAGCGCTCATAATTTAATCAGGTACCTTATTTTTGCACAGCAATTGAAACACTATGTTACAAGAAATGAATGAAAACGCCAAGAAAGATGTTACCCGCAACTGGGTAAGTACTTCCAGATTTTTATTTTACCTGCAGGTATTTTGTATTGTAGCCTTCTTTTTAGGAGGTTGTTATAAATTGTACCAAAAACGTTACAAGGGTAAACCGGATGTAGAAATTCAGGGTAGCACAAAATATACACCCGAATACAAATAATTTTTACAAAAAAATTTTGTTGGGAACATTAGATACCTAAATTTGCACTCCCAATAAATTAGTTCTTACAAAAATAAAAAGCGGAAGTAGCTCATTTGGTAGAGCACAACCTTGCCAAGGTTGGGGTGGCCGGTTCGAGCCCGGTCTTCCGCTCTGAAAAATATTCCATCGTTTTTTGGATGGAATTTTTTTTGGAAGCCCTGGTGGTGGAACTGGTAGACACGCAGGACTTAAAATCCTGTGGTCAGCAACGGCCGTGCGGGTTCAAGTCCCGCCTGGGGCACAAGAAAGTCGGTGATAATTTCTATCCCGACTTTTTTTATTGCTGCAATGCTTCTAAAATTTATTGGTGATACACGTATTTAAATCGCGCTACCAATTGGTTTTCTTTGTTTCTGCAAATATCCTCTTCTTTTAAACCTGCACTATTGTAACTGTAATTCCATACCAAATAACTATTATTGTTTGGAGAAATCTGTGTCATACTGCTTAACTGTCGCATTGAATTGTATTCAAACAAATAATCCGGTAATAATTTTCTGGCATTTCTGTTAAAACGAACAATATCTGTCAGCAAGTGCATATCGTTATAATAGTAATAATATGTTTCTATTAATCTTCCCATTCTAATCCATTTTTCCTCTGCTACATTGCCATGCTCATCATACGTAAAATGAACAAAAGTAGTATCTAAATTATTTTTAATTTTAATCATATCTGCCGGTGCACCACCAGATAAATAATGCCAGATATGTTTTTCTGTATTTTGGTAATGATAGATACTGTCTTTTGTAACAGATAGAATTTCGGTTATATTATTTTTTGCATCATAAGTATAGTTGGTAGTTGTTTCAATGTGGTTGGTACGTTCAATCGTATTGTTCACCAAATTGTTTTTATAATAGGTGATAAGCGTAGATTTTTCTCCGGTAGCATTTTGTGTACTGAGTATCATTTTAGTCCAATTATTTGTAAATAATTGTTGTAAAGCAAACCCTTTGGCCGGCTCATTATTTTCATCAAAGCTTTGTACATCTATACTTTTAATTTTTTGGTTTTTGATGTGTATATAGTTTTGGATACTTTGTTTGGCAGCTATAATATCGTTATAATAATATTGTGCATGTGCCCACTGGCAGCTCATGAATAGTATAATCAAACTGAAGTAATGCATGAATGTTTTTATATCAAATGTATATCTATATTATACAAACTCAAAAAAATGCAAAACTATGCACGCTTATAACCAATTTGTTGTGTACTTTTAATGAACCGTAAACATGCTCCTGTGTACTTGTTTGATATAGTTTTTTAGTGCGGTATGCTTGATAATAAAAACAAATTTATGGCAGATAATGTTGATTTACAAAGATTGGTAACCATCATGGATGAACTGCGAGAAAAATGTCCATGGGATAAAAAACAAACACTTCAATCTTTAAAACCAATGACCATTGAAGAAACCTATGAATTGGCAGATGCAATAGATACCGGCGATTGGGAGTCTATCAAAGAAGAATTGGGCGATCTTCTGTTGCATATTGTTTTTTATTCAAAAATTGCAAGTGAAATAAATGCATTTAGTATGCAGGATGTAATTGAAAAGATTTGTGAAAAACTAATACATCGCCATCCGCATGTTTATGGCAATATTGTTGCCAAAAATGCTGAAGATGTGAAAAAAAATTGGGAACAAATTAAATTACAGGAAGGTAAAACAAGTGTACTTTCTGGTATTCCGGCAGCTATGCCCGCATTAATAAAAGCTACCCGAATACAGGAAAAAGTAAAGCAGGTAGGGTTTGATTGGCAGCAGAAAGAGGAGGTTTGGGATAAGGTAACAGACGAAACCAATGAATTGCTAGAGGCTGTAGCTTTAAATGATGCAAAGCATATTGAAGAAGAATTTGGAGATGTATTATTTAGTCTGGTAAATTTTGCACGATTTTTGAACGTTGATCCGGAAACAGCACTGGAAAAAACCAATAAAAAATTTATACGAAGATTTAAGGGTATGGAAAAAATTGCAACTGAACAAGGGCAAAATCTTGCTGATTTAAGTCTGGCTGAAATGGATGTGCTGTGGAATCAGGTTAAAGCGCAAATTAAAAATGAACCATCTTGATTAAGATAATTAAACATGCAGCATACCGGCATGGCTATTTGATGATTATAGCTGCATGGTTGTTTACCTTTTCATTTATATTATCTAATTATTTTACCTATTATACTTCTCCGGTAAAAGTTCAAACAAAAATTCAACAATATTTATCGCATAGGGAAAATTCATTTATACAATTATCTTCTGATAAAGTATTATTAAGTGGATTATTGAGTGATAGTGTTTTATTGCCCTCTGAATCTAAACCACTGAACCAAAATTTTGGTTTTTTTATCTACACGTTTAATGATTTAAACCATGCTATTTTAAGCTATTGGAATACCAACCAATACTATGTAGATGATGCAGATTTGTATCATCCAAATACCATTCATTTTGTAAACTATCAAAACGGTTATTTTGAATTAATTAAGAAATACATTTTTTTAGGAGGCAAAAAAATAATGGTGGTTGGTTTAATTCCAATATACCATGCCTATTTTATACAGAACAAATATTTACAACCTGATTTTGATGGTTTTCAAGGTTTGGGAAAATTATATGAAATCACTAGTGTGCAGGATGGATATCCCATTTACGGTTTAAATGGAACAGCACTTTGCGGCATTCAGCTTCAATCAGGCAAAACGTTTTCTCCCTATAATACCACCACCATCATTCTAAGAACCCTGAGTATTATACTACTATTATTTTTTTTAAATGCCATTGCTATTGAATTGGCCGGGCATGAAAAGGCTTTACAGGGTTTTGTTATTTTATCGGTATCTGTTATCACACTGCGTATACTCAGTTACTATTTTCCTTTTCCTTTTGATTTTTCTCAACTGCCGCTTTTTGATCCGGCTATCTATGCATCCAATGCCATCCATCCCTCATTAGGCGATTTATTAATTAATGTAGTGATATTATTCTGGCTGATTAATTTTTACAAGAACAATTTGCACCTACAGTTAAAACTTCATTTTTCTGAAACTGTTATGACCATAGTTGCATATGTGCAAATCATTATTCTGGGTGCCATTTGCTTTCTGTTTGCAGGTATTATTAAAAGTCTGGTACTTGATTCTAAAATTTCATTTGATGTAGCAAACTTCTTTAGTCTGGATATATATACCGTAGTTAGTTTTGCCATTTTATGTTTACTTACGCTTTCATTTTTTTCTGTTGCTCAATTATTATTAGGAAGGGTGTATTCCAGAAAAATTCCACTGAATATTCAATTGTTTATTATAGCAGTAGAGGGTTTATTATATGCAAGTATAAAAATTGGGGGATCATCTACCATTACCAATATTGCAGTATTAGCCTGGTTATTGGTTTTTTTTATTATTTTCTACTACCGGCAACATGATATTGACAGACCATTGTATCACACTACATTCTTTATTTTTTGGGTAATGTTTTTTGCTGCATCTGTTGCAGCTATGGTCATGTATCAAAATAAACTGGTTGAAATAGAGCAAAGAAAACGTATTGCAGAAAAATTAGCATCGCAGGCCGATCCATCCGGAGAAAATTTGTTGAATATTGCCATGACCAATTTTGATGACCGGTTTTTATTACAAAATTTTGATCGGTTAGATTCTGATTTTACCAATAAGTATTTAAAAGATAGTCTTATCAGTAGTAATTTCTCTGGCTATTTAAATAAATATGAAACACACATCTATACTTTCGATAGTTTATTCCAACCATTGTATAATGATGATTCAACCAATTATGCAACCATCCGCACCATTGTATTGCGCAGGGCAAAACCTACTTCTATTCCGGGTTTATATACTTACACTACAAATGGCAATCGGTTAGGCTATCTTTTTGAAAAAGATATTAAATCATCTGAAAATAATGTGCTTGGTTATTTCTTCGTAATTGTGATTCCCAAAAAATTTGCCAGTGAAGCATTGTATCCGGAATTGTTTACACAAATAAATTATTTTTCTAATGAATTAAATGGGAATTATGCCTATGCAGTGTACAACAATGGAAAAATAGTGAGTAGTTATAATGATTACAGTTTTCCTATACAGGTCAATAAACAAATGAGTAGTTTGGCGCAGTTTAATGTAATCAATAAAAATGGTTATAATGAATTATGGTATAATGCCGAAAATGGCAGGCAGGTACTCATTGTTCGGAAAAACGAATGGATATTAGAATCACTCACACTATTTGCCTACCTGTTTTGTTCATTTTTATTATTAATATTTTTATTAAATACCGTTCAGTTTCTGTTGTTAAAAAGGTTTAGCTGGAAGGAAATTAAAACATCATTTGTTTTCGATATTCGTTCTCAAATCAACCTTACCATTATTTCTATTAGCCTGTTTTCATTCATTGTAATAGGTGCTGCCACCATTTCATTTTTTATAAACCGTTTTAATAAAAATAAAGAGGATAAACTGTTTAAATCGGTACAGCTCATCGGTACTGAAATTCAAAACAAAATAAATGCTGAAATGGTGTTTGATGATGGTGTGGGAGTGAATGATTTTACTACCGGTGGTGTGCGTGAAAAAAAGATTATTGACATTGCAGAAATGCATAATGTAGATATAAATTATTATGATGCTGCAGGAAATTTAAAAGCATCTACACAACCTTACATATACAACAAGCATTTATTAAACAGCAAAATGAATCCACTTGCTTATTATGAATTGCATCATCTAAAAAAATCTCGATTTGAACAAGATGAGCATATTGGCACCCTCAATTTTTTAAGTGTGTATACTCCCATTATTGATGAACAGGGTAATACCTATGCTTATTTAAATATACCATACTTAAATTCACAAGCTGAATTGAAGCAGGAAATCTCTGGTTTTTTAGCTACACTGATTAATTTGAATGCATTTATATTTTTAGTAGCCGGAGCCATTGCATTTTTAATTACGAATAGAATAACTGCATCTTTTTCATTGATTGCTGATAAAATGAAGGCTATATCGCTTGGGAAAAAGAATGAAGAGATAACCTGGAAAAAGCAGGATGAATTAGGCGTTTTAATTCAGGAATATAACAGAATGGTGCACCAGTTAGAGGAAAGTGCCGATGCATTGGCTAAGAGTGAACGGGAGGGAGCATGGCGTGAAATGGCAAGGCAGGTTGCACATGAAATCAAAAATCCTTTAACTCCCATGAAACTAAGTATTCAGTTTTTGCAAAATGCCATTAGCGATAAACAACACGATCCGGAGCAACTGAATAGTTTAACTAATCGGGTTACGCAAACTTTGATTGAACAAATTGATCAGTTATCTAAAATTGCCGGCGATTTCTCACAATTTGCAAATATTGGTAATGTACAATTAGAAAAATTTGATGTTTCAGATGTGTTGCGCAGTTTGGTGCAATTACATTGTGCAGACAATTATGTAAAAATTTCATGGAAAAAAGAAATGGGTAATTATGAGTTGTATGCCGATAAAACGCAAATACAACGATTGTTTACTAACCTTATCAAAAACGCATTTGAAGCAGTAGAAGGTGTTTCCACCCCAACGGTGCACGTGTATCAGGCAAATGTTGACAACCATATTTTAATTTCTGTAACCGATAATGGTTCCGGAATTCCTGATGAATTCATCGGGAAAATATTTTCCCCAAATTTTACTACAAAATCATCTGGTACAGGTTTAGGTTTGGCTATTTGCCGTGGTATTGTAGAAAAAGCAAATGGTAAAATTTGGTTTGTAACCAAACAAGGCATTGGTACTACGTTTTATGTTCAAATTCCTATTCATGCAGCAACAGATTAGCCATTTCTTTTTTTGTGTTGTTGTGCAATAAAGCTTTCAAACTGTGCTAAAGAAAAACTACTTAGATTCTGTATATGAGTTAATCCGGCTTTTTGTGCAACCAATACCCCATATCTACAATCATCAAAACCTTCAATAGCATGCGCATCAGGATCAATTGATATCAAAACGTTTTTTTGCAACGCTGCATCTATGTACCTCCAGTCAATATCCAACCGTCTGGGGTGAGCATTTAATTCAATGGCTACCTGGTGCTTCGCACAGGCATCTATAATGGCAGTATGATTTATCGGATACCCTTTTCTGCTTAATAATAATCTGCCAGTTAAATGCCCTAAAATACTGGTGTATGGGTTTTCAATGACCTTCAATAAACGGCTCATTGCTTTTTCTTCCGTCATTTTTAAATTAGAATGAATGGATGCAATTACAATATCAAAAAGTTGCAGAATGTCATCTGAATAATCCAATGATCCATCATTCAGGATATCGCTTTCAATACTTTTAAAAATTTTAAATGGTGCTAATGATTGATTTAAAACATCAATGGCTGCGTGTTGTGCCCGAACACGTTCTTCCTGTAATCCATTGGCATAAAATGCAGATTTTGAGTGGTCGCTAATTACCAAATATTCATACCCTTTTTCTTTGGCAGCAATGGCTATCTGCTCAATGGTATGTTGCCCATCACTCCAATTGCTATGGCTGTGTATAATACCTTTTATGTCATTGATCTGTATAGGTGTTGCAATTTTTGTGGTTTTATATTGTTGGATAATTTCCGGAAGTTCTCTTTGATAAACTGGTATTACTGCAATACCGGCTGCTTCAAATATTTTATTTTCATTTTCATAGTATTTGTCATCTTTCCATACAAATTGTTTTTCCCATTCCACTAAAAATTCATTACTGCAACTGGTAATAAAATAATGGTAGGTGAGTTTTTGCTTAGAAGTTAAATAAAAAATTAATTTTATATTTTCGGTTCCTTTAAACACTAATTTATCGGGTGTGTCAACCTCAATGGTATATTGGTTTGTTACAAAAAAATTTTTTAAGGCATCGGGTTTTGTTGTAGTAACCCATTCTGCGGCATCAATGGTTTCTAATTGCCGTTTGAAAGCGCCGGTTAATACAAATGAATCTTCTGGAAATTCTTTGGTTAATTTTTGATGATAAGCCTGGATATAAGTTTCAACTTGTTGATACAAAAAATTACCCAGATTATTTAAATAATAATTGATGTTTTCTTTAATACTTTCCTGCGTTTTTGCGCCAAAGCCTTTTAATAAGGTTAGTCTGTTTTCGTTGCATGCATACAACAATTCACCAATAGTTTCTATTTCTAAATTTTTCCAGATACTGTTAATTTTTTTTGGTCCCAATCCTTTTATTTGCAGCATTTTAATAATGCCGGGCGGTGTTTTTTGAATATATTCCTCTAGAATTTGTAATGATCCGGTTGTTAATTGTTCCTGAATTTTATTCCCAATGGCTTCACCAATACCTTTAATATTGAATATTTTATTGGCAGGTAATTGAGAGAGTTGTTCGGGCAATTTTTCTATTACAAAAGCTGCATTGGCATACGATTTTGATTTGAAACTGTTTTCTCCATGTATGTCAATTAATTTAGAGAGCAAGGTAAAATTATCTGCTATGGCATAGTTGTCTAACATGAGCTGAGTAGTTAAAAATGAGTGATAAATGTAATAAAAAAAGTCCCGATAAATCGGGACTTGTTAGTTGTTACTTCTTTTACAAGAAGATTACTTCTTTTTTGCAGCGGCCTTTTTAGGAGCGGCTTTTTTTGCAGCGGCCTTTTTAGGAGCGGCTTTTTTTGCAACTGCTTTTTTAGGAGCGGCTTTTTTTGCAGCAGCTTTTTTAGGAGCGGCTTTTTTTGCAGCAGCTTTTTTAGGAGCAGCTTTTTTTACAGCTTTTGCCATAAGTTGAAATTTAATGGTTAGTTAATAACCTAAAATTAACAACTATTCTGGTATTGCAAAATTTTTTTTTATGCAGTAGCTTCTACAGGCAAAACTGAAATGATGGTTTTGTTATTTCTAGACTTTTTAAATGCAACAATTCCATCTGTTAATGCAAAGATGGTAAAGTCTTTTCCAACACCAACATTTTTTCCAGGATGGTAACTGGTACCGCGTTGACGTACGATGATGTTTCCTGCGATAGCCGGCTGGCCACCAAATATTTTTACCCCTAAGCGCTTACTGTTCGAGTCGCGACCATTTTTTACACTGCCTTCACCTTTTTTGTGTGCCATAACTTTTTTGATTTTGAAAATTAAAACGGTATCAGATTATGAAGTCTGAAATTGTTTTAACAATTTAAGCAATACTTTCAATTTTAATTTGAGTATAGTGGGTACGGTGACCATGCTTTTTACGAAAACCTTTTCTTCTTTTCATTTTAAAAGCAATAATCTTATCTCCCTGCACCAATTCATTTACAATTTCAGCTTTAACTACAGCATTCACTGCATTACCTACTGAAAGTGTGCCTGCATTATCTACCAGTAAAACGTCTTTAAATTCAACTTTATCACCGGTTTTGGCTGCTAAGCGGGGAACATACAAACTATCTCCTGCTTGTACTTTAAACTGTTGACCTGCGATTTTTACAACTGCTAACATAACTATCCAAAATTAGGACGGCAAAGGTAATGTTTCAATACCAAAAATTGCAAATTTTTTCAAAATAATTGTTCTTCAACCCTTATTTTCTGATAAAATTAATACCTTCTTTGATAGAAAGGTGTTGTATAATGCTATTTTTGTGCTTTTTATAGTAGATGCATACCCTCCATTATGAATTTAAAATCGTTATTAGCCCGTCCGTTTGCTTTTCATATTCATAAAACCATTCGTAAAAGTATGCTCAGTGCTGTGGCTGATCAGGAAGCCATTTTCAAAATGCTTTTAAAAGTGGGCAAAAACACCAAATTCGGTAAAGATCATCAAATGCAGGAAATTAATAGCTATGCCGAATTTGCTGAAAAAATTCCGATTCGGGATTATGAGCAGTTTAAACCCTACATCGAAAAAATAAAAGAAGGTACCCAAAATGTTTTGTGGAAAGGCAAACCTATTTATTTTGCAAAAACCAGTGGCACTACCTCGGGAATTAAATACATTCCCATTACCAAAGATTCTATTCCTAACCACATTAATACTGCCCGTAATGCTTTATTATATTACATGGCCGAAACCGGAAATTTTGATTTTGCAAAGGGAAAGATGATTTTTTTAAGTGGTTCGCCGGTTTTGGAAAGGGTAGGCGGTATTCCTACCGGCCGGCTAAGCGGTATTGTAAACCATCATGTACCCAGGTATTTAAGAGCCAATCAATTACCCAGCTTTGAAACCAACTGTATTGAAGATTGGGAAATGAAATTAGATAAAATAGTAGAAGAAACCCTGCATGAAAATATGACGCTCATTAGTGGAATTCCCCCATGGATGCAAATGTATTTTGACAGGCTTATTGAAAAAACAGGAAAACCAATTGCAGAAGTATTTCCAAACTTCAGCATTATGATTCAGGGTGGTGTAAATTTTGAGCCCTATAAGCAGAAATTGTATAATAGCATTGGTAAGCAAATTGATTGTTTGGAATTGTTTCCTGCCAGTGAAGGTTTTTTTGCTTTTCAGGATGACTCCAATGCACCGGGTTTATTACTAAATACCAATAGTGGTATTTTTTTTGAATTTGTTCCGGCCAATGAAATTTTCAATGAAAAGCCTACCCGGCTTACCCTTGCTGATGTAAAGATTGGTGAAAACTATGTTTTAATTATAAGCAGCAATGCTGGATTATGGGCTTATAATATTGGTGATACGGTTAAATTTGTCAGCACCAATCCATATAAAATTTTAGTAACCGGACGCATTAAACATTTTATCTCTGCTTTTGGGGAACACGTTATTGGGGAAGAGGTAGAATATGCTTTAATGAAAGCAGCCAATGAAGAAGGAATAAAAATTATTGAATTTACAGTTGCGCCCAACATTGCAAAAGAAAAAGGCAATAGTTTTCATGAATGGTATATTGAATTTGAAGAAACGCCGAAAGATATGGCGGCATTTGCCTTAAAAGTTGATAATAATTTACGCGCCAAAAATGTGTATTATGATGATTTAATTAGAGGAAATATTTTGCGTACATTAGAAATAAAGCCCTTACAAAAAAATGCATTTATTGATTATATGCGTTCTATTGGAAAACTGGGCGCACAGAATAAAGTGCCTCGTTTAAGTAATGATAGAAATATTGCCGATGCATTACAAGCCTTTGTAAAATAGAAAAACTATTTGCTAAACAACGGTATGCACCAAAATATAGATACACAAAATGCCTGTTAGTGCATATTTGTGGTAAATACCTTATTTTGTACTTCTTTGCGTACTTTTTTAATTCTAAAATTCAATGACAATAAAAAAAAGAATTGCTTTATTTGGCTCAACAGGCTCAATTGGTACACAGGCATTAGAAGTGATTGCAGCTAATCCTGATAAATTTTCTGTTGAAATATTAACTGCCCAAACCAACGATACATTATTGGTGCAACAGGCAATTCAGTTTAATCCAAATTGTGTAGTAATAGCTGATGAAAGAAAATATATTGCAGTGAAAGAGGCATTGGCACATACTCCAATAAAGGTTTTTGCAGGTGAAAAAGCTTTGGAAGAAGTAGCAGCAATGAATTGTTATGATATGATGTTGGCTGCTATTGTGGGTTATGCAGGATTAAAACCCACACTCACAGCCATTAAGCATCAAAAAGCCATTGCACTGGCTAATAAAGAAACATTGGTAGTAGCAGGAGACATCATCATGCAAAAAGCATTAGAAAATAAAGTGCCTGTTATTCCGGTTGATAGTGAACATTCAGCTATTTTTCAATGCCTTATTGGCGAAGGAAGAAATAAAACTGAAAAAGTGGTGCTTACTGCAAGTGGTGGCCCTTTTTTAGGGAAAAAACCAAATTTTTTGGTGAATGTAAAAAAAGAACATGCATTGCAGCATCCTAATTGGTCAATGGGTGCAAAAATCAGTATCGATTCTGCTACTTTAATGAATAAAGGTCTGGAAATGATTGAAGCAAAGTGGTTGTTTAATTTATCTGCTGATCAAATTCAGGTAGTGGTGCATCCGCAAAGTATTATTCATAGTATGGTGCAGTTTGAAGACGGGAGCATCAAAGCGCAGATGGGCCTACCCGATATGAAACTACCTATTCAATACGCATTGGCATTTCCGCAACGAATTCCCAATAATTTTCCCCGTTTTGATTTTAAAAAAGCAGCAACACTTCAATTTGAAGAGCCTGATTTACGCACCTTCCGCAATTTGGTATTGGCAACGGAAGCACTATTTAAAGGCGGTAATCTTCCCTGTGTAATGAATGCAGCCAATGAAATTGCAGTATATGCTTTTTTAAGAAACAGGATTGGATTTTTGGATATTACTGAAATGATTGAGCAAACCATGAATAAAATTACCTTCATTGCTCAGCCCACCTTGGACGAATACTTTGACAGTGATGCCGAAGCGCGTAATTTTGCAGCTTCTTTAATTCAGATGTAACGGAACTTATATAAAAATAGGTTCAAATAATCAACTGAATGGCAATCATTTTGTTGTATAAAAATTAAAAGTCAACTAAATATTAAAATTGAATGAGTCTTTTAGTAATTGATTGGAGTGTAGTGGGAATTAAAGCAGGACAATTTATCCTGTCATTTTCTATCCTTGTTATTTTGCATGAGTTGGGGCATTTTTTACCTGCAAGATGGTTTAAATGCAGGGTTGAAAAATTTTTCCTTTTTTTTAATCCCTGGTTTAGTTTATGGAAGAAGAAAATAGGTGAAACGGAATATGGTATTGGTTGGGTTCCTTTTGGCGGCTATGTAAAAATTGCCGGAATGATTGATGAGAGTATGGATAAAGAGCAAATGAAAAAACCACCTGAGCCTTATGAATTTCGTGCAAAGCCCGCCTGGCAACGGCTAATTATTATGTTGGGTGGGGTAACAGTGAATATTTTATTGGCCATTGTTATTTTTGTTGGTATTATGTATACCTGGGGCGAAAAATATATACCTGCACAGAATTTAAAATATGGGGTGTATGTAGATAGTCTTGGGAAAAAAATTGGAATGCAGGATGGCGATAAAATAGTGGCAGTAGCAGGTAAACCTGTTGAAAAAATTGGAACGGTAGGTTCATTAATTATTCTAAACCAGGCTACAAATATTACCATTGAAAGAAATGGAAAAGATACCATTTTAAATGTACCTCCCGGATTTATTGAACAGTTAAATAAAAATAAGCTGGGTGGGTTTACCTATGTTCGTATTCCATTAATCGTAGATACCGTGCTTCCCGGAACACAAATAAACAGTGATGCTGCTATACATAAAGGCGACAGGGTTATTGCCATTAATCAAATACCTGTTTCGTATAACAACCAGGCATTTGATGTTTTGAAAGATTTAAAAAATAAAAATTCCATTCAGTATACCCTGATTCAAAACAATACTGATACCATTCAGGCTACTGTTGTAAATAATACCAATCCTAAAATCAAATCCGGTATTGGCTTTCAGACACCTGACGAAGTATTGGGTACCGTGCAAATTAAATATTCTTTTTTACAGGCCATTCCGGTTGGTATTGAAAAATGCTACAGTACGCTCATTAATTATATTAGCAATCTTAAATTATTGTTCACTTCTAAAGAAGTAAAAGTAAACGATTCTTTAGGAAGTGTAATAAGTATTGGTGGTATATTCCCTGGTGTGTGGGACTGGCAGTCATTTTGGACCTTAACTGCCATTTTTTCAATTATCCTGGCATTTATGAACGTGTTACCCATACCAGCTTTAGATGGCGGCCATGCCTTGTTTACATTGGTAGAAATGATTACAGGAAGAAAGCCGGGCGATAAGTTTATGGAGTATGCGCAGATGGTTGGCATGATTTTGTTGTTAAGTTTAATGGCTTATGCACTTGGCTTGGATTTTTTACGAATTTTTAGTCATTAAAATTTTAAATAGCAGGTGTTTACAGAATAAAGTACCTTTGTATAAGAAATTGAATAAGTTCTTTGATTTTTTCAACTACCCGGGCCTGTATTGGTTTCGACAGCATAGGTTACGGTAAGTGGAAGCATGCAGTGCGTTGGGTAATTAGCACTTAAATCTGAATACTCAAACTTTAAATGGCAATACACAGTATGCCATGGCTGCCTAATTAGTAATTAGTCAGTCATTCGGGCCGCCGCACAGGTTTATCTGTTACCAGGTGCCGCCGCCGACTCAAAACAAACACAGGTTGCTGCAATAGAAGGCTGTGACTATTGCAAAAGAATATACAGCTAAGCATTGAATTGGTTTGTTCATTTCCGGTTCATTGCCGACAATTAATAATGAAATAAGCATGTAGAAGACTTATGGTAAATATGTTTGGACAGGAGTTCGATTCTCCTCAGGTCCACCTGAGGCGATTTTTGCGATGAAATCGCCTTTTTTTTGAATATCAAGGAGGTTTTTTTCCTTGAGTATCAATGAGTTATGAGCGAACAATGGCATTATCCAAAAAGTTCGATAACACCCCTCAAAGTAGTAAAGCTTTCTATCGAACAATTTATTCAAGAGCTGCTGCTTCTCAGGCAGAGCTGCTAATTGGTATACATAATTTAAGTCGGTACATTTTTCAATATTGTTGTTTAAAATGAAATAAGATTGGTCTAAATCGCCAGTAAGCTTATTGATACGGTCTGACTATTTTAATAACGGGTGAAGCTTTAAAAAATGAACCACAATAACGCCAAGAAATATTAATAAGAGTAATGCCACAATAAGGATGATGTTCTGAAACTGACGTTGTTGGAAAAACTGGTATCTTTTTTTTCTGGTATGCTCTGTTCTTCTTCGTAATTGTTTTTGTAATTGTTTTACTGATACTCTTAACGCTTTTTTATCAGTAAAAGTTTCTAAACCTTCTATGGCTTCTCTTAAAAAAGCTGAAGATTCCATTTCTTCTTCAAATGCATGCATGGCCCTATCTGAAAGATTGCCTTCAAGATAGTGAAGAATTGTTTCTTCAGTAATTGGGAGCTGGTTATTTGTTTTAGTTGTTTTTTGTGTCATGGTATCGCATCTTTAAATGAAATCAGCTTTTGGTAAAATACTATTCAGGCTGTTTTCCCGATGGTGTATGTTGTTGTTTTTTTTCAACCAATAATTTTAAATTTCTTTTCCCATTTTGTATATGGCTTTTTACTTGTAATATGCTGTATCCGGTTATTGCGGCAATGGTTCTGTAACTTTTCTTTTCCAAATAAAAAAGGGTTATGCATTTTTTTTGTTCTTCATTTAAATCATCTAACGCATTTTCAATGCATTGCAATAGTTTTTCTTTTTCTAATAATTCAGCCAAATTACCTTCAGCTTCAAGTAGTGGTGCTTCTTCCTGTAGTGTATAAGTAATTTTTTTATCTCTTAATTGCATCAGGCAATAATTTCGGGCAATCATGTATATCCAACTTTTAAAATATTGTACTTTATATTTTGGCAGTTCTGTCATCACTTTCAAAAATATTTGCTGAACAGCATCTTTAGCTGCTTCCTGATTTTTTAAATATTTCATACAGGTACCCAGTAAGAGTATGGTGTACCGTTCTAATAAAATACCTATCCATTCTGTATTGCCATCAGCATAAAACTCTTGCAGCAAAGCTTCATCGTTAATATGTTGGTATTTATTCAACTTCACAATTTTAAAATAAGCATTTTTATTTAGATGCGCATTTATCTTTAATCCATAAATTGCTAAAAATTGATTCAATGAGTTTTGCAGTTTGTATAGTAGCCGTTGCACCTGTAAGAATAGAACCTACGCATAAAAGTGAGATGGTAACTGAGTTGTTATTTTTAGAATCTGTTACGGTATTAGAACGATTACAGGATTTTATAAAAGTGAAATGCCATTATGATGGTTATGAAGGTTGGTGCCAGCAAATACAGTTGGTTGAAACAGCATTTTTACCCGAAACATACGGATGGCATCATCAACCCATTAATGAGGTAATCATCAACAATCAGTTAACGAGAGTGAGTATGGGTACAACCTGGAATGATACAAGTATATCCTTACCTCCGTTTGATATTTCATTTAAAGAGGCAAAACCACCCGCTCATTTTGATTTTACGGAACAAAATATTCAACGAATTACCCGTGCTTTTTTGGGAACACCGTATTTGTGGGGTGGAAAATCTGTTTTTGGAATTGATTGTAGCGGATTTACCCAACAGGTGTTTAAGCTTTTCAATATAGTTTTACCGAGAGATGCCTATCAACAAGCAGCATTGGGTAAAAGTATTGGTTTTTTGGAGGAAGCCAATTGTGGCGATCTCGCATTTTTTGATAATGAAGAAGGGCATATTACCCATGTTGGTATTTTATTCAATACACACACTATCATTCATGCATCGGGTTATGTAAAAATTGATGCAATTGATGCGATGGGAATTATATCAACGCTGCATTCAAAGCGTACCCACCGATTGCGCTTGATTAAAACTTTCAGGGAATAGGGAAAGTATTGGGCGCTTTAAAATGAAATGGTGTTGAGGTAAATTTTATATAACATCTAACGCTTTTACAAAAAATGTGCAAACCAATGGTAAAGCCAACCAGAAATAGGGACGTACATCCGGAGAAATTAGCATAAAAATAATCAACACCAAAGAGAGTAAAAATAATATCCAGTATTTTCCGGTTGAAGTTTTATTTTCCATTTTGATGAATTTTTAGCAAAAATAAGGTTTCAGGAATTTATAAATCAAAAAGATTCTTTTACTTTTTTTCATACAATATTGGTACCAGCTAATAAACTAAAGGTGATAATTGCAAGTACCATAAGAGTGAGTAACATGTATAGCAAATCTTTTTCAATTAAAAAACCGATAAAAGAAAAAATAATTCGTGCAATCGGTGTAAAAATCAATACCATAATGCCTAATTGTATAATAGCCTGCCCTTTCCATTCTTTTAGACCCTTAAATATTTTTGTAACTGCATTAAACATGCTTTTATCACCTGTGAAAGTTGCATACTCAGGAATTTGCATACCATGTTTGTATAAGTAAATGATACCTCCAATTACAACAATGATGGATGAAATAATTACGCCCAATCTTAAAAGATTACCCATTGCAAATTCCAAATCATCATCTTGTAGAATCTTACGCATGGTTTAAAATTTTTTTGTAAAGCCGTTGTATAACATTTCCAGCGCAATGGCAATAATTACAAAGGCAAAAATATTTCTTAATCGGCTGGTTTTGGCGTTTGTTAAAAATTTTGAACCAATCCATGCACCACCTAATACACCCAATGTAACGGGAAAACAAAGACCCGGGTCAATATAGCCTCGGTATAAATAAATGCCGGCACTGGCAGCAGCGGTTACACCAATCATAAAATTACTGGTGGTGGTAGATACTTTAAAAGGAATACGCATAATATTATCCATCGCCAATACTTTTAATGCGCCAGAACCAACGCCTAACAACCCTGATAGTAAGCCTGCACCAATCATTGTAAAAAAACCGCCAACTACATTGGTTACAGTATATGCAATTTCGCCTTCAGGTGTAGGGTAGGTGCCATTTAATTTAAAAGTTCTGGCTAATTTACTTTTATCAGTTTGTTGTATGGCTTCACTTTTCTTTTGTAAAGAAACATATGCTGAAAACATAAGGATACATCCAAATATAATGGCGATTGTATTAGTAGGTGTATACACTGCAACATAAGCGCCTAAAACGGCTCCGGTAGTAGTGGCAATTTCAAGAAACATGCCCAGTCTGATATTGGTAATGCCTTCTTTAACATACGCAGCAGCTGCACCTGATGATGTTGCAATAACTGCTACTAACGATGCGCCAATGGCATACCGTATATCTACACCAAATAAAAGTGTTAACATGGGGATGATGACAAATCCACCACCCAAACCAGTAAGTGAGCCCAGAAAGCCTGCCAATAATGATCCTAAAAAAATAAGTAAGGTAAAGGTTAAAATAGTCATTGAATGCACATGTATGATTAAGCGATAGAATTAAGAAAGTGAAAAAATGGGTTATTTACCGAATTTAATCTTATAACCTTCTATCGCTTCTTCAATTACTTTTAGTGCTTTGGTTTTATCGCCAAATTCCTCTACTACTACTGTTTTATTTTCTAATTTTTTATATTCTTCAAAAAAGTGGCGGAGCTCATCAAAAAAATGCCGGGGCAATTCCTCAATGTTGTTATAATGGTTTACACTTGGATCGTTGGCAGCAACGGCAATGATTTTATCATCCGCATCACCACTATCAATCATTTGCATTACACCAATCACTTTAGCTTCCATCAATGTTAATGGGGTAACAGGTAGCGAGGTAATGACCAGAATATCTAATGGGTCTTTGTCGTCGCCATAAGTTTGTGGTATAAATCCGTAATTGACAGGGTAATAAAATGAAGAATAAATTACCCGGTCTAATTTCAATAAACCGCTGGGCTTATCTATTTCATATTTACATCTGCTGCCTTGAGGAATTTCAATCACTGCAGTTACAACTCTGGGTGCATTTTCTCCATAATGAACGCCATGCCATGGGTGAAGTACTGTTATCATATTCAATGGTTATCTTTTTTATAAATTACCGTCAAGTGTATATTTTAAATCAACCTGCCATTTCCCGTCTTTCAAAATTACTTTTACTTTATGCGCAACATTATCGTACGAGTTGGCATAATTAATAATGGTTTCTGTGGGCGCAACATCTTCTATGCTATTTATATTAATTGAAGCAGTTTGATATTGGTTTCTGATTTCAGCAGGCTTATTTTTGTATGTTATTTCAACTTTTCTTAGGATAGCATTATTTTCAGCATCCTGCAGCATGTAAAAATTAGCCTTTTTAAAATCACCTTTTAAATAAGCATCAATAAATTCCCTGCCTGCATCAAAAGCATTTTCTGCTGCGGGGTAATTTTTATTGGATTGGCAGGATATCAATACCAATGTAAAAATGAATAATAAATATTTCATATTGATTGAATGCTGCAAAGGTATGGTTTGATTTGCATACAAAATTAGTAGGGCATTCCGTTTCTGAGCAAAGAAGCAGAATTTTTTACCTATTGAAACTTGAGAATTGAATAGGAGATATCCGGTTTTCAAAAATTAATCATGTTTTTTTCTACTGAATTGATAGTGCACATAAAAGAGGCTGCAATGAAGCAGCCCCTTGTATACATTTCGATTGGTAGTGGAATTATTTAGTTGCCGCCACCCATCATATCCATGCTGCCGGTATCGGGGGTTGATTTCAAATTTTTTCTTTTAAACAGGCTGGCATCAAATTTCCCGAAGCGATAACTGAATGTTAAACGCAAAATTTGCGGGTTGCTGATGCGTCTGTTATCCTGATTAAATAAACCGGTTTGTTCTGAAAATGATTCCTGATAGTTTGTTCTAAATATATCATTCATACCCAGTGTTAAAGAGCCGCTTTGCCCTTTTTTCCATGTCCAGTCTTTTCTAATGGCAGCATCCATGCTCCAGCGTGGTAATAAATAGCCTTGCGCTGTTGTTTGAACCTGGTTAAATGGCCCACCGCCTCCACCATTATTACTTTGGGGCAAAACAGTTTTTGACTGATAGTTGCCACTGATTTGAAGAGAGTAACCTTTTCCTAATTTAAAATTATTGTTTATTTTAGCAAAATAGCTCAATATAGAATTGGTAGCTAATGCCACTTCGCCATTGCCATTATTGGCATTGATATTATTGGCATTAATTTTTGAATTGAATAAATTTAGATTCAGCAACAAATCCCACCACTTGGTTACAGGCATATTGTTGGTTAATTCCAAACCATAAGATATACCGCTATTAGCATTAATGTAGGTTGAATAATAAATACTGTCGGAAGTATTGGGGTTTAACTGGTCTTTGCCTCTGTATATGTATTGCGTAATTAAATTGGTGGTGTATTTAAAATAAGCTGTTGCCAGAAAATTGGCTTTTGGTTTGTAAGCATTGTTATAAGATAACTCCATTGAATTGGTGAATTCAGGGTTTAATACCGGGTTACCCACACTTACAGAAACAGGATAATTACTGTAATTAGGGAATGGAATTAACTGAAAGAAGTTGGGCCTGTTTACTCTTCTGGAATAATTAATTTGTACATCCTGCTTATCTGTTAATTTGTAGGTTAAGAAAGCACTGGGGAATAAGCTAACCGGATATTTAACAGAAAAATTAGAAGAATCTGCGCCATTTACGTTTAATAAAGTTCCGGTGTAACTGGAGCTTTCTGCTCTCAAACCAATTTGATAGCCTAATTTGTTGATTTTGCCTTTGTAATTAACATATGCGGCATACACTTGGTCATTGAATTTATAATTGTTGCTGATACCGGGTAATTTATCATAATTGCCGGTATTGTTGTTGTACTTTAACTGGGTGCTATTGTTTCCAAAGTCTCTGATAGCTGCTCTTACGCCTGCTTCAAACTTTTTGCTGTCTGAAATTGGATTCTCATAATCTGATTGTATAGTATAATATTTCTGAGAACCATCTGTTAGGGTTTGCTGCAGCAATGGTGGTTGTTTTTGTGTAGATGTATTTGGGAAATAAGTATAGATATTATTATTCGAATTACTATAATTGGTACTCGCATTGTAATTTAAATCAGCAGTAAGGTTTTCTCCATTTTTGGCAAAATTGTGTTTATAGCCTAATTGTGCACCTTTGTTTTCAAAACTACGGTCTGCATTACTGATGCCTTGGTTATTGGCGGCATAAATAGAACTAATTGTAGAGTCTGAATTTAGAGTAGTATTCGAATTGAATTGGCCTTTTACATAGTTACCTGCAATGGTAATGGTATTTCTGTTATCGGCTAAATAATCAAATCCACCGCGAATAAACTTAAATTCACCATTGTTTACAGCATCCTGAGTGGAGTATACATTACTGGGAGGATTGAAGAAATTATTCTGATCAGTGGTGCCGTTTGATTTGAATTTTCTCTGGTTATAACTAAAATTTACGAAGGCATTAATTTTACCCTGACGAACATTGAAATCACCACCTCCGTTAAATTTACCATAAGAGTCTGCACCTGTTCTAAATCCGCCATTATATCCGATTTTTTTATTCTTTTTCAAAATAATATTTATAATACCGGCATTGCCACCGGAAGCATCATATTTAGCAGAAGGGTTGGTAATAATTTCAATTTTATCAATAATGTCAGCAGGTATTTGATCTAAAGTAAGTGTAGTGGGCCTGTCGTCTATAAAAATGGTTGGTGTAGCATTTCTTAGAGTAACATTTCCATCAATATCTACATTTATAGAAGGTATATTTTTCATTACCTCTGTTGCGGTTTGCCCGGTGCTTTCTAAGTTTTTATCTACATTAAAAATTTTGCGGTCAATACCCAGTTCAAACTGTTGTTTAATAGGAGCGGAAACGGTTACATTGCCCAAATCGTTTGATTCAGATTCCATTTTAAGATTACCCAAATCTTTATCTACCATACCCAGCATTTGTTGCATAAAATTGGGATCCTGAGTAGCACCTCCTGCTGGAAATTTAATACCAAATGATAAATTTTGTGATAAGGCTTTATAACCAATTGCAGTTGCTGATAATTTAAAAGTTCCAAAAACTGGTAAATTTTCTAAGCTAAAATCGCCATTTGGTTTGGCTAATACAGTTGCCAAAATTACTTCCTTCATTTTTTTAGTAACTGTATCAAATTTGTTTCCAATCAATTGTACGGTTGCATCTACAATGGGCTTATTGGTCTTGGCGTCTACAAGTTTTCCATAAAAATGGCCAATATTTATATTTTGGCCGCCCATTCCTTCGCCACCGGGCCTGCCTGCCGGAAACTGGCTGTATGCAATTACAACAATAATAGTGAAGCTAAGTGTTAAGGTAATTTTCCTCATGGTGTTTGTAAATTTCAATTGCAAATTTCAATTACGTTTTTATATAAAATGTGCTAAGTATATATAAACGGTAATAAGACAATTTTGAATGGAATAAGTTCAACACAGTTACCGATGAAAAGCCTTAATGTACCGATGAAATGCTATAAAGCAGCAAAAGTTGGATACAGCCGATCAAAAAACCACTTATCATTCCCCACCACTGAAAAACTGCAACAACAGGTGTATTTTTACGAATCACCATTTCTATTGTTTGGTTGTCCATCTTTTTGAAATATTCCTGCAATAGTTGTGTTAATTGTTCTTTATTATTGAACTGTTGCATGTACTTCGTTATCATGGCAGGCAGCAGGGTGTTTAGCTCATCAATAAAAATTTTTTTCAATTCGTTAATTAATCGGTCGCTGACAAACATTGACAGCATGGGCATTTTTTCCACTAATTTTTTTCTTAAAAATTCATCAATGGCACTTTCAGCCAAAGGCATCATGTTTTCAATACTTTCTTTCGATGTACTTTTTTTTATAATGCTTTCTATGGGTAATTGTTCAATAATATGCTGGGCTAATAAAACGGATATTTTTTCTTTTTTTGAAGGCAAAATGCCTTGTATGGAAAAGAAAAGTACCTTTTTGAGTTGGTAAGGTCTAAATAAATATGTTAATAAAATACTATTAATACACCAACCGGTTAGTGCGGTAATGATAGGAAGCAGGTAATACCAGGTATGCATAGTATTGTTTTCAAAATAAAAACCCTCCTTCATGGAAGGAGGGCTGGGAGAACGATGGGTCTCGAACCCACGACCTACAGTGCCACAAACTGTCGCTCTAACCAACTGAGCTACGCTCTCCGTTTTATTGGGCTGCAAAAATAAGATAATTCAGCATTTCACAAAACACATTTTTTATTTCATGGAAAGTTTTAGATTCCAAAACCTTTGTTAATAGGGAAACGTTACTTTTACCACAGTTGTAATTCACCTATTTTTGAAGATTAATATGCAAAATTTTATAAAATTTATGAAGAGTCCTAAAGGAGTATTAGTAGCATTATTGGTTTTATTCGGTGCTTCTTTTGTAGCATTTACTACATTAAGCGCAAAAAATGACCTCACTATTAATCAAAAGCAAAAATTATTAGTAACAATTGGGCAACTATTAGAAACCGAACATTACAGTCCGCAAAAAATCAATGATTCATTCTCCGTAAAAGTATTTAATAAATATTTAACCGATATGTGGGCTGATGATGATAAAAGCATTTTTCTTCAAAAAGATATTGAAGCATTAAAAAAATATTCCACGACCATTGATGACGAAATTCATGGTGCACCCATTGCATTTGTACCAGCTGTGTCTGCCATTTATAATACCCGTGTGGCTGAAACTGTAGAATTATACAAGTCAATTTTATCACATCCATTCACTTTTACTAATCAGGATTCTATTATTACCAATGTAGATCAGTTAGATTATCCCCGAAATGAAGCTGATAAAAAAGAAAGATGGTATAAAAAATTGAAATATATTACGCTTAACCGGTTTTATGATTTGCAAAACCAGCGCCAGAAAGCTGTGGTTGATTCTATTAAAAATAAAACCGACCACCAGTTGGAGGCCGAGGCCAGGCAAAGTGTGTTGCGAACTGAAAATAAAATTTTTGAGCGCATTAAAGTTAAATTTAACGATGATGAACGGTTTAATTTATTTCTGAACACCATCTGCAGCCTGATGGATCCGCATACTGATTATTTCCCTCCAATAGAAAAAAGAGAGTTTGATGAAATGATGAGCAACCGGTTTTTTGGTATTGGTGCGCAGCTCACAGAATCAGATGGAAATATTAAAATCGTAAATATTCAAAATGGCGGTGCAGCCTGGAAAAGCGGTCAGTTGATGGCCAATGATATTATATTAAAGGTTGGCCAGGGCAATGCAGAACCGGTTGATATTGCAGGTTATGATGTTACAGATGCTGTTAAATTAATTAGAGGGGATAAAGGAACTGAAGTAAGATTAACTGTGAAACATCCGGACGGGAGTATTAAAGTGGTTTCATTAATCAGAAGTGAGGTTGTATTAGATGAATCATTTGCCAGAAGTTTAGTTATCAATCAAAATGGAAAAAAAATAGGATATATTTATTTGCCGGAGTTTTATGCAGATTTTGAACGTGCAAATGGTGCTCGTAGCTCGGAAGATGTGGCCAAAGAAATAAAGAAATTAAAAGACCAGCATGTTGATGGTATTGTGATGGATTTAAGGTTTAATGGCGGTGGTTCTTTGTATGAAGTGGTGCAAATGGTGGGTCTGTTTATTGGTCAGGGCCCTGTTGTTCAGGTACGGGATAAGGATGGCAGCTCAACAGTATTAACTGACAGAGATAATTCCGTTTTATACGATGGCCCATTGGCTGTTATGATTAATGAAGGAAGTGCTTCTGCCAGCGAAATTTTTGCCGCAGCCATTCAGGATTACAAAAGAGGTATTATTATTGGAAGCCGCTCTTACGGAAAAGGTACCGTTCAAAAAAATGTTCCGTTGGGTAAACCATTGGATAATTTTTCGGGCAGAACTGAAAATGGTGCAGTGAAATTAACTTTTCAGAAATTTTACAGAATTAATGGTGGCTCAACACAATTAAAAGGTGTTACACCCGATGTAATCATCCCTGATTTGTATGATTATATGAAAATGCGTGAAAAAGATAATCCATCTGCATTGCCTTGGGATGAAATTGCAAAAGCTGCTTTTCAAACCTGGCAGGAGAATTATGACCGCAATGCACTTATCCAAAAAGAAAATCAAGCTATTCAGGCCGATAAAACCTTTAGTTTGATCAACAACAATACAAAATGGCTGGCACAAAAAACAGATGCGCCGGTTCAGTTGAATTATGTTGTATTTAAAAAGGATCAGCAACAAATTATTGCAACTGCAGAACAAGACAATAATTTATTGAAATTAAAAACGCCAATGGATTTGCAGGTACTTCCATCTGATAAGGATATGTATTACAACAATTCCGATACAGCCAAAGGAAAAAGATACCAGGAGTGGTTAAAAGATCGTACAAAAGATATGTACATCTACCAGTCAGCAAAAGTAATTGCAGATATGATTGATGCCGGAAAGGCACAAACAGCCATGAAGCAACATTAAAACACAAAAAAATATTTGGGGGTTGCTATTCAACAGCAACCCCTTTCTTTTTAAAACATTCAAGGGATTGTTGGATAGCAGTGTTTGAAAAAAGAACTAATCTTACATTTGTAATTGAATGCAAAGCACTATGTTATCCAGAGAAAGAAAATGGTATGCAGTGTATACTAAACCCCGGTGGGAAAAAAAATCAGATAATATTTTATTACAGAAAGGAATTGAAAGTTGGTGCCCGGTACAGAAAGTAGAACGGCAATGGTCGGATAGAAAAAAAATTATAGAAGTGCCATTATTCCGCTCTTACGTGTTTGTCAGGATTAATGAAATGGAACGTATTGCTGTTTTAGATACAGATGGCATCATCAATTTTATTCATTATTTGGGCAAACCTGCCATAATAAGAGATGAGGAAATAGAAATCATCAAACAATATTTATTGATGCCCGGAACAACTATTCAGGTAACCGGAATGCAGGCATTAAAAGAAAAAACAAGGGTAAAAATTAAAGGCGGTATTTTTATGGATAATGAAGGTGAAGTATTACGAACCGGCAAGAAAAAAGTATATGTTCAGTTAGATACACTTGGACAGGTTTTGGTGGTTGAATTTTCAATTGAATACCTGTTGCCCATACAATGATGTATTAAAAATATTTTATGTATAAAAAAATTAAGTTGTTTTTGTCAGATGTAGATGGAGTAATGACCGATGCAGGCATGTATTATACTGAAAGTGGCGATGAATTTAAAAAATTCAATACCCACGATGGGATGGGTTTTAATTTATTAACCAAGGCGGGTGTTAAAACAGGCATTATTACTACCGAAGCAACTAAAATTGTAGAACGCAGGGCCGAAAAATTAAAGATTGATTATGTTTATCAGGGTAGAGGTTTCGGCAATAAATTAGATGCAGCTTTAGAAATATGTGAAAAAGAAGGTATTTCCATGAAAGAAACTGCTTATGTTGGTGATGATATTAATTGTATTGAACTTTTGAAAGCAGTAGGAGTAGCAGCATGCCCCGCTAATGCAGTCGAGCAGGTTAAAAATATAAAAGGCATTATTCATCTCGAGAAAAAAGGAGGTGAAGGTGCTGTAAGAGAATTCATAGAAATGTTGTTTAAGCAGGGTTTAATCGACGCTTAATTTTTTATCATGACATCTGTAAAGTTTATTTTGGTTGGATGCGGAAATATTGGTGTTCGGCATGCTGCTCTGATGCATCAGTTTGGTAAATTGGAAGGCGTTTGTGATGTGGATGAAAGCAAAGCCAAACAACTCGCAGAACAATATCATTGTAAGGCATTTGGTTGTTTGAATGATTTGCTTACAGCATGTAAAAATGCAGCAGTATTGGTAATCTGCACGCCGAATGCTTTACATGCTCCTCAGGCAATACAGGGCTTACATGCAGGGTTTCATGTACTGGTAGAAAAACCGATGGCACTTTCTGCTATGGATTGCCGTGCAATGATTGATGCAGCTTCGCAGGCAGGAAAATTGTTAATGGTGGTAAAGCAAAATCGCTTTAATCCACCTGTGTTAGCAGTTAAACATGCCATTGAACAGGCACTATTGGGTAAAATTTATTCTGTTCATTTAAATTGTTTATGGTATCGGGACGAGGCGTATTATATGCAAAGTAAATGGCGCGGAACAAAACAATTAGATGGTGGAATTTTGTTTACACAGTTTAGTCATTTTATTGATATTTTATTGTGGTTTATGGGTAGTGATGTGAAAGTTGTAGCCGCATCAGCAGCCAATCTGGCACATCAAAACATCATTGAATTTGAAGATACCGGTGTTGCGCAGTTGCAGTTTGCCAATGGTGCACTGGGCAGTATTCATTACAGTATTAATGCTTTTCAGCAAAATGCCGAGGGTTCCATATTACTGAATGCAGAAAACGGTATTATTAAAATTGGTGGAAAATATTTAGACAATATTGCATTCCAAACCTTGAAGCATGGAGATATTGCCTGCACTGAAACATCTGCCGAAGCGAATGACTATGGAAGTTATCAGGGTTCAATACGTAATCATGATAAAGTGTATGCCCATTTTATAGAAATATTACTGCACAATAAAGCATCCATTATACAAAATGAGGAAGCCATGCAAACAGTTGCATTAATAGAAAGTATTCACAAATGCATTCAGCATAATTCTTTTTAAAACAAATTTTTTTAATGCATCGCTATACTATTCAAGGGGTGATTGCTAAAAATAGGATGGTGCATTAACTTTATAAAAAAAATAGGCTATAGCTGTATCTTATCATTAATTTTCATTACAGTAACTTTAAAATTATAAAGCAAGTAGAAACTTACAGATATATGCCATTTATTTCTAAAAAAGTTGCCATTCACAATGTTCAGTTTGGAAAAAATGTTCAAATTGTAGAGCCTTGTAATTTGTACAATTGTTTTATTGGGAATGATTGTTTTATAGGGCCATTTGTGGAAATTCAGCAAAATGTAATAGTAGAACACAGCACAAAAATTCAATCACATAGTTTTATCTGCGAAATGGTAACAATAGGTCATCATTGTTTTATAGGGCATGGCGTCATGTTTATTAATGATGTTTTTGTAAATGACCGGCCAGCTGAAGGCAATAAAAATTTATGGAAAAAAACGAATATTGGTAATCATGTAGTTATTGGCAGCAATGCCACTATATTACCGGTATCTATTTGTGACGGTGTAGTAATCGGTGCAGGTGCAGTGGTAACAAAATCTATCACCCGCCCGGGTGTGTATGTAGGCAATCCTGCTAAGAAATTAAAAGACATCACTTAAATTTGAAAGGTCAATCAAGCTATTATTCTCTTTTTACAACGCTGTTATGTTTTCAATATTCAAAAAAAAGGTTTTGGGCGATTTTTCTTTTCTGCAAACTGATTTGCACAATCATATTTTACCGGGGGTAGATGATGGTGCAAAAAGTATCAACGATTCTATTGAACTACTGCAGCAAATGCAGCAGTTGGGATATAAAAAAATAATTTGTACTCCTCATATTTTAGGAAATATATATCCTAATAAACCAACTACCATTTTACCCGCATTGGAGAAAGTGAAGCGTGTATTGAATGAAAACAATATTGCTATGCAGGTGGAAGCTGCAGCAGAATACATGGCCGATGAAAATTTTGTAGAAGCAGTTGAAAAAAAGAAACCATTTCTTTGTTTCGGTGAAAAAAAAATTATTTTAATTGAAATGAGTTATTTAGCACCATCCCCTTATCTGGAACAATGTGTATTTCAATTAATTCTGGATGGTTATCAACCTGTTTTGGCGCATCCTGAGCGATACAATTATTATCATAAACAAATGAATAAATATGAACAATGGAAAGAAAAGGGTTGCTGGCTACAGTTAAATGCACTTTCACTAACCGGATACTATGGTAAGCATGTAAAGCAAGCAGCAGAAAAATTGTTAACAGCTCAATTAATAGATTTATTGGGTACTGATTTGCATCATGCACAACACATGGCTGCGTTACATTATTTATGTACTACAGCCTATTATAAGATGCTAAAGGTGTATCCTCATTTTAAAAACAACACCATCTAATTTTTATTCGCCCCAAATCCATTGCACTTGCTGTTGTGCATTTTTTGTATTGTTAAACATTTTTTCCAATACTGCTTTTCGCATAACGGTACAATCTGCTCTAAAAGGAGCGTTGAATAAATTTGAAATAACCTGGCAAAAGCTGTCTGCATCCGATGCAATATGGCAAAGTGTTTCCAGTTCACTTCCTTTTATGCTCACAGCATTGGCTACGCAATGCCTTCCGTTAAAAAGTGCATTGAGCAATTTGAGTTTAATGCCAGCATCACTTTCAGCATAAATTACATGAATATGTGCTTTTGCAATCATATCCTGCATTTCTTTTTCAGTAGGATTACTTACCAGACAGCAATGGGTATATTGATAAATTTTTGATTGGAGTAATTGAGATGGATTTTTGCCGGCTATTACAAACGGAATTTTGATTTTACTGAAAACATTTTTTAATAACCACAATACCGCCTGTTCATTAATAGAAACACTGAGATCGCCTTGATAAAGGCAATAACTACCCATGGCTGAAAGTGTTTTAACAACCCATGTATCGGGTAAATACACCGGTAGATAATCGATAGTAGTACAATGAAACTGTTCTCTGAAAAAATTTACATCCTGATGAGTAACACCCCAAAAGGCATTGGCTTCATTTACAATAGATGCTTCATATTTTTTTAAAAGTCGGCTCTCTCTTAAATAATACATTTTTTTTAAGTAGGAATGACTGGTATTGGCTAAATCCCGATAATACAAATGCTCGATGTTATGAATGCGAACAAATTTTTTTCTTGCATTAAAGCGTTTATCCTTCAGTAAATAAGTAGAGTGAACGCCCTCCATTAAAATTGGGTAATCATTTTGCAGTAATGCTTGCAACAAGTCTTCATTTACCCTGCTGCTAACAATATGTGGTAATTGCATGGATAGTGCCTGATGCCCGGTTAAGCGAGGATAATAATGAACAGTGTTGCAAAATTGCTTCAGAATATCCTGCTGCATATTGTTATATAAAAAACAATGCAAATGTATTTGAACGTCCTGTTGTTGCAAAGCAGGTAATTTGTAAAAAAGGTCAAACAATCCGCCATGTGTAACAGGGTAGGGTACTGTAAAATCTATGATATGCAAATGTTTTTCCAAAATAATAATAATTTAATTTCTTCTTTTTGCCAATTCAGTTCCTTTCTTGCTATATAGCATTGTTGTTGTAACTGATTATACAAAACAGTATCATTCAATAACTTGTTCATTGCTGCTGCCAGAGTATCTTCATGGGTATCATCTACCATATATGTTACGGGGTATTTTTGTTGAATGGCAGCATAAGCCGGAAAGTTCACACAAATTTGTGGAATGCCTGCCATGATGTAATCAAAAAACCTGTTGGCGAGCGAATGTTTTTGATTGAGGCCATTTGCTTCAAACAGGGTTAAGCCCAAATACGCACCGGGTGTAATTTTCTTGAGCTTTTCCGGTAATAGTGCACCGGTTAGTATCACTTTTTGGGGTAACTGATGTGCTTCAATCAATTGTTTGGCTGTATCAAAAAAATTTCCGGTGCCAATAATCCATAACTGTGCATTCACCTGCTTCATGGCAGGAATTAAGGTTTCAAAACACCTGCCATGGTTCACTGCTCCTTGGTAAAGAATTACTTTTGTATTTGCCAATGGTGTATTGTTGGATGGATAATCAGCAGGTTGTACAGGCAGATTTCTGATGATGGTATAGTTAACGCCAAACTTATTTTGAAAAGCTACTTGCAACAACTCATTCACAGTATAGCCATTTTTAAATTGCGGAATGCACCATTTTTCAATGCATTGCCATACCCATTGTACCCGCTTTCTGATTACAATTTCTTTTTGTTCTGAAAAATATTCATGTGCATCATACACTCTTTTTACTTTTTTAAGTTGGGAATAAAATAGGCAGGGCAATAGGGTATCTGCATCAATAGCGCAGATTATATCCATTTTTTGGGTAAGTAAATAAAAAAACAGCCGAATATTGTACTCAGCATAAAATAAAATCGTTTTTGAAAAAAAACAGGTTAGCAGGATGTTGCGGTAAGCTGTTTTTCCCGGCAATGGATCACTTTTTAATTTACGGCCAATTAAAGTAACTGCATAACCATTGTTAGCCAGCGAGGTACATATTCGTTGCATACGCTGATCATACACTAATGAATTGGTAACTGTAAAATAGATCCTGGTCAATTTGTCAGGTTAAGGTTAGGCAGCAAATATATCATTCCGTCTGTTTTTGGGTTTTGTTTTCTTTAAATATCCTATGTTCAAATATATTTCTGCAAAGCACATAATAAAATAAAACAGGCTGCTAATATTTTAGAAAATAATTATTACCTTTGCCGCCACAATATTTCAGAAAAAATAATCAAGACGCAAAAAAGAAATTGAGATGCCAATCACAAAAGAAAAAAAAGTTACTATTTTAACCCAATTTGCCGGAAAAGAAACCAATACCGGTTCTATTGAAGGTCAAATAGCTTTGCTTACTGAGCGTATTGCTCAAATCAGTGCTCATTTGCAGGTAAATAAAAAAGACCACTCTACCCAGCGCGGTTTAATGCAACTGGTTGGTAAAAGAAAACGTTTATTGGCTTATTTGCAAAAAACCAATTTGACTGGTTACAGGGCTTTAATTGAAAAATTAGGGCTTAGAAAATAAAATGACATGTTTTTAAAGCTATTCCTGACTGTAAATTATTCGGTTGGGAATAGCTTTTTTTAAAGCAGTTACCTGTATTTACTATTTATCATCTATTGCAATTTAATTGCATGCCATATATTAACAGGCCGGCTAAATTTCAATACAAATCAACGTATTATGTTATCACAACCTATTCAAGTAAGCTTTAATTTGCCCGGTGGTGCCGAAGTGGTTATAGAAACGGGTAAACTTGCACGTCAGGCAGATGGTGCGGTTACCGTTCGTCAGGGTAATTGTATCCTGTTAGCAACAGTTGTTGCCAATAAAGAACCAAAAGAAGGGCAGTCTTTTTTTCCGTTAAGTGTTGACTATCAGGAGAAATTTGGTTCAGCCGGTCGTATTCCCGGTTCTTTTTTCAAAAGGGAAGGCAGATTGAGTGATTACGAAATTTTAATATCACGGTTGGTTGACCGTGCATTAAGACCCTTATTTCCCGAAGATTATTTATGCGATGTGCAGGTGTTAATCACCCTTATATCTTCAGATAAAGAAGTATTGCCCGATGCTTTAGCTTGTTTGGCAGCATCTGCAGCTTTGGCTGTTTCTGATATTCCAATTAAAGAAATTATCTCTGAAGTAAGGGTGGGCAGAGTAAATGGTAATTATATCATTAACCCTGCAAGAACAGAAATTGAGCAGGCTGATATGGATTTTATTGTAGCAGCTACAGAAAAAAACCTGATGATGGTGGAAGGTGAAGCAAAAGAGTGTCAGGAAGAAGATTTGGTAAAAGTGTTGGAATTGGCGCATAATGCCATTCGTGTTCAAATTGAAGCACAAAAACAATTAAGAGATAAAAAGGGAATTACTGCTAAAAGAGATTATCCTAAACCTTTACAGGATGAAAATCTTCAAAAACAAGTACATGATTTCTGTGCTGAGAAAATATTAGAAATAGCCAGAAGTGCCAGCAGTAAAGATCAACGTTCAGAAGCTTTTACCAACCTGAAGAAAGCATTAATAGAACATTTAGGTGAAACTGCGGATGACAACATCAAATCATTAGCAAAAAAATATTTTGATGATTTGCAATGGGAGTTGGTGCGGAATATGATGCTGGATGAGAGAAAAAGATTAGATGGCCGCCAGCTTACAGAAATTCGCCCGCTTGCCATGGAGGTTGATGTTTTACCTTCACCGCATGGCTCAGCGCTTTTTACCCGCGGCGAAACACAATCACTCACTACTGTAACACTGGGTACGCCATTAGACCAGTTGTTAATTGAAAGTGCAGCTAAATCAGACTACTCTAAATTTATTTTGCATTACAATTTCCCTCCATTCTCAACCGGCGAGATAAAACCTATGCGTGGTCCGGGTAGAAGAGAAGTGGGGCATGGAAATTTAGCCATGCGCTCATTAAAACAAATGATGCCAGGTAATGAGTATCCTTATACCACTCGTATTGTGAGCGATATTTTAGAATCAAATGGCTCCTCATCTATGGCTACAGTTTGTGCGGGTTCTTTGGCACTGATGGATGCAGGTGTACCTATCCCAAAACATGTGAGTGGTATTGCAATGGGTTTAATTACCCGTTCAAGCGATAACAAATATGCCATTCTTACCGATATTCTAGGAGATGAAGACCATTTGGGCGATATGGATTTTAAAGTAACAGGCACTCGTGAGGGTATTTGCGGTGTACAAATGGATATAAAAATTGACGGCTTAAGTATGGAGTTAATGCGTGAAGCATTGAATCAGGCTAAAACTGCAAGGTTACATATTCTGGATGCAATGTATGCTGCTATTCCTGCTGCTCGTCCTGAAGTAAAACCGCATACACCAAGAATGGAAAAAATAATTGTTGACAAAGAATTTATTGGCGCCATTATTGGCCCTGGTGGTAAGGTTATTCAGGAATTACAACGCGAAACCGGCACTACCATTAATATTGAGGAAGTTGGTAATACCGGCGAGGTAAGTATATTCTCTGCAAATAAAGAAGGATTGGAGAAAGCTGTAGCCAAAATTAAAGCCATTGTGATGGTACCTGAAGTAGGTGAAGTTTATGATGCAGTGGTAAAAGGAATTAAAGAGTTTGGCGCTTTTGTTGAGTTTCTTCCCAAAAAAGAAGGCTTATTGCACATTAGTGAAATTAGCTGGAAACGTCTGGAAAATTTAGATGGCGTTTTAAAAGAAGGAGACAAACTAAAAGTTAAATTGATTGGTATTGATAACAAAACCGGTAAGTTTAAACTAAGCCGTAAAGTGTTAATGCCCAAACCTGATGCTAATAACAAACAGGCCGACGATGCATTGAATAATCAATAACTTTTTAAATTGTTATTAGCACAAAGCTGTTTACTGTTATAGTAGGCAGCTTTTTTTTGAAATAAAAACTAATATATACACAATGGTTTACACAAAAGTGAAGATACAATTACTTGATGCTGACCTAACAGAAATCTTTATTGCACAACTGGAAGCCTTAGGCTTTGATGGTTTTGAAGAAAATGCCGGATACTTATTGGCATATATTGTTGACAGTGATTTTGATGAACCAGTTTTAACAGCTTTATTACATCAATATGCCGTACATTTTACCATTGAACAAGTGCCTGAACAAAACTGGAATGCCAACTGGGAAGCCAATTTTTCACCCATTGTGATGGATAATTTTTTAGGAATAAGAGCCGACTTTCATCCTGCAATTCAACATGTGGAGCATGAGATTATTATTACGCCTAAAATGAGTTTTGGAACAGGTCATCATCCCACTACTTATTTGGTACTTAACTTGATGCGGCAAATTGATTTTAACCAAAAAACAGTATTCGATTTTGGAACAGGAACCGGTATTTTAGCCATTTTGGCCGAAAAATTGGGGGCAAATTCTATAAATGCAGTGGATTGTGATGAATGGAGCATACAAAATGCAGCTGAAAATTTTGAAATGAACAAAACAAAGTATTGCACCATTCAGCAAGCTAATTCAGCAGCCACAGAAAAACAATTTGACATTATTTTAGCCAATGTTAACAGAAATATTATTTTAGATAACCTTGATCATTTTATCAAAAATTTACCATCAAAAGGCTTAATTTTATTAAGTGGTTTATTGGTATCAGATGCAGCAGAAATAGAAAGCATCATTCATCAAAAATCAACCTGGCAGCAAAAAGCATTATTGGAAAAAGATGGATGGATTACTTTTTTATTTGAAGCATAATTTTTCTAACTAATTTTCGATATGAAATAATTCTGATTTTTTAAGGAAGGAAGTTTATATTTGGCATCCCAATTTCAATAAATTACAGTGTAGTATATATAAATTCTTAATTTAATTATTTATAACACCTGTGGTTAACTTGTAATAGAAGACATTTGTACAAATGAAAGAGATCATACTCATCATAGCAGCCTATTTAATTGGTTCTGTTCCTACATCAGTTTGGGTAAGTAAACGTTTTTTTGGAATCGATATTCGGGATTATGGCAGCGGTAACGCCGGTGCTACCAACACCTACAGAGTGCTGGGCAGTAAATGGGGCACTTTTGTGATGATAATGGATATGTTGAAAGGCGTTGTTGCTACTTCGCTCTATATACTTTACCCTGAATATTTAACCAATGAATTGCATCGTACCAATTTAATGATTGGATTAGGATTGGCTGCAGTACTTGGCCATATTTTCCCCATTTGGGCCGGATTTAAAGGAGGGAAGGGTGTAGCTACTTTGTTTGGTATGGCATTGGCCATTCAACCCATTGTTGCAGTAAGTTGTATAGGCGTGTTTTTAATTGTATTGTATTTAACTCGTTTTGTTTCTTTAAGTTCCATACTGGCAGGTGTTGCTTTTATGGTTTTAATACTTTTTATTTTTAATGAAAAAGAAACCTTGTACCGCATATTTGCTGTAATTGTAGCCCTGATGATCATTTTAACGCACCAAAAAAATATTTCGCGTATGATAAAGGGTACTGAGAGTAAAGTTCCTATTCTGAAACACAGAGACAGGCGAAAAAAAAGGAATGAATAATTCTATTGCACTGCTATACCTCACTTTATGTGTAATTATATTGCACATCATTTTTCTGTCAATTCTGCGAATATATGCGCTTCGGCATTAGTTTGATTAGTGTATGAGCCGTAATACCGTAACTAAAAATATAAATAATTTAAAAATATTATGTGATTTTATTTTAAATAAAAATTTATATGAAAGCAGCGCATCTATTTTATGCTTTAAAAAAGTATTATTTCTTTGCATTTTCTGGTATACTTATGCTGGCAATAAGTGGTTGTAGCCGAAATTCTATTACCGGAAGAAGTCAGTTAAGTTTGGTGCCTGAAAGTGATGTGCAGGCAATGGCTATTACACAATATCAATCTTTTTTGTCGGTTAATAAAGTAGTGCCTGCAACTACTAAAGATGCAGAAATGGTACAAAGGGTAGGGCATAGAATTGCCGAAGCCATTCAGAAATATTATACGGAACATGGACAACCCAACGCACTGAAAAATTATCATTGGGAATTTAATTTGGTAGATAGTAAAGAAATTAATGCCTGGTGTATGCCCGGTGGAAAAGTGGTAGTATATACCGGAATTTTACCGGTTACGCAAAATGAAACCGCATTAGCCATTGTTTTAGGGCACGAAATTACCCATGCGGTTGCAGGGCACGGTCGTGAAAGAATGAGCCAGCAACTTTTAGCACAAGGTATTGAAGTAGCCGGAAATGTGGCTTTGGCAACCAATACAAGAGCAGTTAATTTATTTAATCAGGTATATGCCCCTACCGCTCAGGTAGGTGTTTTATTACCCAACTCACGAAAACAGGAATATGAGGCCGATCATTATGGCCTCATATTCGCTGCAATGGCAGGATATGACCCTCGGGAAGCGATACCATTTTGGAAAAGAATGGAGGCTTTAGGAGGCGCCAAACCACCCGTTTTCCTGAGCGATCACCCGGCAGATGCAGACAGAATTCAAAAATTAGAGGCTTTAATGCCCGAAGCATTAACCTATTATCATCCGGTATCAGGTAATTAGGTCGGTAATAATCGGTAAATATTTGTCCTGTTTAAGATTCATTCTTAAAAATATCGGCAAAAACAGATTATTTTCATTAATTTTGCAATCCTGTTCATCTCCCAATTACATCACCTGAAATTTGTTTTAGGCATGTCAAATCAGAGTTTATTTGAAAAGTTAGAATTAAATAATGAAAGGGCAATTCTTATACAAGGACTGCCTTCTTCCATTGAAAAACAATTCGTTAAGCTATCTTACGCTAAAAATGTTACACCTTTATTAAAGTCGAAAAAGGTTGATTTTGCACTCATTTTTGCCATTAATATTTGCCAGTTAAATACTATTTTAAAAGAAGTATTTGCAGCTTTACACATGGAAAGCAAACTTTGGATAGCATTTCCAAAGCAAACCAGCAAAATTGTAAGTGATTTAAACAGAGATTGCAGTTGGGCCTGTTTAACCGATAAAGGGTATGAAACAATTGATCAGGTAGAAATTGACCATGTATGGAGTGCGATGCGGTTTAAAAAACTTGCCTCTGCCGTTGTGGTTGAAGAAACCGTTGTTTCTGTTAGCGGTGTGGTTGAAAATGAACCAAAAAAAGAAACCAAAAAGAGAATTGATTTTGATAAGAATTTAATTGTGCCGCCTGTTGAATTAGAAAAAATTTTTACGAAACATAAAAAAGCAAAAGAAATTTTTGCTGCATTGCCGGTTTCTCATCAAAAAGAATATGTAAGCTGGATTGAAGGGGCAAAAAAACAAGATACCAGGCAGCGCAGGCTGGAAGCTGTTATTGAAAAATTAATGGCGGGTAAGAAAAATCCGCTCGAAAAATAAATTATGGCATTTATTAATATAGAAATTAAAGCAAAATGCTTTCACCCCGAAAAAGTGGAAGCATTTTTAATTGGTGCAGGTGCTGATTTTAAAGGTATTGACTTTCAGAAAGATACTTATTTTAAGGTTGAAAACGGCAGACTGAAATTGCGTCAGGGAAATATTGAAAATAATCTTATTTATTATGAACGCTCCAATCAGTCAGGCCCCAAACCATCTTATTTTCAATTGGTACAGGTAAAAGACAGTAATATACTGTTAGATATGTTAACCCGTGCAATTGGTAAAAAAATTGTGGTTGATAAAAAAAGAAAAATTTTCTTCATTGAAAATGTAAAATTTCATATCGATGAAGTGGTTGGCTTAGGTTTTTTTGTAGAAATAGAAGCCAGTAATTTATTACATCCCGAAAAAACAGAACAGGAATTGCAGGCACAATGTACTGCTTATATGGATGCGCTGAATATACATGAAGAAGAATTATTGCAATATAGTTACAGCGATATGCTGATGGAGATGGATCTGCAATAAATTATTTTAAAATAACGGTACCTATTTTCTGTGTAAGTTCCCGTTCAATTGCTTTTAAATGCTTGTGCACTTCTATTAAACGTATTTGCTCCTCCATACTTGCATTTTCCATATCTTTCTGGTTTTGCACAAACATTTTTTTTATTTTCCTAAGTTTAAAATAATCAACGCTTAATAAAATATCCTGATGTGCTACATCCCGGTTGGTAATATTCAGGCCTTCAATTTTTTCATCCCATTTCTGGCTCAGTTCAAATGGCGAAACGGTGGTGGTAATTACCAACTGCCTGATGGCATTGTTTTCATGGTACAAAAATGTTTTTGCATCGGGTTGTTTATCCTGTTCATATAACTGCCTGTACTCTTGAATGGTTTGGTTAATTAAATCATTTTCAATTTCAAAATTTTCAATTTCCTGAAAAACAAAATCAGCCATCGTCATGGTTTCATCCCATTGCTTTAAACCATGCTCCAATAAGGCACGCAGTAAATTACGTTCCTGTAATTCATCCTGTTGCAGCAACGAAATTTCTTCGGTTGCAGTATTGGGTTGTGATGGCAGTGTAGACGTGGTTGAAGCATCAGCAAAACTATTTTTCTTTTCTGCTTTTGATATTTCATTTCTTTTGTAGGTATTAATCAGGTTATATAAACCTGCCTCATCTACATTTAGTAATGCAGCACTTTGCTTTATATAATGATGCTGTTTAGAAAAATCTTCAACTTTATTAATTTTACTGAGGCTTTCCGCAATTTGATTCACCACTGCATTTTTTTTTGCCACATCATTCCCCGCCTCTTTCAGCAATAACTCTAATTGAAAAAGAATAAAATCTTTTTTATTGGCAGCAACAAATTCATTAAAGGCAACGGATCCCAATTGGCGAACATAACTATCGGGGTCTTCATTATCCGGAATCAGTACCAGTTTTACATTCAGGCCTTCTTCCAGCGCCATATCCAATCCTCTTAATGCTGCTTTAACACCGGCAGTATCACCATCATAAATAATGGTTAAGTTGTTGGTGTATTTTTTAATGTTGCGCAATTGATCGATAGTGAGGGAAGTGCCACCACTGGCCACAACATTCTCAATACCTGCCTGATGCAGACTAATCACATCTGTATATCCTTCCACCAATAAACATTCATCAGCCTTATCAATAGCCTGACGGGCAAAGTAAATACCATACAGTACTTTGCTTTTAACGTAAATTTCGTTTTCAGGTGTATTGATGTATTTGGGTGCTTTATCGTTTTTGCCAATAATTCTGGCCCCAAAGCCAATAATTTTTCCGGTATTGTTGTGGATGGGAAAAATGATTCTGTTCCGGTAATTATCTACCCAGTCAGATTCATTTCTTCGAACAACCAATCCTGACTTCAACAAAAGTTCGGGATTGAACTGATAACTGATTAAATAGTTGGATAGTGGATGATTGGTGGAAGGGTTATATCCCAACTGAAACTTTTCGATAATCGCATCGGAAAAATCTCTTTCATACAAATAACTCAGTGCAATTTGCCGGCCTTCTTCTGTATGAAACAATGCATTTGAAAAAAATTTCTGGGCATGGCTGTTGAGGATATACAGGCTATCTGCAGTTTGCTGCTGTTGAACCTGTTCGGCACTTACCTCGGTTTCTTCAATGGGTACATGGTATCTTTCTGCCAGCCATTTTAAAGCCTCAACATAACTTAATTTGTTATGTTCCATTAAAAAAGTAATGGTATTACCACTTTTACCACATCCAAAACATTTGTACAGTTCTTTAACCGGCGATACGGTGAAGGAAGGAGTTTTTTCATTATGGAAAGGGCACAAACCCAAATAATTGGCACCGCGTTTTTTTAGTTTTACATAATCGCCAATTACATCGAGTATATCGATACGGTTTTTAATTTGTTCTATGGTTTGTGGGGTAATCATACAATTTGCAAATACGAATATCTGCAATTAGCAGGTGGTTTAAAAAATTTATTTGTAGTTTAGTGGCCTTACAAAAATATTAATATGTTAAAAAAGGAAAGGCAGGCATATATTCTGCAACAAATTAATATCCATAACAAAGTATTATCGTCTGATTTAAGCGTGCAAATGAATGTAAGTGAAGATACCATTCGGCGCGATTTACAGGAGTTGGATGAGCAGGGTAAAATAACCAAAGTACATGGTGGTGCATTATCGAAAGCCTTCCATTTTACTTTACAGAGCAATGTGGTATACCAGCAAACAGAAAAGCGTATGATTGCTCAAAAGGCCATTGCTTTATTAAGAGATGGTATGTTTGTACTCCTGTCAGGTGGTACTACCATTGTAGAAATGGTAAAAGTTTTACCAAAAGAATTGAGTGTAACATTCATTACAGTAAGCCTTCCGGTAGCATTGGAGTTATTAAATCATCCCAACAGTCAGGTTATTTTTTTGGGAAATTTACTGTCTAAAAACGCACAAATTGCTGTTGGTGCCGAAGTTGTAACTCGTTTAAGCGAAATAACCGCCGATATCTGTTTTTTAGGTACTAATAGCATTGACGCGGAAAAAGGCATTACTGATTTAGAATGGGAAGTAATTGAAGTAAAAAGAGCCATGATTAGCAGTGCGTTAAAAACGGTTTCATTAGCTATTTCAGAAAAAGTAAACACGGTACAACGCTTGCAGGTTTGTAAATTAGATGCCATTCATACCCTTATTACTGAATTAGAGCCTACACATTCTCGCTTAGAGCCCTATAAAACTGCCGGTCTTCAAATTTTATAAGTACCATCTCAGGCATTTTAAGGTGTATTATGCTGTTTTAATGTTGCAATATTTTGCGTTTTTTAAATAAAAATGTAAAATTTTGCCGATTTTTATTTTTTTTCTTAGAATTTTTTATGTAATTATGTGATGCTATTATTAAAAGGCATCTTTACATTTATGTAGAAGAAAAATAATTTTATTATTGCGTTTTATTGCGTTATTCTGCATTTGTTCATGTTTTTTATAAATAGATTACGGCTACTTTCTGGAAATATTTAATTAACCAAAACTCTATTTATGAGAAGAAGAATTAAAAACTGCTTATTCTTTATTTTGTTTCTTACTTTCATTTTAGGAAGTATTCAAGAACTAACTGCGCAAACATCTATTATTTCAGGAAAAATTTTAGATGCAGAAAGTAAATTACCGTTAGAAGGTGTTACAATCAAAGTTCAAGGAACAAACATAGTTTCACAGTCTGACGAGAATGGTGCTTTTTCTATAAAGGCAAAAATTGGCCAGACTTTAATGGTAACACATATAGGGTTTTTAAATCAGCACATTAAAGTAAATACAAAATCTGTTGTAATTATATTACAAAGTCTAGCAACACAATTAGATGAAGTAGTGGTAACAGGTACTTCTGAAGGTACTACCAAGCGTCAATTAGGAAGTTATATTGCAACTGTAAAATCAGATCAGTTAGCTAATGCTACAAGTGGCAATGTTTTAGCTGCTTTGCAGGGAAAAACAGCAGGGGCACAGATTACACAAAATTCAGGTGACCCTGCAGGAGGGATATCTGTGAGATTGCGGGGAATTAGTACGATTTCTGGTTCATCTGAGCCGCTTTACATAATAGATGGCGTAATAGTTGATAATTCAACAAACAGAGTTACAAATACAGATCCAAGTTATTCAGGGCAAAATTTTGTAGGTACTATAGGTACCAATAGATTAGCTGATATAAATCCTGAAGACATTGATCATATTGAGGTATTAAATGGTGCTGCTGCAACTGCCGTTTATGGATCACGTGCAAATGCAGGGGTAATTCAAATTTTTACAAAAAGAGGAAGTATCGGAGCGCCTGTTGTTAATTTTTCAACAAATGTTGGAATTAATCAGCTTCGAAAACAAATACCGGTAAATATTGCGCCTGTTAAATTTGGCGGGGATCCTATGTTGCAAACCCAAACTATTTTAACGCCATCTATAACAAACACTACTGCTGTTCAACGTTATAATTATCAAGATTATATTTTTCAAACAGGGTTAAGGAATGAAAATAATATTTCTGTTTCCGGGGGTAAGGATAAAACCAAATATTATGCATCGGCTGGGTATTTATATAATGAAGGTATTATAAGAAACACAAATTTTAGCAGATATAGTTTTCGATTGAATTTAGAGCAAATAATGACAAAATGGATGTCTTTTAATTTAACTACAAATTATATTTACGATTTTGATAATGAAAAGCCAGATGGTAATACTTTTTTTTCGCCAACTAATGCAGTAACTATTATTGGTAATTATTATGATATTCAGAAGAGAGATGCATTAGGGAATATTCAGGCTGTTGGTGAAAGAGGAAGGGTAAATCCAGTTTCGGTAATTGAAGATTTTAAACAAAAGCAAACTGTTAGCAGAATAATAAGTGGTATTGGGTTAAAAATAAATCCAATTAAAAATTTATCTTTTGATTACCACATGGGAATTGATAATTATGCTCAAAATGGAATTACTTATTTACCCCCTTATGCTTATAATGTAAGTACTGCATTTTATGGCGGAGGGCCAACATTAGATCCCACATTAAATGGATATGCAAGTACAGCCACAAATACTTATTTTCAAATTAATCATGATGCTAATTTAACTTATCGGTTTAATATCAATAAAAATCTTTCTTCAGTAACTCAACTTGGTTATTCTCAACAGTATATTAAAAATTATTATACATTATTGCAGGGGAGAGGCTTACCACCAAGTGTACAATCGGTAGGTGGAGCAAGTACTTTGTTACCAGGATCTGATCAACGAAGTGAGGTTTCAATTTCCGGAGAATTTATCCAACAGAATTTTAAATACAGGAATCAATTTTTTGTTACCGGGGCAATAAGAGTAGACGGTTCATCAGTTTTTGCCACATCGCAAAGAAATCAGGTATATACAAAACTTAGTGGAAGCTATGTTATTTCCGGTACTGATTTTTGGGGAAAACTTAGATTATCAAATTGGTGGAATCTGTTTAAAATCAGGTCAGCTTATGGTGAATCAGGAAATTTGACAGGAATACCTGCTTATGGAAGGTTTAATACACTATTTGCTTCTCCATTTTTAGGGCGTGCTTCTTTCCAAACCGGCAGTGCATATACAAACCCAGATATTAAACCGGAAAGGCAAAATGAGATTGAGATAGGAACTGATATGGCATTCTTTAATAATCGTATAAATGTAACTTTTAACTACTATAATAAGAAAGTGACCGATTTAATTATAAATCGTTTAATTGCACCTACAAATGGTTATTCGAGTTTATGGGATAATATAGGTTCACTTAAAAATCAGGGTTACGAACTTGTCTTAAATCTTGTTCCTGTTCAAAAGAAAAATTTTACTTGGGAATCTACAATAATTTATAATCACAATAAAAATGAAGCTACCAATATCGGCCAGCAACTTATTTTGTATAATACCAATGGAGGTGCTCCGGTTGCAATTATTGCCGGACAACCAATAGGTGTTTTTTATGGAACATTCTTTGCCAGAGATAACAATGGCGGATTAATTAAAAATACTTCCGGAATACCACTAACTGAAGCAGGAACACAAAATTCGGTACTGAATTATACTCCGGGCAGAAACCAGTCTGGCCTCCCCTCCGGTTCTGTATTACAGAAAGTAATAGGTAATCCCAATCCAAAATATACAGGAACAATTACAAATGATTTTACCTATCGAAAGTTTTTATTACACATACAAATAGATGCCGTACAAGGAGTTGATGTATTTAATGCTGATTTTAGAACACGACAGGGGGTAGATAATGGTGTTATAGCTCAGCAAGAAGATTTAGGGCAAATACCTCGAGGTTATGTTGCCGGCGTGTATCCAATACAAGAATGGAGAATTGATAATGGTAGTTTTGTAAAACTTAGAGAAATTTCAATTGCTTATCGAATTGGTAATATAAAATATTTTAAAGATTTAACTGTAAATTTAAGTGGACGAAATTTAATTTCATGGGATAACTATAAAGGGTACGATCCGGAAGTAAATGCCGGCGGGCAAAGTACTATTCTACGTGGTATTGATTTTGGTACCGTGCCAATTCCTAAAACATTCAGTATAGGAATTAATACTAAATTTTAATTTTTAAATTTTATTTTATGAAAAATAATATAAATGTATTTCTATTTTTATTTGTAATTTTAATTACTTCATGTTCAAAAAAATTTACAGATCCTTCCGGTCCATCTGTCCAACAGGCTTTTAATTCTCCTCAATCACTTACTGCCGTTGCTGTAGGATTGCAAAATTGGTATACTGCGGGCAGAGGAGGTAATGTATACAATTACATCTCAACAAGTGGCCTATTGGCAAATGAATTATTTGTTGTAAATGCAGGCAATACAGATGAGCAGCAATTTTATGCAGGAGGTAATTTTGTTTTAAACACCAATGGAATTGCTACAAGTATGTGGTCTGTTTCTAATAAAATTATAGCTGATGCAAATAATATCATGAATAATTTATCTGTTGTAAAAGACCCGGGCTATGCAAGTGGGTTATTGGCTTATGCATCAATATTTAAAGCTTTAGCTATGGGAAATTTAGCAACTTTTTGGAACAATATCCCTGATACCATTGGCTCTAAAGTAAATTTTATAAGTAGTAATGATGGATTTAATAAAGCACTTGGTGTTATAAATAATGCTATTAATGTAATAAATACAACATCTCCAAATACTTCTTTTTTGAATAATATACCGGCAGGTATAGATTTACTGAATACTTTATACGCATTAAAGGCAAGATATTCTTTATTTGTTGGTAATTATTCTGATGCACTTTCAGCAGCTAACTTAGTTAATTTAAGTACTAAATCTATTTTCAATTATAATACTATTACATTAAATCCAATTTTTTCAATTGCGGCCTCGACAAATAATGTATATCAGCCAACAGATAGTAATCTTGGCCTACCAGCAGGTATTCAGCCAGATCCGAGTGATGCTCGTTTACCATTTTATTTATCTACAAATGCCATTGCACCAATTTATAGAATAAAAGGCTTTTTTAATACTTCCACAGGTAGTATACCTGTTTATTTGCCAGGAGAAATGACTTTAATTAAGGCAGAAGCTTATGCCAGACTAAATGACTTGCCAAATGCTTTAATTCAACTAAATATTGTTGTAACTAAATCACCTTCTTCAGATCCATTCGGGATTGGTGCTAACCTTCCACCAACTAGTTATACAGATCAAAATGATTTATTAAACAAAATTTATAAGAACAGATGTATTGAACTTTATATGTCTGGTTTAAAATTAATTGATGAAAGAAGATTTAACAGAAACGTTTCTGAACGTAAAAGAAACTATTTACCTTTTCCATTTGTCGAAAGAAATGATAATCCAAATACGCCTAATGATCCTCCCTTTTAGTATAGTTCAATTTTTAACTATTTTTAACAGCGATTCAAATAAGTTTTTGTTTCGCTGTTTAAATTTGTTGTTATAAAAGTTAGTAGTAAATCAAGTTATTAATCATATTTATATTTGGTAAAATTTTTTATAATGAAATTGATTTTAGTGTTTCTTAGTTTTTTTTGTTTTTCAATATTTACTTCCCATGCCCAACTTTTAAAAGGCTTATTGAAAAATAATGCCAAAGATTCAAGTGTTGCGAATGGCGTTGCGGCGCTGGGTAATTTGGTAAAGGGCAATGGTTCAGGTACCGGGCTTTCTAAAGATGATATTATTGATGGCTTAAAACAGGCGTTGGAAGTGGGTGCGAATAAAAGTGTTACACAACTTTCGTCACTGGATGGTTATTTTAAAAACAATGCTATTAAAATTTTAATGCCACCTGAGGCTCAAAAAGTTGAAAATACATTGCGTAACATGGGTTTGGGTAACGAAGTAGATAATGCTATTTTAACCATGAACCGCGCTGCTGAAGATGCTGCAAAGAGTGCTGCTCCTATTTTTGTAAATGCCATTAAAGGCATGATCATTCAGGATGGTATGCAACTTTTAAAAGGAGGAGATTCTGCAGCTACCCATTATTTAAGAGAAAAAACAACTGCATCATTAACCACTTCTTTTAAACCAATTGTTGAACAATCATTGGTGAAAGTAGATGCTACCAAATACTGGAATAGCGTTTTCTCAACCTATAATAAAGTTCCGTTTGTAAAAAAAATAAATCCTGATTTAACAGGATATGTTACCGAAAAAGCGCTGGATGGTTTGTTTTATCAGGTTGCACAGGAAGAGCAAAAAATCAGAAAAGATCCTGTTGCCCGAACAACCGATTTGTTGAAAAAAGTATTTGCGCAATAATGGAGTCTATACCGGCTTTTATGCAATCTTATAAATGCCTATACAGATTAAAATAGCGGCTAAAAGGGCTACAAAAAATTTATATTTATCCCAATAATAACGTTGTTTCTTTTCCTGCAATAGTTTTTCTATTGCAGTTTTTTGTGTAGTACCATCAAAGGATAGTCTGATTTCAATGGTTTCATATAATTGCAGGCTGTTCTTGTAGTTCAATGCATGTAATAAAGCAATGAGTTGGCTTCGTATTTTTTCAATTAAAATTGTATTTGATTCTTCTTTTAAAATCAACAGATTATTGGCTGATAAAATAATTTCAGTAACCATCAATAATACGGCATCTTCATTAACGTTATCGGCTTGTTGTAGTACTTTTTTCTGTAGTTGTATACATTCAGCCAATATTGAAGCACCATTTGTAATGGTATAGGCAGGTAAATGTGCTGCATAATATTTTAAATGAAAGGCCCTGCGTTGTTCGGGATTGGAAAGAACAGTATAGGCCTCATTTATTTTTTTAAAATAATCATCCAACATTTCTGAATTGCCGGTTTTATCAGGATGATATTGCATGGCTAATTTTCGATACGCTTTTCTGATGGCGCCATCACTGGCATTGGGTGCAACCCGTAATATTTGATAATAATCTTCCATCCAATTCATTCATTGTTTGTTGGCTATAAGTATAACAATCTGTTCAGCTGGTTGTTGGGTATTAAAATGGAATACCCAGATTAATGTAAGGAAGCAACATTTTACTCTGATCAGAATACATAGCACTGATTTCTAATGGTCCTAATACAAAATTATAGCCAAATGAAATAGAATAGCCCGATAAAAATTTGGCTTTTTCAGGCATAAAATTTCCATCTACAAAATCATAAAAAGCACCATTGGCTTTTGTGATGATATAACCATTGTTAAATATCTGATAACGCAATCCAACCTGCATGGCTGCAATGCTATTGGTAACAACGGATCCTTCTGCCAATCCTGCAAATGTAATTTGGTTTTTATACACATTTGTTAAGCCGCCCACATTAAAGGCATTAATTACATCACCGGTATTTCTCCAATTCAATCCGCCCTGAAATTGGGTAAATAAAGTTTTTCGTTTGGTGAGTGGAATATATTTTTCGGCATTTACAAACGCTCTGTAATAACTTTTGTAATGAATGCCAAGTGAATCGGGATTAGAAATTTCATTGCCATTTAAATAATATTCTATATTAGGATTTTGATTGATGACTTCTCCAAATTCTATATCTGTTTTACTGCCATTTTTCGGGTAAATGGGGTTGGTTAAAGAATTGGCTTTGATAAACAAATAAGGGTTCAAATAACTGATGCCTCCCCGGGCTTCAAAGGCTGCGGGCAATTGTGGATGATAATTTAAATTTTCAAATCGGGTGCCCGCACCTAGCGAAAGTTCACGCGTTGGCGAGTAGCGTAAATTAACATCAGCCAAAAAATAGCCTTGTTTAAATAATCCCTGTTTGGTAAAATTATTGTAACTGTTAATGTTTAATGATTCAATTTGTGTAGTGGCAGTCAATGAAAATAATTTGTGTTTGCCAAAATATTGAATATGCTCACCGCGCAATCTCATATTCTCCCCAATATTTACTGTTACCTGACTTTTAGAATAGGGCGTAAAAAAATCGCGACTGGTAATATTGGCAATTAAACTAATGCCTGTAAACTGATTGTAATTTACGCCAAGTTTGGCAAATGTTAAGGGATTTTCTTCAACATCAAATACTATTTGTGCAGTACTATCTGTAATGGGTAGCAATGAATATAAAATTTTATTGTAATATCTCGTGCCAAAGGCTTTGCGAATATGTTCCGACAAATCAACTGCAGTATACCATTGGTTCAGAGTAAACTGCATTCTTTTTAAAAAGAAATTGGCATCTGTTTGATGCAGGCCATTTATACTACATGCAGTAATTTTTACTGCACGTAGGTTTGGCAATGCCTGTTTTTGAAAATGCAGATTGCCATACAAAGCTTGCAGCGAATCGGCAAGATGTTTAAAAATGGGATAATATTTTTCACCGGTTTTATTACCTGAATCAATAATTTCATCAGCCGAGCCAAAACTGCCCATGTTGTAATCTTCTAAATCATGCGGAATATAAATATTGCAAAGGGCTTTCTCTTTAATGGCATCTTCATCATTTCTGAAAAATGCTATTTGTAACAGTACCTGAATAATATTATTAATTTTATCTTTCGGTAATAAGCCACTGGCTACATTACTGCCAATTAAAAAATCTGCTCCCATTTTTTGTGCATCAATTACCGGAAAGTTTCTTACCACGCCACCATCTACTAATTTTTTCCCCTGATAATTTACGGCAGTAAAAACAGAAGGTATGGCCATGCTGGAACGAATGGCATATACAATTTCGTTACTGTCTAATACCACGCCATCGCCGGTAGAAATGTTTGTGGCGATGCATTCAAACGACTTTGAAAATTTTTTAAAGTTTTTTATTTTATAAGCAGGAAAGTACAATTCATTTAATTTTAGCCATAACTCTTCTGATTCAATTACGCCACTGGGTAGTCGGAAGCTATTGTTTACCCAGGGCAGTTCAATGGCATATTTGCCGTAATCTACTTTTTCCTGCATGCTGAAGGATCGGAGCGAAATATTGTTGGAGAGTAATTGATCCCAGTTGGTTTGCCTGGCTATTTGTTCAATGGTATCTGCCGAGTATCCCAATGCATATAAAGAACCAATTACAGCACCCATACTGGTGCCTGTAACATATTTTATAGGTAGTTGAGCAGAATCGATTGCTTTTAATACGCCAATATGGGCTAATCCTTTTGCGCCACCCCCACTTAAGGTTAATCCTACTGCAGGATGTTGCGCCAACAATTTGGTGGAAAGTATAAAAAGCAGGAAAAAAAATGTAAGGACTTTCATACCATGAATGAAATGTGAATTTACAGGAAACCATGCGAGTAACAAAATGGGTATTAGAATCCTTTGAATTGAAGTGTGGTATTTTGTTATTCCAAACGTTTTTGAAACATATCATCAATTTTCCTAAATAAATGTTGTGGTTTAAAAACGCGCCATTCAGGTATATCTAACAGTTCAATGTAATAATTTAATTTTTTCTTTCTAAAATCCTGTTGTGTGGCTTCAGGCATATTTAAAGCTACAATCCAGCCGTTTTCTTCGGTAACCTCATCAAACCATTCCTGATAATACTCCCTGTCGCTGCTATGGAAATTCAATACATTTTCAGTAATTAAAATGTATTTGGTAATGTGTTCCGAAAATAATGGGTCTAATACTTCCCGCTTCAGTTCCATAATATCGTTTTCAATGGCATCATTCCATTCGCCAATCATTTCAATTATGGCATAATGATAGTCGTAATCTGCAAAAAGTATTTTAAGGTACAGTGTTTTACTTCCAAAATCGTCCCATTGCGGATGAATATAATAGTTATAGATGGTTTGTGAATATTCAAATTCACTATATGTTTTTCCATAGAAAGGAGAGTGTTTGTCTTCTTCAGAAATATAAATATGCCGCCAGTTATAAAAAGGTTCAATATTATGCATGGTGATTTGTTCTGGCGGCCTCAATTGCTTTTTTTACGCTGCCATACTGCAATAATAAAGATTTTGCCTGTTCGTAGTTATGGTTGTGCAAATGTTCCATTACCATTTTTGCACCTCTGTCTACCAGCTTGGCGTTGGTGAGCTGCATATTTACCATTTTATTGTCTTCAACTCGTCCTAATTGAATCATTACACTGGTTGAAATCATATTCAATACCAGTTTTTGGGCAGTGCCGCTTTTCATGCGGGTACTGCCGGTAACAAATTCGGGGCCTACAATTATTTCAACCGGATAATCAGCTATTGAACTGATAGTAGAGTGAGGGTTACAGGAAATACTTCCGGTGGGTATATTTCTTTTTTTACAGGCTTCTAAAGTACCCACTACATAAGGGGTTGTACCACTGGCAGCTAAGCCAATTACAAAATCATTTTTTGTTACTCTGTAGCTTTCTAAATCTTTCCAGCCCTGTTCTAAGCTATCTTCTGCATTTTCTACGGCGTGGGTAATGGCTTTATCACCCCCGGCAATAATGCCTACTACCAGCCCGTAAGGAACACCATAGGTTGGGGGACATTCGCTGGCATCTAAAATACCGAGGCGGCCACTGGTGCCGGCACCTAAGTAAAATAAACGGCCACCGGCCAGCATTACATCTGTAATGGCAGCTACCAGATTTTCTATTTGCGGAATGGCTTTTTCAACAGCAAGCGGAACGGTTTTGTCTTCCTGATTGATTTTTTGCAATAGTTCTTTTATAGACATTTTCTCTAAATGTCTGTACGGAGAAGGTTGTTCTGTAATTCTCATTAATTCACGCATAAAACTTAATTATCGGTGGTATTCAATCAGCCCCTGCATTGGCTTTTGCAGTATTTTGCCAATTTGTATTTCATAAACCTGGCAAAGTTCCTGCAAAATATCGCTAAATCCAAATGCAACACTGCCAATAAAATTAATAGGATATTCCCAAATTTCTTTGTATTTTAATAAATGCTGATAAAAAAAATCATTCAATCCATCCTCTATAATATTTTCAATCATATAATGGCCGCGGTTTTCTGCAAGAAATAAAGCAAACCCGGCTAAATAACGATTGGCTAAAGGTTGTTGGTATACATTTTCTAAAATTTCTTTTGGTGTTAAGGCATATTTTTGGTTAAAACGATCCATTAGGTCGGCATCAAATGTTTGGTATAAATAATATTGAATTACCTTTTTGCCCAAATAAGCGCCACTGCCTTCATCACCTAAAATATATCCTATACCCGGACTGTTCTTGATAATTTTTTTGCCATTAAAATAACAGGAGTTTGAGCCGGTACCCAAAATGCAGGCAATTCCTTTTTCATGGCCACACAATGCTCTGGCGGCAGCCAGAATGTCGGTATTTATTTCAATAGCAGCCTGTTTAAACAGGGTTTTTAATACTGCCCGCATCATTTTAACATGATTTATATTGCTTAAACCTGTGCCATAAAAATAAATTTCATCAATTGCCTGTGCTTGTTTTAGATGGGGTAAAACTTCTGTTTGTATAATTTTAATCATGGTGCCTTTGGACAGAAAATACGGACTTAGCCCCTGTGTTGTAAAAACTGTTTTTTTGCGAGGTTGAATCAGGCACCATTCGCATTTGGTAGCGCCATTGTCTGCAATCAATTTAATAGCCATAACAAATTGTTTTTTACGGTAGTGTTGAACAATGAATCAGTCATTTCAACATTAATACGGATATTCGCAATCTTGAATTAAGATACAAAGAAGCATCATATTATGTCAGGAAAAAAATTAAGTATTTGGTTGCCATTGTTATTATCCATTATTTTAGTAATAGGTATGGTACTCGGTTATCAGCTAAATGTTACCACCTCATCCGGAAGTTTTTTGCACAATGGTAACCCTTCTTCTGTACAGGAAGTAATAGATTTAATTAATAACAAATACGTTGATGCCATTCGTCCGGATAGTTTTAAACAAGTGGTGATTGAACAATCGCTGGCCAATTTGGATCCTCATTCCATTTATATTCCTCCTAAAGATGTGAAAGAAGTAAATGAAGAATTGATGGGCAATTTTCAGGGAATTGGCGTTGAATTTCAAATTTTCAATGATACCATTAATGTGGTAAACGTTGTTCCGAATGGACCGGCTGCTCAGGCAGGTATTGCAGTAGGAGATGCATTATTAAAAGCCAACGATTCTATTGGGTTAGTAGGAAATATGAATCCAGATAGCATCAAAAATAAATTGCGTGGTCCAGCTGGTTCATTAGTAAAAATTACATTGTTGCGCAACGGTCAATTGAAAAATATTACGGTAAAACGCGGAAGCATACTGGTACCTTCAGTTGAAGTGGCTTACATGGTTACACCTGAAATTGGATATCTTAAAATTAACCGTTTCGGCGAGCGTACTTTTGAAGAGTTTATGCAAAAATTAGAAAGTTTGCAAAAGCAGGGAATGAAAAAATTAATTCTTGATTTACGTGGTAATGGAGGCGGAATATTAACGGAAGCTACTGCTATTGCCGATCAGTTTTTGGATGATGAAAAATTAATCGTATATACCGAAGGTGCCCATTCTCCCAGAATAGATTACCGCTGTAAAAGAGACGGTATTTTTGAAAAAAATCCATTGGTGGTTTTGGTGAATGAAACCACAGCTTCGGCCAGTGAGGTATTATCTGGTGCTTTGCAAGACTGGAACCGCGCTACCATTATTGGACGCAGAACTTTTGGTAAAGGGTTGGTGCAACAGCAATTTCAACTAAGTAACGGAGGGGCACTTCGGTTAACTGTAGCACGTTATTACACCCCGCTGGGAAGAAATATTCAGAAGCCTTATAATAAAGGCAAAGAAGCTTATGAAGATGAACTTATTAACCGCTTTCATGATGGCGAATTGCTAAAATTAGATTCTTCTAAATTAAAAGGACCCGCCTACAAAACACCCAATGGGCATTTGGTATATGGCGGCGGTGGAATTACCCCTGATATTTTTGTTCCGTATGATACTACTTTGTTACGTTCTTCGCTGAATAAAATTTTTTCAAAAAACACCATCAACTGGTTTGTATATAAGTTTTATCTAAGGAATAGAAGTTATTTTGATAATTTTAAAACTATTCGTGCATTTGAACAGGCTTTTCAATTGAACAATGCCCAGTGGAGTGAACTGGAAACCTATCTTAAATCAGATACACTGAAGATGCCTCAATCCGACATTGCAAAAAAAGAACTGGCTTTACGCATCAGGGCTTTAATGGCACGTCAGCTTTTTGGCTCTGCCGGTTATTATGAAATTATGAATGCAAATGATGAAACCTTTGAAAAAGCAGTACAACAAATGCAATAGTTTTTTAACGAATTCGTTTTTGAGAGAATAAATTTGATTAGATTGCTTTGCCTGATTGAAAAAAAAGTATTTACTGAGTGAAAAAAATTTATATTTTAAGAAAAAGTAAATTGATTATAGACCCTTTTAACTTAAGAAAAATAACAAAACGCGGTTTAAAAATTATCAGATAAAGTTTGGTATGAAGGCTTAGATGACTGGACGCCGGTAGCAGAACTATCGCATTTGGCGGCATGTATTGTTGCAACCGGCAATCGGAATGATTTATCGTTTTTTCAACGGGTATTTTCCTTTTTAAAATAATTGTTCTGAACTGTGTTTTCAATTCCTTTAGTTCCTTAGCTTTATAAAAAAAATGATGGCAGTAACAGAATGGAAAGGAATTTTTCCTGCACTAACTACTCCTTTTACCGCTAATGATACGATTGATGTGGCGTTGTTTTCCAAAAACATTCATGCGCAATTAGCTGCCGGCGTAAATGGTTTAATTGTTGGCGGGTCATTAGGTGAGGCGGCAGTGCTAACTTTGGATGAAAAGCAAATTTTATTGCAAACTGCAGCGGCTGTAAGCAACCGAACCGTTCCGGTATTATTGAACATTGCAGCGGCAACTATAAATGAAGCGATTCAACAAGTTGAGCTTGGTACAAAAAATTTTGTTAGTGGTTTTATGTTGTTGCCCCCTATGCGTTATAAAAGCGATGAAAGGGAAACAATTTATTTTTTAAAGACCGTTGCAGAGGCTACTTCATTGCCAATAATGCTATACAATAATCCGGTTGACTATGGTACAGAAATTACCATCGAAATATTGGAAGCGCTGGAACCAATAGCCAATATTGTGGCTATTAAAGAATCTACCCGAAACGTTACAAACGTATCAAGGCTGAAAAATCATTTCGGTAACCGGTTCTCCATATTGTGCGGTGTAGATACCATTGCTGCAGAATGTTTTATGATGGGTGCCGATGGATGGGTTGCCGGATTGGTGAACGCATTTCCGAAAGAAACGGTTGCATTATATCAATTAGTGAAAGCAAAACGATATGATGAAGCGGTTGCACTACATCGCTGGTTTTTACCTTTGCTGGAATTAGACATTCATCCTAAATTAGTGCAATATATTAAACTGGCGCAAATGGTAACTGGTTTAGGTAGTACCTATGTTCGGGCACCACGTTTGGTACCTGAAGGTGCAGAATATGAGCAACTGCTGCAATTAATTCATCATGCCATTGCCACGCATCCGGGATTGCCCAAATTTTAAAATGCAGGCGTTGGCAAAAAATGGCCAATTCTAATCCATTCAAATTACAGAACTATGTTAACCAATTCCATTCATGAAGTGTTAGAAAATGCTGCTGCAGCTATGCAGGCTTTGAAACAATACGTACCAGAGCAGAAAGCTGTTTTTCTTCGATCTGTTGCAACAGAAATAGATGCACTTGGTGATGCTTTATTGCAACAGGCCGCAACAGAAACCAATTTATCTATTGAGCGTTTACGTGGCGAACGTGCCCGAACCACTGGTCAATTGAATCTGTTTGCAGATATGTTGATGGAAGGAAGTTGGGTGGAAGCGGTAATTGATACAGCCCTACCAAACAGAACTCCGCCAAAGCCAGATTTGCGCAGAATGTTGTTTTCTATTGGCCCCATTGTTGTTTTTGGTGCCAGTAATTTTCCATTTGCCTATTCCACAGCCGGTGGCGATACGGCCAGTGCACTGGCAGCGGGTTGCCCGGTAATTGTAAAAGCACATCCTGCACACCCGGCCACTTCACAAATGGTATTTCAGGCCATACAAACGGCCATACAAAAAAACAATATGCCCTTGTATACCGTACAACATGTAACGGATAGTTCATTTGAAGCCGGAAAGGCATTGGTGCAACATCCGCTAACGGCAGGTGTTGGTTTCACCGGTTCACTAAGTGGAGGCCGGGCTTTGTATAATTATGCCGTTGAGCGCGAAAAGCCCATTCCAGTTTTTGCAGAAATGGGTAGCATTAATCCGGTACTGTTATTGCCTGATGCCATGAAAGAAAAAACTGCTGCTATTGCAAAAGAATATGCAGCTTCTATTGTTTTGGGAATGGGACAGTTTTGTACCAATCCAGGTTTAATACTTTGTATTAAAAATGAACAGCTTACTATTTTTTTACAGGAATTAAGTCGTCAAATTGAAGCCTCTATACCTGCAGCCATGTTGCACGAGGGTATTCATCAGGCTTATTTTACCAAAATGAAAAATGCATTATTACAAAAAGGGGTAATGCTGTTACAGCAGAGCAAAACTGCATTGCACCCAATGGATGCTTTGCCTACCGTTGCAGTGGTTGATGCTACCGTTTTTTTAAACAATCCATTATTAAAAGAAGAAGTGTTTGGGCCATATTCATTGGTAGTGCAATGTTCAGATATACAGGAATTATTGGGTGTTTGGAAAACAGTAAGCGGACAACTCACTACTTCCATCATGGGTACCGAAAATGATTTTGTGGATTTTCCTGAAATTGCACTGATTGCCACTGAAATTGCTGGAAGAATTGTTTTCAATGGTGTACCAACCGGTGTTGAAGTATGTCCGGCAATGGTACATGGGGGGCCATATCCTGCCTGTACCGACAGTCGTTTCACTGCTGTTGGTATTCATGCTGTAAAACGATGGGTAAGGCCAGTGGCTTTTCAAAATGCGCCGGAATCATTATTACCGGCTGAATTAAAGAACAGTAATCCATACAAAATTTGGCGCATGGTCAATAATCAGCTTACCAAAGAGGCTATAGTTTCTTAACTGTGTGCTTATATTCATGGTGTTATTTTTTTATTGATTTGGATACATGGAATTTGCAAAAATTTTCCTTTTCGGTATTTAATATTAATAACAGCAGCTCCTTCTATATATGAAAAAAACATTTTTTTGTATTGATGCGCATACTTGCGGCAATCCGGTACGGTTAGTAGCCGGAGGTGGCCCTGTTTTGCAGGGAAAAAATATGAGCGAAAAACGACAGCATTTTTTGCAGGAATTTGATTGGATTAGAAAGGGTTTGATGTTTGAGCCCCGTGGACATGATATGATGAGCGGCAGTATTTTATATCCACCCCATCATCCCGAAAATGATATGGCTGTGCTGTTTATTGAAACCAGTGGCTGTTTGCCCATGTGCGGCCATGGTACCATTGGCACTGTTACCATTGCCATTCAGGAGGGATTAATTGTTCCCAAACATCCTGGGCATTTGCGTTTGGAAACGCCGGCAGGAATTGTGCCAATTGAATATACAGAAGAAAACCCAAAAGTTACCCATGTTAAATTGACTAACGTACCCTCATTTCTGGCCGCTGAAGATATAGCAATTGAATGTGATGGGTTGGGAAGTTTATTGGTAGATGTTGCCTACGGAGGAAATTTCTATGCAATTATTGATGTGCAGCAAAACTTCAAAGGGTTAGAAAATTATACTGCTGATCAATTAATTTATTTTGCCCGTTCCATCAAAAAAGCGGTGAATGCGCAACACCATTTTGTACATCCGGAAAATGAAACCATTAAAGGCTGCGGCCATGTGTTATTTACAGGTGCAGTATTGAATCATGATTCAACAGCCCGTAATGCAGTTGTATATGGCGAAAAGGCCATTGACCGCAGCCCTTGTGGTACCGGTACTTCTGCAAGAATGGCACAATGGTACACCAAAGGGTTATTAAAAAAGGGTGATATTTTTGTGCATGAAAGTATAATCGGCTCCATATTCAAGGGTACTATTGAAGAAGAGCTGATGATAGGGGGCAAACCTGCTATCAGGCCGGGTATTGAAGGCTGGGCAAAAGTATACGGCTATAATACCATTCAAATTGATACAGATGATGATCCTTATGCATTGGGTTTTCAGGTTTTGTAATTTTAAATAAAAGCAACCATGAAAGTAATTGTAATTGGCGGTGGAATTATTGGGTTAAGTAGTGCTTATTTTCTGCACCAAACGGGACATGAAGTAACGGTAATTGACCAAACTGATATGTTGAACAATTGCTCTTATGGCAATGCAGGTTATGTTTGCCCCAGTCATTTTATTCCATTGGCAACACCTGGTGTGGTAAAACAAGGCCTGCGTTGGATGTTGAATGATACCAGTCCGTTTTATGTACAACCCCGTTTCAGTAAATCGCTCATTGAATGGGGTTGGCAATTTATGCGAAGTGCTACACCGGAGAAGGTTGAAAAAGCTGCCGTTCCATTGCGTGATATTGCTTTATTCAGCCAGCATATCTACGAAACCTTAGCAGCACAACCCAATTTTCATTTCTCTTATGAACACAAAGGTCTGTTAGAAATTTTTCAAACCGAAAAAGGAGCTGACCACGCAAAACATACCGTTGAGAAAGCACATCAATTGGGCTTAATAGATACGGAATTGTTGGATTATAGTGCATTACAGGCCAAAGAGCCACAAACAAAAATCAATGCACTCGGCGCTATTTATTTTAAGTGCGATGCACATTTGTATCCCAATAAACTTATGGCGCAATTACTGCAATATTTAAAAAATAGCGGAGTAGCATTGTTGATAAATGAAGCAGTAAAGGGTTTTCATACGGAACATCAACAAATAAAATCAATTGTAACTGCAAAAGCAACATATGAAGCCGATGCATATGTTTTGGCAACCGGTTCCTGGAGCCGTGAATTGGCGGCACAATTGCGTTTTTCAATTCCATTGATGCCGGGTAGGGGATATTCTGTAACGCTTGAAAATTCGCCTTACCATATTAATTATCCCGCAATTCTATTAGAAGGCAGGGCGGCATTAACACCAATGGACAGCAATAAAATTCGTTTTGGTGGTACCATGGAAATTACCACAACCTCAACACCACCTAAAATAAAACGTGTTGCCGGTTTGTTACAGGCAGTACAACGCTTTTATCCTTATTTTAAGATTCCTGTGCCACCCGTTGAGCAGATTTGGTATGGTTTCAGGCCTTGTTCTGCCGATGGGTTGCCTTATATAGGCAGGCCCAAACAATGGAAAAATTTGGTGGTTGCAACCGGTCATTCTATGTTGGGGCTCAGTTTGGGTGCCGGAACCGGTAAATTGGTAACTGAAATCATCAATGAACAAAAATCATCCATTGCGCTGGATGCATTCCGGGTAAATCGGTTCGATTAATACTGCATTTTTAAGTTTTTACTACAATGTTTCAAATATTTTATTATTGCATAACATTTGTTTTTATTGAGTTTCAACTCACTGAGAGCCTGGTTAATAAATTTTTAATCTTCAATTTAATAATCTATAAAAATGGTAGACTATATTTGCCTACTAAATTAGTAGACTAATAATTTCAATTCATGAATAAATACCCTTTCAATATGTGCAATTGTTGTTGTTGAAGCAGAAGCCGCAGCCGCATTTTATTTCAATTCAATCAAACAATTGCAAATCATGGAATCAGTAAAAATATCACCCAACCTTCAACATTTTCAAACGCAACTTCAGGGATTATCAGAATTGGAAGCACTGCAATTTTTGGCAGCTCAATTTCCGGGTAAAGTTGTTTTTTCAACCAGTTTTAGTATAGAAGATCAGGCCATTACTTATTGGATTCTAAAACATCAACTGGATATTAAAATATTTACCTTAGATACAGGAAGGCTATTTCCTGAAACCTATTCCGTTTGGGAAAGAACAAAAGAAAAGTACAATGCGCAAATAACCGCTTATTATCCTGAGGCAAACACATTGCAAAACTTTGTAACCCAAAAGGGTCCCAATGCTTTTTATGCTTCGGTCGAAAACCGAAAACAATGTTGTTTCATCCGCAAAGTGGAACCCTTACAAAAGGCATTGCTGGGTAATGCAGTATGGATTACCGGTTTGCGTGCCGAACATTCGCCCGATAGAAAAGATTTACCCATCTTGGAATGGGACAGCAGTAATGCAATGATTAAATTTCATCCCATTTTACATTGGTCAACTGAAACAGTCAAAACTTTCATTCAGCAACACGATGTTCCGTATAATCCTTTGCATGACAGGGGCTTTGTAAGTATTGGTTGTGCACCTTGTACCAGAGCTGTACAACCTGATGAAGATTTTAGAGCCGGAAGATGGTGGTGGGAGGATGCCACAAAAAAAGAATGTGGTTTGCACGTACATGCTGACAATACTGTTCATCGTTAGAAAATTTTAAAGTAGTTGTTATGGAAAAATATCATTTAGATCATTTAGACCAATTAGAATCGGAAGCTATTCATATTTTTAGGGAAGTTGCCGGTCAGTTCGAGAAACCGGTATTATTATTTAGTGGGGGGAAGGATTCCATTACTTTAGTTCACCTGGCTTTAAGAGCATTCAGGCCGGGCAATTTTCCCTTTCCTTTATTACATATTGATACCGGACATAATTTTCCGGAAGTATTACAATTTAGAGATGCATTGGTGCATGAAATAGGTGAGCAATTAATTGTTAGAAAGGTGGAAGATACCATGCGTTCTAAAAATTTACCTGAACCTAAAGGAAAATTTGCCAGCAGAAATGCATTGCAAACCTTTACACTTTTAGATGCTATTGAAGAATTTAAGTTTGATGCATGTATTGGCGGTGCACGCCGCGATGAAGAAAAAGCACGTGCCAAAGAAAGAATTTTTTCTGTGCGGGATGAATTTGGGCAGTGGGATCCCAAACTGCAACGTCCCGAGTTATGGAATATCTACAATGGTAAAATTCATAAAGGTGAAAATGTTCGGGTATTTCCCATTAGCAATTGGACAGAGTTAGATATCTGGAATTATATAAAGCGGCATCAGATAGCATTGCCTTCTATCTATTTTGCACATCAGCGTGAAGTAATTGAGTATGAAGGACAATTGGTTGCAGTTTCACCCTTTATTCAAATTGCAGAAGATGATTGTATCACAACAAAGCAAGTACGTTATAGAACAGTTGGAGATATGTCATGTACTGCCGCAATTGAATCAACTGCCACCAATATTGATGATATTATTGCAGAAATTATTGCCACCAAAACCAGTGAACGTGGTGAAACCAGAATTGATGATAAGGTTTCTGAAGCTGCAATGGAAGACCGGAAAAAAAATGGATATTTTTAATAATATAATAAAAATAATTTATGGATATTCTGAGATTTATTACTGCAGGTAGTGTGGATGATGGTAAAAGTACATTAATTGGTCGATTGTTATATGATAGTAAATCTATTATGATTGATCATTTAACTGCCATTCAGCAACAAACCAAACACAAAGCATTGGGTGAGATTGATTTGGCATTATTGACAGATGGATTAAGAGCAGAAAGAGAGCAAGGTATTACCATTGATGTGGCGTATAAATATTTTTCAACACCTGCAAGAAAGTTCATTATTGCAGATGCACCCGGCCATGTGCAGTATACCCGCAACATGGTTACAGGGGCATCGAATGCGAATTTGATTATCATTCTCATTGATGCTCGTAATGGGGTAGTAGAGCAAACCAAACGTCATTCCATCATTGCTGCATTGTTAAAAATTCCGCATGTCATTATTGCCATTAATAAAATGGATATGGTGGATTATTCAGAAGATACCTTCAATAACATTGTAATAGATTATGCCGCAGTAGCTGAGTCATTAGGATTAAACAATATTACTTATTTACCTATCAGTGCCTTGAATGGCGATAATATTGTTGAAAAATCAGAATTATTAAGCTGGTATGATGGGCCGTCTTTATTATCACTTTTAGAAAATATCTCCATTCATCAGGATGTAAATTTGAACATAACCCGCTTTCCTGTTCAATATGTTATACGGCCACAAAGCCCTGAATGGCACGACTATCGCGGTTATGCAGGCAAATTAATTAGTGGAGTACTCAAGCAGGGTGATGCCGTAACGGTGCTTCCGGAAGGACTCACCACCACCATCGATTATATTGAACACAATGGTACAAAAGTGAACGAAGCTTTTGCACCACAAAGTATTGTGTTACATTTGAAAGACGATATTGATGTAAGCAGAGGAAATTTGATTGTTCCTTCACATCAGTTACCAACTGTTTCTAAAGAAATTACAACTTTAATTTGCTGGATGGATGCAAAACCATTGCAAAAAGGAAACCGTTATTGGCTTCAGATAAACAGTACAATGGTAAAATGTATGGTTTGCGAAATACAGTATGCTTTAGATGTAAATACATTGGAACAAAAAAACAATGTATCATACATTGGACTGAACGAAATTGCTAAAATTGTTCTGAAAACAGCATCACCACTGGCTTTTGATAGTTATAACACACTTAGCGCAAATGGAGGTGCTATATTAATTGATGAAGCAACCAATGTTACAGTAGGTGCCTGTATGTTACAGTAAAAAGGAAAATACAGACGAATCTATTACAAAAATGTTGTAGGAAACTTTATTGAAAACCAGATGTTGTATACAATTATGGATGAAACATTATTTTTAGAAAAGTTATATCTGCGCAACGACAAATGTTTTCAGGTTTTTCCCGATAAAGCAGCAACCGAAAGTTTTGTATCTGATTTATTTCAATTATTGTTCATTCCAAAAAATAATGGAGAGGGTGGATTGTTGGCGATACAACGCGATTATGCAGATTTAAGGGTACGCTTTCAAAGTATGATTAAAGGATTTATTCAGGAAGAATTGCCAGCAGATGCAATTATTTACCGCTTTTTTGAACAATTGCCGAATGTGTATGATGCATTATTAGAAGATGCACATGCCATTTTACAATCGGATCCCGCTGCACAAACGTTGGAAGAAGTATTAGTAGCCTATCCCGGTTTTTTTGCTACAGCAGTTTACCGTTTTTCGCATGTATTATGGCATTTGAATTTAAAGATTTTAGGAAGAATGTTTACAGAGTACGCCCATAGTAAAACCGGAATTGATATTCATCCCGGTGCACAAATTGGCCATGCTTTTTCCATTGACCATGGTACCGGTGTGGTAATTGGCGAAACCAGTGTGCTGGGTAATCATGTTAAATTATATCAAGGGGTTACGCTTGGTGCGTTAAGTGTTGATAAAAAAGATGCTGCCACCAAAAGGCATCCTACTATTGAAGATAATGTTGTGATATATTCTGGTGCAACCATTTTAGGTGGTGATACCATTATTGGCCATGATAGTATTATAGGTGGCAATGTTTGGTTAACCTATAGTGTAGAGCCATATTCGGTAGTGTATCACAAAAGTGAAATTAAAGTAAGAGACAATAATCCATTTCCCGAACCACTCAATTTTGTAATTTAAATTAATACATCATATCATGAAGGCAGACAATATATTAGCAACTATTGGAAATACACCACATGTTCAGTTAAAAAAAATTTTTGGAACCCGACATCAGGTATGGATGAAATTGGAAAGAATGAATCCGGGTGGAAGTATTAAAGACCGGATTGCATTGGCTATGATTGAAGATGCAGAAAAAAAAGGATTACTGCATCCAGATAGTATTATCGTGGAACCTACTTCCGGCAATACAGGTATTGGTCTTGCTATGGTTGCTGCTGTAAAAGGATACAAAGTTATTTTAGTAATGCCCGAAAGCATGAGTGTTGAGCGCCGGAAATTAATGGCATTATACGGAGCCGAATTTGTGTTGACGCCTCGTGAAAAAGGCATGAAGGGGGCTATAGAAAAAGCGAACGAAATGGTATATGATAATCATAATGCCTGGATGCCCCAGCAATTCGATAATCAGGCGAATACGAAAATTCACCATCAAACTACTGCACATGAAATTGTGGCTGATTTTCCGGATGGAATTGATTATTTGATAACGGGTGTAGGTACTGGTGGACATATTACCGGTGTTGCAGAAGTTTTGAAAGAAAAATGGCCCTCCATCAAAATTTTTGCTGTTGAACCTGAATTATCACCTGTCATCAGTGGTGGTGCACCGGGGCCACATCCTTTACAAGGGCTTGGTGCAGGTTTTATTCCATCTATTCTGAATGTTAAATTATTAGATGGTGCCATTAAAGTAAGTAAAGATGATGCTTTTCATTATACGCAAAAATTGGCAAAGAAAGAAGGTATATTGGCAGGTATTTCTACAGGTGCATCATTAGCAGCCATTGCACAACAACTATCTGACATTCCGGAAAATAATGTAATCCTTACTTTTAATTACGATACAGGCGAACGTTATTTATCTGTTGAAGGATTGTTTTAAAAACATTTTTATCTCTAATCTTATTAGAGATAATTTTTTGATATTTTATCCTACTAAAAAAGTAGACTAATGAAAACTACATACAAAGGAAAAGTAATCATCATTGGTGCAGGACCGGGAGATCCAGACTTAGTTACTATAAAAGCGGTTCAATTTTTACAACAGGCCAATGTGGTATTGGTAGACAGGTTGGTAAGTGAAGCCATACTGGAACGTTATGTAAATCCACATGCAATCATCATCCCGGTAGGTAAGCAATGCCGATATGGCTTATCCACTTCGCAGGAAACCATCAATGCTTTGCTAGTGCAGTATGCAACTTCACAACCATTGGTGGTTCGATTAAAAGGAGGAGATGTGTCTTTCTTTTCGAATGTATTAGATGAGTTGGAAACTTTGAAAAAATATTCCATCCCTTTTGAAATTGTTCCGGGTATTACAGCCGCTTCGGGTGCTGCGGCTTATGCAGGTATTCCATTAACAGCTCGTAATTATGCCACTGCAGTCCGCTTTTTGACTTACTATAAAACAAATTTAATTCCTGATTCCTATTGGCACGATTTGGCCAAAACAGATGATACTTTGGTTTGGTATATGTCATCTGAAACTTTAGAACCTTTAATTGAACATTTACGGCAGTCTGGTATTGATGAACATAAATGGATATCCGTTATTGAACAGGCAACTACCCCTATGCAGCAGGTGTATAGTGCTCCTGTTCGTAATTTTTTATTGCAATTTGGTTCCATGCAATTTCTTTCCCCTTCATTGGTAATTATTGGGAAAGTGGCATCATTAAGCCATCAATTCAATTGGGTTAAAAGTAGTAATCCACAACATGAGCTTTATTTTCCATCCGTTACCGGCACTGCCGAATCTTATTTACATCATGAATTAATGCAACCTTATGTTAGCCGCACCTAAACTGAAAACAATTATCGATCTGGTTCAAAGTTCTAGTAAAGAAGAGCTTATATGGATAAACGGATATATTGCCGGAATTATTCAACAGGATACAACAGAAGTGGCCACTTTACCTGCTACAAACGTTAAGCCTAAATTAACCATTGTGTATGGAACCGAAACCGGTAATGCCAAACAATTGGCCACACAGTTTGCTTCGCTGGCTAAACAAAAAAAATGTTTGGTTAAATTAATTGGATTGGATCAATATACACCTAAAGATCTTGAAAAAGAATCTCTATTGGTAGTAGTTATTAGCACTCAGGGCGATGGAGAGCCACCTGCTGCTGCACTTTCATTTTATGAATATTTGCATCAAATACAAATTAACTTAAATCATTTGCAATATGCAGTGCTTGGTTTGGGTGATAGCAGCTATCCTTTGTTTTGTAAAACGGGTGAAGATGTGGATATGCAATTGAATAGGTTAGGCGCAAAAAGAATTCATGAACTGGCTAAATGTGATGTGGATTATGAAGCGGATGCCAATAACTGGTTTAATGGGCTCATTGAAAAATTGCTAACCAACAATTTTTCAGCATCAAATAATGCAGTATCTAAAAACGTTGCAATTGTATCCAAAACAGCAAAACAAACTTATAGCGGACTGATTGATAAAAAAATAGTATTGAACGATAAAGGTTCTTGTAAACAAACATTTCATATTGAAATTGCGGCAGATTCAGTTGATTATCAGCCGGGAGATTCCATTGGTGTTTATCCTGAAAATCCTGCTCATGTTGTGGATGAAATTTTACACTTACTTCAGGTACATCCGGAAAAAAAATTTTTATATAAAGATGAGTCCTATGCTATCGATACATTGTTGAGCAAAAAATTAAATATTTTGAACTTATCTGAAAAGATAATAAAAAAATATGCAGCATTAACTGAGCAGGATATTCCTGGAACCAGAATGGATTTATTGGATCTATTAAAAATTTATCCATTAAAAACTCAATCTCAATTAGAACCATTCATAGCATTATTGCAGGCGCAATCGCCCAGATTGTATACCATTGCTTCTTCCCCTATTGCAAATGAAAATGCCATTCATTTAACCATAAATCTGGAAAGATTTTATATAAATGAGGCTGAAAAAAATGGTTTGTGCTCACATTATTTATCTGAAATGCCCCTCCAATCACCCATTCATTTTTTTGTGCAAAAAAACAAACGCTTCAAATTGCCACAGGATGATGTGCCCATAATAATGATAGCGCATGGAACAGGTATTGCACCTTTTCGTTCTTTTCTTTTGCAACGCGATAATGCAGGTGCAGAAGGAAAAAACTGGTTAATTTTTGAAGAAGACAATTTCACTACTGACTTTTTATATCAAACCGAAATTCAAGATTGGTATGCAACAGGGCATATACATCAGTTACATCTTTGCTTCCAACATAATGTAATGCAACCTGCAACATTAGTAGAAAAGTTACAGCATCATGCAGCCACTTTTATGCAATGGATAGAACAGGGTGCCTATGTTTTTGTAAGTGGAGAAAAAGATTTTACAGGTGCAAAACTAGATCAGGCAATTATTGACATGATTGCAACTTCAGGAAAATATTCAAATGCAGTTGCTTTTTTTCAACAGCTAAAAAATGAAGGCAGGTTTGTAAAGGAAGTATACTAATTTTTAAAAAACAAAATTGTTTGTATGTCAGATAATATTAAACTTTCCAATATCGAAAAAATTAAAATGGCAAGTCGCGGATTACGTGGTACCCTTGCTGAAAGCTTGCAGGATGAACATACGGGTGCCATTCGGGAAGATGATCAGGCCCTCATCAAATTTCATGGAATGTATCAACAGGATGATCGGGACAGAAGAGAAGAACGCGCCGAAAAAAAATTGGAACGTTTGTATACATTCATGGTTCGTTTGCGATTAACGGGTGGTTTTATGTTGCCACAGCAATGGGTGGCCATACATCATGCCGCCGGTACGTATAGTACCGGTGTTATAAAAATAACCAGCAGGCAAACCATACAATTGCACGGTATTATTAAAGCCAATATTAAACCAACATTGCAGGCATTTCATCATGCTGACTTAACAACCATTGCCACTTGTGGAGATATTAACAGGAATGTATTGTGCAGTGCACATCCTGCTTATTCACCTGTGCATGAACAAGTATTTGCCATTGCAGATAAAATCTGCGCCAGGTTGCTTCCTAAAACCAAAGGATATGCAGAGATATGGCTGGATGATCAAATAATATATGAACCGGAAGCAGAAAAGGATGATTTGTACCAAGACAGATACTTGCCCCGTAAGTTTAAAATTGCCATTGCAATTCCACCGAATAATGATGTGGATGTTTTTGCAAATGATATTGGTTTAATTGCGATTATTGAAAATAATGTGCTTATAGGATTTAATATAGCCATTGGAGGCGGTCTGGCATCTACACATGGTAATTCAGATACTTATCCGAGATTAGCAACGGTGATTGGATTTGTGCAGGGCGAGGAAAATGTTTTAAAAACAGTTTATGCTGTGGCAGCCATACAACGCGATTATGGTAACAGGGCTGACAGAAAATTTGCACGTTTAAAATATACCGTTGATAAATATGGTATAGATTGGTTTAAAAAGGAAATTGAAGCCAGAAGCGGATATACATTTGAAACCGAAAAACCCTATCAATTTGTAGAAAGAGCCGATCAGTTAGGATGGCATCAAAACCACGTTGGTAAATGGTATTATACTGTTTTTATTGAAAATGGCAGAATTACAGATACCCCCCACGTTCAATTAAAAACTGCTTTATTAAAAATTGCACAGGCAGGTATTGCAAATTTTCGGTTTACCTGTAATCAAAATGTAATTATCAGCGATATTGCCCCCCAACATCAGTCAAAAGTTGCATCTATCTTAACTGAATATGGTATTATCACTCAAAATGAGTCTACTTCACCTGTCAGGCAACGGTCAATGGCTTGTGTAGCATTTCCTACCTGCCCTTTAGCTCTGGCAGAAGCACAACGCTATTTACCCAATTTGTTAACTAAAATTGAATTGCTGTTAAAAAAATACGAATTAGAGCAAGAAGCGATTATTATTAGAATGACCGGTTGCCCCAATGGTTGTGCCCGTTCATATGCAGCTGAAATTGGTTTGATAGGCACTGCATACGGTAAATACAACTTATATCTTGGTGGCGATTATGAAGGATACAGACTCAATAAACTATATCGTGAAAATTTAGAAGAAGCAACCATTCTTGTAACTTTAGATAACTGCTTTCGGCAATTTAAATTGAATCGAAAATCAGGTGAACGTTTTGGTGATTTTGCGAATAATTATTTTTTTAATACCTAAAATTTTTTGCTTTGATCAGGCAAATCATATATACTATCTCATTTTCAGGTTTTTTTTGCAGTGTTGCAGCACAATCTGTGAATACAAGTACTTCCGCTGTTTGGGCCGGTTATTTTTTTTCAGTACCCGTTTCTGAAAAATGGAAAATTTCCGGCGATATGCAGTTGCGCTCCAAATACGGGTTTTCGCAATTATCGCAAATGCTCATACGATCTGGGATTGCCTATTCAATCACACCGACATGGACAATTACAACCGGGGCTGCCTATTTTAAATCTGCCGGTCAGTTACATCTTGAAAATATTTATTTAGATGAATATAGATTATGGCAGGAAAATGCTTTTCAAATTCCAATCAATCACTTCACCCTCACGAACAGAACTCGTTTGGAAGAAAGATGGTTACAAAAAAAAGCTGTAGATGGCACACAATCTTTTGTTTATGCCAGCAGATTGCGAAATAAAATGGCAGTTGCATTTCCTGTTTCACCAATTTATGTTGTAGAAATCGGTACTGAATGTATGTTGGTTGCCAATAAAACCAATGTTGTGGATGTGTTGAGAATTTTTTCAGGTATTTATTATATGCATCATAAAACATTGAGCTGTCAATTGCAATATATGTACCAATGCCAATATAAATCTGTCGGTGCGTTGGATTATAGAGATAACCAACATATTATTCGATTCAATATTTATCACGAATTCCATTCAAAGCCATGAATGCCAATATTATACAACCGTATTTAGAGGTAGTTCCTGCAAATGCAAACAGTACTGAGCAGAACAATTTGTTTCCCGTATTTTTCAAATTAGAAACAATGGCTGTATTGATAGTAGGTGGTGGAAATATTGCCATGGAAAAACTGCAAAGTATTGTACAAAATGCCCCTGCTACACCTATTACAATTGTAGCTATCGAAATTAAACCGGCAATTTATGCAATTGCTGCAGTTAATACGCATATTACTATTGTACAACAGAAATATGAACCTTCTTTCTTAAAAAATCAACAATTGGTGTTTGTTGCAGTAAATAATATTGAGTTGGCTGCGACCATTCGGGCAGATGCGCATGCAATGAATTTGTTGGTGAATGTAGCTGATAAACCTGCACTATGTGATTTTTATCTGAGTTCAGTGGTGCAAAAAGGTAATTTAAAAATTGCCATTTCAACCAATGGTAAATCGCCTACCATTGCAAAACGATTAAAAGAACTATTGTATGTAATAATACCGGATGACGTAGATGCCTTGCTGTATAATATGCAACACATTAGAAATCAATTGACTGGAAATTTTGCTGATAAGGTAAAGCACCTCAATCAGCTTACACAAACATTGGTTGCAAAAAATATGCAATTGAACGATATAAAATTGCAGACCCCCAGGGAAAAAAAATGGCAACAAATTGTAAAATGGTGTTTGTTTGCTTTTGTATGCATGATCTTTGGTCATACCATTCTTTCTTTAATCCCTGCATTTAGCTGGCGTGCCGGGTTGAACAGTTTTATAGAATTGATGGATTGGCCAGTATTTACGATAATGTTGTTGACAGGTTTTATTGCACAATTGGTTGATGGTTCTTTGGGGATGGGCTATGGAACCATTTCCACTACAATTTTATTAGCCAATGGTGTTAATCCTGCTATTGTAAGCAGCAGGGTGCATGCTGCCAGAGTTTTTTCAAGTGGGGTATCAGGTTATCAGCACCATCGGTTTGGTAACATTAATAAAAAATTGTTTAAAAGTTTAGTGGTGCCGGGCATGTTTGGTGCTGTATTGGGAGCCACATTGGCAAGTATGATGCAGCAATATGCTTTTTATATCAAAATTCCATTATCATTTTACACTTTATTTCTGGGATATCATATAATACGCAAGGCATTTGCTGCACAACGTAATGGCAATAAAGTAAACCGTGCCGGTTGGCTGGCGGGTATTGGCGGATTTACCGATGCTTTTGCCGGCGGTGGTTGGGGAACTTTGGTAACCAGTACATTAATTTCAAAACGTAAAAATCCGCGTTATGTAATTGGTTCGGTTTGTTTGGCTGAATTTTTTGTTGTATTTGCCAGCGCACTTACTTTTTTTATTGTATTAAAACATATTCCATTGTTTGATGTAGCCGGTTTAATTATTGGTGGTGTTTTGGCAGCACCTGTAGCCGCAAAATTGGCCGGGAGGTTGCCTGTCAAAAAAATGTATGTAGCGGTTGGTATAATGGTCATGATAACCAGTATTATCACACTATGGAAGGCATTACATTTCTTTTTTGTTTAGCTTTTTTTAAAAACATCTGATTGTTGAAAAAAGAAATTTTTATTAATAAAAGATAAAAAACTCCTTTATTTCTAATTTTATATTATTTTTGTGCCCACAAACCATGAATATGTTTTCAAAAACATGTGAATACGCTATCCGGGCAATTTTATATATTGCACAAAAGTCTAAACACGGCATAAAGGTGAGTATTAAAGATATTGCTAAAGGCATTGGCTCTCCGGAATATTTTTTAGGGAAAATATTGCAAGACTTGAGCAGAAAGGGTTTAATACAATCTTTAAAAGGCCCAACTGGCGGGTTTTATTTAGATGAAAGTAATTTGCAATATACACTAGCCGATGTAGTGAAAGCAATAGATGGCGATAAAATTTTTAACGGATGCGGATTGGGTTTAAAACAATGTTCTGAAAAATCGCCATGTCCTATTCATAACGATTTTAAGAAAATACGCGCTGAAATTTTTGAGTTATTGCAACGTGCCAGACTGGGTGAGTTTAATGAATTGTTGGAAAAAAAGCTGGCCGTTTTAAAAAGATAATTTTTTTGCTTTAATAAAAGATAAAAACCTCTTAATATATTTTTATGTTTAAAAAATTTAGCCTTCTTCTAATTGGTGCAATATTGCTGTTGGTTGCTTTTCCTTTGAACCATGTATTTGCACAGGATGGTATACCCAGTTCATTTAGTTTTCAATCCATTACAGGAATCATGCTCATCATTATTACATTGTTAATTCTGATATTACTGGCAGCCTTTGTACTTCAGTTAAAAGTAAAGGAAATGAATAAAGAACAACTTCAGTCTGATCAGGAAAATATTGAACAAAACATATCCACTTATATCAGTCGGTTTACAGCTGAGCAGATTGATCAATATTTTTTATGGAAGCAAAAAAGAAAGCGTAACAATCATCAAAATGGAAATAGTGGGGTGGGTACTGCAGGAAAGATGTTTTTGTTCTTAGTGTTTCTGTTTTTTGCACAACAATTATTGGCGCAGGACCCGGCTCAAACTGTAACCGGAGAGGCCGGAATTGTCATCACCACAATTCTAATTTTAACACCCATTTTATTGGGGATTATTATTATGATTGTAAAAGTGATGAATGTTTTAAAGCGATATCGAAATAATTTAAAAATTACAGAAGCTGAAAAACTGGCGGAGTATCTGCAGCAAAAAGATGATGTGAATTTAGATGCAGCATTGATGCAAAGAAAAGCTGCTTTAGATTTTTCACTTCATAATAATGAATTATCAGGCAATGCCCCGCCGTTAGATAAACGTGGATTGATACAAACTGATCCTGATCAGACTGAATTGCCAATTGCCGCAGCAAAGAAACGTGCTTTGAAACGCCCTAATATTGACCCTGCTTTATCTAAATTGGTATTATGGTATATTGGTTGTGCCGCTTTTTGGCTAATTTTTGGAACAACAATAGGGGAGTACATCGGAATAAAATTTGTAGCACCAGATGCAGATCATATCAGTTGGTTAAGTTTCGGGCGTTTAAGACCTGTTCACACCAATTCGGTATTTTGGGGATGGGCTTCTTTAGGTATGTTGGGTTTAGGATACTATATTGTTCCAAAAGTGAGTAATGCACCATTAGCCAGTTTTAAAAAAGGATGGTATACGCTCTATTTTATTAATGCTGCAGTTATTTTAGGTTCACTCTGTTTAATGGCTGGCATTAATAATGCCGGTGGCGAGTATCGTGAATATATTTGGCCGGTAATGGCATTGTTCGGAATAGGATTGGTGTTAACCCTCATTAATTTTTTACAAACTATTGCCAGGCGCACCACCAAAGAAATTTATATTTCTAACTGGTACATTGTTTCCGCTATTATGTTTGGGTTGGTCATTGCAATGGTTGCATATCTTCCTTTTTGGCAGGATGCATTAGGCGAAACCATCATACAAGGTTATTATATGCACCAGGGCGTGGGTATGTGGTTTATGCTGTTTACTTTAGGTATTGTGTATTATTTTTTGCCACAACAACTGAATAGACCCATCTATTCTTATAGCCTTGGTATATTGGCTTTTTGGACTCAGATTTTATTTTATACGTTAATTGGCACACACCATTTTGTTTTCAGTGCTATACCCTGGTGGTTGCAAACTGTTGCTATAGTGGGTAGTGCAGGTATGGCCATTCCGGTAATTGCAGGTACCACCAACTTTTTAATGACATTTAAAAGAGCATGGTATAAGGTATCTGATAGTTATACTTTGCCTTTCTTTCTGGTAGGCATCATCTTTTATTTTTCGGGTTCTATGCAGGGAACGGCCGAGGCTTTTCGTTCTTCTAACCTAATCTGGCATTTTACCGATTTTACTGTTGCACATTCACATTTAACCATGTATGGTATCATTTCTTTTTTTCTTTGGGCTGGTATTTATGCAGTTGTACCGCGACTAACAGGAAAAGAGGCGCCACAGCTTACCATTGGTGCACATTTCTGGTTTGCTTTGGTGGGGTTATTATTTTATACCATACCATTAATGATTGGGGCTACATTAAAAGGGAATATGTGGATAGAAGGAAAACCATTTATTGATTCGGTAGTCATGATGGCGCCTTATTGGTTGTGGAGGGCTATTGGCGGAAGTTTAATGTGGTTTTCACATCTGCTGTTTGCGTACAACTTATATAAAATGTTTTCAGGAAATGTTGAATTGAATGTAACGGAGGTGGCCTTGGAAAAGTTAGTTGTAAACAATTCAAGTGAAAGTGGAGCACAAGCAATTATTTAATTTATTTATTCTATACAATTATGGAACTGTTTGATAATCATAAGAAATTATTTTCAGCTGCGGCTTTATTCTTTATTGGCCTTACAATATTGGTTGCTATTTTGCCGGCCTGGCGCAATCAATACAACAATGCCCCATTGCCTAATGCCACGCCGATGTCTGAAGATGCCATTAAAGGCAAAGAAGTATTTATTTCAAACGGATGTGTTGCCTGCCATACACAACAGGTACGAAACATTGCTATGGATAAAGTTTGGGGTGAACGCCCCAGCATTGCTGCTGATTATGCAGGAATACATCGCCAGAGTATTTGGGTAAATACTGCTACTTTAATGGGTACTGAACGAACCGGGCCCGATTTAACCAATATTGGCTTACGCCAGCCCAGCAAAGAATGGAATCTGGTGCATTTGTATAATCCAAGAATTGTAGTAAAAGAATCTGTAATGCCTGCTTATTCCTGGTTATTTGAAATAAAAGAACAACCCGCTAAAAATGATGTAGTGGTTAATGTTCCGGATGCTTTTTTATATGGTCGAAAAGGTAAGGTGGTAGCTACGCCCAAAGCTTTACAATTGGTGGCTTATCTCGAATCATTAAAACAGACTAAATTACCCGATGGAAGCCCTTCTCCCGATTTTTTATACAAGCAACAAGTGGCTGCATCTGAAGCAAAAACAGGTACCAGTACCGGCGCTACCGTATTGAATGGAGAAACCTTGTATACAGCCAATTGTCAAAGTTGCCATCAGGCTAACGGTGAGGGATTGCCCGGCGCTTTTCCTGCATTGAAGGGAAGTAAAGTAGTGCTGGATGATAATGCTGCCTTAATGGTCAATATTATTATGAATGGTTATACAGGAAGGGAAAAAGAGGGGTTTGGCCCAATGCCTGCAGTGGGTACTAATAATAATCTTTCTGCCGATGAAATTGCTGCCATCATGAATCATGAAAAAACAAGCTGGGGTAATAATGCCAAAACCGTAACTGCCGATGAGGTGAAAAAATTAGTGGATTTGGCAAAAGCTTCTGCTACTGAAAATAAGTAATAACCAAAATTTATTTGTTATGATAAAAAAAATATTTTTCGTTATTCTGCTTCTCCTCAATTTTACCGGTAAGGTATGGGCATGCGCTGCCTGTGAGGAACAGCAGTCCGCATTTTTAAAAGGAATTACTCATGGCCCGGGCCCGGATGGTAATTTGGATTATTTCATTGTAAGCATTGCTATGATAATTGTGTTGGCTACATTGTATTACTCGGTAAAATGGTTAATTAAACCGGGAGAAACCAATGCCAATCATATTAAACAAACGATATTTAAAAAAGATGGATTTTGAAACATTTGTAATTGTTGAAATTAAAAATGTTTAGTATCTATTGCAGCCAATTTATATCATTTTAAACGCATGATTCATGAAAGATAAAAGCACTATTACGGTATTCCTTGATGATGAAGTGCAGCCCATTGCAACTTTTGAATCGCCTGTACGGTTTGAACTGGATACCAGAAAACTGGTAGATGGGGATCACGTACTTCGTATTGTAAGTAAAGATCCTACAGGTAAGGAGGGTATACGAATTATGCCCTTTGTTGTACGGAATGGCCCCGCCATTGAAGTAGAAGGAATTAAGGAAAATGCTGTAGTAGATGGTATTTTACCCTTAATGATTAATGCCTATGGAAAAGGAAATCAAAAAGAATTTTTAATTGTGGGCAGCGAATCTCCCAAAAGTATACCATCATGGGTATGGGTAATCACCATCTCATTTATTGCCTGGGCAATATTTTATTTGGCACGTTACTTAACAATTCGGCAATAAACCGCATTAAAAAAATTACAATCATAAAAGATAAAAAGGCATTTTAATAACTACACAATGCACACCAAAAAAGACATAGTAACATTTCAGGATATTCAAGTTTTAGTAAATAGTTTTTACGATAAGGTTCAAAAAGATGAACTATTGGCACCCATTTTTAACAACGTTATTCAAAACCATTGGCCCGAACATTTAGAAAAGATGTATCGCTTTTGGGAAACAGTTCTGTTGGATGCAAATACTTATTTCGGTGCACCATTTTTACCGCATGCCAACCTGCCGGTGCAGCACGAACATTTTGAGCATTGGATAGCATTATTTATGGAAACTATTGATACTCATTTTGAAGGAATAAAAGCAGACGAAGCTAAATGGCGGGCAGGTAAAATGGCTGTTATGTTTGAAAGCAAGATCAATTATCTATCTAAAAACACATTAAAGCCTTTAATGTAATGTTTCAGAAGTGTATGCATTACACAAATTCGAGATTGAAACAGTTAAAATATTTAAAATGACTAAGTTAAATGATATAATGGTATCTGCTGCACTGATTTGGATTGGTTTTACCGGAGCCATCAGTTTTATGGAGGCCTGGATTAAATTTAAGGCGCCGGGGGTAACACTTCCTATTGGTTTAGGGATTGGACGATTGGTTTTTAGCGCACTTAATAAAGTGGAATGGGCGCTGGCTTTCATTATTGCCGTTGTATTCATTTATCAGTTCGTTGCAGTAAACGAAAACAATTTACATGCTATAATCGACCTGTGTTTCACTTTTGTTATTGTACTGGTTATTTTAGTTTTAGAAACTTTTTGGTTATTGCCAAAATTAGATAAAAGGGCTTCTGCTATTATTGCCGGAAATAGTTTACCCGCTTCATCACTTCATATTTATTTCATTGGTGCCGAATGCATTAAAATTGGTTTGTTGATTTATTTCTCCATTCAGGTTTTTCTTTTTAAACATCCATAATTATTCATTTTTTAAAAACACAACTATGAGTACTATTCAAACTTTAGATGTAACACAAATACCACCAAGGTTAAAACATCCCACCATTTTTCAGCATTTTGATGCACTCAATGCAGGAGAGGCGTTTTTAATTTTAAATGATCATGATCCCAAGCCGCTCTATTATCAGTTATTAGGCGAAAGAGGTAATATTTTTACCTGGGATTATTTGGAAGCTGGCCCGCAATGGTGGCAGGTTAAAATAGCCAAAAAGCCTGCTGCTGCACCATCAGATACCGTAGGCGCCATTGCAGCAAAAGACCTGCGTAAAGCAGAAGTATTTAAAAAAATGGGAATTGATTTTTGTTGTGGTGGGAATAAAACAATTCAGGAAGCTGCTGCCGAGGCCGGTGTAGCTGAAGTAGATGTAAAAGCTGCTTTAGAGGCCGTTGAAAATCAAACTCAAAAAGCATCGCAGGATTTTAATAGCTGGGAAATTGATTTTTTGACCGATTATATTGTACAAGCGCATCACCGTTATGTAAAAGATGCATCTGCTATTATAGACCAGTTAGCCGATAAAGTTGCCCAACACCATGGCACTAATCATCCTGAGCTGTTTGAACTTTCTCAAAAAACACATGCTTTTTTAAGTGATATGAATAGCCACATGTTAAAGGAAGAGAAAATTTTATTCCCTCAAATTAAATTATTGGTTCAGAAAAAAAGAGATCATCAAAATGTAACCGTTTCCGATGGTTTAATTTCCGCAGCCATAAAAATGATGATTACAGAACATGAAGTGTCCGGTGAAGATTTAAAGTTTTTCAGAAAATTAACCAATGAGTATTCACTTCCCACAGATGCCTGCAACAGCTATGCTTATTTGTTTGATAAAATGAAGGAATTTGAATCTGATCTGTTATTACACATTCATTTAGAAAATAATATTCTTTTTCCAAAAGCATTGGCATTAGAACAAGCTTAATTTATTCAACCATTTAAAGTGATGCTATATGACAAATAAACCTATTCAACTAAAAAAGTATTTAGTGCCATTGTCTAAAGAGCATCACTTTGTTCTTTTGTTTTGCTGAAAATTAAAAGAGGGCATAAAGAATCATACTTCAGTTGAGCGTCTTGCAAAGTATATTGATTATTTCCGGAAAACCCATCTTAAACTTCATTTTGGTGAAGAGGAAGTTACATTGTTTAGTCATATTTCAATGCCTGAAATTAAGTTTGCTTATTAGCACCATAAAAATATTGAAATGCAAATTGAACAATGTTTTAGTCCAACGAAAACATCATTTCAACACATCAAAAGTCTTGTTGAATGATTGAACAACATACCCGATTTGAAGAAAGAATTTTATTTCCTTTAATTGAACAACAAATGAATGAAACTGATTGGGCAAATGCAGACATTAAATTGGCGTCGTTCCATAATGCGCATTCAGAAGATGATTATGCAGATGTTTTCTGGCTGAAGCAAAAATGATAGTTGCTAACAAGCTGTGTATAAAAAAAATTATTTATGAATACCATTGATTCACATACAAAAATTTCAAAAATTCTGCAAGAAAATAAAGCAGCAATCGAAGCCATTGCCAGTTTGGCAAAGCCTTTGGAAAAATTAAGAAATCCATTGATGCGAAAAATAATGGCATCCAGAGTTACTATTGCTGAGGCTGCTAAAATGGGCGGTTGTACCATTGACGATTTTAAAAAAGCATTGCAACCACTCGGATTTGTTTTTGAAGAATCAACAACTGATGCGCTTGCAAATAATAGCGCTGTTGAAAAACCCCAGTGGTTGATCCATACACCCATTGAGCAGATTCATTTTTTTGATGTACGGCCAATGCTACAATCAGGTAACGACCCTTTAAAAGAAATTATGCAACGTTTAAAAGGTATGGCACCGCAAAGCATTCTCTGTATTATTAATTCATTTATTCCGGTACCACTCATTCGTTTATTAGAAAAAGATCAGGCATTGTCTTTTACCGAAACTATATCTGATACAGAGTATCGTACTTATTTTCTGAAGGTAGATAAGCAAAAAGACGTTGCAGTAGCTCAACAAGATTTTGTTATTATGGAAGATACTGATTCTTTTCAACAAATCATCAATAAATACACTGCCCATAGAATTGTTACCATTGATGTGCGTTCAATACCTATGCCCGGCCCTATGGAAGCAATACTTTCTCAATTAGAACAATTAAAGAATGATGAAATTTTATTGGTACATCACAAGCGAATTCCTGTGTATTTGTTGGAGTCGCTGGCCGATCAATCCTGGATAGTGCATATTCACAGCATTAGTGATACTGAGGTGAATATGTTGATTCATAAAAAATAAAATTATGGCCGATATTAATATTGCTAAAGCACCCAAAGGTTATGCAGTATTGCCATTTTATGCTGTAGGGAGTTTGTTTTTCTTAACCTTATCAGCCCTGCTTGTTTTTTCTCATCAAATTGTTATTGTACAATTTTTACATCCGCATATTCTGGCAATTGTTCATGCCACAACTTTGGGTTGGGTTACTATGGTAATTTTTGGCGCTTCGTATCAGTTACTGCCTGTAATTTGCGAAAGAAATTTATTTAGTAACGTACTGGCATTGTTGTCATTTTTTATTTTATTACCCGGCGTTATCATTCTCATCATTTCCTTTTGGTTTTTTTTAACCGGTTTTTGGATGATTACCGGCGGCTCATTGGTTGTAATAGCTGCAATTTTATATGCAATTAACGCAACGGGCACTGCTAAAACATGCAATAAGCATTCCATTCAAAAATGTTTTGTTCTAAGTGCTGCTTTTTGGCTATTGGTTACCACTATTTTCGGATTATTATTGGCTATCCATTTAGTATTTCCAATTTTTAATTCAAGTCAGTTGAAATTGATTGCCATGCATGCGCATATTGGATTTGCAGGCTGGTTTTTACAATTAATTACCGGTGTATCTTCTAAACTGGTACCCATGTTTTTATTGAGCAGAAATAGGCCCAATGGTTTTTTGCAAGGTGCATTTTGGTTTCAAAATGTCGGATTGCTTATTTTGATTATTGCAGCCCTATTGGGTTTATGGAATGGTTTCATTTGGATAAGTTACATATTGGTTGTTGTAGGTATTTTATGCTGGTTATTTTATATTCTAGCTACTTATAAAAGTAGGGTGCGAAAGCCACTCGATTTTCAAATGCGGTTTACTTTACTTTCATTTCTATTTCTTTTTCTAGCGCTAATTCTGCTCCCTTTTTTGATGCATGGTTGGGGTATGCCATGCATTCAATTATATGGGTTACTTATTTTAATGGGTTGGTTATCGGGTATTATTTTAGGCCAAACATTTAAAACATTACCGTTTATTGTATGGAACGATCATTATAAAGCTTTGAATGGGAAAGTAAAGGTTCCATTGCCGAAACATTTGTATCATGAAAATTTTGTAAAACTAAATTTTTATTTTTTTATCGCTGCACTGGTAATGCTATGCGCCGGACTATTGCTAAATGAAAAAATTTTGATGTTGGCGGGTAGTATTCTTTGGTTATTGATGGCTATTGTATTTGTGTGGAATGTATTCACGATTTTATTACATAAAACAAAAAAATTATGATTACAATTTCGATAAATGATCAATTTTATACTGAAAAATCAAAAATATTGCAGGCATTATATCAGGTAATTGATCCAGAACTATTCATTAATATAGTTGATTTGGGTTTGATATATGATATTGCATTTTCCGAAAACAATATTACCATTGAAATGACTTTATCTACTCCGCATTGTCCTTTGGGTGATGCCATTACTTTCGGCGTAAAAAATGTATTATCTGTTGACTTTCCAAATCATGAAGTAACGGTTCATTTGGTGTGGGAACCCAAGTGGGCTTTTGAAATGATGACAGACACGGGTAAAAAATTGTTAGGAATTGCTTAAACCTTTTCATGCATAACGATATCATTTCTTTTCATATAAATTTTGGTAATGAAACAAAGCAGGTGCATACCTATACCAATGCTTACAGAAACCTGATGCATTTGTTAGAAGATCAATTTATTGTAGAAGATTTTGGAGAATGCAGGGGAATGGGTAAATGCGGTACCTGTATGATTGAAGTAATAGCTGCACCCAATTTGTTGGAGGGCTTGCAACGAAATGAAATGACTACATTGAAAAAAGCAGCTATGTTGAAAAAAAATATTCGATTATCCTGTCAGATATTCATTAATGATAGTTTGCAGGATGCGGTTCTGAAAATTTATGAATGGCAATGAAAGTGCTTATTACCCTCATGTTCCAATATCTACTAAAAGAGGCTTTAGCCTCTTTTTTTTGTAGTGCTTATTTGCTTTTTTCGTCAATGACGTTCCGTTTTAAGAAGGCTTTATTAAAAATTACTGAATTACTGAAAAGGTTATAAGAAAGCATGTTAAGGCACAAACTAAGGTATTACCACTTAAACTTTACAGATGAGTGATTCAATACTTTCTGGCAATAATTCAAAATTAAAAAAGCCTAATCAATTTTATTGATAAGGCTTTTTTGTTGTTTGTGAACCCTGTGGTACAAAACTCGAACCACTTTTTAGCGGATTTAAAGCTGTTGACCGATATTTCAGCAATATAGTAAACTGGCTTTCAGTATTGTATTGTGATTTGGCAGACGCTTCGCCTTACCGCTGAGAAACACGCATTTTATACAAAACAATATATTGTGGAGAGGTCTGTAAAATACCATCAATTAATGCCACAGTCTGTTGTCCGCAACCCGATAGCAGGTATGTACGTGGAAATCCGGTTGGGGGCAAGTGGCTGCACCGCTTCTCCGCGCAGCGGCGTTCCGCCTACGAGGAAAGGAATGCCGATGCGCCGCCCTGTGAGGGCTTTAAGCGACCTTTATCGGTTGGGTAGTGAAATTGTCAAGGTTATGAAAGAAGCCCTTATTTTCGGTCATTCCGTGACGGAAAAGGTTCCAGAGCAGAGAGCAACCCATTTGGGCAAGGGAGGAATTAATGTACAGGTCTTGCTTTTCTAATGCTTCAGCCAATGAACAGCTTGGAGTATTATCTGTTTCTTCGGATTGTTTCAGCAGTTGGCCATATACATTGGTTATAAAGGGTAGGTTGGCGACTGCCTCATATTTTTCAGACTTCGGTTGTTTGATATTGCCAATGGTGGACAATAGCACCTGCCCTGTGGATTGGCTGTTACCATAATCCATCCAGTATTTGGCTCGGTTTCGGAATGCTCTGTTATCAGCCAGTCCGTTAAGGATTTCTGCAATCGCAAATCTTGCCCTCACACTGTCCACGCAGGAAATGTAAATAGCTGCCTGTGCATGTTCGGGCAACCTGCCTAAACTGTCTTTGCCAAATTGCAGGGTTTCGGCTTTCCAGTTTGTACCCGCCCATCTGTTAGCACGGTTTATCAGGGCGACCGTTTTATATAGCCCGACCTCGCACTCGGCAAATCGTTGTCTGCCTAAATTGGCATCGGTTACAATGTCGTCATCCCAAAGCCTGACCGCTAACCCTGCATGTCCTAATTCATTCAGGCTGTAATTCATTTCCACTAATGCGGTCAGCACTTTTGAACCTGTTCCACCAGCTCCTATAAGATTTACTTCAATGGGATTGGTGGGAGCGATCAGATCAATGTCTGTAAAATGAACCTTTATTTTATCCGTTTTCATCTTAGTATATTTTTAATTGTCCTATCAACTTTCTTCAATACGTCTTTTGGGAATGGCTCACCCGTTTTGCGTAGCTTCTTCCATAGGCTAACACAGTTGCCTTGTATGGGGTTATGGTTTTGCATCAGGTGGCTGAAATAGCTGTTAAAAAAATAGGTTTCCCATGCTGCTGTAAATTCCTCCAATGACGCAGACTTTCTGATATTTACATCTACCGAACCCATACATACATTTCCATCCGCATACACGTTGAAAAAGGGAGCATGATAAAGCGGTGTGCTTTCAGTCGGCTTCCTGTCACTTTTCAGAGCGTAGATATATAATTTCTGCTTACTGGCTATCCAAAGCAGGGCGGGCACACTCGCTACGCCATTAGAGATATTCAATCCATCAATAAAGAAAAGATTTTTGCTTGTTGCCTTTGTAAACCACATTGCAAAACCGTTTTCCGAAGGGTCTGTGTAAAGGATATTTGCAGCGATAAGGCTTTTAGACTTTAAGAAAGCCTTATTCCTTTCCTTTGTGGTGTCCAATGCTTTTGATAAATACTGTGCTTCCTTAACAGTCAAAGGATGTGCATTAATTGGATTGCCATTCCTATCCATATCGAAATACTCTACATAAACTTCCGCATTCGTCCCTTTGGCTTCGTAAAAAACCAAAGCCGTTTTGGGATGATAAAGTATACCGATATTTTCCATTACATCTTTCATAGTAATTCATTTAATGATTATTCAACAGGTAACACAACTCACCTATCAGGGGAAATAACCTATTTTCAAAATCAAGATTGCAATCAGTAACATTTGCTCCGCTAAATGTTTTCACTACCGTTGGTTCTTCGGTTGTGCGATATTCATTAAACTCATTATTGACACTTTCAGCAAGTGTTTCGTAAAGCCATCCATTAGCATCTGCTATAAAGGAAATATACTTGTTCATAGTAATTACCTCATCTTCTTGTTCTGCAACAGCATTATCGCAAATGGCATGTTGGAAAACAGTTGTTGCAGGATAGTCGGTATATAGGGTAAAAAATCCTTTTGCTACATTCAGGCATTCCTGTTCAAAATCGTTCTTCGGTCTGAATGACTTTAGCCGTTCCGCAAACACATCAAGGCTTTTGCGATTAGATATTTTTTGCTCTACCTTATCACCGCACCATTTCGCTACGGTCAATTCCTCCTTGCGGCTATCTAACTCGGCTTCATCATCTTGCTCTATCCAATCGGTAATCATTTCATACTGCCAATAGATGTAGGCACCTTCCTGCCTGTAATAAGGTATATCCGCTATATGATACAGATAGGCGAAAACGGAAAGAAGTAACCGGGAAGCACTTTTTGCTTCCTTATTCCTTAGCATCTTATAAAGAGGTACGACAGGAATATAGTACAGGGTCGCCCCTGTACTATATTGTTCTTCACTAATAAAGAAAGTTTTTCCCTTACTATCCTGAACCAGTCGCACGCTGTTCCAGTTCCTAACGTTTCGCTTTAAATGGTTTTCCACTTCCCAAACAGATAGGGCTAAATTGTAGGGGTAGCCGAAAGTTCTCGTATCCGTAGGATCGAAACCATTATAATGCCTGGCTACTTCACAAAGAGAGTGATAAAAGTCTGTTTCTATCCTCTCCATTTCTATAGGAGACTGTACAGACTTCATCATCTCCAGTTTAGGCAGAAAAGTTGTTTTCAGAAAAGCATTGGCAACATTTGCACAGGAACGGACTTCCGTTTGTCTTTGCCTATTTCGTGTGCATCTTTTGTACGTTGTATCAATGCTGTGAACTCGCTCAACTGTTTGTACAGCTTTCTTTGTCTTTGCTTTTGTGGCATTTGAATGATGCCCGATATAATATTGTGCTGCATATTCCATTGCTTTATGTTTTAAGATTAACCTTTGGTTCCCATTACACTTTCAAAACGATACTGTACGGTATCTTCTTCGATGCGTGGTGCTGATATTTTTGCGGTAGTGAGTATCGGATAAGTATTGGCATAGAAATTCATTACCGCTTCAACGCTCCATGATGGTTCGGGGTCTGTTAGTCTTAAATCGGTTCCGTTTTCTGTGAGCAGGAAAACCCTGTCTAATTGCTTTGCTATTAACATGACCTTTTGTTTTACAGATTAATAATTCAGTTAATTGTCGTCTTCGGATATTTCAGGTACTTCTTCGGGGTCTGTTTCCTCCTCCGTATCTACATCTTCCCTTTGTGGTTCTTCATTCGCAACTGCCGTTGAAGTACTGCCGAATAAATCAGGTGCAAACTTTGCCGATAAAGCTGATTTCTTTTTGCGGATAATTTCAGCCTGTTCGGGATATTCAGTCGGGTCAGGCACTTTCATCCATGCTTCCCTGTATTTCCCTTCCTTTTCCAGTTCATCAACCTTTTGCATTGCGTCTTTGTACTTTTTTTCCTTCGCTTCTTTTTCCTTTCGCTCCCTATCTGTCTTTTCTTTTTCCATAGCAGATTGTTTCTTTGCTTCTTCCACCTGTTTCATAAAACCTTCCATATCCACCATTAAACCTGAAGCAATCTGCATAGGCGTTGTAATTCGTTCAAAGAAACCGTTATCCAGTTCATCGGTAGTACCTCGCAGATTAAGTGGCGGTATCAGTTTTCTTGCATCATCACCACATTGTTCATTATTGAGCATGACCGATACTATCCAATTATTTTCCGCTCCCTTGCGTATCGTCAGTTGCAAGTCGCCTGTTATGTTCAATGCGGCCACATTGCTGAAAAAATTTGTTGTTTCCATTGTTCAATATTTTTGATTAAATAATTTCTGTACTGTCCTGATCGTTTCATTTAAAGAGCCATCCCCAAAGTCCCCACAGCATCAGGGCAAAAGCTGTCCACTTCAATATCCATTCAATGAAAAGTGTAATCAATCCCACGAAGTAGTTATCGAAATGCTGTAAGCCACCTAAGCCCCTGCGGTTGAATTGTCGCATACCGACGAATAGCCTTATTGCCAAACCGACAAAGAACATGGTTGGAAAAGGCATAGCCTGCAATAATTTAATTAATGCTTCCATAACCTTGTATTTATGGGTTAAAAAGTAAGTCAATAGCTAACGAAAGCTTATGATTAGGATGCTTCCGTATAGTTGTGTACAAGATCATGCAATGCACCATGTATATAGCGACATAACCATCAAACAACTGGTCGGCAAATAGTCTGCTCTGCTTGTGCATTCGCTTTCCGTACCTCTCTATCTTATTCTTGACTTCTTCGACAAAGGATAACCATGCTTCTACGGTTAGCAAGCCGTTTTCCCATTGATTTCGTGTTGACTGTTCATCCTCCTGTATGGTAAGGCACATACCGTTAACATATTCCAATAAGGCGGGAATTTCCTGCGGAAACAGTTCATGCAGTAATCTCGCTTTCTCTACGTTTATCAAATTCTCTAAAGGTTTCATAATACCTGAGTTTAAAGTGAGTCATAAGGACAGGCAGACATTGCCGCCTGTCCTTTGGTTGTTAATTCAGCATAAGCACGTCTGCACCATCCTTTGCAAACTGATTGCATAGTTCAAATGCCCTTTGTGCTTTAGTCTGTGCTGTGCCACCCATTACAATGGATTGCAGTTTGCTTTCATCATCCTTATAATTGCGTACATTTTGATAATAGCCTGTTACCGCATTGTATGCCCCGAACACTGTTCCTTTGGTAGTATTCAACTGTTGTGTATCTGACATCATTGCGTAGGCAAAAGCGTCTTCAACGGTGTTTTTGAATACGGTTGACAGTTCATCTTCTGAACCCTTTTTAAGTGCATCCAATGTTTCCTTATTGGGGCAAAGTGCCAGTTGAATAAGTTTCTTTACTTCTGCATCACAAACACGCACCTTTGTCCATTGGTTAAATATTCCTTCCAGTTGGGTACTAAGCTGATTAGCCAGTCCCATTACCCTATGAGCATTTTCCAAACGCTGTTTTGCACCTGATGTATGGCGGATGCGTACTACGTTGGACATATTACCCAATGCTGCGTTAAGGGTGTTCTGACATACAATACGTACAGGTGTAAAGGCTGCGGTAATGCTTCCCGTACCATCGTGGGAGGTTGTCAGAAAGATGTATTTCTCTGTAATGTCATCACCATTGCCTACACGGATATAGTCAGGAAGTTTAGCGGTTATAAATATCCTTTCTCCGTTTCCTAATGCTCCTGCTGTTTCGTACAGGATGCCATCACCACCACCTACGATAGCATCGAAAAATGCAAAGGCATCTGCGTTCTGTACTATTTGATAATCCTTACCTACTACGCCAAAAACCGTATTGGTATCGGTACGCATGGTTGCGAAATTGTCAGGCAGTAAGATGTTGCCACCTTCTTTAATTTCACCATCATCGCCTATGCTGATACCTGTACCACGAGTATATAAGGGTGATTTGACTACCTCGAAATCAAGTCCTGCATATTTGATAGCTTCGGCACTTGTGGGATATTGTTCTACTACTTGTCCCAAGTTGTGCCATGCCTTTTGCTGTACACTAAAGAAGCTGTATTTGCTTGTTCCTTCGTTATAATTAAGATTATGTGCCATGATTGTAATTTTTAAAAGTTGTTAAATGAAAGTTTATTGTTAGAAAGGCAAATCGTCTTTGCCATTGTTAGCAGGTACTGCTGAATTGTTCCTGATACCACCTGCTACGGTTTCAGGTCGCTTACCACCTCCGTACAGTTTGATTTGTGAAGTGTGAAAATTAAGTGCTGCATGTGCTGCGCCATCGCCCCCGATCCATGCCCTTGCACTTACTCTGCCTGTGAGTTCTACTAATGTTCCTTTAGTAAGAACCTTAGCTACATTCGTTGAAATCCAGTAAGCACAGTTGAAATACTCGGTGTGTTTCATCCTTTCACCCTGTTTGTTGCGGTAGCTGTCATTAACCGCTACGGAAAAATTCACTACTTGTTTGTCGCTCGGCAAGGTGCTGATTTGTGCATCCTTTGTTAATCTGCCAATGATGTTCATGTTTTTAAATTTTAATTGTGAAACCATTTTGTTTACTTCTTTTTTCACCCGCCTGCCCTAAAAGCATTTTTCCAAAAGAAAAAACGGAAAAAAAGAAAGCAGCGACAGAGTGTAGCCGCAGATGCGGAGAGCTATAAGTCCCGAAGGGTGCAAGCGCAGCGCAGCATTATGCGCTCGTAGCAACGAAGGCGAAACTATCTTAGCTGCCTTTTTATCCGTTTCAATTGGAAAATGCCAAGCAGGCTGGTTGCTATTTCAACCAATGCGGACTTAATGCTAGCTTATGCAATGAAACATGAGGGGGATGTAAGGCGGTGAGGAACGAGCCGGTCACGATGAAAGAGGGGACGGAAGCGAAGCGCACCCTGGAATGACCCGACCCGAAGGGACATGCACAAAAAAGTAAAAAAGCCGAAGGAAAATCTTCGGCTAAATATTATCAGGATTGCAGTTATAATTTCGACATCTGATTTTCGTGGAAGTATAATAACTGTACCAATTACTTCATTATCTCTCGGTAATAAAATGATTTAGTTAAGTCACAAAAGGCAATAAATAAAAAAGCAGACTTAAGAGGAAGTTGTGTATAGTTAGCTATGTTGTTTTGAAAGTATGTTCCTAACTCATCGAGATTTGATATCTTTTTTATCTTAAATATCATTAGTCGTAAACCTGCGTTGGACACAATTAATTTTTGAAAGTCATACTTGATTCCGCTATATGGAACTTTAGAATCACCTTTTCTTCTTGGATTCCATTCACATTCCATAACTAACGGAAGGCTTAAAGTAGTATAAGGATCTGCGCCTTCGGTGTACCAGTGTAAATCATACAGCCATTCCGAGTTTTTAAACGTGCCGCCATTTATCTGCCGCAAGTGTTTAGACAAGCCGTTGGCATAGACCTTATATTTCGGCTTGTTTTTTAATTCTCGATCTCCAAGCAAAGCTAGGGTATCTTTAATTAAACGTGTTCGTTGTGGTCTTATCTTATCTTGAAAATCAAAAAAACCGCTAATGCAGCCTATTTCCTGTATGATAGTTTTTGATAAATCATTTTTAATGAATTTTACTTTCTGGCCCGGCTTGTGTTCTATCCATTCGTCCATATTTGACAGTTTAATCATAGAATATTGTCAATCGCTGCTGGTATAATTTCCTTTATTACCTCTAACATAAAAGACGGATTGCCTAGCTCCTTTTTAATATTAGTTTTTAAATAAAATCTGCTATATACTTCAAAAGGAGTAGTCGAATAATCTTCATTTAAGATATGTGAATGGTAACCAGCAATAATATCAAAAAGGTTAATTAGCCCTTGCTTTAAGTAGTCTTCATGAACTTCAAAATAGTTGAGGTTAATGAAAGTGACATCTTTAATTTCGAGTTTTTCGAATTCCATTGAATCAGTCAGTTCATTAAATTTCTGGTTAAGGATTTTATTTACGCCCTCATAGCCGAAAGATAAATCGGTGTATATCACTACTGGATATACATTAATTACCCCTGAGGTTGGAAGGGTATCAAATTCAGGGTTGTTATTTTCTAAGTATGACGCGGCATTGAATAGCTGCTGAATTCCTTTAGGGTCTTTTTTCTGATTTTCATAGAATTTCTTATCAAGCTCTTTGTAAAGCGGTTCTTTATCGGACAGCTCTTTCAAAGTTGCACTTAAAAGCACGTCTTTAAATTCAACAATAATGACATTATTTCCATATCGGATATAGTAATCGCAAATCTCATTGCCATCATTTTTCTTTGCATCGTCACCTGCTAAATGAATTCCTGATGAAAAACAACGTTCCATGATATGACTGAAATAAATATCTTCCATAAACTCTTTGCCCTTCACAGACAAAAAGTTCCCTTTGTAACCTAAAACCTCTATAAATTCCTTGAAAGAAAATACCTGAGCTTTGTATAATTGATCAACTAGGAAATTTATATCCAGCAAGAAGAATATATTACGATCAAAGTGATAAAGCATCTGTTTTCTTAATAGTCGAAAACTATTATCTGGCACATAGGTCCTGATCGTATCATTTATGCTCAAGGATTTAATAAAGTTTATGTTCACCAACGAAATAATATTGTCCAGGGGAATAAATTGCTTTCTTTGTTCACCTGGTTGACCAATACCCACTTGAGTAAAAATTGTTAAGATATTATGTATAAGATCTCTGCTGTCTCTAACTTTCAAATGCTGATAGTATTGACTTACATATTCCTTGTATTTATCTGAATTTTCAAGGTATTGAAAGAATTTGATGCTTCTTGTAATCTGGTTTGAAAAATCAGTTGTTGACGCATAGTCTTTCTGATAGATAAAATTGGGTAACAATATGCTCTCAACCTCTCCCTTTTCAGCAGCCAGTTTCACTTCTTCAAATGTTATTTTAAACCTGTTACTTGTTATAGAATTGATAATTAAGTATGCATCTAAAACGTTCTTAGCCTCAGCACTTGTGAGGTCTCGCATAGGAAGATTGTTGTAAGTAGAGAAGATGAGCTCGTAAAATAAAAGATTGGAGTACTGCCAAAAAATGACTGGCCACTGACCCTTATTAATATATTCTTGAAATACTTGTTTAAATCTTTCTATTGTTGAAGGCCCTGCTTTTACTATCAAATTGTTCAATAATTGGATTTGTACATTATGAGACTCGTCACTGGTTTCATTGAGATATAGTTGGATGTTAAACCCCGATATATAGTTCAACAAGGTAACGGATGGAATATCTTTTAGTAACTCATTTGCAAAAGATTGATCTTTATGATCTCCGTATATCTCCTTATAGCCGATGATTGTTTTTAGATTCATCCTTGTATCAAAATCTGCCATTACTTATTTGCTTTGATTTGTTCTATAATATCGAAGTATAACCCTTGAAAGGTCATTTGACCCTTAGCCTTCCAGTCAAATTTTAGGTCGAATTGCTCATCCCACAGCTCTAGCCCAACACATGCAAATGCCCAGGCAATACTATCCTCACCAGCTTTCATCCTATGGAGAGCGTTTGTAAGTCGGTCCTCGACATTAGGGTGTTTTATTCCTGTCGTGGTTGATCGAAAGAAAATCATTGATAGTATCCCCAGTACAATGCCGATTTCAGCTATGAATTTTCTGCCCCGCCCCGCTCCTAATAAGATATTGTCAATAGCTTCGTTATCTGCATCATACTCCATTTCCTGAAAACACGTGACGCAGGTCTCTTCCGGAAGGTTATCCAAGTGTTTTTTTGCATGAGCCAGTTCATGGCATAATATGAATTTCATCCCTTCGGTATAGAATATATTGCTCTGTTCAATGTAGTCTCTGTCAGTTGCAGCATAACGTTCTGGATTCGGTAGCTCATTCTTATCCCATTTATCAAAATGCTTAATAAGGTATTTTGCATAATTAAAAACTTCCTTTGCTTTTTCAATTTTTTCAGGACTAATTTTTTTTGAGGTATAGCCGGCTGCGTCGTTTACTTTGGGATAATCGATGATTTCGATGTACAGTGTATAAATCGCGTAGGTAATACACCATTGATAAGAAAGAAACGTTTCATGCATTTGAATAGTACGGGTGGCATTGTTAATTCTTGGAGTTCTATAATTTCCTGGTTCAATTTCTATGGAGACTTCACCATACTGAAGATCAAGTGGTCTGTCAAGCTTTCCTTGCTTTACAAGTTCAACGATTTCATCAAAAAAGGCATTGTGTGTGTGTTGAAAAAAATGAACTGTTACATGGGTCAACGCCCGAATCGGTTGGGTGCCAGGCAAGTTGCCTCTTTCTCCGTGATCAATAGTTCCGTTTTCCTGCCAAAGCCATTTATCCATTCCCAATAATTTTAATAATCGAAACATGATGTAATATTCTAAGTTTTCATATGGCAGATAACATGAACCACGTAATTAGTACTTTTTAACAATTTTTAATAGCCGCTTCCAAAATCCAATCTTTGGCGACTCTTTTGTCTTGCTCCGCTGGCCATGTGAATAGAATTCTCCTTTCGCTCGGTTGTCGTCTTCCCGCGCCAGTTTTATTTCCTTTTCTGTCCAACTATTAGCGTGTTCAACTTTGCTTTTCTTTATCCAATAGTGAGATTGACAGTCAAAGTTCCAATTTCCAATGGAAGGGTATAAAGAAACTGTTTTCCCATCAAAAGTTAGTTTCCAATCAGTAGGAGAAAGTGGAGTCACGACTTCATTGCCACAGCCACACACACATTTGTGTATGGCTGTGCAATATTGTATAGAAATATAAAGTATCCCATCCTCGATACAATCTGGAATGAACGCAACGAATTTATGTAACATCTTCATTAAAAATTTTAGATACGCCTATTGAATATGAGCAATGGTGCTCGTTTTCCAAATCCACATAAAAACCACTTATCTTTTTCCACTTCAGAACGGCCAAGATGGCGTTTAACGCATTCAATTCTGCAATCTGAATATTGGTAGCATATTCGTTGTTGTCGGAATCTTCCGAAAAGATTCGGAGCGGCAAATGGTCATTTTTTTCCCTGGTAGCAGAGGTAACCCTAACAGCACCGGTAAGCTTATCATCAACAACGTTAACCCCTAATCCAACATCAGAAAACGCCACATCCACGCTCACCAGATAATCCGTAATCATTTTTCTGGCAGCATTCTTATCAACGCACACAAATACATAACTCATTTGATTTAACTCATGTAAACTCTCCTTCTTTACATAATAGTCATGGGTATAGATAAATTTGTGCATATTAGAATAGAGCTTTTGATAATAGACTACTTTCCTGGGATTTTCGCTGAGATCATTCATTGACGCTGCTCCAGGTGAACGAAAAGCATTGTGCTGATCAAAGCTATCTCCATCGAAAAGGTGGATTTCCTTTACAGGCGTTTTAGTTATCATATCCAGAACATAAGCTCCAGTACCACCCAATCCGATTATAGCCACTTTCTGACCGGTCAGCTTGGAGTTAATCACCTCGATATTAGCACGACTCGAATTAGTATCAATGTATTGAAATACCGTTTCGTTGCTGCTGTCTGCTATTACCTTAAAGGTTTTTTCTGTTACCGATGGGTCGAGATATTTTGCTGGGGCAGAAATGATGTCTGCATATCTCTTTATTTTTTGATAATAATCTGGGTATCCGGCAGCAGGCTTATTTGAAAAAGACCGGTTCACTGTAATCTGATTGCTCAGTACTGTAGTAACATTACTGTGCTGGATAGCTGTGATACCCGTGCCATCAATTTCACAGGGATTATCACCTATAAAATGTATAACATGATTATCCGGTTTCCCTGTCTGGGTATTGTTGCTCAATGTAAGGGTGCTTACCAGTGCTCCATATTGGATTTGTTTGTTTTGATCTACAAAGGGTATGTGGTGGATAAGTAAATATCCACCACGTACCTCGATCTCATAACCTTCGTCTCTAAGACGTTTAAGGTCGCGACTATGATTTATCAGTTGCTGTGACATCGAATATCATTTTATTTTTGACACGAACAATTGAACCCTTAACCATAGTGCCTTCGGGCTTAGGTTCCCAACCTCTACTGTAAGTAACTGTATAGCCTTTATTAGGATTATTGTCATACACCCCAAAGGCCAATACGACCACCTGTTCAAAGGAGATATTAGGTTCCTTCCAAACTTTCTCACGCGCGTTTACGATAATTCTAAATTCCGTCGGCTTTGATTTGGAGACGAAACGCTCTTTACCAGGACGAGCTAAATCAACCACCTCGTCATCCAATATCTGGTCATCTTGCCAACCCTCTTTGATGTCAAGGAAGATTTCATCATCTGCAGGAATGCCTCCTAGTTCCCTGATTTGAATACCCCTAATGTATTGCTTATACCAGGTAAACGGCTTATCGTTAATGAAGAAATGCAGCTTTTTCTTTACAAAAAAATACTCCGTTTCAGGTCGGGCCAAGTTTACCTGTTTTTCATTTTCAATAAGCTCATCCTTGTACGGCTTACTGATTGACAAATACAGTTCAGTTTCTAACGGTATTCCAGCAAGTTGCTTTAAATCTGCACCGGTTTTGTACTGATCGAGGGTTTCATACTCTTTACCTTCAATTATGAATTTTAATGGTACTTTTTGATTGGGGGAATGCGGTGCCCCTTGATGATTATCTAAATTCATCTTGATTCTAAATTTGATGTTAATAAAAATTGTGTATTGCCTATCGTTTCAGCAATAAATCGGGCATGCCGATGAAAGATCATGCTTCGCTGCTACTTAAAAATTTATATTATTAACACCAAGCCTTACTACCTGAATAGTACAGGTGATAAGTTTAAAATCACAAAAAGGCTTGTTTATATCAGATAAAGGAGGTAGTTTTGAAGTGCAAGAACATTACTACCAAGAGCCTTGCAAAGGCTTTTGTTTCCTTTACGGAATTCAAGCCAGGTGATTTTCGCCTGGTTTTTATTTTTTTAATCGTTTTCTTCTCATTAATGCTTTGTGTCTTTTATTGATCTCGGATCATTGCCGGGCTTAACAGTATCACTGTCCCTTATCGGCCCTCCGTTCGGGCGATGTATCTTAACTTCGCCTCCCCCGTTATTCGACGAAAACTGTTTTGCAAGTTGTTCTCCTTGCTTTTGAGTGTTGACAATGGCTGAAGCCTTCTTGCCGCCCTCTTTTTGGACACTCCAGCCGTCTTGTCCCTTTTTCTGTGTTACATGGTAGTTTGCCATAACTATATCAATTTTATGTTTTAAATATTAAACTCTTGGTACTACTCGTGCTGCGGTCTTTATATCAACGGCCTGCACTCCTAAAGACTGAAGCATTTGTCTAACGTCATTGAATACAGGCTTTTCTTTATTAGGATCGGAAATAGTCAATATTGCCGTAAAGGGAACACCTTCACGCGGTATAGTGACACCATCGCGAGCCAAATATTCTACATCTAAACTCCACTCTGTTGTCGGGCCTACTCCACGCGGAAATATCTTTTCGTATACCTTCACAGGACTCCATTTAAAAGAATGCTCAATCTGATCCTTCTCAAACAAACTCCCATCTCCTTCATCGGGCGTGTAGATAGCGCTCAACCGACCTAGATAATTTCCATTCTTCTGCATTTGACGCAATGCTGCATCAATATTTATCCTGACGAATTCAGCACCGTATCTATAATCAAATCGTGGCGTGCTTACAATAGTAAGTTTGGCATGACCAAAACACTTACCGTCTCGTACAAGGCTTGATGGCCATGAAAATTTAAAACTCATCTTATGGCCGCTTATCGCCCGATTTGCAAACACCAAAGTGATTGCTGAAGGATCGCCATTCAAAATCTCTTCAGATCCATTTGGAATCCCAAAGCCGACTAAGTGCTTGGTTACATTCCTTAAACTCTTATCGTTTAAAGATTCCGGCAACACAGCATGGTGAATACCAAGGGCAATGAGCGTCTCCCGAGACACACTACCTTCTATGGAGTGGTCAAGACTTGCCAGCGTTTTGGCAACATTGGGTGCCGCGTAGCTGGTGCCACAGCCATCCACTATTTTGCCACTAACATCTAACGACAATAAGCCATGTCCCAATGTAGGGTGGATTGTTCCTGAGCCACCTATATGCGCGAAATCTGGCTTGAGTCCAACTCTAAGACCTGGACCTCTACAACTATAATTACTCAAAGCGTATGGAACGATCCCATCGATATTCGGAGGGTTAAGCGCTGACACACTAACATTGCGGCAGCTTTCAGCCGGTTTTTTAATTGCGTCGTTCCTTGACGAGGCTAAAATTTTCACAGCTTCAAAAGCATCATCAGGCCACTCTCTTCTCATATCTACAGGGCGGGTATTACCGGCCGAGATAACGAAAACCACATCATTTTCTTCGGCAATTTTATCCAATAATTGGGCAAAAAGACTGTAACCAGTGGTAGAAGCATGTTCTTCAATATTCATACTAAAATTGAAAATCCGGACACCCGTCCTCGCTTTAAGTTCCTGCACAGCACTTTCCAGTTCGGTAAAAAACTGGAAAGGCTTTGGAAAATATGTATCATACCTATTTGCGAGAGGCAGAATATCCAAGTCGATAATTTTACATCCATCTACTTCTCTGCAAATGGCATTCCCATTAAGTGTTTGCCCTATTATTGCCAAGCCTGCTATAAATGTTCCGTGATTTTCATCTTTATCGGAAGGACTTATCAATCCCCATCTATCTTCGATCCAATCACCATATATATCGGAAACACCACCATCAACTACGCATACCTTTGGATAAAATGTATTGCTCTTTATTGACGGTATTGTAAAAGTTCTGCCTTTTTTTATTGCGCCAGCCGGGCTACTTTGCATAATGATAGGAGGCAGCGTGATTCTTTTCACCAAAGGATGCTTTCCCAAAAAATCCAGTAGTTCGCTGTGTTTTTTAGTATCAAGGTCAACAATGCGTTTCTCTCCTTGTTTATTTGCAGAAGATGATGAGGGAAATAATTGTATAACGGGTGCAGAAGCACTTTTTTCTAATTTAATCCCAAAAATAATGGCAGACCCAATACCAGTCGTAACCCTCGATGCAAACAAGCCATTGCCGATGCTCTCCAATCCGTCAAGAAAACTTTTAAAAAGATCAAATTTATACTGACTCAATAAATCCCAATCTTGTCTTGCTGGAGGGGCCTCAAACAATTCAACCATGTAAGAGCCACCAGTTTGTGGATTAGAAAACCATTCCACTGCTTCTTTCACAGAAAATTTCCTTTTGTCGCTGGCTGTGTATGGTATAATATCCTGAATAGCCCCAACTTCACTTCTAAGCCTGGTTGGATTAGGTTCCGTTTTTCCGTTTTTCTCTTTGTACCTGGTTTCTGTTTCAGCCTGTCCAACTTTCTTATTAATTTCATTAATGCTTTCAGGAGTAAGCTCAACAAATAATTCACCCAGATCACCAGCTCCAACTACGGGCGCAATATCCCTTTTAAATATCTGTGAAGTAGGTCTATGACTTTTCGCCAAAGCAGCTTGCTTCAAAGTCACTTTAGCATATGAGATTTTGGCAAAACTATTTACCAATTGCATACTCCTGATCTCGCTGAGCTGTTTTTGAAGATTGTCCCGATGCTCGACAAAATCAGAATCGTTACCTGCAAAAAAGTCCTTGGAAGGGCCGCCGCCTTTATTGTCAAGAGCTTCTATAAAGTCATTTGTATTTAAAACTATTTGAACCGGACTGTTTGCCATAACTTAATTTTTTTCTGAATCCTTAAACTTGGACATCTGCTTACTTAATGACGAGGGTGTCATCCCGAATAAGGGAGCTATGTCTTTTTGCTTAAAAGAATATGTTTTATCATTTAACAACATTGCGATGAAGTCTTCGTCACTGTGCAACATGAGATTTCTCTTACCGGCATTTACTCTTCCGGAATTCAGTAACGCAAATTGCTTCATTACAGTGACGATATTGCTTTGCTTTTCTAAAACAAATGCCCGCTTTAGCCATTTTGATAACATCTCAGCATCAGCTCCTGAAGAGCCTTCAAGGCACCATGCCAAAAATTTAATTTCACTTTCATTAAATTCTAATGGTATCAGGAACTTTTTCAGCAAATGCACCATAACCTCGTAAGAGGGTCGAGGTATTTCAATTTGGATATCGAATCTTCTCCATATTGCAGGATCTAAAAGGCCTTCATGATTGGTTACTCCTATTGTAAAGCCTCTTTCATGACGAGAATCCAAGCTTTGCAGCAATGTATTTACAACCCTTTTTACTTCCCCAACTTCTTGAGGGTCATTTCGTAATTTTGCAATTGCATCAAACTCGTCAAGTAGCAGTATGCACTTGTACTTATTAGCAAAGGCAAATAGATTGCCGATATTACGAGAAGTCGTACCTAAAAAGGAAGACATTAATCCTTCTAACCGAGCCAATACTACCGGTAGCCCTATTTGTTTTGCTATCCACTTTGCCAAGTGAGTTTTTCCTGTCCCTGGAATACCATAAATCAGGCATGAGCTTGCAGGAGTTGCATTGATCTCTAATAGTCTGTCAAACTTCATCCATTCATTAACAATCGACTGAATCGCCAATTTAATATTTTCATCAAAAAGAGGCATTTCAGCAGGCAAGTCGGCAGGAAAAAACACTTCTGCCAGCGGTGTTGAAGTTTCTTTATCGACAGGTATAGGCGTTTTGGCTGTTAGTACTTCTCCAGAAGCAACAACGAAAGACTGTTGAATTTTGCTTGGAGACATTTCTATACTTGCCTGCGAAGAAGACAATAAGCCTTCTAAAGATTTTGCCTCTTTGCTGTAGCCATCTTTTTCCAAACTATCCTTCAATCTATTAATCTGATGTGTTATTGCTTCATTGGGACTTACCAAGGCAGACCTGCATAAAGCTTGTATTATATTGAAGTATTTTACCATTTTTTCTATTTGCTATTGCTTTCAGTTGCAAATATAAGGAGATTAATTTCCAAATACAAGAATTAATTTCCAAATCTCGACTTTTAATTCCCGAAATGGCATTTAGGTGCCTAAAATAGCTAAAAATTGAAATAATTGCCCGCTGGGCGAATCCCTCAGGCATGGGCTATCTTATGTTAGCCTTTTCTGACCACCAAGTGAGTCAACCCCGGATCATTTATCAGTCTTTCCATTTCCGACTGAATTATATCCTGTATATCCTGCTTAATCTGGAAATAATTACGCTGTACCATGCTACTATCCAGCTTACGGATAACCTCTATCTCTTTATAGTTTTCTTCCTCTCTTTTTAGCGCTTCGTGATCATTGATAATTTCACAATGAAAGGCTTTCAGCTCTATCTTATTATCAGGGTCGTCAGCTACCATGCCCACGAACTCGCCCGAACTTAACGCCGATATTTTTGACGGAGGTATAGCGGCTTCCAGTTGCTTTGAGCGACTGATGGAAGTGTCCCCGCTGTTGATGGAATAACTTTCCCTGTCCTGCATGATTTTCCCAAAGCGTTCAGAGAGCTGCTTTGCGGTATCACCTGTAACCTGCCCGGCCACGATGTTGCCCGTGATATTCATAATTACGTCTGCCTGCTCACGGCCATAATCTTTACGAAGCTGGCTGAAATCCTGTATACCTAAGCAGGTGGAAACTTTATTGCTGCGAGCAGTAGCAATCAGACTATCCATATTGTTCAGATAGATAGTAGGAAACTCGTCAAAAACTAAACTGCTTTTCAATTTTCCTTTCTTGTTGACCTGTTTTACAAGACGGGTTACATATAGGGAAAGCACCGCTCCATAGATCTGTATCTTTTGCGGATTATTCCCCATGCAAACTACTTTCGGGTCGTCAGGATTATTCACATCGAGATTGAAATCATTGCCGGATAAAACATAATACAACTGTGGTGATGAAAGCCTTGCCATAGCTACTTTAGCAGATGCTATCTGGCCTTCCAGCTGTTCCATAACATCATTTAAATAGGCATTCAAAAACGGATTGATTAATACCTCGCATTCTTTAGCTGCTTCCGTTCTGAACAACGTAAAAAGGCTGTCATAATCTGCCTGCATCAATTCTATGACGTGTGGCAACGTGCAAAATTCTCCGTCCTTGTACTTCTTCAGATACCATATGACGGCCGTCAGAAAGTTAATTGGTGATTCCACGAAAAAATCGCCCTGACGCTTTATCCACTCTCTATTTAATCCCATTAAAATGGTGCGGGCAGATTCAGCAGCATCAGTAATATCGGTCATGGCAGACGGCTCCAATGGATTACACCGATGGCTTCTTGTCAAATCATCAAAATTGATTACATAAAACTTTGGTGGCTTGGCGTACCTGTGCTTGTTTTTTAACCAGGAATTATAGGCAATCCTTGAAAGATCATCAAACTTGAAATCATACACGAACATTGTAAATCCCTTACGGATATGCTGGGTTATTACATGCCTAATAACAAAGTAGGATTTACCTGCTCCCGGCGTACCCAACACCATGATGGCCCTGAATGGATTAATAATATTTATCCAGCTATTTCGTACTTTATTTTTTAAGTGATAGCGTGCCGGCAGATTGATGGAAAACTCATTCTCCAGCAAACGTTCCTCCTGCGGGAAGGTCTCGTTTTCCTTGTTGAAAATGTCCTTATTGTTGAACTTGCTTTTAATGATCCGTGAAAGCAAGGTGCCACCAGAAAGTATCAGTAAAAAGCCTATCGCGGTGATGCTTATATAAACGATTGTCTTCTCTTGTGCAGGCAACTGAAGCATCATGGAAAGGTAGCTGGCAAAATAGAGCAGCAGTCCCGTTATAAGGTAGGCAAAGGCAGTTTTATAGTTCAGTTTCTCATCCTTTCGGCCTTTGGCTCCGAGCAGGGAAATCACCAGAAAGCCTAAAGCAATCAGCTTGCTTTTTACGAAGTTGCTGAATATGCCTGTCCTGTAAATGTTGCCTAAAATACGGTCGCTGAAAGTGCTGCTCAACTCCCATTCCTGAAAGGCGGCATAGCAATAATAATAGAAGTGTATCACTAAAATAACGATACTGATCAACCTGGTCATGTCCAGAATTTTTCTCAGCGCCTGTTCATTTTCACCTGTCTGTGCAGCCATTGTTTTAAATTTTATTGGTTATTGGAAATGTTCTTTCTCTTTCTCTTTTTTCTACCCTTCTTCTTTAGTTGTCCGGGTACATAATCAGCTGTCTGTTCGGGTCGTAAAAGGGAATCGAGTATGTTGCCAGCGGATACTGTAACCGGGACCGTATTAGTTTCCTGGAGAGCAGGGGTAATGTTAGGCTTGGTAGCTTGTGCAGGCAGGGAGGCATTTCCCGTTTTTTGACCAGGCTGTGGTGGTAAGTCAGGTTTCACGGTTTCTTTGAAACCACATCTTTCCTGCATGGCTTTGGCACTGTATTGCTTTCCTAATGCGCTACCGTTAAAGACACACTTGGTCTGGTGGTCCACGTAAGTTACGCCGTAAATTAAACCTGTATCGCTCCTTCGCAAAGCAATGTGAATGCCCTTCTTTTGAAGTTGTGCGACTAATTCATCGAGCGTAGGCGTTTTGCCAACAAACAACCTATCTATTTCAGTCTTTACGCGGGCTTTGAACGGCTGGCGTTGGGCATCATTAGAACTATATTTATCTTCCAGAAATTTCAGGGTAGGTTTGTTGTAAAAGTCGCTGGCTTTTATAGGTACACCGATAGGTTTTCCATCTTCATCGAGTATCCGGTAAACAAGGCCACCTCCCTGAAAAATTCTTGATTCTTCACTGCCGCGATCAGCCATTATGTTGTACTGTTTCAAAACCGCATTCAGTTCCGGCAAGCTGGTATATTTGTATTTATCCAGCACCGCATCCAGCACATTTGTGATGGCTCTTTTAGTTTCAGTACGCCCGTACTGTACCTTCTTTACATCTACGGGTTTTAACCTGAATGCTTCCCGTCTTGCGTGTGCATCGGCTACTATAAGACCGAACATTTTTTCAATCTCCTTACGTGCCGGTTCTGACTTGCGAATGCCTAGGTGATGCAGGTCAATTCGCCTGCCATCGGACTGAATATTAGTTGTAACTACGTGTATATGGGGGTGGCCTGCGTCGTGGTGCTGATAAACAAGATAAGGCTGGTCGCCAAAGCCTAATTTTTGCATATAGACATTAGCTATTTGCATCAGCTTTTCTCTGCTCAAATGAGCTTCAGAAGGGTCAAAGTTGAGCGAAATGTGTACGCTGTTTCGTTTAACATTCTCGTTCAGTTCTGTCCTTTTCAGCAGATAGCCCAGCTTGATTTTCAGGCTCATTTCATCTGCGTTTAAAGGGAAATTTTCTGCGCCGATGCACTCCGCTACACCTTCTTTAACCTTGTTTTCATTGTAGATGAAAATACGGTGCATGGAGTGACCGGCTTTGATCACCGCAACCATATTTCCAGTATTTTTTTTACGTTATTCCTGACCTCATCCACCTTATTGCTAAGGATCTTTTTCTCTACTTCATAGGCAATCAGCCAGCTCCTAAATTCAGCTATTTGGCTCAGCGTATGCAGCTTTTTAACCGCCTGATTGAAGTTGTTTCCAACTGCGTTTAGCTCGTTGCGAAGCCGAGTAAGTTCTGCCATTAAGTCATCCTGCGAGGTGTTACGGTAGGTCGTAACAATGGGTTTGTCGAAGATGCTGCGACGTACATAATCGCTTAGCTTACGACAGGTAGAAGCCTTCCATTTCTTTTCAATTTTCGCATATTCATCGGGCGTTAAACGCAAGCCGATAATGCGTGTCCTGTTTGAATTTTGTCCTTCCATCACTAATCATTTTCACGTTTTCAAAATCATTTTCACCTTTCAGACGCCCTGCCCACGAGTTCCGAGTGATGGGCAGCCAGATCCGGTTGTTTAACAACCGTTCATCTGGCCGATTGCGGGAAAGTTGCAATCCTTCAGCTTTTAGAACCTCTTTCAGACATTGATAAGGCTCTAAAGCATATAAGAGGGCTAAAGCACTTTAAAGCGGCTCTTATAGTTCTGTTATCACTTATTTCAACTTCTGTTTTTGATGTTTCCTTTGCGGCTTGCCGAAATTCACCATCCATTCGTTGAAGTCCTTGTGGTTTTGATACAGGCTGCTTTCGTCCTTGTATTTACTGCTTAGGGAGAGTGCATATCGGCTGCAATTTTGTCCGGTAGTATCCCTGTCCAGGTACAGCCTGATGGCATTATGTTTTTCCAAAAAAGGGCGTGCAGTTTCAAAGAAGGACACAGAGTTCAGCACTACAAAATCAAAGGGGTATTCGGGGTCTTGTTGATGGATGGCCTTGAAGGAAAGGAAGTCAGTAAATCCTTCAAAAACGATGACCTCACCGGCGCTGTTATCAAAGGTGGTGATGCTTTTTGGCGAGCTGCTAGCTTTGAAGTAAGGATTGCGTATTTCAAAGCCTCCTAAATTATTCCTGAAGCCGATGCCATAATAAACTTTCCCCCTGAGTTCGTACCGGACTTCCCGGCAATAGCGGTCGGCAATGTCAACAGGTATGCGGCGTTGTTGCAAGTACCGCAAAAGGGCGCTGGAGGAAAGTATGAAGTCCCCTAAAATCTTTATTTGATTTTCCGGTTCGTGCCTGGTAAAAGACTGCTGAAGTACGGGCTTTTGAAGGGAAAGATTACCATTTAAATTCTGTAGTAATTGGGAAAGGGTGCAGCCATGATACAGGATGGCAAAATCAACTAGGTTGCCACCTTTACCGAGGCCATGATCGTACCAGCGGTTCAGCCTGCGGTTGACTTTGAAAGATGGCGTTTTTTCATCGCGCAGTGGTGAAAAATACCAATAATCATTGTTCCTGATCTTTGCAGGTTCATATCTTAAATTTGACAGGTAATGAACGATGTCTATTTCTTTGGCCTCACTGATGGAAAGCCTTTTGTTCCTGAAATCCATAACCACACTTTTTCAAACACACATTCAGTTCTTCGATGCGAAGTTAAACAGGCGATATGGGATTAACCTATCCTCATCATATTTTGATGAGGATGTAGAAAGCCGGGTTATTTATTTTTGTATAGTGAGTATTGTTTAAATTAAAACCGAGTGATTATGCTAACAACAAGTGATGTAGCCAAAGTGTATGATACTATTCTGAGTATCCCTGGCATGAGTGAAACAGTGAAGATTGACATGAGGATCTCCCGCAAGAACGTATTGTTATTGCATAGTGTCCTCAAGCGTGGATTAACGGCCAAAGACGATGATAAATCGTCTGCCTTACTGGAAAGTATTCCCCCCGAAGCTTTGCAGGAATTACAAGTAATTGCTGATGATTATCTTACTAAAGCAGGCCTAACAGAACTCAGTGAAAAACTGAAAGCACTCAGTACAAAGTAGCGGATAACATCAGGGCCATTTGGAGGGAAACAGATGTTTGTAGGTATAGGGCCTCTGATCCCTTCAAATGGCTTATTTTTGTATGAAAGAGAAAAAAAGAGATGAGCTGGATGAGGATATAATGGTCTTTTAGTTTCTCTTCGAGATCACCCATCCTTCTTCTGATCGGATACTTGGTATGTTGTTTTCCTCTAACCATTTTTGAAAACCACTTACATTTTTGGGTGCAAAATGAATAATGTCACCATTTTTGAGCATAATGGTGAAAAAGTCGCTGGCAGCAAGAAACTTGAATAATTGTCCCGCAGTGTACTCAAAATCGGGATAGTGATTAGCTGAAGTCATACTATGTTCCTTTAATAGTTTCGTTTGGACTTGTCGCCTAAGCAAAAAAATAGCGCAGGCAACAACTCACCGCACTGAGGTCTTAGGAAACCCGGCAACGATAAGTGCGCCCACGCCGTAGCATGAGCGTTCTCCACTTATGTCCCGTTGCCATTTGAAAGTTCCTAAGTTTCAGTGTGGGACTTAAAGCAAAAACGCTTCAAGAATATTTTCCGTGCAAATATAAACATTTAGGGAGTGAGGTTCAAAACAAACAATTCAATTATTCTATTGAATAGAAAAAATGTAGTATATTGCGGAAAAAATTCAATGAGAATAAGGTTTTTTTACGCAGCAGTTATAGCATTCGTGCTTTGGCACGGCAATGCCAAAGCACAAGACAAGGAGCCCTGGAACAGTAGTCAGCTAATGCAGCCAGGCGTTCTTGCAGAAAGAATTGTTAATCACCAAACCGGAGACTTGCTGATAATAAACGTCGGACCAGATGCCTTGATAAAAGGATCTGTTGATATCGGGTCAACACATGAGGCAGCCAACCTTACAAAATTGAGGAGCTATCTAAAAACCCTGAAAAAGGATAAAGAGATTGTCATTTATTGTGGTTGTTGTCCATTTGACAAATGCCCCAATATCAGACCAGCATTTAACACTATAAAGGAGATGAATTTTAAAAATGCCAAACTCCTCAACTTGCCTAAAAATATTAAGGTGGATTGGATTGACAAAAATTATCCTGTTACTGAATAATCATGAAATATTTGTTGAGCTTATTAACATCGATGTTATTTAGTTACGGCCTTATGGCCCAAAATCAATCACTACAGATTGGATCTCCTGCACCGGAAATATCACTATCTCAACCAAACGGAAAATTACTGTCTTTGTCTTCTTTAAAAGGTTCACTTGTATTGGTGGATTTTTGGGCTTCTTGGTGTGCGCCTTGCGTTAAAGAGCAACCTGAGCTAAAAGCAATCTATCAGCAATATGACAAATATGTTAAGGAAGGAAAGTTTCAAATTTTGGGCGTATCCTTAGATAAGAAAAAGGATAGTTGGGGAAAAGCTATCAACAGTTTAAAACTTACTTGGCCACAAATCAGCGATTTGAAATTTTGGAATAGTCCTGTAGCAAACATCTACGGCATAGAAGCATTACCTTTCAATGTACTCGTTGATGGAAATGGAAATGTTGCTGCTACAAATTTGCATGGTAAAGAACTGGCGAATTTTATAAAACAGTATCTGGAAAAACAGAATTAGGATATTTTAAAGGAAATAAAAATGTGATAAATAATAATAATGAATAAAAGAGAATTTAAAGACAAAGTGTACGGGGAACTGTCAAAAGTGACAAAGGCACTCGCTAATCCCCACCGTCTTGAAATAATTGATCTGCTTGCACAGGGACCTTTCTCTGTAGAAGAAATTGCCAATTACACCGGAATGTCGGTAGCTAACGCGTCACAACATTTACAAACGCTGAAAAATGCGAAACTGGTTAGCATTGCCCGTAATGGAAATTTTATAAACTATGCGCTCGCAGGCGAAAATGTTTTCAATGCTTGGTCGTCGTTACGGGAGCTTGGATTAACCTATAATGCAGAAGTGGAAAAAGTAGTAAATGATTTTCGCATTGGCTATGGTGATATGGAGTGTGTAGGTACTGACGAGTTAGTAAGGTTGATAGAAAAAGACGAAGTGATACTGCTCGATGTTCGCCCTGAAGAAGAATATAGCAGAGGACATATTCACAGAGCAATATCTACGCCGTTAGAAAAACTTGCGAAGTATTTGAGGAATCTTCCTAAAAATAAAGTGATCGTAGCATACTGTAGAGGCCCATTCTGTGTGTATGCGGATGAAGCTGTAAGCCTGTTGAAAAAGAAGGGCTTTAAAGCGAAAAGAATGGACGAAGGATTTCCTGATTGGGCATTGAAAGGTTATCCTATTGCACACACATAAAAGACTCGCGGTAAAACTTGAAAATTTCCAAAGAGTCTTCAAAGGGAAAGTGAAACAATAACAACCATATTACTGCATTAACAGCATAAAGGAGTTATAGGCTTTGTACTTTATTTAAAATGAATAACCAGGATAAACTGACGATACTTAACAACAAGTTTTACAATTCCCCTTCTGTTTTTCTTCCTGAGAACTTGTTACGGGAAGCACGACGACAGAAAAATATCGGCACTTGTCCGGTTCCTGCCATCTGCGTATTAGATCCAGATGGAGATTTGGTGAGCTATCTCAATAAGGAAGGATTGGCAGAGAAAAATAATTGTTGGGCCTGCTATCATTCTAATCTTTATCACTTTGAGTTAGAAGGGATCAGGATAGGCATATTGCCCTGCATCGTAGGAGCATCTTACGCTGTATTGGTTGCAGAACAATTATTTGTTTCAGGTTGTGAACTATTGATCAGTGTTACTTCAGCGGGTATTATTAATGAACCTGGTGAAGCTAAACGATTTGCGTTAATAACTGAGGCTGTAAGGGACGAGGGCACAAGTTATCATTATATTTCTAAGGAAATCAGAGCCTCCCTTTGTGATGATCTTTTCAAACAGCTTAGTTCTATTTCTCAGCCTTTATGGGTTGACGCCAAAAGCTGGACTACTGATGCGCCTTACAGGGAAACGAAAGAAGCTATCGAGGCAATGAAGAAGCAAGGTATCACTTGTGTTGAAATGGAAGCTGCTGCCTTGTACGCTTTGGGCATAGCGAAACGCAAGCATATAATTTGCTTTGCTCACCTCACAAATACTATGGCACAAAGCGAAGGTGATTTTGAAAAGGGTGAATACTTTGGAAGTATGGACACGTTAGAGCTTCTTGAATTGGTTATAAAACATAGTCAACAGATTGTTTAATATACCGAAAACATAAGTCCATAGGATTTAAGTAAGTACTCCAACGACTGTATTTTAATCCTGATTTTTCTTGTATTGCCAATAAGAACCTTCATCTAATTGCATCTACATTGACTCCTATTCTACTATAGGAATGAGAGTGAATTGTGGTGTTCAATCTATTCAATAAATCTATTGAATAGTTGATTTTCTTTTCTTACATTTGCCTTGTTAAAAAATTATATCATGAACACTCAGGCAATAACAGTAACCGAACTTCAGAAAATGCTGGAGAAGGGAGAAGAGGTAACTATTTTAGATGTACGCCCTCAAGATCAGCGAGACGAATGGCAGATTGCCGGCAGCCATTATGTGGATGCTTACAAGCGACTTAACGAAGGTGATCGCTCGGTATTGGATGAGGTTGATCTACCTGAAAACACAACAGTTGTTACTGTATGTGCCGCAGGCAGGACAAGTCAAATGGCATCGGATGCATTAAGAAAAAAAGGCTTTGATGCCTATTCTTTGGAAGGCGGTATGAAAGCCTGGAACTATGCCTGGAATACTGCAGAAATAAAGGATGGAGATGTGACCATCATCCAGGTAAGAAGAGTGGCTAAGGGATGCCTATCTTATATCCTTGGCTCCGATAATGAAGCGATTGTAGTGGATGCTTCATTAGACCCCGAGGTTTATGCCGCCATTGCAGCAGAAAATGGCTGGACAATCAAATATGTGATGGATACCCACATCCATGCAGATTACATCTCTCGTACCATCGAGCTGGCAAAAGCCACAGATGCCGTGCATTTGTTTACAGAGAATGCAGGCGTTGAATATGATTTTACCCCGATTAGTGACAGAGACGTTGTTCCTTTTGGTTCAGCTAATCTAATGGCTGTATTTACACCAGGCCACACACCTGAAAGTATCTCTTATCTGATAAACAATAATTACCTGCTTACAGGTGACATCCTGTTTACTGATGGTGTGGGAAGGCCCGATTTGAAAGCTGATCATAAACAGGGACTAAAAAATGCCGAGCAACTATTTACATCACTCGGAAAGATTTTAACCCTCAGCGATGAAGACCTGCTCATCCTGCCTGCGCACACTTCAAGCGCAATTGCTTTTGATGGTAACATAATCGGAGATAAACTCTCTAACTTATCCGTAAAGATAGAATTGCTTCAATTGGAAAAGGACGCTTTCGTAGAGCAGACCATGAAGCGTATTCCTCCCACACCTCCCAACTATCTTCAGATTGCTTCACTTAATAAAGCAGGAAGCTACGAAGGTGTTAACCCGGCAGACCTTGAAGCAGGTGCTAACAGATGTGCCGTTTCATAATAATCCTGTAATTCAAAAAGAGCCATTCAATGAAAAAGATACTCGTTATCATCAACGATGCCCCTTATGGAACGGAAAAAGCCTACAATGCTTTTCGCATCGCCAATCAGTTAAATAAAAATCATGCTGACGTACAGGTAAACGTCTTTCTGATGGCAGATGCTGTGAGCTGCGCTATCGCAGGACAGAAAACGCCGAACGGATATTATAACATTGAACGCATGATGAAATTTTCTCTTACCAAAGGGGCAAAAGTGAAACTGTGTGGAAGTTGCGCTGAAGCGCGGGGGCTTACTGCCGGGCAGATCATTGAAGGTTCAGAAATGAGCTGCATGGATGACCTCGGAAAATGGATTGCCGAGGCAGATCAGGCGATGACTTTTTAATCTATTCATTACGTAAAAAAAAATCATGAAAGTAATCACATTTATCCCGACGCTGTTTATCTGCGTATGGTCGTTGACAGCCTGCGGGCAAGAACACCCCGCAAATAAACAGCAGAACGCAAAACAGCTTACTGCAAGTGAGCTTTCCGCTGGTGTGAGCGACTATGTAAAAAAGGAGCAAAAAGAAAACAATGGCTATTATACAGTTTATGATTCAGTTGCAAAAAATCTGTTGAAATTAAAGCTGGATAAAATACATGACGACCGACTGGCGCATGTAGGCGACAACAATTATTTTGTTTGTGCAGATTTTAAGGGCGACGACGGCAGGCTGTATGATATTGATGTTTTTATGAAATGGGATGGTAAAGAGCTTACCCCAACGGAAAGAAAAGTGCATAAAGTGAACAGTGTTGCCAGATATGATTGGTACAAGGACGGCAATACCTGGAAAACCAAACCGGAAGGGAAGAAAAAAAACGAACACCCCACCTCAGAACATCCAAACTCCGAACATCCGAAGTCTGAGCATCCCAAACAATAGGTGGTACTGCTAAAAATATAATACTTAAAATGAATTCTCCTGATGTGGAATGGAAGGCTACATAACACCATAGTAAAAGTGGATACAATTAGATTAGGATTAAAAGAAAACTGGCGACAGTTCACCTTACTGGTACTTGTCAATATGATGGTGGGCGGTATGGTTGGGCTGGAAAGAACCGTAGTACCGCTTGTAGGAACCGATGAATTTAAGATCGGTTCTGATGTTGTCGTATTCTCTTTCATTATTGCTTTTGGTGTCGTAAAAGCGTTTACCAACCTTATTTCAGGCACCTTGGCGGACAGGTACACTCGTAAGAAAGTGCTGATCATAGGCTGGTTGATCGGGATGCCTGTTCCTTTCCTGCTTGCCTGGGGGCCTACCTGGAATTGGATATTATTTGCCAATGTTCTGTTAGGCGTAAGTCAGGGTTTAGCCTGGTCAATGACGGTCAATATGAAAATTGATCTGGTTGGCCCTAAAAAGCGGGGCTTTGCAATGGGGCTTAACGAAGCTGCCGGTTATGGTGCAGTTGGGCTTACTGCTTTATTAACAGGCTATCTCGCTTCCTATTACGGATTAAGACCGGAACCTTTCTATATCGGTATTGCCTATACTGTTATCGGGATACTCTTGTCCATTTTTGTTGTAAAAGACACACGCAAACATGCACGACTTGAGGCTGCGCAAGTAAAAACGACTACTTCAGGTGAACACGCGCATAAACCCAACCTGCTTTGGGTTTTCAAAGAAACTTCCTTTAAAAACAAAAACCTCTTTGCCGTATCACAGGCAGGGTTGATCAATAATCTGAACGATGGTATGTCGTGGGGAGTATTCCCATTACTGTTTGTATCAATGGGTGTCGGCTTGGAAGGTGTTGGATGGATAAAAGCTATTTATCCGGTAGTATGGGGTGCAGGTCAGATCATAACAGGTCCTTTAGCCGATAAGATCGGCAGGAAACCACTTATTGTTTGGGGGATGTTCGTACAGGTGTTAGGGCATATCGTTATCGGTCTTGAAATGTTTTCTCCTATGACTTCAGGAATTGTTGGTTCTATATTGTTGGGATTGGGAACGGCTATGGTTTATCCTGCTTTACTGGCTGCGGTAAGCGATACGGCACATCCTTCATGGAGAGCATCTTCTTTAGGTGTTTATCGCTTTTGGCGGGATATAGGCTATGCCGTTGGAGCATTAATGGCAGGCATTGTTGCTGGTTTACTCGGCCTCGTTTGGGCAGTACATATCGCAGGGATTGTCACCTTTTTATCAGGTGTTGTGGTTTGGATTCGGATGAAAGAGACAATGAATAAGAAATAATCAAGGAAAGGCTTGCGATACTTTGTGTCTGTAGTGAAAAAACCATATAATGATTTTTGCTCTCCTACGCCGATTTAGAATTTCTGAACTTTCGTTGGCTGATGTACAATATGTTGCTTACCTGTAACAATTTTCTCAAAGATCGTTACTATTTTATTTATATAAATATGTTGTATATCTCGCTTTTTTTACTAAATTGCGAAACTGATGAAGTCTTTCCTAAAATATTGCCTAATTATTCTTATAGGTATTTGTTACTTTAATTCAGTTTTTGAATTAGATAGTAATGAATGCAAGCAGAATTATGGGAACGAAACACATGTCTATACAAATGCTGAAAAAGACGGCAAAACCTTTACATTTAAATCTGTAAAACAACTCGATGACCTTTATCTGGTTGTAAACTTCTGCTACCGTTATTTAGTTGCTGCTGATAAAGGCAACAAATTCTATTTCGGTTTATATAACTCCCCGCCACCGAAGCCAGATAGGCTTTACCTGTTCTACTCTGTTTTCTTGATTTGATTTTATCTTCTTAATTCCTGCACGCCGGATTAATGCATAATCACGGTGAAAATTTTCATTTCCGAAAATAAGCCGGGATAATACCATTTGTCTTAAAGATTTCATTCAAATCATTATCTATATCAATATTCATGATTGATAACCTCATAGGCTTTTCTATAAGAAATAAAGCCATTATTATATTCTTTGTACTGGCATTGATTGGTTGGGGAGTTTATTCTGTAACAAAGCTCCCTATTGATGCTTTACCCGATATTACTAATAACCAGGTGCAGGTACATGCCATTGCTCCTGCTTTATCGGCACAAGATGTTGAACAAACTATCACTTCTCCTTTGGAGATTACAATGGCTAATACGCCGGGTATTATCGAAATCAGGTCTATTTCTCGTTTTGGCCTATCGGTAATAACCATTGTATTCAGAGAGGATGTTGATATTTACCGTGCCAGGGAACTGATATTTCAAAAAATTCAGGGTGCTCAAGATTTAATTCCGCAAGGTGTCGCCACTATAGAGATGTCTCCCATTGCTACAGGGTTGGGCGAAATTTATCAATATGTATTACAACCCCAGCCGGGCAGCGAAAAGAAATATTCCTTAGACGAACTCAGAACAATACAGGATTGGGTTGTAAAAAGACAATTGGAAGGAACACCCGGTGTAGCCGAGATAAATAGTTTCGGCGGCTATATAAAACAATATGAAGTGGCTGTTGATCCTGAAAAGCTAAGAAGCCAAAATATTACCGTCAATGAAATATTTAATGCACTGCAACAAAATAACCAGAACACAGGTGGAGCATACATAGAAAAACTGCATAGCGCCTATTTTATAAGAGGGATAGGTTTGGTAAAAACGCTTGATGACGTTGGAAAAATCGTTGTAAAAAATAATGGCGGTATTCCGGTTCTTATCAGAGATGTGGCGCAGGTGCAATTTGGACATGCTATAAGGTATGGTGCAATGACAACTTCAGAAACCGGAGAAGCAGTGGGTGGTGTGATACTGATGTTGAAAGGCGAAAATTCGATGCAGGTAATTACTGCTGTAAAAAATAAAATAACCGAAATTCAAAAAGCGTTACCAAAGGGTATAATCATAAAGCCATTTATTGACCGGAGTAATTTAATAAACAGGGCTATTCACACTGTAAGCCGCAACCTTATTGAAGGAGGATTGATAGTTATATTTATATTAATCTTGTTTTTAGGCAATCTTAGAGCAGGCATTGTGGTGGCTTCCGTTATCCCTCTTTCTATGTTGTTTGCTTTGGGAATGATGAGCCTCTTTGGGGTCTCTGCTAATCTAATGAGCCTGGGAGCCATTGATTTTGGATTAATAGTAGATGGGGCAGTAATTATCGTAGAAAGTATTGTTTTTAGCGTTCACCATAATTCCCGGCTATCTAAACTTAATGAATTATCACAGTCCCAAATGGATGAGCAGGTATTTCAGTCTGCTGTACGTATCCGTAAATCAGCCGCTTTCGGAGAAATAATTATCCTAATGGTTTACATTCCAATTCTTGCTTTGGCTGGTGTAGAAGGAAAGATGTTTAAACCTATGGCACAAACCGTAAGCTTTGCCATTGTGGGCGCATTAATCTTATCTCTTACCTATGTTCCCATGATGTCGGCAGTGCTGCTAAGTAAAAAAGTTTCCCATAAAATAACCCTTGCAGACAGGATAATGAGCTTTTTACATCGTATATACCGGCCAGTAATATTATTTGCCTTGCGAAGGAAAATTATAATAGTTATTACGTCTGTTACACTATTAGTAATAAGTTATTTTGTTTTTAACCAGCTTGGCGGTGAATTCATTCCTACACTACAAGAAGGAGATTTTACGGTAGAGCTTCGCTTACAACCGGGTAGCTCCTTATCACAAACAATAAAAACAACAATAGAGGCGGGTGATATCTTAAAGAAGCAATTCCCGGAAGTTAAAGAAGTTGTATCCCGTATTGGAGTGGCGAGCATACCAACGGATCCTGATCCGATTGAAACAGCAATGTTTACTATAGTATTAAAGGATAAAAGCGAGTGGGTAAGCGCTGCTAACGAGGCCGAGCTGGCTGATAAAATGAGACAGGCATTATCGGTAATCCCAGGGGTGAACTATGAATTTTCTCAGCCTATTCAGTTACGGTTTAATGAATTATTAAGTGGTTCCCGGCAGGATGTATCGGTTAAGATTTACGGTGATGATTTGGATATGCTGGCACAATTGGGAACTCAGGCTGCGACTATCATAAGCAAAGTGAGCGGTGCGCAGGATGTTTTGGCAGAAAGAACAAATGGGCTGCCGGAAATAACCGTAGCCTATAATCGTGATAAAATCGCTCAAATGGGATTATCTATCGCGGAAGTAAATACCGCCTTGGAAACTGCCTTTGCAGGGGCAAAGGCAGGCATTGTTTATGAAGGAGATCGGCAGTTTGATTTAGTAATACGTTATGATGAGCAACACCGGAAAGATTTATCCAATGTTCAGGATTTATTCATCTCACTATCAAACGGCAGTCAAATTCCATTAAGTGAAATTGCTACTGTAAAATATCAGGAAGGTCCTTCTCTGATTTCAAGAGACAACACTAAACGTAGAATAGCGATAGGGTTAAATGTTCGTAACCGGGATGTTCAAAGTGTTGTGAATGACATCCAAACTCAATTATCATCGCAGTTGAAATTGCCAACTGGATATCTTATAACGTATGGCGGTGCCTTTCAGAATTTAATTGATGCAAAACAGCGACTGATGATTGCCGTTCCTGTCGCTTTAGCCTTGATTTTTATGCTCTTATTTTTCACATTTGGCTCGCTTAAAGAAACGCTGTTAATATTTACAGCAATACCCTTTGCAGCTATTGGTGGTGTGTTTGCATTGCTGCTAAGGGGTATGCCTTTTAGCATCTCTGCAGGTGTTGGCTTTATTGCCCTTTTTGGTGTGGCAGTACTCAACGGCATTGTACTCGTCAGCTTTTTTAATCAATTAAAAAAAGAAGGAAGAACTAATATAAATAGGCGCATTTTAGAAGGCGTTAATGTACGGCTTCGACCTGTAGTGATGACAGCCACTGTTGCTTCACTTGGCTTTTTACCTATGGCAATTTCTGCCTCTGCCGGTGCTGAAGTGCAGCGTCCTTTGGCAACTGTTGTCATTGGAGGTTTAATAACATCCACTTTGCTCACCTTAATTGTGCTGCCCGTTTTATACAGCTTATTTATGTCAACCAAAAAGCCTAAAAAAGTTAAAGGCATAGGCAATGCAATCGGAATTTTATTCTTATTGGTGGTTCTTTGCTTTCCTTTTACTGGTAAAGCACAATTACCTGTCTCATCTGGTTTTCAGCCTTTACAGCTATCTCTTGATGATGCAATCAAACTTGCTTTAAAAAACAATCAGACAATTAAAAGTGCAGAATATGGAGTAAGTCAACAACAGGCTTTAAGAAAAACCGCAGTTGACCTTAATAAAACCGGATTTCAATATGGCTTTGATAACACCGTTCCAAATGGCAATAAAAGTATTGGAGTTCAGCAGTCTTTCAGTTTACCGACTGTCTATAACAGGCAAGGGAAGCTAATAAACCAGCAGGTTGTTTTAAGTGAAAAATATTTGACTATATCAAAAGCCGACCTGATAAGAAATGTAAAGACGGCCTATTATCAACTTGTATATGGGCAGAATTATTTAAAGGTGCTTATTTATCAGGATAGTGTTTATAGGAATTTTACCAATGCAGCAAATTCGAGATATACAAATGGAGAAACAGGCTATCTGGAAAAGGTAACTGCCGATGCCACCTATCAGCAAATTGTATTGCTCAGAAAACAAGCACAGGCAGATATTATCATCTACGAACAGGAATTGCAAAAATGGCTTTTTACTAATACGCCTGTTGAACCAACAGTTAACCGAGTAGAAAAGCTGCCAACGCCCATTTTATTAGATACACTTCCTGCATATCAAAATCCTATTCTTAATTATTATCAGCAAAATATAAATGTTGCGGCTGCAAACCTTGCATTAACAAGAAGCAGAGCCTTGCCCGATCTCTCCTTTGGTACTTCAAAGTTTATAGGTAATTCCGGCTTTGGTTTTAGTGTGGGGGTAAACATTCCTCTCTGGTTCCGTCCTTATCAGGGCAGAAATGAAGCGGCTAAGATGGGTGTAAAAATTGCCGAAGCAGACTACGCCAATGTTATTGACACCACAAGGGCTGCTTATAATCAACAACTCCAACAGTATCAAAAATGGCATGAGCAATTGAGTTACTATGAGAGTGCAGGCTTAAAACAGTCGGATGAAATAATAAAAAACGCAGGCGTGAACTATAGATACGGAAACATCAGCTATATAGAATATATACAAAACCTCACCCAGGCATTTAATATAAAATTGCAATATCTGGGAGCGCTCAATCAATATAACCAAAGCATCATTAATATAAACTACTTGTTAGGAAATAACTAAATTTTAAAAGATGAAACATTCAATTATACGGATTTCACTACTCTCATTTGTGTGTGTTTTCGTTTTATACTCTTGCCAGATGGAAAGCGAGGACAAGGAAAAAAAGGAAAAAGCGCAGGAGGAAGCTACCAAAGAAAAAGCAGGTCTAAAACCAGACGAAGTAATGCTTACTAAAAAGCAGTTTGACATAATGAAAATAGAACTCGGCAATCCTGTTCAAAAAAATCTCACAAACATTATAAAAGCAAATGGATTTATTACATCGCCACCACAAAATAAAGCAAATGTTTCCCCGGTAATGGGTGGGGTTATCAGATCTGTATCGGTTATCCCTGGCAGCTATGTAAAAAAAGGGCAGGTGCTTGCTTATTTAGAACATCCCGATTATATACAGTTACAAGAAGATTATCTGAAAGCTAAAAGTTCGCTTGTGTTTTTAGAGCAGGAATACGATAGGCAAAAAAACATGTTAAGCGACAGTGCTACATCTAAAAAATTAGTTCAGCAAACGCTAAGCAATTATAATACTACAAGTGCAACTGTACTTTCCCTGAAAAATAAACTTAATTTATTGGGCATACCGATTAATAGTATTGAAAATGGAAGAATACTGCAAGCCGTGCCACTGATTTCACCCATTAGCGGATACGTGCAGAAAGTAAATGCGAATGTTGGAAAGTTTGCTGACCCAACCCAAATAGTTTTTGAAATTTACGATAATAGTACTTTATTCATAGACCTTCAAATTTATCAGCAGGATTTAGGTAAAATACGCATCGGTCAAAAACTCACTTTCACTACTCCATCATTAAGTACTGCCAATACAATGGCAACTATTTACGCTATAGATAGAGCTTTTGACAGCACCAATAAATCAATAACGGTTCATGCAAGAGTTGATCGCAATACAATAGGAGACTTAATGCCTGGCATTTATGTAAATGCGTTTATTGAAACCGGAAATGAAAATGTCACTGCCCTTCCGGAGGAAGCAATCTTTAAAACAGGCGAAACAGAAAACATTTTTATCCTCTCCCGAACCTACGTCGAAAAGCAGGATACCAATTATATTTTTTCAGTGAAGGAGGTGAAGACTGGCGCTTCCGAAGCAGGCTATACACAGGTCAGTTTTTTAGAAAGCGTTCCTCCTTCTGCTAAAGTCGTTACAAAGGGAACATATTTTCTGGTGTCGGAAAAGAATAAATCGCAGGGTGGGGAACAAGATTAAAATTATTAACATTTTGAAATGGTTGTTATGAAAAATTTATTAACTATATTTTTACTACTGCATACTTTCTTGGGGTTTGCTCAAACTAATGATACTCTTCCCAAAATTAGTTTTAAAGCGGGCGGTAATCATCCTTTGCGGCAATTGTATGCTCCTTCAGCGCTCATCTTTGGTGGCATCATTTCGGAGGTCAATTTTAAAAAGTCCTTAAACTTTGAATTGTATAAAGAGAGGAATAATGACATTCCTCATTTTCAAACGGGTGCTGACGACTACCTACAGTTTTCGCCTATTATCTTGGCTTATAGTTTCGATGCATTAGGAATGCCATCAAGAACTGATTTCTACAACAGATCAGCAATATTGATGAAAAGTGAGTTGCTCATGCTAAGCACTGTTACAGTTCTTAAAAGCACTATTTATGAAACTAGGCCCGATCATAGTGCTAATAATTCAGCCCCATCAGGACATACAGCCCAGGCATTTGCTGCTGCTGCTTTTCTTTCTGAGGAGTTTGGTGCAAAATATAAGTGGGTTCCGTATTTATCTTACAGTTTAGCATCTTCAGTTGGCGTACTTCGCATAATGAATAATAAGCATTATTTAAGTGATGTATTGATAGGTGCAGGGATTGGAATATTATCAACAAAAATTTCTTACTGGACGCATCAATACAAATGGGGTAAAAGAAAAAGGAGTATCAAACGGTTTTAAATGGTATCCTTGGACTGCCACATCATAGCCATTTCTCGGATTAAAATATTATTACTACCTTGCAAACTTGAAGTCTTTCTTTAAATATTGCCTCATTCTTATAACAGCTATTTGTTATATGTCTGCCACGTTTGAAATATGCGAGGCAGAAAGAGTGCAGAATTATGAGAAAGAAACCCATACTTACATTCATGCAAAAAATCAAGCTGAAAGTTATCATCTCAAAATATTAAAACAGCTTGATGAGCACTTCTTATTAAACGACTACTGGAATATAAATTCAAATCTTTATAGCAGCGTTTATAATACTTCTTCTTTCTATAATCGTATTCGGCCTCCTAAGCCTGACAAACTCTATCTGCATTATTCTGTTTTTCTAATTTAAGATTTTTCTTTTAAAAGTCTGCTTCCGTTTCTACTAGGAACCGGCAGCAGTTCAATGCATTGCATTTTAAGCAATTAAATGGCGTCTGGTGTTTTATGATGTTTCATAAGACACCAGTATGTCCTATTTGATAGTCTGCATTATCAGAGAGTAATCTATTAGAGCATGAATAAAGTCCAACGACGGGATATGTTTCCAGTCTATCATTATTTGAAAATATTGATTCCATTAAGCACTCTAACTTTTATAATAACCGGGTGTGCTTTCCAGCGGTATCAGGCTAAGCCTATATCGGCTCAGGAGAAAATTTCCTTTTATCAGAGCCGGGGTTTGGATGATCCTCAATTAAAACAATACCTCAACAAATATTTGGATGCAATACCTCCAGATACAGTATGGGATGCTAAAGTTTTGACTTTTGCCGCTTTTTATTATCATCCGGATTTGGATATTGCCCGCAGCCAACTGGACATTCAAAAAGGAAAATTGATTACAGCCGGGCAAAGGCCCAATCCACGTGTAGGGATAAACGTTGGCTATAATTACACGCCAGGGCAAATCCCCCTTAGTCCCTGGCTTTTTACTCCTTCGTTTGACTTTATTATTGAAACAGCGGGTAAACGAAAGTTGCGTATCAATCAGGCAAATTACCTCATCGAGGCTGCACGCCTAAATGTAGGTGTGGCTGCATGGCAGGTAAGAAGTCGTCTGCGCCAGCAACTGGCAAGTTATATACTTTTTGAAAACGACCTTGAATTGCTAAAGAAGGAAGTGGTACTGCGTAGTGAATTTGTAGACAGTCTACAGACCTTGTTTGAGTTCGGTGAAATTACTATTACAGATATGGAACTGGCGCGTATTACGCTAAACGACGCCCGTTTGCGCATGATTACTGGCGAAGGATTGATGGCGGAAAGAAAAGTGTTCCTCGCTAACAGCCTCGGCGTTCCTCTAACCGCCTTGTCTGGTAAACAGTTTATCTATCCAGATTTATTTAATCCACCCGCATTAATGGAGTTGGATACACTTGAAAGTCAGGTACTGATAAATAACCTGAATATCCGCCGTGCTTTAATGGATTATTCAGTTTCAGAAGCAACCCTCCAGTTAGAGGTAGCCAAACAATACCCTGATGTTCAACTTGGCACAAGCCTCCGTTTTTATCAGGGGCAGCAAAGGTGGCAGGCTACTCCAGGTATGGATTTGCCCATATTTAATAAAAACCAGGGGCCAATTGCTGAGGCTAAAGCAAACAGGGACGTAATTGCAGCTACCTTTTTACAATTACAGGCTAACTCTCTAACTGAACTGGAAAGAGTGCAGGCAGTATATCAATCAAATTTGAAAGAATATGAAGCAGCGCAAACAATACTAAAAATAAATGAAGATCGGGAAAAGAAAATTACCGGAGTTTTTAATTCAGGCGACTTCACTTACCTGGATGTGTTAAGCGCAAAGCTGGAAACTGCATTAGCCCGGAGGGCTCTGCTTCAGGCATTGATACGGCTGCAAACCACGCTGGGCAGCTTAGAAAACATAGTACAAAAGCCATTAGATAACTCTTTTGAAACATTGCCGGATTTAGAAGTTAATGCCCGTAAACCGCAAACAATTAATCAATGAGCAAACTTTCTGAAACACTCAAAAAAAATATTCCGCTGATAGTTGTAGCTACTATTACGGCTGCATTATTCATATACCCTTACTTGGGTATCGGCGACAAATCCACACAAACAACAAATGCGAATAAAAGCCCGGTGCCTGTAGTTGTTGCCAGTGTAAGTAAAACCACCTTAAATCAACAATATAAGGCAGTAGCCACCGTACATGGAAAATCGGAAATCCCTGTGCTTTCCCAAGTCAGCGGCGTATTGCAAAAAGTAAATGTAAAAATAGGCGACCGAGTAACAAAGGGACAATCACTGGCTATCCTGGACAGCCGCTTGCAACTGGCTGATTTACGCCAGGCACAAGCGCAGCTTGTACGTTCCACTGATGAATTAAAACGTGCCCAGGCTCTTGTTGATCGTAGACTGGCGAACCAAACAAGGCTTCAGACTGCCATAGCGCAAAAATCTGCTGACCAGGAGAATGTTAAACGGTTAATGACCCTGCTTTCCTTCACCAACTTCCCAAGCCCTATCACGGGTATCATTACAGACCAACAGGTATTTACAGGGAATACCGTACAGGCAGGTAGCCCTTTGTTTACCGTTTCAGATATATCCGGTTTATTGGTTGTAGCTAAAGTTCCAGAAACAATTGCCTCAACTTTAAAAGTGGGTGATGGAGTACTCTTGCAGTCAGAATTTACGAATGATCCATTACCTGCGAAGATAGGTCACGTATCTCCCGCTTCCGATATTGTATCTCATCAAATTGGCGTAGAACTGAATGCAGGGTCAGTGTTCCCGAAACTTAAACCCGGCTATCAGGTAAGCGTATTGTTTTCAACTGCTATACGGGAACAAGCGATTACACTTGATCGAACGGCGATTACCGAAGATACACAAAGTGGTGAAGTAACGGTTTTTGTAGTGAAAAACAATAAGGTGGAAAAGCGAAAAATAGAGCTGGGAGCGGTACTTGAAAATCAGGTTGAGGTTATTCAAGGTCTTTCTGAGGGAGAACTGGTTGTTACAAAAGGTATGGAACAACTTAAAGATGGTGCTCCTGTAAAAATAATAACCGGTCCAAGTACAGATAAAAAATAAAAGTATGCCAGAAAAGAAAAAACATATTTTGGAAGTGCCTATCAATCATCCGATGGGTACACTTGCCGCTGTTATCGTGATGGTCGTTCTTGGGCTGATCGCTTTCTTAAAATTGCCAACCAACCTGATGCCTGATATTGTTTATCCAATGGTCAGGGTTCAGGTAAACGCCGGGCAAACGCCGCCGGATATTCTGATCAATACGGTTACACGTGTATTGGAACAGCAGCTTACACAAGCTGAAGGTGTGGAACTGGTTGAATCTACCACCGTACAGGGCGAGGTGCAGATTAATTTGTCTTTTAATTACAGCAAAGACATTGATGCTGCACTTCAGAACGTAGCTTCCCTTGTTGACCGCGCCAAAGGGCAATTGCCTAATGATATTGAAGCTCCCATCATCTTTAAATTCGACCCGCAAAACCTGCCGGTACTGGAATTGGTAATGACTTCTCCAACGATGAATATTATTGAATTAAGGAGCTTCGCTGACAAAGATCTGGTCTATCGGTTTGTAGGCATCCCCGGCGTTTCTGTTGTCCGTCCTGCCGGTGGCAGGATTCGCGAAGTTCAGGTGCAGGTCAGTCCTGAAAAACTGAAGCAATATAATCTCACACTTGCCGAACTCAATACGCTTCTTGCTACAGAAAATACCCAACGTTCCGTAGGTAGATTAGATGTAGCCGGCAGAGAACATTTTGCTTTAGCCACTTCTTTGGCTGACAGTGTGCAGGAAATCAGGGATTTGAAATTAAAGCTCTCTGGCGGCAATCTCATTCAACTAAGCGATGTAGCAGATGTACAAGACACATATCAGGAACAGCGGATTATAACAACCGCTAATGGAACTGAAGGAGTAAAGCTAAGTTTTTTTAAAAACCCACAGGCTAATTCAGTTGATGTTGCGCAGGCAATTACTACACGACTCGAAGCACTTAAAGCTTCAGGAGCACTGCCTTCAGGATTGAATATTGCCATTACCAGTGATGAATCTACTTATATCGTTAACAGCATTAGCGGAGCTAAACATGCTCTGCTGCTGGCTATCGCTTTGGTAGCACTTATCGTGCTTATCTTTTTAAAGAATTGGCGTTTTACAATGATCAGCATGGCTGTATTGCCCGTAGCATTGCTGGCAACCATATTTCTGATGAATGCATTCGGCCTCAGCCTTAACCTGATGTCCATCGGCGGATTGATCGTAGGGGTTACTTTGATGATTGATTATGGAATTGTTTTTATTGAAAATATTAACCGCCATTGGTTAGAAACAAAGGATGTGCGGGCTTCTGTCCGGCTTGCTGCCAAGGAAGTATCTTCCCCTTTAACAACTGCGCTTATTGCCCTGGTGGCTGTTATTACGCCATTCCTGTTTTTTGGCGGGCTTACCCTTCTTTTCTTCAAGGAGTTCATTCTGGTGGTGATTTTTGCGACCGTATCAGGACTGCTCATCGCGTTTATTCTTATCCCTGCACTTTATTCGATTGCAGGCATCTCTGGCGATGCTGACGCAAACCATGAAGGCTTAAGGATAGATAGGCTGATCCGTTATCATAAGAAGGCTATGAATATCTGCTTCAAGTATCGTAACTGGACTGTTGCACTAGCCGCACTTGCTTTGGTGATGACGGTTTTTATTTCAGGTAGGCTGGGCAATACCTTTCTGCCGGAGATTGATGATGGGCGGGTAACAATCCAAATTCAGACAGAGCCGGGCACTTTACTGACAGATATGCAAGCTCGGGTACAGCAGATAGAAAAAATGATAATGGCTCATCCCGATGTAGTGTTGGTAGATGCGACTACTGGAGGGCAGATAGGGCAGACGGTTCATGAAACCCCGGGCGAAGCGGAAATGCTGGTGCAATTGGTACCCAAAACAGAAAGGCAGCAATCCGTGCAGGATTTTATGGCTGCACTCTCAGATAAAATGGCTTCTTTAGATTTAGTAGGAGTGAAAGTGAAAGTGAAAAAAGCCCGCATCCGTGCTATCCGCACCTTTTCCGGTACCGCATCCAGTGGTGATTTTGATGTGGTTGTGAATGTGCAGGGGCAAGACCCCAGAATATTATCACAGTTAGGTAACAAAGTAAGCAACACACTTCGGTCGGTAAATGGACTGACGGATGTACGTTCTACTTTAGTTATTAATCAGCCAACGCTACGTTTTAATATAGACAAGCTAAAAGCTGCTACGTTTGGCTTGTCTTCTCAAAATATTAATCAGACACTTTCAGATGCAATTAGTGGTTCTATCCCTTCACAATTTCTGCAAGAAGGCGAATTCTATAATATCCGGTTAATGCTGGACAGGAAGACTGTTTATGGAAATCTGACCGGGTTACCGGAGTTGCCTATTGGGAAGCACAATAACGGCGATGCCCTGCTGCTGGGACAGGTAGCTGACATCAAGTACACCAAAGGACCATTAGCAATAGACAGGGTTAATCAATCAACCGTAAATATGATTAATGGAAATGCACGGGGCAGAACACTTGGAGATGTAGCTGCCGATGTGCAGGCGGCAATGGATACACTACAACTCCCTGCTGGATACAGTATTTCTTACGGTGGGAGAATGGCTACGCTCAGCCAGGGTGGTAGTGGTTTAATTTGGGTAGCGTTGTTTGGTTTGTTCCTACTTTTTGTCGTGCTGGCAATAAGCTATGAATCCTTAGCCAATCCGCTGCTAATTACTGCTATCCTTCCCGTTGGATTACTTGGTTCTGTACTAGCCCTTTTGATAAGCGGTATACCGCTTTCTTCAACTGCTATGATTGGATTTATCCTAGTTATTGGTATTACTGCCAATAATGCCATCGTACTTGTAGCTTTTATTGAACAATTACGCAAGGAAGGCAAATCACTTTACGAGGCCGTAAGTGTCGGCACCTCACTTAGAATACAACCGAAATTAATGACGGCTTTTATAGCAATGGCTGGCATGGTTCCGCTGGCTATTGCCAGAGAGGAGGGTGGAGAAATTCTTCAACCACTTGCGCTAACAATTTTGGGAGGAATGCCAGTAGCATTAATAGCTACGCTGATAGTGTTACCAGTGATATACCTAATGGTTCACGAACGTAAAATAAAACGAGAAGAAAGAAAAAGAAATTTTGATGTATGAGAACAATAACCCGAAATATTTGGATAATCTCTTTAGTGAGCATGTTCACTGACATTGCCAGCGAAATGCTTTATCCAGTCATGCCTATCTATTTAAAAAGCATTGGCTTCTCTATTGTCTTAATAGGAGTTTTGGAGGGCTTTGCAGAAGCTACAGCAGGTTTAAGCAAAGGATACTTTGGAAAGTTGTCTGATAATATGGGAAGGCGTTTACCTTTTGTGCGCTGGGGCTACTTTTTAAGTGCGATTTCAAAGCCAATGATGGCCATCTTTACTTTTCCTTTTTGGATATTCTCAGCCCGCACTATTGACCGTTTAGGAAAAGGCATACGTACCGGAGCAAGGGATGCAATGTTATCAGATGAAGCCACAACACAAACTAAGGGCACTATATTTGGTTTTCATCGTTCTTTGGATACACTTGGTGCGGTAATAGGGCCGTTATCGGCGTTAGTTTTGCTTTATTTTTATCCGGGTCATTATAAAACCCTATTCTTTATTGCCTTCATTCCCGGAATGGTTGCTATAGGGTTTACATTTTTCATAAAAGATAAAAATCCTATCCCTAAAGAGAGCAGGATTAAAACTTCTTTCTTTGATTTTATCCGTTATTGGAAAACCAGCTCGTTACAATATCGCAAAGTGGTAATCGGCTTACTCTTATTCACCTTGGTAAACAGTTCGGATGTTTTTCTCTTGCTTAAACTGAAAGACGCCGGATTTAGTGATATGGTAACCATTGGCACCTATATTTTTTACAATCTTATTTATGCTGCATTCGCCTATCCTTTAGGAATTATAGCAGACCGTTTAGGGTTAAAGAATATCTTTTTATTTGGCCTTGTATTGTTTGCAATAGTCTACTTTGGAATGTCCTTCACTAAAAGTATTTATTTATTCTTTGTATTGTTTTTTCTATATGGGATTTATGCCGCAGCTACAGAAGGTATATCAAAAGCATGGATTTCTAATATTGCGGACAAAAAAGATACCGCTACAGCAATTGGAACTTTTACCGGATTTCAAAGCATTTGCACTATGCTTGCCAGTTCAATCGCAGGTTTTATTTGGTATCAGTTTGGCGCATCCGCAACTTTCATTTTAACATCAGCAATAACAGTAATAGTGGTCATTTATTTTATGATAATAAAAACAACACCTATTTCTATTAGCAAATTAAAGTAAGGGTCATGTGTATTTTTTCAGAAATGGTAAACCAAGTAATTAAGTATTCAACAATGATGCTGACGGAAAGCCTTCCTAAAGAAATGGCATTCCATAATTATTATCATACAAAAGAAGTAGCAACAGCAGTTATTGAAATTGGGAAAGAAGCAGGACTTACATCGAACGAAATCGAAACCGTTCTTATTGCTGCATGGTTTCATGACACAGGGTATTCCATCAGGTACGTTAATCATGAAAATGCCAGCCAGGAAATTGCCAGGATTTTTTTAACAATAAACAATTACGCTATGGACAAGATAGAAAAGGTAATGGGTTGCATCGAAGCAACTAAATATCCGCAACGCCCTAACAACATACTGGAGGAAGTATTATGTGATGCAGACTTTTATCATTTATCATCCGCTGATTATCACACAAGTGAAAAAACGCTTAGAGAAGAATGGACTGTTTATTTAAAGAAGAAATATACTGACAGAGAATGGCACCAAGAGAACTACAACTTCTTAATATCTCATAGCTATTTTACTACTTACGCTAAGGATAAGTTACAGAAACAAAAGGAGCGTAATATAGATCTTTTAAAGAGCGCACTATAGTTACTATTGGAAGTGGAACACTCAGAAGTTTAGCAAATCAATTCATTAGTTAATATAAATTAAATTTTATGGTAAAAGCAGAAAAATCTGATAAGAATTTGGTAGTGGATATACTTACCAAATCGTTTGACACCAATCAAAGTGTTAACTACATCATAAATCAAGATGCAAGAAGGGTTCAACGAGTTCGTGCATTGATGGATTATTCCTTTGATATCTGTTATTTATTCGGCGATGTGTATCTATCAGACGATAAAAAAGCCTGTGCCTTGATAACTTATCCCGATAAGAAGAAGACCACACTCAAATCTATATTACTGGATGTTAAATTGATCTTCTCCTCCGTCGGGTTAAAGAACATTAAGAGAACCCTTGCAAGGGAATCGCTGATTAACAAAATACAGTCAAAGGAGCTAAAATATTATTTATGGTTTATTGGTGTTGATCCGGACTATCAAAATGAAGGGATTGGAAGCGTTCTCCTCAACGAAATTATAGAGGATAGTGAATATAAAAAAAGACCCATCTACCTGGAAACCTCCACTGTGAAAAATATTCCCTGGTATAAGAAATTTGGCTTTGAGATATACCATGAGGTTGATTTGAGCTATAAGTTATTCTTTCTTAAGAAGGAGTTGAATACAAAATAAGGCAGATGTTAGTATTTGGTACACAAATGCACATTGTCACATTCTTTTTTGTGAGCATAGAAATAGTTATCTTTTTCTATCTGGCAATGTTTCGTTTAGCCCGTCCAGATGATAAGAAGACTACGCTTAATCTGATCCTTATTTTCTTACTGCTTATTTATAATATTACTGGAGGTCTGCTTCCTGATCCCAATTTACCGGGATCGTATTTTTTACAGAATGCAATTGCATATGCGACTGGTTTTATCACACCATGTTACTTTCCATATTATGTCTATAAGGTCTTTGATTTAACGAAGATGAAATTTCACGCCTATAAGGGCGTCTATTTATTCTTGATATTTCCATATTTTATTTTTGTGTTGGTCTTTTGGTTTACCAGAGATATAAAAGATACGCAAAATCTGCTTATTATTCCTGTCCTTTATGCTATATGGGTAATTGTTTCTTTAGGAAGAGCTATACGCCTCAAGTATAATGATGACTTTTCAAGTATAGATGCCCAGCAAGAATTGGTTGTTTTGCTTTTTAGCCTGGCACCGTGGGTTGGTTTGCCAATCATCACTTATTTTGATTTCGGTCAGGCAATTGAGGCTTTGGTTACAAACATTGGTTTCTTACTCTTGTTCGGGTTGCAGGCAATAAGGAACATTAAGGAGCTACGAACTGAGCACGAAAAACTGTTAGAATCAGAGCAGCGTTTGAGAAGTTGGAATGCTGATCTTAAAGATGAAGTCCATAAGCGCACTAAAGAACTGGAGAAAATTAATGAACAGAGAACGAATAACTTTATAAACCTTGTGCATGAAACAAAAACACCACTGACACTAATAAAAAACTATCTTGATGAGTACATCAGCAAATATGGCACTGGAGAGGAATTGGATGTAATAAAGGGTGGCGTGGATAAACTAACCGCCGATGTAATAAACCTGTTCGACGTTGAGCGGTTTACAAAAGGAATAGATACTTATAAGCATAATCAGATTTCTGATTTTAGCGGTATTCTTAGAGATAGCCTTCCTTTGTTCAAGCATTATTGTGTCAAACACAATATCGAGTGTTCAACCTGCATAGATGATAATATTTTTGTCAAAGCTGATCCCAACTCCCTTTACCGGATAGTAAATAATATAATTGAGAATGCCATTAAGTTCACAGATCCCGATGGCGAGGTTCTTATTTCATTGACATTGCAGGACAATGAGATAGCTTTTTCTGTTGCAGACACTGGTATTGGCATCCCTGAAGATTTGCAAAAGAAAATTTTTGAGCCATATTACCAAATAGGATATAAAAATACCAGTCTCCAGGGTATGGGGCTTGGACTGCCAATAGTAAAAAAAGTAGTCGAAGGAATTGGCGGAACGGTCTTGATAGCTAGCAATCCGTCACAGAGACGTGGCACTAAAGTTATCGTTACGCTCCCTCGATATGAGCCAACTGAAAAAGATGCGATTGAAAAAGCAGTAGATAAATTAAGCAAGCTAAATTATAGTTTTAATCACGGCGAAGTTAGCGACCGGGACTACGATGCAAAAAAGAGAACAATATTATTGGTGGAGGACAACATTGCAATGATGAACTTCCTTTCCAATAAACTTAGGCTTTCTTACAATGTTTTTTGTGCACGTAATGGCTCTGAAGCATTGAAGAAACTGTTTGAAATGTCTGTAACACCCAATCTCATATTGTCCGATGTGATGATGGATAAAATGGATGGGTTTGCTTTTGCAAAAACGCTTTCTGAACAGGATAAGTACAGCCATATACCTATCATCTTCTTAACCGCTAAATCTACACCTACCGACCGTTTGAGAGGCTTAAGGCTTGGAGCTATAGACTTCATTTCTAAGCCATTTTCGTTTGAGGAATTAAGCCAGAAAATCGAAACTGTACTTGATAACATGCTACGGCAGCAACAGGCGATCATTAGCACATCCATTGCAGCCTTGAAGGCAGGGAAAGGCACGGAAGCTGACAATATGGCTCAGTCTGCCCTTTCAAAGTTTGAACAAAATTGTAAGTTGTTGCACCTTACAATAAGGGAAATAGAAATCGCTCGGCTTATTGTTAAAGGAAAAACATACAGGGATATAGCAAAAGAGCTGTTTATTTCAGAAAAGACCGTGACAAAGCATATCCAAAACATTTTTGCGAAAGCTGAGGTTTCCAATAAAGTAGAGCTTATAAATAAGCTGAGTAAATAAACTACAAATCGCTGATTTACTATTAATTGAGTACGGAAATAGTAGAAATACCGTATAGGTTTCCGTGGTAGCCCGCCCTACCTTTGGTGATGGCAAATAGTCGCCGAAAACTAAAGTAAAGGGTATGTGTGAAGGTTATGTATTAGAATGGCTGGATACTTTGGTTACCGTTACATTAAATCCGGTGAAAACCAAGATAAATATTGCTATAGCGGATGATATAGCAAAGATCCAGAATCAGGTAATCGTTCAAAAAGACAAGGTTCAGTCTGCCATTAAGTCAACTGTATTCACCCTTGATGACGAAGCGAAAATCAAGTGCCTAATAAAGAAGTACCATTCAAGCCTGATTACTTTGCTGGATCAGGCATTGGAAGATCTGGCGCTTATTGCGGATAACGGCCCTATAAAGCAGGTATTGAGTACCATTGTCTCCTGTCTGGATGAGCTGCTCACTCTCATTGAACATAGATTTACAAGTTACCTGAGCGTAGAGGAAAGAGTACCTGCTACTTATCTTGATGTAGTTAAAAGGGAAATAACTAAGCGGCTGACACTAATTGCTAAAAAGCTACGTGGACATGAGGCTTATCAACTGAGCTTTACAATATTGAGGCAGGCATTGGAAAAGTTTCTCAATCAGCCTCCAGACAAGCACACCTATATTTTTCAGGAAATACTGTATATAAAAGACCTGTGTTTAGAATTGGAGCGGCTTGAACCTGTGGATAGTAATGCTGCTTACTCCAAACTGGATGAATTGCTCATCAGTATGAACTTCAATAGCAAAACTTACATCTATACACTCACACAGAAATTAGCTTTCACCATTAATGAACTTGAACTACCTGGTGAAAAAATGGACAGATTGCTGTTTTATCTCAAACTTTTCAAACAATATCACAAAAAGCCAGAAGTAATTTTTAACCGGAAAGATGCTGATCTCCACAAACAGGTTTCTAACTGGTTTACTCAGGAAGTATTCTACTTAGAAAAGCAAATACACTATTCCATAGTTCCTTTGAAAGGAGTTGCAATACCGAAAGAAACTGTTAAGAAAGAAAAAGCAAAGCTTTTGTCAGTGCTGTCTGTAGATCAAATGGCACTAATATTACGTGCGGCAGATGATTTGAAAATCGTCATGGCACGTTCTCTGAATAGCGTATTCAAAAATATTGTTCCATATCTGTCCACTCCTTATCAGGAAAACATTTCGTATGATAGCATGAGAAGTAAGTCCTATTCCGCCGAAACGAGAGATAAAGAGATCGTGGTAGAAATGCTTCAGCAGATGATTAAGAGAATAAATGAATATTGAACCTCAACGGTATTTATCCAGTTTCCAGCCCGTGTCAAAATGAGAAAGGGTTGCGCGTTCAGTTTTCTTTTCGGAAAGGTCACGTTTCATCAGCTTGGCAAAAGGTGTGATGTTCTTATAGGCGATAGTATATTCCACAATAGCACTTTTGTTGTCTGCCTGTAACTGAATGCCCGTAACTTTCGTCAAGTGCATATCTGCCACCTTCACCACCTGTACATTATCATACTTCTCATCTATGCGAATAAGGTAAGGCTTTGCCTTCTCAGTAAAATGGACAATAGGTCGTCCCGCATCTTTTAGCTTCTGCGTTTTATCTATAGTTACCAATCCTTCTGCTTCCAGTCCTGCGTCCAATAGTTTTCTGGCACTGGCGGGATCACTCACGTTAACTTCATACTCGTACACCTTCGGGTAATTCTTTTCAGAACGTATAACCGAAGCCGCTTCTTCTTTCTCCAGCTTTGTCTGGCTGCAAGATGCCATGAGTAAAATGGCAAGTCCTAATACACTTACTGTTTTCATAACAATGCTTTTTAGCTATTCAACAATAATGGTCAACTAATTTCCGACTACTAATTTAAAAAAAATAATCGGTTTTCAGCCTCTGGAACGGCTGATAATCATAGGGGTACAAGGGGTACAACTTTCAATGCAAGAAATGTTGGACTTGAAACGCCTTGCTCGCCTTCGTTCTTTTGCTATCAGAAACAACAGAATACAACGGCTTTCAAAGTCGGGATGAAAAGTGTAAACGAAAAAAGCAAGCGTATGTTAAAAAACATTTCATGGTCAGACTACTTCATTGCAGTTGCCATACTATTAGCCATCTATTACCTCTTTGTAGGTATGAAGTATTTCTCAGGTGAGATCAGGGATCTACTATCCGGGAAAAGGAAACTGAGGTTTAGAGCAGCCGTCCCTAACGATCACGCTGCATACAATCCGGACAATGAGCTAAGCCTTCAGGAAACCAATGGTTTTGAGAAAACCACGGATGACGAATTTTCAGAAGTGGAGCACCTTATTGAACGCCTGAAAGCGGTAATAGCAGATGCTTCCCGTAGAAAACTTATTCCCCAGGAATTTAAGCAATATCTCAGCATGGTGCTGAAAGAATACCCTTCTGTAAGATACTCTCCCCTTCGTTCATCTATCAATGAACTGATCGTATCTGAGTGTCAAAAATATGGTGCTGTTACACTCAACGAGGATGAAGTGGAACTGCTGTGGAAAGAAGCAGTGTAGCAGACCTAATGGAGTGCGCTTCCCTGTCCCTCCCGGTGCGTAGGGGCAAAGTGATAGGAAAAAGCGGGATATGTGACGGCGAAGCCACTCCATTTTCTTTCGAGTTGATTTCAAACTTTAATAAACGTGTGTTATGGAAATGTGCAGCAGGAAAACAAAAGCAAATAACCGAAAAAGGGTTATTATGATCTGTGCCGCTTTGGCACTATTAGCTATCCATTATGGGGCATTTGCTCAGGATGGCATACAGGGTATTAACGAAGCCAACACTAAGGTGCGAAGCTACTTTGCAGCAGGTACAAACCTTATGTATGCAGTGGGCGCATTGCTTGGTTTGATTGGCGCAGTTAAGGTGTACCAGAAATGGAATGCAGGTGATCAGGACACCGGAAAGGTTGCTGCCGCCTGGTTTGGCAGTTGCATTTTTCTGGTAGTGGTAGCCACTGTTATTCAATCCTTCTTTGGAGTTTAAAAATTCAGGACGTATGCAAAGTATGCTAACGGAAAAGTTGTGGGCGTATATCGTCCACAACAATCCTGATCTGATGCTCAGCTTGCAGGAGGACTATTCAGTTACAAGCTATCTGGAGAACAAGGTAGCCGCAGTGATGCCTATGGCAATGCAGTTTCTTAGCGAAGAAAAGCCGCAATACATTATTGAGGAATTGTGCCTGCAAGCTATGACGGAAGATTTAAAACCGTCCCGCTATCAATACATCCGCTCAGTTATCGAGGAAGAATTTAATGATGACTACCTGCGGATGAAGGAAAACGGAACACTCACCTATGAAGTAGTGAACCTCATTGAAGCCTGCAAAAGCATCTTAAGTGATTTTGATTTTAACAGTGAAAATGAAGCAAACAGGCATTTGAGATATGCCATCATCGGACAGGTGCATGACTATCTCGCCTAAGCCAAAAAGAAAAGTGAAGAAAGAAAATGTGTGGTTATGGCTTACAATGTTTCTCAAAAGCTGCAAGATAATCTTGATGCTATCCGAATAGCACTGGATTATCAGAACGGTCGCCCGCTTACAGCGGAGGATGTCGCCAGCCTGAAAAAATATGCAGGTTTTGGCGGCATCAAGGCCGTTTTATATCCTTACGGCACACCAGAGGAATGGCTGGCTAAAGGGGCTACCAAAGAAGACATGAAGCACCACCAGGGTATAACACAATTACATGAGCTGCTAAAGGAAAACTATGATAATGCAGCCTATAAAGAAATTATCGCTTCATTACAGCACAGTGTTCTGACCGCTTTCTATACACCAGAGGTTGTACCCCAAACACTGTATAGTGCATTTGAAGCGAAAGGCATACAGCCTAAAAGGCTATATGAGCCTTCTGCCGGTTCCGGCGTATTTATCAGCGAGGCCGTTACAGCCTTTCCTAAACTGGAACAGATCACCGCAGTGGAAAAAGACAGGCTTACCGGGTTGGTGCTTTCTGCCGTTAACAGTGCGCTCCCTGTTAAAACAGCTACCCATATCACGGGGTTTGAAGAAGCTCCGGTTAGAGATAATGGCAGCTATGACCTTTTAGTAAGCAATATTCCCTTTGGAAACTTCTCGGTATATGACGAAGCATTTCCAGACAAGGAAATATCAGGCAAAATACACAATTACTTTTTTGCTAAAGGTTTGGATAAACTGGCCGAAGGTGGTCTTATAGCATTCATTACAACGGATGCCTTTTTGAACAGCCCTTCTAACCATGCGGCACGGGAATACCTGTTTGAACGGGCAAACTTCGTGGGCCTGGCTGTGATGCCGGACAACCTGATGAAAGATACAGGTAATACAGAAGCGCCGAATCACCTGTTGATTGTTCAAAAAAATACAGCAAAGGAAAAGATAAGCTGGGAAGAGGACTGGCTGAATGAAGTACGTGAAAGGGAGAATGAGTTTGGTCGTTTCTCTTATAACTACTTTATTTCTACGCATGATCATGATGTTGTCGTGGGCAATGTGCGTAAGCCCGGAAAAAACCAATACGGCAGGGCTTCAGAAGTAGTATGGCAAGACGGTGATATCAACCAGATACGTGATGCCCTTTATGCCAGTCTTATCCATCAATTCCAAAATCGCTTCAATGCCGAACTGTTTGAGAAAGCGCAAGCACTCGCCTTGCCAGTTACGGAAAACGAAGGCAAAAAGCTGACTTACCTGCCGATGCCGGAAAGCAAGGCAGAAGCTCCGTCAGTACAATTAGGGTTATTTGATACCGCACCGGCAGAACAGATCAACCGGGCGATGGCCTATATCAACCAACTCGATGAAACTATCATACAAAAAACAACTGCCCGTATTGTTGGTACAATCCGTACCACGGATAAGCCGAGCCACGAAAATGCGGTATTGCTTACCGCAAAGCAGCACAAAAGCAATCGCTTTTTATATAAGCTCTATTCCAACGTAAAGGAAGTAAATCAACTGTCTGCAAACTGGATGGATGCCCGCTTGTTGGGGCATGAACTCACAGGTATTTCCAATTACCTTAAACAGTTTGACCACAATTTCAAATATGAAGGCGATCAAACACTGAAGGGCTTTTTCCGCTTTGAGCAAAAAACGCCACTTCCTTTTATCGGTCTGAAATCTTATTACCAGGAAGGGACATTGGTAGTACACATGGGAAGCGTCGGAACGATAGGCAGCCCCGATCCTGAATATAAACAGGCAGTTTTCCAACCTCTCGGTCTTCAGGGTAATATTCGCTTCTATGAAAGTTACACGGCATTACGTGACGCTTATCTCGAATTATCCGGCAAGGAAGTATCAGGGGAAACCATCACCGATGTGGACAGGGACAGCCTTAACAGAACTTATGAAAAGTTTACTGCCGAATACGGGCTTTTAAATGGTCCGGATAATCGCAGGCGCATTCTTGAAGATACCGCCTTTGGTGTTATTACGCTTTCCTCTCTCGAACGAAGGGATGGTGAAAAGTTTGTAAAAGCCGACATCCTTACAGATGCTATTCATCACGTAAAAGAGCGGTTCATCACCGATGATCCCATTGAAGCGCTGGCACACAGCCTTAATGATACTGGCAAGGTGGATGTTGGTTTTATCAGCGCCGCAATGGGGCTGGAAGAAAATGAGGTGATCGGTCGCCTGGGCAACCATGTGTACCTGAATCCGACCAGCAATGAATGGGAAACTGCCGATCAATATTTAAGCGGTAATGTGGTGGAAAAACTAAGACAGGCAGAACATCTGTCCAATGAGTTTCCTGGAAATCCGCAATATAAACGAAGTGCTGAGGCCATATTAAAGGTGCAGCCGGAGCGTATTCCATTTGAACTACTGGATTTCAATTTGGGTGAACGCTGGATACCTACCTCTTACTACGAGCGTTTCGCAACAGCCCTGTTTGAACAGGACGCTACCATCAATTATTTCGCTTCACTGGATGCTTTCAAAGTAAGCACCGGGATGAACATCAAAGTATCGAGGGAGTTTGCTGTTACACCTAAAAACGGTCGCACTACTTACGGATACACGCTGATGGAACATGCGCTGGAGAACACCACTCCTTTCTTTACTTATGAAGTAAAGGGGCCGAACAATACAACTATCAGGCTGCCCGATAGTGAAGCTATACAATTGGCTCACCAAAAGATTGAGCAGGTCCGAAGCGGTTTTATCAACTGGCTGAATAAATTGCCAGATACAGAAAAAAAGCACTTAGAGAACCTGTACAATGATACGTTCAACTGCTATGTATTACGGGAATTTGACGGTACTCACCTGAATTTTCCCGGACTTGATAAAAAGGCTTTGGGAATTGAAAACCTGTACAGTAGCCAGAAGAATGCAGCATGGCGCATTATACAAAACAGGGGTGCTTTAGTTGACCACGAAGTAGGGTTAGGTAAAACGCTTACTATGATCGTTTCCGCTCAGGAAATGAAACGTTTGGGTATTGTACATAAACCCATGATCGTTGCGCTGAAGGCCAACGTTAACCAAATTGCCGAAACTTATAAGAAAGCCTATCCAAAGGCCCGCATATTGTTTCCTGGACAAAACGATTTTACGCCAGCACAGCGGCTACGGCTCTTTCATGAAATAAAGAATAACAATTGGGATTGTATCATTCTCACACATGACCAATTCGGAAAAATACCACAGTCGCCAGAGATACAAAAAGAAATATTCCAGGCAGAGCTGAACAATGTAGAACGTGACCTGGAAACGGTCAAAGATATTGGCGGTGAAATCTCTAAGAAAATGCTTAAGGGCTTGGAGATACGCAAAAACAACCTGGAAGGCAAGCTGAAGGGAGTGCTTAAAGACATAGAGGAAAAGAAAGATGCAGGTATCAATTTCAGGGATATGGGCATTGATCACCTTTTTGTGGATGAATCACATAGGTATAAAAACCTCACGTTTACAACCCGTCACAACCGGGTTGCCGGATTAGGCAATATGGAAGGCAGCCAGAAGGCGCTTAACATGCTGTTTGCAGTCCGAGAGTTGCAGAGCCGATTTAACAGCGACCTATGCGTAACCTTCCTTTCGGGTACACCCATATCCAACAGCCTTACAGAAATGTACCTGCTGTTCAAATACCTGCGTCCGAAAGAGATGGAGCGTCAGCATATTGAGAATTTTGATGGTTGGGCAGCCGTATTCGCACGTAAGACAACAGACTTTGAATTTTCAGTGACCAATGAAATCATAGCCAAAGAACGCTTCAGGCATTTTATCAAAGTACCGGAATTGGCTTTATTCTATAATGAGATTACCGACTATAAGACGGCAAAGCATATTAACCTTGACAAGCCTGATCTGAATGAAACGTTGGTGAATATAAAACCAACGCCCGAACAAGTCGAGTTCATCAAAAACCTGATGCAATTCGCTAAAACAGGTAATGGCGAACTTATTGGACGTGGCAGGCTAACGCCTGAAGAAGATAAAGGCCGGATGCTGATTGCCACCAATTATGCAAAAAAGATGGCCGCAGATATGCGACTGATCAGTGAATGGAAGTACAGCGACCATCCTGATAACAAGGTAAACGTCAGCGCCCGCAAGATTGCTGATATCTATAAGGAAAGTATGCAGCATAAGGGCACGCAAATCGTGTTCTCCGACATTGGCACACCTAAACCAACTGAGTTCAATATCTACGATGCACTTAAAGAAAAATTGGTAAGGGACTTTGGCATTCCTGAACGTGAGATCACATTCATACACGACTGGACTGATACTAAAAAGCCAGAGCTGTTCCGAAAGATGAACCGGGGTGAAATACGCATTCTATTAGGCAGTACCGAAAAGGCCGGAACTGGTCTGAACGTTCAGCAACGTGTGGTAGCAATGCACCATCTGGACATTCCCTGGAAACCTTCAGAGCTGGAGCAACGCAATGGCCGTGGCGCACGTCAGGGCAATCTGATTGCTAAAGAGCACTATGAAAACAAAGTGCGCAATTATGTATATGCAGTAGAGCAGTCGCTTGATAATTACAAATTCAATCTCCTGAAAAATAAACAGACGTTCATTTCGCAAATGAAAAATTGTGAGCTGAATGTCCGCACTATTGATGAAGGCGCCATTGATGAAAAGAGCGGGATGAATTTCTCCGAATACATCGCTATTCTTTCCGGTGATACATCACTGTTAGAAAAATCAAAGCTGGAAAAGAAAATAGCTGTAATGGAAAGCCTGAAAGTATCTCATTTCAGGGAAGTGTCCCGTAACAAATACCAGTTGGAAGCCTTGCAAAACGAGCAGGCTTCTACGGTCAAAACACTGGACAAGCTACGGGCAGATGAAACAGCGTATAAGAGCGTCCTTCAACTGGATAAGGACGGTGTGAAGGTCAATCTCATTAAGCTGGATAACATCAGTTCATCAGATAGCGAAGCTATCGGCAAGCATATTATCAAACTGTACCAGGACTGGAAACCAACTGCTGCAGGCGAGCATACTACACAGGTGGGTACATTATATGGCTTCAACCTGTATATCCGCAGGCAACAGGAAGCTTACGAAGAAAATGGCGTTTTTGAGTACCGCTACTCCAATAGCTTTTATGCGCAAAAGGACAATGAGGGCATTAAATACACCTATAATAATGGCCTTCCAAATACAGATAATCCTAAGCTGGCCGCAAGACATTTCCTGAATGCCATTGACCGGGTGGAAAGCCTGAAAGATAAATACGAACATACATTAGCTGATCTGACTACGGCCATACCGAAACTGGAACAGCTTACTACGAAGCCTTTTTTACAGGAGGCAGAATTGTCACAAATGAAAAGCGAACTGGCTAATCTGGAAAGGCAGATAGCGATTAAAATACAGGAAACCCAACTGAAGCAGCAACAGGTAGCAGAAAACCAGCCAGACGAAGTGGCTGAAGTACCTGTCATTCAAATTAACGAAAAACTCAATGGACAAACTGTTCCGAAGGAAGTAATACTTGCCACACAACAAATGGCAGAACGTCCCCGAAACAGAATAAGATTATAAACCAATTAAAGGAAATGGTTATGGCAAATAGTGTATATCAGATTAACAAAGGAATTAACCAGAGCATAGAGTTCAAGGGTTTGAAAGCGCAGTATATATGGTATCTGGGCGGCGGTGTTGTTGCCCTGCTTATCGTCTTTGCGGTAATGTATATCATCGGCTTGCCTACATACCTGTGTATCGGCCTTATCCTATCCGCAGGAGCATTCCTCGTCATGAAGATCTACGCCATGAGCAATAAGTATGGAGAGTATGGCTTGATGAAAGCCCTTGCCCGTAAGCAAATCCCGAAGCTCATCAAATCGCGGAACAGAAAAATTTTTATAGGAACTAAAGAAAAAAAATCATGAAAAGAGAATTGCCGATGTATAGCATCGAAGGAACCGACTTTGTGGTTGATGTAGCTAACCTACAGCTTATCGAAAAGGCAAACCCGGAAAACGTAATACCTCTGTCAGATATGCGGGATGTAGGCGATGGATATGTATTTGATTACAGCCCTAAAGAAAAGAACATACCGATGCTGTTCAGTGATGATACGGATGTAAAAACAATTAAAATACCTGAGCTGGTACAGCTTGACCCTATTGGAATGTCGGAAAAATATGGCTGTTCCATTCACGAGATGCAGGGTAAAACAGATTTTTCATTAATGGTAGATCAGCAGGCTCTCGGAAGAAGATTAATGGGACAACTAACGATGGTAGATATTGCCGGCCATACCTTCTTTGTTGATATCCGTATGGACATGCTTCGTCCTAAAGACGATTTTCTTTCCAAAGGAATTGTATTAAGCCAGATTGATCATTTCTATGATGATGATCGTAAAGTTTACACCATTCCTTACAATCCAAAGACGCATGAATTTCACGATCTGGACTACGATAACATTACGTCTATTCCCAAAGACCTTATCGTTGTTTCGTTCCCTCACGAAAGCGTGTTAGACCCCATAGGATATAACCGGAAAGGCGGCTGGGATGAAACATACGGATTAAAAGAAACCAATGTAAAATCTCATTTCGAGGCTAAGGTGGTGGATTGGAAAGAAACCGGCATCGAAACAACGATACAAGAAAATATCAATAAGCAGCATAAACAACAAAAGCTGCCTAAACAAACCGATAAAGAACAAAAGGCTGGCAAGCGGCAACGCAGAGGGCCAAAGCTATAATGCTGCCAGGATGCAGTAAGTGACAACAGGTAAAATAAAGTGAGATGGAAAAAGTGTTGGATGATATATTACCGATAATGGATGTGGAGCATGAGTGCATCCTGAGCAAGCAAGGCGATGTAACAGTCGTTTTTAAGGCAGACCTGCCGGAAATATTTACCCTTTCCGATCAGGAATATGAAGCCTTTCACCAGGCTTGGATAAAAGCGATTAAGCTGCTTCCCAAATTCAGTGTGTTCCATAAACAGGATTGGTTTCTGGAAAGCAGCCATAAACCCGACTTCTCAAAAGAAGATACCAGTTTCCTCAGCCGGGCCAGCGAACGTTTCTTTAATGAACGTCCTTTTCTCGCTCATACCTGCTACATCATGCTTACGAAAAAGCCGGAAGGCCGGAAAACAGCCAGCTCGATGTTTTCAAGCCTCTTGCGGAAATCCATAGTGCCGGAAGAAACTTTGAGGCCGCAGATGCTACAGGACTTCCTTGACAGTACGGGGCAATTCAAGCGGATTATGGAGGATAGCGGGTTTGTGAAGCTAACAAGATTAAGAGAAAAGGAGCTGCGCAGCCATAGCCGTAAAATGGGATTGGTAGAACAGTATTGCTACCTGTCTGAGCGAAATGATAGCTTCCTGATGGGCGATATCGTTTTTGATGAAGCGATGCGTGTGGGCGATAAATACTGCCAGCTATATACGCTGGGCGATGCAATAGATCTTCCTGCACTATGCGGCAGCCGCATCAACTACGATAAATACAGTACAGACAAAACGAAGTTCAGTGTCGGCTTTGCTTCTACGTTAGGCCAGCTTTTGCCCTGCAATCACATCTACAATCAATACATCTTTATTGAAGATGCACAGAAAACCATCCAAAAGCTGGAGAGTAAAAGGCTGAGGCTGCAATCCCTTTCTGCATACAGCAGGGAGAATTTAATTGCAAGGGACGCTACCAACGATTTTCTGAACGAAGCCATCAGCCAGCAACGGTTGCCGGTCAAGGCGCATTTCAATGTGCTTGTATGGACAGACAACAAAGAGGAACTCAAAGATCTGAAGAATATGGTATCCTCTGCACTGGCACAGATGGATGCAGTAGCCAAACAGGAAACCATTGGCGCTCCGCAGATATTTTGGGCGGGCATTCCAGGGAATGCCGCAGACTTCCCGATGAATGATACGTTTGATACGTTCGCGGAACAGGGAACCTGCTTCCTAAACCTCGAAACCGGCTACCGATCTTCTTTAAGTCCGGTAGGTATTCGCATGGGCGACCGACTTACAGGCAAGCCCGTTCATGTGGACATCAGCGACGAGCCTATGAAAATGGGTATCTGCACAAACAGGAACAAATTTATACTTGGGCCTTCCGGTAGCGGAAAATCATTTTTCACCAACCACATGGTACGCAGCTATTATGAGCAAGGTACGCATATCGTGCTGGTGGATGTGGGACATAGTTATAAAGGACTTTGCGACATGGTGAAGGGCTATTACTTCACTTACAGCGAAGACAATCCCATCCGCTTCAATCCCTTTTACATAGGCGAAGGCGATAGCCTTGATACCGAAAAGAAAGAAAGCATCAAAACACTGCTCCTGGCACTGTGGAAGAAAGACGATGAGGCATTCAAGCGGAGCGAATACGTTGCCCTGTCAAATGCCATTGGCGGTTACTACAATTATCTGGAAAAAAATACGGCCGGGTTTCCCTGTTTCAACAGTTTCTATGCTTTTCTGCGGGATGAATACACGCAGGTGCTGGAGGGTGACAGGGTAAAAGAAAAGGATTTCGATATAGACAACTTTCTCTATGTGCTGCGCCCTTACTACGAAGGCGGCGAATTTGATTACCTGCTGAACGCTACCGAAAACCTGAATTTATTGCAGGAAAGGTTTATCGTGTTTGAACTGGACAACATTAAGGATCACCCTATCCTGTTTCCGGTAGTAACCATCATTATCATGGAGGTCTTCATCAACAAAATGCGGAAGATGAAAGGCATCCGCAAAATGATATTGATAGAAGAAGCCTGGAAAGCCTTAATGAAAGAAGGGTTTGCCGAATACATCAAATACCTGTTCAAAACAGTCCGCAAATTCTTCGGTGAAGCAATTGTGGTAACACAGGAAGTAGAAGACATCATTTCTTCTCCGGTGGTAAAGCAAGCCATCATCAATAATAGTGATTGCAAAATCCTGCTCGACCAAAGCAAGTACCAGAACAAATTTGATCAGATACAGGAACTATTGGGGCTAACGGAAAAGGAAAAAGCTTTGGTACTCTCGGTCAATAAGTCCAATGATCCCGCTAAGAAATATAAAGAGGTATTCATCAGCCTGGGCGGTATGATGAGTAAAGTGTACCGGACAGAAGTAAGTCTTGAAGAATATCTCGCATACACTACCGAACAAACAGAGAAGGTAAAGCTGATGGAATACGCTGCAAAGTTTGATGGAGACATACGCAAGGGCATTGCGGCAATGGCAGAAGACATTAGGAATAAAAGTAAAGAAATATCCGATGAAACTGAAAAAACTGATACGGGATCTGTGCTGCGCAATTAAGATAATCGTGTATTTCGGCAGGGAGCATCATGCCACCATTTCTATGATGACGGGTATCTATGGAAAACAACCATTGCACAATGATATGGTTGCAGGAGCGGATACGACGCTGAGCATAACATCCTATGGCAGCTTTTATAAAATCACACGTACCGATTACATCAGCAACATACCTGAGAACGAAGAAACGTGGCTTGCTACCTACGGATGGCATTCTAACGGGCATCTGATTGAAATAGGCGGTGATCGGTACTGCATTTTCGATACGGTTTCTAAATCGCTGTACCTAGAAAAGCTAACGGAACAAGGAAAGACAACAATTGAATTATTTACTAAAATCTTGAAGCAATGAAAAAATATGTAAGAATGATGCTTGTGGCTCTTTGCATTTCCTTCACCGTTCTTCCGGTACAGCAGGCAAATGCAACACCTATAGCCATACTGGAGATCATCAAGGCGGCGGTTAAAAAAGTGATAAAGGCGGTTGACTTAAAAATTCAGCGTTTGCAGAATAAAACGATCTGGTTGCAGAATGCTCAGAAGACACTTGAAAACACTTTATCTAAGTTGAAACTGGATGAAATTTCTGACTGGACGGAAAAGCAAAAAGAACAGTACCGAAAGTATTACGACGAGCTGGCGCAAGTAAAAGCAATTATCTCCTATTATCAACGCATCCGGGATATTACCAAAAAGCAATTGCGCCTCGTGGACGAATACAACAGGTCATGGGCACTGATCCGGCAGGACAGCCGCTTTACAGCAAAAGAAGTGGTGTATATGGAAAAGGTGTATTCGGGTATTCTCGATGAGAGCCTGAAGAATATTGACCAGATCAATCTCATTATTAAATCCTTCACCACTAAGATGAGTGATGCCAAAAGGCTGGAGTTGATCAACAATGCAGCCGACCAGGTAGATGCCAACTACTCAGATCTGGTACAGTTCAATAGGCAGAACACTTTACTAAGCCTTCAGCGTGCTAAGACCCAAACTGAAGTGCAGGCAGTTAAAAAATTATATGGACTTCCTTAAATCAACACGTATGAAAAAGATAATCTTATTTCTAATACTGTTTGTATCGGCAGGGGGCAGTCTGAAAGCACAAACTTTTGCAGAATGGTTCCAGCAAAAAAAGACACAGAAGAAATACCTAATCCAGCAAATAGCGGCACTTCAGGTATATATCGGGTATGCAAAAAAAGGGTACACTATAGCCAAAGAGGGCCTAACAACTATTGGAGGCTTCACCAGAGGCGAATTCATCCTGCACACAGATTATTTCAATTCATTGAAATCTGTCAACCCCGAAATCAAGCGATATGCAAGGGTTGCAGATATAGTAGCCTTACAGCTCAAAATTGTACAAAACTACAACCGAACATACCGCAGGCTTAACGGCAGCGATGCACTTTCAAATGATGAACTGGCATACATCCGCAGGGTCTTCAGCAGGCTGCTTGATGACTGCGATAAAACACTGGATGAGCTTATCACAATTACCACCGATGGAAAAATGGAAATGAAGGATGATGAGCGCATGAAGAGGATTGATATGCTATACCTGGATATGCAGGATAAGTTCACATTCTCGCAGAGCTTTTCTAATGATGCTGTATCACTTGCAGCATCAAGATTGAAGGAGAAAATAGATGTACAAACCAGCCGTGTACTGCATGGCATTAAAAACGAGTAACAATGAAAAAGGTAATAGTAATTATATCGCTGTCATTCCTGGGTTTGCTTCCTGCTGGCCGTGCATCTGCGCAAGCCGATGAGATAGCACAGCTTTTACTCAATGTTGAGAAGCTGGCGCAATTCAAGCAGATCCTGAGTGACATGAAGAAGGGTTACCAGATTTTGGAAGGTGGCTACAACACCATAAAGAATATCTCCGAAGGCAACTTCAGCTTGCACAAGACTTTTCTTGACGGTTTAATGGGTGTAAGTCCTACTGTGCGCAATTACCGGCGTGTAGCGGATATCACTAACTACCAGATCACCTTAGTTAAAGAATACCGTAATGCGTATGATCGGTTCCGGCGGGATAATAATTTCAATCCCGATGAGCTGGCATATTTAGGCCGGGTTTATGACAACTTGTTTAAGGAGAGCCTGCGTAATCTGGATGAACTGCTCACGGTCATCACGGCAGGCAAAGCCCGCATGAGCGATGATGAACGACTGCAAACCATTGACAGGATTTATGCCGACATGCAGGATAAATTAATGTTTCTGCGGCACTTCAATAATAACACTACAATACTGGCTGTGCAACGGGCGAAAGAGCGCAACGATGCACAGACCATTCGTAAAATTTATGGGTTAAACAATTAAATAAACAGATATGGCGAAATGTGGAAAGACCGCCTGGCTGGCGGTGGTGGGGTTGATAATGCCTTTTATAAGCCGTGCACAAGGTATAGCCGATGAAATGAGAGGGATGCACGGTGTATTGGAACAATTGTATGATGAGATGATGCCCTTGTGCAGCCAGTTGATCGGCGTAGGCCAGGGATTGGCGGGATTTGCGGCAATGTGGTATATCGCATCAAGGGTATGGGGACATTTATCAAGAGCGGAACCTATTGATTTTTATCCGCTGTTCCGTCCTTTCGTTATTGGGTTTTGCGTGATGATATTTCCCTCCGTTTTGGGATTGATCAATGGCGTGATGAAACCTACTGTGACAGCTACTGCTGCAATGGTAGAAAATTCAGATAAAGCTATTTCGGTGCTTTTGCAAAAAAAGGAAGAAGCCATCAAGAAAACGGATGTGTGGCAAATGTATGTGGGAGAAAGCGGTAGCGGTGACAGGGATAAGTGGTATAAATACACACACGATAATGAGGACCCTTCCGAAGAAGGTTTTTTTGAAGGCATTGGCAACGACATCAAGTTCGCCATGTCTAAAGCCTCTTACAACTTCCGCAATTCGGTAAAGGAATGGATGAGTGAAGTGCTTAGGGTTCTATTTGAAGCGGCATCCCTGTGTATTGATACGCTACGAACGTTCCAGTTAGTTGTATTAGCGATACTTGGCCCTTTGGTATTTGGGATTGCAGTATTTGACGGTTTTCAGCATACGCTTACCGTCTGGATAGCCCGCTATATCAACATCTTTCTATGGTTACCTGTCGCCAACATCTTCGGAAGCATTATAGGGAAGATACAGGAGAAAATGCTGGAGTTGGATATATCACAGGTGCAGGATTACGGTGACACATTTTTCAGCAGAACCGATGTAGCTTACCTGGTCTTCATGATAATCGGCATAGTCGGATACTTCACTGTTCCCTCCGTAGCGAATTACATTGTTCATGCCGGTGGTGGTGGCGCATTAGGTCACAAGGTCACAAGCATCTTCGGCAGTTCTTCCAGAACGGTAGTCAATACAGCATCAGCCGGTGTGGGCATGGCCGTAGATGCTATGGGAAGCGCGGCAAACCGTATGTCGCAAAGCATGGCCAGTAGCGGTAATTCCAATCCTTACTTCGGTAATAGCAGTAGTGGCAAATCTGGCTATATGAACGACAAGCTAAAAGGCAATTCATAACAATTCAAAGGAGGATATATGTTCAAGAAAATGAAAAGTATTGATACAGCTTTCCGTCATATCAGGAGTTTCACCCTGGTAGTGATTATAGGTTGCGTACTGATATGCTGTTTTGCATTATACAAAAGTTTCAGCCTTGTGTCGCAGATGCAAAGCAAAATATACATCCTTGCAAATGGCAAGGCACTAGAAGCCTACGCATCGGAACGGAAAGACAATATACCCGTTGAGGCAAGGGATCATGTAACTACATTCCACAAACTATTCTTTACGCTTGACCCTGACGATAAAGCGATCACAGCAAATATTACCAAAGCCTTGTACCTGGCAGACCGGAGTGCCAAACGAGCCTACGATGATCTGAAGGAGAACGGGTACTATGCAGGACTTATATCCGGCAACGTCAATCAAACTGTTGTTGTGGATAGCGTGGCGGTAAATATCAATGATTACCCGTACAAATTCCGTTGCTATGCTACGCAGAGTATTATCCGACCGACCAGCATTACTACCCGTAGCCTGGTGACAGACGGTGCATTGCGGAATGTATCGCGCAGTGACAATAATCCACACGGTTTCCTTATCGAGCGATGGAGTACGATTGATAACAGGGATTTAAAAACAGTAAGCAGGCGACAATAAAAATCAAGATCATGAAACTATTTCCAAAAAGAAAAAAGGACGATGCTGAGCTAAAGCCCAATGCGCTTTCCAAAGGAATAACAGCGGGCTATCAGCGAATACAGGGTGGCTGGGCAAGTTGGATGATGAGGCGAACAGAGAATTTCTCACGGCGTACATGGTTTGTACTGCTTATTCTTTTCGTTCTGTGTACCGGCACATACAGCATTTATCTGGGAGTAAGTGCTTTTACCGGCAAAAAAAGCAATTTAATAACCATAACACCCATCAAAAAGCCGAAACACGTAACTGAAACGGGGGAAGCAAATGTTGAACCAGCGGAAGTGTCTGAGGCTGAATACAGCCGCATCAAAAGGTTCAGGGTGTATATGGATAGCCTGGCACGAAGTCCCGCGGGGAAAACTCTTTATGACAGCATAATCCACCATCGTCCAGGACTAATGGACAGTGTGCGATTTATTGAAAATTATTATCAACAATTAAAACAGAAATAAAAATGGAAAAGCAAGTAAAAACTCCGAAGGAGATCAGGCAGCGCAGGTTCTTATTGGTATTACCACTTCTCGCATTGCCTTTTATGACCATGATCTTTTGGGCACTTGGCGGTGGCAAGGTTGAAAAGGTGGAAGCCCAGGCATCTGCAAAGAAGGGATTTAACATTAACCTGCCCGACGCCAATTTCAAAGATGACAAACCGATGGACAAAATGAGCTATTACAATCAAGCTCAACTGGATTCTATCAAATTTCAGGAAATGGTAAAGAATGATCCCAATTACAGGAATATTGGATTATCAGGTACCGATGAATACCTGTCGAATGACGAAGATACCTTTCAGCAGCCTGCCAGTCCCAAAGGTTTGAATACATCACTTCAGGGAAGCCGGGGACACAATGACCCCAATACTGATAAAATCTACCGCAAGCTGGCAGAACTGGATCGGGAGATGAACAAGCCAGTACCGATATCATCAGACAATGACGAGTATGATACATACCAACCCACTTCATCAAGAAACCGCAATAGTGCCACGGTATATTCTCCTGATGTGGAAAGGCTGGAACAAATGATGAACATGATGAATCAGTCTAATGGCGAAGATCCAGAATTGCAGCAATTGAATGGTATGCTTGATAAGATATTGGACGTACAAAATCCCGAAAGAGTGCAGGAGCGACTAAGACAAACTTCTGAAGCAAACCGAGGACAAGTATTTGCGGTATCATCGAAAAAGAAAGACAATAGTATCACGCTGCTTGATACGGAGCATATATCCGGCAATACAACCAATGGCTTCTATTCACTTACCGGGGCAACAGCTATCGAAGATTCGCAGAATGCTATTCAGGCTGTTATTCACGAAACACAAACTATCGTAGATGGCTCAATTGTCAAGTTGAGATTGGTAAATGATGTTTTCATAAATGGCGTTCGCATTCCGAAAGACAATTTCCTCTTTGGAATAGCCTCATTGCGTGGTGAGAGATTAATTATCAAGATTAACAGTGGACGCTTTGGCAATTCTTTATTCCCGGTTGAATTATCGGTATATGACATGGACGGCCTGGACGGCATTTACATTCCCGGAGCGATTACAAGGGATGTTGCAAAGCAGTCCGCAGACCGTTCTATGCAAACAATTGGGCTAACCAGTCTTGATCCGTCGTGGGGCGCACAGGCAGCAAGCGCAGGTATTGAAGCTGCAAAAACGCTGTTCAGCCGAAAAGTAAAGCTAATCAAGGTAACTGTGAAGGCAGGGTATCAGGTGCTTCTGCGCGACGAAAAGCAAAAACAATCCAACTAAATATTTCAATCACTTAAAATTCCAAAAGATGAAAAAGATCAGTGTAGTAATGGTAATAGGAATTTTCCTGCTATTTACAATTTTCAAGACTAAGGCCCAAACAAACACAGCCTGGCAAACCAAAGCAATCGAAACGTATCATGTAACAGTTGCTTTCACCAAAACCACCAACATCATCTTCCCTTATGCTATCGTTAGCGTAGATATAGGAAGCAGGGATGTACTGGCGCAAAAAGCGAAAGGTGTAGAAAACATTTTGCAGATAAAGGCTGCAAAGGACAGTTTTCCGCAAACAAACATCAGCATCATTACGGCTGACGGCAAGCTCACGTCATTTCTCGTTGATTATGACAACCAACCGTCAGTGCTAAACTTGGCTCTCACAGGCGTAGGCAGGCAAAATACTATCTCCATTCCTTCAGAGAACATTAACCAGGAACAAATGGAGCATTTTGCTAAGATGGCTGCGGAATCAAAAGCGAAGACAAGAGGCATAAAGGATAAAACTTTCGGCATTCGCTTTAAGCTGAACGGAATCTTTATCCATGAGGACATAATGTTGCTACGCTTCAATATTTCCAATCAAACCAATATCAACTATGATATTGATCAATTGAGGCTTTATATCCGTGACCAGAAGAAATCCAAAAGGACAGCAACACAGGAAATTGAAATATTACCTGTACTTGTGCAGGATAATACCAGCAAGGTTGCAGGTCAGTCGGATAATACAATTTTGTTTGTTGTACCAAAGTTCACCATTCCTGATAAAAAATATCTCGCTGTGCAATTAATGGAGAAAAGTGGCGGTCGGCATCTGGAGCTGCATGTGAAGAACAAGAAGATTATAAAGGCATTGCTGATTGATTAGCATTCGGCAATGAAGCCAATCATTCCATTCCCATAAATCTCAATCAGCATCTATTTCCTCTAAAAAATTGAACTATGAAAATCAGGAAAGACGATTATCAGGAAGTCCTTGAATACCTAACAAATAAACGTTGGGAAGGTGAAGAATTTGTAGCGTTTCTCAATGATGACTTACCTGCCAGTAAAGAAGAACTATACACATTCTCTACGGAATATGATGCCAGGGAGTTCTGCTATGAAATGTCAACCGAGATAGACTTTTACAACTTCTTATCAATACGGTCGGCGTACAGGGCAATGCAGGAAGCTGCGGAAGATAGTAAGCTAATGATTGAAAGGGATGGCATCATTGACGTTTCTCTGATGGTTGCTGTTCGATATGAAAGATTAGAAAGAGAACAATTAAATAACAATCAAAATTCAAAAGTCATGAATCAGAAAAATTTTGAATACCTGCGTGACCAAGTAAAGTACACGGGGTTTGGTGAAGGGTTGGAAAATGACCTGAAGCAAAAAATTCAGGAAGGGAACCCGGAATTTAAGTTAGCCTACGAAACCAAGTACGGCAACGATACAGTAAACGCAACATTGAATTTCAGCCAATCCAAGCAAAGCGATATGTACTTCTTTAATTCCTATCAGGTGAATGTACAAAAGGAGAACGCTGCTGAAACAATGGATCAAACCTTCTACATCAATAAAGGCAACAACATTACCCTGAAAGAAGCCTATAACCTGATGGAAGGCAGGTCGGTCAATAAAGACCTGACCAATAAGGAAGGACAAGTGTACAATGCCTGGGTACAGATGGACTTTAAACAAAGTGACGATAACGGGAATTTCAAGTTGAAGCATTACCACCAAAACTATGGCTATGATCTGGAGGCTGTCTTGTCTAAGCATCCTATCAGGGAATTGAGCAACGAAGAATACAAGGCTAACCTGATGAATTCTCTCAAAAAAGGCAACCTGCAATCTGCAACGTTTCAGATCAACGGCGCAGACCATAAGCAATACATCGAAGCAAACCCTCAATTCAAGACAATCAGTATTTATGACAGCAGTATGCAAAGGGTGGATAACCGGCGATCAAAAAAAGAACAACAATCTGAAGGCGAAGGCCAGTCAGTTAAACAAGATGGTAAAAAGGAAAAGCAGACACCTGCTGAAGATGATGGCCCTGAGATGCCGAAGGCATCTAACAAAAAGAAGAAAAGGCAAAGCATCAGCTAAGGATTAAACAGACCAGCTTACTATAAGTAACCGTGATGTTGGATGTGTGAAAGGGAAACTATTTATAAGAAAAAGCAAAGTCAAATGAAAAGTCAAATAATAATGCTGTTAGTATTCATCATCGGTATTTCAGCATGCAAAAAGGATAATAATGCAACAGTAACCGAGGAAGAAAATAAAACGGTGCTGCGACGATCTGGTTCAAGCGCAGTTATGCCTGATAACCCCGACAACGCCTATGGCAGCATAGGTTATTGGCATAACGAGATCGTTGCGTATATGCAGGAATGCAAACAGCCTAACAATGAGCCGGATGTAAAAGCATCAACACAATGTATCCTCCGCTTTTGCAGGGAGAATGAACGTCCCGAACCACCTGCATCGCTGTATATTACAGTGGAGCAGACGGTACGGCAAAGCAATGAAAGCATTGAGAACCTTATTGCGAATTGTCCTTATGAAGAACCAGTAAAGGCTGCCCTGGATTCGCTGGTGCAATTGATAAAGCGACTGTCAGACAACGAAAGTCCTTATCCGGTCATTAAAGCCACTATTATGGACTATGAGCGCAGGATAATCCAGAATGATATGCTTACTCCTGAAGGACGCGGTATTGCACTTAAAGCAGCATAGGTGGCACGTTACTCCATTTATTATTGGATAAACACGCTCCCTCCTCCGGTTCCAGTGGCAGCTTTTAAGTTTAAGAACATTGTGAAATGGATTGCTGCGGTAACAAGTGATATCGGCGGTGCTATTGTGAGCGGCAATGTGGAGTATGCTGCCGATTGCAGCAGCTATGCTTATGATCTGGTGACTTACAGTATGCCTTAATTGTGTACCCTTAAAAGTCAGGTTATGAATAACAGCCTTGTGAACAGAGTGGAAGCGGAATTGAATCAATGGTGGTCAAGGGAAGAACGGTTTAGCAAACTGTTCTCCTTTAACCTTTCATCGAACAGAGCATTGCTAAAAGAAAAGCTGGATTACTATGACCGTATAGCGGCAAAATACAAAGGCACGCAGGATCTGGACGAACGGCTTGCGCTTAGGATGTTGCGGCAGGAACGCAGCCGCATTGAGAAGCAGCTTTACCCTAACCTGTTAATAAGGCTGTTGCGACGATTATTGGTAGCACCCGTAAAGGAACAAATTGTGATTAGGCAGGATAACAGGAAGACAGAACAAAACAGCCAAGCACTGCACCAACAGGTGCAGCGCACTGGCTTTCCTGATCTTTCGGCAAAAATTGATGAGCAGATAAGACAGGGACAACAACAGTTTTCCATTCCGGTTTCTTATTACCTCAACGATAAGGAAAGAATAGATCACCAACTATCATTTGTAAAAGATCAATCCGGGCAATATCATTTTGAAGGGTATAAAACTGCTTTGTATAATGAGGCAAAACCGAATGAAAAACGCCAGCAATACTTTAGTATGCGCCACGAGCATAATCTCAATACTACGGAAGCCTATAATTTTTTGTCTGGCCGGTGTATTCAGAGCGGCGGAATCTGGTTACAGCTTGACCTTAACGATAAGGACCAGCATGGCAACTTTCGTATCAAGCAATTTCATTCCGATTACGGATATGATCTTGATAAGGTACTACAGCAGCTTCCTTTGAGGGAGTTAACGAATACAGTCGAAACGGAAAAACTGAAAGAGGCATTAAAGAATGGCGAAAAGATTTCTGTGAGTTTTGTAAAGGATGGCAATGAACAACGATTTTACATTGAAGCAAATCCACAGTTTAAATCAGTTAATATTTATGACGAGCATTCAAGAAAGATAACCCTACATACGGCATTAGGCAATAAGACAATAGATGCCATGAAAGTAACCCACAAGGCGAATGAGCAGCAACAGCAGCAACATTCTAAAAAGAACGGTATCAAAGTAGGTTAAAAAATATGGGCAATGGACAGGTTATGTTACTTATCGGATTTTTTTGAAGCCATAGAAACTGATCCACGCATTAGCATTACCCATATTGGAGTTTATGCAGCCCTGTTAGAATACCGGATGCAAAAAGGTTTCACTAATCCGATACAGGTATTCAGCCATGAGATTATGAACATCGCGAAATTATCATCGGCTATAACCTACCATAAATGCGTGAAAGAATTAAGCAGTTATGGATACATCAGGTATGAACCTTCATTTAATCGCACAAAAGGCAGCAAGATTTACTTTGCCGAAAGAAGCGATTGAAATTTAGAGTTTAATAATAATCTAAGCCCGTGACGGGCTTTGTTATCTAAAAGGGAGGTGTGAGATGGAAGATGAAGTGTTGATAAGAATAACTCCTGACAAGGCGATGGAACTATTACAGAAAGACGGGATTTACGTCAATATGGAAGAAGCCCAGATTATACTCGACTTCTTGTACAGCATGGCAAATATCGTCGTGGAGCAGTTTGTAAGCAATAGGCAATCTGATGCCATAACCGCAACAAATGACAATAAATAGCAGCTATGAAAATTGCAGACCTTTATATCAGGGTGAGTACAGATGAACAGGCAGACAAAGGTTATTCTCAACGTGACCAGGAAGAAAGGCTGCGCAGGTACTGCAACATCAATAACATTCAAATACGCAAGGTTATTTTTGAAGATCATTCGGCAAAGACTTTCAAGCGGCCAGCATGGCAAAACCTGTTGCTTGATTTACGGAAGCAAAGAGGTCATTCTGACCTTATCCTTTTTACAAAATGGGATAGGTTTAGCCGTAATGCCGGGGATGCCTACCAAATGATAAGCCTGTTACGCCATCTTGGAGTAGAGCCGCAGGCCGTGGAGCAGCCATTGGATTTGTCCATTCCTGAGAACAAAATGATGCTGGCGTTTTATCTCGCAGCACCGGAAGTAGAGAATGACCGCAGGGCATTAAATGTATTCAATGGGATGCGGCGTGCTAAGAAGGAAGGTCGCTGGATGGGCACAGCTCCGATTGGCTATCTGAACAGAACTACAGAAGATGGCAAGAAATACATTGCGCCGAAAGATCAGGATGCTAAAATAATGAAATGGGCTTTTGAGGAAATCTTTCGCAATAAGCTGAATACTGAACAAGTCTGGAAGCAAGCCCGTGAGAAAGGTTTGAAATGTAGCAAGAACAACTTTTGGGTGGCGATAAGAAACCCTATTTATTGCGGGTTAATTTTCGTTCCGCAGCATAAAGACGAGCAAAGCCAGCTTGTGCCGGGACAACACGAGCCGATCGTAACGACTGCATTATTTTTTGATGTGCAGGATATGCTGGATGGTAGAAAGAGAAAGGCGGTCAGTAAAAAAGTAGTTTCACAGGATGATATTCCTTTAAGGGGTTATCTGATTTGTCCAAACTGCGGAAGGTTTTTAACAGGCAGCGGTTCAAAAGGCAGGAAGAAATATTATCATTACTACCATTGCAGTTCTGAATGTGGTGTACGTTACAAAGCAGATGACGCAAACAATTTGATGATAAACGCAATCGGAGATGAAGTGCGTAATATTCCGAAACTTAAACTGTTCAGGGAAATTATTACAGCCACTTATATGGACGTAAATCGGGTTGAAAAAACGGATCAGAAGCGCATGATGGCTCAACTAGATCAAATAAAACATCGCCTCTCAAAAGCTCGTGAGCTTTTGCTACGTGAAGAAATTGAGGGGGAAGACTATCGTACCATTAAGACGGAGGCCAGCGAAAGAATGGCTGATATTGAAGCAAAGCTGAAAGCCTCTAATTCCTTTTCAGACAGTATGGAAATGCTTTGGGATCTTCCGATTTCCAGAGTATCACATTTAGATGTTCTTTTCCAAAACGGAACTGTCATACAAAAACGGAAAATTGTAAGTACAATGTTCCCTGATAACCTGATATACGACGGAGTAAAGCTCCATCGCACCAGGGTGAGTGCAGCAATCAGCTTGTTGACCACCCGCAGAAAATGTCCACGGGAAGCTGTTGCAAATAGCAGCCAAACTAATCGGGCTGAAAGTGTTCATCTTAACCGCAAACATGCAGTTAATGATTTGCGGAATAGAATGTAAATAATTTGCACTAAAGATTGAGTTCAGAAGTAATGAAAATCCTTTGTGCCCTTCGGGCCTGTTATGCTAAGCCACGCAAAAGAGGCATCACCGGAAACTTTTAACTCGATATCAAAGAAATCACAACACGATCTTTCTGTTTTAATAATTTCCGACAATTCATGTAATCCTACAAGTCCGGAAGAAAACTGCCTAATATTGGTTTCTGATAATTTTTTGAAAGTTTAAAGTCAATTTATCGGTTAGGTTATCTCTTTAACGGGCTCAATCAATAAAATATCTATAGGCATTGTGGATCATCTTATTAAAGATCTTGCTTATAGCTTTGGTGACAGTGTTTCTTTCATTTTTATCAAAACCACGACACCTGAAAGTAAAGTGATTAGGCCCGCAATGTGCACCGCCCACATCAGGCCGAAGGAGTTTGCAACTATTCCTGCCATCAGGGCGCCTACAGCATAACCGATATCCCGCCAGAAACGATACACGCCTAATGAACTGGCTCTCCAGGAAGGATGGGCGGAATCGCTCACAGCGGCCAGTAGTGCCGGATAAACCATAGCGGTACCCGCGCCAAGGAGGATTGATCCCGCCATGCCCGAAGCAAGCGGCGCAAATATTTCAAGGCCAATAACGACATGCCCTAATACCTGTATAAACATACCCCATACAATAAGCGGCTTCCTGCCGATCTTATCTGCCAGAGGGCCCGTGATGATCTGACCCACCCCCCATACCACCGGGTAAATGGCCTTTATCCATCCAACACCTTCCAGACCAACGCCCATTGACGTAAACAACAGGGGGAACACGCCCCATGACATGCCATCGTTCAGGTTGTTGATCAGTCCCGCTTGTGAAATGGAAAAAAGGTTTTTGTTTTTAATAGAGGTTTCCTTGAATACCCAAAGCAAATCGGGGCGATGTGCTGCCTCGCCGGATGTTGTTTTTTGAGTTTGCGTAGCTTCTAGTTGCGCATGCTTACGGGTATCCTTAATTACAAAAAAGGAAAGCGATATGCCTACAATGGAATAAGCGATACCAATATAGAATGGCTCCGGTCTTAATCCATAACGAGATGCTAAGTAGCCCGTTAGCAGGGCAGTAAGGCCAACGGCACCATAACCGGCAGCTTCATTTAGGCCCATGGCAAAACCCCGCTTTTTAGGGCCGACAAGGTCAATTTTCATATTCACGGTCATCGACCAGGCCAGGCCCTGACTGATGCCCAGCAGTACATTGGCAAATAATATCCAGTTCCAGGTAGGACCCCAGCCCAAAAGAAAGGGTACAGGAAGACCAACCAGCCAGCCCATGATCAGTACTTTCTTGCGCGTGTATTTATCAGCAAGAGTTCCGGAGAATAGATTGGTGAATGCCTTCACCACCCCAAAGGCAATGATGAAAGAAAACACGACCACATCAGAGCCGATCTTGAATTCATCTGTACCGACCAGCGGCACGACAGTCCTTTCCAGCCCCACCATGCCACCGACCATCATATTAACCAGTACAAGCAAGGTAAACTGCTTCCAGTTCTCTTTTAAACCTAATCTGACCTCATCCATGAATGATCTGCTTTAATAGATCCAGTGTATCAATGCTGCCAAAGTGTTCTCCTTTTTCAAAGTCTCCTTCCTGCTGCGCCATTGTATTGGTCAGGTGCGCGAAGCAGATCACATCTTTTTCTCTGGCTATACCGAAAGCATACAAAGCAGCAGCTTCCATTTCTACACATGCGACCTGCTGCGCAGACATTGCATCTATAGCGGCCTGAGTTTCACGATAGGGTGCATCTGTTGTCCAGCTCTTTCCGTTGTACCAGAGCCTTTGATGCTTTCCGGAAAGCTGGTTAAATCTACTATGATTGATAGCAGCTTTTATCTCAGCAGGGATATAATGGTAACTGGTTCCCTCGTCCCGTACAGCTTCGGTAATGAGGACAAATTTTTTCCCGGCTTCCGGCTCAGCGATCATACCTGCAGAGGTAATGCTGATTAACAGTTCGCAGCCTGATGCGAAAAGCTGTTCTGCAACCAGTACGGCATATGAGGCGCCGACGATGCAGGGTAATATTCCGATAGAGGTTCCTTCAAGATCAAATTGATAGAGCTGCGAATGATAACAGGCCCAGCAAGTGCTTTTCTCTGCCAGTCCCTTGCTTAATAAATAGGTTAGCAAGTCACCATCGGGGTCCAGAACGCATATTTCCGGCACAAGACAATGGTCAATATTTTTCTGCCTGCGTGCCTCACGCAACAGATTTTCCGGTGAAAACACCGAATCGGAGTTGTAATGCTTGTTTTCTAATATAGACGGCATTATAATATTGGTTTAAATTTTTGATCAGGATACTGCGCACCTGTTGGCACCAGCTTCAAGATCAGCAGGATTAATGCCTTCATGGGTTCCCTTTTTATTTATTGCCGCGATTTGCAGGTAATTGGCTGGTGCCTCTGGAATGCGCGTGATCGTTTGCGCAACAAATTCGTCTTTCTGTAAACCGAGCAATTGTATCCTGGCAGATAATCTGGACAGCTTATCTCCAATGATAAGACCGTCGAAGGCAACGGTGTTAGAAGTATGTGCAGGAAGAACAAGAAGATCTTCATGGCTAAAACTTAATATCTTGCCTATCGAAGTAAACAGTTGACCTGCCTTTTGGATTGCCTGTTCGGCATCGGCCTTCAGGTCTGGTCTGCCCACACCGTCGGTAAACAAGGTATCTCCGGTAAGCAGATATTTGTCATTTACCAAATAAGAAATGCTTTCAGGTGTATGTCCCGGCGTAAATACAGCGGTGATATTGCCACTGCCAAAAGGTATACCGTCCCCGTCACTAAGTGGGGTGAAACTGTATTCGACCTCTGCTTTTTCAGTGAACAGATGAACAGCGTTTGTCGCTTTAGCCAGATCAATAGTCCGTGAAATATAGTCTGCATGGATATGGGTGTCCAATACGAATTTGATCTTCCAGTTATGATTTGTCGCAATTTCCTGATAAACTTGTGGATCTAATGATGCATCTACCACAACAGCCTCGTTTTCCGAACCGATCACATAGGAAAGACAGCCTTTGGCAACCCTTCTCACTTGAATGATGGTTAGATTTTCATCCTTAATTTCCGCCGTGTTCCACGCGTAGTTCCAGGCTTTCATGCCACCTTCTAAAGTGAAGGCGATATATCCCTTTTCATTCAGGATTGCTGTTGCTTTTGCAGCAGTAACGCCCGCTGCGCATACAGTGATCAAAGGAGTTGTTTTGGGTAGGTTGATATGATCCAGTATATGTTGATCGCCCCGCTTTAATCCTTCATAGGCGTTTTCATAAACGCTGCCAGCTATGTGCCAGTCTGCCCGCTGCTCTTCTGGCCGCACGTCCAGTACGTTTACCGGCTTTCCTTCTTCAAACATTTTTTGAAGTTCTGCTACTGTTATTTTTCCACTACCCATTTCAAAATGATTTTAATATTGCAACTGTTAATCTTTTTGTTTTATTCAACATAATTATTGAATAGATTTTTTCACTTAAAAAAAGTGGTACGAAAGACCACATATTGTCTAATTGCTGTTTAGGGTTATCCCTTCGCTTGGGCTATCGGATAACCTTTCAGCATCCATTCAGGATAACCTTCGTCCATACGTTTCGCTTTGTAACCCTTATCTTTTAATAGCGCCACTGCTTCATCAGCATAGACACAAAAAGGCCCCCGGCAGTAGGCCACAACCATTTTCTTTTTCGGAATCTTCTTTAGGTAGCTTTCCAGGTTTGCGATAGGTGCTGAAATGGCCTTGTGAATGTGGCCACGGTTGTATTCTTCTTCAGGTCGTACATCCAACAACACAATTTTACCGTTTTTGAGCAGTTCTTTTAGTGTTTCTGCATCTACGGCGTCCATGTCGCTACTGTGCCCGCTCCGAAAATCTTTGATGACTTTTTCTACTTCTGCATTATAGGCAAAACCAAGTTCTCGTAATCCTGCCCAGGCATTGAATACATTTTGTCCTGCCAGCGAGTAGTTGATGAAATTGCCATCCCGCTCGATCCTGACCAGCTTTGCGCTTTTCAGTGTTTGCAGGTGCTGTGAAGCGTTTGCTACCGATTGCCCACTGTAATTTGCGATTTGTTCCACTGTAAACGGCCCCTGCGCCAACAGGTCTATGATCTCCAGCCTTACCGGATTGGCAAAGGCTTTCGCCACCTTCGCCAGCTCAGTGTAGACCGTATTTTTAAATTCCCTTTTGTTCATAGCAATTACTTTTTTGATCTAAAATAGTTGTCGATAAATGCTTCCAGTTCTTTGCCATGCAGGTTTATAGCCACGACCTTACCCTCTCCATTGACGATGACATTATAGGGAAGTTCGCTGATGCCGTATGCTTTAGCCACAGGACTATTCCAGTATTTCAGGTCACTGGCCTGCAGCCAGGTAATCTGGTATTTATTAATCGCTTTTAGCCAGTTTTCTCTGCTTCTATCAAGAGAAACACCCAAAATCTCAAGCTTGCCTGCATCTACCTGGTCACCAAACTTTTCGTACAGAGACTTCAATACCGGTTGCTCTTTTACGCAGGGAGCACACCAACTGGCCCAAAAATCTACAAGGACGAGTTTTCCTTTCAATGAAGAAAGGGTGATGATACCGTCTTTTAAAGATGGCAGAGAAATAACTGGAGCAGTTTGTCCTATTGCCAAAGTATGGTGCTGTGCATTTCCTGTGTGCACTGAAAGCACAATTGATAGTATGGAGAACAGTGATCTCATCTTTAATCTTTTGTCGGATAGCCCTTATCTATCCAGTCAACCTTGATGTTTTTTGGGATGTTGAGCAATTCTGCATTTTTAAAACCCATTTTATTCAATGTGGAGAATGCGGGCCGGATGTTCGGACACTTATCAAAAGGACAGCAGCCGCAATAAAGGACCACCTTTTTGTCTTTCGGAACTTGTTTTAGATAATTTTTGAGCTTGGCCAAGTTGGCTGCTTCCTGGGTAGGGCCAATAGCAACTGATCCTTTGATAATTGCATCAGGCCCTATGGATAATATCAGTAGATCAGCAGTTTGATTGCTTTCGATCTTGGCAGCCAACGCGCTGGTTGCCATCAGCTGATCCGTACGCCATGGTTCCGGTTTTTGCTGGGCACTCAACAAACTGACATTGATTAACACAATTACTGTCAACAAAAGAAGATAATTTATTTTAGTTTTCATAGAGGCAAAGTTAATGAAAATTATTCTATTCAATAGTTCTATTGAATAGAATAATTAAGGAGATTGTGGAATGTATATGTCTGCACCTTATGTTACGTTAATGAGACAAATTGTAAGTGCAGAAATAGTATTTTTTTAAGTTATTTTCCTTCCGGCAATTTTGCCACTATCTTCCCATGTAGCCGCTCATTGACCAAATAACCGAGAAAAGAAGCGAACGAAGTAATGTCCTGTCCTACACTTGCCTGCTCCAAAGCCTGCATATACTCATCCCTTCTTTCAACTGGTATTATAGTCCACGGGTAACCTCCCGAAGCCATCATAGCATTCATCAGAAAACGTCCTATCCTTCCATTCCCGTCCATGTATGGATGGATAAAAACGAAGATGAAATGCCCTAATACTGCTCTCACCGATGGTTCGGTTTCTTTCTCCAGTAACTCAAAAAGTACAGGCATAGCATCCCTCATAGGATCTACATTCAAAGGAACATGCTTGGAATTGCCAATGTACACTTGGTGGCTTCGATACCCTGCAAGGTCTGCGGCTTTTAAAAGTCCTGCGGCTACACTTGGGTCAAACAGTTGCCTGTACCATTTTGAATGATCCTTGTCAACCTGCTTTCCTGCATTTGCGCCCTTCAGTATAGCTGTGATGGTATCTTTCACCTGCAGGAAGGCTTGGTAGTAACCTCTGGCTGCCATTGCATCCCTTTGTTTCCGGTCTTCTTCGTTCTCCTTGCTGTTCCATTGGCCGCTGCTTACCCTTTCGATCAGTTCCGGGGTTACACGATACCGCTCTATGGAAAGTGAATGATATGCGTCTGTAACGTAGATGTCGTCAACATCCTTTAAGTAGGCTTGCACATCATCCGGTATACCTGGGGCTTTGGGAAAGCTGGCAATAACAATTTCACGCATCTGCTCCCACATGAGCCTGATGCGATTGGCATAGGGTGAGCGTTCACGGGAGGACAAACTAAGGCTTAGTTTGGTTTCAAAAGGATCTTCTTCTCGTATATCGTAATCAGCTTGTTTTAGGGTGTCAACAATCTGATCGGCGATCTTATCCCTATTTATATTTCTAAAAGCACCCGCTAACCTGCCTGCAAAAGTTGTATGCCCATTCTCCAGTAGAATGGGTAATACTTCCGAAGCATCCCTTATCAATGCAAGGGCTGTGCGGGCATCAATCGCATTTCTTGTATAAATACTTGGAGAACTATAAACCAATGCAGCCGACAAGTTGTACATCCTAATGCCGTTTATAATAATGGTTTGCTCCGCAGGAGGAATATTTGCTTTTAAATTGAACAAGGAGGTATTATGCGGTAAGGGTGTAGGGTTATTATTGCCCTGTGGCGAACGTAACATTAGCTGTTGCGGCACCGCACTATTTCCTGCATGGATAAGTAGTGACTGATCTGCCGACAAGCACCATTCTTCCCCAAATTTGTAATTCAGGAATTTGGCAATAAAGTCCCAATAAGAGCTGTACCAAGAAGATGATTCTCCTGCTTTTTCCGCAGGGTCAGTAGGTATATACCATCCCTTTGTAACTTCCCGTATAAAGCCTTTTTTAAATAGTATCTCTCTGTATTTCCGATTGGGTATTTCATCGGTGTGAATACCGACAATCCCATTATCCTGCAATTCTTTCAGAAACTTCAATGATTCTACTAAACGTTCGCGTGGTGTTGCCATATTTCGTTTTTATTGAAAAGGGTATGTTCCCTATTAACCCGTGTCGCTTTGTGTCTATTCAACAAAGATGTGATAAATTCAGTAAATTTGGTTGTGATAATTCTATTAAATATTGTCCAATTTGATTTTTCTTTGTAACTTTATATTGTACCACACTTAATTTTTATAGTATGAAAATAGCAGACCTTTATGTACGGGTAAGTACGGACGAACAGGCCGATAAGGGCTATTCGCAACGTGACCAAGAGGAACGTTTGCGGAAATACTGCGAAATAAACAATATCCGGGTAAGGAAAGTGATACTGGAAGATCACTCAGCTAAGACTTTTAAAAGACCGGCTTGGACTGGATTATTAGGCGACCTGCGTAAGCACAAGGGACATACTGACCTTATCCTGTTTACAAAATGGGATAGGTTCAGCCGTAATGCAGGGGATGCCTATCAAATGATCAGCACGCTTCGGCGCTTAGGTATCGAGCCGCAGGCAGTAGAACAACCGCTTGACCTATCCATTCCAGAAAATAAAATGATGCTGGCGTTCTACCTTGCAGCACCTGAAGTAGAGAATGACCGCCGGGCATTAAATGTGTTTCATGGTATGCGCCGTGCTAAAAAAGAAGGGCGCTGCATGGGAACTGCACCCATAGGTTATGCGAATAAGGTTAATGAGAATGGAAAGAAATATATCGCTCCCAAGGATATTCAGGGTGCCATAATGAAGTGGGCGTTTGAGGAACTTTCCCATAGTCAGCTTAACACGGAACAGGTATGGAAAAAAGCGAAAAAAAAGGGGTTGAAATGCAGTAAGAATAATTTTTGGGTTGCCATAAGAAATCCGATCTATTGCGGATTAATATTTATTCCAAAGTACAAGGAAGAAGAAAGCATGTTGGTAAAAGGACAGCATGAGCCGTTAATTTCTGAAACTCTATATTATGATGTTCAGGATGTATTGGATGGACGCAAGCGTATTTTAGGAACAAAGATTACGGCAGACGATAATATTCCGTTGAGAGGCTTCCTGATCTGTCCGAAATGCGGAAGGATGCTTACTGGCAGCGCATCAAAGGGAAGAACACAATACTACCATTATTATCATTGCAGTTCTGCTTGTGGCATTCGTTACAAGGCAAAAGAGGCAAATGACAAAATGGTTGAGGAAATCAGGAAATATGTATGGCCTCTTTCAAGACTTGAAACATGCAAAGACGTAATCGCATCAACGTACAAATCAAAAGAACGTGGAGAGAGAGACGAACAGAAAGACTTGAAGCTGCAATTGCAGGAAGTGAATAGCCGCATTGTAAAGGCAAGAGAACTGCTTTTGTGTGGCGATATAGAGGGTGATGATTATCGAGCAATCAAATCTGAATGTGAGGAGAAGATCAATCGCCTGGAAGCAAAATTAAAAGCTGCTGTAAGTTTTCAAACAACGGTAGAACCATTGTGGGATAAGGCTTTTAGCAACATCGCTCAGCTTGATACTTTGTACAAAGAAGGTACGGTAGAACTTAAAAGAAAGATAGTTGGTTCGATGTTCCCTGAAAATATCGTATTCGATGGTTGCCAACATCGAACCAAAAGATTGAACGAAATCATTAACATTATCGCCTTGATAGATAGGGAATTAAAGCCCAAAAAAAATGGGACAAGTCGTTTGAATTTTGACTTGTCCCATATGGTGATCCCGCTGGGACTCGAACCCAGGGCCCATACATTAAAAGTGTATTGCTCTACCAACTGAGCTACGGAATCATCCCGTTTGTTTTTGGGAGTGCAAAAATAGGCGAAAAGTTTTTCTGTCCAAATTTTTTTCAAATCTATTGTAAAGATATTTATTCACAACCTACAACAACAGAACCTTATTTTTGCAAATAATAATTTGAATCATGGTATTTAATAATAAAGTTGTTGTAATTACCGGTGGCTCTGAAGGCATTGGAAAGGCACTGGTAGAGGCTTTTATTGCGCAGGGTGCTAAAGTGGCTACCTGTGGCCGTAATTACGATAAATTATATGTTTTACAATCGATCCATGCAGGCAAACCTTTAATGGTTCAGGCTGCAGATGTTAGCAATGAAACTGATTGTAAAAATTTTATAAATGCGGTAATTAAATTGTATGGCACCATCGATATTTTAATTAATAATGCGGGCATTTCCATGCGTTCGCTTTTTAAAGAAACCAATTTAGAAACGCTGAAACGTTTAATGGACGTAAATTTTTGGGGTGCTGTTTATTGTACAAAATATGCATTACCCTACATTATTCAAAACAAGGGAAGTGTTCTGGGTGTTTCGTCCATTGCAGGATACAGGGGTTTACCGGGACGAAGCGGTTATTCTGCTTCAAAATTTGCCATGAATGGCTGGCTGGAAGCATTAAGAACAGAATTAATGGATGAGGGTGTGAATGTAATGTGGGTTTGCCCTGGCTTTACTGCATCTAATATTCGCAATGCAGCGTTAAACAAAGATGCGCAACCACAAGGTGAAAGTCCGATGGATGAATCGAAATTAATGACGGCAGAAACCTGTGCCATATATATCATGAAAGCAATTGAAAAACGAAAACGTACATTGGTGCTTACTTCGCAGGGAAAACAAACCGTATGGTTGAATAAATTTTTTCCAGCACTGGCAGATCGACTTATCAAAAAGTTTTTTTATAAACAAGGTGAGTTGGTAAAATAATATTATTGCATCCAACGTTCCACAAGCATGTCAATTGTTACTTTATCATCCGATATTGGTGTTCAGGATTATATTTTAGGGGCTATTAAGGGTCAGATAATTACGCAATTTGCACAAGCCAATATTGTCGATATCAATCACGATTTAAATGCTAATAATTATCCGCATGTAGCATATATATGTAATCATGCATTCAAATATTTTCCAAAAGGCACCATTCACTTAATTTTGGTAGATTGTTTTGAAGGAAATAACGAACAATTTATTTTAGCTGAAGTAAATGGACAAATTATTATATGTCCTGACAATGGCCTCCTAACCATGATTGCTGATAAACAACATATTCAGCCATTTTCTATTTCAGTTCATTCAGCTGCTACTATTTTAGAAATTACACAAATATTGGCAGGCATTATTGGAAGATTATTGCAGGGAGAGCCCTTAACCCGGCTTGCTGATACAGCTATTACTTTTCAACAAAAAATTTCTTTACAACCCTCTATGGGTAATGATTGGATAGAAGGTCAGGTATTATTTATTGATAAATTTGATAACGTAATTATCAATATTTCAAATCAGCAATTTCAGGAAGCAGCAGTCAACCGGCCATTTGAAATTAGCATCCCAAATAATGTTGCCATCAATAAAATCAGTAAAAGTTATGCTGATGTACCCAGGGGCGAGGTGCTGGCTATGTTTAATGCTGCAGGATATTTAGAACTGGCTGTTAATAATGGTAAAATGGCTGCATTATTTGGTCTACGCAGTTTTGTAGCCAATAAAAATGCACCGGGCAGTCTGCATGCCAATGCCTTATTTTATCAAACTATAAGAATTTATTTTCTTAAAATATCATGATTTGATTGGTATAAAGAATTTTTTGCAATGAAATCTTATTCCTTTTTGAACTCTCTTTTTTCCATTTGCAGATTAGCCAGTATTTTTGCATCTGTTATTTTTTGGTTGTACAATATTGTTTTCAACCACTCATCTTAATTATTTAAATTATGGCATACGATGTTATTGTAATTGGAAGCGGACCAGGAGGGTATCCCGCTGCAATCAGAGCTTCACAATTAGGTTTTAAAGTAGCGATTATAGAAAAAGAAAGTTTAGGTGGTATTTGTTTAAACTGGGGCTGTATACCCACTAAAGCATTAATTAAAAGTGCGAATGTGTACGATTACATAAAACATAGTGCTAACTATGGTATTAATGCAACCGGTACGCAGGATTTTCCGGCCGTAATTCAGCGAAGCAGGGGTGTAGCAGATAAAATGAGTAAAGGCGTTCAATTTTTGATGAAGAAAAATAAAATTGACGTAATTATGGGCACCGGTAAAGTAAAAGGCAAAGGTAAAGTTGAAGTAATTGCTGCGGATGGTACCAAACAAATCATCGAATCAAAATATATTGTGGTTGCAACCGGTGGCAGAAGCCGTGAATTGCCGAATTTAAAACAGGACGGTAAAAAAGTAATTGGTTATCGTGAAGCAATGGTATTACCGGGTCAGCCCAAAAGCATGATTATTGTAGGCAGTGGTGCAATAGGTGTAGAGTTTGCTTATGTTTACAACAGCATGGGTACAAAAGTTACCATTGTTGAATTTATGCCTCGAATTGTGCCGGTAGAAGATGAAGAAATTTCAAAAGAATTGGAAAAACAATACAAAAAACAAGGTATTGAAATTTTTACCAATGCATCGGTTGAAAGTGTAGATACTTCAGGTAATGGCGTTAAAGCACAGGTGAAGAAACAGGATGGCAGTATGATGACTTTAGAAGCAGATATTGTTTTAAGTGCCGTAGGTGTTGTAGCCAATATAGAAAATATAGGGCTGGAAGAAAATGGCATTAAAACCGAAAAAGGTAAAATTATTGTTGATAAATATCAGCAAACTATCATACCCGGTGTTTATGCAATAGGCGACTGTACGCCCGGTCAGGCTTTGGCACATGTTGCCTCAAAAGAAGGAATTAATGCAGCAGAGCATATGGCTTATTTAGAAAAAAAAATAGCACATTTGCCCGATGTAATTGATTATAACAATGTTCCAGGTTGTACCTATTGTACACCCGAAATTGCCAGTGTTGGTTATACTGAAAAAGCAGCAAAAGAAGCAGGGTATGATATTAAGGTTGGTAAATTCCCTTTTATTGCCAGCGGTAAAGCCAGCGCTGCAGGTGCTACAGAAGGTTTTGTAAAAGTAATTTTCGATGCAAAATATGGTGAGTTTCTGGGTTGCCACATGATTGGTGCCAATGTAACAGAAATGATAGCAGAAGCCGTTGTTGCCAGAAAATTAGAAACAACTGCCCATGAAATTTTAAATGCCATTCATCCGCATCCAACCATGAGTGAAGGCTTGAAAGAAGCTACTGCTGCTGCTTATGGTGAAGCAATTGATATTTAGTTGTAAAGTAAATTACTCATAGAAAAAGTTCAGTGCCAATTGAAACACTGAATTTTTTTTATGGTTTTATATGTTAAAAAATTTATATACAATAATTTTGAATGAACGCTTGTGAAAATTTTGATGGGTTGCTTTGTATGGGAGGGTGTTAAAACAAAAAAACCGGGACAAGCCCGGTAATGATTCATTCTGTCTGTTTTTTCTTACTTCACAGAAGCTACTAAAGATTTAAAGCTTTCAGGATTATTCATGGCTAAGTCAGCCAATACTTTTCTGTCTAAATCTATGCCTTTCACAGACAATTTGTGAATAAACTGGCTATACGTTAATCCTTCTTCTCTTACGGCAGCATTAATACGTGCAATCCACAATTGGCGATATTCTCTTTTTTTCAGTTTACGACCAACATAACTGTAGGTCATCCCTTTCTCAACAATGTTTTTAGCTACGGTATAAACGTTTTTACGTTTACCATAGTAGCCTTTAGCCTGATCTAATATTTTTTTTCTTCTTGCTCTTGAAGCAACTGCATTAACGGAACGTGGCATATTTTAATATTTTAACTCTTTTAAAAGAGATGGTGTAATAATTTTATTTTAAACGTAATAAGCGCATTACAAAATCTTTGTTGGTAGGACCAACAAGACCTTTTTTGTTGAGCGTTCTTTTTCTTTTCTTGGTTTTCTTGGTAAGAATGTGTCGTTTAAAAGCTTTTTGGAAGGTTATTTCACCTGTTCCGGTAACTTTAAAGCGTTTTTTTGCGCTTGAGTTTGTTTTAACTTTTGGCATAAATAATCTTTTATTCAGATTACACCCTGCTGGTGGTATCCACGGGGATACACTTGTTGAACCTTACGGGAAAATTTTGGAGTGCAAAGGTAGGTATAAATAAACATATTTAGCAAAATTAGTCCATAATATTTTTTGCAATCATTTTATGATAGCCAGATCAGACTGTATAACAAACATTTTCAAAGAATGGTCGTAACGGTTTACCTATCACTGGTCTGGCTGTGAGTTTCATCTGGTTTTTACTCAATTTTAGTTTTATAAAGCAATAAATGGTTGTTTCTGATTCGCAATCCATTGATTAATGGCAGGAACATTTTTTTGCAGCAGGTTTCTAAAATTGTTGAATTGTATGTCAATTTGCTCTTTTAGATTTTGATAGCTGCTGTACATAGAAGCAGTGGGAGGGGCATCTGCTTGCTGAACGGCTACATTGAGTGCCGACAATTTTTCTTCTAACCGAACCGAAAAACGTAAATCATCCTCACTTGCTAAAATTTTAGGATTCATTAAAGTTGTTTCAACTATCGTTAAACTATCTAATAATGGTTTTGTTAGTGCATTGAATTGTTGAATAGAATCTGAATGGGAAAGTGTGCCGGCAAAATCCTGAATTTTTTTCCTGATCTGCCGTATGTTTTTTGTTGTAGTTCCAATTGCATTGAGTGTATTGTGAATTTGTTGGGCTAATTCAAATTGCTTTGCCAGATCATTTGTTCCAAATGTATTTCTTGGGTCGTTTACAATGGTAAGGGGTTGTTTCTGAATCAATTTATCACTAACATACAATGCAATGGTATAATTTCCTGGCACTGCCATTGGGCCGGTTAAAGCACCTTCAAAAGTGGCAGAAGTATCAGCTTTTGCATCCGGGTAACGCAAATCCCAGATAAATGTATTCATTCCGCTATCTGCTGTTAAAATACCGGATTGTTTTTTCTTGCGATTTTCAATAAAATTTTGAGTGGGGGTGATGGGTTCGCCAAAATAATTTTTTTGAGAAGAATAGGTAATAACACTGTCGCCCTTTTCAGTTTGAATTGCTAAACGAACTTCACCGGATGGTTTATTTTTGAAATAATAATGCACAATAGCACCAGCAGGGGCATTTTGCCCATCATGCACGGGTGGGGTTGGGTTATTATTCCCTAAAGGAGTTCTGTATGTACATTTTGGTTTAAATAAAAAAGCCTTATTCATTGCCATTTGCTCATTTAACTGGTAAAGCGGTGTAATGTCATCTAATACCCAAAATGACCGGCCATGTGTTGCAACCACCAAATCATTATCGCGGGTTTGTACCTGTATGTCTCTTACCGGTGTGTTGGGTAAATTGAGTTGCAGGCTTTGCCAATGTTCTCCCTCATCAAACGAAACAAGAATACCGGTTTCTGTGCCGCAATACAAAATGTTTTGGTGGGTTGGGTCTTGTCGAATACAGCGGTTATAGCTTTGAACACCTTCAGAAATAGATGTCCAGGTTTTGCCATAATCATGTGTTTTAAATAAATAGGGTTTGGTATCATCACTTTGATAGCGTGTAGCAGCAACATAACAGGTAGCTGCATCAAAATGAGAGGGTTCCACATAACTAATGAGTGCCCATTTTGGTAGGGCCGATGGTGTAACGTTTTGCCATGTTTTGCCATCATCTTTACTTACATGCACCAACCCATCATCTGAACCGGCCCATAAAACACCTGATTGCACAGGCGATTCTGCAAATGCAAAAATGGTTCCGTATACTTCGGCTAAACTGTTATCTAAAGTAATGGGTCCGCCACTGGGCTGAAGGGTTGCCGGATCATTTTTGGTTAAATCCGGGCTAATGGTTTCCCAAGTTTGTCCGCCATCGGTTGTTCTGTGTACATGATTAGAAGTAACATACATCATTTTATTATTGTGCGGAGAAAAAGCGATGGGATAGGTCCAATTAAAGCGATATTTCATTACAATAGCCCCTTCTCCACTGTGCTGTTCGGGATAAACGGATATATTTCTGTTTTGATCGGTTGATTTATTGTAGGTACTAAGTTGTCCGTCATATTCTCCTCCATAAGTGATTTGTGCATTCAGGGGGTCAGGTACAATATAACCGGCTTCTCCACCTGCCACCGGGTACCAGTCACGTATACCAATTGCTTCATTGGCAGTTCGGCTGGCAATTCTAACACTTGTATTGTCTTGTTGTGCACCATATACATGATATGGAAATTCATTATCTAAGTTTACATGGTAAAACTGAGCAGTAGGTAAATCAGGTGCAGTAAAATTTTTACCACCATCAAAAGTAATTTGTGGGCCACCATCATCGCCCATTATCCAGTTAGATGGGTTTTGAGGATTTATCCACATATCATGGTTATCGCCATGCCTATTGGTAATTTTTTCCCAGTTACTGCCACCATCAATCGATTTCCAAAATTCTACATTCAACACATAAACTGTATTGGGGTTTTTGGTATCAGCAAAAATCTGGCTAAAGTACCATGGGCGTTGGGTTAAATCGTTTTTGGTACTTACCAATTGCCAGGTAGCACCACCATCCTCTGAACGAAATACACCACTGTGTTCATTTTCAACAATAGCCCAAATTCGTTCATGCTGCACCGGAGAGATGGTGCAAATCATTTTTCCTTTTAATCCCTTGGGCATACCCGGATTTTCGGAAAGCAACTGCCAGGTATTGCCCCCATCCAGCGACTTATATAAACCAGAGCCCCTGCCACCGCTGCTTAATGAATAAGGAGTTCGATAAGCCTGCCACATGGAAGCATAAACAATGAATGGGTTTACCGGATCTATTTTCACATCCACACAACCGGTACTATCATTCACATACAAAATTTGTTGCCAGGTATTGCCCCCATCATTGGAACGATATAATCCGCGTTCTTTATTGGCTCCATATACTTTACCCATGGCAGCCGCATAAACCTGATTATCATTTTCAGGATTAATGGCAATGGTTCCAATGGCATAAGTTTTTTCTAAGCCAATATGCTTCCAGCTTTTACCAGCATCGGTAGATTTGTAGATACCATCTCCAAAAGAAATATTGTTACGCATTTCTACCTCACCGGTACCGGCATAAACTATATTTTGATTGATATGTGCTACAGCAATGGCACCCACTGAACTTGAGGTAAAAAAAGAATCAGATACACATTTCCAGGAATTACCCCCATCTGTTGTTTTCCATACGCCGCCTCCGGTTTGTCCGGCATAGTAGGTGTGTGGATCATTGGGTATACCCATTACCGCCAAACACCGGCCTGAACGCCATGGGCCAATATTACGCCAATGCATCCCATTGTATAAATGAAGGTCATAGACGGGTTTGTTTTTTGAAGTGCTTTGATTCTGAGCAGATACTTGCAGCAATGTGCCTATCAATAAAATACCTAAACAGATTTTTTTAGAAAAGCATTTGAATGGAAGCATAGTGTTAGTCTTGTAAATATGATTAAAATCGGAAAAAATATTTCCAGTATACTAATATATAAATTTAAAATTTATTTTTTTCTTTTAACCAACACTATGCTATTTTAATTGTTTTATAATGTCTGAATTTTCACTTTTTCGCCAAAAGTTTATAAAAAAGCAGCATGTTTTGCAAAAATTGAATCTTCTTTATTACAATTGTAAAATGTGGAAGAAAGTTATTACCGGCTGTAATGCAAGTATTTAAAATAAAATATAATTAAAAAAAATAATAATTTTCTTAGGATTTATCGATAGAATACCGGTTTTATTGAAAATAATGTGTATTTTAACATGCTTATACAATATTTTATTCCCTCTGCCGTTTAATGAAATTAAGTAATTATATAATGGTTTTTCATTGATGCTTATCTGGGTGATAATTCATGAAAAATAAAAAAAACAATTACGACTCCCGGTTTCAGAATAATTTTTTTGAATATAAAACGGGAGTATCACTTTTATTTTGAACGCATGAATAAGTATTTTACTTTATCGTTCTTATTGGTAGTTTTTAGCACTGGTTTACTGGGTTTTGCACCTGGTGGTTTTTTTCATGTACATTCTTTACATAATGCAAACAGTTCATTAGGGGAAATAACATTCCCTTCCTTTGAAAGGAATACATCTGTCAAAATAAAACCTGCATTTTCAAACGAACATAATCCTATATCCATTTCATTTGATAGTGCAATTGCTCCTTTTTCTTGTCCGGCTAAGTTAATTGTACAAAAAGATACCACAATTTGTAAAGGAGATACCGTTACCCTTACTGCCATTAAACCGGTACATGTTGACAGTGAACCACCCGGGGTTTGGGTATTATTAATTAGTGGAAATAATATTGACCAAACTGCTTTTAACCTCAAGGCATATGGTTATGATAAGGTAAATCAGTATTTGTATTCAATCATTAACAAAAGAATTATTCGGTACGATTTAAAGAACAAAACCAGTACCGAAATTTTTGCCAATAACTGGCCGGGATGGCCTGGTAACTATACCGAATTTACGTATGACTATACCAACAACAGGCTGATTTTATGGCGTGCAGGAAAAGACAATGTTTATGCAGTACCGGCTACCGGTGGTGCATGGACACAAATAGGCAACGGTGCTTTTGATAATGCTGACTATAACGCCAGCTCATACTGGAATCCCATAACAAATAGTCCCGGTTTTTATGGAGGTTATGGTGGGTTTACTGTTAAGAACTGGATTTATGAAAATAATTTATCCTGGATACAAAAACGCCCCAATTTAAGTGATTGTAATCCACCAAAAGGTGGAAATTTAATGGGCACATCTGCTGATGGGAAAACTTTATTTTTATTTTCGGGGCAGGGTAGTTGCGATGGGAATGAATTAAGCGGCACCTGTTCTTTAGGAAGTCCTTGGGCTACAGCCAATGGTATGTTTTGCTGGTTGAAAGATTTATATGCATTGGATTTAAATACGTATACCTTTACCAATATTTTGCCCACTAATAACAGCACTATTCAATATGAAGGTGCTATGACTTACGATTATGACAAGAATAGATTTTATTTATTCGGTGGATTTCAACCAACAGGCGATTACCCATTGAATCAATATTTAGTGAATACCAAAAAAACTTTTCGGTTTAACTGGGGAACTGATAATGGATTCAGTGAGTTTGTAGGAACAGGTGCAGTACCACCTGCTGCTCCTTTAAATGCATCCAACGGTTATGCATATTATGATCCGGTTGATAAAAGAGTGATATGGGCTAGAATCGATGGAATTTGGGCATATTATCCTGATTCTTCTCTTATAAAACAACCCAAACCAACATTAGTATGGTCTACCGGTGATACTACTACTACCATCAAAGTTTATCCTTCACAAACTACCACATATTCTGTTACCTATACCGACAGTCCTTATGTTTGTAAAGATCAGGTTACAATAAAGGTGGATGCGCTAAAAACTTTGTTAGCTGCTACCACAACTGTTTGTAATGACACTTCTAAAGTATTGAATGCCGGTACAGGCTTCACCAGTTACTTATGGTCAACCGGCGATACAACGGCATCTACTACTGTTGATTCAAATGGAGTATATAAAGTTAAAGTAACAGATAGTATTTGTACGGTTACCGATAGTACAAAAGTTCAATTTGCAACAAGTCCGAAACCTTTTACCATTCAGGCAACATCAGATACAGTTTGCCCGGGTACAGCCGATACATTATCCATAGTGAATCCTGAAACAGGCGTAAATTATAATTGGTATAAAGTGGGTAACAATACACTTTTATTTACTGGTACTTCATATACAACACAACCCATTAGTCAGGCTACCAATTATGTTGTATTAGCCAACACAAATCCACCTATTTGTGCAGCTACAAATGCATCTATTGGCATTCAGGTAGCTTCTGCATTAAGCACACCCGTTGTTCAGGCAGACACCATAACCGCAAACAGTGTTTTGTTTAGTTGGTTACCGGTTCCAGGAGCAGTGAGTTATTTAATCAGTTTAGACAACGGTGCCACCTTTCAGTTACCCGCTGCCGGCCTCACTGCCTTAGAAGAATTGGTAACCGGATTAGTACCCAACCAAACTATCAATTTTAAAGTAAAAGCCTTAGGTAAGTTGGCTTGTCAGGAAAGTGCACCGGGCAGTATTACAGTTACAACTTTAAACCCTATTGGTGATGCCATTTTTATTCCTAATTCATTTACGCCCAATGGAGATGGTAATAATGATTTATTCTTTGTTTATGGGAATACTATAAAGACAATGAAATTGTCTATATACAATCAGTGGGGGCAATTAATTTTTTATACTTCCACACAATCTCAAGGATGGGATGGAAGTTATAATGGTACAAAAATGCCGGTAGGTGTATATTATTATTCCTTCGAAGCAACATTACAGAGTAATGAAAAAGTAAAACGAAGGGGTTCAATAACACTTATTCGTTAAGGAAATCAGGATTGTATGATTAAAATGAGATACTTAATGATTGGTTTATTATTTTGCGTTTCTATTGCAGAAGCGCAAATAGACCCTCATTTTACACAGTATTATGCAAGCCCTATGTGGTTAAATCCTGCAATGACAGGGGTAATAGACGGAGATTATCGAACTACAGCTAATATTCGTAATCAATGGGCATCTGTTGCTACACCATTATTAACGAAAGGGATTAGTTTAGATGCAGCATTACCGAATAGTTTTGGAGTTGGTTTAATGGTTTTAAATCAATCAGCGGGCGATGGTGGTTATAATTACACCAATAGTTATTTATCACTTTCTTATCAAGTTCATTTAAGTGAATATAAAAGATTAAGTGGTGGATTTCAATTCGGATTTATTTATCGGGGTGTTGATCCTTCCAAACTAAAATTTGGCAACCAGTTTAATCCATTGGTAGGTTACGATCCCACCTTTCCGTCGAATGAAATTTTTTCAAAAACATCAGCATATACTTTGGATGCAAGCGTTGGCGTAATGTATTATGATGGTGATCCTAATAAAAAAGTAAATCCATTTATTGGAGTAAGTTTATACCATCCCACACAACCAACTGATAAATTTTTACAAGCCAGTAATAGTTTTATACCGGTACGTTATTCCATTCATGCAGGTACCAGAATTGCAGTGAACGATTTATTGCAATTAACGCCACATGTTATTTATGAAAGACAGGGTGCTGCATCTGAAATTGCCGGTGGATTATATCTAAATTATACACTTGATTATACCAAAGATCTTATTGCAGGGGTTATGTACAGAAACAATGATGCCATTGCGCCTAATATTGGAATTAATTTAAATGGTTTTATTGTGGGGCTTAGTTATGATATCAATATTTCAACCCTAAACAGTGCGTCGGCTTACCGGGGCGGTTATGAAATTTCAATCAGTTATGTACATCGCAAAAAAATACCGGCTACTAAGTTTATTTGTCCCCGTCTTTAATCCAACTGCTATTCAGGTTAGTGAATTGTTATTCTGTTGCATTACAGAATAACTTTTTTATTTTAATACTGCACACTTTGCATGCTTCGTCGGTATAATTTCTAATAAATTTTCAAATATGCAATAAATGTTACCCACATAATGTTAAAAACTTATTGGGCTGTTTTTACATCCTTCCTGTAAAGTGTGCCTATATTCATACATAGAAAATCTCTTTTATAACATTAGCATGCTGTATAGAGTTACATTACTAACCTGTTTTTTATTTAAACGCATTACTATATTTTTAGTGGTGTTTTTTTGCGTATCTGTTGTAAATGGTCAATCTGTCAGAGCTTACACGAAAAGAGCAGACCAGTTGTTCAAGGAAAAAAATTATTATGGAGCTGCACAGTTGTATCATAAAGCACTTAATGGTAACATTGATAATGGGAATGGAGTATTGCCTTATATACCTGGAGTGCATAAAAGCGGCAGAAAGCCAAAAGGGGCAAAAGAAATTTATATTACCTATCAATTAGCTGAATCATACCGGTTATACCACGATTATCAGGATGCTTTGCCAAACTATGAACGATACCTAAGTCTTGAAAAAAAACCGGATATCATGGCCTATTTATGGTATGGAATATCACTGCGTGCCATGAACGAACCGGATAAAGCGATTAAAGCATTATCGAAATTTACGGCAGAACATACACAGGAAGATGCTTACTCAGCTTTGGCTTTAAAAGAAATGGCAGATTGTCGTTTTAATATTGAACAACAACAAAACCTGCAACGTTTTTCAATACAAAAAATGCCTGCACCTGTGAATGCGTTAGGGTCTAATTATGCGTATACTAAATTAAATGACAGCATTTTTGTTTTTAGCAGTTCCAGACCAGATACTGTTGGAAAAAATAAACAGGTAGTCTATCGATCAACACTGTATCAGTTTAATACCAATCAAAACAATATTAGTAAAGCTTTTCCGCAAGGTTTAGCTTATGATGCTGCCGCAGCACAGTTTTCGGCAGATGGATTGCATATTTATTTTACCGGATGGAATGAAGATCAGCAAAACGAAGCCAATAAATACATCATATATGCCGCAACACGTTCAGGTTTGGATGCTCCGTGGGATGCGCCTTATCCTTTAGATACTTTGGTGAATGCAAAAGGCCACAATGCACGTCATCCATTTGTTACAAGAGATGGTAAATTTTTATTTTTTGCTTCAGACAGGCCCGGCGGCATGGGAAAATATGATATCTGGAAAATTGCTTTAGAAGATGGTTTACCAACCGGTACACCTGATAATTTAGGTGCCGCCATTAATACCAGTGAAGATGATGTTGCGCCAGTTTTTATTGCGGATAGTGCCCTTTTGTATTTTAGTTCGAATGGAAGAGTTGGTTTAGGTGGTATGGATATTTATAAAAGTAAAGGCAACATCGTTACCAACCAGTGGAATACTGCTCAAAATTTGGGATTACCCATTAACTCTGTAAAAGATGATATTTATTACAACAGCATTGGCGATGCCGATACTGCTTATTTTACTTCCGATCGTGAATCACCCTGTTGTTTAGAAGTTTTTCAGTCTATTAAATTACCACCATTACCAGATACTTCAAAAGAGTCAGCTATTGATACATCAAAAGCTAATCAAACAGATAATACTACTGTACAAAATGCACCCCCTGTTATTACAGTGCCGGTAAATAAGTTAAGTGATGAAGAACAAATGCGCAGGCATATACTCGATTCATTAAACAACGCAACTGTAAAAAGAGTATCTGTTAATTTTGATTTCTACAAAGCGAAAGTACGTTCGGAAGATAGGAATAGTTTAGATACCATTATACACTTATTGAAAGAAAATCCGGAATTAAATGTAGTAATTGGTTCGTTTACCGATTGTAAAGGCAAATTTGAATTGAACCTGCGTTTATCGAAAGCCCGTTCATTGGCAGTAAAAATGTACCTGATTAAACATCATATTAATGCATCCAGAATTAATGTTGATTTTTATGGTGAACAGCATTTAATATTGCCTTGTAAAGATGATGATACTTACGATACTGCACAACAAATTGTAAATCGCAGATCGGATGTAATTGTAACCAGATCTAAAAATCCCAAATGGGTTCCATCAGGTAAGGAGTTGGATATTGACCAAATTTTAGATGATATTAGAAATGGAAGGCGTCCGTACAGATTTGAGCCGGATGAACCCACAACTAAATCCAACAACAATTTAAAAGCAGAAAGACAATTACTACGGGAAGAAAAAGCACGAGCCAGAGCAGAACATTTAGCTGAGGTGAGAGCAGAAAGAAAATTAAAACAACAACAGCAGGAAGAAGCTGCACGCTTAAGAAGAGAAGAAAAAGCAAGGGCAGCAGCTGAACACAAAGCCAGATTACAGGCAGAAAGAGAAGCCAAACAGGCAGCGCGTAAACAAAAAGAACAGCAAACTGCTGCGAACAATAATCCGTATGTAACTGCAAAACCATCAAAAGTTAACAATAATGCAGCTATTACTAAAAATAATATACCACCGCATATTGAAAACGAGTTGTTACAAAAAGACAAAAAAATTGCCACACTCGATTCTATTTCACAAATCAAGAGCAGATTGTTGTTAACTGCCATTAATCACAGATCCATCAATCAGGTGTTTACGGTTTATACTACCTCCGATTCTGTACATGTTGATTTGTATGACAATGGGACTTTTGATCACGATAGTGTATCTGTAATTTACAATTCAGAAATAGTGGTGTACAAACAGGAATTGAAAACTGATAGAGCCATTACTTTTAAAGTGCCAGTAGAGCCGAATGAGAAAAAGAATGAGATGATATTCTTTGCTGAGAATTTAGGCGATATACCACCTAACTCTGCATTGCTGGTAATTACAGATGATCAGGGAAAACGCACTGAAGTAAGTATTTCGAACGATTTAATGCATAATACTATTATTTACTTTGTAAAATTGAAGAAGCAATAATTACTAACCATTTCTATTCCTTTGGTATTGCAAACCCTTTTTAAATTTTGTTTGAAGAGGGTTTTTTATATACAACAGGTAACTGGATGAACGGGAAACGCGTAATCATAAATTTTGGATGTGATGAACATGTATACACATATGCCTGCTGCCAAATTTTCGGAACGATGAAGTGATTGCGACGCAACAGGCGATGCCATGTAAAACAAATGCCGGTATTATTATTTTATTGAGCTGGCATTGATGCAAGAAAATGGAGAAGCCAATTTATATACTATATAAAAACCGATGATTTATTTTTTGCCTGTTAGCAAAAATATAATCCAACCTAAAATAATTAAACTAACGGATCCGGCTATTGCACCAGGCCACAATGCCCATTTCCAAAGCAACAGCCCCATTGCAGAACCCAATGTGGTGCCTACAAAACTAAGACTCATGAAAATAGTATTTAATCTATTTCGGGCTTCGGGCATCAATGCATAAACCCTTGTTTGGTTGGTAACGTGAACGGATTGCTGTGCAATATCAATCAAAATGGTGCCAATAATCATCAGTATAACACTGCTTCGGCCAAAATATAAAACCGATAAACTTATGAGAAACAGCAATAACCCTACTTTTAAAGTGTTACGTGGTGTGCCCTTATCGCTCAATTTACCAACAAAAGGTGCAGTTATGGCACCGGCCGCACCGGCAATACCAAATAAACCAATTTGATGAGTAGCAAAATGAAAGGGAGCTTTGGAAAGCAGTAAAACCATGGTTGTCCAAAAACTGCCAAACACGGCAAAACAACACATATTAATGGCAGTAGCTTCTCTTAAAATAGGTTGCTCTTTAATCAGATGAATTAAAGATTGCATCAGGTGGCCATAGTGGCCTTCAAAAACAACCTGATTTTGAGGAAATCTTTTTTGCATGAAAAAGGCTAAAAAAATGCACAGTATGGCTGCTATCCAAAACATACTTCGCCAACCCAGCCATTCTGCAACAGCTCCACTTAATGTTCTCGAAAGTAAAATGCCCACCAAAAGCCCACTCATAACGGTTCCCACTACTTTACCTCTTTGAGTGGGATCGGAGAGGGTAGCTGCCAATGGCAGAATAAGTTGTGGTACAATAGAGCCTGCGCCAACAAAAAAACAGCAAATCTGCAAGGTTAAAAAATTGGGCGATATGGCTACACCTATCAAAGCAACAATTGCCAATACTGTGGTGGCAATAATTTGTTTACGACGCTCCATCATATCACCTAAGGGTACTAAAATCAGGAGCCCTGTTGCGTAGCCGGCCTGTGTTAAATAGGTTGTGCTTCCGGCTACATTTTCCGGCACATGAAAACTTTGTGCAATTAAAACAATCAGGGGTTGTATGTAATAAATATTGGCAACAATTAATCCGGTGCAAATGGCCATTAAAACCACATCTTTCTTTTGTAAATGCATGGCGCAAAATTGGGGATATTGTATGTAGTCTGCAAATTCTGTTTTGAATACATTTTTACAATGTTTTTTTAGCTGCCAGAGATCGTAAATATGGATGATATTTTATATCAATTGCTAAATTATTTAATTATGATAAAAATATTTAAAAACGGTTTTAAATTCAATAATAATAAGCTATTTTTAAGATTCAGATTTTTCACCAAAACTACACTTATGCAAAACAAATCAAGTATGTTGCTATTGTGTTGGCTATTGTTGCTTTTGCCCGCAATAGCATTTGCACAACAAAAAAACATTAGCGGAAAAATTACAGACCAAAATGCAAGTCCTGTAGCGGGCGCCAACATTGCAGTAAAAGGCAGTACAGGTGGTACTATGAGTGATGCGCAGGGTAATTTTTCATTGAAAGTATCTGTTGGTGCAACCATTGAAATTAGTTTTACCGGTTTTAGAACACAAACTTTAAAAATTACGAATGAAACCAATTCCTTTAATATTGCTTTAAAGGAAGACTATGCTCGTTTAGATGAAGTAGTTGTTACGGGTTTGGCAACTACAGTTAAAAGAAGCAATGCTGCCAATGCAGTTGCTGTAATTGGTGCCCGTGAGTTAGCAGGTACGGCACCGGCTCAAACTTTTGATGCTGCTTTGAACGGTAAAGTAGTGGGGGCAAATATTATTGCCAATTCAGGTGCGCCCGGTGGGGGTACATCTATTAAATTACGTGGAGTTACTACCATTTTTGGAAATTCGCAGCCCTTGTTTGTGGTAGATGGAGTAATTGTGAACAATTCAGCCACTTCTGCCGGTTTGAATGCAGTAACTGCTGCTGCTGCCGCCGGGAATTCATCCAATCAGGATAATGCATCGAATCGAATTGCTGATTTAAATCCTGAAGACATACAAACTGTGGAGGTATTAAAAGGTGCTTCTGCTGCCAGTATTTATGGTGCACAGGCTGCTGCCGGTGTGGTCATTATCACCACAAAAAGAGGTCGTGCAGGTAAAACGCGTTTTAATCTTTCACAGGATGTTGGATTCAACTCAATTATTAAATACTTAGGTCAGCGACCATTAACCGATAAAATAGTGCAGGATCAGGGTTGGGATGTTGCAGCTTTTGATGCAGCCAAAACAGCAGGAAAATTATATGATTATGAAAAAGAAATGTATGGACAAAAAGGCTTTATTCGCGACTCCCGCTTATCTATTAGTGGCGGAAATGATAAAACCACTTTTTATATGGCTGGTGGTTTACGAAATGAAGATGGAATTATTAAAGGTACCGGATATGCTAATAATTCATTGCGGGTAAATATTGACCATCATATTAGTGATAAAATTAAACTAAGTTATAGTTCAACTTATATAAATTCATCTGCAAACCGAGGGCTAACCAATAATGATAATGCCGGTGTTTCATTTGGAGTGGCATTATCTTCTACCCCTTCTTTTGCGCAATTGTTTCCAGATGCCAATGGTATTTATCCCAATAATCCTTTTGCGGCTTCCAATCCTTTGCAAACAAGAGATTTGATGACGAATAATGAATTAACCAATCGGTATATTGGTGGAGTAAATGTAGAAGCCATTTTGCAGGAGTCAGCAAAAATGACAACAAAACTCATTGCACGTGGCGGTTTAGATTACTATAATTTAAAAACAACAGCCTTATTTCCATCTTCATTACAATTTGAGGTGAACACTACAAAGGGACATAGTATTCAGGGAAATACCAATAATGTAAATACCAATTGGGCTGGCTTTTTGGTAAATTCTTATAAGCCTTCAGATAAACTTTCATTTGTAACTACTGCCGGTATTACGCATGAATTTGGCAAGTATGATAATATTCTGAATGTTGCAACGCAATTAATTGGTATACAAACAAATCTTGATCAGGCAGGCGCCATCAATGTATCGCAGTTTAGAATAAAATATAAAAACGATGGTGCATTTGTGCAGGAAGAATTTGCTTTGAATAATTATTTGAACATCACTGCCGGTGTTCGGTTTGACCAGTCAACCAACAATGGGGATTATAAAAAATACTTTACTTATCCCAAAGCCAATGTGGCCTGGAATTTATCTAAAATGAATTTTTGGAAAAGCAATACCATTAATGATTTGAAATTAAGAGTTGCTTATGGTGAGTCAAGTAATTTTCCTGCTTACATCAGCAGATTTACACCACTGAATTCTGCTAATATAGGAGGTTATGCAGGCTCGTTGGTAACTACTGTTTTAGGAGATGGCAACATTGGTTCAGAGCGGCAAACAGAATTAGAGGCTGGTGTGGATGTAAGTGTTTTAGAAGGTAAACTAAGTTTGGAAGCAACTTTCTACAATAAAGTAGTGAAAGACTTACTGTTACAAGGTCAGGTACCTGCATCAACCGGTTTTAGTACCCGCTATTTGAATGCAGGCAGTTTAAGAAACAGAGGTGTTGAACTAAGTTTAAAAGCCATACCGGTAGATAATAAAAATTTCAGATGGAGTTCAACTACTAATTTTTGGATGAACCGTTCATTGATTACACAGTTAAATATACCTGCCTTTCCGTTAGGTGCATTTGGAACCACTCTGGGTACCTATTTCATCCAGCAAGGTGCCACTGCTACCCAAATTGTAGGGCTGAATGGGAATGGTGGAGTTGGTAAACTTGGCGATGCTGAGCCCTATTTTCAAATGAATTTTCTGAATGATTTTACCATTCACAAAAACTGGTCATTGCGCTTTTTAATACATTGGAAACAAGGTGGCGATGTGATTAACTTAACACAGTTGTTAACAGATTTAGGTGGTACCAGTCCTGATTTTGATGTACTGCAAAGCAATGGCAAAACTGCAGGAGCAAACAGAATTGCAGCTTTAGGTGTTTCATCCAGACCATTTGTGCAAAATGCAAGTTTTGTAAAATTCAGAGAAATTGGTTTGTATTATACGCTACCATATAAAATAAAAAATATTGACAGAATTCAGTTAGGTGTATCCGGTAATAATCTTATTGTAATTACGCCATATGTTGGTTACGATCCAGAAGTCTCAAATTTTGGTGTGGGTTTCTCATCCGGAGTTGATGTAACACCATTTCCAACATCTAAACGTGTTCAGTTTCATGTATCCATTGCATTCTAATTTTATAAATAAAAATATTTATATATGAAAAAATATCTTGTACGAATCGGCATCATTAGTATATTTATTCTAATGAATACTGCCTGTAAAAAAGAACCCATCCCTTATTTGAATGGCCCTACTTCACAACAAATAACCACAGATGCTACGATTAGCGAATTGAATAATCTGGTAACCGGTACTGAATCGTCTTTGCGCAATAATGTTTCTATATATTTGGATGTGGTAAGCATGATTGGACGAGAAGGATATCGTTTTTCCGGTTCTGAACCGCGTTATACATCCGACTTACTGGGCGCAGGGAGTGCAATTTTGGATAACAATACATTTTATTTAACCAATCCCTGGGGTTCTCGTTACAATACCATTCGTAATGCTTATATCTTAATTCAGGCAGCAACGAATTCATCTTATTTAACTGATGCACAAAGAAAGGCTTATACCGGATGGGCCAAAACCATTATTGCGTATCAACTGTTATTGAATTTAAATTTAACCTATGAAAATGGTATCAGAGTTGATGTGGCTGATTATAATAAGATGGGACCGATAGTTAGTTTGAATGAAGCATTAACGGCAATCACTAACTTGTTGAATCAGGGCCAGGCAGATTTAAACGGAAGTAATGTTATTTTTAATTTGTCATCTGGGTTTAGCGGCTTTACAACAGCCAGCGGTTTGGTTCAGTTTAACAGAGCTCTGGCTGCAAGAGTAGATGTTTATCAACAAAACTGGACGGCAGCTTTAACTGACTTAAATGCATCATTCTTTAATTTGAATGGAAATTTTAATACAGGTATTTATCATGTTTTTTCTACTGCATCCGGTGATCAGTTAAATCCACTGTACCTGCCTTTAAACAATACCGGTGAAAATCGCCTGGCGCAACCATCCTATGTTACTGATATTGAGCCTGGTGATGACAGAATTCATAAAGTAGCTTTACGATCAGCACCTGCTACACAAAGTGGTTTAACCAGCAATTACGATTTGGCTATATTCAAAACAAATATAGATCCGGTTTCAATCATTCGTAATGAAGAATTGATATTAATTTATGCTGAAGCAAAAATTCAAAGTAATGCTTTGACCGATGCACAAACTGCTATTAATATTATTCGTAACGGGCACAACTTGCCGAATTACAGTGGCCCTTTAACACAGACAGCCTTGCTTACCGAAATGTTAAAACAAAGAAGGTACTCATTATTTTATGAAGGATACAGATGGATTGATGTGCGCAGGTATAATTTACTGAACACATTGCCTTTAGATCGCCCTACCGATCATATCTGGAAAGAGTTTCCTTTGCCTTTCTCAGAAAATTAATTATACTAATATTTTCAGAAAACAACCGCAGTTGAATTGCTGCGGTTGTTTTTTATTTGCCAAACTTCTTTTTTAATAATGAAAGTGCATCGGTAACGCTTAAATTACTTAAATCGTCAGTTTGCTGATGCTGTTTTTTGTGGATCGGTTTATTTGTTTTTTTATACTGTTGTGGTGTTTCCTCGGCCTGTTTAATGGATAGGGCAATTCTTTTTCTGGTTGCGTCTACTTCTAATACTTTTACTTTTACCTTATCATTTAGTTTTAATGCTTCTGATGGATCTGAAATAAACCGATTGGCAATTTCACTCACATGCACCAAACCATCCTGTTTTACACCAATATCCACAAAAGCACCGAAGCGGGTAATATTGGTAACAATACCGGGTAAAATAACACCCGGTTTTACATCATCAATGCTGTAAATACCTGCAAATTCAAATTGCTCTATTTCATTTCTGGGGTCTAAGCCGGGTTTTTTCAGTTCATTTAAAATATCCTGAATGGTTAAAGTACCAATGGTTTCAGAAATGTATTTTGAAGGTTTTATTGATTGCAATAAAGTTTCATTACCAATAATGTGTTGCACATCTGTTTGTAAGTCTTTGGCAATTTGTTCAACAATTGGATAAGTTTCCGGATGCACGGCACTGGCATCTAAAGGATTATCACCCGCTTGTATCCGCAAAAAGCCTGCACATTGTTCAAAAGTTTTTTGACCTAATCGCGGTACATTCAATAATTGCTTTCTATCGGTAAATTTTCCAATGGTGTTTCTGTATTCAATAATTTGTGCCGCCAATGTGCCACCAATACCGCTTACATAACTTAATAAATGTTTGCTGGCAGTATTTATGTTTACGCCTACCGCATTCACACAGTTAATGACAGTCTGGTCAAGCTTTTCTTTCAATCTGAATTGATTTACATCGTGCTGGTACTGGCCAACACCAATGCTTTTAGGATCAATTTTCACCAATTCGGCCAGAGGATCCATTAACCTTCTGCCTATACTTATTGCTCCGCGAACCGTAACATCATAATTACCAAATTCTTCTCTGGCAATTTCAGAAGCAGAATAAATAGAGGCACCATCTTCATTTACCAAAAACACCGGCAATCCTGTTTGCAGTTGTTTAATGAATTGCTCTGTTTCCCTACCGGCAGTACCATCGCCAATTGCAAATACCTGAATAGCATATTTTTGAATCAATGATACAATAACGGTAGCGCTTTGCTGTTTTTTGTTGGCTTCATGTATATAAATCAAATCGTGGTGTAATAAAGCTCCGGTTTCATCTAAGCAAACTACTTTACATCCGGTTCTGTAGCCGGGATCAATTGCTAAAATTCTTTTGCTGCCTAATGGCGCACTCAACAATAGTTGTTTTAAATTTTCAGCAAATACCTGAATGGCCTCCTCATCTGCTTTTAGTTTTAAGGCGGTTCTTAATTCCGATTCAAGACTAGGCTGCAAAAGTCTTTTATAGGCATCTTTAATGGCTTTTTTGATTTGTTCGGCCGATGGGTTTCCAAAAGTTGTAACATATTTTTCTTCTATAATAGCAATGGCTTCCTCTTCGTTGGGGGCAATGCTGATTCGTAAAAACCCTTCTAAAAATCCGCGAAGTATTGCCAGGATGCGGTGTGAAGGAATTTTGGAAACAGGTTCCTGAAAGTCAAAATAATCTTTAAATTTAATTCCCTCATTTTCTTTATCAGTGAGTACCTTACTTTGAAATATCGCTTTTTGTTCAAACAAATACCTGAGTTTGGCTCTTATTTCAGCATCTTCATTTATGGTTTCCGCAATAATATCTCTGGCGCTCTGCAGTGCTGCATTGGTATCTGTGATGGTTTCATTCAAAAATTGAACAGCAGCCTCTTCGAGGTCAATATTTTTTTGTTTCAGAATTAAGGTGGCTAAAGGTTCTAATCCATTTTCACGGGCCGTTTGAGCTTTGGTTTTTCTTTTGGGTTTAAAAGGAAGATATATATCTTCTAAAGTTGCAACGGTGGTGGCTTTGTTTAATTGTTCCTGTAAAGCCGTTGTCATTTTTCCCTGTTCTGTAATAGTTTTTTCAATACTGGCTTTTAATTGGAAAAATTGTTGTAAGCGTTTATGCTCTTCCTGAACTTTTTCAATTTGCACTTCATCTAAACCACCGGTACGGTCTTTTCTGTATCGGGCAATGAATGGAATGGTGGCACCTTCGGTTAATAACTGAATAACAGTTTCAACCTGCTTCAATGAAATTTGAACGTTAGCAGCAACCAGCGAAATAATGTTTTGTTCAGACATAGTTTTATGAATTATTTATATACAAATCAATTAGGGCAGCGAATATATGGGCTGTGCAGTAAAAAAAAATTTTTAAAATAAATAGAGAATGTTTAGCGGGAAGCAATATCAAAATGAATCACATCCTCCGGATGATTGCGGATATATTGCTGAATTAAATGTTTAATAACATCATTTTCCGGATAGGGTGTTAAAGCATTTTTAAGGGTTTCTATTGATAAAGTAGTTTGTTCCGCTTCTATCAACCCCATTCCAAAGAAAACACCTTTTTCAATCAGAATATAGTGTGCGCCATCTTTAATTGAACAGATAATGGAATCTGCTTCTAATGATTGTATTGCTGCTTGTACCCGTATATTGTATGATTCAGCATCGGGGATGGGTTGGGTAATTGCTGTTTTATCGATAAAACACAATCCGGGTAATAATTCAAACCGGCGAATCAGATTCCATAAAAGATTGTAAGCTTCCGGCAAATGCCTAAACGATGCCAAAGGATGTAATTGTTTCTTCCATTTATCAATGGCCAGTCTTTCATAGCCCTTGCTGTCAACAAAATGGTATAAGCCATATTTCTGTTCCTTAAATTTTTGGCTTTTATTGTATTTAGGCCACCATTTTTTTATTTCAATACTTTCTAAAATTGATGCAGTAAACTCACTGCTGCATGTTTTATAATTAATTTCATGTATTTCTCTTAAAAAAGCCTGTTTTTGTGCAGTGGTTTTATTATTGGCAAAATGCTGCGTTACTCTTTTTTTGATATTTTTTGCCTTGCCTATATATATAATTTTTTTTGTCTGGTTGTAAAAATAATAAATGCCCGGTTGTTCCGGCAATGCCTTAAACTGTTCTTCCTTTATATGCGGCGGCAAATATGCTGTGGCATTCTTCCCCTTCATCATTTTTTGCAAATGCCCGCTGGTATCATTTTGTATCAGAAATTTTAAAAGTTCGGTAGTAGCTAATGCATCGCCTGCAGCCCTGTGTTGCTGTGTGTGCTGTATTTGCAAGGTATTACAAATACTACCTAAACCGTATTTCGGCAAACCCGGGAAAATTTTTCTTGTTAAACGAATGGTGCATATTTTATTTGTATTCAATTCAAATCCGCAAAGTGCCAGTTGTTGTTTTACAAACGCGTAATCAAAATTTACATTATGTGCAACAAAAATTCTATCTTTTAGTAAATGGTAGATATGTGGTGCAATGGCCGGGAATACCGGCGCTTTGGCTACCATTTTTTGGGTAATGCCAGTTAAGGATTGCACATAGGGCTGAATGGGCATTTGCGGATTTACTAATGTTTCATAAATGCCTTCGGTTTTTTTACCGTCAAATAATACCACCGCAATTTCGGTAATACCACTATACTGTGCATGCCCTCCCGTTGTTTCAATATCTACAATTGCAAACATGTTGGTGTGAAATTAATATTTTTTTCTTTTCTTGGTTAAATTCAGTGCTTTTAAATCTATCATGCCCGAGGCATTTCCTTACATTTGCAGCATTTCAATGTTGTAAATGTATGTTTGAATTAAGTAAAAATTTTATTCCGGGAGCGATAGAAACCAAATGGTATACCCATTGGATGGAGCAAGGTTATTTTAATAGTAAACCCGATGACCGGGAACCATATACTATAGTGATGCCTCCACCAAATGTTACCGGTGTTTTGCACATGGGGCATTGTTTAAATAATTCTATTCAAGATATATTGGTACGAAGGGCAAGAATGCAGGGTAAAAATGCATGCTGGGTGCCGGGTACTGATCATGCATCAATTGCAACTGAGGCAAAAGTAGTGGCTATGTTGCGGGAAAGGGGTATTGCAAAATCTACCTTATCTCGCGATAAATTTTTAGAATATGCCTGGGAATGGAAGGAAAAATATGGCGGTATTATATTGGAGCAACTTAAAAAATTAGGCTGTAGTGTTGATTGGAACCGAACCACATTTACAATGGATGATGATTATTATAAATCTGTTATCCGCGTATTTATCGATTTATATCAAAAAGGGTTCATCTATCGCGGACAGAGAATGATACACTGGGATGTGAAAGCAAAAACTGCATTAAGTGATGAAGAAGTAATCAGAATAGAAACCCGTCAAAAATTATATTATATCAGGTATGCACTTGCTAACGCTGATGGGCTTACGCAGGAATATATTACCATTGCTACTGTAAGGCCCGAAACAATTATGGGAGACGTAGCAATTTGTGTACACCCAGATGATGAACGTTATCGGCATTTGCATGGTAAAAAAGTCATTGTGCCATTAATACATCGTGAAATACCTATTATTACAGATGAATATGTAGCAATGGATTTTGGTACAGGTGCATTAAAAATTACACCGGCGCATGATGCCAACGATTATATGTTGGGACAAAAACATCACTTACCTGTTATTGATATTTTGAATGAAGATGGTACTTTAAACGAAGCTGCGCAAATAGGAGTGGGCTTAGACAGGTTTGAAGCCAGAAAAATGATTGTAGAAAAATTAACTGATGCCGGCCATATTGTTTCAACGGAGGATTATACCAGTGAAGTAGGGTATTCAGAAAGAACAGATGTGGTAGTAGAACCAAGGTTAAGTTTGCAGTGGTGGGTAAAAATGAAAGAGCTGGCCGAACCGGCATTGCAAGCTGTAATGGAAGATGATATTTGTTTTCATCCTGTAAAATTTAAAAATTTATACCATCATTGGATGGCCAATATCAAAGACTGGTGCATCAGTCGGCAGTTATGGTGGGGGCATCGCATACCGGCCTGGTATGATCAGCAAGGCAATTTTGCAGTTGCAGAAAATGCGCAGGATGCTTTCATACAATTACAACAAAAAAATCCACAACTTACGCCGGAAGATATTGTTCAGGATGAAGACTGTTTAGATACCTGGTTCTCATCTTGGCTATGGCCTTTTGAAGTGTTTAAAGGGCTCAGTAAACCAGGAAATGAAGAGGTTCAATATTATTATCCCACCAACACTTTGGTAACTGCACCTGAAATTATTTTCTTTTGGGTAGCCAGAATGGTAATGGCTGGATTCGAGTTCATGGGTAAAAAACCCTTTAACAATGTTTATTTTACCGGCATTGTAAGAGATAAGCTGGGAAGAAAAATGAGTAAGAGTCTTGGTAACTCGCCCGATTTGCTGGGTTTAATTGATATGTATGGTGCCGATGCAGTGCGTTTCGGTATCATGATTGCTTCCCCTGCAGGCAATGATATTTTATTTGATGAAAGCAGCCTGGAACAAGGAAGAAATTTCAATAATAAAATTTGGAATGCTCTCAAATTAATTAAACTATGGGAAAGCAGAATTGCAGATCATACAGACACATCTAACGACAATGCCTTTGCGTTACATTGGTTTGAAAATAGATTGATACAGGCTCAATTGGAAGTAGAACAATTAATGGTTCAATTTAAATTAAGTGAAGCATTGAAAGTGATCTACTCACTCATTTGGGATGATTTTTGCAGTTGGTATCTGGAATGGGTAAAACCAGGTTTTGAAAAGCCGATAGATAGCAAAGTATATCAAAAAACCATTGCATTTTTTGATGAATTATTGCAGTTGCTGCATCCTTTTATGCCCTTTATCACAGAAGAAATTTATCACTTATTGGCAGATCGGACAGATGATTTGTGTGTAAAGCAAATTACACCTGCTAAAAATTATGATGCAATTATTTTACAGGAAGCTGAGTTTTTAAAAAAAGTGATTACAGCCATTCGTGAAACACGGGCAAAAAACAATATAAAGCCCAAAGATGCGATTGAAGTTTTTGTACAAACACATCAGCCCAAAGTTTTTAGAAGTATACAGCAAATTATTTGCAGGCAAATCAATGCTTCCTCATTTACAATTGTTGAAAGTGCTGTGCCCAATACCATTGTTGTAGCCATTGAAACAGATAAATTTTATATACTTTCTACAGCCGCATTAGATAATGACACATTAAAAGACACATTATTAAAAGATTTGGCATACCAAAAGAATTTTTTGCAAAGTGTAGAGAAAAAACTCAGAAATGAAAAATTTGTTCAAAATGCGGCCCCGGCTGTTGTTGCTATTGAACAAAAGAAAAAAACAGATGCTTTGGCCAGAATTAAAACCATTGAGGAATCACTTCAGGCATTAAGCTAAACAATTTGCCAGGCACTCAATCAAAAAATATGAAAAAGTATTTTCCTTTATTTGTTTTGTTGTTCGGTATATACCAGGTGAATGCCCAAAATATTGATATCAATATTTTGAAAAACATCAACCCACAACAACCCAATAATATTATTTGGCGGGGTGCTACCAGTTCTGCATATCCTGTTAGTATTGGTGTACCGGCAGGTATTTGGCTGGTTGCAACCATACAGGGCAACCAATCTTTGCAGCAAAAGGCTTATGCGGTTGGCAGTGGTGTTATTCTTTCGGCCGGAGTGGCTGAACTGCTCAAGCTTTCGGTAAACAGGGCGCGGCCTTATACTACTTATCCGCAATTGATACATCCTTTTGATGCCTCTGAAGCTGGTTATTCTTTTCCCTCTGGTCATGTTTCATTGGCTTTTGCCAATGCAACAGGACTGGCTTTGTCATTTAAAAAATGGTACGTAACGGTACCGGCTTTTGCATGGGCTACTGCGGTTGGTTATTCCCGTTTATATTTGGGTGAACATTATCCAAGTGATGTTTTGATTGGTGCTGCAGTTGGCTCCGGTAGTGCATTTTTGAGCCACTGGCTCACTGAAAAATATTTTCAAAAAAGAAAAAATAATCGTGCAAAACAAGAATAATTTATGAGCACTGTTATTCAAAAAGCAAAACTTTCTGATATTCCGGTTATTCAACATATTGCTTACGCAACCTGGCCGATTGCATATGGTACTATTTTAAGCAAGGCGCAAATTGAATATATGCTGAATTTAATGTACAGCAAGGATGTATTAATGAATCAGTTGCATGATGGGTACACCTATTTAATGGCAGTTGAAGATGAAAAATTGATAGGTTTTGCAGCTTACAATGCTATAACAGCAGTACAGTATAAGTTGCAAAAATTATATATTTTACCTACAACCCAAGGCTCAGGTATTGGTAAATTATTGCTGCAAACTGTTATAGACCAGGTAAAATCAGCAGGTGCCCAACAATTAATTTTAAATGTAAACCGACAAAATAAAGCCATTGGGTTTTATACCAAAATGGGTTTTCAGATTTTGAAAGAAGAAGACAATGATATAGGAAATGGGTATTTTATGAATGATTATGTAATGGCAATTGAGCTCAATTAAATTATTTTATCCTGATACATTCATTGCATCACTTTTATCAGTTATGATAATAAAGTATGGGTTTGTTTCACAATACCCATAACAAACACACTTTGTACATGACCTATGTTTTCAGCTTCGCTTAATTGATTTACATGAAAATCATAATATGATTCCATGTTTTTTACTGCCACCTTCAACATAAAATCAAATTCACCTGATATATTATAACATTCTTTCACTTCAGGCATGGCCTGTATGGCTTTTATGAATTTTGATCCTGCACTTTTATTGTGTTGTTTTAATGATACATAACAAATTACCCATAAACCTTTATTGACCTTGGCGGCATTTAATAAAGTAACATATTGCTGAATAATGCCGGATTGTTCTAATTTTTTTATTCTGTCATGAACCGGTGATGTACTTAAATGCACTTTGTCGGCTATTTCTTTAATCGTCATTCTTGCATTGGATTCCAACAATTGTAAAATTTGCCAGTCAATTTTGTCTAAATCATCTGGTAAAATGTTCTTTTGTTCTTTTTTCTGTGCTTCCTGCATACCATTTCAGTTTTTTATACTGTTATAATGAATAAAAGTATAATAATTTCCTGATTTTATAGCATTAACGAAGCTTTTTATTCTTCTCAACTATCTTTGTACGGAAAAAATACGCTAATATGTCAAATACCACTTATGCAATTGATTTTAAATTGCCTTATAAAGTTGCCGATTTAAGTTTGGCCGAATGGGGTCGTAAAGAAATTAAACTGGCTGAAGCCGAAATGCCCGGTTTAATGGCTTTAAGGGCCGAATATGGAGCCTCACAACCATTAAAAGGTGCCAGGATTGCCGGTTGTTTACACATGACTATTCAAACAGCAGTACTCATAGAAACCCTCGTTGCTTTGGGCGCTGAAGTAAAATGGAGTTCCTGCAATATTTTCTCAACACAAGATCATGCTGCTGCTGCCATTGCTGCTGCAGGTATTGGTGTATTTGCCTGGAAGGGACAAACCGTTGAAGAATCTGACTGGTGTATAGAACAAACATTATTCTTTGGTAGTGCAGACAAACCATTGAACATGATTTTGGATGATGGTGGGGATTTAACCAATATGGTTTTAGATAAATATCCAGAATTGGTAAAAAATATTCGTGGCTTATCTGAAGAAACAACAACCGGTGTACATCGTTTATACGAAAGAATGGAAAAAGGCACTTTACCTATTCCCGCAATCAATGTAAATGATTCCGTTACCAAATCTAAATTTGATAACAAATATGGTTGTAAAGAAAGTTTAGTGGATGCCATTCGCCGTGCTACGGATGTAATGATGGCCGGTAAAGTAGCCGTTGTAGGTGGTTATGGTGATGTGGGTAAAGGTTCAGCCGCCTCATTAAGAGGTGCCGGTTGCCGGGTAATTGTAACTGAAATTGATCCTATTTGCGCTTTACAGGCTGCAATGGATGGATATGAAGTGAAACCCATGATTGAAGCAGTGGAAGAAGCTGATATTGTGGTAACAGCATCGGGTTGCCGTGATTTAATTACGGAGCAGCATTTCCTTAAAATGAAAGATAAAGCCATTGTTTGCAATATTGGTCACTTTGATATTGAAATTGATATGGCCTGGTTAAATGCCAATTACGGGCATACCAAAAACACCATTAAACCACAGGTTGATTTATATACCATTGAAAACAAAGACGTAATTGTTTTGGCCGAAGGCCGTTTAGTAAATCTGGGTTGTGCAACAGGGCACCCCTCATTTGTAATGAGTGCCTCTTTCACCAACCAAACATTGGCACAAATTGAACTTTGGAACCATGCTGATCAATACGAAAACAAAGTATATGTGTTGCCCAAAGTATTGGATGAAAAAGTGGCACGCTTGCACTTAAGCAAAATTGGTGTTCGTTTAGATGCTTTAACCGATACGCAGGCCAGTTATCTGGGTATTCCTAAAAACGGACCATTTAAAGCAGAAATGTATCGTTATTAAAATTACTTTATTGATAAAGAAAAAAGCCTGTGGGATATACCTGCAGGCTTTTTTGTTGCACACTTCAATATTAAATTTTCTTAATTAGTAAATGGAAGTGGTTGCATTTTCGCCGCTTTATCAGAACTTGCAACCTTTAATGATTATACTATGGCAGGTATTTTAGATTGTATTGGTAATACTCCTTTGGTGGAACTAACATCAATTACCCAAAATAAAAATGTACATATTTTCGGAAAATTAGAAGGTAATAATCCCGGTGGAAGTGTGAAAGACAGGGCTGCCTATGGTATGATAAAAGGTGCAGTTGACAGAGGCGAATTAAAGCCGGGTATAAAATTGATTGAAGCTACAAGTGGCAATACCGGAATTGCATTGGCTATGATTGCACGATTATTTAATGTGGAAATTGAATTAGTGATGCCCGAAGATGCTACACGTGAACGCGTATTAACCATGCAGGCTTATGGAGCCAAAGTAGTGCTAACCCCAAAATCAGGTTCAATGGAAGCTGCCATTGATTATGCCAATGCCCAGGTGGCCAAAGGTGGTTATTTAATGTTGAATCAATTTGCCAATCCGGATAATTATAAAATGCATTACGCTACCACAGGCCCGGAAATATGGCGCGATACAAAAGGAGCAGTTACTCATTTTGTATCATCAATGGGTACTACCGGAACGATTATGGGTGTTTCCCGGTTTTTGAAAGAAAAAAATCCTAGCATACAAATTGTAGGTTGTCAGCCTACTGATGGGTCTAAAATTCCAGGCATTCGTAAATGGCCGGAAGCTTATTTGCCAAAAATATTCGACAGGAGCCGGGTAGATAGAATAATGGATATTGATGAGAAAGATGCCCGTATTATGGCGAAGCGATTGGCAAGAGAGGAAGCAGTTTTTGCCGGTATGAGCAGTGGTGGTGCGGTTCATGCTGCATACCGGCTATCTGCAGAATTAGATAAGGGGGTAATTGTTTGTATTATCTGCGACCGTGGTGACAGATATCTGTCTTCCGATTTATTTGATTAAATTTTTGATGTTTTTATTGCGCATAGCTTTTGATATTGGTAAACATATTGGTTAATAGCCCCATCCTTTCATAATACCTAAATTTTCTTTGGCACAATCCAATGGAGCTTTTCCCTGATATGATTCCTGCTCAATAATAAATAAATGGGTGCCCCCTCTTTCTCTACCAAAATCAATCACCTCCTTCACCGGTACAATACCATTATTGAGTAAACTGCTTTCATACATTTCTTTACCATCCGTTGCTTTTATTTCATTCTTTACATGCATGGAGGCAAACCTGCCAGGATACTTTTCAACAATGGGCATTACAGTGGCATTGCCATTGTACAGGTTACCCATATCTAATTGCTGAATTACGAGGTTGGGGTCTGTATTTTGAAGAATTACATCATAGATGGTGGTGCCCGGTATAATTTCTTTGAATTCAAAATCATGGTTGTGATAGCCAAACTTCAATCCCCATCTGTTGCACAGCATACCACATTTATTAAAAACATCCATAAAGCTTTTTAAGCTATCTATATTGGTACGCATAGAATTATCCAACCAAGGACTGATTACATATTGCTGGCCTGCAATGGCTGCATCTTCAATGGTATGTTTCCATTCTTTGGTAAAATCTTTTTTCTCTCCATTCCAATGTTTGGGCTGTAAAACAGTATGTCCACTGGGCATATTCATTCCCAGATTACTCAATATTTTTTTAAATGCTTTTGGCGAATAGCCATAAAATTTTCTTTCTATATAATTCGCATGCTCCACTTGTGTATAGCCCATTGCAGCCAATTGTTGTAATGTTTGAAGTGGATTTAGTTTCATGTCATCACGAACCGAATAAAGCTGTAGTCCGGTAATAAATGGATTTCCTGTCAATAATCCGGTTACGTATTTGGGTAATACAGCTGCGCTAATGGCCGCCATTGAACTGGTATATAAAAACTTTCTTCTTGAGGTTGGCATAAGCAATTTTTTAGAATGATTTGTAATGTTCTAAAATTATGGATTTTTTTTTAACTATCCACATGCTATCTTTAACAGGTATAAATCTTTTGAATTGAATATTTTTACGCAATCATTTTCATTATACAATTTCACTTCATTACTCAAATCTTTTTATGGTGTCAGGAAAATTTTTATTTAGTATCACTCTATGCCTGGGCAGCCTGTTCCTATTTTCATGCAATAACGGTTCTCAGCAATCCAAATCTGCCGATTCAACACAAAAAAAAGCAGTAGTCAATACCATGGTTCCGGGAACACCCATTCATTATGATAGTTCAAAACGATATATATTTTTAACCTGGGACGATTCTCCGCAACCGCCCGGTACCCAAAACTGTGCACGTACTTTTAGAGAACAAGGTGTAAAAGCTACTTTTTTTTCAGTGGCGGCTCATTATAATATTGATCCGTTGCGTAAAAGAATTTTAGACAGTTTGAAAAAGGCGTATCCGGAATTTTTGGTAGCCAATCATAGCTATACCCATGCATTCAGAGATAATTATAGTTTTTATTATACCCATGTTGATAGTGCCGTGAACGATATTTTAAAAGCGCAGCAGGATATGCAAATTCCATTGAAAATAGTCAGGCTGCCCGGAAGAAATACATGGGCAGGAAACGGAGAATTCAGAGTACCTAAAACCAGCGAAAAGGTAGCACGCAGGTTAGATTCGCTGGGATATAAAATTATTGGATGGGATATAGAATGGCAATTCATTAAAGGTAATATTCCTAAACAAAGTGCAACTGCTTTGGCCAAAGAAGTTAATGATAAATTTGATATTGGTTACACCAATCAGCCCAATACCATGGTGATATTGGCACATGACAGGATGTTTGCCAAACAACAATACGTTGATTCTTTGAAAACATTTATTCAACTACTTAAGCAAGATCCACGCAACGTTTTTGAAACCATTGATCATTATCCAATTGTTCAACAAAAATAACATATATTAAAAATTAATTTTATTTTCAGCACTATTCAGCAATGTTTTTATTAGTTTACAAGCATGTGCTCATGATAAAAGCAAGCGACCAAGTCCGCCTGCTACCGTTACTACTACAACCAATATTCTGGAGTAACCATTCAAATTGATTATAGCCAACCCGCGGTAAAAGGCAGAACCATTGGTAAAAATATTGCACCTTTTGGTGCAATATGGCGCACCGGCGCAAACGAAGCCACTGTATTTCAGGTAAATAAAGATGTTATGATTGATGGTAAAGCACTGAAAGCAGGAAAATATAGTTTATCATTATTGTCCGGCAAAACTTAACTTAAAAATTGCTGTAATACTTTGCTGTAAAGAATTACAGGCTAAAAAATGATTGTTTCAAAATTGGAGGGAGTGCCCCATCTTTTGAAATCGACTGAAATATGGTTCTGTAAAGGGTTTTAACCATTATTTTACAATTTTAGTCGGACAACAATGATAGTTTATATAGTATTCCAGGAGCAAATGAATAGACTATTATATTGAATAAATCCTGGAATCAGTGGGGAACCATTTATAATCAAAAGGATGATGTAATGCGCATTCAGGTAAAGCCCATGCAGCATGCATTTACAGAAAGAATGACTTTTACCATCAATCAATCAGGCGGGGTTGCTTTGCTATGGGGTAATATACATGTAGATTTTATAGTTAAATAATTGTGATATCCATATTTTTAAAACTCCGGTGATTAATCCGGAGTTTTTTTATAAGCTGTTTTAGGCAACACCATCTTATAATTTTGATGATCTTTATTATTTATCTTAACTTTCTATTGATTATATTGCCCGGCTATAAACAAATTCACCAAACCCGTCAATGCGGCTTAACAAGCATCATATAAGTCCCTATATTCTAAGTATATGTATGCTGCTTTTCATAGGTACAGCATCTTCTGCGCAGGAAAAAAAATCGGTAGAGGATACTACTTTGCAGTTTTTAACACCCAAAAAAGGGTTGTTGGAAAAATTGGTGAAAAGCATTACCAACAATAATCCTGTTCCGGAAGATACTGCAATTGTTACCATCAATAACATTACACCATTTGCTTTGTACCGGGGTGCTATCATTCGTAGTGTTAATATTGTAAATGTGCGTTTTGGCGAATCGGTGAATGATACTGCCATTAAAAAAAAGAATTTGTTTGATGAAATTGGAAATTCCATTCACCGTAAAACAAGAAAAACTTTCATCAACAATAATTTATTTTTTAAAGCGGGAGAGGAGCTTTCCCCTTATCTGGTTGCAGATAATGAACGTTTTTTGCGCGAACAGCCTTATTTGCAGGATGCCAGAATTCAGATCACCGGAATTTCTCCCAACAATGATTCAGTTGATCTTACCGTATTTTATAAAGATGTATTCTCTATTAGTGGCTCCGGTGATGCCGGTAGTGGCAACAGTATTTATGCAGAAGTGCAGGATGAAAATTTTATGGGTGATGGGCAACGAGTGAAAATAGAAAACCTGTACGATTTAAACAGGCGCAACAGATACGCCTTTGGTATGGAATACGTGCGCAGAAATATTGCGCACACATTTGCAAATATTACAGTGGGCTATCAGGGCAATGCACCTGCCTTTAACAGTGGTAGAAGAGAAGAAACTACTGTTTATTCTTCTTTAGATTTGCCATTGGTGAGTCCGTACGCTTTATGGACGGGGTCTTTTAACGCAGCATTGCATTATACCACCAATCAATACATCAGCGATTCATTGTATAATGCAAACTTTAGGTATCGTTATGCCTCATACGATTTATGGGCCGGCTATAATATTTCTGCAAGAAGATTATTGCATGAAACTACTTCCAGAAAACCCAAAGATTTTGTAGCACTTCGGTTGGTGAAAAATGATTTTTTAGAAATACCCAATATTTATGAAACCCAATACAATTTTCAATATGCCAATTTGGTAAGTGTATTGGGGGCATTTACCCGGTTTAAACAAGATTATTACAGAACCAACTTTATTTATGGCTTTGGCCGAAATGAAGATATTCCATCCGGATATAATGTATCAGCATTGGCCGGATGGACTAACAAACAAGGTTACACCCGTCCTTATGCCGGCTTCGATTTGCAGAAATATGTAGTTACACCCAAACAGGCCTTTTTCAATTATGAACTAAAATTTGGTGGTTATTTTAATGATGGAAATTTTCAGGATATCAGTTTTCTGGCCAGTTTAGAATCCTTTTCAAGGTTAAGAAGATTGGGTAATAGCAGATGGTTAGTGCGCCATTTTATTAATGGTAGTTTTACTCAACAAATTAATACTTTTTTAAATGAACCATTACGGGTAAACAGTACTTTTGGTATTCCTTCTTTCAATAATATTATTGGATACAATGGTTCCAGCCGCGCAACCGGTAGTTGTGAATCTGTTTTTTATAATACCTGGAAATTTTTTGGATTTAGTTTTGCACCCTTTGCATTTGGAAATGTTTCTTATTTAAAACCAATAGGGCAGGGGTTTAGTTATGGTGATGTATATACCGCCTGGGGTGGAGGTGTACGAACCAGAAATGAAAACTTAGTTTTTGGTACCATTGAATTGCGTATTCAGTATTTTCCCAGAACTACAGTCGGCATGTCGCCCTGGAATATTGGCATTCAATCTAATTTACAATTCAAGTATAACAGTCAGTATATTAAAAAACCCGATTTTGTAACTGTAAATTAATGTGGATGATTATTGATTATTTAAACAATATGCCTAATTATAATTTTCAACAGCATTTATTAGATGCTATTTCATTTTTAAAACAACCGAATTTAGAAAATTTGCCCAATGGAAAATATGCAATTAAAGGCAATGATATTTTTGCGCTGGTAAGTACATATGAAACAGTGTTGCCTGAAGAGGAATGGATGGAATCTCATCTTGTTTATACCGATATTCATTACATCATTGATGGGAAAGAGCAGATTGGTCATGGCTTTTTAAACCAACAGCCCGAGCAGCAATTATTGGATGTTGCCAATAATTGCATAACCTATCAAACACCTCCTTCTTTTTATTCTATATTAGAGCAGGGTATGTTTGCTATTTTTTTCCTGCTGATATACATATGCCGGGCATTTACTTACATGAAAAATCTTTTATAAAAAAAATTGTTATCAAAGTGAAATTATAATTCGCAACAAATTGGAGTTGCAATTGTAATCATTACAATTTTAAAATGAATAGAGTAAGCAATGGTACAAGCGTATAATTTTTTAGCCAGTTGGCAATTATTTCCTGAAAAATGTGTGTACGAATCCGGAATTGTACCCAAAAGCGGCAATTACAAAATAGAATCTATTTTAAATGGAAAATCGCTTCAAATTAGCATAAACTGGATTACAGTTGAAAATGAAGCCTATTATGCACAGTTTTCGGTAGTTCCTGATGGTAGCCAGCAACCCTGTGAATACCAGGAATTAGCAGATACCGTAACAGCAGTTATACCCGATACCTCCACGCTAATTCATACTTTTTATAAAAATGAAGCTCAGGTGTTATCTGTGCAACATCGCATTTTATCAAATTGGTTTCTTGAATTGGTTTATGAGGGCATTACTACTAATGGCGCTGCATTTGTGAATAAAGAGGTATATCACAAACAAATGAGTGTATTGCCTTATGCTTCATCAGTGGGCAGTGTAGTCATTCAACCAACCAAACAAGGAATGATTAAGCATAAAGCATTAACTGCAATGGAAGAACAAACCAATATGCAGTTAGAGCAAATTAAACAACAAATTGAATTACTAGCCAGACAGGCTCAGGAAATCAGAAAACGCCGGGAATTAAGTTTAATGATTTATGATGCCCAAATCAACTTCAAACCACAAATTGGACAGGTGTATTATTTATATGAGAAAAAAGATGGTAATTATTTATTGTCATTGGTTGCACCCAAGGAGTGGGCGGGCAGTGGGCCCTTTAAACAATTTTTGGCATCTGTTCAGTTATTAACTGATCATACCTGGGTCGAAGTAGCCTGAAACCTAAATATAAATAATTGATACAAAAAAAGAGGATGTATCAAAAGCAAAATGAAGGGGCTGAGATTTGCATAAACGAAAATTTTCTCCAATGCCCCAATGCCCTCTCTTACCGAGTAAAAAGAGGCTGCATAGCACTTTTGATACAGCCTCTTTAAATTTTTTGTGACCCCGTCAGGATTCAAACCTGAAACCTTTTGATCCGTAGTCAAATGCTCTATTCAGTTGAGCTACGGGGCCTTAGCCCTAATTAGGGCTGCAAATATAAAGGGTTAATCTTTAAAAGCAAAAAGGTAATGAAAAATTTTATTCCTTATAAATTCCTGCAGCAGCTTTTTCAATCCATTTTTTAGGGAGTAACCAGGCAAAAAATACACCTAATTGGTTCATCCAGCCTGTAATTTTTTCTGTTTTGCCGGCATACATGGCATGAATTGCCATAGTAGCCACATCTTTAGCAGACATGTTTAAACGCGCTGCCGCTTTTTGTGCTTTTAAACCAACTTGTGCTCTGTTCGGAAAATCAGTATCTGTTGCACCGGGGCAAACAACGGTTACTGTTACATTGGTATTTTTTAATTCATATTGTAAACCCCTGCTAAAACTGAGTAAAAAAGATTTGGTGGCAGCATATAAAGTTAAACCCGGTACAGCCTGATAGGCTGCAGCACTGGCAACATTCAGAATATAACTTCTGGCTTGTTGTTTTAAAAGTGGAAGTAACAAATAAGTAAGCTGCACGGGTGCCAGCATGTTTAAGCGCATCATATCTTCATGTTGCATCAGCGGATACTTTTCAAAAGAACCGCTTAATCCATAACCGGCATTATTAATCAGGGCCTGTATAGGATAGTTGTTGTGTTGTATCCAATTATATACTTTTTCAGCTGCATTTTCTTTCGCTAAATCTATTACCAGATATTGCACATCAATGCCACATTTATCGGCCAATTCTTTTGAAAAACTTGCTAAAATTTGTTCGCTTCTTGCAATCAGTAACAGGTTGTTTTTTTGTTTAGCTAATAATTCGGCCATGGCTTTGCCAATGCCTTTACTGGAACCTGTAATAAGTATATAAGGTTTCATATCAAAATGCAATAAAGATTTACTGCAATATAACAAAGCCAGGTTAATTAAATAGCTTTTCTTTTAATGGTGTACGGCACTTGTAAAACGGTGGTAAAAAGGCGTTTTACTTTTTTCGTGTTTGGGTTTAAATTTACCGGTAATAATGGGTACATACATTACTCTTCTTCTGCTGGCTTCACCCACTAAAGGAGATTGCTTTACCCGATGCCAGGTACGACCATCATGTACAGTTAAATCGCCGGCAAAAATATCAAACCCAACTTCTCTGGGGTCATCGCTGTAATCAACAAAATACTTTTTACCAAACAGTAATTGTAAAATGTTTTGCTTATGTGTTCCGGGTAAAACACGCAGACCGCCATTTTCAAATAAACAAGTATCTAAATGTATACCCACATTCAGCATGGGCATAATTTTTTGTCCTAAAAATAAATCTCTGGGACTGTCGGTATGCCAACCCATTTGGGTAAAAGTACTGTTGGGTATATTGATATAATTATTGATCACCAAACCATCTTTTTCATTTTCTGCTATACGACCTTCATAAGGACCCAGCAGAGCTATCAAAGCTTTTAAGCGCTCATCCCCTAGTAAATTATGAAGTGCATCGCTGTACAATGATGTAAAGCAAAGCCTTTGTATGGTTTTGTTATCTTGTTCATCCTTGCCAAATTTTAATGGAACGCCATTTATTTTATCGCGTCCTTCAGCAAGCCAAACATGCTCAAGCCGGTGTAATTCATTTAAATAAAGGGATATTTCTTGGGGAGTTAGAAAATCTCTAAAAACAATGACACCGTTTTTATCGAAAAATTCTTTTTGTTCCACAGTTATAATATCACCTAATTTAAAATTACTATTCCATTTGTTCATTCGAGGGTTATGTTTATCAAAGTAACTGCAATGTTAATTAATTATTATAAAATTGTAAACATTACGTGAACTAAAAGTAAATTAAATCTTTCAATTTAGCATCCCTTTCGTGTTTTACATCGTTTTTACCTATATTTTTGAGTACTAACCCATATGTTGAAGATAGCTTACTTACTGTTTTTTTTATTTTTTGTGCTGATGAATGGCTACTCATTTGCGCAAACGTTTAAAAAAGATACCCTTCCTTCAAAAAAAATATTGTATTTCCCGGTTATTGCAAAATCAATTGAAACTAATTGGTCATTTGGACTGGCCGGTTCGGCAACTTTCCGTTTATCTAAATCTGATACCACTTCCCGAACATCTAATATACAGTCGGTTGTGTTGTATTCACTAAAAAAACAATTTATTACAGCAATCAATGGTGCTGAATATTTTAAGAATGAAAAATATATTTTGAATGAACAAATTTCGTATAGTTCTTTTCCTGATAAATTTTGGGGTATTGGTAATACAACACCAGATTCTATAGTGGAGCATTATAGTTTTCAACAGTATTATTTATACTTGCATTTATTGCGGAATTTAGGGCACCATTTTTTTGGTGGGGTGTTGTATGAAATGCAACATGTTTATAAAATTAATTATATAACTGGTGGTTTATTTGATCAGGAAAATATTGCAGGCCGATCAGGGTATTTTGTTTCTGGCCTGGGATTAAGTTTAACGTATGATGACAGAAATGATGCATTTGCGCCGGATAAAGGCAATTTTGCACAGATCTATTTTAATCATTTTGATCCTTTAATCGGTTCCTCTTTTAATTATACCAACTTAGTAGTTGATCTACGCAAATTTTTAAGGATTTACCGAAAACAGGTATTGGCATTACAGGGATTTAGTTTTTCTAATATTGGCGCTGAAGTGCCATTAAGAAGTTTGGCCTCGTTAGGTGGTGCCAATAGCATGCGTGGTTATTATGGCGGCAGGTACAGAGACAAACAGGCTTTTGTTTTGCAGGCTGAATACAGAGTACCTATTTATAAAAGTGTAGGTATTGCTTTATTTGGTAGCAGTGGTGAAGTGGGGCATGCAATAGATGATTTTGCTTTAAACGGATTGAAGTATGCTTATGGTGCAGGTTTGCGAATACGATTAACCAAAAAAGAAAAACTAAATCTTCGTTTAGATTATGGCATAGGGCAGGGTAATAATCAGGGATTTTATTTACAGTTAGGAGAAGCCTTTTAAATTAAGCGGCATGAGGATAGGATACAGCAGGCGCAACCCATGCTTTGGCAATTACAAATACAGCATATGCAAATAGTGGTGCAGAAATTACATCTATGGTGTAATGTATATGTTGTATTAAAACCAATATGCCAATTGCAATTGTTGAAAGTAATGCCGCCAGTTTTAAATTTTTATTTTTAAAGCAAAGAAACATTAGAAATTGTGTAGATGTATGCCCTGAATAAAATAAATCTTTAGTCACGAAGCCTCCACCATAAAATCTATTACTTATAGGGTCTACCAACGGAATTAAATCATTAGGCGGGTTTAGCGGCACAAAATAAATGGTCAATAACCTGGAAATGGTTAAAAAAATAAATGACCATAAAAACAAAATGAAAATATTCGGATCTATGAGGGCATTCCGAATAAGCATTCCTGCCATAATCCAGATGATAATAAAAATGGGAGTGGATACATTCATGGGGGCAAAATGATTCACCAGCCAATCATTTAACTGAAACCCATCTCTGTTTTCAATATTTTGAAAATAAAAAGGCAGGATAACCAGTAAAATAATCAGTAAAAGCACACCGCTAATTAATTTCGATTTGAAATAGTGTTGTTGCCATGCACTTTTCCATTGCTGGTGCAGTATTTTTTTCTCATGCATCACCGGTGCAAGATAGCAGATATTTTTTTAATAGTGCCATCTTACGAATGCTTCCATTGCTGCATATTGTGTAAGCCCAAGGCTGGCATACAGTTGCGCAGTGGTAGCATTTCTGTCTTCAGCCCTTTGCCAAAATTCTCTGCTATCACTTCCCTGAAAAGGCACCATGTCTTTTTGTGATTGATGAATAAAAATACCAAAACGTTTTTTCATGACCTGATCGGGACTCATAGGTATGGCCATTTCTATTTCAGAAATATCCCATTCCTGCCAGGCACCTTTGTACAACCATAACCAGCAGTATTCAATCCATTTTTCGCCTGAAGCTTTAATTCGTTTCAAACTTTCTAATACAATATCTAAACAAACTTTATGAGTGCCGTGTGGATCGGCTAAATCGCCGGCACAATACACCTGATGGGGCTTTAATTTTTGTAAAAGTTCAATAGTAATTTCAATATCTTTTTCTGTATAGGGATTTTTTTCTATGGTACCTGTTTCATAAAATGGCAGGTTCATAAAATGAGCATTTGAATCGCCAATACCTACATATCGGCAGGTAGCACGGGCTTCGCATCTTCTTATCAATCCTTTAATGGCCCTAATTTCAGGTGTATCAATTTCATTTTTTTTCTTGGAGGCTAAAAATCTTTTAGCTTCTGAGAGTATTTGTTCGCTTTTTTTATTGTCAATACCAAATTGTTCTTCGAAGCCTACGGCAAAATCTAAAAACCGTGTTACAAATTCATCGGTTACGGCAATATTTCCGCTGGTTTGGTAACCCACATGCACATCGTGTCCCTGATCGTGCAGGCGCATAAAAGTGCCACCCATGCTAATAATATCATCATCAGGATGAGGAGAAAAAATTAAACATGTTTTAGGATATGGCTTACTTCTTTCTGGATGCCCCGGAATAGCGGCATTGGGTTTTCCACCAGGCCATCCTGTAATGCTATCGCGTAGCATATAATAGACTTGCAAATTAATATCGTAAGCATCTCCTTTTTCAACCAATAAATCACTCAGGCCATTTTCATTATAATCATGTGTTGTTAAACTTAAAACAGGTTTGTTCAATTTTAAAGCCATGTTTACAACTGCCCGTTTAATCATATTCGGAGTCCATTCAATCTCACCCGTTAACCATGGTGATTTTATCCTGGTAAGTTCGGCTGCTGCACTTTGGTCAATCACAAAGGTGCAATCGTTGTGCTGTTGTAAAATACTGGCAGGGATTTGTTCTGTTACGGCACCTTCCACGCTTTTAGCAATAATGGGCGCTTTTAAGCCCCATGCCATTAATAATATTTTTTTTGCTTTTAAAATTGTGCCGATACCCATGGTAATGGCCATCCGAGGTACTTCTGATATATTTTGAAATTCGTATGCATTATTAATACGGGTTGAATTATCTAATGATACCAACCTGGTTTTAGAAAAAATACTGGAGCCGGGTTCATTAAAACCAATATGTCCATTGGTACCAATTCCTAAAATTTGCAAATCAATACCACCGGCATCTTCTATCATTTGTTCGTATATTTCGCAGGCTTTTTTTGTTGCTTCTTTCGATAGTTCGCCATTGGGTAAATGAATATTTTCCGGTAAAATATCAATGTGGTTAAATAAGTGTCGATGCATATAGCTCCAATAGCTTTGCAGGGCATCTCGCTCAATGGGATAATATTCATCTAAATTGAATGTAATTACATTTTTAAAACTAAGCCCTTCATTCCGATGCATATTCACCAAGTGTGTATATAACCGTAATGGCGTTGATCCGGTGGCCAATCCCAGCACACAGGTTTCATTTTTGGCTTGTTTTGCTTTAATCAAAGCGGCAATTTCACGGGCAACAAATAAAGAGCCATCATTAGAACTATCGAAAATTTTTACAGGAATTTTTTCAAAACTGTCAATTAAATCAATGTCTAATTTGTGTGGTTTGACTGGTGCGGACATAACAAAATAGTTTGCGTTTTTTTGCAGGCTAAAAGTACAACTCTTTATTTAAAAATGGATAATAATGGCAAGCGTTTGCGTTTTTAATTACTTGAATTTGCATTTTGATTCCATTTTTCGTTGAAATGAACTTGCCATAGCTGATAGCGTTTGGTATCTTTTATTAATTTATTTTCAAAATTGTTCCAATTCTTTTTATTGGCAGGACTCCAAAGCACTTCACTCAAAGCACTCATCCGCGGTAATATCATGTATTCAACTTTTGTGGGATATTGCATGTATTCTGTCCAAACATTGCCTTGTGCACCCAAAACATATTTTGCTTCATCCGCACTTAATTCTTTGGGAACGGGTTCATAACTGTACACTTTTTGAACAGGGGTATAGCCTCCAATGGTAAGTGAATCTTCCTGCTTATTGGGGCTGTGGTCAAAATAACACCATGCACCGGGTGTCATAATTACATTGTGTTTTTGTTGGGCAGCTTCAATACCTCCTTTTTCGCCACGCCAACTCATTACCGTGGCATTGGGGGCAAGGCCGCCTTCTAAAATTTCATCCCAACCAATAATTTGCCGGCCTTTGATGTTAATATATTTTTCAATGCGCTGAATAAAATAGCTCTGTAATTCATGTTCATCTTTTATTCCTTTTTCCTTCATCAGTTGCTGGCAAAATGGCGATGCTTTCCAATAGTTTTTGGGACATTCATCACCGCCAATATGAATATATTTTGAAGGAAATAATTCCATTACTTCATCTAATACATTTTCCAGAAAATGAAAGGTGTAATCACTCGGACAAAATACATCATCAAACACACCCCAGCTTTGTTGTACTTGTTTGCCGGTGGTATCGCCACTCCATAAATTTTTGTTTTTGGGTGTAGGCGTATTTTTGTCGGGAAAGCAACTTAACTCAGGATAAGCAGCTATGGCAGCAGATGCATGCCCGGGCATTTCAATTTCGGGTATTACTGTAATAAAACGATCGGCAGCATATTGTACTACTTCTTTAATTTGTTCCTGGGTATAATAATCACCATATTTTAAACCATCATTTGCTGTACCCGGCGCATGGCCAATAATGGTACCGTTGCGATATGCGCCAACAGAAGTTAGTTTAGGATATTGTTTAATTTCTATTCTCCACCCCTGGTCTTCGGTTAAATGCCAGTGGAAGGTGTTCATTTTGTACAACGCAATTAAATCAATGTATTCTTTAATAAAGTCAACCGAAAAAAAGTGTCGTCCTACATCTAAATGCATTCCTCTGTATGTAAAACGTGGTTGGTCTTCAATATTCACTGCAGCAATATTGAGTTGGTTTGCGGTAGCATTTACCGGTAATAATTGAATTAAAGTTTGAATGCCATAAAAACTGCCTGCGTAGCTATTACCTGAAATATCAATACCCGATGGCTTTGATTGGAATGAATAAAACTCAGGATTATTGGGTGCTTCGATGAATTTTTTTGTATGGATGGTAATACTGCCGGGTGTGGGATGTTCTTTTATCTGTAATTGAAAATGATAATATTTTTTCAGGTATTGATTGAAAAAATTTGCAGCATGTAAATCGCCTTTATCAGAAACTACCAAAGCCGTTTTTGGGGTAATGGTAAAAATACCTTTTTGAACGGTGAGTTTTACTGGTTCCGGTATAATGCGAATGTTTGCATTTTGGGCTACAAGCATTTTTGTGGCGAAAAGCAGAAACAGATATAATGTTTTTTTCATGATGGGTTGTTTATAAAAATTGTAATGATGTATTCAATTGGATAGTATGGATGAATAGCATATTATCGTCTTCAATTGTTATTTAAAATTGGGTAAAATAGGAAGCTGTACATACGAATCGTGATGAAAGACTCGAATGGTTGCTTTTTTAAAGTCGCTGTTTTTTGCGTGGTATATGTCAATAAATTGTTGTGGGTTTCTATCTGCCAAAGGAAACCAACTGCTTTGTACCTGTATCATTATTTTATGACCTTTTTTAAAAGTGTGTGCAACATCGGGCATTGTGTATTGCACAATAGTGGGTACGTTAGGTATAAAAGCCTCCGGTTTTTCGAAACTGTTTCTGTATCTGCCACGCATAATTTCACCACGAACCAGCATTTCATATCCGCCCATTGGGTAGGTTTGGTGTATGGTATAACTAAAATCTTCCGGAAAAGCATCAATTAATTTTACCACAAAATCGGCATCGGTAGTTGAAATACTTACTTTTAAATGTGCCATAAGCGGCCCTGCAAGTGTTATGTCTTCTTCTAACGGTGGTGTTTCATATACCAAAACATCCGGCCTTGTGGCGGCAAAACGCTGATCATCATCCATATATTCCCTGGTTCTGTATTCATGTATACCGGCAGTATACGGTACCGGCCTTGCGGGATCACTGATGTATTCATCATAACTAATGGCTTTTTCTTTTTTAGATAAAAAAGAGAGCACTCCATTTTTTTCTAAATAAACAGGTTGTGGTTGTGTGTTATCGGGTGGCCAAGCATTGAAACGGTGCCACTCATTTGCGCCACTAAAAAATATATTGGCTTCTGCAATACTATCAACTGTTCCAATTCCTTTTAAGTAATAATTAAAATACGGAATTTCAATATGCTGTGCATACCAGTCTGACGTATTGCTATTAAAATAAATATTTCCTAAATGTGTGCCATTACCGCTTGCCCATTGGCCATGATACCATGGGCCTATCACTAATTTGTTATTGTTTTTTGCATTGCTTTCAATGGCTTTGTATAAATTCCATGCACCAAAACAATCTTCTGCATCAAATAATCCACCCACCACCAATGATGCTGTTCCGGGTAAAATATGTTGCATAAAATTCCGATCATTACGTTCCTGCCACCAGGCATTGTAGTTGGGGTGATTCATCAAATTATTCCAAAATGCAATGCTATCGCCCAATAAACGGGTTAAATTGGGTAATGCGCCGGTGGTAAGATAAAACCTGTAATTATCTTTGATTGGGTAATTAAAAGCAGTTGGACCAACGGTAGTGGGTTTAGGTCGCGGTTTTCCAAACGATGAGTAAAAAGCAAATGCATCCATGGCAAAGAATGCACCATTATGGTGAAAATCATCCCCCATAAACCAATCGGTAACCGGTGCCTGCGGACTTACTGCCTTCAATGCAGGGTGATTACTTAATGCAGCCATAGCGGTATAAAAGCCGGGATAAGAAATGCCAAATACGCCTATGTTACCATTGTTATTGTTTATGTTGTGTATTAACCAGTCAATGGTATCATAGGTGTCTGATGCTTCGTCAATATCTGTTTTATTTTTTTTATTGGGTAGATAGGGACGAATATTAACAAATTCTCCTTCGCTCATCCAGCGTCCTCTAACATCCTGTATCACCATAATAAAATTTTCTTTTAAATAGGTTTTATAATGGTTACGCCAAAATTTTCTAAATTCATTTTCGCCATAAGGGGCACAAGAGTAGGGGGTGCGTGTCATTAAAATGGGATGTTTTTCTGAAACATCTTTTGGAATATAAACAGATGTAAATAATTTAACACCATCCCGCATAGGAATGTACACTTCTTTTTTGATGTAGTTTTGTACAATCCAGGCAGAATCAGTGTTTTGTGCAATAGAAATGATGGGGATCAGGAAGAGTAAGCAAAAAAAATTTCGCATGGCAGTTTATTTTGTTGAGCGTTATGAAAATAAAAAAGATTCTTCATTTGAAGAATCTTTTTTTATGAAAAACGAATGATTTGCTATTAATCAATTTTTGTAACTTTTAATACGTTGGTAGGCAAATGTTTATCAACAGGTGTACTTCCTGTATTTACTACCACATCATTTGGTTTTATGAAACCACGTTGTTTTAAAATATTAATTTGATCGAAGATAATATCATCCAAACTTTCTTCTTCATCATAGTGAAAAGCCCTGACACCCCAGCTTAAACTTAATTGGTTCACCAAAGTTTTTTCTTTTGTAAAAATATACAATGGTGCTCTGGGTCTGTAACTGCTCAACATGAAGGCAGTGTAACCACTTTGCGTCATACCAATCAATGCCTGTGCATTTACATCTTCTGCCATTTTACAGGCATTGTAACAAACGGCATCACTTAAAAAGGAAGGCGAGTGGGGCTGTGGTTTTAAATCTTCTTCGCGGTTATATCTGTATTCCGTATTTTCTACTTCTGTAATAATTTTACGCATGGTTTCCACCACCAATTGCGGGTGATTACCTGTTGCGGTTTCACCGCTTAACATTACTGCATCGGCACCTTCTAAAACAGCGTTGGCAACATCTGTAATTTCACTGCGGTTGGGTTTTACCCTGTCCATCATACTTTCCATCATTTGTGTTGCAACAATAACGGGCTTGGCTCTGTGTATGCATTTGCGAATAATATCGCGTTGTGCCATCGGTACTTTTTCAACCGGTAATTCAACACCTAAATCGCCCCTGGCCACCATAATACCATCCGATTCAATAATAATATTTCTTAAATCAACCAAAGCGGAGGGCATTTCAATTTTTGCCATCACTTTAATTTTGCTTTTCTTTTCCTGCACTCTTCTTTTCAGGTCAATAATATCTTCTGCTTTTCTTACAAATGAAAGGGCTATCCAGTCTAATTCATTGTCAACAATAAATTCAAAATCGGTAATATCTTTTTCCGTCATGGAAGGAAGGGATATTTTCGTATCGGGAAGATTGACGCCTTTTTTGGGTAATAATATTCCGCCATAAGTTACTTTTACTTTTACATCGCCGGAAGCAGTGATGGAATCTACTACCACTTCCAACTTGCCATCATCAATTAAAATTTTATTGCCAATCTCCACATCATTGTGCAGATTGGGATACGATACATAAATTTTTTCTTTTGTACCTACTACTTTTTCTTTTGAAGTAAAAGTGAGTATATCGCCCGGATTAATTTGCAGCGAACCATTTTCAATTTCGCCTACGCGTAATTTAGGGCCTTGCAAATCGCCTAAAATGGAAATGTTATAAGGTTGTGTTGCATTAATTTTTCTGATATATTGAATAATTTCGAGTTTATCTTCATGTGTGCCATGAGAAAAGTTAAGCCGAAAAATGTTAACACCTGATTTAACGAGGCCCAACAATTTATCATAAGTATTACAGGCGGGGCCAACTGTTGCAACAATTTTGGTTCTGTGATAAGCGTGTTCAATACCTGCTTCTTTGTTCATTTCTGAGTATAGGTACTTGTCAATGTTTTTAGACATATAGTTGGTTTGTTTGCTTTGCTAAATAATTAAGATGCAAGAATTTTTACAATTTTCATCCATTCCTGCCCAATAGCCTGCCTTTCTTTTACGGCCATATCCAATGGGGTATAATGAATTTTATTATTGATAACACCCACCATTACATTATGCCTGCCAATTAACAAACTTTCTACAGCATAATAGCCCATGTGGCTGGCTACCAGTCTGTCGTGACAGCTTGGAGCGCCCCCGCGCTGAATATGCCCCAGAATACATACCCTGGTATCGGCGTTGGGCACTCTTTCTTTAATTACTTTGGCAATTTCTTCTGCACCGCCAAATTCTTCACCTTCAGCCACAACAATTAAATTTACTAATTTTTTCCGTTTTTCTTTTTCTGTTAATGAATGTATGAGTTCTTCAATATCAGTTTTAGTTTCGGGAATTAAAATATTTTCTGCACCGGTTGCAATTCCGCTGTGTAAAGCAATGTAACCCGCATCACGGCCCATTACTTCTACAATAAATAAACGGTCGTGTGCATCCATTGTATCTCTTATTTTATCAATGGCATCCACAGCAGTATTTACGGCAGTATCGAAACCAATGGTATAATCAGTACCTGCCATATCTTTATCAATAGTGCCGGGTATACCTATGCAGGGAATATCGAATTCGTTGGCAAAACGTTGTGCGCCTCTAAAACTTCCATCTCCTCCAATAATCACCAGTCCATCAATGCCATATTTTTTTAAATTGGTATAAGCCCTCTTTCTGCCTTCGGTTTCAAAAAAATCTTTGCTTCTGGCTGTTTTTAAAATGGTGCCGCCACGTTGAATGATATTGGCAACACTTCTGCTGTTCATGGGTATAATATCATCTTCCAACATACCATTATACCCCCGCATAATACCAAATACTTCCAGGCCATAATATAAGCCCGTTCTAACAACAGCTCTAATGGCTGCGTTCATACCGGGGGCATCACCACCCGATGTTAATACACCTATTTTCGTAACTTTTTTCTTGTCTGTCATTTTTAATTAAAAAATTATCGGCTATCAATGGTTTTGTTAATAATTTTTAAAGCACAAGGCTTTTTATTTTGAAGGTGCAAAAGTAAGCAATTACCGGTATACCACCATTTAGCCCCGGGGTATTAAATTTTTCTTTATCAAAACATAATGGCAAATTGGTTTGTAGGGCATATTTGCTGTATCATTTGATTTTTGTCAAATTAATTGATATACATATCCAATTATGGGTTAAGAAGTGTTTCTATGTGTAGAATATGAATATGTTGGGGGATATACTGTCGTTAAAAATATTTCTTTCAAAATGATGCAATAGCAGAAAATAGTTTCATCCATGTATTAATTTTGTAGTATTGGTGATGAAAATTTTAATTACCGGTGCCAACGGTTTTATTGGTGCACATTTCATTCAATATTGTTTACAACACAAATTAAATTTTGTGGCTACAGGAACCAAGCCTGTTTGTAGTATTGATATACCGAATGGTTATGCCACGATGGATATTACCAATAGAAAAAATATTCGGAAAGTATTGGAGCAATATCAGCCCAATGTGATATTGCATGCTGCAGCCATGAGTAAGCCGGATGAATGCCAATTGAATCAGGAAGCCTGTCTGCAGGTAAATTTGTTGGGAACACATCACCTTTTAATGGAGGCAGCAAACCTGAATCAGGCTGTACATTTCATATTTATATCAACCGATTTTGTGTTCGGGGGTAATGGGCCTAATGCGGAAGAAGATGTAAAGCAACCACTTAATTTTTATGGTGCTTCAAAATTGATGGCGGAATTATGTTTATTGCAAACATCCCAACCGGTTACAGTAGTGCGGCCGAGTTTTGTTTTTGGCCCGGAAATAAAAGGTGTGAGAAAAGATTTTTTGCATCAGGTGTATGATAAAATTCAACAGCAGGAAGTGTTTCCAATTGTAAACGACCAGTACCGCACTCCAACATTCATTGTAGATTTTTGTAAAGGCTTGCATCAAATTATAGACACTGGTTCAACAGGTACATTTCATTTGTCCGGCAGTACCTACATTACGCCTTACCAAATGGCAGTTACAATGGCAGACATACTGCAATTGCCTAAACATACCCTGAAAGCCGTAACAGCAAATGATTTTCCTGAACCGGTAAAGCGAGCAAAACAAGGTGGATTAAACATTCAAAAAGCAGAAAAAATATTGGGTTATACTACTACTGATTTTGAAACAGCCATCCGGTTGAGTTTTGAAAAACAGGTTTCATACCAGTAAAATGATGCTGTTTGATAAGTTCAAGCCATAAAATATGCAGGAATGAAACCGTTGTTGTAAATTTATGTGCCAATGTAATAACTATTTTATTACATAAAAGAGGTATTCAATTTTTATGGCATCGCCATTTCAAAAATATTATGCACTCAGGGTAAAGAATGTTTTCAACAATCTTTATGAGGTAGAATTAACTGCCAGCAGCACTGCACTGCATGATATGCGGATTGAATTGAAGAAATTCAAAACCATTTTACATTTTTTAAAAACAGTTTATCCCAGGCATCGCATCAAAAAAGCAGCGAAATTAGTGGCTTCTGTTTTTGATGAAGCCGGGGTATTACGTGAAACACAATTGTTGCAACAATGGCTGCAGCAGCATAAAATGAACGAATTAGAAACCATGTTGGGGTTACAAGGTTCTTTATTGTATTCGCAACATATTTTTTTACAACATATACCAAAACACAAACAAGCCCTGCAAAAGGTGATTGATATTTGTGGCCCTTTGGTTGAGGAAACCAATGCGCTTTTACCCGAACAATACATGCAAAAATTGAAAATTGAAATTCAAGAACAGTTGAAAAAAAATTTAACGATAGAAGAGTGGCACGACTTCAGAAAAAAAATTAAACGTTGGATGAATGCTATTCGATGGGTGGCTATTGAAGGGGATGATTTTGAAGAAGCGCATTTTCCTTATTTTAATAATTTGCAAGAAGCAATCGGTAATTGGCACGACCTTATTATTATACAAGATTACTTTGTTGCATTACAGGCACAGAAATCAATTGACAAACAATTGCAGCAACAATTAAGTGCCGCACAACTCACATTATTATCGGGTTTGCAATACCGCGAAAAGCAGGTTAAGCACCTGCTGCAAATGCCGGTGCAACCTGCTCAGCTAAAATAGTTGTTATTTATTGTGCCTGTTGAACTGGTAAAAACACTTCTGCCAGCATACATCTGGCGCTGCCACCGCCATTTGTTTCAATAGTATTTAAGCTGGAATGAATGATGCGATTATAATTTTCTAAAATTTTTATTTGGTCAGCAGTTAAACTTTCATAGGCCTGTGTTGACATAATCAGCAGTTTTTCGCCCCTATTGTTTTGCACCTGTAACATATTGCCGGCAAAATGTTCCATTTGATGGAAGCTAATGGGGATAATGCTTTTATCCGTTTTATGAATGGCATCACGCACTAATTTTTTTTCATTTTCATCCGTAATACTTTCCATGCAAACCACAACAAATTGATCTGCCACACACATCATTACATTGGTATGGTAAATGGGCAAACCATTTCGATCGTTTGCGTGAAAAGCAACTGTTGTAAAACCGGTTTTTTCAGCAAAATTGTTTAATGCACTCATGTGGGTTCTGGGCGATAAACAGGCATAAGCAATTTTATGATCACGATCTAAAACCATACTGCCTGTACCTTCCAAAAATTGATGGTTGGCTTCTAATGCAGTTAAATCAATTTTATTTTGAATCCTGAATTTTTTTTCAATGGCTTTCAATACATGTGGTTTCCGCTCGGCACGCCGGTTAACTGCAAACATGGGATATAAAATAATGTTTCCATCTTCATGAAAAGATATCCAGTTGTTCGGGAAAATTGAATCTGGTGTATACGGTTCGGGGGTATCTTCCACAATGGTAACATCTACACCATTGGCCTGTAATTTTTGTGCAAAAGCATCAAATTCACGGGCTGCCATTTCTGCTACATTATTGTTGGTATCATTTTGCTGAAAAGCATTATTCACGGCAGTTTGTTCATTAAATGAAAACTTAACCGGACGTATCATTAATAAATGGGAAGTGTTTTGCATAACTTATTCATTAACTGTTTCTCTTAATAAGGGCATACTCATACAATGAAAACCGCCTCTGGCCCTCGATAATTCTGCAGATGGCATTAAAATAAGGGTATCCGTAATTTGTTGTGTATTAATTTTTCCTAAAACAATTTGTGGAATTAATTCTTTGGCATGTATTACCTGAAAACCTGCTGCTTTAAATGCTTCGGCGGTTTTGTCGTTTCGGTCGTAGCCCAAAACTACCCCTTCTTTAATAGCCAATAAATTACAGGAGTCTGTCCATTGCTCTCTGGCGCTATAAGGAAATTCATTATTGCCCGAAAAAATAATTTTAATATCTGCTTCCCTGCAATGAAAATCGTTTTTACTGATATCTATCAGCAGTTCTTCAAGACTATCGAAATGTACACTATTTTCCGGATCGTTTTTATGGAATTGTTTAATCTTTATTTTTTCATCTTTTTTCAGTTCCAGTGTGCGTTCAATGGCATCTTCATCTTCATGTAAAACTGCCTTTTTTGAAAAATTACCCAACATTACCCATACATTTTTTTTTACCTGTGTAAAAACGGTATCAATATGCATGTAATCGCGTTTTTTGGGTATTTTAATGATGGTTACTTTTTCCATCAGGTTTTTCTTAAATACGATATGTGCAATTTTAGCTGCTGCTTCCGGCGATGTTCTTTCACTAACCCCCACCAGTAAATGATCATTACTGATCACCATAATATCGCCTCCCTCTAAAGTAATTTTTCTCTCATCTTCCTCTTTTGGTAATAAAAGATTTTGATAGGTATCGGTTAATTCAATGATATTCTGCTGGTATGCCTTAAAAAATGGGTGGTTAAAGAAAATATATTTCGCCAGCAAAGCTTCTCTGGTTCTTGCTTTTTTAGCAGGTTTGTTCAATAAAACATGATCTTTAATAGTAATGCCAATATCTCGTGTAAAAATAAAATTGGGTATGGGTGCAAACAGCATTTCTTTGTTTTTTGCTGAACCGCTGATAAATGTTTTGGCTAATGCAACTGCATCATAATCCATTAATGCATTCTGTGTTTTAAAAGTGCAACCCTCTATGGCACAAACCGAAGCAACTAAACTGTGTTTAATAGCATCATTCATTAAAATTTCAGCCAGTAACCATTCTAATTCAATTACTTTATCCGATTTGAAGAAGGCAGGATTATCCGGTTTATAAAAACTTCGGTTGGCTTTTTCTGCATCAATTTCAGGAAGTTTATCCTTTATTTTTTCGGGATCTAAAAAAAGCAGCAATATTTTGGTGTAATAATCATATTCTTCTTTCCGAATGGTATTTAAGTGCACAATATCTTCAAATAACCAGTCCTGCGCTTTTGAAGGAACTACTTTCCCCAAACCGCTATCCGGACTATGAACCAATAATCGTTTTAGGGTACCAATTTCAGAGTTTACAAATAAACTTTGCGCATTTTGCATATACAAAAAATTTTATGTTATAAGTAATGAGGAATACGGAAAAACACAAGTGGTAATCCGTTGTTATAATCAAAAAAATATGGGAAGTATATAGCTGCCAAGCTAATGATCAGGCATTGCATTTAGACCGGCGTAAAGCCAGGCAAAATGAATAATGTAGGGTAATATGTTTCTAAAAGTTCTATTCATTGAGGCGCAAGTTACAATTTTCCGATGAAAGGATCAATGCCCTGCAAAGTTCCTTCAGCAGCTAAAGGTATAAAACGTACAAACATATCTTCTGCATACCAGTTTTCTTTTCTGGTTTTCACAATTACCTCTTGATGAAAAGGTTGTGAATAGGCAAATGAGTGCATGTGTGCTTTTGTTTCCCAAACACTTAATGTTCCACCTCTGAACCAAGGCATCTCTCCAATGCCAATAGAAGTAATTAATCCCTGTGCCTGTTGCATTTCTACTGAAACAGCATCTACATGTTGCCAAAATCGTTTTACTTTTCTGCTACGAATGGTAGCTCTTGTTAATATGGCAATCGGGCCCTCATATTCCGACTTTTGGGGTAACTTTCCAAAACAGTATTGTTTATCCCATTTGCCATGGCCTTCAATAGGTTGCAGTTTTAACCAGAGTAATTCACATTTAAAAAATTGCCACCACCATTGAATGAATGGGGTTATATGATGAACTCTATCTTCTTGTACACTTGAAATGGTTAGAACAGCCCATTGCCGCCAGTCGGGTTGTAAATCGAAACTGCCATTTTTACCGCAGCCCAGCAGTTTATAAAAATGAACCGATTTGTTAAAAAACAGTGGAATTCTGAAAATAGCCATAGAAAGCATTCCAAAAAATCCCAAATATTTTGGGTATCTTACAATATGTACATAACAAATCATATTTTTAGCCGGTTCCATTGCAATATAAGTGTAACAAGGTTTATATTAGAATTTGTTTTAGAACCGCAGTTGCATAAAAGTATACAGGCATGCATTTATTAATTACTAACATACATCAGTTGCTAAATGTTCGGGCGCATACTGTGTTGCTTAGAGGAAAAGCGATGACTGGTTTACCAATAATTGAAAATGCTTTTATGGTAATACATAAAGGCAGAATTGATGCGTATGGCAGCATGGATGCATTGCCTGAAAAGGCTTATGATGCCGTGTATGATGCCGGTGGCGCCACGGTACTGCCTGCCTGGTGCGATAGCCATACCCATTTGGTATTTGCAAAAAGCAGGGAGCAGGAATTTGTGGATAAATTGAATGGCTTGAGTTATGCCGATATAGCTGCAAAGGGTGGGGGAATTTTACATTCTACCGCTGCATTACAGGTAACATCTGAATCCGTTTTATTTGAAGCTGCCTTTATGCGATTACAGGGATTAATGCATTTAGGAACGGGTGCTATTGAAATAAAAAGTGGTTATGGATTAACGGTAGCCGATGAATTAAAAATGTTACGGGTAATTCGGCGTTTGAAAGAGGTTGCACCCATGCCTGTGAAAGCTACTTTTTTGGGAGCACATGCTATACCGCTCACTTATCGTGAAAATAAACAGGGCTATGTTCAACTCATTATTCAGGAAATGCTGCCCGAAATTGCAGCGGAGAATCTCGCCGATTATATTGATGTATTTTGTGAACAAAATTTTTTTTGTGTGAGCGATACAGAAAAAATTCTGGAAGCTGCTGATAAATATGGATTACCTGCCAAATTGCACGCAAATCAACTGTCTGTTAGTGGTGGGGTAGAAGTGGGAGTAAAATACAAAGCCGTATCCGTTGATCATTTAGAAGCGATGAACGAAAAAGCCATTCATGCCCTTGCAGCATCTGACACTATCGGAACCATATTGCCTACTGCTGCTTTTTTTCTACGGATGCAATATGCACCGGTACGTAAAATGTTACAGGAAAATTGTGCGCTGGCATTGGCATCTGATTATAATCCCGGTTCATCGCCAAGTGGTAATATGAATTTTGTTGTTTCATTAGCCTGCATACAAAATGAATTTTTACCCGAAGAAGCCATTAATGCAGCTACGCTGAATGGTGCTTATGCCATGGGGGTAGAAAAAGAAGTTGGTAGTATTACCATTGGTAAAAAGGCAAATCTTATCTTCACCAAACCAATACCGTCAGTTGCTTATTTACCTTATCATTTTGGAACGCCGGTAGTTGATAAGGTAATGATTGAGGGTAAATGGGTTTAACCAACAATTTCAAGTAAGAATAGCGCGAATGTTAAAATGCAATCACCAAATTTTTATTTAAAACTTTTCTGTTATATTGCTTTAATAAATAAAACAGTTAACATTTAGCTTTTAATTTTTGAATTTATGAACGATTTTTTCAAACATTTTATCCATGAATTTCAATTACCGTTACAAAATCCTGTATTGACATTTTCATTAATATTATTTATAATATTATTATCGCCCATTATTTTAAAAAAATTAAACATACCCGGAATTATAGGTTTAATTATTTCAGGAGTTATTATTGGGCCACATGGTTTTAATGTACTTGAAAAAAATTCGGCTGTTGATTTATTTTCAACCATCGGCTTACTATACATCATGTTTATAGCAGGATTGGAATTAGATATTAATGAGTTTAGGGCCAATAAAAATAAAAGTTTCCTGTTTGGTTTTTTAACATTTATCATCCCATTGGGTATTGGTTTTCCGGTATGTCATTATTTATTGGGATACGATGTAAATGCCAGCTTTTTAACTGCGAGTATGTTTTCTACACATACTTTGGTAGCATACCCTATTGTCAGCAAATTAGGGATTGCTAAAAATCAGGCGGTGGCTATTACTGTGGGGGCAACGGTATTAACAGATACTGCAGTGCTGATTATTTTAGCCATTATTATGGGTAATCATGCAGGAACATTAAACTCCGATTTTTGGATACGGTTGCTGGTATCGCTCTCTATTTTTTCAGCCATCATGTTTTTATTGGTTCCACGAATTGCCAAATGGTTTTTCAGAGAATTAGAAAGTGAACGCCATTCACATTATATATTTGTTTTGGCTGTAGTTTTTTTTGCTGCCTTTCTGGCTGAAGTAGCCGGTGTAGAGCCCATTATTGGTGCATTTGTTGCGGGCTTAGCACTCAATAAACTCATTCCACATTCATCAGCCTTAATGAACCGGATTGAATTTATGGGTAATTCGCTGTTTATTCCTTTTTTCCTGATTTCCGTGGGAATGATTGTTGATGTGAGTGTAATTACGCATGGACCGGCTGCTTTAATTGTTGCAGGTACTTTAATTGCAGTGGCATTATCTGGCAAGTGGCTTGCAGCCTGGCTTACACAATTATTTTTAAAGTACTCAAAAGCGCAGCGCCAACTTATTTTTGGTTTAAGCAGCTCACATGCTGCTGCCACTTTGGCTATTATTTTGGTAGGGTTCAGAGCTAATATTATTGATGAAAATATTTTAAATGGTACCATTATTCTGATTTTAGTGACTTGTGTTTTTTCTTCATTTGCAACTGAAAAAGCTTCCAAAAAAATATTGCTGAATAAGGAAAAAAATGAAATTGATATCTTGGAATCGAGTGTAATGAACAGTGAACAAATTTTAATACCTACTGCAAATGTTGAAACAGTTGATAAAATATTGGATTTGGCTATTTTAATTAAAGACAAAAAATCAGCTAATCCCGTTACTATTTTAACAGTTGTTCCTAATGATGAAACTGCAGAAAAAAATATTATATTATCGAAAAATAAATTAGAAAAATATATACAACAGGCATCTGCTACTGAAAATAAGGTTAATACCGTTACTACCATTGATCATAATGTTTCCAGCGGTATTTCAAGAATTACCCGCGAAATATTGGCTGATTATATTTTATTAGGCTGGCCTCATAAAAATGGAATTTTGGAAAACCTGATTAGCGATAAATTTGAAAATATATTAACAAAAGTTAATAAAAATATTTTCATTACCCATTTATCGAAGCCATTTGTTTATAATAAGCGTATTGTTGTAATTATACCGGCTCTTGCCGAACTGGAAATAGGCTTTAATGCCTGGTTAAAGAAGTTAATTTATCTGTCGCAGGAACTCTCAATCCCTATTTTAATATTTGGAAGCAACAAAACCTATACATCCATTCAACAATTTTGTACCCTCAATAAAATTAATTTTGTTCCTTCTTTCAAAGAATTTTCAAATTGGGAAGATTTCCTAATTTTATCAAGAAATATTGTAAAAACCGATTTGTTGTTTTTTGTGTCTTCCCGAAAGGGAACAATGTCTTATAATAGCTTTCTCGAAAACATTCCCTATAAATTGGAAAAATATTTCGATGAGAATAATAAAATCATTATTTATCCGGAGCAAAATAATGCATATCAGGAAAATGAATATGATGGCATTCCATTAGCGCCCATAGCAAAAGGAATTGAATCCTCCATCGGAAAGGGAATTGACCTGATTTTTAAAAAGAAAAAAGATGGAGATAAATAAGCTTCGAATAATTTTATATTACTTATAAACTTTTTAATTATGCCCTATCTGCACCCATTTAAAAAAGAAGACATTTTATCGTTGGTTCGTATACGCAGGTACGAAACGAAATTAGGGGAGCGGGTGCAGACCATGCATCAGGTGCAGCAATTTAGAGAAAGTATGATGGAATCGGATGCGGATTTTGTTGTGCTGGGTATTCCGGAAGATATTGGCATAAAGGCCAATGAAGGGATTGGTGGCGCACATACCGCCTGGTCAGCATTTTTGCAAACTTTTCTCAACATTCAAAGCAACGATTTTTTAGATGGCCGGGAAATACTAATGGCAGGCTATTTCGATTTTGGTTCTTTACAGGATATAATTGAAATGAATGCATATAATTATGAAGAAAAAATAGAAGCATACCGACATGCAGTAAATACCATTGATGATGCTGTAGAACAGATGATTCATGAAATAACTCAGCAAAAAAAAATTCCCATTATTATAGGCGGTGGCCATAACAATGCCTACCCCTGTATTAAAGGTGCTGCAAAAGGCTGGTATAAAGCCGGTATGATTGATTTGCCGCAGATAAATGTAATTAATTTAGATGCGCATGCCGATTACCGTGCCATGGAAGGAAGGCATAGTGGCAATGCTTTCCGCTATGCGGAAGAAGATGGTTATTTGGAAAAATATTGTATTCTGGGCCTTCATGAAAATTATATTGCACAAAACATCTGGATGGATATTGTGAACAATCCCTTTATTGATTGCATTACGTACGAAGATATTTTTCTGCACGAAAAACGTAGTTTTCAACAGGCAATGGCACATGCTGCCGGTTTTACGGAAGGAGGTTTATGTGGCATTGAATTAGATGTGGATGCTATTGAAAATGTATTGAGTAGTGCCGGCAGCCCAACAGGTATTGGTGTTATCCATGCCCGGCAATATGTTAATTTTATGGCATGGAATACTCGGCCTGCCTATTTACATATCTGCGAAGCTGCTACCAGACTGGAAGATGGCCGTCAGAATATTGCTTCCGGAAAATTAATCAGTTATCTGGTGTCCGACTTTATTAAGGCCATGCTGGCGCAACTGTGAATAAAAAGAAAAAAAATAACAATGGTTTTAAAAAGGAGGCATAGCAATAACGATACCGTTTTTTATACCTATTTCCAATCCGGATTTGATGGGTTACCCAATGCCATTAGTGAATATCAGGCCGCTTTTGATAATGTAAAAGCTGCAATGGGAGAGGGCTATGTTTATTATTTTCAGAAAAAACAGCCCTGCAGAAGCAAAAGTTGTATTTGCAAAATTTTCTGATATTACCAAAGCAACTTATCCGGTAGTTACCATGCAATTACAAAAAAATATCAACATTGCCACGCTTTCAAAACAACAATATAAAATTGTGCTTGAGGTTGTAATGCCGGGCTATTAACCCTCTAATTCCATCAATTTTTCAAATAAAATTTCATATTGCTGCTGAGCGGCATCCCATTCATTTTGAATCGCAGTATAGGCTTTTTCAAATTCAGAAAATTTTGCAGGATCCTTGTACAAATCGGGGTGTACCAATGATATTTCCAAAGCTGATTTTTTCTCGTTCAGTGTTTCTAATAAAGCCTCTGTTTGTTGAAATTTTCTTTTTACCTGTGCTAATTCCTTTTTTTGTTGTTTTTCGGGTTGATTGAATGGGGTGTTATTTTTTTGAAAAGCTACTTCCTTAACCGGCTGAGGTGTTGCCGCTTTTCCTTCTTTTTTGGAAGAATTTTGCTTCGCCATTCTTTCATTCCATTCTACCCATTCCTGATAAGTTCCTTTAAATTCTTTAATCTGATGGTCAACAATTTCCCAAATTTTATTGGCTGTTTTTGAGATAAAAAACCGGTCGTGACTAACTAATAAATAACTGCCTTCATAATTATTCAGTGCCTCGGCCAATAGTTCAACAGAATGCATATCTAAGTGGTTGGTAGGTTCATCCAGTAATAGAAAATTACTTCGGCTTACAATTACTTTGGCCAAAGCAACACGAGCTTTTTCACCTCCGCTGAGTAATCTGATTTTTTTATCGCTGTCGTCCCCGCTGAATAAAAAACAACCTAACAAGGTGCGCAGTTCCAATTCATTTTTGTTGCTGCCACATTCTTTCATTTCATCCAGAATTGAATTGTTGAGGTTTAAGGCCTCTAATTGGTGTTGCGCATAAAAACTTTCCTCAACATTATGGCCCCAATTGCGCAATCCCTCAAATGTTTCAGTACCGGCAACAATTCTTAACAAAGTAGATTTTCCTTTACCATTGGCACCAATTAGTGCTATTTTATCGCCTCGGTTTATTTCGGCACTTGCATTTTGCAGAATGGTGGAAATACCAAATTTTTTATCAATATTTTTTAATTCGCAAATAATTTTACCCGGTTGTTTTTCTACTTGAAAATTTATTCTCATGTTTGGCCGCTCAAGGCTAACATTTTCAATGCGTTCAATTTTGTCTAATCGTTTAATGGCACTTTGTGCAGCAGCTGCTTTTGTGGCTTTTGAGCGAAAGCGTTCAATGAATCTTTCCTGCTGGCGAATGTATTCCTGTTGATTTTCATATGCTTTTTGCTGCAGTTCAATACGTAGCTCTTTTTCTTTTTCATAAAAATCAAAATCGCCCACGTACACATGTAATTGTTGTTGGTACAATTCAACGATTTTATTCACCATTCTATTTAAAAAGAACTTATCATGACTGACAATTACCACGCTACCCTGATAGTGTTTTAGGTACTTTTCTAACCATTCAATAGAAGGCAGGTCAAGATGGTTGGTCGGTTCATCTAACAATAGTACATCGGGTTGTTGTAAAATCATTTTGGCCAAAAGTACCCGCATCCGCCATCCACCACTGAATTCTTTGTAAGGACGGTGCAGATCGGCATTTTGAAAGCCAAGTCCCTGTAATACCTCCTCTGTTCTGTGATGAATGGTATAACCGCCGGCTACTTCCAGTTCGTGTAACTTATCGGTATATGCCATTAAAAGTGCTTCGTCTTCTTTTGTTTCCAAAATTTTACCCAATTCCGCAATTTCTCTTTCTAATTGTTTTACTTTTTCAAAGGCACCCATCGCTACTTCAAGAATGGAATCATTGGTATCAAAACTCAATAAATCCTGATGCAGATACCCAATGGTGGTATCTTTCCCTTTTTCAACTGTGCCTTTTGATGGAGTATACTCGCCCACCAAAACCTTTAATAGGGTCGATTTTCCGGTTCCGTTATACCCAATTAATCCAATTCTGTCACCCGGCTGTATGTGCCAGGTAGCATCTGCTACAATTACTCTTGCACCAAATTCAAACGTAACATTTTGTAAACCTATCAACATTTTTTTTTGTATGTTTTGCTGCAAAGGTAATTGTCTGGTTTGAATGCATGCATGCAATAAGTGACATGCATCTAATTATCAATATATTGAAGGTAATTCAGAACTGATTTGCGCAGGTTTAAGTAAATTTGATGTATTATTCAGTATAAAATTGATGGTATGAAATTATGGCATTGGGGTTTTGTATGTTGTTTTGTTGTAATAGGATTAATAGCATGTAATCAAACCAATAATAAAGTTCCTATTCAGGAAAATACAGATGAGCCACTCATGGTATCGAAACACCAAATAAAATTTGATGCTGCATTTTCGGTGTTTCTGCACCAGTATTATCAATTGTCTGACGGATTGTATCATCAACAAATGAATACTATGAACAAAGCTGCTACCGATATGATGACTGCTGCCGATAGTTTACCGTTTCAGTTACTGAAAGCAGATACAGTGATTATTGAAACAGCACAACAAAATGTTGCGAACATAAAGGCAGATTTAGCGGGTATGGTTGGTGAACAAAATATGCAGGAAAAATTAAAAGGTTTTGCTGCAGTAAGCCAGGCGTTATATGATTTAATTAGAACCGTTCAATACAGTAAAGAAACAGTATATCATTTTCATTGTTCTACTGTTTTTAATAATGCCGGAGCCGATTGGTTAAGTAATTGTTCTGAAATTCAAAATCCATATTTGCCAAAAGCAAAAACTGTTTGTGGTAGTTTATTGGATTCATTACAATTTAAACCTTAAAACAAGCTTGCATTTGCATCATTATTATTTTAATATTTTTCTGCCCGGATGGTTTTGGGTCGGTAAGTAATTAGTACTTTGGCATTGGTGCCTTCATCAGAAGTAATAAAAATTTCATGCCTTTCATTACCGGCTGTGACTACCATTAATGCAGTATTGGGCGGTACATCGCCTAAATTATTGGCCACTGTAATAATTTCATGTGTTGGATTTTCTTTGCTCAGATGCAAGTATACTGTAATGGGTTTTTCGCTGAGCCTGCCGCTGTTCACCACTAATTGATGGTCATCATATACAGTAATAGTATCATTGTCAATTACACCATTGTCGTAAAAATCTATTTTTACATCTGGTGCAGCAACAAATATTTCCTTCACCATTTTATTTTTTCGTTCGGTTAATTCAGGTGGAATAACCGAAGACTGGGGAGTTGTTTTTACAACCGGTTTTTGGGCCGTATCCGGTAAAACCGGCGTTGTTTCCCTTTGCTTGTTTTGTTGTAAATTGGGTGTTGCAGGTTTTGTATTATTCCCACTTATTGTATTTTTTTGTTGTATTTCCTGAATCAATGCATTAATTTGTTGATTGTTGTTGAAATCAGGCGCTGGATTTACATCGGGTATTTTTTTTAGCAAAGCAGCTTTGCTTTTGGGCCCCCAGTTGCCATCTACAGTAATTCCCAATGCCTGTTGTAATTTTTTGATATTAACATGCTCAGAAGAGGCAATAGCCGGTGGTGAATCCGGTTTATTTTTCTCAACCAGCGGGTTTTGTTTTAAGAAGGGGGCAGGTTCAAAATCAGATTCGGGCACTTTTTCTAAATATACCATCCCACTGCCGCAATCCGTTTTATCTTTTTCACCCATACTGGAATAAGTACCGGAAAGCGTTTGCAGTTTACCTTCTTTACTATAATCCAAATAACAGGTCATTAAACAGGGCACACTGTAATCGCCAGCTTTTATTTCCAGCATTTTGGTTTCTTTGATTACTAAATTTTTAGTAGCAGGCGTATACAAGCCCCTGAATGCAGCCTTACCATAAAATACAGTGGTTTTATAGGAATAAGTAACACCTTCCAATGCTTTATTGGGCAGCTCATTAATTTGCACTTCATACTTATATCTGTCTTCCACAAACTGTCCGGAAAAGGGGTTATAATTTTTTTGTATAAAATAGCCCCTCCATATTCCCGTTAATTTTTGAGCGGGGAGCAATTGAAAATTCATGCAGAGAAAAAGGCAGATTGCAACAACACGATACATATCTTACAAAGCTAAGTTTCTTAATGAGGATGGCAGTATAATAAAGCGTTAAGGTTTTTTGAAGCAATTTAGTACAAAAAAAAATCTCTGCTGCCAATTTGTTACCTTTGTGTTTCTTTAAAAAATATATTTAAAATTGAATATGATTGAAATTCGTTTTCCCGATGGTGCAGTGAGGACATACCCCAAAGGCACCACTTCATTGGAAATAGCAAAATCTATTAGTGAGGGATTAGCAAAAAAAGTACTGGCAGCTAAAGTGAATGGTGTGGTTTGGGATGCCACACGACCTATTGAAACCGATGCTACATTGCAATTACTTACCTGGAATGATACCGATGGCAAACAAACTTTTTGGCATTCTTCAGCTCACTTAATGGCCGAAGCGGTTGAAAGTATGTTTCCGGGTGTTAAATTTTGGGTAGGCCCGGCCATTGACCATGGATTTTATTATGACATGGATCTGGGCGACAGAAAAATGACGGAAGAGGATTTGCTAGCATTAGAGAAAAAAATGAATGAACTGGCTAAACAAGCCAATGCCTACCGGCGTAAAGCCATACCCAAAGCCGAAGCCATTGCTTATTTTAATGAAAAAGGCGATGAATATAAATTAGACCTTTTACAAAACCTAAACGATGGCGAAATTACTTTTTATACCCAGGGTAACTTTACCGACCTGTGCCGTGGCCCGCATATTCCCAATACCGGATTTATTAAAGCCATTAAGCTTACCAATATAGCCGGTGCATACTGGAAGGGAGATGAACACAATAAACAACTTACCAGGGTATATGGCATTACATTCCCCAATCAGAATGAGTTGGATGAATATTTAGCCATGTTAGAAGAGGCTAAAAAACGCGACCATCGTAAATTAGGCAAAGAATTAAGTATTTTTACAATGGATGATGATGTTGGTCCGGGTTTGCCTTTATGGATGCCCAATGGCACCATTATTATTGAAGAATTAGAAAAATTAGCCAAAGAAACAGAAGAAGATGCCGGTTATAAAAGGGTAGTAACACCGCATATTGCCAAAGAAAGCATGTATTTAACCAGTGGTCACCTGCCTTATTATGCCGACAGTATGTTTCCGCCCATGGAAATGGATGGAGAGAAATATTATTTAAAAGCCATGAACTGTCCGCATCACCACAAAATTTTTGCTGCGGAATCCAAAAGTTATCGTGATTTGCCTTACCGCATTGCAGAATATGGTACCTGTTATCGGTATGAGCAGAGTGGCGAATTATTTGGCTTAATGCGGGTGCGTTGTTTGCATATGAATGATGCACATATTTATTGTACCAAAGAACAGTTTGCTGAAGAATTTGAGGCAGTAAACAATATGTATCTGAAATATTTTGATTTATTTGGAATAGATAAATATGTGATGCGCTTATCATTGCACGATCCGGCTAAACTGGGGCAGAAATATGTGAATGAACCGCAATTGTGGTTAGAAACCGAAGAAATGGTACGTAAAGTTTTAATAGAAACCAATACACCTTTCATTGAAGTGCCCGATGAAGCTGCCTTTTACGGGCCTAAAATTGATGTACAGATATGGAGTGCCATTGGGCGTGAGTTTACTTTAGCCACCAACCAGGTAGATTTTAATTCAGGAAGAAAATTTTCATTAGCCTACACCACCGCCAATAATGATACAGATATTCCGCTGATTATTCATAGGGCACCTTTAGGTACACATGAGCGATTTATTGGCTTTTTGTTAGAACATTATGCAGGTAAATTTCCGGTATGGCTTGCGCCGCAGCAAGTGGCTGTATTGCCCATTAGCGATAAGTTTGCTGCTTATGCACAGGAAGTAGTACGGCAATTGAAGCAATACCGGGTACGTGCTCAGGTAGATGAACGCAATGAAAAAATAGGAAAGAAAATTCGGGAAGCTGAAATGATGCGAATACCTTATATGTTGGTAGTGGGCGAAAAAGAAATGAATGAAAATATGCTCTCAGTTCGCCGTCAGGGAAGAGGAGATGCAGGCACTTTACCTGTTGAAGCTTTCATAAAAAATATCGTTGCAGAAATATCTAACCGTAAATCTGTTGATTAGCAATATTTAATCATTATTTTTACATTCGAATTTATAATTTAAACCAGTTTAATGGCATTACCTTTTAAAAGTAACAGCGGTGGATACGGAGGAAGAATGAATCCCCGCTTTCAAAGACATCAGGAACCTGAACATCGAATTAACGAAAGAATCAGAGCAGCGCAGGTAAGGTTGGTAGGTGATAATGTAACCGTGGGAATTTATCCGTTACAGGAAGCATTGAAAATTGCGGCAGAACAAGAGATGGATTTGGTGGAAATATCGCCCAACGCAGATCCACCAGTTTGTAAAGTAATTGATTACAAAAAATTTCTGTACGAAAAAAAGAAGAAAGAAAAGGAAATGAAAGCCAATGCCAAACAAAGCGAAGTAAAAGAAATTCGCTTTACGCCAGGCACCGACGATCATGATTTCGACTTTAAATCCAAACATGCAGAAAAGTTTTTACAGGATGGCAATAAAGTGAAAGCTTATGTTCAATTTAAAGGAAGGGCTATTCAGTTTAAAGAAAGAGGAGAACTGATATTATTAAAATTTGCTGAAAGACTGGCAGAAATTAGTCAGCCGGAAAGTTTACCCAAATTAGAAGGCAAAAGAATGTTTCTGATGCTTACGCCTAAAACAGCAAAAAAGAAAAAAGAATCCGCATAAATTTAAATTGTTACATCATTATTAAGAGGCTGTCTCAAAATTGAGGCCGCCTCTTTTATTGTACATTAGTTTTTTTGATATTTATCAAACCAGTAATACCGCTCATACATTTTAACATACTGCAAAGTTTTTATACAGATTTCCTACAGAATACAAGGTTAGTTTTGCAATTTAATTAGTTGCCGAAAATTCTTTTAACTGATGTATAAATTTTTCCTCACTGTTTTATTGTTTATTGTTTCAACACAGGTTCAGGCTTTTGATGCTGCTGCGGGCAAAGTAACCGGTAAGGTAATGGATGCTGTAAGCAAACAACCCATTGAATATGCAACGATAACCGTTTTAAATAAAAGCACAAAGAATGTAGTCAATGGAACCATTACCGATGGCACGGGATCTTTTGTAATAAAAGGATTGGCTCCGGGCAATTATATTTTTAAAATACAATCGCTGGGTTATCAGGAATATACCATTAATACAGTTAGTGTACAAAAAAACGCTTCCATCAACTTACCGGTTATTGCATTGGTAAAACAGGAGAATGTACTACAAGGCGTTACCGTTACTGCTAAAAAACCTTTGGTTGAAAACAAAATTGATAAGATGGTTTTTAATGCAGAAAAGGATCTTACCTCTCAAAGTGGGGTTGCTACCGATTTATTGAAGAAAGTGCCCATGGTTTCAGTAGATGTAGATGGTAATGTACAGTTGGCAGGTAGTTCCAGTATTCAGTTTTTAATTAATGGGCGACCTTCTACCGCATTTGGCAATAATATTGCCGATGTATTACAGGCAATACCTGCCAGCCAGATTAAAAGTATTGAAGTGATTACCAACCCCGGCGCCAAATATGATGCATCCGGATTAGGTGGTATCATTAACATCATTTTAAAAGATAACCATGCAAAAGGCATCAATGGTAATTTGTCATTAACAGCAGGTACTTTATTGCAAAATGGTTCTTTTAACCTAACAGCAAGAAAGAAAAATTTTGGTATCAATGCATTTGTAAGCGGCGGTGCCCGTTTAAGATCAACCACTCCCAATACAGTTGACAGAGTATCGATGGATACGCTGAATAAAACCAATGTTGCTTTATTACAATCAGGCACATCACGTTTTACCCGTCATGGCATGCAATCGGGGGTTGGCTTCGACTGGACACTCGATTCAATGAATAATATTTCAGGCGGTGTAAATTATAATTTGTTTGGGTATGCCGGCAGCGGTTTTGTGAATCAAACACAAACCACCACCGATATAATGAACGGTGGCAATGTGTTATCTGACATCGCTTCTTTCAGTAACTCAAATGGCGGATTTCATTTTCATAATATTGATGCCAATTTAAATTACAAGAAAACATTTGCAAAGCCCGATCAGGAATTAGATATTTCATTGAATTCCAGTTTTGGACATAATCATGGTTACTCAAACAGCGAGCAGTTTTTAGTACCATCCGATTCAAAGTTTTTTGGAACACAGAACGATAATCCGGGTACCAATAACGTACATGTATTGACGGTAGATTATACACAACCCATTACCTCAAAAATAAAATTTGGAACCGGAGGCAGAGTTACTTTAACCGATATTAACAGTACAGCTTCCATTCTTTCACTCAATAACAATACCGGCAATTATTATTTTGATTCTACACAATCCAACCATCTCAACTACCATCAGCAGGTATATGCTGTATATAGCGAATTAAGTTTTCCGGTTGGGACCTTGTTTGATGCTAAAGTTGGCGGACGTTACGAAAGAACTGAAATAAACGATTATTATTCCAATGCAATCTCCCAGGTAAAAACCCCGGGTTACAATACATTTGTACCCAGTGTTTACTTCATCAGAAAATTAACCGGCAATTCAACTTTAAAAATTAGCTACTCTAAACGAATAGAACGCCCCAGCTATCAGGATTTGAACCCTTTCGTTAATACTAGCGATCCTAAAAATATTTCAACAGGTAATCCTTATTTGCAACCCCAAATAGGTAACCGCTATGAGTTGAGTTACAACAAGCAAATTAATAATATAGGTTCGTTTATGATCGCAGCATTTTATCGCACATCAAATCATGATATACAGCCTTATGTGGTTTTTTATCCTGATTATACCGTAGGAGACTCAGTTTTTACAAATGTATCAGTGAGTACCCGACAGAACATTGGCTTGGAAAAAAATATAGGTATAAATTTATTTTCCAGTATTGATGTATCCAATGCACTGAACCTGCGAACCAATATGTTTTTTTATGAACGCAATACCATCAACGCATTAGATCCTGGCTATAATTCAAATAGTTTCAATTACCATATTAATTTAAATGCGAGTTACCAGTTTAAACATGATGTAGCAGCAGAAGTATTTGGTAATTTTCGTTCTGCCAGAAATGAAGTACAGGGCAGGTATCCCTCTTTCACTACTTACAGCTTTGCGGTTCGTAAACAATTTTGGAACAAAAAAGGAAGTTTGGCTTTAACAGCAGTAAATGTATTCAGTCAATATCTTGATCAGAGAACGGTTTTAACAGGACCCAATTTTACCACCAATAATTTAAGACAAATTCCTTTTCGCTCTATCGGACTCAATTTTACTTGGAAATTCGGTAAGTTAGAATTTAAAAAAGACGACAATACCAAGCCAGATTCCGGGGGAAATGGATTAGACAATGGTTAGTATATGCTACTGAACTGTTGATGTATTTGTATTTCCAATTTATCAATCACCATCATAGCATTCAGAATTTATTCCAGGCCACCCCTGCCACTCATTTTTGGCACCCTAAAGGCTCTTTCAATGTGCCATAGGTTCTTATAATTTTCAATGACCTGCTTATCGGATATTTTGGTATTGGTGGTGTATCCTTTTAACCCATCCCAGACTTTATCCTGATGAAACTTTTGATAATCAATAGCTATAGATATATTGCCTTCTAATTTTAAGTATTTGTTGTAGCCTTTGTTGTTGATGTTTTCATTTTCTGTTGTATTGATGCATGAAAATAACTTTCATGAGAACATAAGTAATTGGACATGCGGCTACTCATGTATGGCTATCACAAAAAAATGATTCTTTTAAAAGTAGTGAAAACCTACAGTCATCAAAAAGCCACCTTTTACAAGATGGCCTTTTTTTATATACGGGTTAATCTGTGTTGTGTTATTCACCACCGTCAATCCGAACGGGATAGCTATAGGTATCACCATAACCGGGATAAATACCATCTATTCTAACGGTACCACTATTGCTGGAATTAGATAGGGCAGCTTTTAAATCGTCTACTGTTTTTACTTCAATACCATTTACGGCAGTAATCACAAATCCTTCCTGTATGCGTGATTTTTGAATAGCGCCACCGGGCTGTATTTTCTTTACTACTACACCACCATTTAGGTTATTGGCATCGGCGGTCTTCTTATCTACATTCGCCAGATCGGCTCCCAAACGATCCATTACATTGGCTACCTTCACTACATTGGTGTTACCTGCTTTGTTTTTAAGGGTAACGTTCACGGTTTTCTGTTCGCCGTTTCTGATATAACCCAGTGTAATTTTATCACCCGGTTTGTAACGGGCAATTTGTTCAACCATTTCTGGTCCTGTGGTAACGGTCACCCCATTGATGTTGGTAATAATATCGCCTTTTTTAATGCCTGCCTCAGCAGCGGCACCACCGGCGGGTACATCTAATACATAAATACCATTGTTTACATCTTTAATACCGGCTTGTTTTTTCTCTTCATCACTCAAACCATCTTTAGGATAAGATATACCCAAAAATGCACGTTGTACGGTTCCGTATTTAATAATATCGTTCACAACTTTCTTTACAATATTTACCGGAATAGCATACGAGTATCCTGCATAAGAACCGGTAGGAGAGGCAATAGCCGAATTAATACCAATTAATTCGCCACGGGTATTGATTAATGCACCGCCACTGTTACCCGGGTTAACTGCCGCATCGGTTTGGATAAATGATTCAATAGGTGTTGCACTTTGGCGTGAGTTAATATTAATCTGCCTGGCTTTGGCACTAATAATACCGGCGGTAACCGTAACGTCTAATGTCAATGGATAACCAATAGCCAGTACCCATTGTCCTAATTTGGCTTCATCACTATTGCCGTATACCAGATAGGGAAGGTTTTTGGCATCAATTTTAATAACAGCCAAATCACTACTGGGGTCGGTACCTACTACCGTTGCTTTGTACGTTTTGCGGTTAGGTAAGGTAATATTAATTTCATCGGCACCATCAATCACGTGGTTATTGGTAACAATATAGCCATCTTCACTAATAATAACCCCACTGCCACTGGCTCTTTGTTCAGGAATAATTCTGGGGCCCATGCCACCAAATAAATCGCCAAACATATTATCGCCAAAAAAATCGCTGAATGGGTCATTGCGTTTGGGTAAGTCATTGCTAACCTGTTTGGCTTTGGTTCTGGTTTTAATATGAACAACTGCAGGTGTGGCCGCAGCACAAGCCTCTGTAAAATCAAAACTGTTGTCTGATGATCCGGAATGGTTGTTAAAAAAACCGGCATAGTTTACGGGTAATTTACCGGGTTCCTGCATTCCTGCATACCTGTATTCCTGATAACGGCCAAAGCCCCATACACTTAATAAAGCGGTTGCAGCACTAATGGCAACAATCGCTAACACGTTTTTAAGTTTCATAGTATATACATTAATAAATGTGAAAAATTAAACTTCTATTGCAAAGTAACGAAGCAGTTTGAATACTGTTTGTTAGTAAAAATCCATTTAACAAATGTTTTACGATGCTTGTCGTATTTGCTGTTAGTGAACTCAAAAAAATTATAACACGCTTTGGTTAACATGGTTGTAATTAGCAATGTTGTTTAAAAATAATAAGGTGTCTTCTCCATCGGCATAATCGTTCAGTGCCGGTTGTTGCGCATTTCCGAAAGGTACATCTTTTTTGCTAACAATGCATTGTACATCGTTGTTTCGTTGCAATGTTTTTTTCAATTCCTGTGCATTGCTGTAATAACCGTAGTGTATTTGTGCAATGGGTGAGAAGAGTGTTTCTTTTTCTACCAGCAGCACCGATTCATTCGTCATATAATACTGATTGCTCATAATTAATACAGCCAGTTGGTAATCATAATTGTGTTTGTATTTATGAAAATCCATATAATAATCGTATTGCTTCAAGGCTTGCAGCAGAAGGATGAAATCATAATTTTCCGGAACATAAATTTTGGTAACATTTCTGCATCCCAAACCAAAATACAATTGAATGTCTGAGGCCAGGGCAGCAAGTTCCTCTTTTGTTTCCTCACCGGTTAACAGTGCTACAGAGGTTCTGTTGCGGCGTATAATGTGCGGATATTTTCCAAAATAATAGTCAAAATACCGGCTACTGTTATTGCTGCCTGTGGCAATATAGGCATCACAGCCTTTTAATTGTGGCGCAATAGTGATGCTATCTTTCAGTGAAGGCTCAAAGACAAATAATTTTTGTATCAGGTGGGTGATCAGTACTTCATCTTTTGAAGAAGGTTTAATAATGGCATTGTGCCCGCTGATGCATACACATAAAAAATCATGAAACCCAACCAATGGAATATTACCAGCCATTACAATACCAATATTTTTGGGGCTTGCATTGTGTTGGGCAATATCGTATTGCTGTACCCAGGCGGCTAATTTATCTTCCTGTAAAAAAGCGGTACAAATATTTTCAATGGCTGTATCAATAAATTCGGGTAAAAACCAGAAATTTTTTTCGGCAGCTATTTTTTTTATAGCTTGCCATTCTGCCTCATTTGCCTGCATATAGGCGCCTAATTTGCTCAATGCGATAATTCTTTGTGCTAAATCCATTTGTTGAATTGCTTTTGCGTTTAAATTTGTTACATCTTTCAAAAATTCAAAATTACACTTATGGCCATTAAAATTACAGATGAATGTATTAATTGCGGTGCCTGTGAGCCCGAATGTCCCAATAATGCTATTTACGAAGGCGGTGTTGAATGGGCAATTGCCGATGGAACTACTGTAAAAGGCACGTTTACTTTAATGGACGGTACTGCTGTGGATGTAGAACAACGCTTTCCACCCATATCAACCGATACCTATTATATTGTTCCCAATAAATGTACGGAGTGTCAGGGTTTTCATGAAGAGCCCCAATGCGCCTCTGTTTGTCCGGTAGATTGTTGCGTACCCGATGAAATGTATCAGGAAACAGTAGAAGGGCTGCTTGCTAAAAAAGACCGTTTGCATATTTAACATTTGTGCATATTTTTTTGTAGAAAAAAATTTGTCATTTTCTACAAAAGCATATTAACTTTATAAGGTCAATCAAATGCTACTGAAAAGTAACATTCTGTAACGGTGGGTGATATTTCCCGCCAGCGTGAGGTGAAGAAGCTATAGGTTTCTTCACCTTTTTTGTAGCCGATTGGTGCTGAGCATAGCTGCTGATTCTCGAACTCGTATCCATTGTAAACATAGAATAGTTGCTATATTTGGCGTATACATGTAAAAAAGGTAATTGGGTTGGCCTTTTAATACACATGATAATTGCAAATGGTAAAAAGTATTAATCATAATATATGAAGAAAAAGATTGCTTTGGTTACGGGCGGATATAGTCGCGAGGCGGAAATAAGTTATAAAAGCGCTAAAACAATAGAAACGCATATCAATCGCTCATTATACGATGTATTTGTGATTGATATTACTCCGGAAGGATGGTGGTATATTCCATCCAATGGTCAACAACAGCCAGTGAACAAAGCCGATTTTACTATTCAGGAATCGGGTACTACCATTCATTTTGATGCCGTTTTATTTTGTATACACGGCACACCCGGCGAGGATGGTAAAATGCAGGGCTATTTTGATATGCTACATCTGCCTTATACTAGTTGTGATGCTGCTACATCGGCCATTACCTTTAATAAACGGTATACCGTTGCTGTAGTAGCATTCAGTGGCATTTCGGTTGCCAAAAGCATGCATGTATTTCATCATACACCGGTAACTGCAACTGAAATTTTGCAAACCATACAATTGCCTGTGTTTATTAAACCCAATAATGGTGGCAGTAGCATTGGTATGAGTAAAGTGAATGATGCGGCCGAACTAATGCCCGCTATTGAAAAAGCATTCCAAGAAGACAATCAGGTGTTGGTAGAAGAATATATTGCCGGCCGTGAATTTACCATTGGGGTATTTAAATCTGAAGGAAACATTATTGTATTGCCCATTACAGAGGTGATGACCGAAAAAGATTTTTTTGATTTTGAAGCAAAATACCATGGAAAAAGCAAGGAAATTACGCCGGCCATTATACCTGCCGAATGGCAAAACAAATTAGAAGCAGCAGCAAGAAAGGTTTATGAAGTGTTGAATTGCCGCGGTATTGTACGAATGGATTTTATTTTTAATGAAACCAGGCAAGCGCCTTATTTGTTAGAAGTGAACACAATACCCGGACAAAGCGAAGCGAGTATTGTACCCCAGCAGGTTAAAGCAATGGGGTGGAGCCTGCAGGAATTTTATACCCGATTAATTGAGGAGGCTTTTAACAAATACTAAATGGCTTTTACCCTTCAAATCAATTATTTTCACCGAACCAACTAAAAATATCGTGTTTAAATTCATTACGCGTAAGCCTCTTTGGGTAAATATTATGGCAGCCATTGGCATTGTATTGGTTGCGCTGTTTGTTTTCATTGAAATGTTGTCGTTTATAACCCAACATAATAAAACCGAAAAAGTACCCTCTGTAATTGGGCAAAATATAGATGCTGCACGAGAAGCTTTAACCGCAAAGGGTTTTCATGTGCAGGTAATCGATTCAGTATATGATAATACCATTGGGGCATTGGCTGTGGCCAAACAAAGTCCTGATGCCGATGCACAGGTTAAACTGGGGCGTACTATTTATTTAACCGTGAATCGGGCATCAGCACCCGAAGTATCAATGCCCAACTTAATCGGTTTTTCCATTAAAAGTGCACAAATGTATTTGCAAACCCTTGGGTTAAAAATGGGTGATACTACTTATAAACCGGATATTGCCCGTAATGCTGTGTTAGAGCAACGGTATAATGGAAGCAGCATTAAGCCCGGCACCAAATTGCCCGTGGGCAGCGCTATTAGTTTTGTGTTAGGCAGCGGTATTGGCAGTGGTGAATACCAGGTGCCCGATTTAATTGGACTCACTTTGGCACAGGCACGTAACCAGTTGAATGCTTTAAATATTAATATTGGTTCAATTGTACCCATGGATAACGTGTCTGATACATTGAATGCTTTTATTGTGAAACAAATTCCGGAAGTATTTACCGAAGTATCACCGGGTACCAAAGTGCATAATGTAATTCATCAGGGACAGGTGGTAGATGTATTTATCAGTAGTACACCACCACCCGCAAGAGATTCTGCCTTGCGCTACTAAACTATCATTCACTAATTTATAAAAATATGAAAGTACTTTCAGTAGATGACTTAAAAATGAAAATTGAAAATGGCGAACCGGTAAACCTGATAGATGTGCGGGAACCGCATGAAAATGCAGAATTTAATATTGGTGGAATTTTACTGCCTTTAGGCAAAGTGCAAACCATGCAAATTGAAGCGATTGAAGATTTAAAAGAGGAACCTATTATTGTGTACTGCAGAAGTGGCAACAGAAGCATGCAGGCTGCCATGATATTAGAGCAATTAGGTTTTAGTGATGTTACCAATTTAGCCGGTGGTATGCTGGCATGGGAAGATAAATTTGGCCGATAAAAAAGAGGTTAGCTTGATGAACCGGCTAACCTCCTTTGTTGAATTTGTGTACAATCTTTATAAAAAAATATTCACAGCCATCATAAAATTGGTGCCGGCCATGGGGAAATAATTATTATCGGTGTACAACTGATTGTTGCTGATGTAACTATAGGTATAACCGTTGGGCTGGTATAATTTATTGAATACATTATTCACCTGCAGAATAAAATTCCATTCCTTAAATACTACATTCTTTACACTATAACTGGTGCGAACGGTTTCAGTAAAAAAGCCGGGCAAACTTCTGTTTTCGGTTTGGGTATTATCCATATACTGTTTGCTTACATATTTGCTTAACAAACTAAGGGTAACATTTTTTGCAGGAATAATATTGATGGTAACACCACCAATATTATCGGGCGAAAAAGAAATATCTGTATTGTTGTGTTGCACGGCATTTTGTCCGCCGGTATCATAATTGTCTATATACTCGGTAAAGCTTTTTATTTTATTTCTGCTAAAACTAAAATTAGCTTGCGCATTTAGCCATTCATTAAATACATATGCACCTTGTAATTCAATTCCCATTCTGTAACTGTTCGGAACATTAATGCGGGTATAAGCACCTACATCGTTAATAATACCGGTTAACACCAATTGGTTTTTGTACAACATATAATACAGATTGGCGCTATAATTAAAACGGCTATTTTTTCTGGCAACGCCTAACTCAAAATCGTGTAGGGTTTCTGCTACGGGCTGATTTTGTAAACTGGCCTGAAAATCATCTCTGTTGGGTTCTTTATTACCCAAGGCATAACTGAAATAGGCCTGCCAACTATTGTGGCTGTAGGTAATACCTGCTTTCGGATTCACAAAGTGAAAAGTACGGTTTACATTTAAATTGCCATTGCCTTCAAAGCCCTGCATATTGTGGGTAACGGTACGGTATTGCACATCGGCAAAACTATACCAGTACTTTGCAAAATTGTGTTGCCATTTGGTATACACATTGATGTCGGTTTTTACTGCAGGATAATAATAATACTGATAGTTGGGCTCTGTTACACCATATTGTGCCCATATTACATTACCGAAATGGTTGCCTTCATACCGCGTCCATCCACCACCAATAGTGAGTTCATCTTTGGCGTTTTTGTATTGCAGTGAGGCAATTTGCCCGTAAAAATGGTTGCTTAACCAGCGGCGGCGAATTAAATCGGTTGAATCAAGCACCGTATTGCCCACGATAAATGGCGATAAACCATAATCACTAAAATTTTGCGCGGCTTTGTATTCTTCATAATAACCCCGGCCATAAGTCATGAATAAAGCTGTATTAAAATTCCAACGATTGTTGATTTCCTGATTCAGAAATAGCTGATAGTGGTCTTGCTGGTAATTGTCGGTTTCGTTGGCGTATGGTGCTCCGGGTTTTTCTGTTCCGGCGGGATTGTAGGTTCTGTCTTTTGCCAACAGGGTATCGGGTACGCCGTACCAGGCCTGATAAGTTTTTTCTTTTCCGGAGAAAATATTAAAACGAATGGAAGTTTTTTTGTTGATATAAGCGGTAGAAAGCGCAAATGATTGCAGCAGTGAGCTGGCACGGTCAATATACCCATCACTGCTGATTTTGCTCAAACGGGCATCAACGGTAAAATGTCCATTCAATAAACCACTACCCACTTTCAATGTATTTTTCCAGGAGTTGAAAGAGCCATAACTATTATTGACTTCAGCATAAGGCTTTTCATGAAATTCGTTGGTAGAAAGGTTGATGGTAGCGCCAAATGCACCAGTGCCGTTGGAGGAAGTACCTACGCCACGCTGAATTTGAATGCTATTGAGCGATGAAGCAAAATCAGGTAAATCCACCCAATAAGTACCCTGGCTTTCTGCATCATTATAAGGAATACCATTAAGGGTAACATTTATTCTCGTAGCATCTGTACCTCTGATGTGGATATCGGTATAGCCAATGCCATTGCCGGCATCTGAGTTTACAAACACAGAAGGGGTTTGGTTGAGGAGGAATGGAATATCCTGTCCCAGATTGGTTTTGGCAATTTCCTGTTCATTGATATTGGTAACTGCAAATGGTGCTTTACTGCCTGCGCGGATGGCCTTCACTTCTAAAGGCTGTAGGAATAATGGAATGTTGGTTAAAGTAATTTCTAACTTTTGTCCTTCCTGAGGTATTTGAATGGTACGCTTGTACACTTCAAATCCAATGCTGTTTACAACAACGGTAGTATTGCCGGTTATCAGGTTCATGAAAATAAAATGGCCATCATCACCGGTAATGGTGGTTCTGTTTTGCGTTGTAATAGCAGCGCCTGCAACGGGTTTTTTGGTTTGTGCATCTACTACTACACCCGAAAGAAAAGCATGTTTTTTTATCTGGCTAAAGCTGTTAACGTAACAAAGCAAAAATGCCAGCGTTCCCAAAAAGAATTTCATTTTTTTTTGATTAAATGGTTAAAAAATTTGGGAACAGGGAGCTGTGCTAATGGAGAGGCTGACTAAAATAAGCAGTACACCTTCCCTTCGCAGGAATTACCCTGTTCAGGTTCAACGGGTATTATCTCAGCCGGATGTTGTTGATGTGTTAACCCATCAAGGCAATCCAGCACCCCGGGGAAAATCTGCCGCAAAATTAATGCGTAAAAATTTAAAAAGGGTGTAACTTTTTTTGCAGTGCTGCGTTTCAATGTAAAAACTAACTTTTTTGTTTCATTTCTTTAAACAAATAACAATGAAAAAAATAATGTTGATGCTGGTAATCCTTCTGTCGCTTTCTTTTGTAAAAGGGCAGGAAGTTAAAAATTTGGTGTATGATGCCAATGCCGAAGTACGGAAGGTGGGCAATTTTTCCGGATTAGATGTTTCCGGTGCTGTTACGGTGTACCTTTCACAAGGTAATACCAATGCCGTTGCCATTAGTGCCGATGGGGGCGATAAAGCAAAAATTATCACTGAAGTAAAAAATGATGTATTGCACATTTATACGGAAAGTGGTTTTTGGAACAAATGGAATTGGAGCGATAAAAAAATTAAAGCTTATGTAACAGTTACTGATTTAAATAAAATTGTGCTTTCAGGGGCCAGCCAGTTGAATATTGTTGATCAATTAAAAGGAAATGCTTTAAAATTAAAAGCAACCGGTGCCAGTTATGTAAAAGGCAGTTTTAATGTAGCTGAATTATCCATTAACTTAAGCGGAGCATCTAATGCAACAATGAAAGGACAGGTAGGAACTTTAAATGTAGATGTTAGCGGCGCCAGTGTAATAAAAGGTTATGATTTAACCGTAGCCAACTGCGATGTATCTGCTTCCGGCGCATCGAATGTTCGTGTAAATGTAGAAAAAACTTTTACCCGATTAGAAGCCAGTGGTGCCAGCAGTATACGATATAAAGGCAACCCCGTTATTCAAAATATTCAGTCGAGCGGCGCATCTTCCATTAAAAAAGAAGACTAATGTTAAATTAGTTTTGGCAGTTCACCTTACTAACCTTAATTTTGCAACTTATTAAATCGCGAGGTAGAGCAGCGGTAGCTCGTCGGGCTCATAACCCGAAGGTCGGAGGTTCGATTCCCCCCCTCGCAACTAAAACTTTAAAAGCCTCAATTCGTGAGGCTTTTAGTTTTTAAACACAGTTATCATCATGAAAGCGGGATTTGTAGGTATTTTTGGAAAACCCAATGCAGGTAAAAGCACATTACTCAACGCCTTATTGGGCGAGAAGTTGGCTATTGTTTCTTCAAAAGTGCAAACCACACGCCATCGTATCAAAGGGTTTTTAAGCAAACCCGGCGAATATCAAATTGTATTTTCAGATACACCCGGCATCATTGAAGCCAAATACAAATTGCACGAAAAAATGATGGGTGCAGTGAAAAGTGCATTGGAAGATACGGATGTGGCAATTTTATTAGCAGATGTTACCGACGATTTGGAAAGTTGCGATGCCCTGTTTCAATCGCTGCATTTAAAAGTGCCCGTTATTGTGGTGTTGAATAAAAAAGATAAGGTGGGCAAAGAAGTGTTGCAAAATGCCATTCATTTCTTTGAATCAAAACCTTATGCTAAAAAAGTGTTGGCCATTGCAGCATTGCAGCAGCAAAAAACCGATGAACTGGTCAATTCAATCGTTGAATTTTTGCCCGAAGGAGAACCTTTTTATCCCGAAGATGAATTAAGTGATTTACCCACCCGTTTTTTTGTGAGTGAATTAATCCGGGAAAAAATTTATACTTTGTTTGAAGAGGAAATACCTTATCATGTGGCGGTACTGGTAAACGAGTTTAAAGAAAAAGAACACTTAATTAAAATACAGGCCGATATTATTGTAAACAGAGATACCCAGAAATCGATCATCATTGGGCATCAGGGTAATAAAATAAAAGAAATTGGAACTTTGGCCAGAAAAGATATAGAGGCCTTCTTAGGCGGGAAGGTATTTTTAGAATTATTTGTAAAAGTGCGGCCAAAATGGCGGGATAATGATTTGTTTTTGAAAGAATTTGGCTATCATTAAAAATTTAACCATCTGTAAAAAATGTGAATTATGGGCTATACAGTAGCAATTGTAGGCAGACCAAATGTGGGGAAAAGTACACTGTTTAACCGTTTATTAGAACAGCGCAAAGCTATTGTAGATGATATTAGCGGCGTAACCCGCGACCGGCAATATGGTATTTCTGAATGGGCCGGCAAAACCTTTAATGTAATTGATACCGGCGGTTTTGTGCCCGATTCGCAGGATGTATTTGAAAAAGAAATTCGTAAGCAGGTGCAAATTGCCATTCAGGAAGCCGATACTATTGTTTTTCTGGTAGATGTTGCCGTGGGCATTACCGATTTAGATGATGCCATGGCGCATTTGCTGCGGCAGGCAAAAAAACCAGTGTTTCTAACTGTGAATAAAGTTGATAATGGGCAGCGCGAATTAGAAGCCGCCGAATTTTATCGTCTGGGTTTTGATACCATTTATACCATCAGCAGTATCAGTGGAACGGGTACCGGCGAATTATTAGATGCCATTGTGGCCAATATACCTGAAGTGCTTGATGAAAAGGAAACAACAGAAAAAACAATTCCCAAATTAGCCATTATAGGGCAGCCGAATGTGGGTAAATCTTCATTACTGAATGCTTTGCTGGGTGAAGAAAGAACCATTGTAAGTGATGTTGCCGGAACCACCCGTGATACCATTCATACTCATTACAACTTATTCAATAAAGAATGTATACTAATTGATACCGCCGGTATTCGGAAAAAAAACAGCGAGAAAGACGATTTAGAATTTTATTCTGTAATCCGTGCCATTAAAGCCATGGATGAAGCCGATGTTTGTTTGATTGTAATTGATGCACAAAAAGGTATTACTGCTCAGGATGTATCGTTATTTAGTTTAGCTACCCGTAAAGGAAAAGGTGTAGTAGTAGTGGTTAATAAATGGGATTTGATGGAAAAAAACACTAATACTGCCCGTGATTATGAGAAAAAACTAAAAGAAAAAATTGCGCCATTTACCGATGTGCCCGTTTTGTTTATTTCAGCATTAGAAAAAACAAGGTTACTAAAAGTGCTGGAAGCCGGTATGGCGGTATTTGAAAGTAAGCAACAAAAAATTGCTACATCCAAACTAAATGAAGTAATGCTAAAAGCGGTTGAAGCTTACCATGCACCGGTAGTGCGGGGGCATACCGTAAAAATAAAGTATGTAACACAGTTGCCAACTCATGTGCCTTCTTTTGCTTTTTTTACTAATTTTCCGGATGATATTAAAATGCCGTACAAAAATTATCTGGAAAATCAGCTCCGTGCACACTTTAATTTTAAGGGAGTACCCATTAGAATTTTCTTTCGGAAAAAATAAATAACAAAAAATATCGTTAAATTTTGTGTATTTTAAGCGTGAAGCCTATATTTGCGCAAATTTTAAAATTTTAAAAAAACAAGTACAATGAAAAAATTATTAGCTCTTTTAGCAATCGCAGGTTTTGTAGCTTGCAACAGCGGTGAAAACAAAGAAGCAAAAGCAGATTCTACAGCAACAACTGCTCCTGCTATGGACACAACCATGAAACATGACAGCATGCCAGCTATGGATACTGCTAAAAAAGCAATGGACACTACTAAAAAAATGTAGTTCTTATCTTTTGCAGATATTGAAGAAACCCCCCGGATTCATTTCAGGAGGGTTTCTTGTTATTGAAAAGCAGTGCGAACTGCCTCCATTGTTTTGGCTCCTGGGAAAAATGATACCAGCCTTTCTATTACTGCTTCTACAATATTATCCGGACAACTTGCTCCGCTGGTAATTAAGATTTTAAGAGGTGTTTTGCCAGGTAAATAACCTGAAATGGTTTGGGTTGCTTTGGTTTGCCAGTTGCAATGCACTAAGTTTTGTGCATCTAATAATTTATTGGCACTATCAATAAAATAAGTAGGTAATTGCTGTTCGCACAATTCAACCAGGTGTGAAGTATTACTGCTTTTATAACCTCCTATAACAATAGCCAAATCGGCAGGAGTCCGCAACATACCTGTTACTGCAGTTTGGTTATCGTTGGTAGCATAACACAATGTATCTCTGGTATCAGCAAATCTTTGTTGCATGGTAGCATCGGTTAATTGATATTTTACAATCATTACATTTTTTAAATAATCGGCTATGGCCTGGGTATCGGTAGCTAATTGTGTGGTTTGATTTACTACGCCAATTTTCTGCAAATCCTTTTCCACATCAAAACCTTCAGAGAAATGCCCTTTGAATACTTCATAAAATTCTGCAGCGGGTCTGCTGCCGGTTATAAATTCTCCCAATATAATGGCTTCCCGCATATCACTAATAATTAATGTGGCTGTATTGGCAGCTGCATGCGAAAAAGTAGCCCTTGTTTCTTCATGCTTTGGTTTGCCGTGAATAATAATGGTATAACCTTTTTGTGCAATCTGTTCACTTCGGTTCCATACTTTTTCTACAAAAGGGCAGGTAGTATTGTATTGTGCTGTTTCAATTCCTTTTTCGTGTAATATTTTTTCAATGGCCAGCGTAGTACCAAAGGCCGGAATTAAAACAATATCATCCTGTTTTAATTCATCAAAAGGAATCAGTTGGTTGCCCAAATTATCTTGCAGAAATAAAACACCTTCTGCCTTTAAATCGGTATTTACCTGTGGGTTATGAATCATTTCACTCAATAAAAATATGCGCTTGCCTTTATGTATTTCAATGGTTTTAAAGGCAATTTCAATGGCATTTTCAACGCCATAGCAAAACCCGAAATGGCGTGCCAGGAATATTTGTATCGGTCCAAAATCTAATAGGGTGGGTGTAAAATCCTTTTTCAGTTTATCTGCATTTTTCCTGTAATTTTTAATATGGCTGATTAAATTACTTCTATAAAATACCGGAACATTAAATTGCTTCATGCTTTATTCATTATGGGTTAATGCAGGTAATGTTTTTTCAAAAGTTTCAAAATATTCTTTAGTTGCTAATTGCTACTCCTGCTACAAACTTGATTAAAATGGTATAACCATTTAACTGCTGTAAAGTAGTAATATCATCCATGCAAAGGTACAATGTTCGGCTGCAATTTATAAGCACCTGTGCATTTCGTTTTCGGGAACGTTTCCGTAAAATTTTTTCTGTTCATCTTCAATGCATAATAGATTTGACTAAATAGGAATAACCGATTGCTCAAAAATGATATACAAACTTATTTATGAAAAAAACAATTTCTTTTCATTCCTTCTCAATACAATACAGGTTGTTGTTGATGGTAGTAATCTGCAGTTTATCAGTAGTAACCCAAGTAGCTGCACAGGATAAAACCATGGATGATTATCATAAACTGGCACCCTTTGCCATGCCGGAAGTACAATTACCGGTTTTTTCTGAAAACAGCTACCGTATTACAGATTTTGGTGCCATTGGCAATGGTCAGGCTTTGAATACCAGTGCCATTCAGCAAGCCATTGAAGCCTGCAGCAATGCCGGTGGTGGAACCGTGGTATTTCCACCGGGTTTATGGCTTACCGGACCTATTACGTTAAAAAGCAATATTCAATTGCATATTTCAACCGGTGCAGTTGTTTTATTTACACCTGATAGAAACAGTTATCCTATTATACCAGCATCAAAAAATACCATCAAAAATTTTATCGTACAGCCACCTGTTTATGGTTATAAACTAAAAAATGTGGCCATTACCGGTGGGGGTGTATTAGATGGTTCAGGAGAAGCCTGGAGGCCGGTAAAAAAATCGAAAGTTTCTGAGATTCAATGGAAATATTTTTTATCGGCAGGTGGTGTATTGAGTAAAGATGGGCAAATTTGGTGGCCATCTGAAGCGGCAATGAATGGCGATAAATATTTAAAATCGATCCGGAAAAAAGAAGCGCTAACGGCGGATGATTTTTTGCCGGCACGTGATTTTCTCAGACCCAAAATGGTGGTATTAGTGGATTGTGATAAAGTATTGATAGATGGGCCTACTTTTAAAAACGCACCCAATTTTGTAATGAATCCGCAACATTGCACCAATCTGGTGATTAGAAATGTACAGGTGAATAATGAATACTGGGCACAAAATGGGGATGGTATTGATATTAGTTCCTGTAAAAATGTTATGATTTACAAATGCACTGTTACGGCAGGTGATGATGGTATTTGTATGAAATCGAGCGGCGAAAAAACACCCGGTGTGGCGGAGTTAGCCAATGTAATTATTGCAGATTGTATTGTATATCATGCACATGGTGGTTTTGTAATTGGCAGCAATACCGATGGTGGTATGCAAAACATTTTTGTAAACAATTGCAGCTTTATTGGCACTGATATGGGTGTAAGAGTAAAAAGTAATGCCGGCCGGGGCGGAACAGTAAAAGATATATATGTGCAGAATATTTATATGACTAATATAGTAAATGAGGCCATAGGGTTTGATACATATTATGAAGATATGCCTGCAGGAAAAGAAAAATCAACCTTACATGAACAACCCATGGATAAAGTGCCCAACTTTTCAAACTTTTATTTTCAGAACATTTATTGTAATGGTGCTGCCACAGCAATCAGTATTAAGGGAATGCCTGATGCATTGATTCGGCAATTACATTTTAAAGATATGGTCATAGCAGCCAAATCAGGCTTTGCCTGCGAAAATGCAACAGACCTGTTTTTGGAAAATGTACACATTATTACCGGTAAACAACCTGTTTTTGAAACCAATGGTTGTAAAAATATTCAAATAACAGAATAGGTTCAAGTAAGCGGTATTAACTGCACAATTTGTTCCAGATACAACCTGTCTGTTTCATCGAATTGTGAAACAGTTTTTGCATCTGCATCCAACACACCCATAACAGCACCTTTATGCAAGATTGGAACTACAATTTCTGATTGTGATAAACTACTGCAGGCAATATGTCCCGGAAAAGCATTTACATCCGAAACAACAATGGTGGCTGCCTGTTGCCAGCTGGTGCCACAAACGCCACGGCCTTTGCGTATGCGTGTACAGGCAATGGGCCCCTGAAAAGGCCCTAAAACCAGTTCATCATTTTTTACCAGATAAAACCCCACCCATAACCAGTTAAATTGTTCTTTTAACATGGCAGCTATATTGGCTAAATTGGCAATTAAATCAGTTTCTCCCTCAATAATGGCTGCTATTTGTGGTAGCAAAGTATTGTATTGTTCTGTTTTACTTCCTGTTGCTTTTATAAAATTTTCTGCCATATTATGGTATTGAATCTTTTTGAACGAATGGTTTATTTAATGGAATGCATTTGTAAATAATTCCATCTGAAAATGTATGCATCGGTATGCATTGTTTTACTTTATTCATTTCATTATGTTCTATCAAATCAGGGTTGTCGCCACTATTCAGCCAAATAACATACAAAGCATTAGTTTGTAAAAACACATTGAGTTCATTTTCGTGGGTTAGTTCGGGTAAGGTTTTTACTTTTTTTCCGGTAAAATAATAAATGGCAGCATAGTCATTACTGTATAAAGGAATGGTAGCAGTATCTGTAAATGGAGAAGTTTTTAAAAAATGCAATATATCAGATGATTGCCAGTAATCTTCCGCATAACCTCCAATACCCGCTTCATGATTGTTTTTTAAAGTAGTATAGCCATTCTTTAAATTGCCTATGAAAGCAAATAAGGCCAGTAATCCGGCCAGAATCATGGTTGTTCTGGATGATTTTTTGGGGGCATTGATCATTTGAGGAATTCCGGCACCAATGATTAAAAAAAATGGAATGGCAACTGGGGCCAACAAGCGATTATTGATATCATCATAATTAGAAAATGTAGAAGAAAGAATAATAAACAACACATATATCAGAAGAAAAGCTTCAGCAATGACAGTAAAACCTATTTCCTTTTTTTGATGAACGATGGCTGTATACAAATAAATTCCTGTGATGATGATTAATAAAATACCCAACAACAACGCAAAAAGCATGGATGGATGATTAGAGCCCAGCCATCCTGCCAGTACATTGCCATATAGCTGTATGTTTTCAATAAAGCCTGTATCTGCCGGTAATCGTTTACCGGTTAAATATCCCGACTGTAGTATGTTCGATAACAAATTAATACACAAAAAACTACTGCTGATGCATCCAAACAAAATGGTATGCATCCATCTTTTTGTCCAGTTGGAATGTGTTGCAAACAGCAACAAAAAGCAACCTGTTGCAATTAAGGTAATACCTGCATAACGCGTAATGGCGGCAAAACCGGCAATAACAGCAGCAAATAATAAATTTTTAAAATCAGCGTGATGCATATAACGCTGTTGTACTACAATAAACAACATTACCAGAAAAATAAACAGTGTTTCAGACCAAAGCATGGTATACACCTCCAAAAGTGCAGGGTTGGTTATCAGCAACAGCAGTATAACATTTTTGTATATACGATTTTTCATCCTTGCATTTTCTAAAATATACCCTGCTATATAAATATTACCGGCAAATAAAATAGCGGTGAGGTAGGGAGCAACCACAACAATATCCTGCTGTGTTAGCAACATTATCAAATGTAAAAAATAAGGAAAGGCAACCGGAAACATGGTAAGCGGTTTGCCATCAAACTGCAGAAAGCCATTGCCCAACGTAAGATTTCTGGCTACGCTGGTATACATAATTGAGTCGGGCGAAATACCAATGCCACCATGTTGCGTTAGTAACAATACAAAGTAAAATGCCAGTGCTGCAGCAATACAAGTGTCAATATGTTGTTTCAAAAATTGAACAATAAGTTTCAATGCTTTGTTTTTTGGGGTTATAACGCTGTAAAATAATGGTATATGATTATTTCGCAAAAATAAACAGATACTTGCAATCATTCATCTATGTTCATTTCACTGAGAACATGCGCTCATTTCATTAAAGCGGAATATATTGTTGAAAGATGTTGGCGTATTGTGCTGAACCTTGCGGTTTAACCTGTATCAGGCAGTATATTTGCAGCATGCATTATGTTTCTGTAGAAGGACTTACAAAGAGTTATGGGATCAATCCCTTGTTTAAAAATATTTCATTTCACATTAATGAAGGAGATAAAATAGCATTGATTGCCAGAAATGGAGTAGGCAAGTCAACCTTACTGCGTATTTTAAATGGGGATGAAACAGCTGATTCCGGCACCATTTTTATACACAAAGATGTTACCGTAGCATTGTTTGAGCAGGAACCCAAATTTGAAGAACATTTAACGGTATTGGAAAATATATTCTCATCTGATCATCCCGTTATGAATGTAATCAGGGCTTATGAAGCTGCGGCTGATAAAGAAGATGGAGAGACAATGGCCGAATTGTTCGAAAAAATGGATACTTATCAGGCATGGGATTTTGAAGTGAAGGTAAAACAGATTTTAACCAAATTAAACATTCATCATTTAGAACAACCGGTTAGTGCATTGAGTGGCGGGCAAAGAAAAAGAGTAGCCCTGGCAAAAACTTTAATTAACATAGGTTTTAATCATCAACATACTTTGTTAATGATGGATGAACCTACCAACCATTTGGATGTTGAAATGATTGAGTGGCTCGAAAATTATTTAAGTCAGCAGAATGTTACCTTATTATTGGTTACCCACGACCGCTATTTTTTAGATACCGTTACCGAAGAAATTTGGGAATTGGAACGTGAAAATATGTATGTGTATAAAGGTAATTATGAAAACTATCTGGAACGAAAAGCGGCACGTATTGAAAGTGAATTAGCCAGTATTGACAAAGCAAAAAATCAATACCGGAAAGAATTGGAATGGATGCGTAAGCAACCAAAAGCACGCACCACCAAAAGCAAAAGCAGGCAGGATAATTTTTATGAAGTAGAAGCCAAAGCCAAACAAAGAATAGAAGATGCCCAATTGCAATTAAACGTAAAAATGAGCAGGCTGGGAGGTAAGATTGTTGAAATGAAAAAAGTATACAAAAGCTATGGAAATCTTAATGTATTAAAAGGGTTTGATTATACATTTTCAAAAGGGGAGCGTATTGGTATTGTAGGAAAAAATGGGGTAGGAAAAAGTACATTTTTAAATGTGTTGCAACAAATTGAACCAACCGATAGTGGTAAAATCAATATAGGCGATACGGTGTTATTTGGAAATTTTTCACAAGCCGGATTAGTGATTAAAGAAAATATGCGGGTAATTGAATATGTAAAAACTTTTGCAGAAAGCTTCCCCTTGGCCAATGGTGGCTCTATTAGCGCTGCGCAGTTTTTAGAATTGTTTCTTTTTACTCCTGATAAACAATATACTTATTTGCAATCGTTGAGTGGTGGTGAAAAAAAACGCCTGCAGTTATTAATTGTGCTTTTTCAAAATCCTAATTTTTTAATTTTAGATGAACCTACCAATGATTTAGATTTACCAACATTGGCCGTTCTGGAGCAGTTTTTAAGCGAATACCAAGGTTGTGTGTTAATTGTAAGTCACGATCGCTATTTTATGGATCGGTTGGTAGATCATTTATTTATTTTTGAAGGAGATGGCGTTATACGCGATTTTCCTGGAAATTACACCCAATACCGTATCTGGCTAAAAGATCAGGAAAAGAAAACACTGAATATGGTGAGCCCATTGTCTGAAACAAAGGAAGAAAAAGGCGGAAAAAATAAAACAGAAAGCACAACTGAAGAAAAAAAGAAATTTAGCTTCAAAGAGAAACGTGAGTTTGAATTGTTAGAACAAGAAATTGTTGCACTGGAAGAACAGAAAAATGAACTCACCACCAAAATGAGTAGCGGTAATTTAGATTTTGACGCTTTACAACAATTGAGTCAGCAAATGATTGAAATAACCAACATGCTTTCATTGAAAGAAAACCGCTGGCTTGAATTAAGTGAAAAAATGTAGCAGTAAAAATTAATTGATATGAATTAACTCCACTTCAAAAATAAGGATGCTGTTGGGATCAATGGCAGCACTTACCTGGCCTGTCGCCATAGCCTAAATGTGGCGGTATAAACAATCTCCATATACTTCCTGTGGGCATTAATTGCAAAGCTTCGGTCCATCTTTTTATAACCCTGTTTAATGGAAAACTGGCTGGCGTACCTCGTTGCACACTGCTGTCAAAAACAGTTCCATCAATCAGCTTTCCATGGTAATGGCAGGTTACTGTATCCGTAGCTAATGGCTTTTCTCTATTCCCGGCAATTAGAATTTCATACTGAAGCCCATCCGGAAGTGTAACTACATTATTTCTTTTGGCATTTTCTACAAGAAATTGAAGTACCGGCTGCTAAATTTTCAGTTGCTTTTTTCGATTTCCATTGAAATAATTTATCAGAAAGGCTCACTTTTTTTTTGTTACAAACTTAACCGTAAACAATGTAAACCATTTACTTGTGTAGAAATAAACTTAATTTTATTGTCTGAAAAGTATTGTGGTAATGGCTTGCAATTGCTGCTGAGTTCTAAAAAATCATATTATATTGAAACGTATACATCCTTTAGTTATTTGGGCGGGCATCATCATTATCATCCTTACCATTGGCGTTTTAGGATTTATGCTGGTTGAGCACTGGTCGTTTTTAGATGCGTTGTATATGACCATCATTACCATTACTTCCGTTGGCTATCAGGAAATTAAACCACTATCTGATAATGTAAAAATATTTAATATTATTTTTATCATTGGTTCTTTTTCAACTTTTACCTATGCGTTGGCCAGTTTAACCCGCTATATTATTAGTGGTGAAATGCAATTGTATTTTAAAAGCAAAAAAATTATGAGCAGTTTAGATAACCTTCGCAATCATGTAATTGTATGTGGTTTTGGCCGAAATGGTCAGAAGGCAGCCATTACGTTAATGGACCAACAAATTCCATTTGTAGTAATTGAACCGGAAGAACGCAATACCAGGGAGTTTATCATTGAGTATTCTAATTTCATTTTTATTATTGGTGATGTTACGGAAGATGCTTTGTTAAAAAAAGCAGGAATTGAACAGGCAGTTAGTTTAATCACTACTTTACTCGATGATGCGGATAATGTTTTTATTGTTTTATCAGCCTATTCTTTAAATAGTCATTTACAAATAATCAGTAGGGCATCTTTTAATTCTGCAGTAGCTTAACTATTAACTAAAAAAAGCTGGTGCCAAAAATGTAATTATGCCCAATAAAATTGGTGGTTAACACATGGCTACCATTGTATCAAAACCCGATGTAGTTGCATTTATTGATTATTTAACGGGCCATGAAGATGAAAGTATGAATATAGAATCGGTAGGGTATGAGCAATTACCTGCAGCCATTCGTAATAGCACTTTACAACAAATTATGGATTGGCAAAAAACAGGTGTGAATTGTATTGGTATCAAACAAAAAAATGGAAGGTTTTTGATCAATCCGCCGGAAAATACTGTTATTTCAGACGGTATGAAATTAATTATTTTAGGCTCTAAGCAACAAATTCATAAAATGAAATTGAATCTTGGTTAAATAGGCTGAGCCGATTTTGAGGGATGAAATTGAATTATTCATTTTAAATATTCATTTATGAAACAAAAAAAATTAGGCAGCCAGGGAATTCTGGCATCTGAATTGGGTTTGGGATGTATGGGTATGAGTGAATTTTATGGCCGGGCAGATGACAACGAAAACATAAAAGTGTTGCATCATGCATTGGAAATTGGTGTCAATTTTTGGGATACCGCCGATATGTACGGTCCGTACACCAATGAAATTTTGGTTGGAAAAGCACTAAAAGGTCATCGTTCTGCGGTAACACTGGCAACAAAATTTGGTATTGTACGTAGTGGTGCCGATCACCAAACACGAGCATTAAACGGTACACCTGCGTACGTAAAACAAGCCTGTGAAGCCAGCTTAAAGAGATTAAATACCGATGTAATTGATTTGTATTATTTACACCGTCGCGATCCGAAAACGCCTATTGAAGATACGGTTGGTGCCATGGCCGAATTGGTAAAAGAAGGTAAAATTAGGGGTATTGGTTTAAGTGAAGTATCTGTTGAAACTTTACATAAAGCCCATGCCGTTCATCCTATTACTGCCGTTCAGAGTGAATATTCATTATGGTCAAGAGAACCTGAGGAAGGTATGTTAGCTGCATGCAGCTCAATGGGTATTGCATTTGTACCATACAGCCCCTTAGGCAGAGGATTTTTAACAGGGCAGTTTAAAAAGTTTGAAGATTTTGCGCTGGATGATTATCGTAGATTTTCACCGCGTTTTCAGGGAGAAAATTTTACCAGAAACTTGCAATTGGTTGAAAAAATTGCAGAATTGGCAAAACAGAAAAATTGTACACCTGCTCAATTGGCACTAGCTTGGGTGATGGCACAAGGCGATTATATTTTTCCCATTCCCGGTACCAAAAAAATAAAGTATTTGGATGAAAACATTGGTGCTTTAGCGGTGCAGCTTACTAAAGATGACTTGGCGGCAATTGATGCTGTGTTTCCTAAAAATGCAGCAGCTGGTACAAGGTATCCGGAGAGTATGATGGGTACTTTGAACGGGTAAAATTTCGTATTGCTTTTGTTCAATTCATTGCTTTCTGCAATCATTGTATTGCAATATTTTTATAAAATAAAAAAGCCTGTTTGCTTTTGGCAACAGGCTTTTGTTTGGTTGAGCTTTACTTATTTTTTTAAGGAAGCAATATCAATTACAAAACGATAGCGTACATCGCTCTTTAACACTCTTTCATATGCTTCATTTACATAATCAATATTAATTACTTCAACATCTGATACAATATTGTGTTCACCACAAAAGTCTAGCATTTCCTGCGTTTCTTTAATACCACCAATTAATGAACCAATGATACTTCTTCTTTTGGCAATTAAGTTAAAAGCAGGTACTTGAGATGGAGTAGGGGGAACGCCCACTACAATCATAGTTCCATTTGTTCTTAAAAGTGGCAGGTAAGTATTGTAGTCATGCGGAGCAGAAACGGTATTTAAAATAAAATCGAAGGTGTTTTCTAATTGCTGCATGGTTGCTTTGTCGGATGTTAATGCAAAATGGTGTGCACCCAAACGTTCAGCATCTGCTTTTTTTGAGGGTGATGAACTGAGCATGGTTACTTCAGCTCCGAAAGCAACAGCAAATTTTACAGCCATGTGTCCAAGTCCACCTAAGCCTAAAACGGCTACTTTGTCGCCTTTTTTAACGCCAACATGGCGTAAAGGTGAATAGGTGGTAATACCGGCGCATAATAGTGGTGCTACACCTACTAATGGTAAATTGGCAGGTATTTTTAAAGTGTATTGTTCATCTACAACAATTTGAGTAGAATAGCCGCCATAAGTAGGTTTACCTTCTTTGTCCAGTGAATTGTAAGTGCCAATCATACCTGTATCGCAATATTGTTCTAATCCATCTAAGCAATTTTGGCAGGTACGGCAGGAGTCTACAAAACATCCTACACCGGCTAAATCACCAACTTTAAAGTTTTTAACATGATTGCCTACATGCGTAATTCTACCTACAATTTCGTGTCCGGGTACCATGGGGTAAATTGAGTTACCCCATTCATTTCGTACCTGATGAATATCGGAGTGGCAAACACCACAATACAATATTTCAATTTGTACATCATGTGGGCCGGGTGTTCTTCTTTCTAACTGAAAAGGTGTTAAAGGGGTTGTTGCTGCCTGTGCGGCATAAGCTTTTGTTGCTGTCATATTCATGAATTGATTTGTTACAGAAAAGAAACAAAAGTAACGCATAATGGTTTAAAAAAGGTGCAGAACTGTTAAAGTGGAAAACAAGTCTAATTGTTTTTTAATGAAAATTATAAGTACTTATCCGTGATACTTGCTAACTTTATTCACTTCAAACAAAGCATATCATGCTAAATTATGCATTTACCAACTTAAAAAATAATACATATGCGTAAGTTTTTATTTGTTTCGGCGGCAGCAATGATTGTTTTTACTGCCTGTAATTCCGGCTCAGAATCGGCCGCTTCTAAAGATTCAATGGCTGCAAAAGCAACAGATACTGCTGCTAAAATGGAAGAAGCCATACCTCCTGTGCCTGCTATCCCTGCAGGAGCAAAAGTGTTTTTTAAAAATTTAAAAGATGGGCAATCGGTAACTTCACCACTTAAAATTGAAATGGGTGCTGAAGGTATTAGTGTAGATTCATCAGGCCATGTGGTTGCCAATTCAGGGCACCATCATTTGTTAATTGATAGTGGAGATTCTATTCCAATAGGTGTAGTGGTTCCAAAAGATAGTCTGCATTTGCATTTTGGGAATGCACAAAAAGAAACCACCATTCAGTTAGCACCTGGTAAACACCGTTTGGCTTTACAGTTTGCAGATGGTATTCATCGTTCTTATGGAAGTAAATTATCTGCTGCCATTACGGTGAATGTTAAAAAATAAATGATATTTTTTTGGGTACTAAAAAAGCCTCACTGCAATGTGGGGCTTTTTTGTAAGTAGGTATTTGGATAAGGTTAACCAATTAATTCAATGCCATTTTCGGTTAAGGTAATTTTCTTTTTTTTGTATAATGTGCCTACTACCATTTTAAAAGTTTTTTTACTCATTCCAAATACCTTATAAATTTCTTCAGGTGCTGATTTATCGTGGTACGGTAAGAAGCCTTTGTTTTGTTGAAGCAAATGCAGAATGTGTTCACTTTCATCGGCAACTTTTTGAAATCCGGGTTTGCCTAATGCCACATCAATTTTATTATCGGGTAATATGTTTTTGATATAGCCTTCATATATTTTACCAATCACCAAATCTTTAAACACTTCATTATCATGCAGCAAGCCAACGTGTTGCTGATTGATGATCATGCTATATCCAAGATCTGTTTTGCGATAAGCCATTAGTTGCACCATTTCTTTTTCTGAAACAGTTAATATTTCATTACTTAAAAAATGGTCTATTTTTTCAGATGCTGCAATTCTATTACTCTGCTGGTCAATATAAATTTTAACCAAATAAGTATCACCAGTTCGCATTCCCATTATTTGTTGCGATTTTGCAACAAATAAATCTTTCATTAAACCCCAATCTAAAAAAGCTCCGGCGCCTGTTGCACTTACACATTTTAATAAAACAATATCGCCAACAATTCCTTTTGGATCCTGGGTGGTGGCAATGAGTCTGTTGTCTGAATCGTGGTAAACAAATACTTTTAAACTGTCTCCAATTTTTAGTTCCGGTGGTGCAAAGCGCTTCGGTAATAAAATACCTTCTCCACCATCATCCATATAAAAACCAAAGTCCACTTTTCTGCTAACGGTAAGGGTATTGTATTTTCCAAGTTCTATCATCATTGCTGTAGAATTAATCGGTGAAAATAACAAAGCTTTTTTAATATAACATATAAAACTGAAAGCAGTTATTAATTAACCCAAGTTTCCTAAAATAGAAGCATTTGAAATAGGAATAATTTTGAGTTGCGAAAACAAAACTTCTACTCAAATGCTTCAGGACAAAGTTATTGGAATTTACTGTTTAGTGGATGATATATTGAAAGGCATCCATCATCATGAACACAAGGAACGAAAAGTTAGTGATAGCGAGATCATAAGCACGGCAATAGTGTCAGCTCTTTATTTTAAAGGAAACCAGTTTCATGCTATTAATTATATGCGCACACATGCTATGATACCTGGTATGATTGGCAAGAGTGGTTTTAACAAACGGTTGCATAAGGTTGCCTCGCTGTTGATGTGGTTGTTTTTACACATTGGCAGAATGTTCAAATATTTGTGTGCAGAGTTGGAATATATCATTGATTCGTTTCCATTAAAAGTCTGCCATAACATACGTATTAACAGGAGCAAATTATTAACAGGAGAACAGTGGAGAGGCTTCAATGCCAGTAAAAGGGAATATTTTTATGGGGTAAAGGTACAGTTGATTACAACCAAAAATGGTATACCGGTTGAAATTTGTTTTTCACCTGGTAGCGAACATGATGTAGAAGCCTTGCAGAAAATGTTTATGGATCTGCCGCCAGAGAGCTCTTTATTTGGAGACAGTGCCTATACAGCATATGAATTAGAAGAATTATATAAAGAAACTGAGCTGATAGAGTTAAAAATATGCAGAAAATCAAACAGTAAAAAACCAGATAAACCTTATCATGCTTTTATTAAAAATGCAATGAGAAAACGTATAGAAACCACTATTAGTGAAATTGTAGAAATGACACCCCATTCTATTCACGCAGTCACTAAAGATGGATTCTTACTTAAAATATTACTATTCGTTTTAGCTTTTCAAGTAAAAGCAATCGTTTAAAATAGGAAACTTGAATTATTTATTTAAATTTTTTTTCATAAAACTCCCATTATAATCAATGAACCAATCCTGCACTGGTTTCAATAACCGTTCTGTAGAAATTGTAATATCTTCTGTAATCGGCAATGGGCAACCGTTCATTCAATCCGTGAAAACCTTTACTATCCATCAATGCAGAAAAATTAACCACACCATTACTTATTTTTCGATAACTTCTGCTATCTGTAGCACCTATCATAATAAATGGAACAGGTATTACATCATCTACCACATCTGTAATAGCCTGTTGTACAGCTAAAAATGCAGGGCCATGTGTATCAGTAGCAGCAGAAGGTTCTGTATTAAAATCGCCTGTAACAGTAATGTGTACCCTTTCATCCTGAATGGTATTTTTCATAAATTGAATTACATCATGGGTTGTTTCTCCCGAAAGAATTCTGGAATTTACAATAGCAGTTGCAATGGTCGGTATTACATTTTCTCTTACACCACTTTCCAGAATAGTGGGTACAATCGTTGTTCTGATCATGGCATTGCTTTCAGGGCTGGCAGATAGTACTCTTTTATCTGCCCATGCAAATAACCATTGATTGGTGAGTAGTACTTTATTGAAAAAATTGGTAGAAGAAGCGCCTGCCCTGTCTAAAAACGTAGCAACCGGTTCGGTAATGGTTGCAGGCATTTGTGTGCTGCGCAATTTGTATAAAGCCCTTGATAATACATCGATTGCTGTTTCTCTGGCGGGTTTGGAAGAATGCCCGCCAGGAATACTTACTTTTAATTGAAAAGTAGCATATCCTTTTTCTGCCACACCAATAAACGCAATGGGACGAGGTATATCTTTTATTTTTTCAGTACTGATTTCGCCACCCTCATCAATAACCAGATCTGCACGTATACCTCTTTTTTGCAAAGTATCTACAATAGCTATTGCACCGGTTCCGGTAGATTCTTCATTGTGTCCAAAGCAGAGTAAAACTGTTCGTTTAGGTTGATAGCCTTCTTTTAATAACTGTTCTACGGTTTCTAAAATAGAAACGACACCCGATTTATCATCTACCGATCCGCGACCCCAAATAGCACTGTCTGCCACTACGCCACTAAATGGTGGATGCTGCCACATGGTAACCGAGGCTTGTTCAACCGGTACCACATCATAATGGCCCATTAATATAATGGGTGCTAGTGTTTTGTCGGTTCCATCCCATTGGTACACATAACTATAGCCATTTACTACGGTTCTTTTCAGTTGCTGATGAATGAGCGGGTAAGCATTGGTTAGAAATTGATTGAATTGGGTGAAATGCAAGGTGTCGATATGCAGGGTATCTTCCGGCGATATAGTAGGTATTTGAACTGCCCGGCTCATGTGTACAATAGCCGAGTCGGGTAATGGCAATAATGCTTTTGCTTTTTGTGCAGGCCAGGGTTTTTGAAAAACAGTGTGGAGAATAAGGGTAATCAGCAAGACTAAAAAAGATGCCATTAAGATTTTAATCCAATTATATTTCATAAGTGTAGTAGTGTTGGTTTTTTGAAGTAAAATAATGCATTGCACCTACCATTTACTGTTGATGTAAAAAGCATTTAATCATTATTTTGTTGAACAGAAAATAAAATTAACCAAGTTGTGTGATTGAAGAGCATAAATGTAGCTTAACTTTGTGCTTATTTGTTAACTTAATTATAATTGTAACCTTGTTAGAGATTAAAAAAGCTTCCCGGAAAGAAGTAATGTTGCATTTGTCAAAAGAAATGGATGACATTATTGAGACTTATTTAAAACCAATTGACGAAAATTGGCAGCCCGGCGATTTTTTGCCCCAAAGTAATCATCCCGATTTTATTGATGAAATCAAAGAAATACAGAAGGAGTGTAAAGAATTACCGTACGATTATTTAGCGGTATTGGTAGGTGATATTATTACAGAAGAAGCATTGCCCACCTATGAAGGGTGGTTAATGCAGGTAGATGGTATTGCAAATCAGGAACCGCACGGCTGGAGCCGGTGGGTCAGAATGTGGTCGGCAGAAGAAAACCGGCACGGCGATTTGCTGAATATGTTTATTTATTTATCTGGCAGGGTAGATATGCGTCAAATGCAAATCAGTACGCAATATCTTATTGCAGATGGAATGGATATTGGCGTTGCTAATGATCCTTATTTGAATTTTGTATATACCTCATTTCAGGAAACGGCTACACAAATTTCGCACAGAAGAACTGCAACAATGGCCAAGAAATATGGTAATAACCGCTTGTCTAAAATTTGTGGTGTTATAGCAGGCGATGAAGCCCGGCATGCAAAAGCATATAAAAGTTTTATTGAAAAAATATTTGAAATAGATACCAGTGAAATGATGTTAGCATTTGAAGATATGATGCGTAAAAAAATTGTAATGCCTGCACATTTTTTACGACAACAGGGCGAAAAAATTGGTGCAACATTTTCTCATTTCAGTGATGCCGCACAACGGTTAGGTGTTTACACTTCTAAAGATTATACTGATATTGTTGAAACCCTTGTAAAAGAATGGGGTATTGAATACATGACGGGTTTAACCGATAAGGCTGAAAAAGCCCGTGATTATTTAATGAATTTACCTGCCCGATTTAGAAAAGTGGCAGAGCGCACTGCTATAAAAGCGCCATTAGAATATGAATTTAACTGGATTTACCGATAATATTTATATAGAAATTTTAAAAAGCAGATCTTGTTGGGTCTGCTTTTTTATTTGGCAGGAATCTTGCTTAGATAGCTTGAAGAATTGAATTAGAAAGAAACGTTAAACTATTGTATTTTATCTTATTTTTTTGCCGGATAGTTTAATAGTTCTGCCTTTTTTAAAGTCTATGTAATATTGTCGCAGCATTATGTAACTAATTTTACTTTTTTAAAATTTGAGTGTATGAAAAAATTACGCCTATTTTTTAGCCCTTTACTTTTTGTTGCTTTTTTGATATTACATTCGGCAGTAATGGCGCAGGATAATACAGAATGGCCAAAAGTGATTACTGCCAATGATGGATCAATCATTAAAGTTTATCAGCCAGAACCTGAGTCTTTATCCGGTGATATTTTGAAATTTCGTGCAGTAGTATCTGTACAAAATTCAGATAGTCAAGATCCTTTGTTTGGAACTTTTTGGTCTGTAGCAACCATTTCAACCGATAGAGATACTCGATTGGTGCATTTTGTATATACACGGGTGCCCAATTTAAAATTAAGCAGCGATAGTGACGTAAATCGTATTGCCTACTTAAAAACAACTTTAGAAACACAATTGCCACAGGCAGGAATTACATTGCCTATGGATCAGTTATTAACCCAGTTAGATAATAATATAGAAAAGCATAAGTTGGCGCAAAATTTTGATAATAATCCGCCTCATATTATTTATGCTAACCGACCTTCTATATTGGTGTTAGTAGATGGTGAGCCTAAAATGAAAAAAAATCCGAATTGGGGATTAGATGCCGTTGTTAATACCCCTTATACCATTGTAAGAAATACCGATGGACAGTTTTATTTATATGGTGCCAAACATTGGTATCGTGCCCCAAGTGCAACGGGGCCATTCTCTCCGGCAAATAATCCTCCGGCAAACTTATCTAAAATTGCCAGTGATGTAGATGCAGCCAATGATGCACAAGCAGGCTATAGTAGTAAAGCAGAAAAAAGTGATGATAATGTATATACCGGCTATTCCGATATCATTGTAAGTACCCAACCTGCCGAATTAATTCAAACCAATGGCCAGGCGAATATGGTGCCGATTGATAATACTGCTTTATTGTACGCAGCCAATAGCAGCAATGATATTTTTCTGGATACTAATACACAGCAATATTATATTTTAATTTCTGGAAGATGGTATACTTCCAATAATTTAAACGGAAACTGGCAAAACATTGAAGCAAATAATATTCCTAATGATTTTACTAAAATTCCTGAAGGTTCACCGAAAGATAATGTTTTAGCCAGTGTGCCCGGAACCTATGCTGCCAAAGAGGCGATTATAGATGCACAGATACCCCAAACAGCGAAAGTAGACAGAAATAAAGCTGCAGCTGAAGTAACTTATGATGGTGATCCACAATTTAAACCTATTGAAGGTACCCATATGCAGTACGCTGTTAATACTGCCTCTTCTGTTGTGAGATATGGTAACCAGTATTATACTGTGGAAAGTGGCGTTTGGTTTGTAGCACCTTCACCCAACGGCCCCTGGTCTGTTGCAACTGAACGTCCTGCTGAAATTGATATTATTCCGCCCAGTTATCCGGTATACAATTTAAAATATGTGTATATCTATGATGTTACTCCCGATTGGGTGTATATGGGCTATACCCCGGGTTATTTAAACACATTTGTGTATGGGCCTACAGTTGTGTATGGTACCGGTTATTATTACAGGCCCTGGTGGGGTAACTATTATTACCCCAAGCCATATACATGGGGTTTTAATATGATGTATAATCCCTGGTACGGATGGGGTATGGGCTTTAATTATAGTTTTGGCTGGTTTAATATTGGCTTTGGTACCAGTATCTGGAATGAATGGGCCGGCGGCTGGTGGGGCCCAAGAATTTATCATCCACCTTATTGCTGGTCGCCACGCAATTATGGTTTTTATGGAAGAAATGTAGGTGGAGGTGGTTTTGCCAGAAGACCTATAATTGTTAACAACAATCGTTTTGTAACCAACAATATTTACAATTACCGGCATGATGTAATTACCAACAACAGAATGATATATAATAACAGCAATGTGAATGTCAGAAACGATCGTTACAATTACGATAGAGCTAATATTCGAAATAACAATTATGGTAATGATAGAAATATAAGAGGGGTACATGTTCAACCCAATATGCCCAATAATGTAGCAGGAGAAAATAATATTTTATCTGACAGACAGGGAAATGTGTATAGAAATCAGCAAGGCAAATGGGAACAAAGAATCCCCCAACGACAATGGGCACCCGTTAATAACAATTATCAGGAAATTATTAGAAATTTAGATCGGCAGCAGGCAATGCAGCAAAGAGGACAAACGAGGTTTCAAAATTTCCAAATCAACCGGCCGGCACCAGTACAACGTTCAGCACCGGCACCATCCAGAGGTGGCGGCGGATGGAACAATAACAGAGGTGAGAGAGGCGGACATTAATCCTGTTCATCGCAAAAAAACTGTTGAGGTAATTTATAATTTAATGCCTCAACAATTTTTTTAGGAATGTACCTCTAAGATTATTTCTCCATGTAACTCTCAATGGGCTCGCAGGTACAAATTAAATTTCTGTCGCCATACGTGTTATTGATTCTGGCAACCGATGGCCAGAATTTATTTTGCGTAACATAAAACAAAGGAAATGCTGCCTGTTGCCTGCTATAACTATGGTTCCAGGTATCGGCAGCAACCATTAATTGTGTATGAGGTGCATTTTTTAAAGGATTATCCACTGCATCTAACTCGCCGGATTCAATGGCTTTAATTTCATCGTGAATAGCAATTAATGCATCGCAGAAACGATCTAATTCCGCCTTATCTTCACTTTCAGTGGGTTCAATCATAATGGTGCCCGGTACCGGAAAACTCATGGTGGGGGCATGAAAGCCATAATCCATTAAACGTTTGGCCACATCTTCCGCTTCTATACCTGCGGTTTGTTTATATGGTCTTAAATCAACAATAAATTCATGTGCTGCAAAACCATTGGTACCAGTATATAAAATTTTAAAATAGGGTTCTAATCGGGCCTTCATGTAATTGGCATTTAAAATGGCATATTCGGTAGCCATTTTAACGCCATGTGCACCTAACATTTTGATATAAGCATAGCTAATCAGTAAAATAGAGGCAGAGCCAACCGGTGCAGCACTAACAGCGCCTGAGCCATGATTATTGTTGTTGCTGTAAATGGTATGACCCGGTAAAAAAGGTGCCAGTTGGGCTGTTACACAAATAGGTCCAACACCCGGTCCGCCGCCACCATGCGGAATTGCAAAGGTTTTATGTAGGTTTAAATGACAAACATCGGCACCAATTTCTGCAGGAGAAGTTAAACCCACCTGTGCGTTCATGTTGGCACCATCCATATAAACCAAACCGCCATTTTCGTGAATAATGGCACAGATTTCTTTAATACTTTCTTCAAAAACACCATGGGTAGAAGGGTAGGTAACCATTAAACCTGCCAATTCTTGTTGATGCATTTCTGCTTTTTCCTTCAAATCATTTACATCAATATGTCCTTCTGCTGTTCCTTTCACTACAACTACTTTCATTCCGGCCATTACTGCACTGGCAGGGTTGGTGCCATGTGCTGAAATGGGTATCAGCACTACATTGCGATGACTATTATTATTTGCTTCATGAAATTTTCGAATGGTTAATAAGCCAGCATACTCGCCTTGTGCACCGCTATTGGGTTGCAAACTGCAATCGGCAAAACCAGTAATAACACATAAATATTTTTTCAATTCTTTTATCACCTGATGGTAGCCTGCTGCCTGATTTGTGGGAACAAATGGGTGTAACTGGCTAAATGCCGGCCAGCTAACTGGCATCATTTCAGCAGCTGCATTTAATTTCATGGTGCAACTTCCTAAAGATATCATGCTGATATTGAGCGATAAATCTTTCTGTTCCAATTGTTTAATATACCGCATCATTTGTGTTTCACTATGATGTGTATTAAATACAGGATGTGTTAAGTAGGCAGAATGGCGCTGTGCAAATTCCGGAATTTGGTGCTGTTCATTGAATGCGGTTTCAAAAACAACAGCTGCACTGTCTTTTTCCTGAGCAGCAGCAAAAATCATAGCAATATTCACCACATCTTCACGGGTTGTTGTTTCATCTAAGGCAATGCTAACTGTATTTTCATTGCTATAAAACAGATTAATATGGTGTTGTTCAGCAATAGACTGAATCAACTTTGCATTTGCTTTTAGCTGAATGGTATCAAAAAAGTGCTGCTTTTCAATGGTATAATTCAGGGCTTCCAGTGTATTTTTCAGGGCTACTGTTAATAAATGAATGCGTTTGGCAATATTTTTTAAACCTTTAGGACCATGATATACCGCATACATGGCGGCCATGTTGGCCAAAAGTGCCTGCGCTGTACAAATATTACTGGTTGCTTTTTCTCTTTTAATATGTTGCTCTCTGGTTTGCAGGGCCATTCTAAGTGCCCGGTTTCCCTGTGCATCAACACTTACACCAATTAACCGGCCAGGCATATTGCGTTTAAATTCATCCTTGGTAGCAAAAAATGCTGCGTGTGGGCCGCCATACCCCAATGGTACTCCAAAACGTTGTGCAGAACCAACGGCCACATCTGCTCCCAATTCACCGGGAGGTGTTAATAAAGTTAAAGCTAACAAATCGGTAGCTATTACTGCATAAGCACCTACAGCATGCACATTGGCAATAAATCCGCGATAATCGTTAATAGTACCATTGGCAGCAGGATATTGTACAATAGCACCAAAAAAAGTATCGTCTAATAAAGCGGTTGCAAAATTTCCAAATACCAATTCAATTTCCAAAGGATTGGCCCTTGTCATTAAAACATCTTTGGTTTGCACAAAAATGGCATCGTCCACAAAAAATTTATTTCTGCTTACCTGTTCTGTTTTATTGGCCTGATGGTATAGCATAGTCATGGCTTCTGCTGCTGCTGTAGCTTCATCTAATAACGATGCATTGGCTATTTCTAAACCAGTTAAATCTGTAACCATGGTTTGAAAATTCAGCAAGCTTTCCAATCGTCCCTGCGATATTTCTGCCTGATAAGGCGTATACTGGGTATACCAACCCGGATTTTCGAATATATTTCTGAGTATAACAGAAGGGGTAATGGTATTATAATATCCCTGACCAATATAGGTTTTGTATAGCTTATTTTGCTGTGCAATTTGTTGTAACTGGTTTAATAAAGCCTGTTCACTCATCGCATCCGGCAATTGAAGCGGTTTTTTTAAACGGATAGAGGCAGGAATGGTCTGATTCATCAGCGTTTCAATACTGTCTACCCCAATAGTGTTTAACATTTTTTCGGTATTGGCAGGATTAGGGCCAATATGACGATACAAAAATTCAGCATCTTGTAATTGAAATAAATTCATAATATATTAGGTTGACCACGTTAAAAGATTTGCAAAGTTAAGCGGAAATCAGAGCAAAAGAAAGCGTTTGTTGAAACTGTGCATAGTGTGTGTATGAAGTAGATGGACAGATTATTTTTTTGTGCACTTTGTATGATTCAAAGCAACAGCATTGTTTAATATTGGAACAGGTGTAAGGAAAGAAATAAGAATGGTTATTTTAAATGGTTTGCATCTGTAATTGGTCGGATTCCCCAGATTGAATAGGATTGGCTGGATCACCTGATTGCAGTGATTCTAATATCTGTAAATCTTTGCTGGTTTGTCGGCTGCCATCATGGCTCCACCCCGGAGGGCCAAATAAATAGCCCATTCTTTGTTTAAAGGAAATATTTTTTTGAAGAACATCTTTGGCAATTTGAATCCATTCATGAAAAATAATGGTGAAAGCATCGGGTTTTTCGAGATTCTTGGTTAATCCGTAATGTATGGGCTGGTATTCATCGGTAGGCAATTCTTCCTGAAAAGTATTGAATAGTTTATCCCATATAATCAGGAACATTCCCATGTTTTTATCTAAGTATTTTGGATTCGATCCATGGTGTACTCTGTGGTGGGATGGGGTAACCATAAAATATTCTAACCAACCCATTTTGCCAATAAGTTCCGTATGCACAAAAATGCCCCATATCTGTGTAGCAGAATATATGAACAGAATATCAACCGGATGAAAGCCTGCCATGGCTAAAGGAATGAAGTAAATAAAACGATACAGTGGTTGAAAAACGGATGAACGAAAGCCAACCGTAAAATTCATTAACGGCGAACTATGGTGTGTTACGTGAGTAGCCCAGAAAAACCGTATTTCATGGTCGAACCGATGCAGCCAATAATATAGAAAATCTTCTGCCAGCAGTAACATCAGCCAATAGGTTAATCCATGTTCTTGCCATTTAAAAAATGCATGCAGAAAAAAATACTGCCAAATACCGATATAAATAAGCCTGAGTACCAAATCAATTCCGCCATTCAACAGCATTAAATACACATTGGTTACGGTATCTTTAAATGTATATACTTTTTTATGTTGCAGGTGCGATAACATCAATTCTATACCAATGATGATGATATAGACAGGTGTTGAAATTAAAATCAGCCATTGCTCCCTTAAACTGTCCATGCTATTGAAAAGATTGAATATTATTGCAAAGTAAGGTCATAACTTGCATAATAAGTAATAACAAAGCCTTAATATATTGTTGAAATCGACAAATATTTTGTATTAAAAATTAATTTATATTATAGTATGAGTGGTGAAGTTTTTTTAGATAACTGGCACAAACAAAGCGCAGCCAATCAAAAAAAATACAAAAATTGGTTGCAACGTGTACAACGCAATAAAGTATTGAAAAAATTACCTGCTTTGCATGAGGAGGCATTTCGGCATATTGACTGTTCGTCGTGTGCACAATGTTGTAAAAATTATTCCCCCCGTTTTAAAACTCCGGATATCAAACGAATTAGTAAGCATCTTAAAATGAAAGAAAGTTTGTTTATAGACACATATCTTACGTTGGATGTGGAAGGGGATTATGTTGTAAAGCAAACACCTTGTCCGTTTTTAGTTGAAAATAATGCCTGTTCTATTTATGAAATCCGGCCATCAGATTGTGCCCGGTTTCCCTATACGGATGAAGATGTATTGTTAAAAAGAGTGAACATTACTTTGAAAAATTCAGAATTTTGTCCGGCTGTATTTTATGTACTTGAAAAACTGACGAATGAGAAACTGTAATACTTAAATTCAATGCTATTTTTGGTAAACGTTTTGGTTACCCATTTAATATTCCATTTTTCTTAATACCGGCGATTTAATCCAGGTAACACCTACAACCAATAAGGTCATACATCCACCAAAAACAACTGAAGGCACTACGCCCATAAGTTTAGCTGCCATTCCACTTTCAAATTGTCCCAATTCATTGCTGGAGTTTACAAACATAGAACTAACACTTAATACCCTTCCACGCATATGATCGGGTGTTTTTAATTGCATAATAGTTCCTCTTACCACTACACTAACCCCATCTACAATTCCTGAAATTAATAGAACTACAAATGATATCCAGAATACTTTAGAAATTGCGAACACAATAATGCATAGACCAAACATTCCTACGGCAATCAATAATTTTTTACCCTGTTGTTTTCTAAGCGGGAATAAAGTGAGCCATATTACGATGCAAATAGAACCTAAGTCGGATGCGCCGTTTAAAAATCCAAATCCTTCAGGTCCCACTTTCAAAATATCTCTGGCATAAACCGGTATCATGGCAACTGCGCCACCAAAAAAAACGGCAAATAAATCGAGGGTAATAGCGCTCAGCAGTTCTTTGGTTCTGTAAACAAAATACAGGCCTTCTTTTACACTTTCCCAGGTTTTTTTTTCGCCGCGTTCATTTAAAGGAGGTTTTGGTTTAAGAAAAAACAAAACCACCAGCGCAATACTCACTAAAACAATTACGGTTATTAACGTACCCGTATTGCCGAAACTAGCAATTAAAAATCCTGCGGAAGCGTGTCCGGTTACAGAAGCCGAAAGCCATGTTCCCTGACTCCAGGTAGTGGCATTGGCAATAATTTTTTTAGGAACAATATGCCCCAGCAAAGCACTAAAAGTAGGGCCGGTAAATGAACGGATAATGCCGGTGCCAAATACAATACAGTATATGCAGCCGGCAATGATGGTATTTTTTAAGTGTATAGCTGTGAAATGGGTGGAAAGTATGGTTAATAATATTGCTGCAAGCATGTATAAACCAATACAGGTAAGTAGTAATTTTCTTTTTTCACTTATGTCAATTATATGTCCGGCATACAATGCCAATGATACTGCAGGAATTACTTCAGACAAACCAATTAAACCAATGGCAATGGGTGCATTCGTTAATTCATATATCCACCAGCCCAGCAAAGTAGCCATCATGCGTAAACCCATGATAAAAGCAAAACGCCCAATCATTAAACTTCTAAATTCCGGGATACGCATCGATGCAAATGCATCGTGTAGTTGGTTAGGCTCATCCATTCATTGCAACAATTAAATGATCATTCCTACGAAAATAACATACAATAACATGTAAACATCAGGGCAGAGAAAAAAAGTGTTGTCCGGCATCATATTCCCGGTCTAAGGCATCTATTATAACTTGTAAATGTGCAGAATTACCTAAGAAATCCGCGTTTGAAACGTCAATAAACAAGGTTTTAATATTATGTTGTTTAATGTACTGCGTATAGGTTTCCTGTAAATTGAATAAGTAACTATCGGGAATATTTTGTTCGTAACTGCGTTGTCTTTTTTTGATGTTTTGCTGTAGTTTGTTTACTGGGGCATGTAAGTATATCAACAAATCAGGAAAAGCAATTTGTTGCTGCATAATATCGAATAACTTTTGATATAATCTGAATTCTTCATCCGGTAAATTCACTTTTGCAAATAACAAACATTTTGAAAACAAATAATCTGAAATGGTAATACTGCTAAATAAATCATGTGTATGCAGCATGGTTTTTAATTGTTTAAACCTTTCAGCCATGAAAAACAATTCTAACGGAAATGCAAATTTTGAAGGGTCGGCATAAAATTTTTCAAGGAATGGATTGTCTGCAAATGCTTCTAAAATAATTCTGGCATTGTAGTGCTTAGCCAGTAAATGGGTAAGCGTGGTTTTGCCTGCACCTATATTTCCTTCAACTGTAATATAATGGTATTTCATTGAGCAGTAGCGATGGTTTGATGGGTAAAATTAAGCGTGATTTTCAAATTTTTCTACACGCAATTTATCTGTACAAGCTTGTAACATTTGGGTAATGCTAAGTTGAGTTATTGGATGAATAATTTGCGGTGCTATTTCCTGCAAGGGCAATAAAACAAATTTGCGTTGTTGCATGGCAGGGTGCGGAACAGTTAAGAGCGGTGTTTGAAAGATGAGGTTATTAATGAGTAAAATATCTAAATCAATGGTTCGTTCTGCAAAACGTTTTGTTCTTTTTCTGCCTAATTTCAACTCAATTTCAAGCAAGGTTTGCATTAACTGTTCAGGCAATAAAGTGGTTGTAATGGCAATTACCTGATTTAAATAGGGCGGCTGTTGTTCTACTCCCCAGGCTTCTGTTTCATAAATAGATGAAGTTATAATAATTGGTCCGCATTGCTTCTCAATTTCATTGATGGCAGCTTGCAGGTATGCCGTTCTGTTACCCAAATTACTTCCCAATAAAATATATGCAGTTGTAGTTGCCATGATGACTTTGTTATTCAGAATTTTTTGAAAATCCGAATAATTGGCAGCAATACTACAACAATTGTATATGGGAAAATTATTTTTTTATTCTTTTGCTGTGTTTTCGGTAATTGCGTTTTGTAGATAGAATGGATTGACTGAGCAACAATTCAAAATCATACAACTTGGTTTCTGTATCTTTGATGGAAACATAATTTCAAACAATATGATGCCACAATCTGTGAATGTTGCTGAAAAGCTATCTTGTATAGATACCTATTGGAATCCTGCTGTTGTGGGCCACTTAAATGGCCAGGACGTAAAATTAGTAAAATTTAAAGGTGCATTTATCTGGCATCACCATGATGATGAGGATGAACTATTTTATGTAATAAAAGGAGCTTTTGTAATGGAGTTTGCCGATAAAAAAATTGATGTGAAAGAAGGGGAATTTATTATTGTACCTCGTGGTGTTGAACACAGGCCTGTTGCAGAGGCGGAGGTGCATATAATGTTGTTTGAACCTGCAGGTACATTGAATACCGGTAATGTTGTGAATGAATTTACAAAAGCAACACTGCGCAATATTTAAAATGGTTCATCAATTTGCTGTTATCAAGTATCATTATACAGTAAATCTTTTTTATTAAAATAGTAATACTGCTATGAAAAAAATTACCATCTTTTGTTCTTTTGTATTGGTTAGTTTAATAGCTTTCTCTCAGCAAAAAACAAATAACCTGCTGCTTCCACCTGCCTTTAATGCTATTCGTATTGAAGATTTACAAAATAATTTGTACTCACTTGCAGCTGATGCTTTCAGGGGTAGAAGGGCAGGAACATTGGATGAATTGGAAGCTGCAGCGTGGGTAGCACAAAAGGCACAGGAAGCAGGTTTGGCACCCGGAGGTGATAATGGCACTTATTTTCAATTTTTTAATTTATTGCGTGCAAGAATAGCCGATGAGAGCCGGTTTGTTTTAAACGGAGTACCACTAACATTATGGAAAGATTATTGGCCAACAGTAGTGGCAGATATACATTTATCCGGCAATATTGTTTGGCTTAACACTTATGCCGATACGGTACAATCTATCAAAGATAAAATGGTGGCTATGCAAATAGTAGCACCTAATCCGCTACCTGCTAAGGGAATGAGTTTGTGGGCGTTTAGATATACGTTATTGGCTTTGCGTAATGCCGGATCAATTATGCAAAGAAATGGGGCTTCAGGGTTACTTGTGGTAGCTGATAGCACCGTAATGTCTTTATTGCCTTTTATCAGTCATGCTTACCAAACAGGGCAATACCAGATTGAGGGAATGCAACAAGCCAATACCGATCGTAAACCATTTCAAATTATTTTGATTTCCCCAAATAAAGCACATGAATTATTGGTAGCGAATGCAAAAGTCAACATTCATTTTATTGCCGAACATTTTACTTATCCTTCAGTAAATGTAATTGGGAAGATAAAGGGAACAGATCCTGTTTTAAATCAACAATATGTTTTGTTCAGCAGCCATCATGATCATGATGGGGTAGGCAATCCTGTTGATAATGATTCTATTTGGAACGGAGCAGATGATAATGCCTCTGTAACTGTTGCCATGTTGGCTATTGCCAGAGCCTGGCATGAAAAGCCCGGGAAGCGATCTGCTTTATTTGTTTGGCATGGAGCCGAGGAGAGAGGTTTATTGGGCTCACGCTGGTATGCCAAACATTCCACTGTTCCCAAAAATGATATTGTTGCAGTATTAAATGGTGATATGATTGGCAGAAATGCACCTGATTCTGCAGCCTTATTAGGGACGTTAAAACCACACAAAAATTCAACTGCATTGGTCGATATAGCCATGCAAGCAAATGATAAGTATACTCATTTTAAGGTAGATTTTTCTTGGGACGCACCTACACATCCGGAAAACTGGTATTTTAGAAGTGATCATTTGCCTTATGCACAAGAAGGTATACCTGCAATATTTTTTACTACTTTACTGCATCCAGATTATCATACGCCGAAAGATGAGCCAAATAGAATAGATTATAATAAGTTATATAAAATGACCAAATGGATGTATGCTACAGGATGGATAGTAGCAGAATCAACTCAAAAACCTGCGTTAGACAAATAATGATTAATTAATTGATAAAATGAATGGGCGGATTCACTTTCTTACCCGTTTATAAAATTCCTCCTGCAAAGGTAATGTAGTGGTATCTGCTTTAATAGCTTTAATGGCATTTGCCAATTGATCCACAACATGATTTACTAATAGCTCACCCAATGCCGCTGTGGCTTTATCACCCTCGCCGGCATAATGATTCGGAAAATCGGCATACCACCAAATGGCCGTATACACATTAGGAATATGCCATCTGTTTAAATTTTTACCTGATTCATTTTTAGCGCTATCCATTTTAACTAAATCTGGTCTTAGATACAACAATTCTGAAGTTTCATTTTCTCCGGCATGCATATCTGTACTAAGCGGAGATTGGTGCAATGTTTTCAATTGTTGTAGATATGCACTATCACTATGGGGCTCAAAAAAATAAACTGCATAGTTATGCGGTTGCTCTAATCTTGTTTGGATGAAATAACGTATCAATTCCTGATTGCCGCCATGACCATTAATAATAATGATTTTTTTAAATCCGTTACGCGCAATTTCATCACAGGTTGCTTCTAATAAATCCCATACTACGCGTTCTTTGAGGGCAAAAACACCGGGCTGATGCCGGGCTTCATTAATTTGGCCATAGAAATAATCCGGAAAAACAACAGCATATTCTTTTTTTGTGGCGCGGGCTGCATATTCCCTTACCCGTATTAAATCAGACCCAATGGGTACATGCGGGCCATGTTTTTCTAAGATGCCAATGGGTAGAATACAAGTGTAGTTTGATTGTTGAAGTGCATTGTTCCAATCACTTGCAGTTAATTCATCCCAACGGGTAGGTAAAGCTTGTGCATGGCTTTTTTGTACAAGGATAAGGAGTAAAAAAAGAAAAATTTTTGCTGCGTTCAATAAATATTTCATTGCAATTGTTTTATAATGTTTTATAATAAAAATAACTTAACCGTAAAACTGAATCATATGATTGTAAATTAGGGGCTGATATTTAAAACAATTTTTTTAAGTCATCAAAATCTACATCCACATCTTTATCAAGCCCCAATTTGCTTCCAATAGAGTTAGCTATACCCCAAAAATTAGTATTGCCCGATGTAAGGCTACTCAATATATTCTGAATATCGCCCGAACCATTTCCCATATTTTGGATGCTATTCAATACATTGGGTATTACACTGGCGGCAATGCCGGATGCAGCTTCACTTGATATGCCAAATTTTTGCGTAATACTGCTAATAAAATTGCTTGAAATGTTCTGAATGGCAGGATTGTTGGTTGATACATTGCCGCCTTGAAAAAGCGTATTCAATCCACAGCCAGATAACAGATTTTGCAATCCATTGGTAATGGAATGGCCGGCCTCCTGCATTACTGCTTCATTGTTTTCGTTGGGAACGGCCGGATTGTTCACAACAGCATCCTGTGCATGTTGCTGAACCAATTGCAAGATTTGTTCAAACATAAGTTGTATTATTTGTTAGAATAGGCATTTAAAATACAACAATTTGGTCAATAATGCTCCTGTCAGTATTTATTTTGCCTTGACGTAATATTCAATATATTGTTGAAAATAGAATGTATAGTCTGCATGAATGGTGTGGATAGATTGCATTAATTGTTGAAGGGGCAGGCTTAAAGCCATTTTACAACAGAAAAGGAAATACAAACGGATTGAATTTAAAATATTTGCTATAATTTTTTTTAATGATTTTTTAATAATGCTCAGTTGCCTGCAGAAGATAAATAAACAAATAGCTTTGCTACACAATTAAAATTGATATGCAGAAAAAATATAATCAAATAACTGCCATGTTGGCAATTACTAAGGCCAGTTTAAGAGCTACCTTGCGTAGCCCTTCAGCCGTAGCGTTCAGCATTGGATTCCCATTAGTTTTTATTTTGGTTTTTGGTTTTTTAGGAAATGGCGGTGGTGTTTCGCTGAATGTGGTTATGGACAAAACTTCTGATACGGCCAATTTCATTTATCCTGCATTGAAAAACATCAGCAACTTAAAGTTTAAAGACAAAGCGGATGAACAATTGAAAGAAGACTTGGAAAAAGGGCGCATTACGGCTATTATAAAAATTGAACATTCTAATAATCCGGCCATTCCTTATATCATCCAGTTAAAAAGCTCCGAATCGGTAAATCCTCAGAATATATCCATCTTAAAGCAAATTATTCAATCGATTATAACGGGCATCAATCAAAAAATGTATCCCAATACACCTAGTATTGCTACCATTAATAATACGATTGAAAAAATTCCGGGCAGAATTTACCGTACCATCGATTTTATACTACCGGGCCAATTGGGTTTTTCTTTATTAAGTTCCGGCGTATTTGGGGTTGCTTTTTTGTTTTTTAACTTGAGGCAACAGTTGGTATTGAAGCGTTTTTTTGCTACACCCATTAAACGATCTTATATTATTTTAGGTGAAGCCTTGGGCAGAATTATATTTCAGTTAATTACTGCAGTGGTTATCATTGTAATTGGAAAAGTATTTTTTCATTTTACGTTAGTGCATGGAATTGTAACCTTCATCAACATCATGCTTCTGAGTTTTTTGGCTTTAATCGTATTCATGGGTTTTGGTTTTATTGTAAGTGGTGTAGCCAAAAACGAAAGCACCATTCCTCCTTTTGCCAACATTTTTACATTACCTCAATTTTTATTAGCCGGCACCTTTTTCTCGATTGATAATTTTCCGGTATGGATGCAACCTTTTTGTAATGCATTACCCTTAACGCAATTCAACAATGCCATGCGGTCAATTTCTTTCGAGGGCGCATCATTAATCAGTGTGTGGAAAGAGATTGGCATTTTAGCAATTTGGGGTATTTTAATTTACTATGTAGCCATTAAAACCTTTAAATGGGAATAACTGCATTATGCGATTAGTAAAACAAGCTTTTTTCAGCATTCTTTTTTTAGCAATATTGGTACAGGTAATAGCACTATTGTTTCCTGCACGTATTATTGTTTCAAGAGCCATTACCATTCATGCACCAGTAGATAGTGTAAGACCTTACTTGCAAAATATGCAAGGTTGGCAAAAATGGATTTCGGGTATGCAGGATACATCGGTACATGTGCTTTCACAAACTGAAGCAGAAATTGGAAATAGAACAGTGCAGATCGAAAAAGTTGTGCCCGATTCTGTTGTTTCTGTTTGGCGAAGTGCAAAAAATCATCTCTTAATTTCAACCATGCAAATCATACCTGCATCTAATGGAGCATCTGCTGTTGTGCAATGGCAATATGAACAATTTTTTAAATGGTATCCCTGGGAGCGATTTGGTTCTTTAATGAGTGATAAAATTATTGGCAGAATGTTAGAACAAAATCTGAACCGGCTTCAAACATTGGTTGAAAAGAAAAATTAATTTTGTTTAGGCAGGAAAACTGACTTTCCCCATTGTAATAGCAGGCTGACCTTCACCTAACGCCAACCCCTTTCCGCTAACACATTCATTACCTAATACTGCAAATAATACGGCTTCTTTTGCATCGGGATTAATGTTCAACTCCTGTGTATTTCTAAAAACCATATTGGGTAATAAAGCCTTTAAATGATGCATGAGTAAAGGATTGTGCATGCCACCACCACTACAATAAATAACAGACGTTTTGTTGTGTGTACTTGCTTTTAAAATGGCTTCTGCTATAGTATCGGCCGTAAATTTGTTTAAGGTGGCCATTATATCTTCTTTTGTATAGTGCTGAATGCCGGAGCTTTCAATAGCCTGTTGCAAATAGGCCAGATTAAATAATTCCGGTCCAATTGTTTTGGGGAATTCGTTATTGAAGAAAGTATGATCTTTTAATGCTATTAACAGTGCAGGAAGTATCTTTCCGTTTAACGCAACAGCGGCATTTTTATCGAAATAATTTCCCGGAAAATGATGTTGAATATAAGCATCCATCAGGGTATTACCCGGGCCGGTATCGGTACAAAAAACTTTTTGTACATCTAAATCTCCCGGCAAATAAGTAAAATTGGCTATGCCGCCAATATTCAGCATAATCCTATTTTCATGTTTTTTGCTAAACAAAAAATAATCGCCATAAGCTGCTAAAGGGGCACCTTCACCACCTGCGGCAATATGTTTTTGCCGAAAATCGCTGATGGTGATAATGCCTGTTTTTACAGCCAAATGATCTCCATCGCCAATTTGCAGTGTGGCATTATTAAATGCTTCTAATCCATGTAATCGTTTTGGGGCATGGTAAATGGTTTGTCCATGGCTAGCAATCAAATCAATATTTTTGGGATGAATGTTCCAGCCTGCAAGAGTTGCCAGAATTATTTTGGCATGTTCTTCTGCAATCCATTCATTCAGTATACATACTTTTTCTAAATCGGCATGGCGATTGCTGAAAACAGATTTTACTTCCGTTTTAAACTTTTGTGTGTATGGTACTGTTGTAAATTCTTGAATGGTTACAGATGTATTCAACCCATTGCCTTCACATGTGCAAATAGCAATATCCAAACCATCTAAGGAAGTGCCACTCATCAATCCTATAATTTTTTTGGATTGCTTTTGTGCTATATGATAGAGTTGCTCAATATTGCTATTCATAATGTTGCAGTATGTTTTTAATAACTGTGAAAACTATTCTTAACTCCTCATCTGTAATGCAATAGGGCGGCATCACATAAACGGTATTGCCCAATGGTCTTAAATAAACCCCTTGTTTTAATGCTGCTTGTGTTACAAATTGGCTCACATTGTTTAAGTACTCATCTTTTCCTAATTTTATTTCAAAGGCTATAATTGTGCCTAAAGTTCTAATGTTTTTGATGGGCGCTTTTAATTGGGTAAGTTCATTTGCAAAAACTGCTATTGATTTACAAATTTTCTCAATTGCAGTAACGGTATCGGGCTGCTGTAGTAAATCCAAACTGGCTAAGGCTGCGGTACAGGCTAAGGGATTGGCAGTGAAGGAATGGCCATGGAAAAAAGTTTTGAGTGCATCATCCTGCATGTATGCGTTATATATTTGTTGAGTGCAGGCAGTAACACCCAGTGCCATAGTGCCTCCTGTTAATCCTTTGCTCAAACAAATAATATCGGGTTTAACAGTTAAATATTCTGAAGCAAACATTTTACCTGTTCTGCCAAACCCGGTCATTACTTCATCTGCAATGCAAATAATGCTGTTTTCTTTTGCTGCAACAAGTAGTTGATTGAGTAAAGCGGCATCATACATTTTTAATCCGCCTGCTCCCTGAACCAATGGTTCATAAATAAATGCAGCCGTTTCTGCGGCATATTGTTGCATAGTGGCAATAGATGAAACTATGTTTTCTTGTGAAGGTGTATCCAAAAAAATTACTTCAAAAAGTAAATCATGAAAAGCAAGTGTAAAAACACTACGATCGCTAACACTCATGGCCCCAAATGTATCTCCATGATATGCGTTTTTAAAAGCAATAATTTTCTTTCTTTGCTGCTGTTGTTGGTTCCACCAAAATTGTATCGCCATTTTTAATGCCACTTCGGTTGAGGTGCTGCCATTATCGCTGTAAAATATTTTTGCAAAGGGGCCGGATAAAATTTCAAGTAATCTTTCTGCTAAACAAACGGCTGGCTCATGTGTAAAGCCTGCAAAAATTACCTGTTCTAACTGCAAAGCCTGCCGGTATAATTTTTCTGCAATGTAAGGATGTGCATGTCCGTGTAAGGTAACCCACCAACTACTAATCGCATCAATGTATGCATTACCGGCTGCATCAAACAAAAGTGTACCTTTTCCTTTCGTGATAGGAATAGGGTCTATTCTGTTTTTTTGTGGCGTAAAAGGATGCCAGATTACTGCTGCATCGCGTTCAACTAAATTCATTACACAAAATTAAGGGTATGCAAAATATGGATATAAATACTTTAAGTAGGCTATACCCATTAAGGTATGTTTGTGTCATCAATAACTGTATCTGATTGAATGAAACGCAAGTTGCGTTGTATACCCTTGTATTTACTTCTTTTTAAAGGGGAATGTTTAAATATCTGGTTGAATGCTGCTTCACTTAGGTGCATCCATTCCTGCGTACTTAATTCTAAAATTTCGGGAATAGGCGAAAATGCCGGCTCGTTGTGTGGTTGACTGAAACGGTTCCAAGGGCATACTTCCTGACAAATATCACACCCAAACATCCAGTTATTAAACTTCCCTTTTTGTGTTTCGGGTATCATCATTTCTTTCAATTCAATGGTGAAATAGGAAATACATTGACTACCATTAATGGTTTTATTAGGCAAAATTGCATCAGTAGGGCAGGCATCTAAACATTTGGTGCAGGTGCCGCAGTAATCTTTCGTCAATGGGTTATCGTAATTCAACTCTAAGTCGGTAATTAATGTTGCAATAAAATAAAATGAACCTGCTTTGGGGTGAATTAAGTTGCCATTTTTCCCAATCCAGCCCAAACCGCTTTTTTGTGCCCATGCTCTTTCTAAAACTGGTGCTGAATCAACAAATCCTCTTCCGGCTATTGCCCCGATAGTATTTGAAATACTTGCTAAAAATTCATTCAGTTGCTGTTTAATAACCAGATGATAATCTTTGCCATAGGCATAACGTGCTATTTTAGGCGTATTGTTTTTTTGTTGTTGCGCAGGAAAGTAATTCTTTAACAAGGTAATAACTGATTTTGCTCCCGGTACCAACTTGCGTGGGTCTGTTCTCATGTCAAAATAATTTTCCATGTATTGCATCGTGCCATGCATGCCTTTATTTAGCCAGGCTTCTAATTTTTTGGCATCTTCCTCTAATTGTTCAGCCTTGGCAATACCACAATAATCAAACCATAATTTTTGAGCAGTTTGCTTAACAATGCTTGTATTTCTATCGGTTAAATGGCTCAAAATTTTTTTCTTATTAAATTGTTGATGAAATAAAAATTTTATGTATTATTGATTATGCAAAAATAAAATTACGCTTCCTAAACTTTATTCTATGAAAAGTTTTAAAATTTGGCCGGTTTTTGTTTGTTGTTTATTAAGCATGGCTTTTGCGCAGCAACGGAGAATTCAATTAAAATTTGGGCATATAACTACCGATGATTTTATGCCTACGCAATATAAAATTGATTCTGCTGCTGATGCGGTAATATTGTATAATGCAGGAAGTTCAAGTTATGTAGGAAACAGTAATGGTTTCTTCTCCGTAATTTATGAGCAATATTCCCGTATGCGTTTAATGCATAAAAATGGTTTTGATGCAGCTATTATAATAATACCACTTTATATTTCTAATGATTATCAAACTAAATTGGTATCGCTTGAAGCTTCTACTTTTAATTTAGAAAATGGACAAGTGGTTGAAACCAAATTGGATAAATCTGCTTTGTTTACTGAAGTAGGAAAAGATATAACTACATATAAATTTACTTATCCCAATATAAAAGAAGGTTCAATTGTTGAGTTTCATATTAAAGTTATTTTGCCTGGGTATAGTTTTATGCCCGACTGGGATTTTCAAAAAAAATATCCTGTTTTATATAGTGAATATGAAGTGAATGTGCCTTACTTTTTTAATTATGCCATCATAAAACAAGGGTTGCAAAATTATTATATTGATACAGCTACAGAAGTGCGAGAACGGTATTACATTCATGAAAATGGTAAAAGTGCAGCGGAGTCGGGAAATACCGGAGCAGTGAGTACACAGGCAATTAAACATATTTGGGCAATGAAAGATGTGCCGGCATTCCATCCTCAATTGTATATGACTAGTTCTGGTAATTATGTAAGTGCTATTCAATTTCAATTATCAGAAATACGCATGCCCGAAGAAAATGTGGAAAAAGTTGCACAAAGCTGGTTTCAAATTTCTGAAAAATTATTGAAAGACTCAGATTTTGGTTTAGAGTTGAATTACAATAATATCTGGTTGAAAGACGATATTAAAACCGCAACTGCAAATGCTACCAACGATCTTGAAAAAGCACAAGGTATATTTGCTTTTGTAAGAGATCATTATTCCTGTAATGATTATAGTTCCAGATTTTTATCTGCACCATTAAAAAAAATTGCTCAATCAAAAAAAGGGAATGTTGCTGATCTTAATATTTTATTAACCGCCATGTTAAAGCAGGCCGGACTGGAAGCCTATCCTGTTATACTCAGTACCCGCGATCATGGAAAAGTTTTACAAAACTATCCGGTGATGCGGAAGTTTAATTATGTAATTACCCGTGTTTTTATAAATGATGAAGCCTATTACTTGGATGCAACCAGACCAAATTTAGGTTTTAATCATTTGCCGGCTGATTGTTACAATGGCTTTGCAAGAGTTATTAATGATAAAGAGCCATTGCTGATAAGTTTTGATGCTGATTCTGTGAAAGAGTATCAAATGGATATTGTGCATATGCAACCCGATGTGGCTAATAAGGCACTCAATGTTGTTTTCAATAAAAGCTTTGGCAATTTTGAATCGCAGGATGTGCGTAATGAAATTACCGCTACATCAATAGATGCCTACACCAAAAAACTCCAAAAACAATTCAATGAACCGGTTCAGATTAAAGATATGCATGCCGATAATTTAAAAGATTTGGATGAGCCATTAAAATTGCAATATACTGCTGTTTTTAGCTTTAATCCCGATGATGATTTAATTTATTTAAATCCGATTTTACAAGATAAAATAACTGACAATCCTTTTAAAGCAGAAAGTAGAACCTTTCCTGTAGAAATGCCTAATTGTTTCAACAGTACCTATTTGTTGGATATGGATGTACCGGAAGGTTATGTGGTGGATGAATTACCTAAATCGGCCAGAGTACAATTAAGTGGGAAGGAAGGTAGTTTTGAATATTTGATTGTAAACAAAAATAACCATATACAAATGCGTTGCCGTTTGGCACTCAATAAAGCCAATTTTGATCCGGATGAATATAGCACTCTTCGCGATTTTTATGCGTTTATAGTGCAAAAAGAAAGTGAACAAATAGTTTTAAAAAAGAAAGTAGCTACTAAACCGTAGTTTGAAAAGTAAAACACGGCAATAAAATGGATGTTATATTTTTTTAAAGTATGTAAAATCAATTCGATGAAATTGCTCCTGCTATTCTCTTTATTTTTTCTTTGTATACAAAATAATGCACAATCATTAGATGTTCATCTCATTCCCGATTCTATTACGGCCAATGCAAATGCCGTAGTGCGATATGATAATACTATCGTTACTATTGATAATGAAAGCAAGGTAGTAGTTCACCATAACTATGCTATTACGGTATTGAATCAAAAAGGGAATGATTATGCCGTATACTTAAATACCTATGACCAAATGAATATGTTAAGAGATATTTCAGGTACCCTTTTTGATGCTTCTGGAAAGAAATTAAAAAGTATGAAAAAAAAAGATATTGATGATGTTCCGGTGAATGATAACATGAGTTTGGTGCTCGATGACCGTAGAAAATCCTATGATTTTTTTTATCGTTCTTATCCCTATACTGTTGTGTATAATGATGAGGAAATACATACTCAAACCTTTCAATTACCCAACTGGCAACCTTTGGCAGGTAGTAATATTAGCGTAGAGCAAAGTAGTTTTAGCGTAACTTTTCCATCTGAATTGTATGTCAATTACAAAGTTTTGCAAAAAGAAATGTTGCATTTTGATTCCGTTATAGTCAATAATACCAAAACATATACCTGGCTGCTTAATTTTAAAAAAGCTATTCATCGAGAACTATTTCAGCCCAATGTATTCCAAACAGATCCGTTTGTTTTCATCACCCTGCCTGTGTTTCAGCTGCAAAATTATACAGGCAGTATGCAGAGTTGGCAATCGTTTGGAAAATTTATCAATCAGTTAAATGCCGGGCATGATATGTTACCCGATAATATTAAACAGCAGGTGCATCTGCTTACAGATCACTTACAAAATCAGCAGCAAAAAATTGTTACTTTGTACCAATATCTTCAAAAAAATACACGTTATATCAATATTGCATTAGGAATAGGAGGTTGGCAACCTTTTGATTGTAAATATGTATCGGATAACAAATATGGCGATTGTAAAGCACTTTCTAATTTCATGGTGGCACTCTTAAAAGAAGCAGGTATAAAAGCTTATTATGTGCTCATCAGTGCAACGGATAGGCATTTGCCTATATGGAAAGATTTTCCATGTGGTTATTTTAATCATGCTACTGTATGTGTGCCTGATGGGCAAGATTCCATATGGTTAGAGTGTACCAGTTCATCCGTAGCACCGGGATTTGCAAGCCATTTTACTGACGATAGAGATGCATTACTGATTACTGATTCAGGTGGTATTGTAGTGCATACGCCCACTTATTCTATGCATGACAATCAACAAAACCGGGTGGTACATGCAACCATTGATGAAAGAGGGAACATGCAGGCTCAAGTGCATACCCTTTATACTGGTCAGGCTATTGATGATGTACATGAATTATTGAATGTTGGTATACCGGAAAAGATACAACAATATTATAATCAGAATTTTAACTTACCTACGTATAACGTTCAACATATTCAATTAGAGGAGCAAAAAAGTATCATTCCGGTTGTGAAAGAAAGTTTTGAAATTATTGTAAATGGATTTGCGGCAGTTATGGGGAAGCGACTATTTATAAAACCTGATATTTTTAATAAATGGGAACTAAAATTATTGCCTGATGAAACGAGGAAATATCCCATTGTATTGAAAGAAAATTTTTTACATACCGATTCTGTTTTTATCACTATACCCACTGGTTATGAAATAGAATCACTGCCGAAACCACAAAGTATTCATACCATTTTTGGCGATTATGCCATACAGTTTATTTATAATAATAACGAAATTGAAGTGATCAGATATCAGACAGGCATCAAACAACAGTTTCCGGCTACTGATTATGAAAAATTGGTTGATTTTTATAATGTCATGTATTTAAATGATCATGCTCAAGTGGTGCTTAAGAAAATTTAAATGTTTTTTATTCACAATGTCCCGGTAATAGCTCATCAATTGTGGTTTTCAAATTAAGATATACATCTTTCTTCTGATCAACGTTTTTGCTTTTTTCAAAAATTAATGCGGCATAATTGTGGCAACGATCAATCCATGGATAACAACCCATAGCGCCGGGTGATGCCATGGCACTAGTAATACCCTGCGCATTACAGCCAATTATCCATGCTCCCAAACCATAATTATATCCGGCTGCAATGGCCGGTGCATATTGAATCATAGACAAATTAGTTTCCGCTTTCTCCATTTCTTCTATGGCTTTTTCACTCAAAATTCTTTTATTATTGAAAACCCCATTATTTAATAACATGGCCAAAAAGTTCATGTAATCAGCAGCGGTAGTAACAGCCCCATCCGATGGATTTACAGCACGATTACTATAAAAAGACGAATTGCGCATATTCAGCGGCCTAAAAATTCTTTCCGCCATTAATTGGTCAAACTGCTTTTTACTAATCACTTCTACAACACGGGCAGCAATGTTTAACCCAATATTAGAGTATCGAAATGCTACACCAGGGTTATCCTGAATTTCCCGTTTCGATGCAAATGCATTCACCTCTTCTTCTAAAGTGGCGTATTTGTTTTTTTGTAATACACTTACAATCCCGGGTGGCGATTGAATGCCTGTTAAATGGCTTAAGCACTGCCTAATGGTAATATAGGCTTTTCCATAAGTGGCAAAAATGGGTAAGTAGGTACTTACTTTATCATCTAAACTCAGTTTACCCTGTTCAACAAAAGTCATTACCAAAGCTGCTGTAAGCCATTTGCTGCAACCCGCAATAGGCAATTGTGTGTTGGTTTTTAAATCGCCTTCTTCCTGCTTAAAAATTATTTTACCCCCTTTGTATACCATGCAAACATAGTTTTTGCCAATCTCTTTTTTAGCGGCAGTTAATTGTTTTTGCAAGGGTTCAAAATTATATTGTCCGTAACTTACCTGAAAGAATAGCAGCATGCCAATAACAAGACTGACTTTACAGCAGGTTTTAACGTTTTTTACCGACATATTTTCCATATTTTATGGTTGGATTATGATTTGTGAATGTAAAGAAAACAGTAAAAATCGTATGAATTGTTATAAGGTTTAACTTTTTAAAAACGATTATATCTATTTTCAATCATTAACACCAATTTTAAACATATGAATTTGAATAACTATACTATTAAAGCACAGGAAACCATTCAGGCCGCTCAGCAGTTGGCTTACAATGCGGGTAATCCGAACATTGAAACCAACCATTTATTAAAAGCACTATTAACTGATGAAGACAGTTCTATTGCCTATTTACTGAAAAAAAATAATGTAAATGTTGCTTTTGTTATTAATAAAACTGAGGAGAGCATTGCCAAACTTCCAAAAGTACAAGGCGTGGAACCTGCTCAGGCTTTGGGCAGGGAATTAAATAATGCCCTGTTAAAAGCCAATGCATCCTTAAAACAATTTGGCGATGAGTTTGTAAGTGTAGAACATTTGTTGCTGGGAATTATGCAGATGAATGATGATGCGGCTAAAATTTTAAAAGATGCCGGATTAACGGAAAAGGGATTTGTAGCGGCGGTAAAAGAATTACGGAAAGGTGCTACCGTTAACTCTCAAACACAATCGCAACAATTCAATATACTTCCAAAATATGCTAAAAATTTAAATGAATTAGCTAGCAATGGAAAATTAGATCCTGTTATTGGAAGAGATGAAGAGATTAGAAGAACCCTGCATATTTTATCGCGCCGTTCTAAAAACAATCCAATATTGGTTGGTGAACCGGGCGTAGGTAAAACAGCTATAGCAGAGGGATTGGCCATGCGTATTGTAAATGGCGATGTGCCCGAAAATTTAAAAAGTAAAATTATTTATGCATTAGATATGGGGCAGTTAATTGCCGGTGCAAAATATAAAGGTGAGTTTGAAGAAAGGTTGAAAGGTGTTGTGAAAGAAGTGGCCGAAAGTGAAGGCGAAATTATTTTGTTTATTGATGAAATTCATACTCTTATTGGCGCCGGTGGAGGAGAAGGAGCCATGGATGCGGCCAATATTTTAAAACCTGCTTTAGCTCGTGGCGAATTAAGAGCCATTGGTGCAACCACTTTAAATGAATATCAAAAATATTTTGAAAAAGATAAGGCTTTGGAACGTCGTTTCCAAAAAGTAGTGGTAGATGAACCCTCTGTTGAAGATGCTGTTTCTATTTTACGGGGCATCAAAGACAGATATGAAACGCACCACCATGTTCGCATTAAAGATGAAGCTATTATTGCAGCAGTCGAATTATCGAACCGGTACATAACCGATCGCTTTTTGCCCGATAAAGCCATTGATTTAATTGATGAGAGTGCCGCCAAACTTAGGCTGGAAATGAATTCTATGCCGGAAGAGTTAGATAAATTAGAAAGAAACATACGCCAGTTAGAAATTGAAAGAGAAGCCATTAAACGTGAAGATGATGAAGCGAAACTAAAAGAATTGAATCAGGAAATTTCGGTGTTGAGTGTTGAACGCGATACCTTAAAAGCTAAGTGGAAACAGGAAAAGGAAATTGTTGAAAAAATACAAAATGCCAAAGCAGCTATTGAATCATTGAAATTAGAAGCTGAACGTGCTGAACGGGAAGGCGATTATGGTAAAGTAGCCGAAATAAGGTATGGAAAAATCAAAGAAATGGAAGCACAAATTGTGCAATTAACCAAAGAACTGGATGAGGTATCACCCGAAAAGCGTTTATTAAAAGAAGAAGTAGATGCAGAAGATATTGCAGAGTCTGTAGCCAAGGCAACCGGAATTCCATTAACTAAAATGCTGCAAAGTGAACGGGAAAAATTATTAAATTTAGAAGATGAGTTGCATAAACGAGTTGTTGGTCAGGATGAAGCCATTACTGCCGTTGCCGATGCCATTAGAAGAAGTCGTGCCGGATTACAGGATCCTAAAAAGCCCATTGGTTCATTTATTTTTCTGGGTACAACCGGTGTTGGTAAAACAGAATTAGCCAAAGCATTAGCCGATTATTTGTTCGATGATGAAAACATGATGACCCGGATTGATATGAGTGAATATCAGGAAAAGCATACCGTATCTCGTTTAGTGGGTGCACCTCCGGGTTATGTTGGATACGACGAAGGAGGGCAACTAACTGAAGCTGTACGGCGTAAACCCTATTCCGTTGTGTTGTTAGATGAAATTGAAAAGGCGCATCCCGATGTGTTTAATGTATTGTTACAGGTGTTAGATGATGGCCGGTTAACCGATAACAAAGGCCGTACCGTTAATTTTAAAAATACCATCATCATCATGACCAGTAACATGGGTAGCCAGATTATTCAGGATGCTTTTGAAAATGTAAACGAAAAAAATAAAGAGGAAGTTGTTGAAAAAGCAAAAGTGGAAGTATTAAATCTATTGAAGCAAACCATTCGTCCTGAATTTTTAAACAGGGTAGACGAGGTAATTATGTTCCAGCCGTTAATGAAAGATGATATTAAAGGAATTGTAAACATACAGTTAAAGAATTTACAGGATTTGGTTGCTGCCAATGGAATACATATTGATTTTAGTGATTATTTGATTGATTATCTGGCTGAAAATGGGTTTGACCCTCAATTTGGAGCAAGACCTTTAAAACGCTTAATTCAAAAGGCTATTGTGAACCAATTGAGCAAGAAAATACTTGCTGGTGAAGTGGATAAATTAAAGCCGGTATTAGTAGATGTATTTGATGGGGTAGTAGTATTTAGAAACGAGTAGTTGTAATAAAGAAAAACACTATTTGATTGTTTTTGCGTTAATTATGCTACTTTGCGCCCAAAATTCAGTAAAATAAGCTGATTTTAATTCATTTTTTTATCGATTAAATAGTGTAATAATGGCAATGAAACCCAAAGAGGCACTCATAATTATTGAACCAAAAGATATATATGTAGGCAAAGATACTGCGCCTGTAACTTTAATGATGTTTGGTGATTATGAAAGTGATGCCTGTGCGGCTGCTAATGAAGTGGTAAAACAGGTATTGGAAAAATATCCGGATGATGTTAGATTAAATTTCAGACATTTCCCTTTAACCAATATTCATCAACGGGCTTTAAAAGCTGGCGAGGCAGCTGTTGCAGCAGGGCAGGAAGGTAAATTTTGGCCTATGCATAATTTACTGTTTCAGAACAGGCATAATTTGGGTACCATTACTTTAAAATCTTATGCAAGGGAAGCGGGTGTTACCAGTAAAGTATTTTTAGATGATTTGATGAACTCAACTTTTGGATGGCAGGTTCGTGGCGATATTAGTTATGGCCAGCAAAAAGGGGTAAAAGAGGTACCCACTTTCTTCCTGAATGATGAACGTTATACTGATTCCATTACATTAGCCGGATTTTCAAAAGCGATTGATGCTATTTTGGCTTCGGGAGGTTCTAAAACAAAAAAGGCCACTAAAAAAAGGGCCTAATGATAATGGATATTTGAAAGCCTGTGTTCCATGCTCATAAAACACAGGCTTTTTTTATTGTGCCTGCCAACTATTGTCTTTTGTGTTGGCATCCATAAATATACCACCGTCAATTTTTAACGATTGAATGCTTTTGTTAGTTTCAATAGCAATACTGGCTTGCTTTTCATTGGTTTTCCAGATAAAAGCATTTTGGTGTATAGCATCTGTACTTCCATCGGTGTAAGTAACCATTACATCAAACGGCGCATCAAATCCACCGATATTGTTAATACTAACGGTGTACCCTTTGCTATTTTTAGTAACATTTTGAATGGCTAAATCAATGTACCCGTTCGTGAAATACCAATTTTGCCAAAACCAATTTAAGTTCTGCCCCGAGGCATCGTTAAACGTGTTGAAAAAATCCCATGGAAAGGGGTGCTTACCGTGCCAGCGGTTCATATAGGTATGTAAACATTTTTTAAACAAATCATCACCCAACATATCTTTAACAGCTAAATAGCCTAGCGATGCCTTTCCATAGGCATTATTACCATAGGCAAGACCTCTCAAAATATTAGCAGGTGTAATAATGGGAATATCTTCTTCTGCCGATGGATCGTTAATCCAACTACGCACTCTAAAACTTTGATAAAAATTTGCTGCAACTTTTGGCCCCAAATCTGCCTGTCCAATCAGGTATTCAAAGGTAGTAGCCCAACCTTCATTCATAAAGCCAAAACGGTTTTCATTAATGCCCATATAAAATGGAAAATAGGAGTGTGCAATTTCGTGTTCTGCTACAAAACGCGAAAAAACCGGGTCATCATTCGTACCGTCATTTACCATCATGGGGTATTCCATATCTGCATAACCCTGGCATACCGTTATTTTAGGAAAAGGATAAGGCACTCCGGGCCAGTTTTTTGAAAACCAGTCAATGGCATGATGAGCAAAGTTTATCATTTGATGGAAATCTTTTGCAGTATCGTTGTATGCCGATTGCACACTCACTCTTTCCCGGTTTGGGGCAACTGCAATACTGGCCGCATCCCAAACATAATGATCACTCACGCATAAAGCCATATCCGTGATGTTGTCTACACTAAATTTCCAGGTATTGTTTTTTTGTTGTGTTACTTTCCCCTGCAACATTTCATTCAGAGTGGCAATAGAAATGGCAGAGTCTGTTTCCTGCGCCTGTTCTAACCGTTCAATGATATTAGGTGCCAGCACTTCTTTTGGATTGTTTAAATTACCGGTTGCCCATACCACAAAATTTTTGGGTACAGTTACTTGCAAACGATAGTTATTAAAATCATTGTAAAATTCCTGCTGATCGGTAAAATCTTCTTTATCCCATCCATTGTAATCGTCATAAACAGCCACTCTTGGATAAAAATAAGCCAGATAAAAAGTGGTGGAATCAATCATACCTTCTCTGCCGCTTTCCAATGATGCATCATAATGCCAGTCAATATGCAATTGAACAGAATCTTTAGGCATTAATTTTTGGGGAAAGCGTAATGCCTGCCAGGTAGCATGATAATTGGGTTCCTGCCATTCTATTGTTTTACCATTTACGCTAACTTTATCAATATGTGCACCGGATGTTAAGTAATTGGCCGATGCATCATTATAGCGTAATGCGCCGGGTTTGTGTATATTTAAAATTAATTTTATAATTAAATAGGCAAGTGAGTCTGGGCTGTTGTTAAAATAAGTAATATCTTCTGACCCACGAACGGTTCTGGAAGGCGGTGATACTTGTAATGCTATAGCATAGTTGCCGGTATTTTGCCAGTAATGTACACCAGGCATGCCATTGGCCGATCGGGTTTGTTGTGTATAGGCCTTTTTTATATTTCGAGGCATATATAATGGCTGTGCAAAAATTTGTATGACCAGCAGCATGGAGCAAATGACAATGAAAGTTTTTTTCTGCATCTGAAATTTTTTAAAGATGAAAGTTATTTCATTCTATTCATTTTTCAGGAACGGAATTATATGAGTGGCACATGGCTTAAGGATGTTTGTAATATATTTACAACAAAAAAATACCCTGTTCATGTGAAATGATCATACGCGAAAGGTGGGTGTAATATCATTCGTTTACAGGGAACCAAAAATTGAATCAATCACTTAAACAGAAATATATGCACATGAAAAAATGGATATTGCCCGTAGTGCTTTTTATAAGTGGCAGTTCGGTTGTAATGGCACAGTCATCATCAAAACGCAGTTTACTGCCAACGGATATTTATCGGATAAAAAATGTATCAGATCCACAAGTATCGCCCGATGGAAAATGGATAGCCTACACCGTTAGTATGGCCGATAGTGCTAAAGATAAGCGCAATACAGATATCTGGATGGTGAGTTGGGATGGGCATCAGACTGTACAGCTTACCCATACACCTGAATCGGAATCAATGCCCAGATGGAGCCCAGATGGGAAATATCTTTCGTTTGTGTCAGCACGAATGGGAAATGCAATGGCGCAAATTTGGCTTTTAGACAGGCGTGGAGGTGAGGCAAAACAAATTACCCATTTAAAAGGAGATTTGGATGAATATGTTTGGAGTCCGGATGGTAAACAAATTCTTTTAACCATGAAAGACCAGGATTTTTCTGATACAGCCTCTACAAAAACCAGAAAACCTTACGTAATAGATCGCTACCATTTTAAAGAAGATATTACGGGTTATTTAGACAACCGGCATACCCATTTATATTTGTTTGATGTACAGGCCGAAAAGTTAGATACATTAACAAAGGGCCAGTTTGATGAAAGTGCTCCGGCTTGGAGTCCCGATAGTAAACGTATTGCTTTTGTAAGCAACAGAACGGCTGATCCTGATAAGAATGATAATACCGATATATGGTTGATGAATGCCGAAAAAGGAGCTTCTTTACAACAAGTAACTACTTGGCCGGGCAGTGATACGCGTCCTATGTGGAGTCCCGACGGGCAATCGATTGCTTATTTACAATCCAGCAGCAATGAGGCTTTTACCATGTATGGCCAAAATATTTTAGCGGTTGTGCCTGCCAATGGTGGAACACCTGTGTTGTTAACCACTGCTATTGACAGACCTGTTTCAAATCAGCAATGGGCCGCCGATGGCAAGTATATCTATTGTTTGATAACTGATAACAGAAAAAAATATCTTGCAAAAGTAGAACTGGCTACCCAAAAAATACAACCACTTGTGGAGGGTGAATTTTGTTTGGAAAGATTAAATATGAGTGATAATAAATCGCAAATGGCAGCGCTTTGGAGCGATCCCTATCATCCTTATGAAGTGGTGGTGATAGAAGGAAATGCCATGCACCAGATAACGCACATGAATGATGATTTTATGCAATCACTTACCCTGGCTAAAGTAGAAGGCTTTACATCAGTAAGTAAAGATGGAACAAAAGTTCCCTGCCTGTTATTTACGCCTCCGGGTATGGATAATGCTACTAAGTTATCTGCCATATTTTATATACATGGTGGCCCGGTAGCGCAAGATGACTATGCTTTTGATTTTACAAGGCAAGTTTTAGCAGCAGGGAATTTTGCTGTGATAGGTGTTAATTACAGAGGTAGTAACGGTAGTGGCTTGGCTTATATTAAAGCCATTTATGCAGATTGGGGTAATAAAGAAGTGATGGATATAACAGGCGCAGCAGATTATTTAATTAAAGCCGGAAAAATTGATGGAAACAGAATGGGAATTAGCGGTTGGAGTTATGGTGGTATTTCAACCAATTATACCATTGCTACCGATAACAGGTTTAAGGCAGCGGCCAGCGGTGCAGGCAGTTCCTTGCAATTAAGTATGTATGGCTTCGATCAATACATTACACAATACGAAACAGAATTAGGGAAGCCATGGGAACATCCTGAAAAATGGATGGCATTGTCTTATCCTTTTTTTCACGTAAACAAAATTAAAACACCAACATTATTTATGGCCAGTGAAAAAGATTTTAACGTACCTACCATTGGCGCAGAGCAAATGTATCAGGCATTAAAATCAATTGGTGTACCCACTGAATTGGTGATTTATCCGGGGCAACATCATGGCATTATCAAACCCTCTTATCAGGTTGATCGGTTAGAGCGGTATTTGGTATGGTTTAAACAATACTTACAATAGCTTACTATTGAAATAATCATAAAAAAACCTGATGCACTCTGCTCAGGTTTTTTTATGCAAATAGGCTAAAGTTTGTTGTTTAAAAATCTGAAAAAGATGTAGGATGCAGTAAATAAATATTAGCAGTAGAAACAGTATGCTGATATTCCGGTAAAGCAGATAATGTTTTCCAGGCCGGACTGTCGCCAAATGCTTTCCAATGCGCATTTCTGTCTGATATATTATTAAACGTTGTCATGTACATTAAGTCGGGCATATGGCAGCCTGATAAAACTTCTGCATAAAAAACTGCATTAAAATTGAGGCTTTTAAAAATATTGATTTCACCACCTTCATTAAACATTTTCACCTTTTGGTGATAGAAGGTTTCGTTAGAACCCTCATAACTTCTTAATTCATAAATACGTTCGGTAAGTGGGCCGGTTAATTGAGGTAAGGCAAACATTGGATGGTCTTTAAATGCTCTTAGCACTATGGTTTCAATTCTCTGATAAGGAGGAGCGTTATAAGTAGCCTGCAAATAAGTTGTACCATTTTTTTGCAGGTTACCATCTTTTAATAATTCATCATCCAGCAACAATAGTTTTTGTACAACTGTATTTGGGATAAAAACATATACACGTTTGTCGGTAGCCGTATCGTTATCATATTTTGTAAATACGCCAATTTTTTCAAAACCATGTTGGTGTAAGGCAGGTAAATATGCTTTTTCTAAATAATCATTTACCATGTTTACCTGGTCAGTGCTTTTACAATGGTAAACTTTAATAAGGTAATAATCTTTTTTCTGTTTTTCTTTTTGTGCTTTCAATGAATTTGAAATTGCTGCAATAAAAAATAAAGACAAAGCCAGCATGCTTTTTTGAGCCAGTCGTTTCATATGGTTTGATTTATCAGTTACAAAATGGTAGCGATTGGATATTGGTGATGATTGTGTTTGGTTTTGTAAGTAGTACAATCAGGACTATCCATTTTTTAAATTCAGCCTGCAAGCTACATTTTGTAGTGCTCCGATGCAAGTGCATTTCAATTATTCCTGCGTTTTGTTAAGCATTTCTGTATTATTTGAGGAATATCAATTGTTGGGCTTATTTATACTGGATGAATTTTTAAGTTTTTTTTAAGCTCGTTTGGGCAACAAAATAACTGAACGGGTATCTTTTCATTAAACATTGGCTCGTTTTTTGCCAACTAAAGTTAAACTATATCCATGTAATCAATTTTACTTAAAACTTTTACAAAATGAAAAATAAAATCCTCCTTTTTGGGCTGTTTTTATCAGCCATCTTTATTTGGACTGCATGTTCAAAAAGTAATTCTGTACAGCTGCCACCGGGAACACAGAAGGTTAGTCTTTATATGACGGATGGTCCTGGTTATTTCGATCATGTGTATTTAGATATTGATTCAGTAATGGTTTTGGTAGATACTTCAGAAAATACCCGAAACAATGATACTACTAATTGGGAACGGGTAGGCGATGATGATGAACACCATCATCCGGAAGGAAGTTTTGTTTGGGAAAATTTACATGTACAACCGGGTATATATGATATTCTTTCTCTTAGCAACGGAGTTGATACTTTGTTAGCTTCAGCAAACATAAAAGTGGGTGCTATTCGATTAATTAGAATTAATTTGGGTTCCAGGAATTCATTAGTTAAAAATAGTGTATCCTATCCTTTAAATTTATTTCCCGGTTCAAAGGGTTATGTAATAATACAATTAAAGGGAGATGAATGGGAAGAATATCAACCGGGAGCCTCTAGATTATGGTTGGATTTTGATGTTGCCCGTTCTATAATTGAAATAAATAACCAGTTTTACCTGAAACCAGTTTTTCATTTCTTTACTGAAGATAAAACAGGAAGTATATCTGGTACTGTATTGCCATTCAATGCGTACTCGGTTTTAAGTATTTACCGTGGTGAAGATACAGCTTATGCAATTCCCAAAAAAAATGGGGAATTTAAGGTGCGGGGATTAAAAGACGGTTCATATAGTGTATTCATCAATGCATCTAATGGTTACAAAGACACTACAATTAACAATATTACCATTAATGGGGCAAACAATGTAAATATTGGCGTGATACAACTACATCAATAACCAAAGCATGAAAATTCAAAACTTGGCATCGGAATATAACTTTTCCGATGCCATTTATTTACAAACAATAATTTAATTCCATTTAACGAGAAGATATCTGAATAAGTACAATTAAATTATGCAGATATTAGAATAAACCGTATCTTGCAGCCATTATTTTATTATTTAAATTTTACAATGAACACAAAAATTCAAGGAACTGTAAAGTTCTTTAACGAAGAAAAAGGTTTTGGATTTATCAAACATGACGATTCAAACAAAGAAACTTTTGTACATGCCAATGGTTTAATTGACCAGATTGAAGCAAACGACAAAGTTGAATTTGATGTACAGGAAGGCCGTAAAGGTTTGAACGCTGTTAATGTTAAAAGAATAGTATAAAAGTATATCTATTTACAACCTTACCAAGGCCGGTAGCAACATTGCTGCCGGTCTTTTTTTTTGATATGTGTCAAACATCCATTTAAATAATTGTTTGTTTTTTTAGTGTTTAAACTTTTAACTTCGCACTCCTTTCACCAATTCTCCGGTTATAATTATTGCAAAAAGAAAAATCAATAAGTATCTTTCTAAAAAAGCTACATTTAATATATAAAATTAAAATAAAATATGAATCGAATATTTTTATTACTTTTTTTGTTAGTATTCAGTATTGGACCTAATGAAGCTCAGGGGCCATTAAAAACGCCTGCTTTAGATACACTGGCGCAGGCAACATTACAGTCTTGCGTTCAATATGCTTTGCAACACCAACCCATTGTGCAGCAATCTTTAATAGACGAGCAGATTGTAGATAAAACCATTCAAACCAAATTGGCCGATTGGTATCCACAAATTAGTATGAACTATTATATTCAGCACAACTACCAATTACCTGCATTTTATTTTGGTGGGAATTATGTACGCAATGGTACTTATAATGCATCTAATCTGGGTTTAACACTTACCCAAAATATCTTTAACAGAGATGCGTTATTAGCCAGCCAAACAGCACAACAGGTAAAAAAGCAGGTAAGGCAAAATACTGTTAGTAATAAAATTGATGTTACCGTAAATGTGAGCAAGGCATTTTATGATGTGTTATTAACGCAAAAACAAGTGCAGGTGTTAGACCAGGCTATTATTCGTTTGCAGAAAAATGTGCAGGACTCTTATCATCAATACGAAGCGGGTATTGTAGATAAAACCGATTATAAAAGAGCTACCATTTCATTAAACAATACCATAGCACAACGTAAGCAGGTTTTTGATTTGGTAAAAGCAAAATCTGTTTATTTAAAAGAGTTAATGGGATATCCTGATTCAGCAGATTTACATTTAAGTTATGATACCACTGCCATGGAAAAAGATGCGTTTATAGATACTTCTGTAAATGTATTTTTCGAAAATAGAATCGAATATCAGCAATTGGTTACCCAGCAAAAGTTACAGCAGGCCAATTTAAAATATTATAAATGGGGATTCATTCCCACCATCTCTGCTTATGGTATTTATAATTTCAACTATTTGAATAATGATTTTGGAAAATTGTACAACCAAAATTTAGGTAACTCAAATATTGGATTGCAATTATCTGTTCCAATTTTTCAGGGAAATAAACGTGTGAACCAAATCAAAGAAGCGCAATTACAAATAGATCGTTTAAACTGGGATGTGGTAGCTTTGAAAAGCCGCGTAAATACTGAGTATGCAACAGCACAGGCCAATTACAAAGGCAATCTTGCCAATTATGTTGCATTGAAAGATAATTTGTCGCTTGCCAATGATGTGTATGAAACCATTCAACTCCAATACAATTCCGGAATTAAAACTTATTTAGATGTTATTGTTGCTGAAAGTGATTTACGCACTGCACAGTTAAATTATTATGATGCGCTTTATCAATTGTTGGAAAGTAAAATCGATGTTGAAAAAGCTTTAGGTACTATTAAAAATTAAAAATATAAATATTTTTATATGAATAATTCGTTACGTTATATTTTGGTATATTTTACAGGATTAGTTTTAATGGCATCCTGCACCAACAAACAGCAACAACAAGCACTGCCACCCGTTGCTGTTAACACTTACCAGGTACAAAAAGGTTCGGCCGTATATTATGATAACTATCCTGCCACTGTTGCAGCACTCAACGAAATTGAATTGCGTGCACAGGTTACCGGATACATAAAAGGTATTTTTTTTAATGACGGACAACATGTTTACAAGGGTCAGAAGTTGTATGATATTGACCATGAAACTTATCAGGCTGCTTATAATCAGGCAGTAGCCAATATGAATGTGGCTTTGGCTAATTTAGACAAGGCACAGCAAGATGCCGACCGTTATACCGAACTGCTAAAGAAAGATGCCATAGCCCGTCAGGTAGTTGATCATGCCATTACAGATTTACAGGCTGCAAAAATGCAGGTAGCAGCTTCAAAAGCAGCAGTTGCAAGAGCAGAAACCGATCTGAAATTTTCTGTTTTATATGCACCTTTTGATGGTACCATTGGCATTTCGCAGGTAAAAATGGGTACACTTATTTCGGCCAATCAAACTTTATTGAATACAATATCTTCAGACAATCCGATGGCAGTTGATATTGCTGTAGATCAAAGCCTAATACCCCGCTTTGCTGCATTAAAAGCACATCCTGCACCGGCTTCAGATTCTATGTTTACCATGAACTTTAATGACCAGTCTGTATATCCTTTACCCGGTACACTTAGTTTTATTGACAGGGCAGTAGATCCCCAAACCAGTACCATTCGTGTTCGATTCATCTTCCCCAATAAAGACAATATGCTAAAACCCGGAATGAGTTGTAATGTTCGGGTAAAGAACAATAATCCATTGCAACAATTTTTACTCATTCCATTTAAAGCAGTGGTAGAGCAAATGGGTGAATATTTTGTGTTTGTACTGAGTGCCAACCAAACTGTTACAGAACAGAAAATTGCTTTAGGTCAACGCATCAATGATAAAATTGTGGTTCGTTCCGGTTTAAAAGAAGGTGATACCATTGTAATCGATGGGATACAAAAATTAAGAGATGGTGCAAAAGTTCAATTAGCTGCACCGCAGACTCACTAAACAAATAATTTAGAAAATATTATGATTGCAAATACATTTATAAAACGCCCGGTTACGGCAATTGTTATATCTATTGTAATTGTGTTATTGGGCGTTTTGGCTATTTTAAATTTACCCATAAGTCAATATCCCGATATTACACCTGCAACGGTTCAAATTACCGGAACCTTTAATGGGGCAGATGCACAAACCGTTGAACAAACTGTAACTACACCTATTGAAACGCAGGTAAACGGTACACCCGGAATGGCTTATCTGCAAAGCAATAGTACCAGCGATGGGCGCACCACCATTAATGTAGTATATAATGTAGGAGCCGATGTAAATATTGGTGCACTTGATGTACAAAACAGAGTGGGTATTGCCACACCACAATTGCCCGATGATGTAAAGCGACTGGGCCTTACTACCCGTAAAAGAAATCCCAGTATTTTAATGCTGGTGGCTATGTACTCGCCCAATGGCACCCATAGCGTAACTTTTGTAGATAACTATACCAACATATTTGTACGCGATGCGTTGTTGCGTGTAAAAGGGGTGGGCGATATTTTTACCCGTGCCGATGATTTTAGCATGCGTATCTGGTTACAACCCGATAAAATGGCGCAGTTAGGGTTAACTACTACCGATGTGTTGAATGCACTGCAGGATCAAAACCTGCAAATTGCTGCCGGATCGGTAGGAGCTCCTCCGCAAAGCAACGACCAGTCGTTTGAATACAATGTGTTTACCAATAGTAGGTTGAGTACCGAAGATCAGTTTGCACATATTATTGTTCGCAGTAAACCATCTGATGGGTCATTGGTGTATTTAAAAGATGTAGCCCGTATACAATTGGGTAAATTCAGTTATGCCAGCAATTCATTTGTAGATGGTAAAAGAGCTTCTTATTTACTGGTATACCAGGCGCCGGGCAGCAATGCATTGGAGACTGCGCAGGGTGTGTATAATGCCATGAATCAGTTGCGGCAGTCTTTTCCGAAAGATGTAGATTATACCGTTCCATTTGAATCTGTTTCTGTTGTAAAAGTATCGATTGATGAAGTGGTAAAAACTTTATTAGAAGCGTTGGCACTGGTTACTCTGGTTGTATTCTTATTCCTGCAAAGCTGGCGTGCTACTTTAATTCCGGTATTGGCCATTCCGGTTTCTATTATTGGCACATTTGCATTTTTTGTACCCTTAGGGTTTACCATTAACACATTAACCATGTTTGGTTTTGTACTGGCCATTGGCATTGTGGTAGATGATGCCATTGTGGTGGTAGAAGCTGTGCAGCACTATATTGATCAAGAACATTTAACGCCCAAAGAGGCTACTGCACGTGCCATGAACGATATATCGGGTCCGGTAGTGGCCATTGCTTTAATTCTGGCAGCAGTTTTTATTCCTGTTGGTTTTATACCCGGTATTGTTGGGCGTTTGTACCAGCAATTTGCTATCACCATTGCAATTTCTGTGTTAATTTCTGCATTTGTTGCATTGTCATTAACACCTGCCCTTTGTTCACTGATGTTGCGACCTATGGACTTAAACAAAAAATCAAGAGGTATTAATCAGTTCTTTTTCCGTTTTAATGAATGGTTTAGAAGAACAACAGCTAAATATACCATTGGTGTAAGAAAGGTAATTAAATGGGCACCTTATACAATGGTATTGCTAGTTTGTATTTTTGTTGGAACTGCCATTTTGTTTAAAAACAAACCCACCGGCTTTATTCCTACTGAAGATGAAGGCCGTATTTATATTACGTTTGAGTTACCAGAAGCCAGCTCAACCACCCGAAGTTTAGATGTATTAAACCGGATGATGGGAATTTTAAAAGAAGTTCCAGGAGTAGGCCATTTTGCGGCTTTAGGCGGATTGAACGTAGTAACATTTGCCACCAAATCAAACAGCGGAACCATCTTCTGCCAATTAAAACCTTGGGATCAACGTACCGATAAATCACAACAAATTAAATCCATCATTGCAACGCTTCAAAAACGCTTTGCCATTATCAAAGAGGCAAATATTGTGGTAATTCAGCCACCTGCCATTCCTGGTTTGGGGCAAACTGCCGGTTTTACATTTGAATTAGAGCAACGAGAAAGCACCGACGATATTAAAACCTTTGAAAAAGTGGTGCAGAATTTTGTAATGGCGGCCAATAAAAGGCCGGAAATAGCCAGGGCATTTAGCTTCTTTACTGCTCGAACTCCGGGTTATAAGGTAGATGTTGATCGTGAAAAATGTAAAAAATTAGGAGTTTCTATTGCAGATGTATACAATACCTTGCAAACATTTCTGGGAAGTCGTTATGTAAATGATTTTACCATTTATGGCAGAAATTTTCACGTAGTGGCTCAGGCAGATTCCTTATATCGTGGTGATATTAAAGACCTGAATCAGTATTATGTAAAAAATCAGGCAGGTACTTTGTTGCCGATGAGTACTTTAATCACTTATCAGCTTACGGAAAGCGCACCGCTTATTTCGCACTACAATCTATTTAGAACGGCCGAAATTAATGGTACACCCAAAGAAGGGTATAGTAGTGGGCAGGCCATTGATGCATTAAAAGAAGTAGCTGCACAAGTATTGCCTGCAGGCTATGGTTATGAGTTTTCTGGTTTAAGCCGCGAAGAAATTAATGCCGGCAACAGTACAGTGTATATATTTAGCTTATCTATTTTATTTGTATTTCTGTTTTTAGCAGCTTTATATGAAAGTTGGAGTATTCCATTTTCGGTATTGCTGGCGGTCCCCATTGGTGCTTTTGGTGCCATTTTAACGTTAACATTTATTCCAAGGCTCGATAATAATGTATATGCGCAAATTGGCTTGGTAACTCTAATTGGTCTGGCTGCAAAAAATGCCATTTTAATTGTTGAGTTTGCCAAGGAAAGGGTAGATAGTGGAATGGATATAGTACCTGCAACACTGGAGGCTGTTAAATTAAGATTACGACCAATTTTAATGACTTCAATGGCTTTTATTTTAGGAGTATTGCCTTTGGCTTTTTCAACCGGTGCCGGCGCGATTGCCCGTTCTACCATTGGATTTACCGTGTTGGGTGGTATGCTGGCTGCCACTTTACTGGCTATTTTTATAGTGCCTGTTTTATTTGTGCTGATTGCTAAGATAGCTTATGGCAAACAGAAATTAGAAGCATTGCGCAGGCAACGTTTAGATGAAATAAATGATCTGCCCAAAGCTAATATATAGAGGTTAAAACAAATAATCCATCTTCTTGCAACAGCCTTACTTTCCGTTAAGGCTGTTGTTGTTTTATCCACTTTTTTTCCCTTATTAAAAAATATGTAATATCCTTGCAGCTGCTAAAACAAGTGTACATGAGTGCTTTACATTATATGAGAGAAGCCATTAAAGTAGGTTTGGAAGGAATGATGGCTAACCAGGGTGGACCATTTGGCTGTGTAATTGTGAAAAATGACGAAATTATTGCCCGGGGTTGCAATAAGGTGTTGTTGTTAAACGACCCTACCGCACATGCCGAAGTAACAGCCATTCGGGAGGCTTGTAAAGTATTGAACGATTTTCAGCTTATCGACTGCGAAATTTATACTACCTGCGAACCATGCCCCATGTGCATGGGTGCTATTTATTGGGCAAGGCCTAAAAAAGTATATTATGCCAATACAAGGGAAGACGCTGCAGCCATTGGATTTGATGATTCATTTATTTATCATGAATTAACGCTGCCGGTAGATCAGCGTAAAATAGTAATGGAATGTATAGGCAGAAACGAAGCCATTGCTATGTTTGAAGCCTGGCAACAAAAAGACAAAAAGACATTGTATTAATACTTTTCAAATTTTATAATAATGAGCAATTTAATGAGCGAGTTACAGGAAGCAGTTGCATATATTATGTCACAAGCAAACATTACAGCTAAAGTGGGTATAGTTTTAGGCAGTGGTCTTGGTAATTTAGCCAATTTGGTAGAAGCTGAAAAAGAAATTCCTTATACACAAATTCCGCATTTTCCTGTTAGTACCGTAAAGGGACATGGCGGTAAATTAATTATTGGAAAACTAAAAGGAAAGACTGTTATTGTTATGGCAGGTCGTTTTCATTTTTATGAAGGCTATGTTCCACAACAAGTGGTTTTTCCTATTCGGGTAATGAAGTTGTTGGGAGTTGAAACCCTTTTACTCTCCAATGCTGCCGGAGCTGTGAACCCCGATTATAAAGTGGGGGATTTAATGATTTTAAAAGACCATATTAGCTTTTTTACTGCCAATCCATTAATAGGTCCCAATGAAGAGGCTTTGGGTACCCGCTTTCCCGACATGAGTGAACCTTATTGTAAAGTACTTATTGAAAAGGCAATTCAAATTGCAAAAGAAAACAATATTGAATTGCATCAGGGGATTTATACGGCTGTTACCGGACCTACTTTTGAAACACATGCCGAATACCAACTTATTAAAATTGTTGGCAGTGATGTGGTGGGAATGAGTACTGTTCAGGAAACCATTGCCGCAGTGCATGCAGGTATGAAAGTATTTGCAGTAAGCGTAGTAACCGATTTAGGAATTCGTCATGAAGATAACATCATTACCCACGAAGAAGTATTGCAAGCCGCCAAAGCTGCAGAACCTAAGCTTAGTTTGTTGTTTATGGAGTTAATTCAACAATTATAATACAAGTGTGCATGGATTATAACGGTTCTTTTAAAGCTTTAGCTTTAATTTGCACATCATTTAGTTAGCATGAACAGATTGGCAGCAGTAAAAATAATTTTTTTATGGATGGTTTTCATCAGCTTTACAAACTTAGCTGCTGCGCAACAACAATACGGTCAATCCGGCCGATTTGGAGGTGGTAATACCGGTAATGTTTCTTATGATAGAAACGGGCGTCCTATTCCTGCACAACCCAAACAAGATTCATTGCAACACCGTGATAAGTATGCGGATTCTATCACTATTTTTTACAGGCATTTCGACTCTACCAGTATTCGTAAAATAGATTCTTCTTTAAATGATTTTACAAAGCGCTTCCCACAACCTTACAATTATTATACGTTAGGCAATTTTGGAACTGCATCGCATTCCCTGTTGTTTTCTCCCATGATGCAATCCGGTTGGGATGCCGGTTTTCATCAGTTTGATATTTATAATTTTACATTAGAAAATACTAAAATATATCAAACAACGCGTCCCTATACGGAAATTGCATATTTGTTAGGCAATAAATCAGAACAGTTGCTCGATTTTTTGCATACGCAAAACCGAAAAAGTAATTTCAATTTTTCTTTCGAATATCGGTTTACAAATGCACCCGGTACTTATAAAAATCAAAATGCCAGTAACAATAATTTACGGTTTACCACCCATTATCAATCGCCGAATAAACGCTACGAAAATTACTTCATTTTTCTTTCCAATAAAAATGCATCCTCTGAAAATGGGGGTTTAAAAAACCCCGGTAAAATTAATAACCTTGCACTCAACAATCCATATGAATTGGAAACCAGATTGGGTATTGCCGGTATTGCCAACCCCAACCCATTTAGCACAACTGTTAGTACGGGTAATGTATATAAGCAAAATACTTATTTGTTTAGGCAACAATACGATTTTGGCAAGAAGGATTCATTGGTAACCGATTCTGTTACTTATAAGTTGTTTTATGCTCGTTTGCGTTTACAACATACACTCATTATTAAAAGTAGTAGTTATAATTATTATGACAACAATGTAATTGATTCGCAATACCAGCAATATTTTAATTTCAGCACCATACGCGACAGTTTAAGTTATAAAGATGCCTGGAGTAATATTACCAACGAGTTTGCCGCCATTACATTTCCCGATAAAAACAATCAAAGTCAGTTTTTTAAAGCAGGTTTAGGTATCCAGCTATTAAAAGGAACATTTACCGATACACTCAATACACGAACGCAAAATTATCATAATATTTATTTGTTGGGTGAATACAGAAACAGAACCCGAAATCAAAAATGGGATGTAGAGATATCTGGTAAATTATATCTGAATGGGTATAATAGTGGCGATTATCATGCTTTCATAAGTCTGCAAAGAGAATTAAGTAAACGGTTAGGAACATTGGCATTAGGTTTTCAAAATACAAACAGAACACCTTCTTTTATTTTCGATCCTGCTACTGCATTCCCGGTGAGTGACAAACAGAATTTTTCAAAAGAAAATATTACTAAATTATCTGCTATTTATGATAATCCGAAAGCGGCGTTTACTTTAAGTGGTGAATATTATTTGATGAATAATTACACTTATTTTGATAGTTTCTTTGTGGCTACCCAGGATAAAAATTTATTCAATTTTATTCATGTAAGTGCTGAGAAGAAATTTAAACTCACAAAGCATTGGAATTGGTATACCGAAGTACATTTACAACAGGTAACCGGAAATGCTCCTATTCATGTACCTTTTTTATTAACCAGAAACCGACTGGCTTTTGAAGGTAATTTTTATACCAACTTATTTCTTTCTACAGGTATTGAAGTAAGGTACTATTCAAATTTTAAAGCCGACAATTATTCCCCTTTTATTGGCCAGTTCTTTTATCAGTCTGCTTACATAACAGCTAACCGACCGGATGTGAATTTGTTTTTCCATTTTAGAATTAAAGGCTTCAAAGGATTTATTCGGTTAGAAAACATCAATACCATCAACCCTTCCAAAGGGTTTACCTTCAATAAATACAATTTTATTACACCACTTTATCCGGAAAGGCCTTTATGGTTTCGATTTGGGGTATGGTGGAATTTTGTAAATTAGTAGTTGACTGAAACTGTAACATACTTTCACTTTTTATTTTTTGAAGGACACTAATATCAATCAATAAAAAATTGCTTGCATACTTGAATTTTTATTTGTAACTTATGTTCTGATACTAAAGTTTTAGACAGGCATTTATTTTTCTGTTTGTAAAAAATTGATTGCTTTTATAGATTTAATTTGGTCATTCACCTTCAGTGCATTTTAATTTTTTTTTAATTATCTACTGTAAGCGTTTGCAGTTAAGGGTTTGAGTGTATGAAATATTTATTTATATGTTAAATGGTATGGTTATTGGACTTATAAAATTAGCTATATCAATATTTTTTCACCCCTAAATTTTATCTTATGTTAGAATTTTTTAGAAGAAAATGGTTTGATGTGGGTGCCGTTTTATCAGTTGTAGTGTTGAAGGGTATTTTCATGGAAATTAATAAAATATCAGATGTTACACTCGCTATCTGGGTTGGTTTTGCATCATTGTTATTGCACCAGTTTGAAGAGTATCACTGGCCGGGTTATTTCCCACAAATGATTAATAAGGTATTGTACAAAAGCAAACTGCCAGATAGTTATCCATTAAACCCCAATAGCGCTTTTATAATGGATGTGGGTGTGCAGTGGACTACCTTTATTATTGCCGGTTTTTTATCAATATCTGCTGTTTGGCTGGGTATTGCAGTAATGCTGTTTTTATTTGGTAATTTTATAATGCATACTTTTTACTACAACATCAAAGCTAAAACCAAATATAACCCGGGTATGGTAACCGGTATCGTTTTTTTAATGCCTGTTTCTATTTTTTATTTTTGGGCTTTAATTTCTGAACATGCTGCCGGTGTTTGGGATTATGTAATTGGCCTTCCTTTAGGTCTTATTTTCATCTTTGTAAATTTCGTTAAGTTAATTGATTGGATGAAGAATAAAAATGTGCATTTTAAATTCAGAAAAGGAGCCACTTATTCATCAAAATCAACAAACTAATGGCAGGTTTATCCTACTTGCCGGGTAGATTAAAAATATGTATATTATTGTATAATAATGGGCCAGATTGCAATGATCCGGCTTTTTATTTAAAATAAATGCGTAAATTGCACATGTTTTAGTACCAATAATGAAAAAAATTGCTGCAATATTTTTAATACTTATTTTCCTGTTTGGGGCAACTGAAGCTTATCAGTTACTCAAATTGCCTTTATTGGTACAGCATTACATACAGCATCGTTCAGAAGATCCCGATATTTCTTTTATTTCTTTTTTAAGAATTCATTACAATAAGAAATTGGTGATTGATGCTGACTGGCAGCAAGATCAACAATTGCCTTTTAAAACACAGCAGTCTGCTAATGCGTTTATGTTTGGTTTTGTAAGTATGCCTTCACATCCTATTTCTGTTCAGTCTGCCCCGCCTCCATTTGTTCAAAAAACTTTTAGAATCGATAAAGATCCGGAATACTCCTTCACCCGCTTACAGGATATTTTTCAGCCTCCCAAATTAGCATAATACACAGCAATTTTTATCATAAAAATTGTAGTACTCTATTTTATTTCATCTACATCACTTTCATGTTGGTATACTGTTATTGTAATTAAGCGGTACCAGCTTGTTGTAGGCTATTCTAAATATTTAAATGTATGTGTTTATTATGCTACAAGCTATTATACAATTTTCTGTAAGAAATAAACTGATTATTGGATTACTGTTATTTGCATGGATTGGATATGGCGTTTATTCGGTTACCAAATTACCGATTGATGCAGTACCGGATATTACTAATAATCAGGTTTTAATCATTACTTCTGCGCCGAGTTTGGGTGCTCCGGATGTAGAACGATTAATTACGGTGCCCATTGAACAGGCAACCCGCAATGTGCCCGGTATTGCCGAGCAAAGAAGTTTTTCTCGTTTCGGTTTAAGTTTGGTAACAATTGTGTTTGATGATAATACCGATTTGTACTGGGCACGTCAGCAAATCAGTGAACGTTTGGTAAAGGTACAATCGCAAATTCCCCTCGGCATTGCGACACCCGAATTGGGTCCAGTTACAACAGGTCTTGGAGAAATATTTCAATATGTTGTTAGGCCAAAGCCGGGATATGAGGGAAAATATTCTTTGGCAGATTTGAGAGATATTCAAGACTGGATTGTGCGTCGCCAATTATTAGGTACAGATGGGGTTGCAGATGTAAGCAGTTTTGGTGGAAAGGTGAAGCAATATGAAGTTGCTGTGAATACAGATAAATTAAAGAGTTTTCAGTTAACCATTGCCGATGTGTTCAAGGCTATGAATGCCAATAATCAAAATACAGGTGGCGCTTATATTGAGAAAGGTCCTAATGTTTTATTTATTAGAACGGAAGGATTAGTGCAAACACTGGATGATATTCAACACATTGTAGTAAAACAAACAGATAACGGAATACCTGTTTTAATTAGTGATGTAGCCGATGTAAGATATGGTACAGCTATACGATATGGAGCAACTGTTTTTAATGATAAAAGTGAAGTAGCCGGTGCGGTAGTGATGATGATAAAGGGTGGAAATAGCAACCAGGTAATTGGCAATATAAAAAAGCGTATTAAAGAAATTGAAAAGTCATTGCCCGAAGGTGTGATGATAGAACCTTTCTTAGACAGAACAAAAATGGTGAATAACGCCATTAGTACCGTTGAAAAAAACTTAGAGGAAGGCGCGTTAATTGTACTGTTTGTGCTAATTGTTTTTTTGGGAAACTTACGTGCCGGCCTTATTGTAGCTTCTGTTATTCCATTGAGTATGCTATTTGCTGTTGTAATGATGAATTTTTTTGGTGTTAGTGGCAATTTAATGAGTTTGGGTGCACTCGATTTTGGTTTGTTGGTAGATGGAGCGGTAATTATAGTTGAAGCTGTGATGCATAAAATTGTGCATTCACATGCATATATCAATGCAACGAAATTGAATCAGCATCTAATGGATAAAGAAGTGGAATCATCAGCAGGTAAAATGATGAGTTCTGCTGCATTTGGGCAAATTGTAATACTGATTGTTTATTTACCCATACTTAGTTTGCAGGGAATAGAAGGAAAAATGTTTAAGCCAATGGCAGAAACGGTTTCCTTTGCTATTTTGGGTGCGTTTATTTTATCGCTTACATATGTGCCAATGATTACTTCATTGTTACTGAGTAAAAAAGTGAAGCACAAAAAAAACTTTTCTGATAAAATGATAATGCGTTTGCAGCAATGGTACAAGCCTGTTTTGATTAAAGTTTTAAAAGTTCCTAAAACCATTGTTGCCATTAGTTTTATATTTTTTATAGTGGCGGTATGGTTGCTTACTACATTGGGTGGCGAGTTTATCCCAAAATTAGAAGAAGGTGATTTTGCCGTTGATACCCGCTTGTTAACGGGCTCTTCATTAACCAACACCATTGCTACTACCGAAAAAACTGCAAGCGTATTGTTGCATCAATTTCCCGAGGTAGAAAAAGTAGTTACCAAAATTGGTTCCGGCGAAATTCCAACCGATCCTATGCCGGTAGAGGCTGCTGACATGATGGTAATTCTGAAAGATAAAAAAACATGGACCAGCGCTAAAACATTTGATGAGCTGGCTGAAAAAATGAGCAAAGCCTTAGAGGAGGTTCCGGGTGTGGCTACCGGTTTTCAATTCCCGGTGCAAATGCGTTTTAATGAATTGATGACCGGCGCCAGGCAAGATGTAGTATGTAAAATTTTTGGAGATGATTTAGACTCACTGGCTCATTTTGCAGGTGCATTGGGCAATATCATTCAATCGGTTAAAGGTGCTCGTGATTTATATGTGGAAACAGTTACCGGAGTTCCGCAAATTGTGATTCATTACAACAGGGAAGCCATTGCAAAATATGGTGCCAATATTGCTGACATAAATATGGCGGTACAGGCAGCTTATGCCGGTGCCACAGCAGGATTGGTATTTGAAGGCGATAAACGTTACGATTTAGTGATTCGGTTAGATGAGAATCAGAGAGAAAGTATCAGCAATATTGGTAACCTGCAAATCGGTGTTGCAAATGGGTTGCAGATTCCATTGAATAATTTGGCAAGTATTGAAGTAAAAGATGGTCCTTATCAAATACAACGTGAAGATGCCCACCGTAGAATTACTGTTGGTTTTAATGTACGGGGCAGAGATGTAGAGAGTATTGTAAATGAATTACATGCAAAAGTGGAAAAACAATTAAAATTTCCACCGGGCTTTTATATTACTTATGGTGGACAATATGAAAATCTGCAAAGAGCCACTAAACGGTTAAGTATTGCTGTACCCATTGCGTTGATTTTAATTTTATTAATGCTCTACTTTGCTTTTCAGAATTTAAAATATGCCTTACTTATTTTTTCTGCCATTCCACTTTCTGCTATTGGTGGTGTATTTGCACTATGGTTAAGGGATATGCCATTTAGTATTTCTGCAGGTGTAGGATTTATTGCATTGTTTGGTGTTGCGGTATTAAATGGAATTGTTTTAATAGGAGAAATGAATCATTTGAAAGTAGAAGGCCGAAAATCAATCATTCAAATTATTATTCAGGCAACACAAATCAGGTTACGACCGGTATTAATGACTGCCTCCGTTGCGTCACTAGGGTTTTTGCCAATGGCTTTAAGCAATGGTGCAGGTGCTGAGGTACAACGACCTTTGGCCACTGTAGTAATAGGTGGATTATTAACGGCAACCTTATTAACATTGTTAGTATTACCATCATTGTATTTGTTGTTTGAAACAAAAAAGAAACCAATGAAACACATACAAAAAAACAAATTGCCTGGTGCGTTATTGTTGTTACTCTTATTTAGTGCGCCATTTTTACATGCGCAAACAACTGTAAAAAAAGCTTCTTTGCAGGAAATAACAGACCTGGCTTTGCAAAATGCACCTGCATTAAAAGTTTCATTATTGCAGGAAAAGTATAATAAAATAATGGAGGCAACTTCAGCTGAATTGCCGAAAACACAACTGAATGCAGAACTGGGTAATTATAACAGCATGTTTTTTGATTCGAGAATTATGGTAACTCAAAACTTTGCTTTACCTGGATATTATGCCTCTGTTAAAAAATTGCTTATGACCAATACTGCTATTGCTCAGACACAAACAACCTTGCAAAAAGCAGAAATTAAAAAATTGGTAGAACAACTCTATGTTACGTTACAGTATCAAACAGCTCAACTGCAATTGCTGAAAAGGTTAGATAGTATTTATAGTTTTTATAAAAATGTGGCAATACTTCGTTATAATAAGGGTGAAAGCAATTTGTTGGAAAAAACGACCTTGGAAAACACAGCCGGTCATGTAAGCATGAGTTTGGAACAAATAAAAGCTGATATTCTTTCAACACAATTTCAATTGCAAATATTTACACAACAAAATGTATTGTTTGAGCCTGCTGATAGTTTAGCTGCTACACCAATTTTGTTGGATAGTGCTAAATTAGCGCAACACCCGTATGTGCATTTATACCAACAGCAGCAGCTTCAGGCATTGATGCAAACTAAATTACAGAAAGCCAAATTGAAACCCGATTTTGTGATTGGTTATAACAATCAGTCTATTGTTGGCTGGCAACTTTCTAAAGACAGGGTGGAGGATTATTATAATGCATCCTCACGTTTCTCCTCTTTTTCTTTGGGTATGGGCATTCCGCTGTTTGCAAAAGCACAACATGCCCGTATTCAGGCAGCCTCAATTAATGAACAAACTGCAAAAGCAGCAATTGTTTCCATTGAAAATCAGTTGTCCGGTTCTTATAATAAATATGCACAGTTGTACAAAAAATATTTTTCATCTGTACAATATTATCAAACAAAAGGTTTGGCGCAGGCTAATGTTTTAATGCAAACTGCTTCATTGCAATATCAATCGGGTGCCATCAATTATATTGAGTGGAGTACACTTGTTGCACAGGCCATTGCTTTGCAAAATGATTATTTAAGTGTACTGTATAATCAGCAAATGGCTGTTTCAGAAATCCATTATCTGCTGCAGTAAATGGAGATAAAAATAATTAATTCAAAAAAAATGACTAAAATGTATAAATTAATTTTTGTGGCTATTACAATCAGTGTGTTACTGGCTTGTAAAAATTCACCCTCAGCTACTGAAACTCAAAATGATACCGGTAAAGCCGATACCGTTGTAGTATTAAATGATACGCAATTTCGTAATGCAGGTATTCAATTAATACAACCCATTAAAAAAATAATGCACCAAACAGTTACTATTAATGGTATGGTTGATGTGCCTCCGCAAAGTATGATATCAGTGAGTATTCCTTTAGGGGGATACTTAAAAAGCACACATCTGCTGCCCGGAACCAATGTGCACAAAGGAGAAGTGATTGCATTAATGGAAGATCAGAGTTATGTACAGTTACAAGAGGATTATCTGGTAGCTAAAGCAAAACTTGGTTTTTTGGAAACTGATTTACAGCGGCAAAAGGAATTAAGTGAACAGGATGCAACCAGTAAAAAAACATATCAACAGTCTTTATCTGATTATAATGTTCAAATGGCCATGTTAAAGGGTATGGAAGAAAAACTCAGGATGATTAATATCAATCCCGCTAAACTAACCATACAAAATATATCCAGAACTGTGCAATTGTTATCGCCTATTACCGGCTATGTAACAAAAGTAAATGTGAATATTGGCCGATATGTAAATCCTTCAGATGTTTTGTTTGAATTGGTAAACCCGGATGATATACATGCCGCCATGACTGTTTTTGAAAAAGATATAGAATTGTTTCAGAAAGGTACTGCCGGAAAAGTTTCATTAATCAGCGATAGTGAGAAAAAATATGATGTAGAAGTGATTTTAGTTACTAAAAATGTAAATGATAACAGAACGGGAATGTTGCATTGCCATTTTGAAAAACCCAATCACAGCCTTTTACCCGGTATGTTTTTAACCGGTGTGTTTGATGTTACCAGTCATCAGGCTATTTTGGTTCCGGAAAATGCAGTAGTGCATTACAATGGTGCTGAATATGTGTTTGTGCAAAAAGAAAAAAATACTTTTGTTGCAACGCCAGTTGAAACAGGGCTTTCACAGAATGGATATGTAGAAATAAAGCCCAATGGTTATATAAATTGGCTATCGGTGCAATTAGCGGGTGGAAATGCATATGCCCTAATGGGGAAACTAAAAAACAAAATGGAAAATTAATGTTATAAAAGTATTCCTAACGGTTTTGTACAACAATGCATATCCGTTAGGAATTCATTTTATGTCCCCATTTTATTTTTCTCCCGATTAACACTTTAAATACTAAACCATCGGTTGCAGGAGTTAAACCCCATCCGGGGCCAATATTTACTTCCCAATCGTTATTGTTTTCTAAATCATAAACAAGGAATAGTGCATGGTTTTCTTGCGGCAGTTGTTCAAAATTATTAATAGGCCCAACGGAGCCATAATATTCAAATCCAAAATCGGTATTTTTAAAAAATTGATAAGCAACTTTTACATTGGGCTCAAAATCAGGCGCTTTATGCTGGTCAATTCCTTTTAAAGCTACACCTACAGTAGGATTGAATGAAACATATAAATTCTTCCATTGTTTATCAACGATAGGTCTAATCTCAATACTCCACGTGTCGGGTGAGTAGTATTTACTTTGGTAACCAAATTCTGTAGAGAGGCTTAACCCAACCGGTAAATGCCAACTTAATGGTGCCATAATTCTTGGGCGTATGTGTGAGCCTATGATTTGATAACCGTATTGAGATGTGTAATTAGTAAATAAATAAAATCCTAATTCAAAATTATCGGTAATTCCATTTGTAATTTCCAAAGTTTCATGCAGGGCGTGGTTAGAAGGTCGTACGCCGTCTATGATGGCTTTTTCGCCATTAAATGTAAAATTACTGTGCAATTCAAACATGGCAGACCCTTTGGGTTGTGTTTGTGAACCGTATACCTGTATTTCATAATTATCCTGTGCATAGCTAAAGAAGCTAATGAAAATGAAAGAGAGGGTAAACAAAATTTTTTGCCTCATATTTAAAAGTAACCTAAACCATTGTTAACTGCAGAATTCAATGGGTCACTCGTCACTTTTTAAACGAAATTTAAGCAGGTTTTTCAAAATATGCCATGCTGCCTCCCACCCATTCTTGGTCTTTGTTATACCTTGTTCCAATCATTTTTCCTTTACTTAATCTGGCTAAATTCATCATTGCTTTGGGGCGTTTCCAGTCTTCATCCCAAAAATAAAACAGTCTGATTTCAGCTTTTGCAGGTGTATTAGGCGTTTCAATGATAGCAGCATAATCTACTTTTTTTTGAAGAATCCAATTTTGAGGGTCAGGTATTGCTGTAATGTTTTCCTGATTTACATCTATAATAACCCCCTGGCCTGCAAATGAAAAAACAGGTTTTACTACATATTGGTTTAAATTTACAGGCAAAGGATGCACAGAATTTAAAAAATGTGTTTCAGGTATATTTGGGTGTTCTATAAATGGTAACGTGTATTTGCTGATACGATAAAACCAATTAGGATGCGGAATCCATTCTGCTTTTACAGGGTTAAAAAAAATAGCTGCTGCTTTTTTCTGAACGGCAGTGGATTGCTGTAACAATTCATCAAAAATTATTCGATTGTATATCCTGTATACAGGTGTTTTTTGGCCCCGATGCAGATAGAAAATATTTTCATTTTCAACCATTAATTCTGTTAAACAAACTGTTTCAATGCCGGTATAATCTTTTGTGCAATAAAAATCAATTCTGGTTTTTTGCCGGTGTGGAAATAATTCCAGCAATATTACATTTTCAGGAAGATGGTTGCCAATAATTATTTTTTTGAGCGTTTGTATATAACTGTTTGCATCATAACCATTTAAGAATGCAGTATATTGTTTTGGTATTTCAAAATGTTGCCTTAAAATTTCATCATATAATACCTGGAAGGAAAACAAAGATGGGAATCCCTGCATTTCAATTAATTGAGGTTCTATAGCTCCATTATCTCCGGTGCAAATGCCAAAATCAAATGCAATAAAATTTGTATAATCTGTTTCATTTGGCACCATGAGTTGTTGAGGAACAGCTTGTTCTGTAAGTTTTTTAAAATTGGTAGCAACAATAACATCTATAATACTTTCACAAGCACTCAGCATTTTTTTTGTAAAAGAAGCCGGAATAAAAATGGGTGTTTCAGCCACTCTGAAATCAATGGCACCGGGATGTTTACTGTTGAGTGATTGCAGGAAGTGCTGATATTTTTTTTCAGAAAATGCACTATTAAATGATTGGCGAATAGATGGTACCATAGTATTTTTTTTCTGTACTATAAATATATAACATATTCACCATATACCATCATTTGTTCTTCTAAAATGCTATTTATATTGAAACTGTCTGTTTCACTTCTAAAGCCATTGTTAAAAAATTAGGAATGATATGGTGGTAAGTAAACATAATTTTATCGGGGTCTTGTAATTGTGCTACCATGCTCTGCCATTTTTCTTCTCCATGTTCATCAATTACGGCCTTTTTTTTATCTGCCCGCTGTAAATACATTTGCATACCAACCGCATCTGCTTCAGGATGAAATTGTGTTCCGATAAAAAAAGGATTAAATCGAATGGCCATCATGGCTCTTTCATAAGGAACATGGGGTCTTTCTTTTTCTATGGCTAAAAATGCACCGCCCATTGCTTCAATGCGTGTTTCATTTGGTGCAATTACCTGATAGTTGCGGCTGTCAACTGCATAAAAAGGATCAGATAAATTTTGAAAGAGTGGCTCCTTTTTTCCTGCGGGTAGGAGATGCACCGGGAAAACACCAAATGCGGTAGATCTTCTTGGAGAAACGGTTCCTACCTGATAATACCTGCAGGCTAATTGAAAACTATGACAAATAAAAAGTATATGTTTTTTTAAATTGTTATTCGATTCATGTAGATTGAATGTTTCAATGGATTGCAGCCAATTAAAATAAGCGGCTTCCCATTCATTACCTTCACTGTCGAGGGGAGAACCTGGCCCGCCACTGGAAATATAAGCATCGAAGGATGTATCAGGAACTGCTAATTGTTGGCGAACATCAAATACCTGCATCTGTATTTTTGTGTTATTCAAAATACCCCATGCTGCAATGATGTCTTTAATACATCGCATACCTTCATTTGGCTGGCTATCATATAAATCCAGAATTGCAATGCGTTTTTGGGCATTTTTAGAATCATTCATCCGGCAAAAATAAAGAATTGCAGGAATGTTGTTTTTTACCCGATGAATGAAGGTGTTTTTGTATTATGAAAAATAGCTTAAATTGGTTTTGGGGGTCAATGCAATTAATGTTTCATAAATTAATTGAATGGTTTGTTCAATGTCTTTTTTATGAATCATTTCTACGGTAGTGTGCATATAGCGCAGTGGTATGGAAATGAGCACGCTGGGGCAGCCATCATTGGCGTAAGCAAAACTATCTGTATCGGTTCCGGTGCTTCTGCTTACTGCACGCATTTGCAGTGGTATATCTTTTTTCTTTGCTACTTCTTCAACAAAATGAAGTAGTTTGTTGTGAACTGCAGGTCCATAAGTAGGTGAGGGGCCTTTACCGCAGGCAACATCGCCTTCAATATTTTTGTTAATCATTGGCGTTTGGGTATCGTGGGTTACATCAGTAATAATGGCAACATCCGGTTTAATTCTTCTGGCAATCATTTCCGCACCACGTAAACCAATTTCTTCCTGAACTGCATTCACAATATACAATGCAAATGGCAATTTTACTTTATTCTCCTTTATCAAGCGTGTCACTTCAGCAATCATAAATCCGCCAATACGGTTATCAAAAGCTCTGCCAATAAAATAGTCGTTGGCCAATTCATCAAAGCCATCGGCATAAGTTACCACTGCGCCAATATGAATGCCCAATGCTTCTACTTCTTTTTTGCTTCTTGCACCGCAGTCTAAAAACAGATTTTCAACCTTGGGCTGATTTTCTTTCTGATCGCCGTTACTCATGCGGGTATGAATAGCCGGCCATCCAAATACCGCTTTTACTGACCCTTTTTTGCCATGAATAAAAACACGCATGGAAGGTGCGATCTGATGGTCAACACCGCCATTTCTTTTCAAATAAATCAAACCCTGGTCTGTAATGTAATTAACATACCAACTGATTTCATCGGCATGCGCTTCAATCACAACTTTAAATGTCTCATTTGGATTGATAATACCTACTGCAGTTCCGTAGGCATCGGTAAATGTTGTATCTGTGTAATTTTTTATATAGTTTAGCCACAGTTTTTGTCCGCTACTTTCAAAACCAACCGGCGATGGAGTATTAATATAGCTTTTTAAAAATGCCATAGAGGCTTCCGGTAACATTGCTTTTGATTTCTTTTCTTTTGACATATTATTCAATTTTAATGTTTAAAATAAAGTACTGAAAATACCACAACAGGCTTTTACCAGCATTAATCCATCAATAATAATAAGATAATACATAATGCTTTGCCGTTTGTGCATTGAGTATGCCACAGTGAGAATGAGTATAAATGGAATGGCATTCCAAATAATTCGTGCTGCACTGAAATGGTGTGTAATGGTATACACTAAAAAAGTGCCAAACCCTATTACACAAAGTGGAATAAGAATATAAAAAATTGTTTTACGCAAACCTACTCGCACTACAAATGTTTTAAGTTGTTGGTTGTAATCGGTGGCATAATCTTTTATATCAAACATAATACACAATACAGCAATAAACATGAAGTTTTTGATGAAAAACATTATATCAAAACTATTTAATTGAAATGCAATATACCCTGTCATTGCCCGGTAAAGTATAGGATAAATGGTAATGGTACCCGCCCATACAAATCCAATTACAAAAGGTTTTAACCAGCCTGTATTTCTTAAATTAAAATACTTAAAGTTCGCAAAGCCTATACCGTAATACAAGCCTGCTACAATGGGAACGGAAAGCCATAGTAACCACTCTGTAGCAGTCATATTGAAAACATGGTGCCAGCTGCTTTTTAACAGCAAACAAAAACAAAGCAGGCTAATGATGGATAAGCTGATTTGGGAAATCCATACCCAACGGTGATGTTTTACATACCAGTGAGCTCTTTTGTTAGCTGAATCTTCTAAATTTTCGGTAAGATATGCTTTGGTATAATAAACAACGGTTGCAGCAAAAACTAAAACATAATAGGGCCATGGGTTGAGGGGCACATTCAACTGAAAGGCGGTTTCAACAGATAATGCTACAACACAAATACCATAAAAGTAATTGCCAAAAAAAATTGCGGGTATGATACCCCTGTAAGCTTTTAATTGCATCAGGGTAAAAGTACAATATTCGGCGAAACAAGCGTATCACTGGTATGCCCGGCTAAATCTTTCAAAACAAACCTGAAATAGCAGGTATCCGGCACATTCCCACATCCGGTAATGTAATAATAACCGGTACCTGTAACATTGTTAATGAAATTAATATCAAAGTTGCCTTTCAGGTTTTTGGTAGAGGGGAAGTTGGGTACCTGAAAATTAATGGTAAAATTTGCAATAGGACTGGTAGGGCATACTTTTGAAACTTTTTGAATCCACATACTATCCTGTACGTCTCCTTCTTTATCGGTAAATTCAATATTAAAGGATAGGGTTTGCCCTTTGGCAACAACAGTTCTGCTCACACTTTTTAAGCTTAATTGCGGTTGGGTGGTGTATTTATTTTTCGAACAACCTGCTATTAGTCCTGTTAAACAAAAAATCATTAATATTTTTGCCTTCATAAATTGCATATTCTATTCAAATATAATTCATTCATCTCAACATTATTTCGCTATAATGGAACTTCTTAACAAGATTTTTTCAATTACACCTCAAAATAAAACGAAAGTAATTCAGGAAGTGTTTCATTTTCAATTAAAAAATAACACTGTTTATCGCCAATGGTTTGAATTAACTGGCGGTAAGCAGCAAAATACAATTGATTCCATTCCTTTTCTTCCCATTTCCTTTTTTAAAACTCATGTTATTACAACTACAGCTTTTGAACCTCCCATTATTTTTGAAAGCAGCGGCACCACCGCAACCGTAAATAGTAAACATTATGTAAAGGATTGGCAGATTTATGAAACCAGCTTTTTAACTGCTTTTCAACTATTTTATGGTGCGCCGCAAGATTGGTGTATTATTGGGCTACTGCCTGCATATTTGGAAAGGAAGCATTCTTCATTAGTGGCGATGGTGCATACATTGGTGCAACAAAGCAGGCATCCCGACAGTGGTTTCTATTTGTATGAATATGAACAATTGCATGCCACTTTACAGCGTTTAGAGGCAGCCGGCCAGCCGGTAATATTAATTGGAGTTACGTTTGCCCTGCTTGATTTTGCCGAACAATTTCCGCTGCCTTTACAAAATACCATCATTATGGAAACAGGGGGAATGAAGGGTCGAAGAAAGGAAATAACCCGTGAAGCACTGCATCAGCAATTAAAAAAAGCTTTTGGTATATCCCATGTGCATGCTGAGTATGGTATGACAGAGTTACTATCACAGGCCTATTCATCCGGGAATGGCAGGTTTTACTGCCCATCCTGGATGCAGGTTTTGGTGCGAAATGAGGATGATCCGTTGGATGTACAGTTACAAGGGGAAGGTATTTTGAATATTATTGATTTAGCAAATCTGTATAGCTGCAGTTTTATTGCTACGGATGATGTGGGAAAAGTTTATGCAGATGGTAGTTTTGAGGTGTGGGGTCGGTTAGATAATAGTGATATTCGGGGTTGCAGTTTGTTGGTTACATAAATGCAATTATATTTGCAGCCCAGAAACAGATGCCCAGGTGGCGAAATTGGTAGACGCACTGTGTTCAGGTCGCAGCGTTCGCAAGGATGTGCTGGTTCGAATCCAGTCCTGGGCACTAAACCACTTTTTTAGGTGGTTTTTTTATGCCCTAAAAATCAATACCAGTATGGATTTTAACGTTTTTCCTTTCTTTTCCTTTCTTTTAATTTACCATTTATTTCTCTTTTTTTGTACCTCTATTGTACCTCAGGTACACTATTTCATTTAAAATTCATACCTTAGAGAAACTAACATCAAACCAAAGGAAAAATGAGTGTAATATTAAGAAAGCGCAAAAATGCCGATGGCAGCACTTCATTAAGATTAGATATTTATAATAATGGGCAGCGTAAAATTGAAACACTTACAAATCTTAAACTTTCAAAGGTTTCTAATGTAAGTGACCGTGAAGAAAACAAAAAACTGATGCAACAGGCCGAAGCTATCAAGGCGGCAAGGGCAGCCGAATTAGAGGCTAATAATTACAACATGGTTAGTGACGCAGGTAAAAAAACAATCATTACAGCGTGGATGCAGACTTTTATTGATGGCTACACAAAAAAAGATAAACGAAATATGCAGGGAGCACTCAATCGTTTTGCTGATTATTTAATTGAAATAAAAAAGCCCGGTTTAACCTTTGGCAACCTTACTGCATTAATTATTGAGGATTTTATAGATTACTTAGAAGCTAATAGCACCGGTGAAGGTGCAGCGTCATACTACAGCCGCTTTAAGAAAATGATTAAACAGGCTTATCGTAAAAAATTAATGAAAGAAAATGTACTGGATTTTGTAGAACGTAAAGTAAAAGGCAAGGCAAAAAAGAAAGATACCTTAACGCTGGAGGAATTAAAAATATTGAGTGCAACCCCTACTGAAAGCAGCGAAGTGAGAAGGGCTTTTTTATTTACTTGTGTTACCGGGTTACGTTGGTGCGATATAAAGACTTTAAAATGGAAAAACATAAAGATTGATAGTAAACAAATGGAAGTAACACAAAGTAAAACAGGAGAATCTGTTACAACCCCGTTAAATGAAACCGCCATCAAACTTTTAGGTAAAGCTGAAAACCCGGATAAAGATGTTTTTGTATTACCAACTGCTAATGGAGCGAACAAAACATTAAAAGCATGGGTAAAACGTGCTAAAATTCAAAAAGTAATAACCTGGCATAATGGAAGGCATAGCTTTGGTACGAACTTAATATTTAATGATGTAGATGTTTTAACCGCCTCAAAACTTTTAGGACATACCAGTTTGAAGCATACACAACGGTATGTAAAAGCAGCAGAAGCAATGAAACAAGTGGCAACAGACAAAATCAATTTTGATTTATAATAATTATTTTATAACAAAAAAAATCAAATTATGTATTATAAGAATGATATATTAACATTTTTAAAAAATGAAAATGTTTTACATGAATTGTTTGAAAATAAGAAATACCATTCGAAAGATGACTTAAGTCAATATTTGAATATTAAAAATTCAAAAATTGCAGAGTGTTTGGATAATTATAAAATAAGTAATTCTTATATTTATAAAAAGACTCTTGAAAAATTAAAATCAAATTTTGAAACTAAAATAAAAGAAAAAAAAACAAGTATTGATTCCGAAGTAAAAAAAATAGAAGATAAATATAAACAAATTAGAGATGCTTATGATTTTACATCAATTGGGTTTTATTGGTTTAAACAAAAAATCGAGTATAGTTTATTAGACTTTTTAACAAGCGATATTGATCGCCCCCAAATTAATGCTATTACGACTATAAGTAGAATGAGACAAAATGATTTAAATATAGTTTTCAATGATGATGACGACGATAAAACAATGCAACAAAAAATAGAAAACAGAGGTACACTGATTGAAAGGCTTAAGGTGCAAAAAATTCGGTTTTATCAAGCTTCCACCGGTTACGCTTATGGAGCATTCATTGAATATTTAAGTGAGGATTATAAGAAAGAAGGTAACTGGAAAGATTTAATAGAGCCAGGTTTACAAAACCGTTTAGAAAGTATAGAAGGAAAGATTCAAGCCAAAATTAAAGAATGGAAAAAAGGGAAAAAAGGAAGTTTGATTGAATGTGCCGCATTTTGCCAACTGCTATTTGATAGAAATTACTTTGTAAAAGGCTCTACAAATAGAGTTTCGGTTTATTCATTTGCATTGAGAAAATATGGCATCAATATAAAAAACCAATTAAGCAGTACTAATGAGACCCACCGGGAAAAACATAAAACTCTTTTAAGTCATCATTTTGAATAGTCTAAAGTACGTACCGTATCATACCGTACTATAATTTTTTTTAATACTGGAACCATTTACAGGCCTGCATTTGCGGGCTTTTTTATTGCACGTACTATAGCAAAGGGCAAATTTTCTTACTTGGCTTTTGGTTGATATTCGTACCCGAACATATTTAGATAACTAAATATTTTTTTAAAAAAAATAAATTTAATTCAAAATGGAATTTAAAGAAAAAAGGGTATTAACCTTTGAAGAGGGATGCCAGTACTTAGGGTATGCAAAATCGTATGTGTATAAGATGACTGCCAACGGCATCTTGCCGTTTAGTAAACCTAATGGGAAACGTATTTTTTTCGACAGAGAAAAATTAGAAGCCTGGATGCTATCTAATAGTAATACAAGTTATCAGGAGAAGCAAATACAGGCAGCAACTTACGTAAATACTCACAAATAAAAAACCCCGATTATGAACAAACAGAATTACGGGGTTGATGAGATATTTAACAGCCCCAAAGATAAGCAATTAAATGAACTTAATCCTCAATTTGAATTTGATAAATATGGTATCGGGGTTGAGGATATTAAGGCCGAAGCTGAAAGGCTTTTAAAGAAAAGCGAAGCAACCCCACACGCTGAAATATTACACCAACTTATTGAGCAATTTGAGCCGTTGGATTTTGAAGCGTTGGCGAACCCACACAATGCAGAAAATTTCAAATTGAATACGAAACACTTTTTAGTGTTATCTATTGAAAACGCCTTAGAGCTTGCAGAAAAGAACCGTTGGGGCTTATGTAAGAACCACGATTTTATTTACCTGTACAACGGTACGTTTTGGGCTGAAATTGATGTAGAAACTTTCCAAAAGTTTTTAGGTGAAGCAGCCGAAAAAATGGGAGTTGCTAAATTTTCAGCAAAGTTTTACCAATTTAGGGAGCAGCTTTTTAAACAGTTCCTTGCAACGGCATATTTGCCCACACCTGAAAGCAATAAAGACAGGGTATTGATTAACCTAAAAAACGGAACATTTGAAATAAGCCCACAGGATATAAATTTAAGATCGTTCAACCGTTCCGACTTTATTACCTATCAATTACCCTTTGAGTACAACCCACAGGCGAAAGCACCAATATTTGAAGCGTATTTAAACCGTGTATTGCCCGACAAAGAACGGCAAAAGGTTTTAGCTGAATATTTGGGGTATGTATTCATAAAGCACGGAAGTAATACACTCAAAGAGGAAAAAGCCTTAGTGTTATACGGCACTGGAGCAAATGGCAAAAGCGTTTTTTTTGAAATTGTCAATGCTTTATTAGGGGTTGAAAATGTAAGTAGTTTTTCATTGCAGAGCCTTTCAAATAATAATGGGTATTTCAGGGCGAAGTTGGCTAACAAGTTGGTAAACTATGCAAGTGAAATAAACGGCAATTTGGACGCCTCAATATTTAAACAACTGGTTTCGGGTGAACCCGTTGAAGCCCGTTTACCTTATGGGCAACCATTCATTTTGAAGCAGTATGCAAAACTAATTTTCAACTGTAATGAATTACCCAAAGACGTTGAACATACGAACGCCTATTTCAGACGGTTTCTGATTATTCCTTTTGATGTTACTATACCACCACAGGAACAGGATAAACGACTGCATACGAAAATAATTGAAAATGAACTTTCAGGGGTTTTTAACTGGGTATTGGAAGGGCTTAACAGGTTGCTGGAACATAATCGGTTTTCAGAATGCGAAGCAGCCCAAAGAGCCGTTGAACAATATAGGATTGAGAGCGATAGTGTGCAGATATTTTTAAGTGAACATGGGTACAAGATTTCAGCCACAAATGAAATACCCCTAAAGGATATGTTCAGCGAATACCGAAACTTCTGTATTGAAAGCGGTTTTAAAGCCTGTTCGGTACGGACACTTGCAGACAGGTTAAGGAGTTCAGGGTATCAAACAGAACGTAAAAACTACGGTACGGGGGTAAATGCAGAGAAAAAAAGTTTTTTTTAAACCTACACTATCTACACTATCTACATAAAACCGTGTAGCAAGTGTAGCAAGTGTAGCACGGAAAATAAAAATATTTTCAGCGAAATGAAAACAGAACAAAGATATATATTAGAACCATATAATGGAATGAATACCCGTTACCGTTGCCCCAGTTGCCAGCAAAGGGATAAAACCTTTTCCAGATACATTGATAAGGAAACAGGCGAACACATACATTCCACCGTTGGCAGGTGCAACCGTCAAAATAATTGCGGTTACCACTACACCCCGAAACAATATTTTCAGGATAACAATATTTCGTTTGATACCCCCCAGCCCAAAGCATACAAACTTCGACCTGTTACACCTCAACCAAAGCCCGTTTCATTCATTCCCGTTGAGGTATTTAAAGACAGCCTGAAAGCACACGAAACAAACAACTTTGTAAAGTTCCTTATTAACCTGTTCGAGGTTGGGGTTGCCAGCCAACTGGTAAGCCGTTATTTTATTGCCACCTCAAAACATTGGAACGGTGCAACGGTATTTTGGCAAATAGATATACAGGGCAAAGTAAGAACGGGCAAAATAATGCTTTACAGCCCCACCACTGGCAAAAGAATAAAAAAACCGTTCAACCATATTAACTGGGTACACAAAGTTCTTAAACAGCCTGAATTTGAGTTAAGGCAATGTTTGTTTGGCGAACACTTACTAATTGATAAAACAAAACCCGTTGCTATAGTTGAGAGTGAAAAAACGGCTGTAATTGCCAGCGTTTATTTACCCCGGTTTATTTGGGTTGCAGTTGGCAGTCTTACCAACCTTAACGCTGAAAAATGCAGCATACTAAAGGGGCGAACTGTTACACTATTTCCCGACCTCAATGGATTTGAAAAATGGAGCAGCAGGGCAAAGGAACTTTCACACATTACAATATTTACTGTTTCCGATTTATTGGAACGCAAAGCAACTGAAGCAGAAAGGAAACAGGGGCTTGACCTTGCCGATTATTTAATAAGATTCAATTATAAAGCCTTTGCCCTACCTGAATCCGAAGCTACCGAACCACCTACATCTGTTCAACCATTGGTTGATGTAAAACCATTTGAACAGCCCGAACCCGTTTACTATTTCAGTAAGCCTGAACAACCGAATACCGTAAGCTGGGAACAGGATATTATCGAACTTGAAAAATATTTTGCAAACATTGAATTACCAACCCATTCTGTAAAGTTGAACGGGTGCAGCACAATAACCAACTGTTCCTCATTTATTGAAAGCCACCTTGCCACCGTGAAAGCGAACAAAGGCAAACAAACCTTTTTACCATACCTCAACCGAATACAGGAATTGAAACAAATAATATCAAACAATAACAAATAAATTATAAATAAAAATGAGATTATCAACCCTAAATAACATATTAAAATCACATAAGGCAATAGTTAACTATGCTAAAAAAAATAATGTTGCAATTACTGACAAGTGCTTAAATATAGCATTGGCTTGTTGGTGGATGAACAAAGAAAATAAAATAATTACCAATACTAAAGTAAAGTCAATTCTTAATAGCTGGTATTTATGGTACGATTCAAAAACAATTAGCAAAAGCCTTAGCGAACTTGAAAAATTAGGCTGTTTTACAACAAGAATTGTACAAAGAAGGGGATTTAAAACAAAGGTATTTGAAGTAACTTATCATCTTTTTATTTTACTTAATGACATTGAAAGAAAGGCAAGAAATACGAAGCTTTGTTAGTAATATTTATTTATTTATTTTATATGATTAAAATTTATTTTTCATTCATAGTAAATAGATGCCGCTTATGTGTAAACTATAATATTTATACTTTAAGATTCACCTTGCCGTTGAGTTTATATACAAAATTAATTTTCATCTTTTAATTTAATTTCTCTTTTTATTTCAATTCCGTTATAATCATATATTATTATAGTTAATGAAGGTTTACCCGAATTTGAAATAGATATTTCTTTCCATTTGCCATATTTAACCCATTTATTCATTTGTTCATTAAAAAAATACGAACCTAAAATCTCTTTGTTAGGTGTATTTATAACTTCTGCCTTATAATTCTCAATAGCTTTAATTGTTCCATCATAATTATACCATTTCCATGTTCCATTTCTCAAACCCCCAACAGTATCACAATAATGCCCTTCAAACTTTTTCTTTCCATTGTTATAATAAGAAATATCATTGCCATATTCATCCCCAAATATGTCTCTTGCATATTCCACTTCCAATTTTTTTCCACTTAAGTATTCTTTATAATAATGTATATAATTGTTTGACACTGAATCTTCTCTAATTAATGAATTATTTAAATCGTATATTTTTACCCACCCCGAATATGGGTAATTACCAAACTTTTCGATCCATCCTTCTATTGAAAAGGTTGAACCTAATTTAATTGAATCTCTATTTTTTTGGTAAAAAACGTCATCATCTTTATATTTTACTGTAGATATTAAATTTCCTTTACTGTCCCAATATTTCCATTCTCCCTCCGCCAGCCCCATTTTATAACTACCGTCGACTTTTAAACTGCCATTTGGATAGTACATCTTATATTTTCCATGTAATAAGTTTCCACTATTACCACCTTCAGTTCTACCAAATGTATTAGTATTTGCATTATACCAATTGTATTTTTTTGAATTAGAAAAATTAAAGTTTAACCGATTAAGACTTTCATTGGTAAGAATATTTATTATTTGAATTTCATTATTATGTTTTAAGGTCAATTCCTTTGTTGATAAATTTTGTGAAATGATAATATTCATTTTTGCCATGAATAAAATCAATAGTATGTACTTTAAAATTTTTTGAAACATAATTTTAAAAATAAGTGGTTAATAAAATTTCAATTATTTCTATTTATTTGGGTTGCGAGTAACCATTCATCTTTACTAATTACACCCATTTTTACCCTAAAATAATAATAATTATGAATAAAAGTGATTTAATCAAAAAAATCATAATAAAAGTTGATTATTTTTTTTATAACACCGGTAACGGTTTCGGGCTTTGCGTTCGGGCGGGTTTCGGAGCACAAAACTGTCAACCAGCACTGAACTTGAATAGAAGCACAATGCTTCAAGTTTGCACGTCACCCCGCCTGACGCAAAACCCGTTAGCTGTGGTTATTTTAATATTTCGTATGCTAAGTTGTTCCATTTTGAAAGGTCAAAGGGTGTCTTGTCGTTAGAAAGTAACTTATAAAGGTTGTCATAATCTTTGTCGTCTGTATAAACCAATCTTCTATAATTTGCACCAAGTCCACAAAATGAAATTGGAAAAAGGCTATGCCATCTTATTGAAGATTTTGGAAACTTAAAAAACCAACCGCCATATCTTGGGAATAGTTTATTAAAGGCATCAAACGCATTCGGTATTTCGTCAACTGAAACCCCTGTCTTTTTTGAAAGTAATTCAAACTCCTTTTCTTCAATGTCAGTCAAAATGAAACCACCAAAAACATAAGTAAAGAACTGCCAAAATCTTGGATATAGATAAAAGTATTTATCTTTTGTGATTTCTGTTAGTCCTGTCTTAATTGTGTTTGGCAAGGTCAAATATTCAAGTTGATTGGAAATGTCCTTGGGGTCATAGTTTCCTTTCAACCTGTCAATTAGGTGTTCGATTGCACATTTTAGTATTGTTACTCTCGCTAAATGTTCAACGTAAAGTGAAACGTGAAGAATGTTGTTTTCAGCCTTATAAAAGGTCTCTGAAAAGCACTTTGAAGATAACTCGGTTATATCATCATCATCAAAGTCGTCACCATTTAACTCGTGGCAAATTTTAGCTGTAATATTTTTGTATTTTATGAAAGTGTCAAAAAGTTTGTTTATTCTCCGAATTGGGTCTCTTGAAAAAAACGAACCGCTTATTGTCTTAAAAAAGTAATCGTCTAAATTCTGATAGCTTTTTACCCCTGGGAATTTCTTTTTTAGTTGTTTGATTTGAGCCAATTGCTTTCTTTCAAGCAGGTAAGCAAATCTAATTGTTTCAATTTCCGCTTTCTCTGGTTCAACATTAAAAAATGAGCTAAGTGTTTCTTTTGTTTTTGTTAGGTCGGAATTGTCAATTAATCTAATGTTTAGTTCTTTCGCTTTGTCTTGGAAATAACTAATACTTGGTCTGCTTTTTTGAACAATAAAACATCCTGCATCATAATGTAAGTAAGTCAGCCAACCCCTAATTTTAAATATGTCACTAAATCCCCAATCACCACCCTTAATTTCTACGAGTAAATTGTCAGCACTGTCTTGCTGAAAATCTGTTGTAAGAATGTCAAGTTCCAATAATTCTTCTACTTCCCTGTGAATTATGCTTCTTTCAACATATAGTCCACCTGCTTGAAGATAAGCACATAGATAATCTTCATAGTCTTTGTCCTTTGGAATTTTCGGTAGTTCTATTGCAGTTGAATTACTCATTGTCGGTCGTTCTAATAATCACAGCTAACTCACTTATTTACGAATATTTAGGCGTTCCGCTTTATTAGGTTAAAAAATATTGTTGTTCTGATTATCAATACTGCATGACACTTTTGCGAAATAAATACACATTTTTACATGCTTTCGTAAAGCCAACTATTTGATTTTTTATTTTTAACATCCTCTCTGTATATGAATACTAATACAGTAACCATTCACTCAAAACCCATGCATCCATTTTTACCCTAAAATAGTAATAATTATGAATAAAAGTGATTTAATCAAAAAAAATCATAATAAAAGTTGATTATTTTTTTATAACTAATTGATTATAAATGTTTTATTTTGAATGAGGATGGCAAAATAGTATACAGTTTTTTTTGTAGCAGCATAGTAGGTAAAAAATGGTGTTTAGAAACCAATAAAACGGTAATGATGGCCAGTAATAAACTTGTGTATCAAATAGTTGGGTAACAACTAAATAACCACCCCGTCAAACTTAAAGGGGGAAAACGTTTAGCTGTGTAGGGGGTGGCATCTGAAATGGAAAACGAAAATCTATTTTCATCAACCTTTAAAGAAGTCTATTACATTTCAAATTTGTAGAAAGTGAAAATTAGTATAACTTAACATGCAATTTAAACATTCTTATACTTTAAAATATTTTGAAAGTATGATTCAGGTACAATTTGTAAAACAATTCTATAGAATAACACAACAATAAAAGAATGGAAGGTAGTATTCCTTCAAAAATTCTTAAACTTTTCTTTCTCAATAATTTTGTACCTCTATTGTACCTCAAATAATATAAAATCAATGAAAATCAATGCCAGTAAATACTTTTAACATTAGTATGAATCCAGTCCTGGGCACACTTTATTATCTTGGCGGTTATTCTAACCGCCTTTTTCATTTTTCATCAATAATTTAATGTTCGTATATATATACGAATTATTTAATAATTCGTTTTTTTAAACGAATTATTGAAAAGTTTGTATATTTATGCAAACGAACTTTTTATGGCAATGCACGCTGTACTTACTTGCGATATTGTAAACTCTACCCGGCTTCCTGCCTTGAAAGCTAAAAAATTAATGCAGGCAATACAGCAAATTTTTTCCGGTTGTATAATGGAATTTTATCGTGGAGATAGTTTTCAGGTATATCTCTCGCATCCTAAAGATGCATTAAAACTGGCCTTACAGGCACGATTGGCTGCCATTCAACTATCTTTTGGCGATAAAAATAAGGTAGCATCAGATATTAAAATCAGTATCGGCTTAGGAACAGTAGAAATACCGGTGAAAAATTTAAAAACAGCACGTGGAGAAGCTTTTTTACTTTCAGGCCGGCTGTTTGATACAATGGCAGCATTGAATCAAAGACTTGTATTCGGAATACAGCATGCTTTGGCACAAGAGGCTTTGCAAATTTTATCTGCTTATGTGGATGCTATTTTTAATGAACTGACTGCAAAACAAGCTGCTGTTTTAATAGAGTTAATGAGGGGTGAAATGCAACAAACAATTGCCCTGAAAATGAAAAAAAGTAAAAGTACCATTCATCAGCATGTGGTATCGGCCCGCTGGCAGGAAATTGAAGCTTTGTTGCAGCATTACGAAAATATGATTCAATTGATTATGGTATGAATACAGCACTGATTTGGTTCATCAAATTGATTTTATCACACCTGTTAACCGATTTTATTCTTCAGCCCACAAGCTGGATAAAAGCGCGTTACAGCCGTCATTTTCTATCGTTGCATTTATACCTGCATGCTTTTATTACTGCATTGGTGGTTTGGTGTATGCTGGGTTTTCAATACCATTGGGTGGTTATAGTAATTTTTATTACGCATTTGTGCATTGATGGGTGGAAATCTTACCAAAAGCCAACAGTACAATATTTTATTATCGACCAGGTATTGCACTTTCTGGTAATTGTTGCTTGTTGGTATTTTACTTTTTTTAACCTGGGTTCTTTGTTGGCTATCCTTCAGCCATATTATGAAAATGTTGAGGTTTGGAAAATAGTAACAGGATTTGTATTCATTACAACCCCGGCAGCAATTTTTATAGGCAAGTTTACCTGCCAGTGGCGCGATAAAATTGAATTTGCAGAAAACCTTGCCAATGCCGGAAAATGGATCGGTATTGCAGAACGGATCATTGTACTGATATTTATTTTATATGCACAATATGCAGCTATTGGTTTATTGGTAGCTGCAAAAGCACTGATTCGTTTTAATGAAAAAGATCGTCAGGAAATAAAAACAGAATATCTGGTAGTGGGTACATTATTGAGCTTAGCCATTGCAGTAGTGGTAGGTGTGCTGATTAAATTATAATAAACAGCGTTAAAGCAACAATATTAAAATGAACCCTAATAAATGCGCTTTCATCATTAAGAGGAGTAATGAATGCCCGATATACTTTGATGAATTTCAAAACAATAAATATCTGCCATTTTAATATTACTCCATTGTTGTGCATCATAATGAAAAGGATTGCATTGGTCCAAATGTGTTTGGATTTCCAATAAAATTCGCTTCATTTTTTCTTCATCTGTTCCCATTTGCTGCAATAAATCCATAAATTCATCAATTTGATTCTTTACTTCATCCTGATTGCCGGCAACAAGAATTTTTTCAAGAAGTTCCTGATAATGGGGTTGAATAGCGGGTAGCATAAATGATTTATTTAGTAGGAGGAATTTAAAGGTATCACTTTTCCGTTGTTTAATTGATAAATACCTCCAATTACTTGTACACCTTTATCTTTTACTGCTTGTTGAATGTAAGTAGATTGTGTTAATAACTGATGTATGCCATGCATAACATTCGCTTTGATGAGTGGAAGGGTGTGCAGTTGATCCATCTCACCGACCTTTGCTATTTCCGGTTCTTTGGCAAGGCTGTCAATAATCACCTGCAAAAATCCCTCATTTTTAGAATGATCGGCCAAGGCCTGAATAGCCCCACAATGTTCATGGCCAACAATCATAATAAGGTGTACATTCAAATGTTCCACCGCATATTCAATACTACCTATTTCAAAATTACCTAAAACATTTCCGGCAGTTCTAATTACAAATAAATCGCCAATACCCTGATCGAAGAATAGTTCCGGCGCTACTCTGCTGTCTGAGCAGCAAACCACTACTGCAATAGGGTGTTGGTTAACTGCCGTTTCCTCGAAGCGATGCCTGTTTTGGTCGGGGTGTAATGGGTGCATGTGAACATATCGGTTATTACCGGCCATTAATTGCTGAAAAGCAGTACTGCCATTTAAAGGCTGTAATAATTTTTTGGGCGGCTGAGCAGGCAGAACGCCTGCTGAAAAAAATAGTAAAATAAAAATTAATTTTATATAACCGGAATAGGGCTGCATGAAGCTATATTTGTGATGATTGTATGCAAATGATGAAAACCATTTTTGTATCAACTTATATTTTTATCCAGCACTTTAACAAATTATCCATTCGGGCATCTACCAGCGTATAATTACGGGGTACCTCATTTTCTAAACTATGAAAAGTAACCAGCTTTGTGCCGGCAGGCTTTGTTTCTAATTGTTTATAGAGGTAGCGGTTGTAATAATTATAGAGTTCTAATGAATAGTCAATACTCTCATCTATTTTATCTGTTCCGGCAATATTTTCAAAAAATGCATTGTAAAAATAAAAGTGATGATAGTCGTTAAAATTCAATTGTGTAAAATTGCCTTCTATAAAAAACGCATTGGGGATGCCTAATTTTAATTTAGCGGCCTCCGCTACTTCAATTAAACTTTTTCTTTGTTCTACACCATAAAAAAAAGCATCAGGTTTATAGTAACCTGCAACTATACAAAATTTACCTGCACCGCTGCCAATGTCTAATATTTTTTCATTTTTCTGGCTCACTAAAAAATCGGCTGCAATTCGGGCAACTTCAATGGGTGTCCAATGTTTTTTGGCCAGTAATTGTATTTCTTTTGGATAAAGCTGATGAAATGTGGCATCATTTTCCATCCATTTTTCTCTGGCATTTTTAATATATATCTTATCCATAGCGGCTCTTTTGGTGCATTCATTTCTTCAAAATGCAGGTTAGCACATTTATCAGGTCAAAGTTAGCAACAGATTCAGGTCATAAACGTGAAAGTTCTCATTCAGAAAAGTAATATTTCTCAACTTTAAACAAATAACTTTGAAGCAGTATGAGCATTCATCAAAAATTTCCGATAGATCAATGGGATTTTAAAAGCGAATCTATTCTGGCCGATTTGCCGGATGAGGATAAGGCCATTTTGCTTGCAAACCAAACAGAACAGGAATATGATAAAGGAGAAATTATTTTTCGCGAAAACAGTTATCCATCGGGTATTTTTTATATTGTGAAGGGCAAAGTAAAAAAATATAAAATTGATAAAAACCGGAAAGAACACATTATTTATGTAGCCAATACCGGTGAATTGATTGGATACCACGCCATTATTTCCGGTGATCGGTTCCCCGATTCTGCTGCTGCATTAGAAAAAAGTATTATTGCTTTTATTCCTAAAGAAGATTTTTTGCAAACCCTTGCTGTTTCTGCTTTTTTGGGTACACGTTTATTAAAAACACTCAGCCATGAATTTGCCGTACTGGCCAACAGTTTAAGCATTATTGCCCAAAAATCAGTTCGGGAACGCCTGGCTTTGCAATTAGTAGTATTGCGTGAAAAATATAAAGACCATTTTATGGAAGGCAATGCAGTTGAAATAAACATGAGCAGGGATGATTTGGCCAGCCTGGTAGGCACTGCCAGAGAAAATGTAGTAAGAATTTTATCTGAATTTAAAGACGAAGGATGGTTAATGACCAAAGGCAGAAAAATTATTATTCTAGATGTAGATGCTTTGATAAAAGTTGCCAATATGTAATGGGCTGAATAGAAATTTTACAGCCCATATTCCATTTTTTATTCCAATATTATTAATTTTGCAGTAATATTTTTCTAAATATTGTTTTGAGTTTTCACCATTTCCCAACAGCTATTGTAAAACTCAAAATTTTGTTAGCATGGAAATGTTTGTAAAGCCTGCCAAACCCGTTTTTAGAAAATTAAAAGATGAAGTTTTATTTCAATCTTTAAGAACCCGGGTAAATGCCACCATCTCAACATTGCAACCCTCTGTAAAAAATCAGGCTACTTTAAAAGCATGGTTGTTTCCGTTCATTTATTTTGCGGCTTGGATATTTGCTTTAGTTTTTGGGGAGAATCATACTATTTTATGGTTAATGTATGCTGTAATGGGCTTTATGTTGGTAGTAAATTATCTTACTTTAATTCATGAAGCCGTACATGGTACTATTTTTAAATCAAAGCGATTGAACCGATTGTATGTATACCTGTTTGATTTAATGGGTGCTAACAGTTTTATTTTCCGTATCAGACATGTTCGGTTGCACCATAATTATCCCAATGTTATGGGTTGGGATAGTGATTTTGAACAAAGTCCAATGGCTCGTGTGTTTCCGCATGGGCGGTACGAAAAATGGCATCAATACCAACATATTTATTTGCCGTTCTTATATCCATTGTATTTATTAAACTGGTTGCTGGTGCGTGACTTTAAAGATTATTTCAACAAAAAAAAGTTAGTATGGAAAGTAGCCAATATTCCTGCTATTGAATATATAAAACTATTCTTATTTAAATTGTTTTTTTTTAGCTATATCATCATCATTCCAAAATACATATTGGGTTTTAAATGGCTAACCATACTTGCTGCTTTTTTAATCATGATGTTTACTGCCAGTATTATATCTCTGATTGTATTATTGCCACCGCATGCCAGTTTGGATAATGCATTTCCATTGCCTGACGAGAAAGGTGACATGCCTGATAGTTGGTTAATGCATCAATTATCCTGCACGAATGATATTGTGGAAGATAATTGGTTTACCAGATTTTTTATGGGATGTTTTAACTATCACATCGCCCATCACTTATTTCCGTGTGTACACCATGTGTATTATCCGGCAATAACAAAGGTAATTGAGCAATTTGCAGCGAAGCATGGGTTACCCTATCGAAAAGTTAGTTTATGGCAGGCATTATACCGGCATTACCAACTTTTAAAAAGCAATGCATATCATGATAATATTTTTGAAGAAACCATGTAAAGCAATGGTGTTCAATAAAAATTGGATGGGTAACAATTTTCCCTGAAAAAATTAGCTCCTTTATGCAGTCAAATGGGGCTGTAGCTGCTGCATGATTACATTTTTAGGCACTACACCACTTTGGCGCCACAATATTTTTCCTGCTTTGAATAAAATTAAAGTGGGCACGCCCTGAATTTGGTATTTAGCAGCCAGCACAGGGTTTTTATCCACGTCAATTTTAATGACTCTTGCTGCATTTCCTGTAGTTCTTGCCACTTCCTGAAGGGTTGGGGCCATCATTTTGCAGGGGCCGCACCATTCTGCAAAAAAATCTACCAAAACGGGTTTGGTATCAGCTATAATTTGATTGAAATTTCCTGTCATAAAATTATATTTTATTTTTATTATATTTTATTTAAGCAGCATTTTTAGCCTCATTCAGTAAACTTTTTTGTTTTGCTGAAAGTTTTGTTGGTATTAATGCATGCAGGGTTACATATAAATCTCCAAATGTGCCAGGTTGGTTATATACCGGCATTCCTTTACCTTTTAAACGCATGGTTTTACCATTGGCACAGCATTCTGGTAATGTTAAGTTTATTTTTCCACCCAATGTAATTACTTCCTGTTTACCACCTAAAAGCATGGTAAATACATCTACTTGCAAATCCATATACAAATCATTTTCCTTGCGTGTAAAAACAGTATTTGGTTGTACATGAACATTAATGTATAAATCGCCGGCCTTTCCGGAACTGTTTTTTATTCCTTTTCCCTTTGCCTTTAACTGAAGTCCTTCATAGGCGCCGGGTTTGATATTCAGTTTTATTTTTTCAGTGCCTGTGCTGATCAATCTTTCAGTACCGGTATAGGCTTCCTGAAGTGATATGGTAACCTCTCCGGTAAGATCCGATGACCTCGATTCAAATTGGCTGCTATTACCAAACGGGGTGCGTGATTTTGTTTTAGTGTTACTTCTCATTCCGCCAAAAAAAGCCTCAAAGAAGTCAGAAAATCCACTTCCAGCCCCGCCAAAAAATTCAGAGGGATCACCCTGGAACTGGTAATATTGTCCGCCACCATTATTACCACCTTGCCCGCCAAACGGATTACCTGAAAATCCGCTTTGTTCATATTGCTTCCAGTTGGCGCCAAGTGTATCGTATTTTTTTCTTTTTTCCGGGTCGCCTAATACTTCATAGGCTTCATTTATCTGCTTAAATTTATCTTCTGCCTCTTTGTTATTGGGGTTTTTATCGGGATGATATTTTACAGCCAGCTTCCGATACGCTTTTTTAATTTCATCGGCTGTGGCAGATTTAGCAATGCCCAATAAGCTATAATAATCCTGATATTGCATAAATTGTTGTTTACAGATAAAGTTATACTTGTTTTGATACTTTACAACTGATCAACATCATATTTACCTGTTTACAGTTGCACATTTTATCAAACCAAATGCATGCAAATGAAATGGGTTGTGCTTATACTGTTGCAGCCGCACAACCCATTGCGTTTATTTCTTCAACTTCGGCTTAAGCAATAGCTATGGTTTTAGCAGGTTTGGGTTTTGCTTCTTCTTTTTTGGGGATGTAAATGTTTAAGATGCCATCCTTGTACTGAGCAGAAATTTTTTCATCATCAGCAGTTTCAGGCAAACTAAAACTGCGTTGAAAACTTTGATAATTGAATTCCTTCCTGCTGTAATTGGCTTTTTTCTCTTCTTTTTCCTCTTTTGCTTCAGCACTAATGGTCAGCACTTGTTTGTCTAAGTTTACATTAAAATCCTCTTTTTTCATGCCCGGAGCTGCCATTTCAACGGTATAGCCGTTGTCATCCTCTTTAATGTTTACCTTGGGTAAGGTGCTGCCTTCCCCTGAAAAATTCCGAAGGCCCCAATCAGCCCAATCATTGTTAAAGAAATCATCAAATAACCTGTTGAAAACAGGTGTCATGTTGTTACTTTTTACGAGTGTCATAGTTGTATTATTTTATTGGTTAACAATCCATTTTTTTTGCTGAAGGATATTTTATTCAGCATTTTGCAAACTCAATCCTCAAATCCTGTGCAAGTGTATTTGTTGCATACTTTTTGGCAGACAAATTGTATAAATTAAGAAAAAATGACATTTTAATTGTGGGGTTGCTGTATTTCTGTCAGAATTGAATTGGGAATATGGGGAGGAATACTGCCTGAATACATCTTCGTAACTTGCGGCATACCTTTTATGTCAAAAAAAATTTCATATTGCTTAGTTAGTGTCCGGGCAAATGTTTGCAATTGCTGCACTCATTGCACTCACGCCATATTTTGAATGGAATTTTTTGGGAATTGTGCTTGTGTTGCTTTCATTGCAGTTATTGGGTTGGGCAATAGTGTTTATGCGCCAATCAAAATTGTGTATTGTACCATAGCTGCCGGCAACAAAAGCAAAATTGGTTGAAGTGAGGCATTAGCGTTTTATCCGTTATACTATATACCAGTTGTATTGCTTTTTATATTAGCCATGTTTTTGTTTTACATGAAGGCGATTAGTAATTTTAAAAATATTGCTAAAAATACTTTTACTAAAAATGCAAATAGAAGAAAGGCAATGGATATTAAAAAATCCGGCTTATTAGTAATACTTGCTAAGACCCAAAATTAATTCCTTTCTGGTATTAGGTTAATGAGGGTTTCCATCCTATCAAGAGAATACCTGCGATGACCAAAGCAGTTCCGGCTAATTGTAAAAAAAAGATGGGCTCATCTAAAAAGAAATGGGCTTGTATAATGGTGGAAACAGGACCAATACTGGTAATAATCGCCACATTGTTACTGCCAATTTTATTCATACTAATATTCATTAAAAAAGAAGGTAGCACTGTTGCAATGATTGCCAGTGCAATGCCATAGATGAGCAAATTGGGTTGTAGCAGTTGGCCAAAATTTTGATGGTTGGTTATTAAAAAATGCGCAAAAACACCCATAGTTGCGAACAGCATTACATAGGCGGTATATTTTGTAGAGCCTATAATGGGCACTAATTTTCCGGTACCTGCTAAATATATTGAATAAGTTACGGCACATAAAAAAATCATGAATATGCCCAAAAAGAAATGGATATTTCCGGCATCTAATTTTACTTCTCCTAAAAAGGCAATGCCAATACCAATGTAGGTTAAGAGCAGAGCGGCAACTTGTATTCGTTTCAGTTTTGTTTTAAAATAAAAAGTATTGATCAGTACGGTAAACGTTGGATACAAGAACAGTATCAGTCTTTCTAAACCTGCAGAAACAAATTGCAAACCCATAAAATCGAACAAGCTGCTCAGGTAGTATCCTAAAATACCCATCAAGGCTAATAAAACCCATTGTTTGCGGGTTAGCTTTTCGGTACTGGTTTTATGGGCATAAGTTGCAGCAATCAGGTAAAATGGCAATGAAAACAACATACGCAATACCAGCAAATGGATGGCTGATACCTGCGTATGTTGAAATGCCAGCTTCACAAAAATGGCTTTGGTTGAAAAAAGCAAGGCGCCTAAAATGGCAATGATAAACCCTCCTGCCATTCCCGTTCTTATTTTTGTATGCATTATTCAACAATTCAGGCAAAAAACTTACTGCCTAAGGCAGTATTTTAAATTTCAATTATACTGATACATTAAAATCGCGCAGTGCATCATTCAAACTGGTTTTTAAATCAGTACTTGGTTTTCTTTGCCCAATAATTAAAGCACAGCTAACCTGGTATTCACCGGCAGGAAATTGTTTAGGATAGGTACCCGGAATTACTACACTTCTTGCCGGTACATAGCCTCTGTATTCTTTTGGCGTGCTGCCACTCACATCAATTATTTTTGTGGATTGTGTTAATACCACATTGGCTCCTAAAACTGCTTCTTTTTCAACACGAACGCCTTCTACAACAATACTGCGGCTGCCCAGAAAGCAACCATCTTCAATAATAACAGGACTGGCCTGTAACGGTTCCAGTACACCACCAATACCCACACCGCCACTCAGGTGAACGTGTTTGCCAATTTGTGCACAACTGCCAACTGTGGCCCAGGTATCTACCATGGTGCCTTCATCTACATAAGCACCAATATTCACATAACTTGGCATTAATACCACATTTTTGGCTAAATAGGCACCATAACGTGCTACTGCATGGGGTACTGCACGTACGCCTAATGTTGCATAATTTTTCTTTAGCAACATTTTGTCGTAAAATTCAAATGGGGGCAGTTGGTAGGTTTCCATGGGTTGTATGGCAAAATACAATAGAATGGCTTGTTTTACCCATTCATTTACCTGCCACCCTTGCGCTGTGGGGGCAGCAGTTCTTAGTTGGCCTTTATCAATGGCTTCTATCACTTCGCGAACGGCGTCACTGTATTGTTTGTCCTGTAATAAATTTCTGTCATTCCAGGCGGCGATGATGCGTGTTTGTAATTCCATTAAAAAAAATTTTTGCAAACATAATTATAAACGGTTACAGAAAGTTGGCTGATGGTTATAAAAAAAAGGATATTACATTCATTTAAATAAATTAAATGCAATTCTGTTAGTTTTGAAAAATGAAATTGTTTGAACCAGATATTATTCATGCATTAAAGGTTTTGGAGGCAGGTGGTACCTTGCTGTATCCTACTGATACCATTTGGGGTATTGGCTGCGATGCTACGAATGCGGCAGCGGTTGATAAAGTTTTTCAAATCAAAAATCGTCCGCCTCAAAAAAGTTTAGTTGTATTGGTAGCAGATGAAAAGCAAGTATTACAGCATGTGGCTGCCATAGACTTGTGTGTATTTGATTTTTTAGCAAAGCAACAAAAGCCCACTACCGTTATTTATCCTGCAGCCATTGGATTTGCAAATAATGTAATTGCCGAAAATGGCTCCATTGCTATTCGTATTTGCCAAGACCCATTTTGTAAACAACTCATTAAAAGATTTAAAAAGCCCATCGTTAGCACTTCGGCTAATCTGAGTGGAGAACCATCTCCGGCTAATTTTGCATCTATTTCAGAAACAATTCGCTCTTCGGTAGATTATGTGGTTCAATACCGGCAAGATGATAAACAGCCCTCAGTGCCTTCTACCATTATAGAATGGCGACAGGATGGCTCCATCCATGTTTTACGCCCGTAATTTCTGTTTTGGATCATGTGTCAAAAATATTTTGACAGTGTTTCAAAGTAAATCGTACTGAAATAGCTTGGGTTTACTTAAAAAATAATTGGTAAAAAATTTAATATTTTTTTGCGCAAGTTCTGATTGTCAGCTTCTTATCGTCATAAAATTTTATTTTCATAAATTCTCTGTTAAAAGCTTCATTTTATAACAAAAATTATTTAGTTTAGAAGAAGCAATTAAAATGGTATGGCAAGAGTTATTGTAGATGTTCCTTCCGAAAAAGTGCAGCCTTTCATTGAATTAATTCTTCAAATGGGGCTGGATAAGCATACCATTGCTTCTGATTTAACCGAAATACAAAACGATACCGAAGCTACACTGGTTCCTAAACCTCTTTGTCTTTTTAAAGAAAAATATCTGTTGTTCGATTGGGAATTTTTCAGCAATGAACTGGAATTTGAATAATGCTGCCTATTATGCATTTATTTTGCAGATATGGAAAAAGTGCTGCTCATACAAACCGCATTTATTGGTGATGTTGTTCTGGCAACCGGATTGTTGGAAAAAATACATGCTCAATACCCTGAAACTTTACTACATGTTTTGGTTCGTAAAGGGAATGAGTTGCTGTTTGAAGCACATCCTTATATAAAAAATGTACTAATCTGGGATAAGAAAAAGCAGAAATATCGGCATCTTATTCAATTATTATTTCAAATTCGAAAAGAAAAGTATACCAGGGTAATCAATGTGCAGCGTTATGCTGCAACCGGTTTATTAACTGCTTTTTCAGGTGCTGCTGAAACAATTGGTTTTCGAACCAATCCATTCAGTTGTTTTTTCACAAAATCTATTACGCATCATTTCGGCGAAAATGGTACACCGTTGCATGAAATTGAACGCAATCAACAACTGATTGCACATTTTACAAATGGAAAGGCAGCTTTGCCTAAATTGTATTATAATGCATCCATCGCAGCTTCAGTACAATATTTGCAGAATAAAAAATATATCTGTATTGCTCCGGCTTCTGTATGGTTTACCAAGCAATACCCGGTTGAAAAATGGATAGAATTGATTCATCAAATACCAGATTCATTAACAATTTATTTGTTGGGTGCAGCTTCAGATGATGCTTTGTGTGCAAATATAGCCGCTGCCTGTTCCGGTAAACAAGTGGAAAATTTAGCAGGTAAATTAAGTTTTTTACAGTCGGCCGCTTTAATGGAGACTGCATTCATGAACTATGTGAACGATTCGGCCCCTATGCATTTTGCTTCCGCAGTCAATGCACCGGTTACTGTTGTGTACTGTTCCACCATTCCTGCTTTTGGATATGGGCCGCTTAGCTATGAACAATATATTGTAGAGGTACAGGAGCTATTAAGTTGCAGGCCCTGTGGTATACATGGCAGGGCTGGTTGTCCACAAGGGCATTTTCATTGTGCCTTGCATATACAAGCCCATCAATTACTGCAACCCTTGCACATTAAAATGCAGCAATCGGGTTACGTTATTTGACAGCATATCGTTAAATACAGGATATATGCAATAAAAAATTCGGTTGTTAAATGCCTTTTTCAATTTGTACCTTTGCCGCAATGCAGATTACTTTATCAAATACAGAAGAAAAAATTATTGCAACCATTGCCAAAGCAGCGCAGCAAATGCAAATGCCTGCATTTTTAATTGGTGGATTTGTTCGGGATAAAATTCTGGGCAGGCCTACTAAAGATGCAGATATTGTATGTTTAGGGGATGGTATAAAACTGGCACATGCCGTTGCAGAATTGTTTCAGCCCAAACCCAACGTTGCTTACTTTAAAAATTTTGGAACTGCTCAAATTAAATTACCATTGCCCGATGGCAGTTTTTTTGAAGTAGAATTTGTGGGTGCAAGAAAAGAAAGTTATACCGAGCAAAGCAGAAAACCAATAGTAATGGCAGGAACACTGGCGGAAGATCAGTTACGGCGCGATTTTACCATTAATGCCATGGGTATCAGTTTAAATGCGGATGATTATGGTATGCTGTTTGATCCGTTTACTGGCATACACGATCTGAAAGCAAAAATCATTCAAACCCCATTAGATCCCCTACAAACCTTTAGTGATGATCCTTTACGCATGATGCGGGCTATTCGTTTTGCTACCCAATTAAATTTCTCTATTGCACCAAAAACTTTTGATGCCATACAACAAGATGCACATCGTATTAAAATTGTTTCACAGGAAAGAATTACAGATGAGTTTAATAAAATTTTACTGGCAACTAAACCCGGCATTGGGTTAGAAATGTTAAGTAAATCAGGACTTCTTTCTATTATTTTTCCACAAATGATGGCCTTGCATGGTGTTGAAAATATTGATGGGATGGGACATAAAGATAATTTTTACCATACCCTTCAGGTAATAGATAATATTGCTGAAGTTACGGATGATTTATGGTTACGATGGGCGGCTTTATTGCATGATATTGGAAAACCTGCAACAAAACGTTTTGAGCCGGGCCATGGCTTTACATTTCATGGTCATGAAGTGGTGGGCGCCCGTATGGTATCAAAAATATTTGCGCAGTTTAAACTACCCCTTAATGAAAAAATGCGCCAGGTAAAAAAATTAGTTGAGCTGCATTTAAGACCTATTTCGCTTACCAAAGAAAATATAACCGATAGCGCCATTCGCAGATTGTTGTTTGATGCAGGAAATGATATTGACGCACTTATGTTATTATGCAATGCAGATATTACCAGCAAAAACAAACAAAAAGTGCAGCGGTATCTGCAAAATTTTGAAATGGTAAAAGAACGGATGAAAGAGGTTGAGGAAAAAGATCATTTACGCAACTGGCAACCGCCACTTTCAGGCGAAGATATTATGCGCATTTTCGGCTTGCCACCCGGCAGAAAAGTAGGGATGATTAAAGATGCCATTCGGGAAGCGATTCTTGACGGGGTTATTCCCAATACCTACCAGGCTGCCTATGCATTTATGCTGCAAAAAGCAGCTTCATTAAACCTGCAGCCCATTTAAAATGTTTTTCGTTTCTTTGAAGCATTAACAAAAGCTAAATATTGAAAGGCAGCAAAATATAAACAAAAGCAGTTATTTTTATTGAATAGCTGTTTGTCTGGATATATACATAAAATTATACACCATGGCCATTTTAAAATTCAGGGTTTATTTAGAAGAAGATGATGCAGTTTACAGAGATATCGCCATCAAACATACCCAGCATTTTCTCGATTTGCATTTAACTATATTGAAAGCTTATGAATTCGATAATAGGCATCAGGCTACTTTTTACAGAAGTAATGATGCCTGGCAACGGGGCCGTGAAATTTCGCTGGCGGTATATGAAAAACCTTATGTGGTTGCCCCTTTATTAATGGCCGAAACCACCATTGGTAGTGAAATTAAAGATCCCAATCAGAAATTCATTTATGTGTATGATTTTGATAAAAATTGGGTTTTTCTGGTAGCATTGATTCAGGTAAGTAAGGATGAAAATACCAAATTAAATTATCCTGTAATTACCCGTATTGAAGGAATAGGGCCTCAACAATATGGCACCAAATCATTATTGGGTGAAAAATTTGCTGATATAGAAGAGAAATACGATTTAACTGAAGCCGGTGATGGTTTTGGTGAAGAAAGCGACGCAGCGGAAAACACAGACGAGGAAGAGGAAAATGCAGAAGATGCTGAAGGTCAGGGGCTGGATGATTTTTAAAAAATAGCCTGAGTTATTCTTAATCGGCATTCATAAAAAATATTACTTGTGTATTCATTGAATCCTTTGATGATTTTAGTGATAGGGCCTACTGCTGTAGGTAAAACGGCACTGGCTTTGCGTATTGCACAATTGTTGAATACCGAAATTATTTCTGCCGATTCACGACAATGTTATCGGGAACTCAATATTGGCGTTGCCAAGCCTACGCTTGCAGAACTGGAGTTGGTACCACATTATTTTATTAATTCTCATTCTGTATATGATGATGTAAATGCAGCTGTTTTTGAACAATATGCCTTGCAGGCAGCAGCAAACATTTTTTCCAAACATTCTGTTGCAGTAATGGTTGGTGGCAGTGGTTTATATGTAGATGCATTTTGCAATGGGTTAGATAACATTCCGCCGGTACCACCTGATTTAAGAAACAGCATTATTCAAAATTATCATCAAAAAGGATTGGTATGGCTGCAGGAACAGATTAAAAAATCAGACCCCGTTTTTTGGGAACAGGCCGAACAACAAAATCCGCAACGCTTAATGCGGGCTTTAGAGGTGATGGAAGCAACCGGGAAATCGGTTATACATTTTCGTTCCAAAAAAAATGTGCCACGCCCCTTCAGAATACTAAAAATAGGTTTAGAATTACCACGCCAGGAATTATACCAAAAAATTAATGAACGGGTTTGTACAATGATAGAAGCAGGATTAGTAGAAGAAGTAAAATCTCTGCAACCATTACAACAACTCAATGCATTGCAAACAGTAGGTTATAAAGAAGTATTTGATTATTTAAATGGCTTTGTTTCATTAAACAGGGCTATTGAGTTAATTCAGTTAAACACAAGGCATTATGCCAAGCGGCAAATTACCTGGTTTAAAAAAGATTCCAGCATTCAATGGACGCATCCTGATACAATATCCAATCAGTTTTTATTGGAATGGATAAAACAATAAAATATTTTTTTTGGATATATTTTTTTCTATAAATTGCTAAAAATTTCTATTAATGCAATTACACGTATTGTTGTAATTCATTCAATGTAACCCGTGCTGCTCCAGATATTTTTTTTCAATTATTCATCTGCAGTATGCTAAAATGTTTACATTTTTAAAAATAAATTCCTTGCAAATGAAAAAAGTTTTTTTTGTTGCGGCAACCTTTTGCTTGCTAAGTCAACTAGTGCAGGCACAAGCCCGAAAAATTGAATTTGATGAGTACACACTACCTAACGGATTAACCGTTATTTTACACCGCGATAAAACAGCGCCGGTGGTAGCAGTAGGTGTGTTGTATCATGTAGGTTCTAAAAACGAACTACCCGGCCGTACAGGTTTTGCACATTTTTTTGAGCACCTGATGTTTGAGGGTAGCAACAATATTAAGCGGGGCGAATTTATGAAATACGTTAGCAATGCAGGTGGAACCAACAATGCCAATACTACACAGGACAGAACTTATTATTATGAAGTATTGCCGGCTAATCAACTACAATTGGGTTTATGGTTGGAAAGTGAAAGAATGATGCACGCTAAAATTGAGCAGGTGGGCGTAAATACCCAACGTGAAGTAGTTAAGGAAGAAAAGCGCACCAGAATAGATAACCAGCCTTATGGCAGCATTATTGGCGAAATATTTAAACGTGCTTTTAAAGTACATCCCTATAAATACCAACCCATTGGTAGTATGGAAGATTTAAATTCTGCCAAATTAGATGAGTTTATACAGTTTTATAAAACATTTTATGTACCCAATAATGCCGTACTTTCTATAGCCGGAGATATTGATATTCCGGAAACAAAAAAACTAATTGCAGCTTATTTTGGCCCCATACCCAAAGGAACTTTGCCCATACCACGCCCCAACGTAACGGAACCCCCTTTGGGTGGCGAAGTGAGGGATGTGATTGAAGATAATATTCAATTGCCCGCTGTAATAGAAGCTTACCGGGCACCCAAACAGGGAACGAATGAATACTATGCATTTAATGTTTTAAGTACCATTTTATCGGGCGGTAATTCTGCACAACTCAATAAAGTAATGGTTGACCAAAAACAATTAGCAGTGGCTACCGGCGCTTTTAACTATGCGCTGGAAGATGCAAGTCTCTTTATTATATACAGTATTGCCAACTCAGGCGTGCAACCACAGGTGTTGGAAAAAAATATGGACTCGGTAGTTAATACACTAAAAAACGGATTGGTAAGTGAACATGAATTTCAAAAAGTGAAAAATCAAATAAATACACAATTTGTTACCCGAAATTCCACAATGCAAGGTATAGCTGAATCTCTTGCTAATTACCAGGTTTACTTTGGTGATGCTGATTTAATTAATACAGAAATAAAAAAATTAGATGCAGTTACACGGGAAGATGTTTGGGATGTTGCAAAAAAATATTTCAAAAAAGATAACCGTGTAATTCTTTATTATGTTCCCAAAGGAACAAAGGATCAATACAAAAAATAAACATCGTTTTTAAAAATGGATTGCTATTCTTGAAAAGTTAAACGATCATCATAATTCTGAAAAGCTATGCACCAGCTTCTATTCAAGCGCTTGGGCAATTTTCAGTACAATACAATTATAAAAAATAAACTTATGAAACGTTTCATTCTAACATTATTATTACTGGCTCCCATAGCAATTTGGGCACAGGAAAACATAAACAGGGCAGTACCACCACCGCCGGGTCCGGCCAAAGCCGTAGAATTAGGCAAAACTGAAAAATTTACTTTGCCCAACGGATTAGAAGTAATTTTAGTTCGTAATACCAAATTACCCAGAGTTTCGGTTTCTTTAACCGTAAATAGAGATCCTGTACTGGAAGGAAATAAAGCGGGATTAACCAGTATGGCTGGACAATTGTTGCGCAGTGGTACTGCCACTATGAATAAAGTAGCATTGGATGATGCCATCGATTTTTTAGGAGGTAATATTTATGCCAGTGCTACCAGTATTAGCGGTTCAGCCCTTTCCACAAACTTCAAAAAGTTGTTTGCAATTATGGCCGATATTACTTTCCATCCTTCATTTCCTGCTGATCAGTTAGAAAAAATTCGTAAGCAGGAGCTTTCAGGACTGGCACAAAGTAAGGATGATCCCAATTCTATTGCAGGAAATGTAGTGAGTAAATTGTTGTATGGCTCTAATCATCCTTATGGTGAAATTGAAACCGACAGTACTGTTAAAAATGTAACTGTTGCCGATATCAAAAACTATTTTGCAACTTATTGGAAACCCAATATCAGTTATCTGGTTTTTGTGGGCGATATTACCAAAGAAGAAGCGAAAGAATTAGCTGAAACCTATTATGGAAAATGGGAGCGTGGTGATGTTCCAAAGCCACAATATCCTGTGCCTGCTAATCCTGTAAAACCCATCATCGCTATTGTTGACAGACCGGTATCTGTGCAAAGTGTTATTAATTTTGTGCAAACAGAACCTTTAAAACCTGGCGATGCAGATGTAATCCCTGTCAGGGTAATGAATAATATTTTGGGTGGTGGGGCATCTTCCCGTTTATTCATGAATCTTCGCGAAAAACATGGGTTTACTTATGGAGCTTACAGTGCTGTTAATCCCGATAAATTAATTGGCAGTTTTAATGCTGAAGCATCCGTACGGAATGAAAAAACCGATAGTGCTGTAGGCGAGTTCTTAAAAGAGTTTGAATTAATCAGAACTACACCGGTAAGTGATACAGAGGTAGAACTTTCTAAAAATACACTCAGTGGTGCGTTTGCCAGAAGTTTAGAAAACCCTGCCACTGTTGCAAATTTTGCTTTAAATGAAGCCATTTACCACTTGCCATCTGATTATTATCAAAACTATTTAAAAAATATTGCTGCTGTTAATGCCGGTACCGTTATGGAGATGGCGAAAAAATATATTCAGCCCGAACATATGTATACCGTTATTGTAGGCAATGCCAAACAAGTAGTATCCGGGCTTGATAAGTATGGAACCATTCAATACTACAATGTAGAAGGAAATCCTGTTATTGCTCCTGTTGCTAAAAAAGCAGATGCCGGTGTTTCCGGTAAAAGCATTATTGAAAAAGCCGCAGCCGCAATGGGTAATGCGGCTTTAAAAGATATTAAAGATTTAGAAATAAGCGGAACTGCCGGTGCAATGGGGCAAACTTTAGTATTCGATCAAAAATATTTGTTGCCCGGTTATTTTGAACAAACTTTAACCATTCAAGGCATGCTGTTGCAAAAGCAGCTGACTAAAGAAGGTACTTATTCTGTTTCTGCGCAAGGACAGGAACAGCCTTTGAAAGATGATGACAAAGAAGAATTGGCAGAAAGTGCTTCCATGCTGCCTGAAGCGTATTATTTATCAAAAGATGGTTATACTTATACAGTAAAAGATATTGAATCCATTGAAGGCCATGATGCTTATGCTGTTGAAATTAAATCGCCCAAGGGCAGAACTTTTACCAATTACTATGATGTAAAAACCGGATTAAAATTAAAATCTGTAACTGAAAAAGATGGTAGCCCTGCAGGAAAAATGGTTATTCAAACTTTTTATCATGATTATAAATCATACAACGGTTTGCAGGTGCCTATGAAAACAATTGTTGATCAGGGCAGACTGAAAATTGAATTAGATGTGAAAGATGTAAAAGTAAATCAAGGGCTAAAATCGGCAGATTTCAAATAATACCAATTCGTACTTTCTTATCTCCACTATACAAATGGGTAGTATGGAAAAAACAGTACTACCCATTTCCTGTTTTCCGTACTTTTTTAAAACGTCCTCTCAAAGTATTTGTATACTTCAATTGAATGATAGAGCTATTGCGGCATTTCAATTCCAATATGGTACGATTAAAAGATGAAACTGTATTTCGTTTAAGCGATGTACAAGTATTTCAATTCCAATATGGTACGATTAAAAGTGCGATGCGCCAAAGCCATAATGCCAATCAATATAATTTCAATTCCAATATGGTACGATTAAAAGGGATATGGAAATTAGATAATTATACGTTCTTAAATATTTCAATTCCAATATGGTACGATTAAAAGTAAATATTTATTGAAAGGAACCTTAATATATGTCAGATTTCAATTCCAATATGGTACGATTAAAAGGAGCTAAATATAATAGCTCAATTAGGTACGGCGCTGATTTCAATTCCAATATGGTACGATTAAAAGTGCTGCATTATCAGGAAGCGTATATAAACAGAATTCATTTCAATTCCAATATGGTACGATTAAAAGCTGCCAATTCAATAGATATAAGTAATATATATAGATTTCAATTCCAATATGGTACGATTAAAAGATTAGTTCTAACATTACACAAGCAGACACAACAGTATTTCAATTCCAATATGGTACGATTAAAAGTTCCCTGAAAAAAAACCATTGTTACCACCAACTGCATTTCAATTCCAATATGGTACGATTAAAAGGATTTGTGCTACTTCTGCCGGTAACACTTCAATTAATATTTCAATTCCAATATGGTACGATTAAAAGTTCTTGATAAACACCATATCTATTTGTAATACTTGTATTTCAATTCCAATATGGTACGATTAAAAGCAATAGCTCCAGATTCTCTCAAATCAGAAAGGAGATTTCAATTCCAATATGGTACGATTAAAAGTTGATTGCCCTGATATTGAATTAAATTGTTGCATTATTTCAATTCCAATATGGTACGATTAAAAGGAAACTTGCCCTTTCGATGCAGGCGTAACATATGAATTTCAATTCCAATATGGTACGATTAAAAGATGATTTTTAGTTTGTGATTAATTAATTAAATGTATTTCAATTCCAATATGGTACGATTAAAAGTCGTATATCAACAAAAATAGTATATTAATGTACGAAATTTCAATTCCAATATGGTACGATTAAAAGGTAAAATGCGGACTACATAAATTGAGTATGGTGGAATTTCAATTCCAATATGGTACGATTAAAAGCAGCAAACAAAAAAAGAACTGGTCTATTGTAAGATATTTCAATTCCAATATGGTACGATTAAAAGTAGTTTCTGATGCGTTTCGTAGTATTCATCTGCCAAATTTCAATTCCAATATGGTACGATTAAAAGAATTCACCCTGTTCATCAACATATAAATGCCTTTGATTTCAATTCCAATATGGTACGATTAAAAGGAAACTTGCCCTTTCGATGCAGGCGTAACATATGAATTTCAATTCCAATATGGTACGATTAAAAGATGATTTTTAGTTTGTGATTAATTAACCCAAGTTTCCTAAAATAGAAGCATTTGAAATAGGAATAATTTTGAGTTGCGAAAACAAAACTTCTACTCAAATGCTTCAGGACAAAGTTATTGGAATTTACTGTTTAGTGGATGATATATTGAAAGGCATCCATCATCATGAACACAAGGAACGAAAAGTTAGTGATAGCGAGATCATAAGCACGGCAATAGTGTCAGCTCTTTATTTTAAAGGAAACCAGTTTCATGCTATTAATTATATGCGCACACATGCTATGATACCTGGTATGATTGGCAAGAGTGGTTTTAACAAACGGTTGCATAAGGTTGCCTCGCTGTTGATGTGGTTGTTTTTACACATTGGCAGAATGTTCAAATATTTGTGTGCAGAGTTGGAATATATCATTGATTCGTTTCCATTAAAAGTCTGCCATAACATACGTATTAACAGGAGCAAATTATTAACAGGAGAACAGTGGAGAGGCTTCAATGCCAGTAAAAGGGAATATTTTTATGGGGTAAAGGTACAGTTGATTACAACCAAAAATGGTATACCGGTTGAAATTTGTTTTTCACCTGGTAGCGAACATGATGTAGAAGCCTTGCAGAAAATGTTTATGGATCTGCCGCCAGAGAGCTCTTTATTTGGAGACAGTGCCTATACAGCATATGAATTAGAAGAATTATATAAAGAAACTGAGCTGATAGAGTTAAAAATATGCAGAAAATCAAACAGTAAAAAACCAGATAAACCTTATCATGCTTTTATTAAAAATGCAATGAGAAAACGTATAGAAACCACTATTAGTGAAATTGTAGAAATGACACCCCATTCTATTCACGCAGTCACTAAAGATGGATTCTTACTTAAAATATTACTATTCGTTTTAGCTTTTCAAGTAAAAGCAATCGTTTAAAATAGGAAACTTGAATTATTTAATTAAATGTATTTCAATTCCAATATGGTACGATTAAAAGTCGTATATCAACAAAAATAGTATATTAATGTACGAAATTTCAATTCCAATATGGTACGATTAAAAGGGCAATGGAATCATTTAATCACAAACAAAAACAACGCATTTCAATTCCAATATGGTACGATTAAAAGCATCATTTTCTATCGATGAGTTAGTTTTATTTTTATTTCAATTCCAATATGGTACGATTAAAAGTCAATTTTTGATTTTAATAATTCGCCTGGACAATTATTTCAATTCCAATATGGTACGATTAAAAGAATTAAAATATCTTCATTTGTTTTTTTAATATTTAAATTTCAATTCCAATATGGTACGATTAAAAGAATTCACCCTGTTCATCAACATATAAATGCCTTTGATTTCAATTCCAATATGGTACGATTAAAAGCTTTTGTAACCAAAATGTTGCAAAACCCAGTTTATTGATTTCAATTCCAATATGGTACGATTAAAAGTGCCTTTCTTTTTCTGTCTTCAAGATATTTATCCAAATTTCAATTCCAATATGGTACGATTAAAAGTTGTTGATTCGGTTGACCGCTTCCAACTTCATTTGATTTCAATTCCAATATGGTACGATTAAAAGTACGTAATGACATGGATAGAATTAAAATGGAGATGAATTTCAATTCCAATATGGTACGATTAAAAGAAATTTTGGTGGGGCTATAACAAGTGTAGCAACAGTATTTCAATTCCAATATGGTACGATTAAAAGAAGATTAAAAAGCTGAAGAGAAACTTTGGATGTCAATTTCAATTCCAATATGGTACGATTAAAAGCGTTGCCAAAAAACATTACAATAGTTGATAATAAATTTCAATTCCAATATGGTACGATTAAAAGTTAAATCCTTCTGAAATAGCTAAAGGTTTTAACGAATTTCAATTCCAATATGGTACGATTAAAAGATGGCAATATAAGAATAAAAGAAAATTTTAAAAATATTTCAATTCCAATATGGTACGATTAAAAGTTAATCACAAAACTTAAAATCATGGAAACACTAAAATTTCAATTCCAATATGGTACGATTAAAAGTTACTTTTTATTTTAATAAGTAAGTTACTATCAATATTTCAATTCCAATATGGTACGATTAAAAGGGTTAAAACTATAATTACTTGATTTACCCAAATTATATTTCAATTCCAATATGGTACGATTAAAAGTTGAGTAATTTTCAATTGATTTTACTTTACCGTTATTTCAATTCCAATATGGTACGATTAAAAGTTAATAAAAGAAATAAAAACTTTCAAAGGGTCGTCAAATTTCAATTCCAATATGGTACGATTAAAAGCACGGAATCAATCACAAATTAAAACTTAAAATTAATTTCAATTCCAATATGGTACGATTAAAAGCACAGTAGTTGTTAACTCAACTTCTGCAGAATTGTATTTCAATTCCAATATGGTACGATTAAAAGAAGAAAGATGTAATTATAAAGAAGGGGTGCTGGAATTTCAATTCCAATATGGTACGATTAAAAGTATCTTAATCGTACCAACGCCGGCCCTGGCCGGCAAATTTCAATTCCAATATGGTACGATTAAAAGTGTGATGCTTCTCCAAAAGTATTTTTAGTTATAGAATTTCAATTCCAATATGGTACGATTAAAAGGGGGAATGGGTTAGGTATTACTCAAACGGTGATATTATTTCAATTCCAATATGGTACGATTAAAAGACGGAATTAATCAATCACAAATTAAAAATTAAAATCAATTTCAATTCCAATATGGTACGATTAAAAGGCTTGTAATGTTAAACGGGTGATTTGGTTAACTGAATTTCAATTCCAATATGGTACGATTAAAAGACCATTTAGTACTCCCGTTAATGTCCCACCAGTTAAATTTCAATTCCAATATGGTACGATTAAAAGATGAAGCCTGTTTATTTTTCCATTCCCGTTTATCCATTTCAATTCCAATATGGTACGATTAAAAGTAGGGATACCTGTAAAATTTGTACCTGTTAAAGTAATTTCAATTCCAATATGGTACGATTAAAAGTTGTAAATACGCCGTCTCTTATCCTTCTTTTTATCCATTTCAATTCCAATATGGTACGATTAAAAGTCGTATTATTCTCAACGAAACATTTGTTCCAAGAATTTCAATTCCAATATGGTACGATTAAAAGCGGCTACTACCTGCATATCGTTAATTCCAGCAATATTTCAATTCCAATATGGTACGATTAAAAGATGTTCCGGCCCCAGCCACAACATACAAAACCATATTTCAATTCCAATATGGTACGATTAAAAGTTTGCGTTGATTTATTAATTGAGGATTCAATTAAAAATTTCAATTCCAATATGGTACGATTAAAAGAGGCTTAGCATTATTTACCATATTAATCATTTTTATTTCAATTCCAATATGGTACGATTAAAAGGAATTGTTTCTGCTTTCATAATTAGTGATAGTTTAATTTCAATTCCAATATGGTACGATTAAAAGAGATTAAAACTTATTGGCAATGCAGGAGTGCAACCAAATTTCAATTCCAATATGGTACGATTAAAAGTTGTATTAGGAAGTAAATAGAAATTATTGTCAACCAAATTTCAATTCCAATATGGTACGATTAAAAGAATTATTTACGAGTAAAAGATAGCTTACGTTTATCATTTCAATTCCAATATGGTACGATTAAAAGCCCTTAAATTTTATATTATGTTTAATCCTAATAACATTTCAATTCCAATATGGTACGATTAAAAGGACACCGGCAACTAATGGTGCAGCTGCTTTAATCGTATTTCAATTCCAATATGGTACGATTAAAAGTAGGCGTTTTTTTATGCCTAATAACATCCCATGCATTTCAATTCCAATATGGTACGATTAAAAGTATTTTTTAGTTATTAAACCAGTATTGCAAAAATTATTTCAATTCCAATATGGTACGATTAAAAGTATGTCATCAGGTACAACGGGGAAGTCTACACATTATTTCAATTCCAATATGGTACGATTAAAAGAGCAGGGGATTGAGTCAGATATTACAATCGACGAATTTCAATTCCAATATGGTACGATTAAAAGCCTGACGTTGTTAACGAAGACGGAAAAATCTTCGACAATTTCAATTCCAATATGGTACGATTAAAAGTTGTCGATGAAGACGGCAGAATCTTCGTTATGGACATTTCAATTCCAATATGGTACGATTAAAAGTTCATTATTCCGCAATTTTAAAAGTGAATAAATTAATTTCAATTCCAATATGGTACGATTAAAAGATGCTCACACTCAAGTTTCAGATTATCTCTCACAGCATTTCAATTCCAATATGGTACGATTAAAAGTTTCATAAGTGATTGATTAACAATACTTTAACCAAATTTCAATTCCAATATGGTACGATTAAAAGTGTTGACGAAGACGGCAGAATCTTCATCATGGATATTTCAATTCCAATATGGTACGATTAAAAGATGGTATTCCGATGAAAGCAAATTCGTTGACTACATATTTCAATTCCAATATGGTACGATTAAAAGAGGCGGACAAAATACATACACCGCTACCACTTTAAATTTCAATTCCAATATGGTACGATTAAAAGAAGTGGCCAGCACAGTATTGAGTTTGATTTGGTAAATTTCAATTCCAATATGGTACGATTAAAAGAATAAAATTGTTGCGCATGATGTGTATTTAACCCCATTTCAATTCCAATATGGTACGATTAAAAGAAAACAAAGCAGAAATTAGAAGTATCTGTTTTTGACAATTTCAATTCCAATATGGTACGATTAAAAGTTTTCACGGAACGCAATACCAATATAATGAAGAGAAATTTCAATTCCAATATGGTACGATTAAAAGCAGTAGTTTATTCATATCCGGACGGTCGAAGGTGCATTTCAATTCCAATATGGTACGATTAAAAGCTGCTTAATATGTTCTGTTCCATAATTTTGATATTATTTCAATTCCAATATGGTACGATTAAAAGTATTTAAAAATGCTATTATATTAGTAAACCTCTTATCATTTCAATTCCAATATGGTACGATTAAAAGTTTCTTCCTCGCTGGTAAGCAGCGTGTTTACTACGGATTTCAATTCCAATATGGTACGATTAAAAGGAAAATTTCGTTTACAAAAACATATTAAATGTACTATTTCAATTCCAATATGGTACGATTAAAAGGCAGCATAGGTCAAAGCCACGGCAGCATTGAAACACATTTCAATTCCAATATGGTACGATTAAAAGATCCAGGTAATTTCTTTAATCGTTGCTGCGGTTACATTTCAATTCCAATATGGTACGATTAAAAGCAGCAGAAAAATTTAAAGAAACATGCTATCACGAATTTCAATTCCAATATGGTACGATTAAAAGAGGTAATTGGTTATGCAGCTCGATTTAAATTACTGAAATTTCAATTCCAATATGGTACGATTAAAAGTAGATAATAATGTAAGCCCTTATATAGCTATTCAGTTAATTTCAATTCCAATATGGTACGATTAAAAGTATTAATGAAATTTACGAATCTAATTATTTAGGTATTTCAATTCCAATATGGTACGATTAAAAGATCGATTCAGCGTATCCTTTAGGTTCCGTTTTAGCATATTTCAATTCCAATATGGTACGATTAAAAGGTACAGTTATTGAACTGTTTACCAAAGCACCATTATTTCAATTCCAATATGGTACGATTAAAAGTTAATTTATCTTCATGCTTATTTAATATTTCAATTAAATTTCAATTCCAATATGGTACGATTAAAAGTTAATACCGCTCGCTGTAAAGTATGCATTATTTGCATTTCAATTCCAATATGGTACGATTAAAAGTAAGAAAAAATAATTATAGCATTTTAATTTTAATATTTCAATTCCAATATGGTACGATTAAAAGTATTCTCCGCTATGCAGATTATACCAATGCTGCTAACATTTCAATTCCAATATGGTACGATTAAAAGAAATAATAACTGTCTCATTATTTAAGTTTACGGGATTTCAATTCCAATATGGTACGATTAAAAGGTATTTAATTTTTACTAACCCATAAATTTTAAACAAATTTCAATTCCAATATGGTACGATTAAAAGAAAACAACGCTGACAACGTAAACTGTCGCTTTTAATTTCAATTCCAATATGGTACGATTAAAAGACACCGGCAATTAATGGTGCAGCTGCTTTAATCGTATTTCAATTCCAATATGGTACGATTAAAAGTATTCTTTGCCGTTAATTTCTGAAACTATAAAAACAATTTCAATTCCAATATGGTACGATTAAAAGTGGTTCATGAATAATTTTTGCATCTAATGTTTTACCATTTCAATTCCAATATGGTACGATTAAAAGTTAACATTGCCTATTTGTGGCTCAACCCCACGGTATTTCAATTCCAATATGGTACGATTAAAAGGCCACGCTTTAATAGCCTTTTTAAAAGGTTCCTTCATTTCAATTCCAATATGGTACGATTAAAAGTGGCAACTGACTTCTTAACGAAGCGCATTAATAGATTTCAATTCCAATATGGTACGATTAAAAGACTTCAAAGGCACATGCAGCATCTTATCAGTCAATACCATTTCAATTCCAATATGGTACGATTAAAAGTCGTGCGCAAGTTGCTCAATCAGCTTATCTAATTCATTTCAATTCCAATATGGTACGATTAAAAGAAGAGTTTCAAGGCAATGATGCCAATGCAGTGTTATTTCAATTCCAATATGGTACGATTAAAAGTGGCGCATTTTATGCCATGCCGATAGCTTAACTTTATTTCAATTCCAATATGGTACGATTAAAAGAAAAACTGCTCAATATATCCTCTATGCTTGTTACCAATTTCAATTCCAATATGGTACGATTAAAAGGTAAACACCGAATCTTTACAGCTGGCCCGTAAAAACATTTCAATTCCAATATGGTACGATTAAAAGGATAAAGAAGCTGTAATTGCACTAAAAGATACAGAATTTCAATTCCAATATGGTACGATTAAAAGTTGAAACACCTGTATTATCAATTAATAATGCATTATTTCAATTCCAATATGGTACGATTAAAAGAGAAGCTTGCCGAAGAAACTGCGGTTAATAATCTAAATTTCAATTCCAATATGGTACGATTAAAAGAAAATATTCCCAAAAGTTGAATCTATATTAATAACATTTCAATTCCAATATGGTACGATTAAAAGCTTAGTTGTCGCAGACCGAAAAGAGGCCGACAAATAATTTCAATTCCAATATGGTACGATTAAAAGAAATCACCAGAGAAAGAAGCAGTTGTACCATTTAAATTTCAATTCCAATATGGTACGATTAAAAGCCGCTTATCAGCAAATGATAAACAGTTGATTTACAATGTAATTTAATAAGGTAAAACTAAGGTTTTTGCACTAAAAAGTAGTCGATCTGTGATAATATTATTGCAGCCTTTGTTCGACGATGCGATGAAAGTATGATTGGTGCTATTTTATGATAAAAACTTACATGTTTTTGTAGTTGCCTTAAAGCTACATACAGGGTGGTAGACGATGTTAAATAAAATTATCTACCTCATTTTTTTCTTTACCAATTACCTGTTTCTCTAACCATTTTTCCTGTCGGCTTTTAAAAATGATTAAACTGTCGGTTTTAATATCCATCATTATTTTGGCTTTGACTATCAGTTCTTTTAGTTTTACCTCTGTAATCTCCCCTTCAAAAACACTATTCTGTATCCAGTTTAAATATATTCTGCATAGTTTTAACATTTTACCTACCCGTTTTTGCTCTATATCGTATACTAAAATAATATACATTTTTTATATTAATTTATATTTAATTTTAAATATCTCCATTTTTACCACCACGCTTTAAATGGCTTGTATGTTTCCATGCCCAAAATATGTTTTACTAATTTGTAACATTCTAATTTTACCAGATGTTTGTAGCTAACCTGTCGGTTTAATGAACGGTGTTGTATGGTTTCATTTAATTTTTCATCCCAGGCTTTGGTAATAATTTTACGACCACTTTCTTTTAACAGACAACTATTGAGCTGTTTATCAAAATCATGTGCCTGAATTTGCTTTCTATTTAGTAAAGTAAAAATTAATCTGTCGGCCAATATCGGTTTAAAAATTTCTGCTATATCTAATGCTAAAGAATATCTTCGTTCGCCGGGCTGATGCAGGAAACTGATGGTAGGATTGAGTTGTGTATGATAAATCATATCTAAACACAAACTGTAACACATGCTGTTTAAAAAGGAAATCATGGTATTTACTTCATTCGATGGGGGTTGTTTGGTTCTGTTCCCCATTTCGAAATGGGTAATAATACTATCAAAGGCCTCATAATAGGCTATGCGTATATTTCCTTCTATACCCATCAGCATTTCAATATGGGTAGTTTCAGGAATGGCACGCATCAGCGCATCAATTTTTTCAATAGAACTTTCAATGGTTTTACCCCTGTTGTAATAATAACGCAAATTTTTTTGCATATTGGCAGCACCGCCACTTACAAATTGTTGTGCAATGTGTAATCTTGCAGTTGCATTGCTGTATGCATTGGTTTGTGCAATGAGCATTTTGCCGGCCAGTAAATAGTCTTTAGGCATGAAAGAACCGGTATAATGTTCATAATAATCAAAAAAATGAACACTGATTTGTTCTTTACCTAAAAAATTATATAAAGCACTATTGGCATCTAAACTTCCAAATGCATATAAATTGTTAATCCCTTCAACTGGTATGTATTTAACCGGGCCTTCATTTCCATCTTCATCAACAGGTGTAAATTTTAGGGTATTATCTTTTCTGCTTAAACGCCCCGGATTAAATAAATAATACGATTTGCGCATATTCCTTATGTTTGGTATCTTCTATAAAATGCTTATTTTTAAAAAGGATCCTGTTTTAATGTAATTGTTTACAACCAATTATTTACGCCCATTTAATTTTAAATGTTTTATACATACATAAAATAGTAAATAATTTATTCGGTTATATAACATAACTCATAATAAGCACATTTTTTACAAATTTTTTTTTGAATAACAGGCGGGCAGGTATTGGATGCTGCTATTTCTGAAATTTCTATACAAACTTTGTTTAATGTTTCAATATCGGTTAAGGTAAGCGCTGCTATATTTTTCGTTGTTTTTAATAATGGATATTCCAATATACCTGTTGTATTTTTAAATCCGTTTAGCTGCGTTAACCACATATAAAATTTTATCTGCCATACATGCCCATCTTCCATTGTATTGTTCTTTTTGATTTCGTGAATAACATTTTGTTGTACATCATAAAAGTCAATTTTACCCAATAGGGTAGTTGTGTTAAATGGGAATGATACTTCAATTTCCCTGTACCGTTCCGCTCTTTGCGGATAGCTGGTTTCATGTAATAATTTGCCCTCTTTTACATTTTCAGAAGTATGCTCCATACTAATTCCATTCGAAAACAGCCAAAGCTTTCTTTTGCAAACAAAATAATAATTAATATGTGTAGCGGTAATTTGCATGTTGATGGGATAATCTAAAAATTAAATCAGTTTTAAAAATAATGTTACAAACAATCAGCTGCGGTGTTTAATTAGTGGTCAGTCTTTTTTTGTGAAGTAAATTATCATAATTAGCTGCATTCATATTTTAGGCAGGATTGGCAATATCTGCAAGAAGATGGGGAGTGGGTTTAAATTTTCGTTAAGTGATAATAAAATGATGAAATAGGGTGTAAAATAAATAGGAAATTACAAGATTCTTTCTTCAAATGAGTCATCCTTTTTCATATAACCAACAGTCTCATCGTAAATTAAATTACTAGCAATAATCACATTTCTTTTAGTATCATTAGTTTGGTTCATCAATTCATACTTGTATACCTGAACTAAAAGTTGATTTGCTTCTATGTACTTTTTATTTGTTATCTTCTCATCAAAATCATCAATTAGGTTATGACATAGGACTTCAACTTTTTGATTGCTATTTTCAATAATATCTTCTATCCAATTGTTCCAATCTCCAGCAATCCATTTCTTTTCAAAGTTTTTTATTATTGAATTATTTAAACCCTTACAAAAATCTTTTTGCTGATTTTCATTATATCCATTCACATAAACCTTATTACATACATCAATTAAATCTTGTTCTGAAAGCTCATGAAAATTAAAATCTGTTAAGTTGTTCCAGGTATTTTTTAAAACTTCTTCTTCATAAAAAGGGGTAAAGCCCATTATCTTTTCAAATATATACACCGGAACAGTATCATGTAATAAATTGATTTCTTGTTCAATAGGATTTATCTTTTTTTTACCAGAACGATTAATTCTTCCAAACCTTTGAATAAGTGCATCAATTGGGGCGTTTTCTATAAATGCAATATCATAATCAATATCTAAACTTACTTCTACAGCTTGCGTTGCAATGAGTAATTGTGGCCTTTTTGAAACATCTTTATTTGTGATTGATTTTTCAATTTCATTTCTATCTTTCTTATTAAAGCCACTATGTAATAATTTTGCAGAGCCATTAAACTCTATATCCAGATAAAGTTTCTGAGCTGTTTTAACATTGTTAACGATGACTAAAACGGAATACCCCTTCTCTAAATACTCCAGAATAAGATATAACCTATCTTCTATTTTTAAATCTGACTGGCAATATAACTGATGCCTTTTTCTATTGAGAATTAATCTGTCACTGTCAAAATTTTTATCAGGCCGAATTAAATTTCTTTCATCACCTTTAAAAACTTCTTTGATTATAAGTTGAAGCATAAAATCAGGAACAGTTGCTGACATAAATAAGAACTTCGCATTAAAAAGCTGCTTAAACAACTTTATACTTGCAAGCATCAACCCTGTTAATAAAGAATCATAAGTGTGAAATTCGTCAATAATAAAAAGAGCATTTTTATACTCAAATAATGATAATTCCCATCCTTTTCCTCTTAAAGATGTTTTCAGTATTTGATGTAATGTTGCTACTTTTATTGGATAGAATAATTCTCTGGATAGAGATTTTTTAGTTTGAGCACTTGCTTCTATTTCTTCATAATTAGAATCTTCATTGGTTAATTGTTCATAGAAAAAATCAAGTGTTTTAGAATGAAGTGCGGTCACTTTATCATCCCCAAAAACAATCTGCAATCGGCGAACCATTGCATTGATACTTGCAGTATATGGTAAAAGATAAAACAATCTTGCATTTTCTGTCTGATTAGCAAATACCCAATTTAGAGCTGCTTCTGTTTTCCCCGATCCAGTGGGTGCATGTAAAATGATATCAGACTTTATAGTTTGTAATTTCTTTTGAAAATGTCTGAACTCAACACAAACATTATCATTTTTAGGTTGAAAATTTGATAATTCAATTTTTTTATAAGCTGGTAAACTATTTTCCATTCTTGCAGAACCAATATGGTCTGCGGCAATTAATAAAGCCCTCATCATAGATAACTCTTTACGAGCATAACTTTTAGGAAGGGATTTTCCCTGATATGCATATCGCAAAATCTTTTGAGTTTCTTTTGTTATTTGGTCCTGTTTTTCTTTATATTTAATTTCTTCATGTAATTTCATCAAATCCAGCCATGCTATTAATGTGTCTTTTGTTAATAAGTCCGAATCACTTTTCCAATGAGCTTCCATATGTGATGTCAAAACATTGCCTTCCAATCTTCCTTTGTCGTCTCCCTGGTTGATGATGCCTTTATGATGTGTAGCAATTGCAAATAGTTCATCATCCTTTAAATCAAGGAAATTCTCACAAAACCATAGAGAAATAATTTCATGACGAATAGAAGCTGCTTCCTGTCTCAATAATTTTTTTTGAAAAGCGCTATGTATTTTACCCAAATCATGTAATACTGCACAACGGAAGATTTTGGGTTTCCAATACTCTTTTTCTTCGGGAGAAAGCGGTAAATTTTGAAGTAGATTATTGCCGGCGGTTATTACATGATGGGTATGCATTTCTAATGTAGTGACCCCATCACTCTTTGCTAAGAATTGGTCAAAAAATTTATTTTCCATTATTGAAAACTATGTAGATAAAAACCTATTTCATCGTTTCCCTTAATCCGATAAAGATTATGGTATTTTATTTTAGCTTTATTTTCATGAGAAACAGCCATGAAAATGACACTTTTTGTTGCACTTCTTCCGCTTCCTACTTCATCATTTTCTACATAGGCCTCAGCTAACTGAACTAATTGACCACCAATTTTTAAACTACCATTAAAAGGCAGCATGCAACCTGATAAAATCGTTTCTTCCACTTGCATTACAGCTACTTCTGTCACCTTTTCAATTTTTAATAAATCTTGTGACCTTCCCAGAGTAGGTGTTCCAACAGGATTTATAAAATATTCCTTCCAATCTAACCTGTCAATCCAAAGTGTGAGTTTAGGTGAAACATGAAATTCACGCAAGTAGGCATCGGTACCTTTAGAGTGGCTTTTCACTTTTTTTCCGTCTAATTCAAGTCGTTGACGAGTTTCCAAATCATTAGCAATTCCTTCGTATTCATAATAAAATCCAACTTTTACTTCATTGGGGTTGATCAATCTGCCCAAACAACAACCAATTATTCCTAACAATAAGGAATAAGTTGGTGTTGGTAGGCATAATGCATTTCCTGAAAGTATAAATGGCATTCTTGGTGTTGAAGACCAACCTGAAAACTTAATTTCTAAAACATCATTTATCATTTTAAATATTTTTCAGTAAAATTATTAACGATACCGATAGGTGAATCTATAACAAAACTTTCTCCTAATGCTTTTACATCCTCTTCATTCTGTAAATAACCTGCACGTATACCAATGTAAACAGGCGTGGCTAACTTTGAACTATAATCACTTGCTATTTGTTTCACAACTTCAATATTTAAGGCCGGCTTTTCTCCTGTTCCGATGAAGATATTGTTGAAAACAGGATTGGCAGATTCCATTCCCGCCAATATTAAAACTTTAGGCGAAACATCGGAACCAAAAGCTGATTGTTTAGCACCCCCACGTAAAAATGCAAGCCCCTTAAGAAGTCCAGAAGCATTTTTGTTTCTAATTTTTTGAGCATCTTTTAATTTGTACCTTTTGAATTTGCTTCCATTTAAATCGGAAATTTCAAATTTATCCTGATGCTGTTCCACTAACTCTTTCGATAATTCCTGATGGCTCCCTAAATTTTCATATACTCCAAGGCGGTAATATTCTAAATTAAAAAAGCCTTCCAAATGGGTGGAATAAAACCGTGTAGAATAGGGCAAAGGCGTACCTTCTTTTAAATGCACAAATGCTTCATCATTATTTAAAGTGCGCATATTGCGAATGCCTTTTAAGATTGAAGACTTGAATGGCGATGTTCTCTGAATACTTTCTTCTCCTTTTGCGCCGCTTTTCATGTATCCAAATAAATCGTCTTCCGGAAAATCAATCGGATTCAATTCAGTTGCAATTTTATTTGTCGATTCCTTTCCTTCTGATTTTCCGATTGCTCTCAATTCACTTGGATTCCATCCATTTTCTTCATTTGTAGTATCTCTAAGCCATCTACGCCAGGATTGTGCTGAAACATAGGGCACTTCTTCAACACGATTATTTACTTTTTCCCTAAAGGTTTTAGGAATTACTTTGTTTTTGTCTTCCCCTGTCCCTAAGCCCGCTCCATTTAGGAATGCAGCCGAAGCATCTATTAACAATGCACCAGTGATGTTTTTTAATTCTGCCATTTTATTTATTATTTAATTGATTATAAAATAACTGTTTGATTTTGTTCAGAAATGGATGGCTGGAATTCTTTTAATAGTAAAAATTTAATAGCGAACTTAGCAAATGGAATTGCAAATTCACCATCCGGATTGTACAATAAACCCTCCGACCATTCTTCTGAATTTTTAAGGTTATTTGTGATTAAATAATTGTTTGTATTTTCTATCGCCTCCTTAAACCAATACAAGAATTCAGAATTGTCAAGAGAAATATCGTTGATAAGATTTAAAAATTTTCCTAATGGCTTAGTTCCCGTTTCTTTATTTTCATACTTATCAAAATAATAAGCACGATAATCTTTTACAAAATTATTTATTTCGATAATCCATTTTTTTGTAGTCCATTCCAATTCATGTAATTGGATTCTGTTATTTGTTTGAATATTAAATAGTTCATATTGGCTAAAAAATAATCTTAAAAGTTCATTCAGGCCTATAACTGATATATTTAAATGGTCATCATAAAGTGAATTGATTATAGTTTCTATATTTAAATTTGAATCATTATATGCTCTTAGCATTAAGCCTGAATATCGAACTGATGAATATTCTTGTGCATTTTTTAATCTCCTGATAATCGATTCATTGTTTATGTCATTTTGTATCATTCGAATCAACCATTCTACAACAGTTTTCGCAAGTGATTCTTCATTTTTCAATTCTGGAATTTGGCTATCAAAAACTTTTTTTTGATAATAAAAGTGAATCAATTTGTGTAAATCATAAAAAGTATTTTTAACAGGCAACTGGTTAGCGTCATCAAGAATCTTAAAATGGTGATGCAAGTTCCATTCTCCCCCTTTCGCAGCCTCTACTAAAACAGCATATAAATCTATTCTATATTCTTTTTCATCCCAGGCAGTTGTACTATTTAAATATTTTTCAAAATATTTTGATTTATACTTATTTATTAAATATGCTAAATATTTAGCATATTTAATTTTCTGTTTACTATTAATTGCTTTGAAATAAGCTTCCAGAAAATTCACTGATACACCTTCGTACTTTACTTTCTTAAATACATTTGGATATAACAACCACCATTCTGTATCATTCTCCAAACTTGTTAAAAAACTATTTGACAGATTATTATTATTCAAAATATCCTTTAATTCTAGACTAATACTTGGATTATTATAAAGGTTATTTAGTTTCCTGAATAAGGAATTGGGTATTCTATCTATCTCGCAACTTGCACCTGTACCTGAATTAGAAAAACTCCACAAATTCAAATCAGAATACTCGTCATCAAAATTTTTATCTTCAAAAATTTTTAATGCTTTTAATATATAATTTCCTTTAGAAAAGTCTTTTACATTTTCAATTGGTTCATTTGATTTTTTAGTTTCTATTCTTTCTTTTAATGTTTTACAATTCTCTAAAACATATCTTTTTGAAAACTCAAAATTTGAAGAATCAATAAGAAGAATACCTCCCTTATATAAAAGTGCCGATAATGGTAGAAACTGAAGAATAACAATACAAATTGGATGAATTTGTATTGAAAATTTGGCTTGAGGTAATGCTTGTGCGTCTGAACCTAAACCTCCAATCAAAGGAAACCAAGTACGATTTAAAGAAAAATCAGTATTGTCTAAATTGCTCAACTGCTTCTTTTCTTCCTCAGCATCAATCTTTTTTTCTTTCAAAATTTCCTTTTGTGATTTAATTTCATCTTCATAAAAACTTTCAAAAGGTTTCTCAAACTTCAATCCCGATATTTCGCAAGTTAATGAACCTTCAAATTCACAGTTTTTCAATATGGAAGTAAGAAGGTTCTTATAAGTTATTTCTCCAACATCATCTTTCTTTTTTGCGGGATTAACTAAAGGATTGTTTAAGCTGAAAAGCATTGTATAACTTTTCAACCGTTTATTTAGTTCAGGTAGATTTTTATTCTGGAATAACTCCAACAACAACTCTGGGGTAATCTCTGAAACATTATTTAATTCGGCCAATGCTTCAATAGTCATTAATGCATTATTCAACATTGCATTGCCTGTATAAGTTTCAAATATTTTCATTTTTATATTTTATTTTCAGTAAATCGTATCATAACCCTTTATTTACCCCATCTCCACTTATCTCACTCACAAATTTCATTTACTTAACTGCCAACTTCCGTCAGTTAAAATTTTTTTCTTTCCTTACTTAAAAATTCTATGAATTCCGGGCTACCCAATACTTCTATTTCGCCGGGCAGGCCCAGTACAAATCGCCCAATACCCTGAAATCCGGCTACAGCAATGGTTAAAAGATACGTATTTTTTTCTTTATCAATGTATTTTGCTGTGAGCGGAAATTCTTCTACCAATAAATTATACGCTTTTAAGCTGAGCCTTATAACTACTTTGCCCACCGGTTTTTTAGCCGAAATACGGAATGCATCGGTAAAATGAATGTGGTGTTTTTCTTCCTTTTCCCATGTATTAGGTAATATTGCTATACTTTGTATACGGGCTAATTTAAATTGTTTGCATTGCCGGCTTTGGTGTTCATAACACCAAACAGAACGGTAATCGGCTGTAAAATCGAATGGTTCTACTTTTCTGTCTGATATGATGTTACTATTGGATGAACGGTAATTTTTAAATAGTACCTGCTTTTTCTGCCGAATAGACTGGGCAATGCTTTGTATTTTCAACAAATCATCTGTTTGTTGTAATGATTGCAATACTTTATAATCGTACAGCATGTTTAATTTTCTGATTAGCTGTTCTTTAATGGCAGATGTTCCTTCAATTAAAGAAAGGGTATCAAATAATATGAGTAATTCTTCTTCGGTAAAATGCATTAAATTTTGAAGGGTTCTGGTGGCACTGTGTGCCTGTTGTAACCGATAATTGCCATTGTTGCGTTCTATCACAAAACCGGCTGTTTCAAAACTTTCTAAATACCGGTAAATGGTTCGTTCAGAAATTTCCATTCTGGATATAAGTTCCTGTAAATTATATCGCTTTTGTCCGGATAATAGCATTAACAGGCGAAGCAATCGTTGTATTTTTTGCTGATCCATATGCTTTGTTTATTCCAATGGTTTAATGCAACCCATGCCCATGGCATTATAAATACCCAGACCTGCGTTCATGGCGAATTCAATGATAGGAGCCGGGGATTTTATTTGTATTTTAAATTTTTCGTATCCTCTAATTTTGGTTTCCTCAGGTGTGTTTTCTTTTATAGTAATTAATCTGTGCCTTGGAGGCGTGGCATAATACGCTGTTTTTATTTGAATGGTTTCAAAAAGTTGTTGCTTTTCTTCTGTACTTAAAGGGTGAATGCTATTCCATTTTTCTACTAAATTATAACGGATACTATTTTCATAACCCTGATCAAGCGGCGACATATAATCATAATGCCCCCTGTTGTTTTTTAGTCCGGTTACTAACGGACTGGCAGGTACAAACCACAAAGTAGCTATGGCATCTAATTTCGGAGTTGGCAATAATTGTACTTCTTTAATCATGAAATGTGCCTTTGAACGGCTGTCGGCTATAGTAATTTGTTGATGTAGAAAAATACCTTTAATAAAATGGGTGGCCGCATCCGGCATGTGAAAACAAGTTAACAAGGTGGCACGATTGGTTGTACATATCATTCTATCTCCCTTTATTTCAAAAGGAATATTGAGGTTGGAAAAGGTAAACAATTTAAAGGATTTGAAGCCGGATGTATAGCCGGCATTGTGCAGAAAGCGGGCATAAACTTCGTCAGACTGTTGTATAATTTTATAAATAGCGGCCGATAAAGGATACTGGTAATTTAAACCAATGATAGCAGGCGTATTTGATTCTAATATAAGTTGAAATTGCATATTGAATGGATAATAGTTTGCTGTATTTAAAATGAATATTCTTACAAACAGGTTGATTCAAAATTTTTTTAAATGAATTTTCTATTTCATTCAAACTTTTTTGTTGAATGAAAAAAATTATTGCTGCCTGTAATCATTACACAAAATAGAATATCTTATTAAAATATGAAAATAATCTAACCTTTTGTTATGCACAATCGTTAAAAAAATGCGTTATGAAAACAAAATTATTATTCTTTGCCTTTGCAGCAATTCTTTTGCCGGGTTCGTTTTCGGTACAAGCGCAGAAAACAGTTTTAGCCATTGCTGCCGTTAAAACAGCAGGATTGGCGCAGGCTTTAGAAGGGAAGGGGCACTTTACGGTTTTTGCTCTTACCAATGCAGCATTTAATTAATTGCCGGATGGTACCATTGCCAATTTATTGAAGCCTGAAAACAAGGCTTTGATCATTAAAATTTTAACTTACAATATTGTACCGGGTAAATTAACCGCCAAATATGTAAAGGCTGCCATTCAAAAAGTACACGGTACTGCCCAAATATAAACTTGCAAGAGGAATGTTGAAGGCAAGGTTACATGATGTAAAGGTTTTGCTGACTGATGCTAAAGGTGGCACAGCAATGGTTACTGCTACTGCTATAATGGCAAGTAACGGAGTAATACATGTAATTAATGCCTGAATAAATTTTTATATATCCCTTCAAATGTAAAAAGCAGCCCTGGCATAAGAATGGGCTGCTTTTTGTGTTTTATTTATTGTATTCTTGTTATGACTCCTGCATAAAGGTATAACCGTAATCAACGGGAGGGTTAAATGTTTCTTTAATAGTTCTGGCACTTAACCAGCGGTACAGGTTTAAAATACTTCCTGCTTTGTCGTTGGTACCACTGGCTCTGGCCCCACCAAAGGGTTGTTGCCCAACTACCGCTCCGGTAGGTTTATCATTAATATAAAAATTACCGGCAGCATTGCGTAGTTTGTGTGTAGCCAAAACAATGGCTTCACGGTCTTTTGCTATGATAGAACCTGTTAATGCATAAGGTGATGTACCGTCAACCAAATCTAATACAGCTTCAAATTCGTTGGCAGGATATACATACAGGGTAAGTACAGGCCCAAATATTTCTTCACAAAGTGTTACATATTTCGGATCTTCTGCTATAATAATGGTAGGCTGTATAAAGTAGCCTTCTTTTTTGCTGCATTCACCACCCACTAAAATGGAAGCTTTTTTAGAGCGCTTGGCTCCGTCAATATAACTTTTAATTTTGTCAAAACTTTTTTCATCAATTACGGCATTCATAAAATTACTGAAATCTTCTACGGTTCCCATTTTAAAACTATTCACACCTGCCACTAATTTTTTCTTGATCTTTTCAGAAAGATTAGAAGGAATATATGCCCGGGATGCCGCAGAACATTTTTGTCCCTGATATTCAAAAGCACCACGTAACAATGCAGTAACGGTTACATCAACGTCGGCTGATTTGTGTACTACTACAAAATCTTTTCCTCCGGTTTCGCCAACAATACGGGGGTATGACTTGTATATGGCCATATTTTTTCCAATGGTTTCCCACATGGTATTGAATACGCCGGTTGAACCGGTAAAATGCACACCGGCAAAATCCCGGTGATTAAAACAAACTTTTCCCAAAGTCGGCCCATCCACATAAATTAAATTAATTACCCCTTGTGGCAAACCTGCTTCCAGCAATATTTTCATAAACAACTGTGCCGCAAATACCTGCGTATTGGCTGGTTTCCAAACTACTACATTACCGCACATGGCAGCCGAAGTAGGTAAATTACCACTAATGGCAGTAAAGTTAAATGGGGTTATTGCAACTACAAAACCTTCTAAAGGTCGGTATTCCATACGGTTGTGCATACCTGGGGCACTATTGGGTTGTTGCCGGTATATTTCACTTAAATAATGAACATTAAATCGTAAAAAATCTATTAATTCACAGGCGCTGTCAATTTCTGCCTGAAAAGCATTTTTACTTTGCCCCAACATGGTGGCTGCATTCAAATAGGGTCGGTATTTCGTAGCCAGCAAATCGGCAGCTTTTAAGAAAATCCCTGCTCTGTCTTCCCAAGGCATATCAGCCCATGCTTCTCTGGCCGTTAATGCTGCATCTATGGCTTGCTGTACATGCTTTTCATCTCCTGCATGAAAATAACCTAAAGTGTGTTTTATTTCATGTGGCGGATGCAGTGCTATTTTTTTATTGGTTTTCACTTCTTTAGAGCCAATATACATGGGTATATCTGCTGTAGCTGCTTTTAATTCGGCTAATGCTTTTTTGAGCAATTCCCGTTCTTTACTTCCGGGTGCATACTGTAAAACCGGCTCATTGGCCGGCATGGGATAAGAAAATGTGCCTAAACTCATGGTGCAATGATTTGTTGAATAAAACTGCAAGTTACTAAACTTGTTTTGTTTGGCATGTAACAAAAAGCATGGTTCTGATTCTATGAAAATGATATGCTAAATAATAGTTTCTTTGTAATCTGTGGAAACTTTAAAGAAATACATACTGGCCATTCCGGTCGTTTTCAAACTTTTGTTGCATTTTATTATCAGCAGGCGGCAATCGAAGCGTTTTGCACAGGAACTGATTGCAGCTATTGAAACAAAACATGGCGTTTTAATAGCTGATGCGGTAAAACAAAAATCCATTATTAGTTATGCCATTTATACCCCCATTGTTTGCGATGCTTTTACGCAATTGCATGGACGTTATACTACTATTGCTGAAAAAACCCGATTGGTATATTATTTTGTAATGGCATCGATGTACGATGATTTTTTTGATACCCATGCATTAACTGTTGCTGAAATTGAAGCCCTTACTTTTTCGGGTGATGATTATACGCCTAAGTCGGATGATGAATATCTCATCAGAGCCATTCACCGGTATTTATTGCAGGAAGTAAAACAGAAGGAAGCATATCTTGCTTTGTTTCATGATATGTTTACGGCCCAGAAAGATTCTTTACAACAATTCAATCTATCTATTTCAGCAGAAACATTATTGTCTGTAACCCATCGTAAAGGCGGCTTTGCAGTGCTGATGTGTTATTTTTATATGGATGTGGAAGGTACCGGGGCAGAAAAAAAATGCTGGTATTTGTTAGGTACTATTATTCAAATGATCAATGATTTGTTTGATACTTACAAAGACAGCAGGGCGGGAATTTATACGTTTGCCAACCATTCTTCTTCTGTTGCTGCTATACAGCATGCTTATAAGCAACAAGTTCTATTGTTAAAAAACGAAATCAATGCCCTGAATGCACCTGACAAACAAAAACGTTTGTTTAATTATACCATGGCTGCGGTATATTGTTTGGGATTTCTGGCCATTGAACAATTACAACAAATTGAAAGCCGATTGGGTACTTTGCCGGATTTTGCTACACTGTCCAGAAAAGATTTAATTATTGATATGGAAAAATACAGCAACAGAAAACGCTGGATACAACTATTTGTTGAGCATGGAAATGATTGGTTATGAAATATAAATTTTCATTTTAAAAAGTTGCTATATGCTACCTATTGTATTGTACGATAATGCCGATTGGCGGAATGATTTTTATCCCTTTTCAGTGAACCGGTCGGTAGCTGATTTGCGTTTTGGCATTTTTACGCAAAAAGAACGTTGGGAAAAATTTTCTGGCACTACGGTGTATATTGCTACAATAGATTATTTATGCAATTTATACCCATCGGTACCTGAAAATGAAGCAATTTATGTTGCCGCCAATATTTTACCCAATATTGAGTTGTTGAATACATTGGTTGCTTTACGGCCCGGACAATCTGTTATTTATCAAAACCGGATGATTGCTTTTTGTGGCAATTATGTAATGGCTCTAAATTTTTTTCGAAATGAAACAAATAATATTGTTGTTCCCAATTCATTTCAACATTCCCTTCAAATGCTGCAATCTGTTACCGATTTGTTTCGGTTCAATGCAGCCATCATTCAGGAAGATATTACATTAGTTCGTTCTTTACAACAACCGGGTACAATGGATGCATCCAATCGTATTGAAAATCCTAATGCAGTATGGATAGCACCTGATGCCATAGTAAAACACGTTACCATCAATGCAAACGATGGCCCTGTATACATTGGCGAAAATGCTTTGGTGATGGAAGGTGCTTTGTTACGTGGCCCCATTGCCGTTGGTGCAAATGCTGTAGTAAAAATGGGAGCTGCTATTTATGGAGGCACTTCAATTGGCAGGTATAGCGTGGCGGGTGGTGAAATTAAAAACAGTATTATCATGGATTATAGCAACAAAGCGCATCATGGTTATTTAGGTGATAGTGTGGTTGGGAACTGGTGTAATATAGGTGCAGGAACCAGCAATAGCAACATAAAAAATAGCGGAGCCCCGGTTTCGGTGTGGAATGATGCTACAAAAACCTATGGTAATCTTCTGCAAAAATGTGGCGTTTTAATGGGCGATTATACCCGTGTAGCCATCAATTCCTCCATCAACACGGCTACTGTAATGGGTATTTGTTGTAATGTTTTTGGAGCGGGATTGTTGCCCAGACACCTGCCGCATTTTTCATGGGGGTTAGAAAAAAAATACAACTTGAAGCAGGCAATAGCGGATATTTCACATTGGATGGAATTTAAAAAATGCAGGCTATCAAATCATGAAATTAAAATACTGCAGCATATCTTTGAGCAATTGAGTGAGTAAACACTTTATTTTTAAATTGAATTAAATTATCAACAACATGCGCAAACAAATTGCAGCCGCCAACTGGAAAATGAATTTAAACCTGGAAGAAGGTACCACTTTATTAACCAATATATTGCAGGCGCCGTTGGCGCTATTGCCCGGTCGGGAAGTAATTTTTGCTGTTCCATTTCCTTATATACCCATGGCTGTAGAAAAATGTGGTGGAAAAGAAAATATTTTTATTGCCGCACAAAATTGTTCCCATAAAAAATCAGGTGCATATACAGGTGAAACGGCTGCTTTCATGTTGCAATCGGTAGGTGTACAATATGTTATAATAGGCCATAGTGAAAGGAGAGAATATTTTAATGAAACCAATGCCATGCTGGCAGAAAAAATTGACCTATGCTTAGCGCACCAATTGCAACCTTTGTTTTGTTGTGGTGAACCATTGGTTGTAAGAGAAGCAGGTAAAGAAACCGAGTATGTTGCCAATCAATTGGTTGAATCCATTTTTCATTTAACCACTGAACAAATACAGCAGATAGTTATTGCTTATGAACCTATATGGGCTATTGGAACCGGCAAAACAGCCACAACAGCTCAGGCACAGCAAATGCATGCTTTTATTCGTCAGCAATTAGAACAAAAATATGGCCATCATATTGCACAATCTGTTTCCATTTTATATGGCGGTAGTGTAAAAGCTGCCAATGCAAAAGAGTTGTTTTCGCAACCCGATGTTGATGGCGGATTGGTAGGTGGGGCATCTTTACAGGCGGCAGAATTTATTACCATCATACAATCATTAGATTAAATGCCCATTAAACGAACAGAAGCCATGCAGCCACTGTCAAGGCAGCATCACAATGGCTTATTATTTTGCCTGTTGTTGAAAAAGGGGATTGCCAAAAATGCAGCTATAAAAATTATCTGCGATTTTTCCATTCATTTTTGGGAAACCGATTTGCAACACCATTTTCAGTTAGAAGAAATTTGCCTGCGTAATTTAGGGAATACTTATCCTGTATTAAACAGCGGCATTCAACAAATGTTAACTGAGCATCGTTTATTGCAGCAATATTTTAAACAAATGGCCATTCATGTTACCTGCAATGATATTACACAATTGAGTGAATTGCTGGAAAAACATATACGTTTTGAAGAGCGAATTTTGTTCCCGCATATTGAAACTACCATTAATAGTGAGGCGCTGCAACGCATTGGGAAAGTATTGCAGGGAGAAGAAGATCATAATTGTATGCAATATCCCATTCGTTTTTGGGAATAATGTTACATGGAAACAGGAAGGGGGGCGGGTTCATACGCATTTAGTTTATCTAAATACAAAATGGTAGTGGAACCATCTTCCGAAGGATGATACATGGGAACGAACTTGGCGCCATAAATAAATTCACGATAGGTATACGAAGTTCTTGAAACAACGGTTGATGAAAAACTTTCATCAAATCCTTCTAAAAACACCAGCAATTCAGTTTCTGCTGTAGCTATATCTGCTTTTGTGAGGCCATAAAGCGGACTATCTTGTTGAATGGGATGCACCAGCGTCCAGTTCGACATTAAGGTAGAAGCTTTTGAAATATCCAATGCGGCACTGAAAAATCTATTTTTCATCACACCATCTTCCATAATTTTTAAAGAAATAGTAAAACGGGCTTCTACATTTACCAAATAATTTTTTGTATAAGGCACCAATCTAACCATCAAAGCCACGCCATCTTTGAAAGGAACAAACAAAGCATTTTTACTGTATTGAATGTAAGCTTTGGGCCTGGCAAATCGACCATACATTAACCCGGTTGCTATGGCAAAACTCAAAAGCCCGAATAAGGCTTCTAATGAAGCAACAAAACTGGCCATAAAGCCAATGGGGCTTATTCTTCCATACCCAACTGTTGTAAATGTTTGGGCACTGAAAAAGAAGGCCTCTCCAAACTTTTCTGCTGCCGTAGTGGTTTCAATACCTCCTAAATGATCTAAACCTATCCCTAAATAAATACCCGCAAATAAAATATTTATAGTAATAAAAAACAATACAATAATCAGTAAAAACTTCCATATAGACATCGATAGGAGTGCATGATATACATTTAACCTTTCAAAAAAACGCATTCCTTTTACCTGAATGTTTGGGGTGCCATCGCGATTCAATAACCGACCGCCCACCAAACTACTTACAGTGCTTAAACCGGTTTCTGTTTCGTTTTTTGCTTTTTTATTAATGTGCTTGATAAAAGGCATATATCATTGGTTGCTGCATCGAAAATAAAGTATTTTAATTGTATTGTTGATGGTTGATAGACCCATATTATATTTGATTGCAGGTTTGCAGCTGCTATTTTTAATTAGCCTAAAAATGTTTGCTTTGATAAGTTTAAAAAAGAATGTACAACAACAAATTTTGGCAAGAAGCATCTATGTGCTAAGTGCTTTATTGGTAAATGTTGCCATTGCCAGTTTTACCAATGCCGCTGCCACCGGAATGCTTTTGTACGCTTCGGCTATTTTTGCACTGATTGTTTTAATAGGAGGGATGAGTTTAGAAAGTGCTTTGGGTTATTATTATGCAGGAGAAAAATTAGGAGCTAAACACGCTATAACAATGGCTTTGTTCCAAATTATTGTGCTTTTAATGGTATTGTTGATGGTTCAGTTATTGTTTCCAACTTTCTTTGCAAGGCTCACCAATGGTTTTAATACAGGTTTGTATCTGTTTGTTTCCGGCACATTGCTTACTAACTTTTTTTTAGCCACATTGTATGCCGGAAAGCAATATCTGAAACCCAATTTAGTACAGGCCATACTGAACGTTTTGTTAGTGTTTATTTTGTGGGTTGAATATCGAAAAAACTTTGCTATAGCAATTCTATTTAAAACATATTTTTATTTTATTTTTTTGAATGGAGTGGTTGTTTTGCTGGTGTTTATGCAACAAGTAAAATGGAAAACGGAAAACGGTTCCATGCATTCATCTTTTAAGCAGGTGTACCAATATGCGATGAAAGCATTGTGGGCCAATGTGTTGTTTTTTATAGTGTATCGGTTAGACTATTGGTTTGTGCATCAATACACCACCGCTAATGATGCAGGCAATTACATTCAGGCAGCCAGATTAGCACAAATGTTTATCCTGCTTCCACAATTCATTGCTCCGGTAATTTTTAATACAACAGCCAATGGCGGCGCTACCCAACAAATGAATGAATGGTTAGCCGCATTCATGAAGTTTTTTTTCTTAATGTTTTCGATACTGTTTATTGTAGTGGCAGCGGGCGGACAATTTATTTTTACGCATCTTTTTGGTTCCAGCTTCAATAATATCCACAAAGTATTGTTGCTGTTCATTCCGGGTTTATTTTTTCTATCTTGTTTAAACTTGCTTTCTGCTTATTTTGGTGGAATGAATCGCGTTCGCATCAATATAGTAGGAGCAGCTTTGGCTGCTGTAACTACTATTGCAGGAAATATTTTGATTATACCTTTTTATACTATTTTTTGGGCAGCGTTGGTAAGTACCTTGTCTTACATAGTGGCTGCTTTATGGGCATTGTATCAGTACAAAAAAATGCCGCCATCGCTTTCTATTGATTTGTTTTCCCTGAAAAAATCAGATTGTCGTTTTATTCAGGCATTATTCCATTCAAAATAAGAATAATATGAAGGTATTGTGGTTGGCCAGTTGGTATCCTGATGAATTAGAACCTAAAAATGGCGATTTTATTCAACGCAATGCCAAAGCCGTTGCTGCTTTTATGCCTTTGGTAGTGATTCATGTGGTGCAGGCAGGCAGCAGGTTTAAAACACATGCTAAATGGGAACGTACAAAAATTGATGGCCTGGAAGAATGGATTGTTTATTTTAACTATACACCAACCCGATTCAAAAAACTCAATACCCTTTTATATCATTTTGCCTACTTACATTGTTACAAGGCCATACTTAAAAAATATGTTGCAGCGTTTGGATTGCCCGATTTACTTCATGTACATGCACCCATCAGGGCAGGAATGGTAGCACGTAGCTGGTGCAAAAAAAATGACATACCTTATATTGTTTCTGAACATGCTTCCATGTATGCCGCCACTGCAATGGATGCTTTTCAAAACAGGCCTTTCTGGTTCAGAAAAGCTGTACAATCTGTTTTAAAAGAAGCAGCCTTGGTTACCAATGTTTCACAAACTATTGCTTTTCGTTTAAAAAAATTTTTCCATTTACAGCGGGTTAGCGTTATTCCTAATTTAGCCGATACTGAAAAGTTTTATTATCAACCCGATATTGCTAATCATGTGTTTACTTTTTTACATGTATCTTCTTTTTTGTCACAGAAAAACATTCACGGATTGCTAAACGCATTTCAGCAATTGATATATTATCATGCGCAATGGAAATTAGTGTTGGTAGGGCCGGTAACTCCTGAAATTGAAAGACTGATTGTAGAAAAAAAATTATCTGAATACATAGAATTTACAGGAGAATTGCAACATGAGGATGTGGCTGCTGTTATGCAACAAGCATCTGCAATGGTATTGTTCAGTTGGCAGGAAAATGCACCCTGTGTAATTGCCGAAGCACTGTGTTGCGGTTTACCGGTTATTACTTCCAATGCCGGTGGCGCTGCAGAACCCATTCATGCAGGCAATGGAATCGTTGTTGCACCCGGTGATGAGCAGGCACTGGTTGCAGCCTGTATCAGGATGATGCAGCAATACCATCAATACAACCGGGCCGAAATTGCACAGGCTGCTGCTAAAGTATTTGCTGCTCCCGTCATTGCCCGGCTTATTCTGAATCTATACCCCCCTTTACTGCTACACAAAAATGGATAAATTATTCGCAAAAATTCCCCACCACCGTCTACTTGACAGCTATCCTTATATCTTTGCATTTGTATGAAAAATATTAGAAACTTTTGCATTATAGCACATATTGACCACGGAAAAAGTACGCTGGCGGATCGATTATTGGAAGAAACCAAGACCATCGGCTCCAGAGATATGATGGATCAGGTATTGGATGATATGGATTTGGAACGCGAAAAAGGCATTACCATTAAAAGTCATGCTATTCAAATTAATTATCCGTACAAAGGAGAAGAATACATTTTAAACCTGATTGATACACCCGGCCACGTTGATTTTAGTTATGAAGTAAGTCGTGCATTGGCAGCCTGTGAAGGTGCTTTATTGTTGGTAGATGCATCACAAGGCATACAGGCTCAAACCATCAGTAACCTGTATCTGGCCATTGATAATGATTTGGAAATTATTCCTGTTATCAATAAAATTGATATGGATGGGGCCATGATTCCGGAAGTAACTGATCAGATTGTAGATTTAATTGGCTGTAAGCCCGAAGAAATTTTATTGGCCAGCGGCAAATCGGGCATTGGCATTACTGAAATTCTTCAGGCCATTATTGAGCGTATTCCTGCTCCGAAAGGAGATGTGGATGCACCATTGCAGGCGCTGATTTTTGATAGTGTTTTCAATAGTTTCAGAGGCATTATTGTGTACTTCAGAATTATGAATGGTACACTGCGAAAAGGTGATAAAATTCAGTTCGTATCAACCGGTCAGGATTATTTTGCAGATGAGGTGGGTGTACTGAAATTAACCATGACACCTAAAGAGGAGCTCCGTGCCGGAGATGTGGGTTATATTATTACCGGAATTAAAAATGCTAAAGAAGTGAAAGTGGGTGATACCATTACCTTAGCCGCTAATCCCGGAACCATGATTCAGGGTTTTGAAGAAGTGAAGCCAATGGTATTTGCCGGCATTTATCCTGTAAATACAGATGATTTTGAAGAATTGCGGGAATGTATGGATAAGTTACAACTGAATGATGCATCCCTTACATTTGAATTAGAAACTTCTAAAGCCTTAGGTTTTGGGTTTAGATGCGGATTTTTAGGTTTGCTGCACATGGAAATTATTCAGGAGCGCTTAGAAAGAGAATTTAATCAAACCGTTATTACCACAGTTCCCAACGTTAGTTTTCATGCCTATACTTCAAAAGGCGATAAAATTATAGTGAATAATCCTTATGAAATGCCCGATCCTACGCGTTTAGACAGGATTGAAGAACCATTTATCAAAGCACAAATTATTACACTGCCGGATTATATTGGCAATATTATGACACTTTGTTTGGGCAAACGGGGTATTCTCATTAATCAGTCGTATTTAACCCCAACAAGGGTAGAATTAATTTTTGAAATGCCACTTACAGAAATTGTATTTGATTTTTACGACAAATTAAAAAGCAGTACCCGTGGGTATGCCTCTTTCGATTATTCGCCTATCGGGTATAGAGAAGCTGATATTGTGAAGATGGATATTTTGTTGAATAATGACAAAGTGGATGCTTTAAGTGCTTTGATTCATAGAAGCAGAGCGCAGGATTTTGGCCGTAAATTGTGTGAAAAGTTAAAAGAATTACTGCCCCGTCAACAATTTCAAATTGCCATACAGGCTGCTATTGGCGCTAAAGTAATTGCACGTGAAACCATTTCGGCCATGCGAAAAGATGTTACTGCAAAATGCTATGGTGGCGATATTAGCCGTAAACGTAAATTATTGGAAAAACAAAAGGAAGGGAAAAAACGTATGCGACAAATAGGTAATGTGGAAGTGCCTCAGGAAGCCTTTTTAGCCGTTTTGAAATTAGATTAAATTATTTTTTAAACATATATCATCAAAAAGCCTGCTCAATTCAATTTTGAGCAGGCTTTTTAAAATTAATTACTTCCATCTTTTTTAATACGGAGCTGATACACCGGTATAATTATGCGGTGTAATAGCTTTCAGTTCTTTTTTTAGGGTTGCACTAATTTTTAAACCATCAATAAAATGATGCAACGTATTTTTTGTAATACCTTCTTTGCCTCTGGTAAGTTCTTTAAGTGATTCATACGGATTGGGATAATTCTCTCGGCGCAAAATAGTTTGAATGGCTTCAGCAACTACCGCCCAGTTATTGTCTAAATCTGATTGTATTTTGGCTTCATTTAATACCAATTTGCTGATGCCTTTCAGAATGGATTGGAAAGCAATGCAGGTATGGGCTGCCGGAATGCCTAAATTGCGTAATACAGTAGAGTCGGTTAAATCGCGTTGCAGCCTTGAAACCGGCAGTTTGGCTGCTATATGTGCCGCTAATGCGTTGGCTATTCCTAAATTACCTTCTGCATTTTCAAAATCAATCGGGTTTACTTTATGTGGCATGGCCGATGAGCCTACTTCTCCCTGCTTTGTTTTTTGCTTAAAATAATCCTGACTAATGTAAGTCCATATATCCCTACATAAATCAATCAATATGGTATTAATGCGTTGCATAGCATCTAAATGTGCTGCCAAATCATCATAATGTTCAATTTGTGTGGTAAACTGTTGCCTTTGTAAACCCAATTTTTTTTCCACAAATTCATTCCCCAATTGTATCCAGTTCTTCTTCGGAAAGGCTACTACGTGGGCATTAAAATTCCCGGTAGCACCGCCAAATTTTGCAGTAAACGGAATGGTAGCAAGCGAGGCAACTTGATGTTCTAAACGCTCGGCAAAAACCATGAATTCTTTTCCTAAAATTGTAGGCGAAGCAGGCTGGCCGTGTGTACGTGCTAGCATGGGTACTTTTTTCCATTGTTTAGCCAGCACAACTATTTGTTGTTTCAGGTGAATTAATTCGGGCAAATATTCCTGTTCAATATATTCTTTCCAACTCAATGGAATGGCAGTATTATTAATATCCTGTGAGGTTAAACCAAAATGTACCCATTCTTTAATGGCTGCTCCACCTGCTTTTTCAATATATTCTTTTAAAAAATATTCTATCGCTTTTACATCGTGGTTGGTAATGGCCTCTATTTCTTTAATATGATGGGCATCGGCCAGACTAAGATTATCCGCTATTTCCAATAATTTTTTTTGTAATGCAGCCGGTAGTTTAAAAAATCGTTTTTCTGCCAAAAAAATAAAATAAGCAACTTCAACCCTTACCCTGTACTTCATTAAAGCGTATTCCGAAAAATAGATATCTAAATGAGCCGTTTGTTTTCTATAACGGCCATCAATGGGCGAGAGAGCTGTCAAAGTGTTTAATTCCATTACAATTTGGTTTCATTACATGAATAAAATTTGGTTTCAATTGCTGCCATACTGTGTTGAAAGAAATCACTAAAAAATTAATCCATCACTTACATAAACAAATGAAACCGCCGAATTTTCTTTTCTTTGCATGCAAAAGTAAAAGAATTGGACAAGAGAATACGCGTTGGCGCTGTAAGTTATTTAAATACAAAGCCTTTATTATTTGGAGTGAAGCAAAATGCTACATTATTACAACAAATTGATTTAATAGAAGATTATCCCGCCCATATTGCAGAAATGTTATTGAATGATACGATTGATGTGGGTTTAATTCCCGTAGCAGTATTGCCCAAAATGAAAGAATCGTACATTATTACTGATTATTGCATTGGTGCTGAGCATGAGGTAGCTTCTGTTTGTATTTTCAGCGAGCAGCCTATTGAATCAGTTACGCATATACTGTTAGACTATCAAAGCCGCACTTCGGTGAACTTAGCCAAAGTATTGCTGAAGCATTATTGGAAGAAGGAAGTCGTTTTTATAGATGGCAGTATTGATTTCAGAGAACAGATTAAAGGCAATACCGCCGGCGTAGTAATTGGCGACCGGGCATTGGAACAACGCAATATTTCTCCATATGTATACGATTTAGCAGCAGCATGGAAATCAATGACAGGTTTGCCCTTTGTTTTTGCAGCCTGGATTGCCAATAAACCTTTGAATGCAGCATTTATAGAAGCATTCAATAAAGCCAATGGTTATGGGGTTTTGCATATTCATGAAGTGTTAGAAGGAATGGATTATCCGGTGTATGATTTACACAAGTATTATACCGCAAACATTAGTTATTTGCTTACTAATGAGAAGAGAAAAGGATTAGCGCAATTTTTATCTTTACTTCACACAATATAAGCATTGCATCAATGGCAGCCATCACCATTATAACCATTTGTTACAATAACTTAACGGCTTTGCAAAAAACCTGTGCGGCTGTTGATGTGCAGACCTGTAAACCGGTTGCACATTGGATTATTAATGGTTCCACTACACCGGATATACAAGACTGGTTATTACAAACAACGCAGCCCGCTTACCGAAAATGGATCAATGAACCCGATAAAGGCATTGCCGATGCATTCAATAAAGGCATTAGCCGGGTGCACAATGGTTTTATTCATTTGCTGAATTCAGGTGATGTGTATGCCCATGAAAATGTATTAATGGAGGTAAACCGTTTTTTGGATGCGCATCCCGAAATACAATGGATGAGTGGCAAAATAACTTTAAAACGTGCACAACAATGGGTAACCGTTGGTAAGCCTTTTGATGCGAGCCAGTTATACAAAGGCATGCGTAGTATATCGCATCCCACCTGGTTGGTAAAAAAAGAAGTGTATGAACGATACGGTCTGTATGATATCAACTACAAAATTGGTATGGATTATGATATGCTTTGCCGTATAAAAAGCGAACCCTATGCATTTTATGATGGGGTTATTACTTTGTTTGATGATACGGGTATTAGTTCCACCCAATATTTAGCATCACTCAATGAAAACACAGTTATTTATGAAAAACACTTTGGCTATTCAGTGTGCTGCCGATTGTGGCAGTTTCGTTTGAAAGTATTGTATTTGTTACTGCAAACTCCATTTGGGCGATGGCTATTTCAATTAAAGAAGCATTTGGGAATGGAAAATAAGTAAAGTTACTATGCATTTTTAATTGCAATTCTACCGGTATCATCCATACGATTGAGTAAAATTTGAATTTTATTTTCTTGTATATATTCATCTACTGCCTGTCTTGAACCTTTCCAGAAACCGTAGTCATCTATAATTAATACGCCAAGATGAATGAGTTTAGGATACAAATGAATCATTTCATGTTTTGTGGAAACATACCAATCAGTATCTAAACGTAAAAGCGCAATTTGTTGCGGTATGATTGCAGGAACTGTTTGCAAAATATCACCTTCAATAAAATGTATATTTTCAGATGGATATTGAATGCTGGCAATATTATTTTTTACTTCTTCTAAAGTAGAATATGCCCAAACAACACTTTCGGTTTTGTTAGCAGCTTCTTGCTTTAATTGGGTGGCAGCATCTCGGTTCAATGAGTCCAGATCTTCTTTAGTGGGTGCAGTCATACCTGTAAAAGTATCATACAAATATAATTGCCGGTTAGTAATTCCCAATTGTACTAATGTTTCAGCTATCGCCATCATGCTGCCTCCTTTCCATACGCCACATTCTACAAAATCGCCGGGTATATTATTATGTATTATATATTTTACAGCTTCAATTAATCCATATAAGCGTTCATTGCTGGTCATTGTATAGGGTCTTACTTTAGCAACGATGTTTTGATGAAATGATTCAAAATCTAAGGGATAAGCCTGCTTTTGTTCTTCAATACCAAAAAATACTTTTAAAGCTTTGATGGGTTTTATTTTCATTTTTTTAAATTAAAAATATCATTGTTGTCCGACAAAAATTGTAAAATAATGGTTCAAACCCTTTACAGAAACATATTTCAGCCGATTTCAAAAGATGGGGTACTCCCTCCAATTTTGAAACAACCATTTTTTAGCCTGTAATTCTTTACAGCAAAGGATTATAGCTATTTTTAAGTTAAGTTTTGCCGGACAATAATGTAAAAATATATTATTTATATTTGGTTGGTTTCGAAAATAAATTAAGTTGCTATAAATATTTTTTTATAGTTGTAATCATTTTTAATACCGTAACACTGGCATACGGAATGTTTACCACATATTCGTATTTCAATAAATCATTTTCATTTCCTTTCGCCACTGCGTCATCAATTATATCCGGATAAACGGCAATAATATTATTGGCAATTTCTTTTGGATAAGGTGCAAACCGGCCATATTGTGAACCATTAAAAATTCCAAATACCGTGCAATTTACTAAAGCCGCTAAATGAATGGAGCCGGTATCTACTGACAATAAACATTTGGCTTGTTTCAATACCAGCAATAAATCGGGCAGAGTGGTTTTATTGGTTAAATTTTTTACCGGATGTTGGTATTCTTCTATAAATGCTTTGCAATAAGGTTGGTCTGCCCCTGAGCCGCAAACAACGGCCACCCATTTGTATTTTTCGTATAGATAATTACTTACTTCAACAAAATTTTCAGTAGGCCATATACGCTGTGCGCTTCTGGAACCGGGAAAAACTACAAAATAGTCATGAAATAGTTTTGACGGAATATCAGAGTGAATGTTTTCAATAGAAAATTCAGGTTTGTTGATGAGGCTTTTTGTTGCTGTTACAAATTCCGTAAATGCTTTGTTTCTGTAAAATTCAAAAACAGGCTTGTCCATTTCCGGCATTAATTGTTTATACAATTTAAAATCGTAAATATTTTCATACCCTGCATAATTTTCTTTATTGCGGAACATGCCAATGGTTACACGGGCTTTTGCAACTTTTACAATACTGTCATCAATTCTTTTTGAACGGGAATAAATAGGATTAATAACGATATCATATCGTTCCAAATAAATATTGCGTAAAAATTGAAAACGATAATACATATTGGTTTTAAAAGCATGCTTGTGCAACCAGATAGCTCTGGAAAAATAATTCTTTCCTTTTAAATTAAAAAGTGTTCTAACCGAAGTATTGCCCACAAATTCAATGGTATAGCCTTTTAGTAAGTGACACTGTGTTAATTCAGGTATAAACGATTGCCATAATATAAAATCGCCAATTTCATCAGTACGTATAATCAATGCTTTGGGGGTATCTGACTTTTTTCTCCTGCCTGCCAATGCAAGTAGTAAAATCAAATCATATATCAATCCTTTTAAAAAATTAAGCATCTTAAAAAATATATTTTATATCATGATGATTTTTTTTGAAACCATTTTTCATATAACTGCATGGCATCCGGTGTTAAATTCATAATAAAGATACCAACTAAGAAAATAATAGAAAACAATGCGGAACGAAGTATAATTCCTGTCCAGCCATTAATGGGATGAAACAGTAAATAACTTACCATAAATGCACCAACACCCAATACTATGGCCAAAATGGTTTTGCTGTTAAAAGGTTGCATGTTGAATTTTCTTCGTAAAAATTCAAACCGTATAAAATTGTAAATAGTGTAAGAAGCTAACTCGCCCACAGCCGAGCCAATAATGCCGTAATGTTTAATTAAAAACCAGGTTAAAGGTAAACGTAAGGTTAATAAAATCACCCCACTGTTAAAATCAAACTTCCAGTAAGTTGATGTATTAATAACTACATTATTTACACCTGTGCCGGCATCTACAATTCTGGCCATACCCAAAATAAACAAAACACCCAGGCCTGATTTGTATTTATCCTGCACATGCAACACCTCCATGCCCTGTGCCACATTCAGCCAAATGTTACCAAATATAAAAAGGGCTAACAGCAATAAATTGATACAGGAACGAACATAAATTCGGTTAATTTCCTTAAAATTTTTATCCTTCCAGGCTTTGGCTAAATAACCGGTGGCTATGGCCTGAATGCTGCGTTGCGGTACCTGCACCAAATTGGCTGCATATTGCGATAACCCAAAAATACCCACCGATACCAGATCTTGAAAATGCGCAATAAAAACACTATCAATGGTTGCGGCAATGGAGCTAATGAGGGTACCTCCAAAAATAAATGCCTGCATGCCCATCATTTTTTTCCAAAATTTTTTGGTTACCCGGCTCATTTGCAAGGGCAAATACAATTGTTTTATTTTTCGCAAATACAACACCAACACCACAAAAATAAACGCATATAAAAAAGTAAATAACCAAATAAAAGTTTCGAAACGGATAATTTTAAAATAAAACAGCAAAATGAACACAGTGGTAACCATGCGCATGACCGTTTCTTTCAAAAAATTAGCAATAATGGTTTGATGAATGGCCCAGCAATAGGCTTCTAATACAGAAAACAATAACATGCCCAAAGCAAATGGAAACATTAAATAATAAAAATCTACAATTAAAGGCGATTTTTGCTGATAGGCATGTACAATAACCGGCTGAAAATAAAAACCCACAATTAATAAAATAAAAAATCCGGCTAATGCAGTTCCCATTGCCCAGGTAACAATATCAATTTTTTGTGCTGGAAGATTGTCTTTGTAATAAGGATAAAATTTATAGATAACCGGAATGATACCTAAGCTGGAAAAAATGTACATGTTTTGCCCAAAATCAAAAAAAATACGGGTTAATCCAAACTGCTCGGGGGTAAATGAACCATTAGTTACATAAAAATAGGTATTCAGTGCACCTACTAAAAAACCTATGTACACTAAAAGGCTCGAAATAATGGTTTGATGCCGGATACTACCCATAATTGTGGTTGCCGATTGATGAATGCAACATAATGCGTCAAATTTATGTATTCAAAATACAAAGAAGGCGAAATAGACAGAATATATTTATGCAAAACAGTTTATCTTGCCGCAGTTACTTTATTGGTATGAACTATGGTTTCAAATGATTTTAACCCCACATTTCGGCATCCTTTGTATTGCATTAGAAAGGGATTGTACAACAAAATAAAGGTGTACAGTAAGGAACTGACCGGAAAATTATTAGATTTTGGATGTGGGGCAAAACCCTACGAGTCGTTATTTAACCATGTTGAAACCTATACCGGGGTAGATTATAATAGTGACGGGCATACCCATCAAAACGAATCAATTGATTTTTTTTATGATGGGAAAACACTACCATTTGAAACACACCAGTTTAACAGTTTATTCAGTTCAGAAGTGTTTGAGCATGTTTTTAATTTAGAAACTATTTTGCCGGAACTTAATCGGGTATTAAAGCCCGGTGGTAAAATGCTAATAACCTGTCCGTTTGCATGGGAAGAACATGAAATTCCGGTAGATTATGCCCGATATACCCAATTTGCGCTTCGGGCATTATTAGAAAAAAACGGATTCAAAATAATCATCATCGATAAAAACGGCCACGCTTTATCTACCATTCACCAAATGCTGATGGTGTATTTACACGACGATTGGTTAAATAGAGTTTATGTAGTTTCCCGATTTAAATTGTTTAAAAAAATAGTACGACAAATACTGGTACCTTTTTTAAATCTATTATTTATTTGCACGGAGCCCATTTGGCCAAAAAACCAACGGTTATATTTAAACACCATTGTTTTGGCTGAAAAAATAGGCGATAGCCTGTAAATATTATATGTAAATGATGCTGACTAAAACAAAAATAGCTTATACGGTTTGTTCGGCCAACCATTTGGCATATGCTAAAACTATGGCCGATAGTTTGTTATCGGTTGCTCCCGAATACACTGTAATTATTGGTTTGGTGGATAGAATAAATGGTCGTTTTTCTGTTGCTGAATTTTTACCTCATGAAGTAATGGAAGTGGAACAAATTGCTGTTCCAGAATTTGATAACATGAGCCGGCAGTACACTTTAATTGAATTGAATTGTGCCATGAAACCATTTCTGGCGCAGTATATATTTGCTTCAAAAAAACCGGATATTTTATTATACATAGATGCGGATATTTTTTTCTATCATTCTATATCAATCATTGAAGAAGTTTTAGAACAATCACCTATTATTATTACGCCGCATTTTTTTACGCCTATTAACGATGAGGCATTGCCGATGGAACGGGATGTATTAAGATCAGGAATTTATAATGCCGGTTTTATTGCCTTAAAAAATAATGCTATTACCCATTCATTTTTACAATGGTGGGCCGAACGGCTGAAAAATCAATGTTATTATAATTTTGCAGAAGGCATGGCGGTGGATCAAAACTGGTTAAACTTAGTACCGTTGTTTTTTGATAAAGTGGCTGTTTTGCAGCATAAAGGTTACAATGTGGCCTATTGGAATTTACATGAAAGAAAGCTTTCTATTCGAAACAATACAGTATGGGTTAATGATACAGAACCACTTATTTTTTTGCATATCAGTGGTTATAAGTTTGAAACACCCGAAATTTTATCGAAACATCAAACCCGTTTTCAATTGGGCAACTTACCCGTTCTTAAAAATTTGTTAGCTGATTATCGCCAATTGGTTTATCAAAATGGCTATTCACAATTCATTCAAATGCCTTGTTATTTTGCTAAACCCGTTAAAAAATCAACGGGCATAATGGCATTCGTTAATAAAATATTACTACCATTGCGCATTAAAATTACGAACGCTTAAAGTTTGTGTATTTGCAGCACCATTACCACATTGTAATCAATTTCGCAATTGCTGCTGAATAATAATTTGGTTTGAAGATTGGGAATGCGTTTTAATTGTTGCAGCATAAATTCAAATCCCATGTCTTTATGTACATGATAGGGGTTAAGTGGTTGCCCAATGCGGTTACAAATGGCTTCATATTTTTCCTGATTGGGGAAAACCAAAATCAGGTTACCTCCATTTTTGAGAATACGAATAAATTTTCGAAGAACCTGCGCTGTATCGGGTACATCTTCAATGAAGTGACTGCTGTACACATAATCATAGGTATTATCGGCTACCGGTATTTCATCTTTAATTACATCACAAGGTATATCTACTTTATCCTTCCCTGCATGCGCATAAGGTTGCGGATAATCAATACCATCGCAATCTACTTTTTTTATTTTATCGCCCCCAAAGCCAATATCGCATCCTTTACCAACACAATAGGGCAGTACCCATTTACGTACCTTAGCTGTTTCAGACGGATGTTGAAACTGAATGCCGAACCATCTGGATAAGGTACCTTTAATTTTACGGTTAACAAAGGTTTCAAATTCATGATTATTGATTTAGTAATCCTTTAAATGCGTCCACTCTAAATTGAATAACGGGCCATGCCTTTGCGGGATTACCCTGCAGCGTATATTGAATGGCTAAAATAAAGGCTGCGCCTAACTTAAAACAATATTCTATCAGTTTTTTAACATAAGCCCAACGGCTAATAGCCAAAACCCTTCTTCTTTCGCCACGGCCAATTCCACTGGCCACTCTATACATGTATTTTTTCGTTAATTTATTTACTTCTACCACATGATGCACAATAATGCCGGGATGATAATAAATTTTTTTTCCAAGCGCCTGCAGCCGATAAAAAAAATCTTTACCTTCTCCACCAATACGCATAGTACCCACAACACCGGGCAGGTTTTTATTGAACCCACCAATGGCTTTAAAATCGGCGGTTCTAATAATCATATTTGATTCTAACGGATATTTTCCCTGCTGAAAAACGCAAATGTTATTGCTATAATCAAAATTTCCTACCAATGAAGCCACATAATAACTCATCCACTTCGGTTCTTCCGGAATATATTTGGGAATAATTCGCCCACCGAGACCACCTGCATCGGTATGTGTTTCAAAAAAATCAACAATTTTTTCCAGATAATCCGAATCAGCAATGGCGTCATCATCCATAAAACAAAGTAAACTACCCTTTGCTAAATCGGCACCCGTATTGCGTGCAAATGAAGCACCCTGCTGCGTTTCATTTAAAAAATAAAAAGCATATTGCGAATGGTCAGCAATAAACTTTTTACAAATCTGCTCAGTATTATCGGTTGAATTGTTATTCACCACAATTACTTCAAACCAATTTTTATTGAAAGTTTGTTGCACCAGACTTTCTAATGCTGCAGCAATGTATGCAGCACGGTTATAGGTACAAATTACTACAGATATTTTAATGATAGGTTCCATGTAAGTTTTCTAAAACAGTATGTGCCTGTTGTGCAATATTACCCCAATAAAATTCATTATAAAAAGAATTGGGGGTATTATCTGTTGAATGGTTGTATTGTAAAACCCTGTTCGCAAACGCAACCGGATCATTATCGGGTACCAAAATCAATTTTGTTTGCGCAAAGTTTTGCGGAATACCTTTGGCACCGCTATGTGTAGTAATAACAGTGGTATTTTGAGCCAGGGCTTCTACCAATTTGGTTTTAATACCCGTTGCCATTGATCCGGGTAGAATCAATGCATCTACACCGGCATTGATGGCTGTTATATTTTCAACAAATCCTAAGTAGCGGATTTCGGGGTATAGCATAAATTTTTGCAACCATGCATCGGGCAGCATTTTACCGCAAATAAAAATACAAAAATTAAATTTATTTTTTCGTAATATCGGTATAATGGTATCCGTAATTTCTATTAAAACTTCAACATTTGGTGCATAGTTTAATGTTCCGTTGAAAAGCAATAAACAGGTTGTTGCAGGAAGATTCAATTGTTGTAGTAATTGGTTTCTTGCTGCCTTTTTTTCTGTGTCAGTTGGCGGTGTCTGCACATCAGTGCCATAACGAATGAGCGTTATTTTGTATGGATTTAAATTCCAGTTTTGTACGGCATAAGCTGCATCTTCTTCGCATTTAAAAAAATTATGGTTACACAATTGATGCACCCATTTTTCGTATCGGACATATATTTTCCAATATTTACGATGTTGTATTTTAAACCTTTCTGCTTCAATATTGTGTGAATGAATAATGAAAGGCTTATGTGTTAATAAATGCAACAAATAGCCATACCAGCCCCAATAAGAATGTTCTATAATAATTACATCAATATTCTCCCTGCGAATCAACTTTACAACAAAAAACAGTTTTAAAATATTCAGCAAACCTTTGCCTTGCGGAAACAGGTTATTGTATTTTTTAGGAAAAGGAATATCGGATAATTGATTGTTTTTTGATGCTACAATAACAACATTATCTAATTGAGAAAGGTATTCATAAAACTGCGCAATACCTTTCTGGCCACCCATTTGTGCGGGAAATACTTTATAAGAAATAAGCGCTAAAACGTTCATGCTTAGGCAGCATCATTTTGTTTGCCCTGTTTGAAGGAACCTACAATGGCACCTATTAATAACAGCCACACCAATGCAGAGGCCCCAATGGCAATTTTAGTACTGTTGTAATAAGAAGCAGGTTTAAACTCAAACACAATATCATGTTTCCCGGCAGGAATGGAGAGGCCTCTTAATACATAATTGGTTTGTATAATCGGTGTTTCTTTCCCATCAATATAAGCTTTCCATCCACGGTTATAATATATTTCACTAAACACTGCAAATCCATTAGTGTTACTGTTAGAAGTATAATGAATGATATCATTATCATTTTTTACTAAGTGAATAGTTGCAGTAGAATCGGCTGTGCCGGTATAGGTTACCAGTGATTGATCTGCAAGCTCTACAATGGCTGTATCTTTTGGCGTAAAATGATCTAAAGCTTTCATTACAGCTGCAGGCCCGTTTACAAATTGTACCGTTTTTATAAACCAGCAGGGCCCCAGTGCATTGGGATTAAGTTGCACTTCCGGTTTATTGGTTGCAGGATTGTTAACGATAATATACTTTGTATTGAGCATATTCAATACCTGCATATTCATGGGTTGTTTCCTTAATTGAAAGTTGAGTAGGTCTTCAACAATACTAAGTTTAGCAGGATGATAACCTCCAACTGAATGAAAATGATAGGAGGTAAGTGCATCATTAAAAACATCCTGCGTTAAATTTAAAACCCTGTAATAAGAAGTATCCTTCATAATTTGCAGATCGGCAGCAGTGGACTTAAAATAGGTGTCATCAATGGTGTCTTCATCCTGAAAATTTTTATCACTGAAATAACGCCTGTCAATACTAATATTATCTGCTGCAATTAACACCACAAAGGCAGCAATAGCATAGGTTGCTTTCAATTTATTTTTTAAGTAGAAGAATATACTTGCTGCCGCCAGTATTACAAAAATGATGGAACGTATTAAATCGGTTGCAAATAAACTTCTTCTGTCGGCTATTAGTGCATTGTAAATACTATTTGATTCAATAGCATTGCCTTGGGTTAATTGGTTGAAATAGGTTTTTAAATTGGCGTCTGCCGGTGCAGCATAATCAAAACTAAAATACAATAGAATGGCTAATACAAAAAAAGCACCGGTAATAATCAGTGTTTTCTTTAAAGCCAAAATGGCCAATAATTTATCTTTTGTATCAAAAAACAATTGTTGCAATACCATTACAGCTACCAGTGGAAAAGTGAACTGAGGAATCACCAGCGTCATGGTTGGCACTCTGAATTTATTGTAGAGTGGAAGATGGTTGAATAAAAATTCATTGAAGAACATTAAGTTTTTTCCCCAGCTCATCAGCAAGGCAACTATCGTTAATGCCAGAATCCACCACTTATGTGGTGTTTTTAAATATACCATTCCAAAAATAAATAGTAAACAAAGTACTGCACCCAAATACACGGGGCCACTGGTAAAAGGCTGACTGCCCCAATAAGAGGGCATACTTTCGGCAAATTGTGCAGCCTGGTCATCTGGCACGCCTTTTTGTTGTAAAATTTTTGCAATGTGTGAATCGCCGTTTAACTCACCATTAGATGCACCGCCATATACATCGGGTATTAAAAGGGTAAAACTTTCGGCACGACCATAGCTCCAGTTAAATGCATAATCAATGGGTAATCCGGAATTTTTTCTGGTAGTATTGGCATGGTTGGTGGTATCTAAATTCAGGGTGCCATTGCGCATGGTAGCTTTAGAATAATCGTTGGTGGTGGCCAAACTTACCAAATTGCAGGTTGCACCAATAGCTCCGGCTATCAATGTTAAAACCAGCGCTTTTACAAGATGTTGATAATCTTTTGCTTTGAGCCATTGAATGATAAATCCAATGGTCATAAATCCGGCAATAATGATAAAATAATAGGCTATTTGTAAATGATTTTGTGCAATCAGTAAAGCACTGAACAAAGCTGTAAGCGCAGTACCCCACCAATATTTTTTTTGATAAATTAGCCATATTGCACCCATTAATGCGGGTACATAACCTAATGCCAGCATTTGTGTATCATGCCCTGCGGCAACAATAATGGCTGAAAAAGAGGCATAAGCATAACCAATACTTCCGCCAATGCCTATCCACGGATTGATGCGTAGCACCTGACTCAGGAAATAAAACGAAATGCACAATAAAAAGAAAAAACCAATGGGTTTGGGTAAAAACAACATGAAAAGCGGATGTGCATATACTACAGAAACCGGATTGGCTGCTGTGAGAATAATTTGATAAGCCGGCATTCCTCCAAAAAGGTTGTTATTCCACAAAGGGTATTTGCCGTGGGTATCTTTATATTGAATTAAATCCTGTGCCATGCCTCTCCAGTGAATTACATCGCTTTGCTGCAATACTTTTCCTTCTAAAGTGGGTTTGGCAAACAGAACCGCAATAATTACAAAAATTACAATTGCTATTACATGAGGCAATAGCTGTTTCCAATGAACATTTTTCATGTGTTTCTATTTTTTTTGGTACCTGCAACTGCCTGAATTATTTTTCAGTAAATAAGCCTTTCCGCTCATTGCTATTGCATTTATGCTATTTACTTGCTGCCATTTTAAACTTTCCATCATTCTTATTTCAACTAAAAATAGATGGATGGAAAGTTAGTGCGGCATCAACTATTTTTATGAAAAGCAAATTAATGCTATTTTGAACGAAATTTTAATATGCAGAATATTTTATTCTTAAACAGGGTTGCCCTAATGGGTAATCTTGCATTTATCATAGCAATTGTAATGCGTTTTTGGGGTGATATTTTTCAAAATGAAACAATCAGTAGTTATGTCATTACTGCAGGATTTGCTGTAATTGTTCTTAACTCAGTTCTTTTCATTCTATTTCTATATAAAAAGAGTAGGTTTTATTTTCAACCGGTTCCGGCATGGTTGATGATTACCAATTTGGTTTTCTACTTAACAGAACTGTGGTTCTATTTTACTTTTGTACTTTAAGCACACTTACTTTTGAGTATTTGCTATCAATTGCTGATTCAATAACATTTCTACCACCACTTTATCAATGGGTAAGTGTACCGATTCTATAGTTAATTCGGAGAGCGGCAACCAACGTAACATTTCATACTGCCCATTTACATCTGCAATTTGTTGGGGTGTGAACTGAAATGGAGTTGCTGCAGTTTTTAAGTTGCATATTTCAGAGATGGGTGCAGTTACTTTATAATAAATAGACATAATTTGATCAACCGTATTGAATGCAGAAATTTGAAAAAAATCGGTGGTATAAAAATGATCCTGAACTACAATGTGCAAACCGGTTTCTTCCAAAAATTCACGTTGTAAACAATCTCTTGTTCCTTCACCTAATTCTAATCCACCGCCCGGAAATTTGGTAAAATAATTGCCCCTTATATATTCATCACTTACCAATATGCGTTGGTGCCGGTCAATCAACAAACCGTACACCCGAATGGTAAATTTTTGTGGTTTGGGTAGTGTTTGATAAGCAATGGGCTGATGCATCATATTCATTTAAAATTGCAAAGGTATTTCCCCTTTAAATACAAAAGTTGCCGGTCCGCAAAGCCATATATTGGTAAATGTTTCGCCCAATTTATCAAATTCAACAGCTAATTTTCCGCCCAAAGTATTTACTTCAATTCTGTTAAACCCGGCTTCATTGTGAGCAAATACCAATGCGGCAGCAGTAACACCGGTTCCACAACTCAGGGTTTCATTTTCAACCCCTCTTTCATAAGTTCTAACGGTAATGGTATCTGCATCGGTTACTTCTACAAAATTTACATTGATACCTTCTTTTTCAAAATCTTTACTGAATCGAATGGCTCTGCCTTCTTTAAATACTTCATAATTGGCAATATCCGTTACTGTTTTAATATAATGCGGTGAGCCGGTATTTACCAAAAAATCGCCATAATAGCGTTCTATGGTATCTACATTTTTCATCAACAAATCTACCCATCCGTTTTTTTCGAAATGAGCTTCATGTGGGCCATCAATGGCTTTAAAATGATATTTTTCTTTTTTTAGGCCAATATCATACGCAAATTGTACTAAGCAACGGCCGCCATTTCCACACATGGTACTTTGTTTGCCATCAGAATTATAGTACACCATTTCAAAGTCAAAATCTTTGCTATGGCTTAACAGCATTAAGCCATCAGCTCCAATTCCAAATTTTCGGTTACATAAAAAATTAATTTGCTCTGTCGTTAATTGAATGGCACCATTTCTATTGTCAAGAATAATAAAATCGTTTCCGGTTCCCTGATACTTATAAAATGTTAACTGCATAATTTAAAGAGTGCTGATAATTGCTAATGCTTTTTTGATTAAATTTTCTACGGCCATTGCGCTATTTTTACTAAATTCTTTACGGATTCGGTTGGCTACAATAACATTTACGGATAAACAATGGTGACCTAATAATTTACCCAATCCATAAATTGCGCTGGTTTCCATTTCAAAATTACTGATTCGGTGCTGTCCGCAGCTAAAACTGCTAAAATTATCTACCAAACCGGGATTGGATAAACCCAAACGCAGTACACGACCCTGTGGGCCGTAAAAACCGGGGCATGTAACCGTAATGCCATGATGAAAGCCCTTTACAAAATGTTTCATGATGCTGATACTGCCTGTAGCCAGATAGGGCTGAATATTTCCGGATAACTGGGTATGTTCTATAAAATGTTTTAAAATTTGTTGTTCCTCTTCATTGTTTACCTGACGATAATAATGCAACAAATTGTCTAAACCCAGCCCATGTGTGCCCACTACAAAACTATCTACCGGAATATCGGCCTGTAAAGCTCCGGAAGTACCTAAACGAATTATTTTCAACGTACTTAATTCGGGTTTAATGGTTCTGGTTTCAAAATCAATGTTTTTTAATGCATCTAATTCATTCAGTACAATATCAATATTATCGGGTCCAATGCCGGTAGAAAGTACCGTTAATCTTTTTTTCCCGATAAAGCCGGTATGGGCAATAAATTCTCTGTGTTGCCTTTTTATTTCAATTGAATCGAAATGCCTGCTTACTTTTTCTACACGGTCCGGATCGCCTACAGTAATAACGGTATCTGCCAGTTCTTCCGGTCTTAGGTCAATGTGATAAACAGCGCCTCTGCTGTTGATAATTAATTCAGATGGTGCAATACTATTCATGTATTTTTTTTGAAGTTGCAAAATTAGAATTTTGTATTTAGTTACGATGCTTTATTTTCGCAGCCCGAATGGTCCTGTGGCCGAGTGGCTAGGCAGAGCTCTGCAAAAGCTCGTACAGCGGTTCGAATCCGCTCGGGACCTCTCATCAAACAAAGGATTACAACAGTAATCCTTTCTTGTCTTTATGAAGTATGCACAAACTATTGGAATTATTGCGGCCATATTGATGGTAGCTGTGTGTTTTATGCCCTGGATTTACATTCCATCCTTACAACTAACCATTAGTGGTGTACATGGAACAGTGAATGAACAATTTACTTTTGGAAAGCAAATTCTGGCACAGAGTTTTTTTTCTGTATTGCTGATTGCATTTTTTGCATTGCCAAAAGTTTGGGCAAAACGAACCAATTTATTTGTAGGCTTTATTAATATGGCATGGGCCATTAAAAACTTTACCTTGTTTTCATTATGCCGAGAAGGCGAATGCCCGGAAGTAAAACCCGGCCTGTATATTACAGTGGGCTTAGCTGTAATTGTATTGCTGATGACTTTATTACCCAGATTAAAACTGCCTGCCGGATCAAAATAAATAACTCATCAACTATCAATTAATTTAGCAATGCCGAAGGCTGCGGCTGCAGCGGCGGCTCCAATCAGCATCACACGAAAACCTCCTTTCCACGGGTTAATGCCGGTTATTTTACTTTTGAAATAACCGAAAATGTAAAGACAGATTAAAGTAACAATAACAGAAATTTTTAAACCATTGAGCGCATCGGTAACGAAGAAATAGGGGCTAAGGGGCACTAGGCCGCCCACTACATATGATAATCCGATATTAAAAGCACTTTTCCCTGCTCTTTTGGGGTCTGGTTCTTCTAAACCAAGTTCATGCTTCATCATAAAATTAACCCATTTGTTTTTATCTTTTACAATTTCTTGCATAGCTTGCTCTTGCAACTGCTCACTTAAACCCCAATTTCTAAAAACCTCCCGCACTTCTTCTTTTTCTACTTCTGCTTTGTTTTCAATTTCCCAAAATTCTTTTTTCTGTTCACTGTTATAATGATCCTGCTCAGTTTTGCCTGCTAAATAGCCCCCCAGTCCCATAGCAATGGAGCCGGCTGCAATTTCTGCAATACCGGCAATCCATATTAAAGTTACCTGATTGCCAACCGCACCACTTAAACCGGCGGCCAAAGCAAATGGAACGGTTAGTCCATCGCTCATGCCGATTACAATATCCGTTAATAAATCTGAGCTTTGTAAATGCTCTTCTTTGTGGTGCAGGTGGTTTTGTATCATTACTGTAAAATTACTTATAAACAAATATTTTAATGAAATGATTGTAATGTTTTACTGATAATTTCAACCGCTTCCACAATTTGGGGTGCTGTAATGATGAGCGGTGGTGCAAAGCGAATTTTATCGCCATGTGTTGGTTTGGCCAATAAACCATTTTCTTTTAAAGCTAAGCAAATATCCCAGGCTGCATCCGGATTAGGGTGTTGTATTACGATGGCATTTAATAAGCCTTTGCCCCGAATGGTTTGTACAAACGGATTTTTGAGTTTAGCCAGTTCTTCCCGAAAAATAACCCCCATTTTTTCTGCATTTTCTACCATGCCTTCGTCTTTTATTACCTGTAGTGAGGTAATAGCTACGGCACAGGCCAAAGGATTACCACCATAAGTGCTGCCATGTTCGCCGGGCTGTATGTTTAGCATGATTGCATCATCACATAATACAGCACTAACGGGCATGGTGCCGCCACTTAAAGCTTTTCCTAAAATCAAAATATCCGGTCTTGCATTTTCATGATCACAGGCCAGCATTTTCCCGGTTCTGGCTAAACCGGTCTGAATTTCATCGGCTATGAATAATACATTATATTCTGTACACAATGCGCGAACCCCCTTTAAATAACCCTCATCCGGTACAACCACACCTGCTTCGCCCTGAATGGGTTCTACCATAAAAGCAGCTACATTTTTATCCTGAAAAGCTTTTTCTAAAGCAGCTAAATTATTGTAAGGTACCAATTCAAATCCGGGCATATAAGGCCCAAATCCTTTATAACTGGATGGATCGGTAGAAGAGGAGATGGCTGCCAATGTTCTGCCCCAGAAATTACCTTCGGCAAAAATTATTTTCGCATTGTTTTCAGGTATTCCTTTTTTGGCATAACCCCACCTGCGAGCCAATTTTACCGCTGTTTCGCCACCTTCAACACCGGTATTCATGGGTAAAACCTTATCGTACCCAAAATATTCAGTGATGTATTTTTCATATTCACCCAAAACATTGTTGTAAAAAGCTCTGGAAGTAAGGGTAAGTTTTTGTGCCTGTTGCAATAAACTGTTAATAATTTTAGGATGACAGTGCCCTTGATTGACTGCCGAATAGCCACTTAAAAAGTCGAAATAACGTTTTTGGTCAACATCGTATACAAATACACCTTCGCCTTTTTCTAAAACTACCGGTAAGGGATGATAGTTGTGTGCACCGTATTTTTCTTCTAAAGAAAGATAGTAAGCACTTTTATGGGATAATTGTTGCGTTAACATAAAATTCTTTTTAAAATTTGAGGAAATCACATAAACCTGTTACATGGTAAAAAATACCAGAACAATAGCTTATAATAAATAACAATAAGATTTGAGAATAATTAGATAGAAGATTACCCCAAGGGATGATCTAAAAAATCGAGGTTATATTGCAGAAAGTGTTTCATGATTTATTGCTTGCAAGTTACGAATAATTGGTACAGCTCAAAAAAATTTAGTAAATTTCTCTGCAATATTTGTTTTGGTTCTTTGCAAAATTTTTACTGAAAGCGGATAGATTGAATGAAATGAGTAGTAATGTGTATAATTTAGCTTGATTATTACGGCAAAATCTATATTTCCACGGCATGTGTATATTTTCTCTAAAAAAGATGTGATTAATATGGATATTTCATTTGTGTTCCTTACCTTTGCCGTCCCGAAAAAAAATAGCATCATGGCAAGAGTATGTCAGGTTACAGGAAAAAAACCATTAACAGGTAACAGCGTTTCACATTCTAACATTAAAACAAAACGCCGTTTTCTGCCGAATTTACAAACAAAACGTTTCTTTTTTGCAGAAGAAGACCGTTGGGTTACTTTAAAAGTATCTTCAGATGCCATTCGTACCATTAATAAAAATGGTTTGGCCTCTGTTATTAAACAATTGAGAGCTGACGGAGTAAAAATTTAATTAAACCAGTAAATTACCCATTACAATGGCAAAGAAAGGTAATAGAGTACAAGTAATATTAGAGTGTACCGAGCATAAAACATCAGGAATGCCCGGCACCAGTCGTTACATCTCTGTAAAAAACAAAAAAAATACTCCTGAAAGACTGGAGCTGAAAAAGTACAACCCTATTTTGAAAAAAGTAACTGTTCATAAAGAAATCAAATAACCATGGCAAAAGCAGCAAAAACAGCGATTAAGACTAAAGACCAAAAAGCCGCCGCTGAAGCAAAGAACTGGACAAAAGTGATTAAACCCATCCGCAGCCCTAAAACCGGCGCTTATACATTTAAAGAAGCCATTGTGCACAAGGATAAGGTGAAAGATTTTTTGGCCAAATAGTTTGATTGCTATAATATAATTTCTTGTAAAGCTTTCCTTTTAGGAAGGCTTTTTTGTTGTGCTGCCAGAAAACAATCAATACTTTTTTATAAAATACCATTGTACAATATGTTATTGATTTCTTTTAATGCAATTGCACAAAAAATGATTTTTAATCTTACTTTGTGCCTTTAAACATTTTTTGATATTTATTCTATTAACCATGGGATTTTTTGATAAATTATTTGGCAAGAAGGAAAAAGAAAGCTTAGATCAGGGATTGCAAAAAACCAAAGAAGGGTTTTTGTCAAAAATTTCTAAAGCAATAGCAGGAAAAAGTACCATTGATGCATCTGTTTTAGACAATTTAGAAGAGGCATTAATTAATGCCGATGTTGGTATTGATACTACACTTCAAATTATTGAACGAATTGAAGAAAGGGTTAAAAAAGAGAAATATGTGGGTACATCTGAATTGAATCATTTGTTAAAGGATGAAATTCAAAATGTATTACAGGATGCTGATGAAACGTATAAAAATTTTGAAATTCCTGCCGATAAAAAGCCTTATGTAATTTTGGTAGTTGGGGTGAATGGGGTTGGTAAAACAACCACTATCGGAAAATTAGCATACAATTATACCAAAGCAGGTTATTCTGTTTTATTAGGGGCAGCAGATACATTCAGGGCAGCTGCTGTTGATCAGCTTACCATTTGGAGCGAAAGAGTAGGTGTTCCCATTGTAAAACAAGCCATGGGCAGCGATCCCGGTGCGGTAGCATTTGATGCGGTACAAAGTGCAGTGGCAAAAGGGGTTGATATTGTGATGATTGATACAGCGGGAAGGTTGCATAATAAAACTCATTTAATGGATGAACTTTCAAAAATTAAGCGGGTTATTCAAAAAGTAATACCAAATGCTCCACATGAGGTAATGTTGGTTTTAGATGGCTCAACAGGACAAAATGCAGTAGAGCAAGCCAAACAATTCATCGTTGCAACTGAAGTGAGTGCAATCACCATTACTAAGTTAGATGGCACTGCAAAAGGTGGAGTAGTATTGGCCATTGCCAATCAATTTAAAATACCGGTAAAATTTATTGGTGTGGGTGAGCAGATAAATGATTTATTGGTATTTGATAAAAAAGAATTTGTAGATAGCCTTTTTACTTTGCAGGATGCATAGCCAATAGCATTCAGTAAACTTAAACTATAAAAAAAGTTTGAGGTTAAAACTAACCCCAAACTTTTTGATTAAATGAATAAATTTAAGTTAAAAGGCATAACGAATACCGAGTCCGCCCCAGCCTCCTTCAAAATAAGAATACCCAACCAAATTAAATGAAGGCTGCCAGTCGAAACTAACATTGATGGGAGCACCTTTAATTTTATAATCCAAACCCAAAACGCCATCAATACCAATGGCTACTGAATTATCACGGTATGGATAGTCTCTTTTCCAGTTATCATTATATGAACCAATATGTGCGCCGGGACCAACATACCATTTTAAACCCGGTGCGCCATTAATATCACCATGTATTTCATACAAACCGGTTAATCTAAAACCATACTGCCAAAAATAACCCAATCCCTCAATAGCATTATTGCCATTTACGAAATGTTTTACAGAAACAGCACCCGGATAAATTTTTAAACCTACTGCTGTTTGATAAGAACTGCTTAAATTTTGGGCTTCTGTTTTAGCAATACCCAGTGTTAAAATAATCAGGCTCAGGATGAATATTTTTTTCATAAATAATATTTTAGCAAAATTATAAAAAAATCGTGCCAAAATTTTGTGCATAAAACTTTGATTCTTACAAGTTTATTTGAATTTTTTCCTGTTAGTTTGCGGTATGCATACATTTGAACAACTTACTGAACAATTTGGTAAATATTTTTCAGTGCATCATTTTCCAAAAACGCCTGAAACATTATATGAGCCCTGCCACTATTTTTTACAAATTGGCGGCAAAAGAATCAGGCCGGTTTTTTGCTTAATGGGTAACGAACTTTTTGGCGAAATTCATGAAGATGCATACCGTGTTGCTACGGCTATTGAACTGTTTCACAATTTTACTTTAGTGCATGATGATATTATGGATGAAGCAGATTTACGCAGAGGAATGGCCACTGTACATGCTAAATATGGTAATAACACGGCTTTGCTGGCAGGTGATGTAATGGTAATTAAAGCCTATCAATATTTAGAGCATATTCAAAATGATTTTCTGAAACACATTTTGTATATTTTTAATAAAACAGCAGTTGAAGTTTGCGAGGGGCAACAATTAGATATGGATTATGCGCATGCAGCACACATTGAATTAACCGATTATTTAAAAATGATTGAATTAAAAACCTCTGTTTTGCTGGCGGCAAGTTTAGAAATGGGGGCCATTATTGGTGGTGCAAGCGAAGGCAGTTGTAAACATTTATATGCTTTTGGAAAAAATTTAGGTATCGCCTTTCAAATTCAGGATGACTATCTGGATGCTTTCGGGAATCCTGAAAAATTTGGCAAAGCGGTAGGTGGTGATATTAAACAAAATAAAAAAACTTTTTTATTGTTACATGCATTAGAAGTAGCATCACCTGCACAAAAAACAGCATTGATGCAACACATGCTGGGTAATGAACCTGATAAAGTTGAAAAAGTTTTAGCCATATTTAAAGATTGCAATGTGCACGAATGGGCCAATGCTTTAAAAGAACAATACTTCAATATAGCACTGCATCATTTAGAAGAAGTTGCTGTGCAAAGTGTGCGCAAAAAACATTTAAAAGAGGTTGCGGCTTTCCTCATACAAAGAGATTACTAATTTAATACTTATCTTACCTTTTTTATAAAACAGACAATTGCATGTCTACATTGTTTAGAAAAAAATCAATTGAAAAAATTGTTGCTGATTCAGAAGCAGGAATTAAGGATGGTCATCAACATTCACTGAATAAGGTACTAACGGTTAAGGATTTAACATTTATGGGCATTGCTGCCATTATTGGTGCAGGTATCTTTTCAACAATAGGAACAGCAGCTTATAACGGTGGGCCCGGTATAGCATTTCTTTTTATTATTACTGCGGTTACTTGTGGCTTTAGTGCTTTATGTTATGCTGAATTTGCCAGTAGAGTACCCATTGCAGGAAGTGCATACACGTATGCCTATGTTAGTTTTGGTGAATTAGTTGCATGGATTATTGGTTGGGCACTTATTTTAGAATATGCTATTGGAAATATAGTTGTTGCCATTAGCTGGAGTGGCTATTTTAATAATTTATTGGTGGGTTTGGGCATTCATTTGCCCGGTTGGCTGTTAACAGATCCTTTCACAGCAGCTAAAGATTTTCAGGAAGCAACTATTTTAACAGCATCGCATCAACCTTTACCACAACATTTATTGTCTGCAACAGATACCTGGATGCAGGCTCCTGTTCTGTTTGGTAAACACCTGCTCATAAATCTTCCTGCATTTATCATTGTAGTGTTAATTACAACGTTGGCATATATAGGTATAAAAGAGAGTAAAAAATCAACCAATTTTATGGTGATTTTTAAAATCATCGTCATCCTATTTGTAATTGCACTCGGATTTTTTTATGTGAAAACAGATAACTGGGTGCCCTTTCTGCCAAATGGATTTGGTGGTGTGTTAGCAGGGGTATCTGCTGTTTTTTATGCCTATATTGGCTTTGATGCTATTTCTACCACTGCTGAAGAATGTAAAAATCCTCAACGCGATTTACCACGGGGGATGATTTATTCTTTAATTATTTGTACTGTACTCTATATTTTAATAGCATTGGTATTAACCGGTATGGTACATTATTCTGAACTGAAGGTAAATGACCCATTGGCATTTGTGTTTAGTAAAATCAGCTTAAAATGGGTGAGTTATATTATTTCAATTAGTGCAGTAGTGGCAACTACAAGTGTAATGCTGGTTTTTCAGTTAGGTCAGCCGCGTATTTGGATGAGTATGAGCCGTGATGGATTGTTGCCCAAAAAGTTTTCGCAAATTCATCCAAAATTTCAAACACCGGCCTTTGCAACCATTATTACAGGATTATTGGTTTCTATCCCTTCATTATTTTTACCGAGTAGTTTAATGACCGATTTAACCAGTATTGGAACTTTGTTTGCTTTTGTGTTGGTTTGTTTTGGTGTATTGGTATTGCCACGAATGCAAAATACTACACAGGGCCGATTTAAATTACCTTACATCAATGGAAAGTATATTATCCCAATACTGTCCATGATATTTATTATCGGATTTCATGAACGCTTTACTGATGCATTTCAACATCTTAACTCAGAAAGTTATCAGGAAATATTATTTATCGTTTTTGTTTCTATCACAGTAATTGTTTCCGTGTTAAGCTTTATCAGAAATTATTCAGTTATTCCTGTTTTAGGTGCATTATTTTGTTTGTATTTAATGATTGAAATTCCTGCCATTAGCTGGTTGTGGTTTTTTGTATGGATGGGTATTGGTTTATGCCTGTATTTCTTTTATGGAAGAAAACACAGTAAGTTAAGAACCGAAATTTAACTAATGCAGCAATTTCGTTTTTACATAATACAACCGCTCAACTAATGCTGAACGAAATAAGTCGGTCTGATTTTTTTGAATGGAGATTGTTTTCCAATTCGTTGTTGGATATATTTTAATATGTTCACCTGGTGGATTCCATAAACTCAATGGCAAATTGAATGTAGGCAAACAATTACTCCATCTGCAACGAATGGAATGATTTACTGAATCCATCTGATATTCCAAAACAGGTATTTGCGTGGTTCGTAAATATTGATCGAAAACATATTGATAATTAAACCCTGCATGCTGATTGATGTAATTTTCAATTTGAGCCGAGGTAACCGTTTGATGGTAAAAAACTTTATTTAACCCGTGCAGTATTTTCCGAAATAGAACATCATTATGCACAGAGTGGCGAATAGAATGTATTAATGCACTGCCTTTATAATACATATCGCTACTGCCTTCTTTGTTTACCCCATAGGGGCCAATAATGGGTTTATCATTCAAAATATTTTTTCTGCTGCCTACATTATAATCGGTACCTGCTTCTTTTCCGTAATAATATTCGGTAAACAATGTTTCGCTGTAATTGGTAAATCCTTCGTGTACCCACATATCGGCCACATCTTTGGTAGTAATATTATTTCCAAACCATTCGTGCCCGCTTTCGTGTACAATAATAAAATCCCAACGCAAACCCCATCCCGTTCCACTTAAATCGCGCCCTAAATAACCGTTTTTAAAATGATTGCCGTAAGCAACAGCGCTTTGGTGTTCCATACCTAAATGCGGCGCCTGTACCAACTGATACCCATCTTCATAAAATGGATAAGGCCCAAACCAATACTCAAATGCCCGTAACATTGGTTTTACCTGTTTAAATTGCTGCCAGGCAATACTGCTATCATAATCCAAAACCCAATATTGAAGCGTTAATAATCCTTTTGCCCCCAACAGCGTATCTCGTTTGTTTACGTATTTGCCTATATAGGGAATAATGTCATAGTTATTAATAGGATTCACCACTTGCCAGGTATATATTTTTTTGTTGAACGAAGTGTTTCCTGTAAAGATTAATCTTCCATTCCCCACTGCCATTAATGTATCCGGAGCAATGATAGTCAATGTGGCTCCATTATCGGGTTCATCTTCCTGATAATCTTTACACGGATACCAAACACTGGCGCCTAAACCCTGACAGGCAACACTCATCCACGGCCTGTTCAATGAATCTTTCTTCCAAATCCATCCACCATCCCAGGGTGGACGAACGGCTTCCCGAGGCCGGCCATGATAATACACGGTAATTGAATCATGGAATCCCATACGATGCGGAATAGTGTTTTTAATGAAAATTACATTATTGGTTCTTGTAAAATAAAGAATGCGTTTGTGCTGTACAATACTGTCTACTTCCAAAGGCTGTTGTAAATCAATCTGCATGGTGGTAACCGGCTTTACTACAGCATATTGAATGGTAACTTTACCCTGAATGGTTTTCGTTTCAAAATCAGGATTCACTGAAATGGAATAATGTAAAACATTCCACCAGTTTCGTTGTGCATTATCACTGCCTCTTAATGTATCGGCATGGGTAAAATTATTTTTAGCTTGTAATAATTGTCCAAAACCCAATACTGGAAATACGATAATTAGCGTGGCTAATAAAAATTTATTGTGCATCTTTATTATTTAAAAATTTGAAACGCCTATGCGGGCATTAAAGTTCATACAAAAATACGGTTTCACAGAGTGCAGATTTGTATGTTGGATTGCTCTATGTATTTTCCTATTGTCATGCAATGCAGCACATTTAACCAATCAACAGGTTTTTGAATACAATGAAAGTACCGGAATAGCCACTTTAGATCCTGCATTTTCCAAAAACCAATCCATTATCTGGGCAGTACATCAGTTATACAATACATTGGTTGAATTAGATAGCAATCTGCATGTAAAACCATCTGTTGCCAAAAGCTGGGAAATAAGTACCAACGGTTTGGTATACACCTTTCATTTACGAACTGACGTTTATTTTCAAGACAATCCGGTTTTCTCTGGCGGAAAAGGACGTTTATGTACAGCCGATGATGTGGCATTTAGTTTCAATAGAATTATTGATAAAAATACTGCCAGCAGTGGTGCCTGGATATTTAATGGACATGTGGCAGATGAACATCCATTTATGGCATTGAACGATAGTACCTTTCAGCTTACTTTAACACATCCTTTTCATCCAATTTTGGAAATTTTAACCATGCAGTATTGCAGTATTGTGCCCAAAGATGTGGTATTACATGAGGGTAAAAACTTTGGAAGAAATCCCTGTGGTACCGGACCGTTTCAATTGTTTTTATGGCAGGAAGGAGTGGCTTTGGTACTTCATAAGCATCCACATTATTGGGAGAAAGATGCAAACGGAAAGGCATTACCGTACTTAGATGCTGTTAAAATTAGTTTTTATCAGAACAAGGCTACCGAATTTTTACAATTCAGACAGGGAACCCTTTCATTTATCAACGATATAGATCCTGCATTTAAAGATGAAGTATTAACCAAATCAGGTACATTAAGAAAAGAATGGGAGGGTAAAATGCAACTGCAAAAACATCCTTATCTCAATACAGAATATTTAGGAATTTTAATGGATACCGCCAATCCACTGGTAAAACAATCGCCCCTGCGATTTAAGAAAATAAGACAAGCCATTAATTATGCTATTAACAAAGAACAAATGATGCTCTATTTGCGCAACTCCATTGGTTATGCTGCCAATGCAGGGTTTTGCCCCAAAGGGCTGCCTTCCAATAATACCAAATTTGTACATGGCTACACTTACCAACCTGAAAAAGCAAGACAATTGATAAGTGAAGCGGGCTTTGCAGGCAAAGATTTTCCCGCAATCAAATTACTCACCATTCCAACCTATGCAGACCTTGCCAGTTTTGTTGCAAAGCAATGTGAAGAAGCGGGCATTAACATCCAGGTTGAAGTGGTTCAGAAAAGTGTTTTGCTGGAACAAACAGCATTATCAAAGGTATTATTTTTTAGAGGTAGCTGGATGGCCGATTACCCGGATGCAGAAAATTACATGGCAGTATTTTATGGAAACAATCCTGCACCGCCCAATTACACCCGTTATAAAAATAAATTATTCGATACATTATACACAAAAGCAATAGCCACTGTGAATGATTCAGTACGTTATCAGTTATACCGGCGAATGGATCAAATGGTAATAGATGATGCGCTGGTAGTACCACTATTTTATGACATGGTGATACATCTTGTACAAAATAACATAGCCGGTTTTATGCCCAATGCATTGAATTTGTTGGAATTAAGAAGTACCAGAATACTACCATAAAGCAATTCTAAAAACTTTGCGTTCACAGCAATGCAACTATTCAACCCCTTTTTTTAATTTGTTTTTAAACACTTTTTCAAATTTTTCCAACTTGGGTCTGATTACAAAACGACAATAAGCTGCATCACCATTATTGTTATAATAGTTCTGATGATACTGTTCTGCTCTGTAAAAATTTTTAAAGGGATCAATTGCAGTAACAATCGGTTTATTAAATGCACCACTTTTATCTAAAGCAGCTTTGTATTGTTCTGCTTTTTCACGTTGCATTTCATTGGTATAAAAAATCACGCTTCTGTATTGTGGGCCAACATCTGCACCCTGTTGATTTAAAGTTGTGGGATCGTGGGTTTTCCAAAAAACTTCTAATAATTCATCAAAAGAAACCTCATTAGGATCATAAATAATTTGAGCCAATTCCACATGGCCTGTATTTTTATCACATACCTGTTCATAGGTTGGGTTGGCTACATGACCGCCGCCGTAACCACTATTAACTTCATATACCCCTTTTAATCGTTGAAAAAAAGCTTCGGTACACCAAAAACAACCTTCCCCAAAATAAGCGGTATCGGTTATTATACCGGTTGGTATTTGTTTATTATCCATATTATGTTGTGGATTTACGGTTTTATTCTTTTCTACCGGCTGTGCGCAAGATAGCAGATAGCAGGAAAAGAAAAAACAACTGAATATATATTTCTCGTAATGCATAATCAAATTAATTCATTTTTAGAACAGTATTCACGAAGAATTGTTTGCAAGAGATGTTTATAACCCTGTAAGACAGAAAATTTTTGCTCAAAGTATTCAAAAAATAGCGCTTCGCATTGTATGCACTACCTAATTAACTTTGCTTTATACTATTTGTTTTCCAATATTATGCGATTATACCCCGATTCAGCAGCATTTCAATTAGAGTTTGAAGCAATCCAGCAATTACTGGTTCATTTCTGTAAAACAGCATATGCCGGCCAAAAAGCAGCAGCATTACGTATTCATACAAAAAAAGATTTTATTGTGTTAGAACTGCAACAGGCTTATGAATTTAAATTACTGTTGCAACAAAACCAATATTTCCCTATTGATTGTACGGCCAATTTGCAAAGGGAAATAAAATTATTGGGCATTAGCGGGGCTACTTTATCGGGAGAAGAATTGATACAAATTAAACTGCTGGCTCAAAATATACAATCTGTTTTTCGCTGGTTCGATACAGAACGAAGAGTAGCTTATCCGGGTTTGGCGAAAGTAATTGAACAAAGCTATTTTGAAAAAAACATCATTGAATATATTGATGAAATTTTAGATGATGCAGGTAACGTAAAAGACAATGCCAGCGATGATTTACAAAGTATTCGACTACGATTATATAAAAAAAGAAACGAATTGCGAAGAGTGTTTGATAAAGTGCTGCAAAAACTATCAAAAGCAGGATATACGGCTGATATTGAAGAAAGTTTTAGCAGTGGCAGAAGGGTAGTGGCTATATTTTCAGAACATAAGCGCCAAATAAAAGGTATTTTACATGGCGAAAGTGACAGCAGAAAAACCACTTTTATTGAGCCCGAAGAAACCATTGAATTAAACAATGAAGTATACAGTTTAGAAAATGATGAGCGGGCAGAGGTACAACGTATCTTAAAAGCTTTAACTGCTAAACTAAGTACATATGCACCCTTGCTTTCCAATTACCTGCATCTGATAGGAATGTTTGATTTTATTAGAGCCAAAGCATTATTAGCAATGGATATAAAAGGTGAAATGCCTGATATTGTTGATAAATCAATGCTGGATTTGAAAGCAGCCTATCATCCTATTTTGTTTTTAAACAATCAAAAAAATAAAAAAAACACCATACCGGTTTCTATACAATTAAATGATGAAAACAGAATTTTAATTATCAGCGGGCCAAATGCCGGCGGTAAAACCGTTACTATGAAAACGGTTGGACTGATACAGCTAATGGTACAAAGTGGTTTATTGGTTCCGGTACACCCACATTCACAAATTGGTATTTTTAAACAATTGTTTATTCACATTGGCGATACGCAAAGTATTGAATTTGAGCTGAGTACCTATTCATCCCACCTAATACACATGAAGCATTTCATTGAAATGGGGAATGGGCGTACTTTATTTTTTATTGATGAATTGGGCAGCGGCAGTGATCCCAATTTAGGTGGTGCATTTGCTGAGGTAATTATGGAAGAGCTTTGCCGCAAACATGCTATTGGAATTGTAACTACCCATTATCTGAATTTAAAAATAATGGGGAATAAAACGCCGGGCATCATCAATGGTGCAATGGCATTTGATGAAAAAAAATTGCAACCACTATATCAGTTAATGATAGGAAAACCCGGAAGTTCATACACCTTTTCAATTGCAGAAAGAATTGGTTTGCCTACTGCTTTAATAAACAGGGCAAGAAAATTGGTAGATCAACAACATTTTAAATTAGATAAACTGCTCAACAATACCGAGCAGCATTTACAGCAATTACATTCAGAAAAAAATGAATTGAAACAATTGATGAAAGAAAATGTTGTACTCAAAAAAGAATTGGAAACCACCATTAACAGAGAAAAACACCGGCAACAAATTGAGTTACTTAAACACCAAAACAAACTTTCGGAAGAGAAATTAGAATATCTCAAAAACATGGAACGCAAGTTAAAGCAGATTGTGCTTGACTATAAAAAAGCAGAAGATAAAAACGAGGTAATCCGCAATTTGAAACATTTGTTATTTCATAAAAACGAAGTAGCACAAACCAAACAAGTAAAAAAAATAACCCACCAGTATAAAGAAATTGAAACCAACATTTCTGAAGGCATGTTGGTAAAACTGAAAAAAAATTATCAGGTAGGAACGGTTAAAGAAATCAGGGGAAAAAGAGCCATTGTTCAGGTTGGACTTTTACCCATGAATATAGAACTGTCTGATTTGGTGCCCGTTGAAAAGCAGGCAGAACAGGAAAAAGATAAACCGGCAATAACACAAAAACAGCCAAAATTATAAATCTTTCAGCATCCAGATAGTACAATCCGTATGGCCGGATGCCCCCATTGCAGCATCTAAATACTTAAAGCCAAATTTTTCGTACACTGAAACTGCTTTGCTTAACTCAGGCATGGTTTCTAAATATACCTGATGGTAGCCCATTTCCTTTGCCTTCTGCAAACAGGTTCCAATCAAAAAACGTCCTGTGCCTTTACCTCTGGCATTTTTGTGTAAATACATTTTCACTAATTCACAAACACCTTCAGGTAATCCATTCGTTGGATAAATACCTGCACCTCCTAATATTTCGCCATTACTTTCTGCCACATAATAAATTGCATCTTTATTGGCAGTAAACATTTCGTATAAGTGATCGGTACTCTCATCAAAATAAACCGTTCCGGGTTTATTGGCATTAAACTCTTCTAAAGCATTTCTAATAATTTTTGCAAGTGCAACATTATCTTTTGGCTGAATAAAACGAATTATAATGTCCTGCATTTGTTATTTTCTCATTTGTTTAAAGAGGTTAATTAATGCATTGGTAGAGGAATCATGTGAAGCAACCGGTTTGTCATCTTTTAACTCCGGTAAAATTTTTCCTGCCAACTGTTTGCCCAATTCAACGCCCCATTGGTCAAAACTGAAAATATTCCAGATTACCCCCTGCACAAAAATTTTATGTTCATATAAAGCAATTAAACTTCCTAATGAGTAAGGTGTAATTTCTTTCAATAAGAACGAATTGGTGGGCTTATTTCCGGCAAAAACTTTAAAAGGCACTAACTTTTTAACTTCTTCTTCATTGGGTATTACTTTCATCAGTTCTTCTTTCACTTCAGCTTCGGTTTTACCATTCATTAAAGCTTCGGTTTGGGCAAAAAAGTTAGAAAGCAGTTTTGTATGATGATCGCCCAAAGGGTTATGGCTAATGGCCGGTGCAATAAAATCGCAGGGAATAAGCGGTGTACCCTGGTGAATGAGCTGGTAAAAAGCATGCTGACCATTGGTGCCCGGTTCACCCCAAATTACAGGGCCGGTAGCATAATTTACAGGATTGCCCATTCTGTCTACACTCTTACCATTGCTTTCCATATTGCCTTGCTGAAAATATGCCGGAAACCGATGCATGTATTGATCATATGGTAATATTGCTTCGCTTTGCGAACCAAAAAAATTGGTATACCAAATACCTAGCAAAGCCATAATAACAGGAATATTTTTTTCGAATTTTTCTGTTTTAAAATGCTCATCTACTGCAAAAGCACCTTTTAATAATTGTTCAAAATTTTCATAACCAACAGTAAGGGCAATCGATAATCCAATTGCGCTCCATAAAGAATATCGGCCGCCTACCCAATCCCAAAATTCAAACATATTGGCTTTATCAATACCGAATTGCATTACTTCTTTTTCATTGGTACTTAAAGCCACAAAATGTTTGGCTATATGCGCTTCATCTTTTGCATGTTGTAAAAACCAATCTCTTGCCGAATGAGCATTGGTCATGGTTTCCTGTGTAGTGAACGTTTTAGATGCAATTAAAAACAGGGTTTCATCGGGTGTTACATTTTTCAAAATTTCTACCAGCTGGGTAGCATCTACATTACTTACAAAATAGGCTTGAATACCCTCTATCCAATAAGGCTTTAATGCTTCTGTTACCATCACCGGACCTAAATCGCTGCCTCCAATGCCTATATTGACAATATATTTAATTTTTTTGCCGGAATAACCTTTCCAGTCACCACTATGTATTTGTTGACAGAAAGTTTTCATGTGATTCAATACCTTTCTTACTAAAGGCATTACATCTTTCCCATCCACCAAAATGGGTGTATCAGAAAAGTTACGAAGGGCAGTATGTAAAACAGACCGATGTTCTGTTTCATTAATTTTTAACCCGGCAAACATGGCATGAATGGCTTCTTTCAAATGGCATTCTTCTGCCAGTTGCAGCAATAGCTGCTGTGTTTTTTGGTTGATGATGTTTTTAGAATAGTCAAATAAAATATCTTGAAAACGGATTGAAAATTTTTCAAACCTTTCCTTATCGGCCGTAAATAAATCACGCATATGCCTACGATTCATTTCTTCATCGTGATGTTTTTTAAGCAAGAACCAGGCTTGGGTATTAGTAGGGTTTATTTTAGGTAACATAACGGTTAAATTTTATTCAGCAATATTGATTCTCTTCGATTACAATGAATTGATAACATCCATAGTTAATTGTACCATGGATGGATGGATATCTAAATGCAATACCATTCTTACCTGTGTTGGTGAAATGGCCATTACTTTAATATGGTGTTTTTCCATTATTTCAGCAAATGCCTTTGGTGTAAACCGGCCTTTTACTTCAAAAATGATAATATTGGTTTCAACCGGCATTATTTGCCCAACGAAATCTTTCCTCTGCAGGCAAGTGGCAATAGCCTGGGCATGTTCATGATCCTGAACCATTCTTTTCACATGATGGTCAAGTGCATAAATTCCCGCAGCAGCCAGATAGCCGGCCTGGCGCATTCCGCCACCAAAAACTTTTCTTACCCGTCTTGCTTTTTGAATGAAAGCATTGGTTCCTAATAAAACACTACCTACCGGTGTTCCTAAACCTTTGCTCAGGCAAATAGAGATGGAATCGAATAGCATACCATAGGTAGTGGGTACTTCATTGGTAGCCACCAAAGCATTAAACAAACGTGCTCCATCTAAATGAAGTGTAAGATGGTTGGATTCACAAATCCGTTTTATAGCGATAATTTCCTCTACTGAGTAACAGGCTCCACCGCCTCTGTTGCTGGTATTTTCAAGACTTACCAGCGTACTGACCGGTTTATGCACATCATTGGAATTAATGGCATCGGCAACCTGTTGCGCTGTTATTCTTCCTCTGTTTCCCTGTAATAACCGAACAGAAGCACCGCTATTGAATGCAATTCCGCCCCCTTCATACAGGTAAATGTGCGATAATGCATCGCATATTACCTCATCACCGGGTTGGGTGTGTACTTTAATGGCAATTTGGTTGGTCATGGTGCCACTGGGGCAAAATAATCCGGCTTCCATACCAAAAAGGGCTGCTGCTTTTTGTTCAAGCTCGTTAATGGAAGGGTCTTCTCCAAAAACATCATCTCCAACTTTGGCCGAAAACATGGCTTCTAACATAGCGGGAGTAGGCCGGGTAACCGTATCTGAGCGAAAATCAATAATAGATGGCATAGAATTGCGAAGATAAATGGGTTCAGATAAATTTTGATATTGGGCAGGGAGATTTAATTTTTTTTAAAAAAGCATTTTTTTCAGAAAACATTCGTTCAATAAGATGTTTTAACGTAAATTTGCACACTTTTGAAATTTATGAGGATAACTTTAACGCTACTATTGCAACCAAAATGCAACTTTTAGCGTCTATATGTCGTTAGTAAATAAATTGTAACTATATACTATGAGGCAGCTCAAAATTGCAACCCAGATTACCAACAGAGATTCTCAGGCCGTAGAAAAGTATCTGCAGGAAATTTCTAAAATTCCAATGATTACTCCCGAAGAGGAAACAACACTGGCCCAGAAAATTAAAATGGGTAATCAGAGAGCGCTCGACAAATTGGTGCAGGCCAATTTACGTTTTGTGGTATCTGTAGCTAAGCAGTACCAGCACCAAGGCCTATCACTTAGCGATTTGATTAACGAGGGTAACCTCGGCTTAATAAAAGCGGCGCAACGCTTTGATGAAACAAAAGGTTTCAAATTTATTTCTTATGCTGTGTGGTGGATTCGCCAATCGATACTACAGGCATTGGCAGAGCAGGGCAGATTAGTCCGCTTGCCTCAAAACAAAATTGGCACATACAATAAAGCCAATAAGGCTTATATGGCTTTTGAACAAGAGCATGAACGCGAACCTTCCACCGAAGAGCTGAGTGAAATTTTGGAAATGAGTGAAACTGAAATCAACAACATTTTCCAAAGCAACACCCGTCATACTTCGTTAGATGCACCGGTTCATGAAGCTGAAGATGTAGCAATGGGCGATTTACTGGAGGGTAGTGATGATACCGATGATGATGTGATGAAAGATTCTTTAAGAGAAGAAATCAGAAGGGTATTAAAATCACTCAGTCCACGTGAGGCTGAAATTGTGAACGCTTACTTTGGTTTAGATGGTGAAAATGGTGTAACTATTGAACAAATAGGCCAGAAATACGATCTTACCAAAGAACGCATCCGGCAAATTAAAGAAAGAGCGATTAAACGTTTACAAAAAGCCAGGTATAGCAATGCATTAAAAGCATACCTCGGTTAATCTCTCATAGCGTATTAAAAAACTCCCCCTGTTACTATGCAGGGGTTTTTTATTGGTTAACATTTCTCTGCTCTCACATTTCAACACTATCATTCCTTAACTTTGCAAAAATTTTTTAAGTATGGATAACGCACAATCAGAAAAAGTTCATGTATTAATAATAGGCTCAGGTCCAGCCGGTTATACTGCTGCCATTTATGCAGCAAGGGCAAATATGAAACCCGTTTTATATCAGGGCATACAACCAGGAGGTCAGTTAACCATTACTACAGAAGTTGAAAACTATCCGGGGTATCCGAATGGTGTACAGGGGCCGGATATGATGATTGATTTTGAAAAACAAGCCACTAGAATGGGTGCCGATATTCGTTATGGTATTGCCACCAAAGTTGATTTTGGTGTACAACCTTATAAAGTATGGATTGATGATGAAAAACTAATAGAAGCTGATGCAGTAATCATTTCAACCGGTGCCTCTGCAAAATGGTTGGGTTTGGAAAGCGAACAACGCTTAAATGGATACGGCGTAAGTGCCTGCGCAGTTTGTGATGGATTTTTCTTCAAAGGTAAAGAAGTAGCTATTGTAGGTGCGGGCGATACAGCAGCCGAAGAAGCATTGTATTTATCTAAACTTTGCACAACCGTACATATGATTGTACGCAGAGATCAGATGCGTGCCAGCAAAATAATGCAGGAAAGAGTTTTGAATACCACTAATATCAAAATTTACTGGAATAGTGAAACAGACGAGATATTAGGCGATAAAAAAGTAGAAGCCGTTCGTATTAAAAACCGTATTAACAATACAGCAGAAACTGTTCCCATCAATGGTTTCTTCGTTGCAATTGGTCACCAGCCGAACAGTGACATTTTTAAACCCTGGATTCATATGGATGAAACAGGCTATATTCAAACCATTCCCGGTACTACCAAAACCAATTTGGAAGGCGTATTTGCCGCAGGTGATGTGCAGGATAAAAATTATCGCCAGGCAGTTACGGCTGCAGGTTCAGGTTGCATGGCTGCATTGGATGCAGAGCGTTATTTAAGTACAAAAGGCCTTGTTTAAACATAAAATATGCTGTCAATTTACCTGAATAATGTGGTTTTCTGGGCATACCACGGTTTATACAAAGAAGAAAAGATAACTGGAAATGAGTTTGAAGTAAACCTTAGGGTTGATTATAATGCATCCAGACCGGCTTCATTTCAAAGTATTCATGATACCATTAACTATGTTGCATTATTTAAAATAGTGCAACATAGAATGGAAAAAGCCACACCCTTATTAGAAGCTATTGCATTGGACATTGCAACGGATATTTTATCTGAATTTGCAATGGCAGAGCGAGTTATAATTTCTATTAAAAAGTTAAATCCACCCATACCTGATTTTAAAGGTTCTGTAAGTGTTAGTTTTGAAATGGATCGCAACCACTTTAATCAGGCATCATAGCATGGCTTGAAAAAACTTACATATCGGAACCAATACATTCATTAGCAGATATGAAAAAAATTAGAATATTTTCAACAGCTATCTTTCTTTTGGCTGCACTGTTTGTTCAATATGCCGCTGCTCAGAATCTCCCATTATTATTTAAACAAGCCACCAATGCAGAAATTAATTTAAATGAACAGCAGGCTTTAGATATTTATAAGAAAATTCTGGTGATTGCTCCTGACAATCTCAATGCTTTGGTAAAAGCCACCGAGCTAAGTTGTTCTACCGGCGAACGATTACCTATTGCGAATGATAAACGCATTACCTTTCAATCGGCACTAGCATATGCTCAACGCGCTGTTGCAACACATCCGGAAGCTGCAGAAAGCTATTATGCACTTGCTTTGGCTTCCGCTAAAATGACGGAAGTAGAAAAAGATCGAAAACTTTTAGTTCAATATGTAAAAGACATAAAAACCAATGCCGATAAAGCATTAAACATCAATCCCAATTTAGGTATGGCCAATTTTGTAGAAGGCCGTTGGCATTATGAAATGAATAATTTGAACTGGGCTAAAAAATTAGCATTAAAAACCATGTATCCGGGTGGTATTCCACCCACCAGCTACGATTCAGCCATTGTATATTTAGAAAAATGCAGACAAACACAGCCCTACTATGTTATGAATTATCTCATACTGGCGAAGAGTTATCAGGCCAATAACAATCCCTCCAAAGCCATTGAAGTGTTAAAGCAATTGGTAAAATTGCCTGTTAGAACGCCGGATGATGCTGCTCTGAAAACAGAAGGCCAAAAAATATTGGATTCGCTGGAATAATAAGAAGGTTGCTCAACTAAAATTGCTTTTGCTGCCAGCTGCCTTTTTTAATGTACCAATAAGAGGGGATAAACAGTAATATCCAGTACACCCATTCACTTCCCCAACCAACGGTAATGGGTAAATGCCATTTTTCCAATATAAAATAACTGTACAGACAATACATGATGATGGCAAAAAACTCAATCAGCAGATTTACCTGGGTACTACCGGTTCCGGTAACGGCATTTAACCAAATAGTAGATACCGACATCAGTACCAATGCAGTAGAAACCACCCGTAAAACAGGAATGGCATGCGTAATAAAATCATTACCCTGGCCATAAAATGATAAAAATAATGTGGGAAAAATATTGATGATGATGCAAATACTACCTGCAAACAAACCAGACAGTTTCATAATTTTAATGATTAAGCCTTCTACTTTTATGTGCAAACCCTGGCCAATAATGTTACTAACCATTGTATTGGCAGCTGCTGCAAAAGCCCAGGTAAAGCATCCAAAAAAGCCAAAAATGTTGCGCATAATATTTGAAATAGCCAAATCCATTGAGCCATGGTGTTCAATTAAAATATAAAAAAACTCCCAGCTTACAATACTTAAACAGAATTGGGCTATAAGTGGTGCAGATAATCGTAAAATTAATGTAATATTATTTTTGTCAAATTCCCACGATTTAAAAAGTTGCAACTGCCTGTCAATTCCTTTTTTCCGAATAACAAAATAAATAGCCATTAATCCGGTAAACTCAGCAATAATGGAAGAGTAGGCGGCTCCATCAAACCCTAAATTGGGGAATCCCCATTTTCCATAAATCAAAACATAATCAAAAAATACATTGGCAATCGATTCTGCAGCAGTGCCAATAATTAAATATTTACTTTGATTGGTGCCCACCAATACAGCATTTCGTAATTGGTATAGGTATAAAAAAATAAGCCCGAAAATCCGGATACGCAAAAATTTTACAGCCATGCTAACATGCAGTGGATTGCTAAGTGTATGCTCTAAAATTACCGGTACCAAAAACCAGGTAATTAATATTCCTAAAAAGGCTAAAACAAATGAAATTCTAACACCTTGAGCAAATAAATTACCAATGGCTTCAATTTTATTTTCGCCGGCACGTCTGGCAATAATGGCCTGCATTCCATTATTTAAACCAATGCCTATTACTGCAAAAATTAAGTAATATACACCTGTAATACCAGCTACAGCAAGCGGCTGTTCGCCCAAATGCCCTAAAAATACATTGTTGATAATAAAATTTAACTGCGGTACCAAAGTGGCGGCAGCAATGGGTAATGCAATTTTTAATATTTGTTGATTAGAAGTTGTTACCCGATAATCGGCAGTAACAATAGCAGGCTCACTCATATTCATTGCAAATCTACAGTTTTGTTGATATTCGATTTAGACATTCTGAATGTATTCTTTTTTAAACAGTAATTGTATATTTGAACAATGGTCGAAAAAGAAATCAGTCAATACAGCCTTAACAGAGGGGAGCAGCCGGCTATAGAAAAGCAGCTCACTATTGAAGTAGGTTTGCATTATATCGCTTTAACTGAAACATCAATTGAATCTGCCTCTATTAGTGCGTTGGAATTATTTACTTTTCAAAAAATAGAAAGCGACTGGTATTTTATTTTTCAGGAAGTTCGCTTACAATCCATTTTATTTGATTTACCCTACCACACCAAACAAATATTTTTAAATGGATTTGAGCAAACCATTATTCCTGAAAATTTGTATTCTGAATCTGCTGCTCAATCTTCATTAGAGTTGTTGTTTGGATGGAGTAATATGGAGATGAATACCGATGCCATAACATTACCTGAAACCAACTTGTATATTGCCTGTCAAATTCCGCAAAGTCTGCAACAAATGCTGGCAGGTACCTTTTCAGATACACCTGTTTACAATAGTTTGGGTAAACAAATTCAGCTTGCATTTCAAAGGGCAACCAGCTTTTCAAATTATTGGCTCATTTACTTTTATCCGGGTAGTTTTTCAATTGTAAGTATACAACAGCAACAATTGCAAACGGCAGCGCATTTCAGTTATACCTGTGCTGATGATGTGGTTTATCAAATTGTTGCTTTATTGAATACCTATTCCAAACCCGAATTTGAACTGAAAGTAGAAATAAGTGGCATTATTAATGAAACAGATGAGGTTTATACTTCGTTACAAAAAATAATTCCTGACATGCAATGGCAGTGTGGTTTACCTGAACAGAAAATTTTAATTGAAAAAAACTATTATCCGTTACATTATTTACTACCTTTTTTTAATATTATTTTATGAGGATCATTTCAGGCCAATGGGGAGGAAGAAAAATTAAACCGCCTGCAAAAATGCCTTTTACCCGACCCACTACCGATATTGCCAAAGAAGGGCTTTTCAATATTTTACAAAACCGCATTAGTTTTGAGGGCATTCATACCTTAGATTTGTTTGGCGGTACCGGAGCCATTAGTTACGAACTGGCCAGCAGAGGTGCTGCATTGCTAACCATTATTGAAAAAGATCCTACAATGGCTGCTTTTATTCAAACAAACATGCAACAATTGGGAGCCCTACCCAATCAGTTTCAAATATTTAAACAAGATGTTTTTAGTTTTTTAAGTACCTGCACCGAACAATATCATTTTATTTTTGCAGGGCCGCCTTATGCTTTAGGCAATATCGATGATTTGCCGGCCATTATTGTAGCAAAAAAAATGATTCTGCCGGAAGGATATTTTGTGTTAGAACATACACCGCGTAATAACTATCAACATTTTAAAGGATACAGGTTTGAACGCAATTACGGCACCACCATTTTTTCTTTTTTTTCAATGGATGATGCAGATTGAGTAGTTGCTGTAAAAGAATTATTGATTCCGCAACATCTTCAAATACATTTTTTGAGTATAGTGTAGTTTTCATTTATGCAAACAAAATCAATTTTTATAACCGGTATTGGTACCGGGGTTGGTAAATCGGTAGTAAGTGCTATTGTAACAGAAGCATTACAGGCAGATTATTGGAAACCCATACAGGCAGGCCTTGACGATGGTACCGATGCAGCTACCATTCAACAATTAATTTCAAATACAGCTACTCAAATTCATAAAGAGGCCTATGTATTAAAAATGCCGGCTTCACCTCATATTGCTGCAGCTGCCGAAAATAAAATTCTGGAAATAAATAACATCCAAAATGCCATGCCCAAAACCAATAATCCATACCTGATTATTGAAGGAGCCGGCGGATTAATGGTTCCCATTAATCACCATCAATTTATGGCAGATGTTATAAAAGCACTTAAGGAACCGGTAATTTTAGTAAGTAGAAATTATTTAGGCAGTATTAATCACTCCTTATTAACGGCACTGGTGTGTAAACAATATAACCTGCCTGTTGTAGGCTGGGTTTTTAACGATCATTATTTGCAATATGAACAGGAAATTGTAAACTGGTCAGGTTTTCCTTATATTGGCAGTATCCCATTTACAGAAAAACCCAACCGGCAGTTTGTATTGGAGCAGGCAACAAAAATTAAAGAGCGATTGATTGAATTATTATGACCAAGTTAGAACTAAGAAATTTGTATTTACAAAAACGAAAATCAATTCCTGAAAAAGAGAAATTGATTGGAGAAGATTTAATGTTGCTGCAATTACAACAACTAAATTTTAACCACATACATTATGTATTGAGTTATTGGCCATTAGCAACCACCAATGAGCCCAATACACATTTATTTACGGGATATCTGAAACATTTTTATCCCAATATACGCATTGCCTATCCGGTTACCAATACAACCAACCACACCATGCAGGCAATATTAACAAATGAACATACCCAATTTGCCACAAACAAGTGGGGTATTTATGAACCAACGGAAGGGGATTTGTTAGTACCGGAAAGGATTGATTTAGTTTTTGTTCCACTAATTATCTGCGATAGGGCGGGTTACAGAGTAGGTTACGGCAAAGGATTTTACGACAGATTTTTAACAGATTGCCGCAAAAATGTTGTTACAATTGGCTTTTCTTATTTTGATCCCATAACTAAAATAAGCGATACCCAATCTTTTGATGTACCTTTAAATTATTGTATTACTCCCCAGAACAGATATGAATTTTAATGCTTTCTTTCTAAAATCATTCAGGGTATTGCTTTTACCCTTTGCTATTGTGTATGGTGCAGTTGTTTTTATCAGAAACAGAATGTATGATAAAGGAATTTTTCAGGAAACAACATTTAATTTTCCGATCATTTGTATTGGCAATATTGCAGTAGGTGGTACCGGTAAATCGCCAATGGTTGAATATTTGCTTACATTTTTGCAACCCCGCTTTAAAATAGCTACGCTAAGTCGCGGCTACAAACGTAAAACCAAGGGTTATGCTTTAGCCAATGAAAACACAACTGCATTAGAAATTGGAGATGAGCCGATGCAGTTTCATTTAAAATTTCCAAACGTGCCTGTAGCAGTAGGCGAGGAGCGTTTGATAGCTATTCCACAATTACTGCATGATGTACCCGATTTGCAAGCCATCATTCTGGATGATGCTTTTCAACACAGAGCTGTGAAAGCAGGTATAAACATTGTATTAACTGAATATAATAATCTGTACATATACGACTTTTTTTTACCTACCGGCGATTTGCGAGATGAATGGGGTTCGGTTAAACGTGCGGATATTATTATTGTAACAAAATGTCCTTCTGATTTGTCGGTTGAAAAAAAACAAAAATTATTACGTAACCTGCATCCATTACCCAAACAACAGGTATACTTTACTGCTATTGAATATGGAATTCCTTATCATATTTCACAGCACACAAAAAGGTCTATAACAGATAAAGATGAAATATTGTTGGTTTGTGGAATTGCCAATCCAAAACCGTTAAAAGACTATTTGGTGCAACGAGCCGCCACCTATTATCAAAAAAACTATACCGATCATCATATTTTTACCATCGATGATCTAAGGGAAATTATCGAAAAATTCAAATCAATTGATGTTCCTCAAAAAATGATTCTAACAACAGAGAAAGATGCAGTACGCCTCACTAAATTCAAACAAGAATTAGTAGATTTACCATTATATGTACTTCCCATCCGTCATCAATTTTTGTTTCATGAAGCCGCATTATTCGAATCTGCCATTGTGAATTACATTATAAATTTTAGCAACAACAAAAAAAATGAGTAAACAAAAAAATAAGAAACATAGTACCACAAAACATACCCATAAAGCATTATTAGAAACAGGCGTTTTAGAAATAACCAGAAGCGGTATTGGTTATGTGGTAATTGCAAACGGAACCGGTGATATATTAGTACGGCAAGGAAATTTTAACACAGCGCTTCATGGAGATACTGTAACAGTAAAAGTGATTAAAGAAAGTAGTACTACGAAAAAAAAAGAAGGAAGAATTGTGGATGTTTTAGAAAGAAGGCAAACAGAATTTGTAGGTCACCTGCAATTATCAACTAATTTTGCTTTTTTTATCCCGGATACAGAAAGGCCAATGCCCGATATTTTTATACCATTAGATAAGCTAAACGGAGCAAAACATAAAGAAAAAGTAATTGCCCGATTAGTAAAATGGGATAAAGACGATAGAAAGCCGGTTGGTGAAATTGTCAGTATTCTATCATCGGAAGATGAAAACGATGCTGCCATGAAAGATATTCTGGCACAGTCGGGCTTCCCTCTTTCATTTGATAAAACTGTATTGCAAGAAGCAGCCAGTCTTCCGGTAGTATTAGATAAAAAAGAAATTGAAAGTAGACGAGATTGTAGAGATATTTTAACCTTCACCATCGATCCCGTTGATGCAAAAGATTTTGATGATGCCATATCTATCAAAAAAATAAAAAATAATCTTTATGAAATTGGTATACACATTGCCGATGTAAGTTATTATGTAGTGCCTGAAAGTATTTTAGATGAAGAGGCTTATAAAAGAGCTACCTCCGTTTATCTGCCCGATAGAGTAAACCCAATGTTACCCGAAAAAATTTCGAATGAATTGTGTTCACTCCGTCCGCATGAAGATAAATTTACTTTTTCTGCAATTTTTGAAATTACTGCTGCAGGTGAAGTAAAAAACCATTGGATTGGCAGAACAGTTATCCATTCTAACCATCGCTTTACTTATGAAGATGTTCAAAGTATTATTGAAAATGAAGAGGGATTGTATGCAGAACAAATTTTATTACTAAATACCATAGCTCAAAAATGGCGAAAACAAAGGTTTCAAAAAGGCGCCATTAATTTTTCATCACAAGAAGTGCGTTTTATTTTAGACGAAAAAGGGAAACCCATCGGTATTACAGTTAAAGAAAGTAAAGAAGCCCATCAGTTGGTAGAAGAATGTATGTTATTGGCGAATAAAACAGTAGCTGAATTTGTTGCCCACACAAAAGTAAAAGATGATAAAGAAATTCCGTTTCCTTATCGCGTACACGACAAACCTAATGAAGATAAATTAACACCTTTTATCGCCTTTGCAAGAAAATATGGTCACCAATTCAATACTTCAACTCCCGAAAAAATAGCACAGAGTTTTAACGATATGCTAAAGGCAGTGCAAGGCTTACCTGAACAACATGTATTAGAGCAACTGGGTATTAGAACGATGTCGAAAGCTATTTACACCGAAAACAATATTGGCCATTACGGATTAGGCTTTACGTATTATTGCCATTTCACTTCTCCCATACGCCGTTATCCCGATGTGTTGGTACATAGAGTAGTAGCATCCATACTAAGAAAAAAACCATTACTGGATAAAAAAATGGAAGAAAAATGCAAACATTGCAGTGAAAGAGAACGAGCTGCAATGGATTGCGAAAGAGCCGGCAATAAATACAAACAGGTTGAATTTATGAAAGAACGATTGGGTGAAACTTTTGAGGGGATAGTGAGTGGTGTAGCCGGTTTTGGTTTCTGGGTAGAAACAGTTGAACACAAATGCGAAGGTTTGGTAACCATAGTAAGTTTGAATGATTATGATGAATTTAGACTGGTTGAAGCAGATTATGCTTTAGTGGGTAGAAGAAGTGGCCGGCAATTTAGAATGGGGGATAAAGTAACAATTAAAGTAGTAGCTGCTAATTTAGAAAAAAGACAATTAGATTATGAGTGGGTACCAGGTAGTGAGGTAAAAGCAGGCAAGGGTTTGGGAAGAAAAGTAGTAAAAGCCAAAAAAAGGAAATAGAAATATATTGTATCATCCTCAAAAACAACCAACATGCTTAACAAAAAAACAATACTGTCGGCGCTGGCTTTGTGTACCGCCTTCAGTTTATTTGCCCAAACCGATCCCAAAGAAACCGAACAATGGTCGCCTGTGCCGCCCATTGTTACGCCAGGTATGTCTGCATTTACCAACCCACCTTCAGATGCCATTATTTTATTTGATGGCAAAAATTTAAATGCATGGGAAAATGCCAATAACCCATCACAACCGGCTGATTGGATGGTATCGAAAGGCATACTTACTGTAAACAAAAAAGCAGGCAATATTCAAACCAAAGAAACTTTTACTGATTATCAGTTGCATATTGAATGGCGAATACCTGCCGATATTGAGGGGGAAGGACAGGCCAGAGGAAATAGCGGTTTATTTCTGGCTTCAACCGGACCGGGTGATGCAGGTTATGAATTACAAATTTTAGATAACTATAAAAATACTACTTATGTAAACGGACAAGCAGGTAGTATTTATAAACAATTTCCTCCGTTGGTAAATGCTTGTCGCAAACCTGGAGAATGGCAGTCGTATGATGTAGTTTGGACCGCACCACGTTTTAATGAAGATGGTTCGCTTGCATCTCCTGCACGGGTAACGGTTTTTCAAAACGGAGTGTTAATACAAAACAATACTGTTTTAAAAGGTCAAACTTTATACATTGGTAAACCTTTTTATAAAGCACATGGACCTGCCCCCATTAAATTGCAGGCACATGGTGATAAAAGTAAACCCATTAGTTTTAAAAATATATGGATTCGTAAGCTGAATTAGCTAATTTTAATTTGAAAAAATAGTTAAATAATGCCCATTTTTTTCATTAAAAATGTGGCATTTTTGTTTTGTGCAATGCCCTTACGCAATACATAATCAAAACTTAAATGGTTGTTTTCTATGGTGCTTTCAAAACAATAATTGGTAATGTTGTTTGGATACATTTCCTCCAATGAACTCAATTTTAAATCGTGTGTAGCAAATAAAACAATACAAGGTTGCTGTATTAACTGCAAAATAAATTGTGCTGAACCTTCATATTTATCACATGAGTTGGTGCCTCTTAATATTTCATCAATTAAAATTAATGCAGAATGACGGGTTGATAATTGTGTTTTAATATCAGCCAATTTTTGAAGCTCAGCCATAAAATAGGAAGTATTTTCCTGCAATGAGTCTGAAATTCTGATACAGGTAAACAAATACATGGGCGTAAATGAAAATTGCGTAGCACAAATCGGCGCGCCTATTTCGGCCAACAAGATATTAATACCTACAGTTCTTAAAAAAGTACTTTTACCACTCATGTTAGAGCCGGTTATTAATAACACACCCGATTGTTGCAATTGAAATGAGTTTTTAACCAATTGCTTCCCGGATATCATGGGATGGCCTAAATTAGCTGCTGTAATGATAAATCCTTCTGTTTCAATTTCAGGATACACAAATGCGGGATGGTTATAAGCAAACAATGCCATACTATTCAGGTATTCAATCTCGCCTATGGCTTCCAACCATGCGTTGATTTTGTTTTTATTATTGTGGTGCCAGTTATCTAATAAAACAGTACAATGTACATCATACATCAATAAGCTATTTAAAAGGGTAGTGGCCAATAAATTGAATCGTTGATGAATCAGATTGGCAATGAATGAAAGTCTGACTATACTTTTACAGCCTTCATTTGCTTTTTCTTTTAGTTGTTGTAAAACAACTGCATCATTTACAGATACATTTTTAAATACATCTAAAAGCTTACTATAAGTATTCAGCACTTCCTGTTGCTTACCTAAAGTAGCAAATGCTTTACCGTTGTATTTTCCAGCAATTCCTACATGTAACCAATTCAATACAATACAAATGGAAAGCCATGCATAATTGCCGGTATCTAAAGTATAGATGAATGCCACAATAGAAAGGGCAGGAAGTATATACCTGATGCTATTCCAATAGGTACGGCCGGTTAATGAAGTAAAATTAGTTATCCATTGCTGAATGCCGTTGGTATGAACTGTTTCATCATTTTTGTACAGCATGGCTGTAGCAATCCAAGTTTCTATAATGCTGTATTGAGTGCTGTAAGTTTTTATGGCAGATTGATACAATAATATTTTTTCTTTTTGCAGCATTGGATTGCTCAATTGATGAAATAATACCTGTTTACCCAAGTAAGTAGTGGTTCTGTTCAACAAATGAAACAATGATTTTTTTCCGAAAATATCCAGATCGGCATAATAAGCTGTATTCATAAAAAATTCGTTCCCATCATCAAATGCATTGTCTTTTTCGTCCAATACATTCCATTCATTTTGTGCCAGCCATAATTTATTCTGGCAAATCTGTTTTTTGTTTTTAAAATTAAAATGAATGGAAATCAATGCCAGAAAACCGGCTAAACCAAGAAAAGACAATAATAGAATTACCTGATTGTTATTTGTAAAATATTGGTATAACAAATACAGCCATGCTACAAAAAATATAGCACGGAAAAATGCAACTGCATTTATTTTATTTTTTAACCGATGTACAGCTAAAGTATAATCCTGAATTTTATTTTGATAGAATACCTGTAACTGATGAATTGAATCACTCATAAATTTTAAATAGCATGCGTTGATGTAGTAAAACAAACTCCTTCCTGTTCTAATAAAGGCAAAACCGTGTTGTAAATGGCAGGATGTGTGGGTATATGCAGCCCTCTTACATTGAGCTGATTGTTTAACAGAAGTGTTGCTGCAATACCCAGTGGTAAACCTACTGTTTTAGCCATGGCAGTTTGCATGGCATTTTCACCTGTTATTTTTAATTCAGCAATATGATAAAATTTTTGGTCTTCAATTGTATACTCAATTTCATGAATCATCATCACCAAATCTTTATCGTTGGGTTGCAATGCCCATTTTTTTTCCAGAATAAATTGTAACACATCAGCAGCACTGCAAGTACCTTTGTTAATTTGAGTAGCAACATCATACCAGCCAATTTGTTGCAACTGACTTTGCATCAGTGGTGTTGTTGGGAGTTGATGGTACAGATCTTCCAAACCAATTTTTTCAAAATGCAGCTGATAAAATTCAGCAATACACATACCATCTGTTGCATATTGTAACTTTTCATCTGTTAATTGCCAATCAACCATCCATTGCCAGCCTTTACAAAAATCAGTATATCGAATGGTGGTGCGTTTAAAGGTTGCAGCATGTGATAACGCATATTTATTCATGTAATGCAAAGAATCTCTGTTTGAGTAATATACCAACCCGGGTATGGATGCATTTTTCAGTGGAGTACAATTGGCAAAAATTTGCTGATAAGGTATATGCACAATGGCATTATTTTCTTTAAATACTGCTCCGGCTTTTCCGGCCATCACTACATTTCGAGGGTTCCAACTAATTTTATAATGCCAGGCATTATCATCACTTTCCGGTGCCACCAAACCGCCACAATGCGATTGAAAGGAAGTAATTTTTCCGCCCTTTTTCTGAATGGAGGCGATCATTTGCATGGCACTCATATGATCAATGCCCGGATCTAAACCCATTTCACACAAAAAAAGCAATTGCTTTTCCTGAATGGCTGTAGCCATTTGCTGCAAATTTTCATCAACATAGCTGGCAGTCAGTAAATGCTTGTTGTGTTCTATACAATCTTTTGCCACAATATAATGTAAAGCCGGAGGAAGCATCGAAATTACAACGTTAGCCTGTTGTATCAGTGCAATACGCTGCGCTGCATTTTCAATAGCAACACCCACAGCTTTCACCAATGCATGCTGCCCAGCTTTTTCTGCTGCAATTGCAGCATTTGCATCTGCAACTGTAACCGACCAATTATATTGTGTGGCTGTTTTTTTTAAATATTCAATCAGTACGGTAGCCGATTTACCCGCACCAAGCAATAAAATATTTTTCATATGTATATGATTTGCTCCAATCCAATTTTATAATTTTATATTTACATCCGGGGTTGCAGCTATTCAAAACAAGCAACTGAAAACTTTCCTGTGTTTATAAAAAGTGAGTATTTAAATGGTTCGAAAGCGTTAGTACTTCCGCCATATTTAAATACCAAAACCTGTCTTTTTTTCAAAGATATGGCCATAAAATGGTTATTAAAAAGTGATACCTGAAATTGCCGGATAGAACCAACAATTTAATGTATATATCCTGTGGAAAAATCTATGAAAAAAGGGCTTTTAATGCCTGATTTTAGCAGCAAAAAAGCTATCTTCGCCATCCTGTTAAACTTGCACTTTGGGTTTACAGGGTTATTCATCTCATTAGTACTACAAAAGATACATGGAAGAAAATTTATTGCCCGAGAAAACAAACGATAACGACCGTATTATTCAGGTAAATATCGAGGAACAAATGAAAACCGCCTACATCGACTACTCAATGTCGGTGATTGTAGGCAGAGCCTTGCCGGATGTAAGGGATGGCTTTAAACCTGTACACAGAAGAGTGTTGTTTGCAATGCATGAATTAGGTAACAGCAGTAACAAACCTTATAAAAAATCGGCCCGTATTGTGGGTGAAGTAATGGGTAAATACCATCCACATGGTGATGCCTCCATTTATGATACATTGGTGCGGATGGCACAGGACTGGACGATGCGCAATGTAATGGTGGACAGTCAGGGAAACTTCGGTAATCAGGATGGAGATCCTCCTGCTGCGATGCGTTATACGGAGGTGCGTTTACATCGCTTTGCAGAAGCCATGCTGGAAGATATTGAAAAAGAAACTGTTGATTTCCAACTCAATTTTGATGATTCGCTTCAGGAACCTACTGTTTTACCTACTCGTATACCGCAATTACTTGTAAATGGCAGCAGTGGCATTGCCGTTGGTATGGCTACCAATATGATGCCGCATAACCTGAGTGAAGTAGTGGATGGTTGCGTAGCATACATTCAAAACCGATACATTACAATTGATGAATTAATGCAATATATTAAAGCACCCGATTTCCCGACAGGTGGTGTTATTTATGGCATGGAAGGCGTAAAGCAGGCATTTTTAACAGGCAGAGGCAGGGTAGTTGTTCGCGGGAAATGCCATATTGATACTAAACCCAGTGGCAGAGAGCAAATTGTGATAACCGAAGCACCTTATCAGGTAGGATTGGATGCGCTTACAGATAAAATTGGTCAATTGGTGAACGATAAAACCATTGATGGAATTGCACACGTCAACAATGAAAGCAACAGCAGGGAAGGAACCAGAATTGTATTGGATTTAAAACGCGATGCAGTTGCCAATGTCATCATCAATCAACTGTATAAATATACCGAACTACAAACCAGTTATGGTATTAATAATGTAGCTATTAGTCATGGTCGGCCTAAAATCATGAATTTAAAAGACCTTATTAGCGAATTTATTCAATTCAGGATGGAGGTGGTAACCCGCAGGGCTAAATTCGATTTAAGGAAAGCAGAAGAAAGAGCACATATTTTAGAAGGGTATCTGAAAGCATTGGATCATTTAGATGAGGTAATAGCACTGATTAGAGCCAGCCAAACCCCTGATGAGGCCAAGGCTGCTTTAATGCAAAAAAGCACCGAAGAAAAATGGTATCTGGCACAAGAATTATTTACAGATGTTTCATTAGAATTATACCAACAGGCAATTGGATTATCAGAATTACAGGCCAAAGCAATTTTAGAATTACGTTTACAACGCCTTACCGGCATGGAACGCAATAAAATTATTGAAGAATTCAATGGCCTGATAAATACTATCCGGCATTTAAAAGAACTGTTGGCCGATGAAGGTCTTCGATATGATTTGATTTCGAAAGAACTGATTGAAATTAAAGAAAAATTTGGTGATAAAAGACGCTCCGAAATTCAGTATTTGGCTGAAGAGATGAACATGCTCGACTTTATTAAGGAAGAAGATGTTGTAATTACCATCTCACATTTAGGCTACATTAAACGTACTACAGCAACAGAGTACCGTCAGCAAAAAAGAGGTGGAAGAGGAGCCATTGGTACTAAAACACGAGAGGAAGATTTTGTAGAACATCTTTTCGTGGCATCTACGCATGATACCATGCTCATATTCACCGAAAAAGGCCGTTGTTTTTGGTTGAAGGTTTACGAAATACCCGAAGGTGAAAAGCAAAGCAAAGGAAGAGCTATTCAAAATTTAATTCAAATTCCGCAGGATGATAAGGTAAAAGCCATTCTGAATGTGAATAATTTGGATGACAAAGCCTCGCTTCAGGATAAATTTATAGTGCTTTGTACCAAAAGAGGCATTATCAAAAAAACACATCTGGAAGATTTTAGTCGCCCCCGTGCTACCGGCGTAAATGCCATTACCATTAATGAGGGGGATGAATTATTAGAAGCCAAGATGACCAATGGCAATCATGAAATCATGTTAGCGGTAAAATCGGGCAGGGCAATACGTTTTCCGGAAATAAAAGTAAGACCTACCGGACGCGGTGCCATTGGTGTACAGGGTATTGAAGTAGATGATGCCACCGATGAAGTGGTTGGCATGGTATGTGTTGATAAAGCCGATAAAAGCAAAACCATTTTGGTAATTAGTGAAAAAGGGTTTGGTAAAAGAACGCCTTTAATTGATGCAGACGGAGAAGATGTTTATCGCATTACAAATAGAGGAGGAAAAGGGGTAAAAACCATTAATGTTACCGAAAAAACCGGTAAATTAGTCGGTATAAGAGCAGTGGAAGATACAGAGGATTTAATTATCACCTGCAAATCGGGTATTACCTTGCGTACGCCAATTGCCAATATTAAAGAAGCTGGCAGAGCAACACAAGGGGTAATTTTAATCAGATTGGATGCCGATGATGCCATTGCAGCCATATCAACTATTGAAGAACAGGATGCAGAACCAGATCCTTCAACTGAAAATACCGTGCTTTCAAGTGAGGTTAATTCGAATGCAAATAAACCCAATGATGATGCCTCAACCAATAACCTGGAACCAGATATTAACCCGAACGAACCTATTTCAGAAAATTAAAAATAAATTTAAAAATATCAGACACATATTCATAAAATCATTAACGCATAAAAAGTATGTAAAACTGATATATGATTTTATAAAACAATAAACATAAACACATGAAAAAACTTTTATTGGTTGCCTTTTTTGCAGTAGGCTTAACAGCTTTAAAAGCGCAGGATTTTAAAAAAGTGCAAACGGCATTGTTACTGAACCAGGTAGAAAATGCCAAGACAGAAATTGATAAATTAATGCAGGAACCCAAAGCACAAGCCAAAGCAGAAGGCTGGTTCTGGAAAGCCAAAGTGTATGCTGCCTTGTTTAAAGATGATAAAACCAGAGAAAAATATCCCAATACAGAGGTAACTGCTGCAGAAGCTTTTAAAAAATACAAAGAAATGGATCCGGACTATAAAATTTTAAAAGAAAATGGTGGTCAGGATATTCCATTTAACCTCTACGTTACTTCATTTAGCCAGGGTGTAAAAGAATTCAATTCCAAAAAATGGGATTCGGCCGCTTTTTATTTTGGTTATGCAGTTGATTACAGTGATGTAATTTTTGAAAACAAATGGAGTACCGCCAAAATGAATTTTGACACTACTTCCATTTTATATGCTGCTTATGCCAATCAGAATGACAAAAAATTAGATAAAGCGTATCAATACTATGGCAGACTTGCAGACAGCTCTGTTCATGGAAAAGAATATGAGGATATTTATAAATTTTTATTGGTAAGCGCCAGCAACAATAAAAACAAAGCCGATTTTGATAAATGGCTGGGCATGGCCAAAAAATTCTATCCAAATGGGGAATGGGATGATTATGAAGCCGATTATTTGAATAAAAATTATACCCTTCAGGAAAAAGCTGATTTATTTGATAAGGAAGATGCTGCCGGGACATTAACCGCTGCAAAATACCTTCAGTTTGGTGAGATGTTTGCCAATATACCCAAAGATGAGAAAGATAAATTAGACAGTACACAGGAAGTTTATTACAAAAACAAGGCAAGATTGGCTTTTGAACGTGCTTATACAAAAGATACTGCCAATGGTATTGCCGCTTACAATGCCGGTGTGTTGTATAATTTAGAGTTTAATGCATTAGATGATAAAATGAGAGACAATATTCGTTCACTCCAAAAATTAAATGCCGCAAAAGCCGATATTAAAGATCCAAAGAAAAAAGCAGCGTATGATGCACAAATTAAACCACAGGTAGATGCCATTAAAAAAGCCAATGCAGAATTAGATAAACCTGCTGCATCAGCTGCCGATAGCACTATTACATGGTTAGAAAACGCTTATAGGGCTTTAAAAGCTGTTCCTGATAAATCATCAGCAGAAAAAAATTGTTACAATAAGTCGTTAGATATTTTATACAATATGTATACTTACAAGCGTGATAAATCGAAGGCTGACCAAAAATTATTTGATGCCTACGATGCAAAAGTTAAATTCTATGATCAGTTAATTTCTGCAAACGGAAATTAATTAATATTTCAATTTCTCACTAAAAAAACTCATAAACATTTGTTTGTGGGTTTTTTTATGACTATGACTTATCAAAGTAACTTGATTTTTTGTTAGATATCCACCGCATTAAATAAGGTGATGGCCTTCCAATTTGTAATGCTATATTAATTTCTTAATTGTTTTATCCTGTTTAACATAATATAAATTATAGGATAAAATATAGCTGCACTAAATCCAATGCTCATTTTGTCAGCTATAATGTATATTATGTCTCCGCTTCGCTGCGGGCTGCGCCTAAATAAAAAGTGTTGTTGTTGTGGATAATATGTTTTGCTTTTTCAATTTGTTTTTCCATTTCATACTTATCCTTGCGGTATCGAATCGAAGAGTAGCTGCAAATCAGGTATCCATTATCTGTTTTTATTCTAATATTTTTACCATCTTCACGAGTGATGCTTTTGTCAATTTGTTTCATCAGTTCATTTGACAAATTACCCAATCTCGCACCTACAATGTAATTGATTTCATTTTCCTTTAAAGCCTGAATATTTTCAGTGCTAATCATTGCTGCATCGGCAACTACCGTACCGGAATAATAGTATGTCCCTCGAAAGTGTTGCCTGCAAATACTTCATCAGCTATCGGAAAGCCTTCCTTTGTAACCATCAGGACAACTAAAATCTGTGGTTGCTGGGATTTGTTGTTTTTGGAAAACCCATCTTTGCATAACTCATCTTCGTCAAAGGTTTCAAAGTACAAAGTCGTTACATCTGTTGTGACATTTATTCAATAAGATCTTTGGCAATAAACAGCAAATCGGATTGCTCCTGCTCGTTATATGCAGTTCCAATATGCCTTACAATTACTCTCTTCCTGTTTTCTATCTTATAAACTTGAATCGAAACTGAGTTTGTAGCGTACTTTATTTGCCTGATTTTGTACATTTTGACCCATTAGGTCAGCAAATTATCAAAAAAATTAAAATAAATATCATATTATCAGTAACTTATAAATTAGCGAAAATATGGGTGGACAAGTCGGGCGCAATGCATGTACAAACTTTGTAACTTAGGTTAATTATTTGATTTAACTCTGGATGCTTCATCAATAGCACCGGCACTTTTACGGGGTGCTACACCGGCCTTTCCCTTGGCAAAGCGATAGGTAAAACTGATATTGAATACACGGTTATCCCATCTATTATATAATTGAACATCAACGTTTTGAAAATGGCTATATCCACTAAAATGTTGAAGATTCAGGAAGTCGCGGCAATTTAAACGTATGGTACCTTTATTTTTTAATACTTGTTTGCTGATGGCAAAATTTAACTGGCTCATTTCATTGGCAACTATGGTACCTTCCTGCGTTTGCGTTCTATAGAAGCCACCCAGTTCCATATTCAATCCTTTTTTTACCTCAAAACTACTGGTAAAGTTGGTATTGTAATTAATGCCTGAAACATGTATGGGTCCCTGATTAACAAAGCCATCATATTGGTTGATATTCAATTGATTATACCAGTTTATTTTCCAAAATTTAGTGATTGGTAAAGCCACATTTACACTTAGTGTATAATTCTGTACTTTAGCAATATTATCATTCTTTACATACGTAGTATGTGTGCTATCAACCTGGTTAAATACCTGCGTGATTAAATCATTAATCACTCCATAACTTAATCCGGTTGTCAATAATCCTTTGTAAATATGATTCAACTCAATATTCTGGCTGATTTGTGGCAGTAAATAAGGGTTACCTACACTGTATGTGTACTTATCTAAGAAATAATAAAACGGATTTAAATCTTGATAATCAGGACGTTGTATACGTCTTCCATAATTTAAAGAGAATTGATTCTTATCATTGGGTTTATAACTTAAAAAGAAAGTTGGAAATAATTGAGTATAATTCCTATCAAATGATACACCGTTAAACAATTGAATACCTTTTGCATGAGTGTTTTCAACCCTCGAACCCAATTGTATACTCCATTTTTTAGACAATTCCTTACTAAATGAAACATAAGCGGCATTAATATTTTCTTCATAAATAAAATGATTGCTTTGTGTACTATCCATCACCCACTGATTGTTTTGCTGATTATAGTAGCTGGAAACATTATCGGTTTTTACATAACTAAGCTTGAACCCGGCCTCCATTTTAATTTTATGCTTTAACATTTGTGTATAATCAGCTTTGGCTGAATATATATTGATATCTGAGGGCAAATTACCTTTCAATAATTGATCTGGCAGCATTTTATTGCCAGTATTATCGTAAAAAGAATTGATGAACATTTGGTCGTTTAGCGTATTATAATGCACATAATCAACATCCATGGTTAATTCCTTGCCGGTACTATCAAAAACATGTCTGCCATTTAAATTAAGGGCCACATTATTCAAATTGCTGTTTATTTGAGAAGCTGCTTTCGTGGTACTTTGTAATATACTATTCGGATCTAAAATATTGGTGGTATTTCCGTTATTTTCTGTTGATGGGTTAATAAAACCATTTACAACGAATCCCAATGTTGTTTTTTTAGAAGCATAATAATCCATGCCCACTTTATAGGAAACATTAGTTTGCCGGCGCTTCATGTTTGTTTGTTGTTTAAAGATGGAAAGAATATCTTCCCCATTATTGGTACGAAAATTTCGGGTAATATTTAACTCCTGATATCCGCCATAATAGTTGTACCCAAAATTTCCGAACAAATTCACCTTATTTCTACGATAATTCAGGTTAATACTGTTGTTGCTTTTGGGGTACACACCCTGGCCATAACCAACTGTTACACTACCATTATAACCCATCGTTTTTGATTTTTTGGTTTTAATATTAATGATACCGGAGTTACCGGCTGCATCATATTTGGCGGGTGGGTTGGTCATTAATTCAATTTGATCAATTGAACTACTTGACATGCTTTTCAATAAGTTAGCTAAATCTGTTGCACTTAAATAAGAAGGTTTTCCATCTATCAAAACCAAAACACCAGGCTTCCCTTTCATGCTGATATTGCCATCTTTATCTACTAATATGCCGGGCGACTTTTCCAACACCTCCATAGCAGTTAATCCGGTATTAGAGGGTGAAGCCTCTACATTGATAACAGTTTTATCTAATTTCTGCTCAATAAATGGCTTTTTTGTGGTTACAGTTACGCCAGTCAATTCCTTTTCTTCAGGTTTTAAACGGATATCAAGGGTTTGTGCAAATGCCAATTTAATTGGATTAGAATAATAAGTTTCATACCCAATGGCCATTACTTTAATGAGGTAGTTTCCTGTTTTGAGTTGCTGAAACATAAACTCGCCTGATTTATCTGAAACCGTCATTTTAATGGTTGCTGAATCTGATGCATTTAATACCATAATATTAGCAGCTTCAATAGCTCTTTTCTGAGCCGATACCTGGCCTTTTATGGTGAAGCTGGCAGTAGTTTGGGAACGTACAGTAGCAACAAAACCTGCTATTATGCTCACTAAGATGAATAAAAATGTATTTTTTTTCATGATGTTTATTTTTTTAGTTCTGGTATATAAATATTACATAACAAAACTAAGTAGCATGTTAAACATAGTACATTGTTTTATATCGGAAGGCATATTTTAAAGGATGAATGGCAGAAAAGTAGGAAGAAAGAAAAAGGACGATAGCATCATCAGTAGTTTAACGAAATACTTCTGCATTCGTTACACCCTTATAAACAAAATCTGTTAAAAAGATGGAGAAAAAAATGCCATCCCAAAAATAAATCGAAATGGCATGCATGTAATAATTATAAATGCGGTTTAGCTATGGGCCGGGTATTGTGGTAATTTAATTTTCTTTGAATAAAAATACAATACTATACCTGAAACAATCAATGCGGATGAAATAAGCTCGGCTTGTGTTGGTTGAAGTCCCCAAAAGTGGTATCGGGTATTTACCCGTATTTTTTCGATGAAAAAACGTTCTAACCCGTTCAAAATGAGGTATATGGCAAATATTCTGCCGGGCGTAGTAATTTTTTTGCGGATTATCCACAATACTGCAAACAATATCAAACACATTACTATTTCATACAAGGGTGTAGGGAAAACTCCAATTGGTAAATAAGAACAATAATTACCGGTACAATCAGCAAAACGAACGCCTTCATTTACTACATTGTGTGGATAATTATAAGCAAACAACCAATTGGGTAAACCCCAAAATGAATGCACAGAAAGGTGTTCTATTTTAAAGGTAGTAAACTGCTCGCTGTAATAATGCTGATTGGCTTGTAATGCCCTGGTAAACTGATCTACTGTTGCAGTCACCAATTTACCCTGAGCATTGCTTACATAAGCACTGTTCAAAATTCCCCAGTCCCCATCACCGGCAACCTGGCAACCAATTCTGCCCAAACCATACGCCAGCATTAAAGCAGGTGCTGCGGCATCGCAAAGGGCAATAAAAGGAATATTGTGTTTTTTGGTATAGAAATACAAAGCAATAGTTGCACAAATTAATCCACCATAAAAAGTAAGTCCGCTGAAGGATATAAGAGAACCAATAGGATCACTGATAAAATCATCCCAGGTTTCAAGGCTATTAAAAATTTTAGCTCCTGCAAACCCAAATATGGCAGCATAAATTACAATATCACCCACCCGATCCTGCGGCCATACTCTAATAATTCTTTTTTCAGGTTTTGCTAATTTTTCTTTATTTTTTTCCCGCCATTTTAATGCTGCAAATAATACACCCAACAAAATACCCATTGGTAAATTTCCCTGAGAAGATAAAATAAAACTTTGCGGATCAGTCAGAGCTGTTGGTATCAAAAATGCACCCACAATTTTAAATCCCATAATGAATCCAAGAAAAAAATTCAGCAATAATTCCTGCGTCGTGGCTGCCCCTCCTACTAAAATTGTTTTTTCTGTATAAGTTAAAATGCCTGCTGACTGTTTACGTTTCAATTCCAATGTTAATATCCATGCAGATATTACAAAAGAAAGGGCTACAAAAAAACCAAATGAATTAATTAATTTCAATCCGTTCCATTCAACCCCAAATAAGTCTTTGAATACAAAATACAGGTTTGGATACATAGCCTTTTTTTGATGTGAAAATTTGAATTGCAATGTTAACTAGAAAATGCCAAAACTTTAAATTATTCTGTATGGTTGCATAAAGAAAAGTCCCGTAGAAACGGGACTTTGTACATTACTAACACATCTATAACAAAGTACAAAGAATTAGTTGCAATATTGTTCAAATTCATGAATTAAATATTGAGCAATCACTTGTGCCGGTCTTCCTTCAATTTGATGGCGCTCAATCATACTCACTAATTTGCCATCTTTAAAAAGCGCAATAGCAGGTGATGATGGCGGATAAGGCAATAAATGTTCTCTGATCTTGTTTACTGCCTCCATATCAAAACCTGCAAAACTGGTTACCAAACGAGTGGGTTTTTTGGTTGCATTATGCACTGCCATTAAAACTCCGGGTCTGCAGCTACCTGCTGCACAACCGCAAACAGAGTTTACAACTACAAGTGTTGTTCCTTCTTTTTGAAGGGTGGCATCTACATCGACCGCTGTGAGCATTTCCTCAAATCCACTTTCGGTTAATTCAGCCTTCATGGGTATTACAATCTCTTCGGGATACATATTTTCTGTTTTAGAAAGCAAAATTAATCAAAAACCGCATCATTGAATCAGTCAATTGTTGCTTTTTACCTGAATCGAAAATGCCACAAAGACATACGAAATAAAAAAATAATGCCATTATGGCATAAATTATTTATATTTTTCTATTGGAATAAGATTTGAAAAGCTTTGTAAGAAAAAAAATTAAAAATTATGCACAATCGCACAACACAACACAGTTATATAAACCACGATCCATTTTTGAATACTTTAAATGGAATGAGTAGAAATTTTTCTGTTCCTGTTAATATTTATGAATCCTCCAATGCATTTGAAATTGAATTAATGGTACCAGGTAGAAATAAACAAGATTTTCAATTGAAAGCAGATAAAGGGCTATTGACAATTGAATACCAACCTACACCTGTTGAAAATGAAAAAAAGAAAATTGTACAACAGGATTTTACTGCCCACGCCTTTAAAAAAGTATTCAGTTTAACCGATGACATTCAAACTGATACTATTCAGGCAACTTATCAGGATGGTATTTTAAAGGTAGTATTGCCCATAAAAGCTGAAAAGACACCTATAACAAAAACCATTGCGGTTCAATAATTCAAAAATCATTATTTTTAAACTGCCTGTTGAAATGAACATTTTAGAACAGGCAGTTTTTTTAATGCAGGCGGTCTGTAATGCTCAAACCATTTTGTCGAAGCATTTCCAGCGCAGTATCGTAACCTGCATCTGCATGCCGAATTACGCCCATTCCGGGATCATTTCTTAACACCCGTTGTAATCTTTTTGCTGCGGCATCTGTACCATCCGCCACAATCACCATTCCCGCATGAATGCTATAGCCCATTCCTACCCCGCCGCCATGATGCAGACTTACCCAACTGGCTCCGGCAGCAGTATTAATTAATGCGTTTAAAACAGGCCAATCGGCCACAGCGTCACTTCCATCTAACATGGCTTCCGTTTCTCTGTTAGGTGAAGCAACAGAACCGGTATCCAAATGGTCACGTCCAATAACAATTGGTGCTTTCACAATACCCTTTCTAACCATTTCATTAAATGCTAACCCGGCCTTTTCTCTTTCGCCTTGTCCGAGCCAACAAATTCTGGCGGGCAACCCCTGAAAGGCAATGCGTTGTTGTGCCATCATAATCCATTTTTTTAAGCCTGCATTTTCAGGAAACAATTCAAGTATACATTGGTCGGTTGCAGCAATATCGGCAGGATCACCGCTGAGTGCTGCCCAACGAAAAGGGCCTTTCCCTTCACAGAACAATGGACGAATATAGGCAGGGACAAACCCCGGAAAGTCGAATGCATTTTGCAAACCTGCTTCCTTTGCCCTAGCTCTGATATTGTTGCCATAATCGAAAGTAATGGCACCATTTTTTTGCAGGGTTAGCATGTAGGTAACATGCAATTTCATGCTTTCATAACTTAAAGCAGTATAAGCCTCGTGGTTATCATGACGCAATACATTGGCCTGCTCATTAGTTAGGGTATGTGGAATATATCCGATTAAAGGATCATGGGCCGAGGTTTGGTCGGTTAAAATATCAACCGGAATATTTCTTTCAATCAATCGTTCCAGCAAATGAACTGCATTGCAAAGCACCCCAATACTTAAAGCTTGTTTATTCTTTTTTGCGTCTAAAGCTTTATCTATTGCTTCATCAATTGCCAGGCATTTTATATCCAGATAACGGGTTTGTAATCTTTTATCAATACGCCATTCTTCCACTTCGGCTACCAGACAAACACCATCATTCATAGTAACAGCCAGAGGTTGTGCACCACCCATACCGCCTAAACCGGCTGTAATAGTTAAAGTACCTGAAAGTGAACCATGGAAATGTTTTTTAGCTACAGCAGCAAATGTTTCAAATGTACCCTGTACAATTCCTTGTGAACCGATATAGATCCAACTACCGGCAGTCATTTGACCATACATCATCAATCCCTTCTTCTCCAGCAAATCAAAATGTTCCCAGGTAGCCCATTTGGGCACTAACTGCGAATTTGAAATTAAAACCCTGGGCGCATCTTCATGTGTGGTTAAAATTGCAACCGGTTTACCGCTTTGTATCAAAAGGGTTTCATTGTTATTTAAATCTTTCAGCGCTTTAATAATCAAATCGAGTGATGGGATATTTCTGGCAGCCTTTCCTCTCCCGCCATATACAATTAATTCTTCCGGCTTTTCTGCTACTTCAGGATTTAAATTATTCAATAACATACGCAATGCAGCTTCCTGAACCCAACCTTTGCAGTTTAAATGATTTCCGACGGGTGTTTTATATTTCTCCGGATGAAATACAGCAGATTCAGTTGCTAACATGACAATCGTTTTAGCATTAAAGTTATAAAAAATTATATAGTCAGCACTTTTAAAATACCTTAATAAATCAAATCTTCATAAGCAGATTGCAATTCGTTATAAGTATGCTGATCATTGGCATTTTTTGCAGCCAGCATTCCTTTTTCATACCATTCAATAGCTAATGGCGTTTGTTCCAGCCTTTCCAGCAGTTTTGCCAGATGATAGTAACTGCCTACATAATCGGGCGAATCGGCTAAGATTTCTTCAAACAGTATTCTTGCTTTCAGATCATCTCCCATTTTTATGTATTCCAATGCAAGTGAATGTCTTAAAAAATTATCCTTTGGATTTTCTTTCAAAAAGTTCTTTAACTGCTCAATTCTATTCATTTTTAAAAATTTTGTGCAGCAATTTATTGGGTTAGAAAAAATAACAGGTACAAATTTTAAAATTAATGGAAGTTTTTTTGAACGGCACATGCTTTGTATAAAAAGCTTATTATATTTGCTAATAGTTGCATAAACAACTAATTTATTGAATTAGTGCACAAATGTAACAAATGGTTGAAAAATATTGTTTCATCTAAAAAACGCACATATGAAAATTTTGGTTTGTATTAGTAAAACACCTGATACTACTGCAAAAATTGCTTTTAAAAACAACAATACGCAATTTGAAGATGCAGGTGTTCAATGGATCATCAATCCTTATGATGAATGGTATGCATTGATAAAAGCGATTGAATTAAAAGAAAAAGATCCTTCTGTTATTTTACATTTAATTACGGTTGGTGGCGCTGATTGTGATGCCATTATTCGTAAAGCACTGGCCTTGGGTGGAGATGAAGCTATTAGAGTAGATACAGAAAGTGATGATAGTTATGTAATTGCTACACAAATTGCTGCTGTTGCAAAAGAAGGGAGTTATGATTTAATTTTTACAGGAAAGGAAACCATTGATTACAATGGCTCTGCATTAGGTGGCATGGTAGCTGAAATGTTGCAGATGCCCTACATAGCACTTGCTACACAATTTGAGTTGAATGGAAGTCAGGCAAAAGTTACGAGAGAAATAGAAGGTGGTGAAGAAGTTGATGAAGTAACACTTCCTGCTGTCATTAGTTGTCAAAAAGGAATGGCCGAACAACGCATCCCTAATATGCGTGGCATTATGGCTGCCAGAACCAAGCCGTTAAAAGTGGTTGCACCTGTTGCCACAGAGGCATTAACCCATATTGTTCAATATGAATTACCACCTGCAAAAGCCGGTGTTAAATTGGTGGCAGCAGATGATATGGCTACGTTGGTTAAACTATTGCATGAAGAAGCAAAAGTAGTTTAAGTATTCAAATACATCCAAGGCATTGAAAATGCACTTGGATGCCAAATATATTTCATTCGAAAAATAAAAAAAATATGTCAGTTTTAATATTTATCGATCAGTCAGATGGTCATTTAAAAAAAGCATCTTTTGAGGCCGCAGCCTATGGGGCAGCTATCGCAAAACAATTCAATACCAATGCATTGGCATTGGTGTTGGGAAATGTGGCAGACGATCTAACGCAATTGGGTAATTATGGTATCAGCAAAGTATATCAGGTCCAAAATGACAGTTTCAATCATGTAGATGCGCTGGTATTTGCGCAAGTAATTGCTGCAGTTGTTAAACAATTAGAAGCTTCAGTAGTAGTATTCAGCCATACACAAACCGGTAAAGCGGTTGCACCCAGAGTGGCCGTTCAGTTAAAAGCAGGCTTGGTTGCAGGCGCCTGTGCATTGCCCGATACCACCAATGGTTTTGTAGTTAAAAAAACAGTATTTAGCGGAAAGGCATTTGCACTGGTAAATATTATTTCTCCAATTAAAGTGATATCATTAAATCCAAATAGTTTTGGTATACAAACCTTCTCTGGCATTGCTTCTATTGAATTATTGGATATTCCTGTACCACCTGCTTCAGTAAAAGTATTGGCCACCAACAAAATAAGTGGGGAGGTTCCATTAAGCGAAGCTGATATTGTTGTAAGTGGCGGGCGTGGTTTAAAAGGTCCCGAAAACTGGGGAATGATTGAAGATTTAGCACATGTATTACATGCTGCTACGGCTTGCAGTCGACCAGTAGCAGATGCACACTGGAGGCCACATCATGAACATGTGGGACAAACTGGCGTTCAAATTGCACCAAATTTGTATATTGCTATTGGTATTTCCGGAGCCATTCAGCATTTAGCCGGTGTAAACAGAAGTAAAACCATTGTGGTAATTAATAAAGATCCTGAAGCACCCTTTTTTAAAGCAGCTAATTATGGCATTGTAGGTGACGCATTTGAAGTAGTGCCCAAATTAACAGCTGCCATAAAGGAAATGAAAAGCAAATAACTGTTAATAAAAAAGCCTCGTTGCAATAACGGGGCTTTTAAATGCAATAGCTATAATGCTACACAGCAAATGAACTTCCACAACCACAAGTAGCTGAAGCATTGGGATTCGAAAAAGTAAAACCTCTGTTGTTCAATCCATCCTGCCAGTCAATTTGCATACCATACAAATACAATTCGTGGCTTTTATTCATTAAAAATGGTAAGCCCTCCACTTCATAAATATGATCTGCAGGTTCTTGTTTATCAAATCCTAAAACATAAGTCATGCCGCTGCACCCCCCTCCTTTTACGCCCACCCGCAAAAGTTTGCTGTTATCAAAACCTTCTTCCTGCATCAAACGCTTAATTTCCTGCAAAGCACTTGTTGTAAAACTTACCGGTACAGATGTTGTTACTGTTGACATACTAAAAATCAATTTCTATAAATACAATACAAATTTACATTCGTTTCACAATTTAATGAATCAAAGCATTTACGTTTAACGAAATTTAGTATATAAGTGAATGGTGGTATTCCATTTACTTTCATCTATTTTTGTTTAAAATATGACAGAATGAATAACACAGTGATTTTTAGTATATTAATAGCCCTTTTAATTTTGAATGTGTTGTGGAATAACTGGCCGGATAAAAATAAAACGAAGGAATCTGCATCCGGCCAAAATCTCGCAAATGATGCCAACACAAAACTAATGCAACTGCAGGCCTATGAAAGACTTGTTTTACTTGTTGAAAGGATTGCACTTCCCAACTTAATTGCCCGATTAAATACGCCGGGTATTTCTGCAAGAGAAGCACAAGTATTATTAACCCAAACCATCAAACAGGAATTTGAACATAATATTACGCAACAAATTTATGTAAGTGCCGATGCCTGGAAAGCTGTTAAAAATTTGAAAAATCAAAATATTTATATCATCAATCAATTGGCGAATAATTTACCACCCAATGCTTCGGGAGTAGACCTAAACAAATTATTGTTAGAATATTTAATGACAGATAAAAAAGGCAATTTATATGAAGTAGCCAGTGAAATTATTAGCCACGAAGCCAAACAGGTTTTGTAATAAAATGAATGCTATGAGTTTAGAAGAAAAAAAAACAGATGCAGGCATTACCATACAACCGGTGTATAGCGCAAAAGATATATTTCCACTAAAAGATAAAATAGTAACTGAAATGCCGGGGAAATTCCCATTTACCAGAGGAATTCAACCGGATATGTACCGGGGCAAATTATGGACAATGCGCCAATATTCCGGATTTTCAACGGCAGAAGAAAGCAATAAAAGATACCATTATCTATTGGCACAGGGTGTTAGTGGTTTAAGTGTGGCATTTGATCTTCCCACACAAATTGGGTATGATAGTGATCATCCATTAGCTGAAGGCGAGGTCGGGAAAGTGGGTGTTGCCATTAATAGTATTGAAGATATGGAACAATTATTTGCTGGCATTGCACTTGAAAAAGTATCTACTTCCATGACCATTAATGCAACCGGTTTTATTTTATTGGCTTTGTATGTAGCGCTTGCTAAAAAACAAGGGGCCGATTTGACAAAAATTTCAGGAACCATACAAAACGATATATTGAAAGAATATGCTGCCAGAGGCACTTACATATACCCCCCTAAACCCTCCATGCGCATTATTACCGATATTTTTGAATGGTGCTCAAAAGAATTACCTAAATGGAATACCATATCAATTTCAGGATACCATATTCGCGAAGCCGGCAGCACTGCCGTTCAGGAAATTGCTTTTACACTCAGTAACGGTAAGGCCTATGTGCAGGCTGCTTTAGAAAAAGGATTGGATATTAATGTATTTGGAAAACGGCTCTCCTTTTTCTTTAATGCACACAATCATTTATTTGAAGAAGTAGCCAAATTCAGAGCGGCCAGACGGATGTGGGCGCAAATCATGCAATCGCTGGGCGCAACCGATGAAAAAGCAATGATGCTTCGTTTTCATACACAAACAGGCGGTAGTACACTCACTGCACAACAGCCTGTCAATAATATTAGTCGTGTTACTTTACAAACAGTTGCAGCCGTTTTAGGTGGCACACAAAGTTTACATACCAACGGGTATGATGAGGCGTTAAGTTTACCTACAGAAGAAGCAGCCAGAACTGCTTTAAGAACCCAGCAAATTGTAGCGTTTGAGAGTGGTATTGCTGACACGGTTGACCCGCTTGCAGGTAGTTATTTTATTGAATCGCTTACCAATGAAGTGGAGCATAAAGCTTGGGAACTGATACAACAAATTGATGCTATGGGCGGAAGTGTTGCTGCCATTGAAGAAGGATTTATTCAAAATGAAATAGCAAAAAGTGCATACCATTATCAACAACAAATTGAATCGGGTGAAAAAGTTATCGTAGGCGTTAATCAATTTACAGTAGCAGATGATACCACCATACCTGGGTTTAAAATTGATGATAGTATTCGCTTAGTTCAGATAAAAAAACTAGAACAGTTAAGAGCAAAGCGCAATGCTGCTGACGTAGAACGTTGTTTGAATAATATTAAAACCGCAGCCATACAAAACACTAATTTAATGCCGGTAGTAATTGAGGCCGTTGAACATTATTGTACTTTAGGGGAAATTGCAGATACACTACGAGCTGTTTTTGGAGAATTCAAATAGAAAATTTCAATTGATATTTGTTAAAAATATTGGAACTATACAAAAAGGATTGTCTTAAAGTTTTAAGTTGTTCAATAAATGCCATAATTTAAATTGTTGAAAAATGATTAATTATACTGTTGAATTAAATTTGAAGCTTTTAAAAAATAAACCGGTACACCATTCAATACAATTAGATTACAATATTTTTAAACCCAATAAACATTAAAGTAACAACAATGATACCATCTAATTATTTTATTCACCATGTATATTTTTGGTTAAAAGAACCGCAGAATACTCAGGCACATCAGGAATTATACAAAGGTTTACAGGCACTCAGCAAAGTTCCTGAAATTAAAAGTTTTCATATAGGAGTGCCTGCTGCAACCAATAGAAGTGTAATAGAAAGAGGCTATCATTTTTCATGGTTGGCCATTTTTGAAAATATAACTGATGAAGAAATTTATCAAACCCATCCTATTCATTTACATTTTATTGAAACCTGCAGCCATTTGTGGGAAAAAGTAGTAGTATTTGATTCAGTAAAACCCGAATGAAAGCAATCAGTATTTTAAACTTTACACATTTCTATAAACTTGGGCAGATTTAATTTAAAAATTTCCAAACAAAATTATCATATCTGGCAACTCAATTTCATCATAATCTATTCATTGCAATATGAAAACGTTTTTTAAAAATATCATTTATTTATTCGCATTTGTATTCATAAGTTCTTTTTCAAAAAAAGAAGCGAAAGTTTTGGTATTCAGCAAAACAATGGGATATCACCATGAATCCATTGCTGCAGGTATTAAAGCCATTGAAAAGTTGGGAAAAGAGAATCATTTTATAGTAGATACTACTACCGATGGTGCTGCGTTTACAGAACAAAATCTGAAACAATATAAGGCTGTTATTTTTTTAAGTACAACAGGTACTGTTTTAAATGCTGAACAAAAACAGGCATTTCAACAATATATTGAATACGGAGGTGGTTTTGTGGGTGTACATGCAGCTACCGATACGGAATATGGCTGGCCTTGGTACAACCGATTAGTGGGCGCCTATTTCAAAAGCCATCCCGCACAGCAAAACGCTGAACTAAATATAGTAGATAAAAAATTCATTGCTACCAAACATCTACCGTCAACATGGAACCGTTGGGATGAATGGTATAATTTTAAAGATACACATTGGGACAGTGTACATGTATTGATAACCATTAATGAAAAAAGTTATAAAGGTGGTGAAAATGGCGATTACCATCCTATGAGTTGGTATCATTCATTTGATGGCGGCCGAGCATTCTACACTGCTTTAGGCCATACCGATGCATCTTATAGTGATCCACTATTTCTGGGGCATTTGTTGGGAGGTATTTTGTATGCCATGCATCAAAAACAATAACCATTTTTCTGCTTCATTGAATTCTAACATTACCTAATTGAAATGATGCATATAAGATCAGCTTCATTTCAATTAACTGCTTAAATAATTTGTATATGAGTGTTACCCACAAAAAAGAAACACAAAAATGGTTTTATCCGCTATTAGCATTTATGCATGATAGCAGGTCAATTGGTATTATATTATTGGCATGTACTGCACTTTCATTATTACTCAGCAATATTCCAAATTTAGGAGTGCACTTTACACATATCTGGCATATTCATTTTAATGGAACAGAAGCACACAGTTTCAATATATTCGGTATTCATTTACCCAATTCGCCTGTTTTGATAATCAATGATTTCTTAATGGCATTTTTTTTCTTCCTGGCAGGCATGGAAATAAAAAGAGAAGTTGTACAGGGCGAATTGAATACATTAAGAAAAGCTTTACTTCCTTCTTTAGGTGCTGTGGGCGGCATGCTGGTGCCGGCCATTTTATTCATTCAGTTTAACCGCGATACGGCATTTATGAGCGGATGGGCTATTCCAACTGCAACAGATATTGCTTTTTCATTAGGTATTGCTTCTTTATTAGGCAATAAAGTACCGGTAAATCTTAAAATATTTTTAACGGCATTGGCTATTATTGATGATTTGGGTGCTATCGTTGTTATTGCACTTTTTTATGGTGGAAAATTACATTTAGGCTATTTATTAGGCTGCACAATAACCATTGTTTTGCTCTGGTGGTTACAACGTTCCAATAAAAAATTTGGCTGGATGCATATTATATCAGGAATTTTACTCTGGTATTTTATGTTTAACTCAGGTATACATGCAACGGTAGCAGGTGTACTATTTGCATTTTTTATACCCATTAAAGACATTGTAAATTTTGAAGTTAAATTGCATCTTCCGGTTTATTTTATCATCATACCCATCTTTGCACTGGCCAATACTGCCATAATATTACCCAGCCACTTTACTGACGCATTGGATAGTTCATTAAGTTGGGGCATCATTGCCGGATTGGTGATTGGAAAGCCATTAGGTATTTGCGGTATTTCCTATTTAATTGTAAAACGAGGCTGGGCAGTTTTACCGGCCAAGGTAAACTGGCATCATATGATAGGTGCCGGAATGTTGGCAGGCATTGGCTTTACCATGAGTATTTTTATTGCAACACTTGCTTTTAAAACAACTACAGAACAAGATGTGGCTAAAATATCTGTATTGCTGGCCACCATTATTGCCATGCTGTTTGGTTATTTTTGGTTGAAAATAAACGGGAAACCTGTTATTATAAAAAAAACAAGTAAATAGGTTACCACATTTTAATGGCTACTATTTCAATAAAAATTATCATTACAAAATCCCTTTTGTGCTGGGTAAATAATTACTAAACGGATCTCTTTTAATAGCCATTTTAATGGCTTTTGCAAAGGCTTTAAAAATGGCTTCAATTTTATGGTGCTCATTTTCTCCTTTGCAGGAAACATTTAAGTTGCATTTAGCTGCATCTGTAAACGATTTAAAAAAATGAAAAAACATTTCAGTGGGCATGTCACCAATTTTTTCACGTTTAAATTCAGCATCCCAAACCAACCAGTTTCTACCGCCAAAATCAATCAACACTTTCGCCGAAGCGTCATCCATGGGTAATGCAAAGCCGTAACGCTCCATGCCTCTTTTATCCTGTAATGCCAAGGCAAATGCTTCGCCCAGTGCAATGCCTGTATCTTCTATGGTATGGTGTTCATCAATATGTAAATCGCCCTGTGCATTAATTTTTAAATCAATTTTGCCATGTCTGGCCACCTGATCTAACATATGATCAAAGAAACCAATGCCTGTATGAATTTCTGAAGTGCCATTCCCATCCAGATTTAACTCTATAAAAATTTTTGTTTCATTGGTTTTACGCTCATGAATAACAGTTCTGCTTTTTAATTTTAAGAATGCATAAATATCACTCCAGTCTAATGTTTTCAATGCAATACAGGGTTCTAACTCAGTACTGGCATGCTGTTGTATTTCATTACTTCCTAAGGTTTCATCCATATTCAGCCAAATAGCTTTGCAACCTAAATTTTTAGCCAACTGTACATCGGTAATTCTATCACCAATTACATATGAATGTTCCAGATCGTAGTTACTATTATTGATGTATTCAGTTAACATTCCAGTGCCGGGTTTTCTGGTTGGGGCATTTTCTTCAGGAAAACTTTTATCAATATGTACCGCACTAAATTCAATTCCCTCCTGTGATAAACATTCCATTATAAAATCTTGCACCGGCCAAAAACTATTTTCCGGAAAAGCAGTTGTACCCAGGCCATCCTGATTGGTTACCATCACCAATTCAAAATCTAATTCTGTTGCAATTAAACCCAAATAACGAAATACCTTTGGGTAAAAACTTAATTTTTCAAAACTGTCTATCTGGTAAGTGGGTGGAACTTCATTAATAATCGTACCGTCACGATCAATAAATAATATTTTTTTCATGCATGAAGAGATATAATCTGAAAAGAATAATTTGTAATTACTGTTTTTTAAATCTTACTAATCTCACTTCACTCGGAGTAATGGCACTGGCTTTGTTACCAAAATTGTTGCGTACAAAAGTGAGTACATCTGCAATTTGTTGATCTGTTAAATCATTATGAGGTGCCATATTATTCGAATAATAATCACCATCAATAGCAACTCTGTCGGTCATGCCATGCAAAACAATTGAAATCAATTTTGTTTTATCACCCAGTACATAAGAAGTTTGAATGAGTGGCGGATTCATATTAGGAACACCTCCCCCATCGGCCATATGGCAGGGAAGACAAACTTTATTATACACTTTTTCTCCGCGCTGCATGGATGCTTTATTGCTTGTATTTTGAAATGGGGGGATAGCAGCGGAAAATATCCAAATAAAAAACAAACCAATAATTAAAAAACTATATTTTTTTAACATGTATAAAAATTAATAATTTGGAATTCAGTAATTTTTTCAAACATCATGAGCACCATCCTTAGTAAAGCATATTTTATGTCTTACAAAAAATCTATTATCATGTATATGGCATTATTCCTTACCGGTATAAATAATTCTGTAAATGGCACCTTTATTATCGTCGGTTACATATAAAGAACCATCAGGGCCTTGCGCTAAACCACAGGGACGGTGTGCATTTCGAGCCGATGTGATGGGTGCTTTTCCTGCAAAACCATTTGCAAATACTTCCCATTTTCCAGTAGGCTTTCCATCTTTAAAAGGTACAAATACTACATAATAGCCTTCCTGTGGTAAAGGTGCCCTGTTCCAACTACCATGAAATGCAATGAAAGCGCCATGTTTGTATTTTTCAGGAAACATATTTCCGGTATAAAATAATAGACCATCCGGGGCTAAATGACCGGGAAACGCAATAACAGGATTGATGGCATCTTCACCTGCTGTTTTTTTACCATCGCCACCATATTCGGGCGCTAAAATTTTTTTGTGTTGTATTTGATCGTAATAAATATATGGCCATCCGGCATTCGCACCTTTATACAATTCATACATACATTCAGCCGGTAATTCGGCACTTTGTTGTATGGTATATAAATTGGGCCAGTTATCATGCAACTGATCACGACCATGTTGCATAACAAACAGTGAATTGGTTTGTGTATTCCAGTCTATCCCTACTGTATTACGCACACCAGTAGCATAATGTACACCGTTACCGTAAGATTGATGGAGTTGATCGGCTTTAAATTGCCAAATACCTCCGGCAGAATCTAATATGGGGCAGGGCTTCATACCCGGACTGCCGGCTACTCTGTCTTGTACCTGGCAGGCATTGGAGTAAGCACCAACATTTACATAAATATTGCCATCATTATCTAATGTAATGGATTTTGATTCATGTTCTCTTCTGTTCAATAACCCATGAACAATTTCTTCAGGTTGATTGGGTGTTAATACCTCATGCTGATTATTTAGTTTATAACGATAAACATTTTCATCGGATGAAGCGTATAAGTAATTGTTTTTCAATGCTATACCAGTACCTATATAATTTCCAAAACCGGTACCTTCATCCACCCTTCCATCACCATTTTTATCTTTCAGTAAATAAATACCATTGCCGTTAAATAAACGAGCCAATTTTACATAAATATATCCTTCCGGAGTTACAGCAATATGCCTGGGCTTACCATAAGTATCAGTTACTTTTAAAGCACCAAATCCTTTGGGTAAAATCAGGCCTGCATTATCCGGATCAGGCACAATAGTACCCGATTTTTGTATGGTGGAATCACTGTAAACAGCATTGTGCGCCTGAACAAACAATACTGAGAGAGCAGTTACCGCTAATGATAAAATTAATTTTTTCATACGCATATATTTTATATTACAAGTGAGAAAATGCGAGAAGATAGTTTTTAAATGATTGAAATTAGCTTCAATTGTTTTTGGGCTTCTAAAGATAGATAAAGATTTTAGTTTTGAAGCGAATAATTCAATGTTATTCAATGGCTGCAAGGGCATCTACCAATAAAGTGTTTTCTTTTTCAGTACCAATGGTAATGCGCAAACAACCTTCGCACAGCTGCACATTACTTCTATCACGCACCACAATGCCTTTTGTTAATAAATAGTTATAAACCGATGATGCATTTTTTACCTTAACCAATAAAAAATTAGCATCCGATGGATACACTTTCTCTACCACCGGTATTTGTTGAAACACTTTGGCCAATGCTCCACGCATGGCTACTAATTCTTTAATCATATCATTTACCATACCTACTTCCTGCAATGCATCTGTTACCAAATCCTGTGTAACCTGATTGATATTATATGGCGGTTTTACTTTATCCATTATTTCCACAATCGGTTCATGTGCAAAGGCCATTCCCAATCGTAAACCGGCCAGTCCCCAGGCTTTACTAAAAGTTTGCAGAATAACAAGATTAGGATAATTGGATAGCTCCTGAATAAAAGATTTTTGGCACGAAAAATTAATGTATGCCTCATCTATTACAACAATGCCGTTGTAATTGTTGAGAATGGTTTCAATATCAACCCGATTCAATGAATTACCGGTTGGATTGTTGGGAGAACAAAGCCAAATAATTTTGGTATGGATATCTACCAAATTTTCCAAATGAATGGTGTCTAACTGAAAATGCTCTGTTAAAGGTGCTTTTCTTATTTCAATATTATTAATGGCAGCCGATACCTCGTACATGCCGTAGGTAGGCGGGCAAATAATTACATTATCAACTCCCGGTTCACAAAAAGTTCTGTATAGTACATCAATACATTCATCACTACCATTCCCTAAAAATATTTGTGAGGCGGGAACTGATTTTACAGAGCTAATGGCAGCTTTTAATTTTTTTTGATGCGGATCGGGATAACGGTTATACCATTTCAGTAATGGAGAACCCAGACTGTTTTCATTGGCATCTAAAAAAACCGAAGCGTCCCCGCTAAATTCATCTCTTGCAGAGGAGTAGGGTTTTAATGCAGCAATATTTTTTCTAATTAATTTTTGTAATGAGAATGACATGATCTATGAATTTATGCGTTTGCGAGAAACATTATTCCATCGTATTTAATCGGATTTGAACAGCATTACGGTGCGCATCCAATCCTTCTGCCGCTGCCATTAATGCTACTGATGGGCCAATTAATGCCAATCCATCCTGTGTTAGTTGCTGATAGGTAATTTTTTTTACAAATGAGTCTACACTTACGCCACTATAGGCTTTTGCAAACCCGTTGGTAGGTAAAGTATGATTGGTACCACTGGCATAATCACCCACACTTTCAGGAGAAAATACACCTAAAAATACAGAACCTGCATTGGTAATTTGTTCGGCAATCAGTTCCGGTTGCCGGCAGTGCAGAATTAAATGTTCGGCTGCATAAGCATTTACAAATGCTATGGCTTCCTCCATTTTTTGAAGTACAATACATTTGCTATTATCCAAAGATTTTTTAGCTAATGTTTTACGAGGCAGCATCTTTAGTTGCTTTTCAATTTCCTCCAAGACCAAGGTTACCAATGAAGCATGTGTTGTTACCAACATTACCTGACTATCTGGTCCATGCTCAGCCTGCGATAATAAATCTGCTGCAATAAATGCTGCATTAGCCGTTTCATCGGCCAATACGCATACTTCGCTGGGGCCGGCAGGCATGTCAATAGCAACACCCTCCTGTTGTATCAATTGCTTAGCAGCGGTTACATACTGATTACCTGGTCCAAAAATTTTATATACCTGCGGTATGGTATTGGTGCCGTATGCCATGGCGCCAATAGCCTGTACTCCTCCAATACTGAATACTTTTTTAATTCCAAGTAAGGATGCCGTATATAATATTACTTCATTAACGGTACCATCTTTACGTGGAGGCGTACACAAAACAATTTCTTTACAACCGGCAATTTTTGCAGGAATAGCTAACATCAATAAAGTTGAAAATAATGGCGCTGAACCTCCTGGAATATATAATCCAACTTTATCAATAGGTACTGATTTACGCCAGCATACAACACCTGGCATTGTTTCAATTTTCTCAACTGGTTGTAATTGCTTTTCATGAAATAATGTAATGTTATTGGCCGCAACCTGAATGGCATTTTTAAGTTCAGGTTTTATTTTGAAGCTTGCAGATGCAATCTCAGCTTCCTGCACTGCTATATCTTCCAATAAAACTTTATCTAATGAAAGTGTAAATGAACGTATGGCTGCATCTCCGTTTAGTTTTACTTCTTTTAAAATATTTTGTACGGTAGCCTGTAAACCGGTATTATCAAAAACGGGACGTTGTAATAATTCTTTCCAAACTTGAGGAGCAGGATTTTCAAAAACTTGCATGGTAAAATTTATTTAAATAATCATTTTTTCAATGGGTACTACTAAAATGCCCTGAGCGCCGGCATTTTTTAATTGTTCAATAATATCCCAAAATTGATTTTCACTTAATACACTATGCACACTACTCCACCCTTTTTCTGCCAAAGGCAGTACCGTTGGGCTTTTCATACCCGGCAACAAAGCAATGATTTCAGTTAATTTATGGTTGGGTGCATTTAATAAAACGTATTTGTTATTCTTAGCTTTTTTTACTGCCTGTATACGAAACAATAATTTGTTCAGTAATTGTTGTTTGTGCTGTGGCAATTGTTCATTTTGAATTAATACTGCCTGTGAATTTAAAATTACTTCCGATTCTGCCAATCCATTCATAAATAAAGTTGAACCGCTGCTTACCAAATCACAAATAGCATCTGCTAAACCAATTCCCGGCGCAATTTCAACACTGCCGCTAATTTCATGTATTTCGGCATTGATATTTTTTTGTTGTAAGTATTGTTGTAATAAAACGGGATAACTGGTTGCAATTTTTTTACCCTGTAAATATTCGGGGCCTGCATACACATCACCTTTTTTAACGGCAATAGACAAACGGCATTTACCAAATCCTAATTTTTCAACCACCGCTACTTTTTTATTTTTTTCATATACCACATTTTCACCAACAAATCCAATATCTGCAACAGCATCTTCTACATATTGCGGTATATCATCATCTCTCAGAAAAAATACTTCAATCGGGAAATTACTTGCTTCGGTTTTTAATTTATTTACACCATTGGTAATATCAATACCACATTCTTTCAATAATTTCATTGAATCATCATGTAGTCTTCCACTTTTTTGAATAGCCAATTTTAATTTTTCGTTTTGCATATCATTTTTGTTTTTCACCTATTTGTCAAGGTTTGTAAAATAAAAAAAGCTTACCGGAGTAAGCTTCTAATGTTATGGAAAGTATAAACACAAAACATCATCTGCTTACAAAGGTGGCAGTGTATGATGATGCATGTATACGTTATTTAAATTCATTTGTTTTTTATTTCGCTGCAAAGCTAAGGCATTGATTGGAATAGAGAAATTTTTTTTTGAAAAAACTCAAACACCGGTGTTATAAATTGAACAATAACCATTGCAATGAATGATAGTTGCAAAATATAGCAATCTTATAACAAGATATTTCAATTTATTCAATAAATTTGTAAGGAACCATTAAAAATAAAATTTATGAAAGCAAATATTGGAATCAACGATCAACATGCACAATCAGCAGCCAAAAAATTAAACCAGATATTGGCCGATGAATATGTACTATACACCAAAGTACGAAATTGTCATTGGAATATTGAAGGCAGTAATTTTATGGAAATGCACAAGTTTTATGAGGATATGTACAATGGTATTGATGAAATAATTGATGAAATTGCAGAAAGGGTAAGAATGTTGGGCCATTATGCTGAAGGAAGATTAAAAGATTTTTTAGCCTTAACCAACTTATTGGAAGAAGAATATACCAATAACCAAAAGAAACAATTAGAAAATTTGTTGAATGATCACGAAACCATGATTCGCAGTTTACGCAACGATATTGTTTTATTTTCTGACGAATACAAGGATTTGGGAAATGCAGATTTTTTAACCGGTTTGTTGAAAATGCACGAAAAATGGGCATGGTTTGTAAGAAGTTATCTTAAATAAAAGTTGAAGCAATTTTAGCGCATAAAAGCCGGGACACTACCCGGTTTTTTTGTGAAACTACTTTTTATGTGAAGCTGTTTTTTTACCGCGATGCTTGTGTTGGTGGGTTTGTGGTGGGTGGTGCGTAGGTTGTAACATTTTTTTGCGTAACAGATTGCCTAATAAAATAAGGGCAAGTGCAAACAATGCAAACAAAATAATAGGGAAATTAATGTTACCGGTAATGGTAATTTGTATTATAATCCAAATAGCAAAAATAATTCCTTCTGCCATAACAAGAATAGGATGAAATGCAATATGCTGTATGCAGCTCCAGGCTGCAATCAGGCTTCCCAAGCCAATAAAAACAACCAATAACCAACCCGGTGTGCTATAAGATGAAAATGGAGTGCCTTGTAAATCATCGTATGACAATCCTAATGAACGGCCACTGGAATCGTTGATTAAGCTAAATCCAATATACAATGCAGTAAGTGCTGCAATAATTAGTATAGCAATTAAAAATTGACGAATTGTTTTCATATAGCAATACAGTTTTAGTGAATGAATGAAATAATTATTTACATTATTTTATATACCCGGAAATGTTGATAGATAAAGTTACAATCCGTTGCTTAAAATTTCACAAATACTTAGAATTATTCTGTAGTACTATTTTGCTGCAACAAATATTGTATGGTATGTTCAAAATCTTCCTGAAATTTTTTATAATATTCACCTGAACCCGGGCCATAAAAGCCGGTATCTATTTTGGCAACTTTCCCATCTTTACCAATAAAGATAAGCGTTGGAAATACTTTAATGGACTGTAAAGCCGGTAAAGTTTTCTCTGTTTTCAAACTATCATTTACCGCAGCGCCTGTAATTAAAATGGGATATTGTACATTAAACCGATGCTGAAATTTTTCAAGACTGGCTTTTGATCGGTTAAAGTCAGTACTCAATTCATAAGCCAAAGCAATTACTGCAACGCCTTTATCTTTATAGGCATCATAAAACTTACTGAGAAATTGTGTTTCATCCATGCAGTTAGGGCACCAGGAACCCATAATTTGCAAAACCACTACTTTATTTTTAAACGCAGCATCCTGCAAAGAAACCGGATGATGATTTAAATCGGGAAAAGTAAAATGCAATGTTGTTTCACCGGGTTTCATATAAGTGGCAGCAATTGAATCGGGCAATTGTGCGTTTCTGTTTTTAACAGCAGAAAATTTTTCAGTAGCCGTAGCATCAGAATAAAAAAAGCCATTTTTTAAAATGCTGTCGTTTTCAGCAATGGCATGAAAAAGATAAGCATGGCCTCCATCAAAAGTAGAGAGCTTTAATGTATCGCCGGTTACAATTCCGCTCAGGTATCTGTAATCGCCACTGGGTGTTAAGAATGTGCCCGTTATAATATTACCGGTTTGTTTAAATTCGGCAATGGCAGGCCGTAAAGTTCCATTGGGTCTGGTGAATGTTACCTGCCATCTGCCCGATAAATTAGCGGAAGCAGGGCTTGTTTGTTGAAATTTATCTGGTTGAACCGTTGCTGTAAAAGGTAATTCAACAGGTATTGCAGAGGTTCCTTTTTTCCAAACCCCCTGCCATAAATCAGGTGCCAGTACTTTGGCTTTAAACTGTGATTCAAATACGGGCATCTGTATAAAAACAGAATCGTTTCTGAATTGAACACTGTCCACCAAAAATTTATCCGAACCATTTAACAGATACAAAACGGTTTTGTGCTGCAGGGTAGCTAATTGAAAATTAAATACTATAGTATTCCCATCCGGACGTTTCATACCTGCAGTCCAAATACTTTGGGCATTTACTTGTTGTGTAACAAAAAAAGTAATGAAAAGAAAAATTAAAATGAATTTTCGTTGCTCGTTTTGCATTATTGCTTTAATCATTGTTTTAATCATTGATTTGTGTTCAATAAAAATTGCTGCCACCAGAAACCTGAATTTTTGATGGTACGTTGTTGCGTTTTAAAATCAACATGCACCAACCCAAATGGAGCCTGAAAACCTTCTGACCATTCAAAATTATCGGTTAATGTCCATACATAATATCCTTTTATAGGTATTCCATCTTTTTTTGCTTGTAACAGTGTCCTTAAATAACTCTTAAAATATGCAATACGCTGCACATCATGAATCATACCATTGTGCAGTTTATCTTTAAAGCAGGCACCATTTTCAGTTATAATCATTTTATTTACATTCGGATAATCTGCGAACTGTTTTAAAATATTATAAAAACTTTTTGCATTAATTTCCCAGCCTAAATCAGTATGCGGTACTTTACGTTTGGCAGCTTTCACCTCAATAGCCTGCACATAAGGAATCATAGCCTGATGGGCTACCGTAACGGGAAAATAATTTTGAAGGCCGATAAAATCAAAATCAAATTTCATCCTTTCCGTATATTTCCATGCTTTGGTATATAGGTGCAATCGATCCATTAAAATAAAATCATCCGAAGGATAACCCATACCCAAGGCAGGTTCAATAAATAATCGGTTAAATAAAATATCAATTTTTTTGGATGCCACAATATCTTCTTTTTTTTCTGAAGCCGGTACAACTTCACTGCACGAAAATGTGGTTCCAATCATTGCGTCCGGCACCATTGCACGAACAATTCTGCCGCCTTCAGCCTGAGCCAATACTGCATTGTGTACAGCAGCAAAAAATTGTTGTATACCCGATTTTCCTGGTGCATGTTTACCCAGCATATATCCCAATGAGGTAAAGCCCATTGGTTCATTCAGAATAATCCACTGCTTTACTTTGTTGCCATATTCGTGCATACAAACCGTAACATATTTTGTAAACCATTTTAGTAAGGAATGAGAAGTCCATCCACCCTCCTTTTGTAATGCCAATGGTAAATCCCAATGATAGAGCGTAATACAGGGTGTTAACCCTAAAGCAATGCATTCATCTATAACATGATGATAAAAATGAATTCCTTCTTTATTCACAGAACCGGTTCCATTCGGTATAATTCGGCTCCAGGAAATTGAAAAACGAAATACTTTAAATCCCATCTGTTTTACCAACTGCAAATCATTTTTATAACGGTGGTAAAAATCGCAACACTCATCAGGTTTGGCATTCCCCTTAATTTTTCCGCTACGAATTGCAAACTGATCCCAAATGGAAGGGCCGCGTCCATATAAATTATGAGCACCTTCATTTTGTGCGGCTGCAATGGCAATGCCCCATAAAAAATCAGAACCAAAATCAGCTGCATTGAACGATGTAGATGTAGGTGTATACATATTAGTTTGAATGTCCTAAAATTCCATGATTATTTTGATATACACATTAAAATTTGATAAAAATAAATCAAACGTTTGTTTAAATCAAACATTTGTTTAAAATTTGCATTTTAATAGTTACACTATGAGTATAGACAAGAAGGAATTGATTATACAAACCGCCATTTCCCTTTTTTCAGAAAAGGGATTTGAGGGCACTTCAATTCGTGATTTAGCACAGAAAGCAGAAGTGAATCTTGCTATGGTAAACTACTATTTTGGTTCAAAAGAGAAATTGTTCGAAGCCATAGTAGAAGAAAAGGTTCGTTATATAAGGGGTCGTATTGAGGATTTGGAAAATGATAAAAACCTTAGTGAAATTGAAAAAATTGATTTAATTATAGAAGCTTATGTAGATCGCTTTTTATCCTATCCAGATTTTCATAAGGTGATGGAACAGGAAATGCTGGTTTCGCAGCGAAAAGATTTGCATAAGAAAGTGATTGAAATAGTAACGCAGAACATCAACAATTTTACAAAAATTATTGAAAAAGGTATTCGAAAAAAAGTATTTAAAAAGGTAGATGCTCCTCTCCTTTTTGCCAGCATTATCGGTACCATTAATCAGGTACTGAAATCGAAACAAATTTGTTGTGTATATATTTTCAGAGAAAGTAATAAAGATTTTAATCCTTACTCCGATGAACATTTTAGGAAACGACTCGTTACACACATTCAACAAATGGTTCATTCTACATTATTACAATCATAAAAAATAAATCATCAAAATACATGGAACAGCAAGCACAGGAACAAAAGAAAAAATCACCCATCAGATTAATTATACTCATTGCGGTTTTATTGATAGCAGGGTATTTTATTTTCGATAAAATAAAATTTGCACTAACCCATGAAACTACCGACGATGCTCAGGTTGAGGGGCAAATTACCCCTGTTTTACCCAGGATTTCAGGTTATATTAAAACATTGTATATAAGAGATTATGACAGTGTAAAAGCCGGACAATTGGTAGCAGAAATTGATGATGCAGATTTATTGTTGCAACTGAAAGAAATGGAGGCTACTTTGGCTCAAACAAAAATAGATATTGTAAATGCCAGAGCTACTTTAAATAATGCATTGGTTACTTTAAAAGTAAACAAAGGGAATATTGACTTAAGCGAATTAAGACTGAAGAAAGCGCAACAGGATTTGAATAGAGATAAAAATTTATTTGTAGCTGAAGCCATTACCAAAAAACAATTAGACGACACACAGTACAATTATGAAACAGCACTTCAGCAATATCAAAACTCGCATAGGGATTATAATGCGGCCGATAGCAGACTGGCTGTGTTAAGAGCATCAGTTGAAAAAGCCGAAGCATCTATTGCTGTGCAACAAGCAAAAATTGACCAACAAAAACTTAAATTAACTTACACTAAAATTTTTGCGCCACAATCGGGGAAAATTGGCAAACGAAATGTTAGCGAAGGCCAGTTTGTGCAAGAGGGCACCCCATTGTTTTCGATTGTTGACAATAGTACTTATTGGGTAGTGGCCAATTTTAAAGAAAACCAGCTTCGCCATTTATATAGGGGCAAAAGAGTTGAAATTAATATAGATGCTTATCCGAATTTAAAAATTACAGGAACCATTGCCAATTTAAGTGATGCTACAGGTGCCAAATTTGCCTTGCTTCCTCCAGATAATTCTAGCGGCAACTTTGTAAAAGTTACCCAACGTGTGCCTGTTAAAATAAATTTCGACAATATTGATCAATTCAAAGATTTATTGAGGGCCGGTTTAAGTGTATATGTAGTTGCTAATAACAAATAAAAAAAATTCATGGCTACACCAAAAGGATTTGCCCGTACCATTATTGTGTTAACTACCGTTACAGCAGCCGTAATGGAATTAATTGACACATCTATTGTAAATGTGGCTTTAAATGATATGAGTGGAAGTTTGGGCGTAAGTATAGAAGATATTAGCTGGGTAATTACTTCTTATGCCATAGCAAACGTAATTATTATTCCCCTAACCGGATTTTTAGCCGAATATTTTGGCCGTAAAAATTATTATCTGGTATCCATGATCATTTTTACAGCAGCATCGTACATGTGCGCCCAATCTTCCTCGCTGGTTGAAATTATTGCTTGGCGCTTTGTGCAGGGCATTGGAGGTGGAGCGCTACTATCTACCTCCCAAGCCATTTTATTTGATGCATTTGAACCACAGGATCGCCCAATTGCTTCCGGATTGTTTGGGATGGGTATTGTACTGGGGCCAACGCTGGGGCCAACACTTGGCGGATATATTATAGACCACGCTTCCTGGCCTCTGATTTTTATGATTAATATTCCTATTGGCATTATTGCTACCATGCTTACTTTCTACTTTATTGAAAAAAAGGAAGGCGAAGGGAAAAAGAAAAAATCCATACATATCGATTACAACGGTATACTATTGCTGGCAGCAGGTATTGGCTGTTTACAATTTGTATTGGAACGGGGTGAAGCAGATGATTGGTTTAGTAGTTCTGCCATACGTATATGTTCTGTTATTGCAGTGGTAGGTATAATAGGCTTTATTATTTATGAGTTAAGTATTAAAGAACCTGCTGTTAATTTAAGGGTATTGGGTAATCGTAATCTGGCATTTACCACCATTTTTACTTTCGTTGCAGGATTGGGATTATTTACTTCTGTATTTGTATATCCGGTATTGGCACAACGTATATTGGGTTTTACTGCATACGATACCGGCATTTCACTACTGCCCCCTACACTTGCTGCTGTCGTAATGCTGCCCATTGTAGGAAAAATAATGAGTAAAGGCGTATCACCCATTCCATTTGTTGTAGCAGGTTTTTTACTGTTTGCAGCTTATAGTGTATTAACCTCAGAAGTAAGTTCGGATGTAGGTAAATGGGACTTCTTTGTACCATTATTATTGAGAGCAATTGGCATTTCAATGGTACAATTACCACTTATTAATCAGGCAGTAGCCGGACTTGAACCCAAAGATTATGCTGCAGGTATTTCATTAAATAATATGATCCGGCAATTAGGTGGCGCATTTGGTATTGCCATGGCCAACAATTATATATCACACCAATATGCACAACACAGGAGTGATTTGGTAAGTAATATGCCATCAGGTTCTCCTTTACTATTACAGCGTGTGCAAATCATTGCACAGGATTTAATCAGTAAAACAGGCGCCAGTTTACAGGATGCAACCCATCAGGCTTATGGTTTTATCAATGCTTCAGTAGAAAGGCAATCCTATTACTTAGCTTATCTGGATACGTTTAGATTAATTGCTATATTTTTTGTAATGGTAATTCCTTTAGTGGCATTTTTAAGAGTAAAAAAACAAAATGCAGCAGAGAAAGCAGCGATGATGAAAGCAGCCAGTGAAGCGCATTAAGTCAACATCCAGTATTGTTTAAACGTACCATAACAATTGAATTAAAATAAGGAAAGATGAAAAAATATAATTTTTTAATATTATTTACTTTAATAGCTGTTTTTTGCCAGGCACAAGTGCAGGTAAACACAGAATTAAAAAATTTGATTAATCAATCTTTTACTTTTAATCCCAAAGTAAAAGAAGTAAATAATACCATTAGTACTGCACAACAAAAATTAGAACTTACCAAACTGAATAATATGCCGGAAATTACCGGTAATGCCAGTTATGCATATGTACAACCAAAAATCACCATCCCATTAGGTGGTACCGATTTTCAGTTTGCGCCTGTTAACAGTATGAATGCCAGTATGAATGCGCAATATGCATTATTTGATTTTGGAAGATTGAAAGCCAATATTGAAAAATCGAAAGATGAATTGCAAACTGCCACACATAATCTTGCAAATGTAAAATCGCAATTAGCCAATCAGGTTTCCATTATTTATTATAATATGGTTTATTTGAAAAAAGCAATTGCAATTCAGGATAGTGTTTTAAAGTTTTTAAATGACAATAAAAAAATAGTAGATGCAAAATTAAAAAATGGCGATGCACTTAAAATTGATGTAATGAATATACAAGCCGCAATTGATAATGAACAAAACAGAAAAGTTGATCTTCTAAATTCATTACAAAAGCAACTAAATTTACTGGCATATACTACCGGCACCAATTTTGAAAATGGAACAACATTCGATTTTGATTTAACAGCTACCAATAATATTGATGATTTAATCAGCATTGCACAAGCCACCAATATGGATTTTGTTATTATGAAAGATAAAATAAAAGAGGCTTTAAGCGATGTAAATATTGCCAAACTTTCCAATAAACCAATAGTAGGTTTACAGGCAGCAGCAGGTTACAAAAATGGATATGTTCCTGAAGTTGAAAATCCCCGTTTTAATTATGTTGCAGGTGTTGGAATCACCATTCCTATTTATAATGGTGGTAAAACCAAACAGCAGGTTAAACTGGCACAAAATATTGTAAAACAAAATGAATTGGCACAGGAAACATTAAATAATAATTATCGAAAAGATATACAGCAAGCCCTTACCGATATTAAAAGTAATATGGAACGAATTCAAAATACAACCGGACAAATTGAAGAAGCTGTATATGCAGAAAAATTAGCCGCTTCCCGGTTTTTAAATGGTACAGGCACCAATTTAGAGTTAACCAATGCCAGTACCAACGTGCAAAGGGCTGCTTTAACCAGATTGCAATATGAATACCAATTATGCCTGGCTAAAATTGAATTAGCACGATTAATTGGCTATAAGTATTGGTAATTTTTTTATAGTTGGGTTTTGGTGAATTACGGGGCTGTATTCTTACAGCCCCTTTTTATAACTGTATCAAATTATTTTGCATCGAACCAAATTTTTGTTGTATCATTTGGATTTGCATTGTAATTAATAAAAATCTCATCGCCTTTATTAATTTTTTTTACAGTAGTAATCGTCATTAATGCGCTTTCAAAATCCATCGTATAATCAGCATTAGCATCATAATCATGATTGTATAAAGATAGATAGCCTAACCCTAATGCTGCCAGCTTCCGCGACCTACCCCACTCAAAAATGTAATTATATAACAAAGTTTGCTCTACAATCAAACGTTCCTGTTTACTAAAAACCAACACCGGTGAAATTTCAATAATGGTTCCGGATGGTATAACGGCTAAAGCAAATACTCCTCTCCCTCCTTTTGGAGAGGGTGCTATGATTAAATCTGGTAATATCATTTCTTATTCACTAATGCAGGCGAAGTTAGCAGAATTCAGTATCTCAAATTTTTTCTTCCTCTGTTAAAGGCTTAAATTGCAATATGGCTGAAATTTCAAAAAAAAATATTTCCAAAGAAGACCAATTCTTGCATTATTTGCAATCTGATAACAAAGAAGGGCTTTCCTATTTTTTAAATAACCTGCATATCAGCGATGTTGTTGAATTGGTAAACCAATTTCCGGATGAAGAGGCTACCATCCTCTCTAACATGTCTATTCACCGAGCCATCAATGTTTTTAAAATTTTAGATATTGCGCAACAGAAAGACATTATTAAAACCTTACCACCTGCCAAAACTGCTGAATTACTGAATGAATTGCCACCCGATGACAGAACTGCTTTTTTAGCAGAATTGCCCAATCATATTATTCGCGATTTAATTAAACTACTCAATCCAGAAGAAAGAAAAATTACATTGGCTTTATTAGGTTATCCGGAAGATTCTGTAGGCCGCTTAATGACACCCGACTATGTGTATGTATATGAATACAATACCATAGAAGAAGTTTTTGCTACTATCCGAAAATTTGCCAAGAATAGCGAAACCATTGATGTGATTTATGTCATTAACCACAAAGGGGAATTATTAGATGATATACGTATTAAGGATATTTTATTGGCAGTACCCAACGCTTTGGTTTCAGAAATTATGGATGGAAGAGTCATTACATTGAATGTACATGACGATCAGGAATATGCCGGTAAAATTTTTAAAATGAATAACCGGGTAGCTTTACCGGTAGTGGATGACAATAATATTTTATTGGGTATTGTTACCATTGATGATATACTTTGGGTAACCAATGAAGAATTTAGTGAAGACATACAAAAAATAGGTGGAACGGAAGCATTAGATGAGCCTTATTTGGATATCTCTTTTTTAAAACTCATCAAAAAAAGAGTAGGATGGCTTATCGTTTTATTTTTAAGTGAAATGCTAACTGCAACAGCGATGGCCTATTTTGCCGATGAAATTGAAAAAGCTGTTGTTTTATCCATATTTGTTCCACTCATTATGTCGAGTGGCGGCAACAGCGGCTCGCAGGCCTCTACCCTTATTATTCAGGCAATGGCAGTGGGCGAAGTTTCTTTAACCGACTGGTGGCGGGTAATGCGCAGAGAAATTAGCAGTGGAATTATTTTAGGAAGTATCTTGGGACTCATTGGTTTTATCAGAATTGCATCCTGGCATGTTTTAATGCAGCATGGCATTATTCAGAACTTATATGGTACCCACTGGTTGTTAATTGGATTTACGGTTGGGGTAAGTTTAATTGGAGTGGTTTTATGGGGAACCCTATCCGGCTCAATGTTGCCTATGCTGCTTAAAAAATTGGGGGCCGACCCTGCAGTTTCTTCCGCGCCTTTTGTGGCAACATTGGTGGATGTTACCGGTCTGATTATTTATTTCAGTGTAGCCTATCTTTTTTTAAGAGGCATATTATTGTAACAGCTTATACAATTCCATATAAACTTCCGCCTTTTGCAAAAATCGGATCGATTTTTTTTTGGATTTCCGGCAATACTTCAACCGGAGGAGCATGATGTGGTTTAATGCGTGCATCAATTACCAATGGTCCTTTGCAACCCCAATGTTTGTTTTCAATAAAGGCACCAATACCATGTATATCATGCGATGGATTGGAACGCGTAAAGGTAACCCACAAAAAATTGTTGAGGGTAGCCGCAGTAAATACACTGCTGTCACAGAATACAATACAAGCCACATCAGACAATGTATTCCATCTCTCTTTGAGTTGTGTTTCTAAAATTTCTAAAGTTTGTTTTGCTGCATCTGTATCTGTATAAGGCTGTGCTGTTATGGCAATAACCCCGGGTATTACCAGTTGCGCATTTTCAAAAGAATGGAGTTCTTTTAATTGAACAGGCACCTCAGTGCATAAGCGCCTAATTGGATTTCCGTATGCAGCAAATACTACCTTACTGCCTTTGTTGAATCCTGCTCCGCTGTAATCCAATGTATCAATACTGGTATTGGTATAAAAATGCACATCCCGGGTAAAATCAATTCGCTCCATTACAAACTGCATAAATTCAGGTACGTTAGATGTAGTTAACTGTTTGGTATCATCAGCAGTAATGAATAAAAATTTAGCCAGACTCAATTGGCCGGTTCCCAAAATATGATTGGCAATGGTTAAAATTTCCGCAGGCTCTCTGGCAGGATTAAATGGCGTATATCTTTCGCTGCCAATAGCCAGCAACAATGGATGTACACCTGCAGCATCCACTGCATGAATTTCACGCACACCCGGAATTTCCTTTGTAACAGCATTACCGGTAAGTTCATGAATTAATGCTCCAAAACTGGTATCTTCCTGTGGTGGCCTGCCTACAACCGTAAATGGCCAAATGGCATTTTTCTTTGCAAATACCTTATGCACTTTCATTACAGGAAATGGATGTTTCAAACTATAATAACCTAAATGGTCACCAAATGGTCCTTCCGGTTTGTTTTCTCCCGGCATTACTTCACCCGTAATTACAAAATCAGCATCAGTACTAATGGCAAATCCATCTACATAGGTATAACGAAATCTTCTGGCACCCAATGCCCCTGCAAAAACCATTTCGCTTATGCCCTCTGGTAATGGCATTACTGCTGCCAAACTATGTGCCGGCGGGCCACCCACAAAACAGCTTACTTTTAATGGAACGCCTTTTGCATTGGCTTTTGTTTGATGAATACCAATACCTCTGTGTAATTGATAATGCAACCCAATTTCTTTATTCCATACATAATCATTCCCTGTTAATTGAATGCGGTACATGCCAAGATTAGCATGCATAATGCCAGGTTGTTCAACATCTTCCGTATACACTTGCGGAAGCGTAACGAATGCCCCGCCATCATTGGGCCAGTGCCGTATTAACGGCAAATCACTGATTTGAATTTGATTAGCTAATACCGGCTTTAGAATGGGATTTTTTAAGGGCAATGCTTTCAATGCAGCCCATCCGGTGTATAAATATTTAAAAGGTGATTGTAGTGCTTTAATGGGATTATCTTTCAGCTCAATTAACTGTTGTACCAATTGAAAAGTATCTCGAAAAATAAATTTACTTCTTTCCACTGTTCCAAAAATGTTGGAAGCAGCTCTATACGGTGTACCCTTTACATTTTCAAACAACAATGCCGGCCCACCTGCAGCATGCACTCTTAAATGAATAGCAGCCATCTCCAAATTGGGGTCTACGGCTTCTTTAATACGCACTAAGTGACCATTTTTTTCTAAATCATTGATGCAGGCTTCTAATGTGGCATACGACATAACAGTAAGAACAATTGCTCTTTTACAAAGTTCTATGCGAAGTTACTGTAGTTTTCAAATGAACCATACAGTAATTCAACTTCTTTACTTTCAACATAATTAAAGAAAATATTCAATACTGACCAATATTGCGGCATTGCATTTTTTATAATTACTTTGCATAAAATAACTCAGTTGTATGAATACACGGTTAAGTGTCAATATTAATAAATTTGCCACTTTACGCAATGCCAGGGGTGGCAATAATCCCAATGTAGTCAAAGCAGCTATCGATGCACAGCTTTTTGGTGCAGAAGGTATTACTGTGCATCCGCGACCTGATGAACGGCATATTACTTACCAGGATGTGTTGGATATTAAAAAAGTAATTACTACTGAATTTAATATAGAAGGAAACCCATCTGAACAAAAGTTTGTTGAGCTGGTGCTGGCTGCTAAACCAGATCAGGTAACATTAGTACCCGATGCCACAAAACAATTAACCAGCGACCATGGCTGGGACACGATTCAACACAAAGATTTTTTAATAGATATCATCGGCACATTTAAAAAGGCAGGAATCCGGGTATCAATTTTTATAGACCCGGATTTAAAAATGGTAGAAGCCGCAGCCAAAACCAATACCGACAGAATTGAATTGTATACAGAAATGTATGCCCGTGAATTTGCTGCAGGAAAAAAGGAAATGGCTATTCAACCTTATCAGTCAGCTGCAAAATTAGCGTCCACCTTAGGTTTGGGTATTAATGCAGGGCACGACTTAGATTTATATAACCTTCACTATTTCAGGCAACATATTTCGCATTTGGATGAAGTGAGCATTGGCCATGCCTTAATTTGCGATGCATTGTATTTGGGTTTTGAAAACACCATTCAACTATATAAACGGCAATTACAAATTGCAGTATAAAAAAAATGATATGGAAACAGGAAACATTAAAGTAGGTATTGTAATGGGAAGCGACAGCGATTTGCCCGTAATGCAGGCTGCTGCAGATATATTGACACAATTTAAAATTCCATTTGAATTAACCATTGTTTCGGCACACAGAACACCGCTGCGCATGGTTGAGTATGCACAAAAAGCAAAACAAAGGGGATTAAAAATTATTATTGCAGGCGCCGGCGGAGCTGCTCATTTACCCGGTATGCTGGCTGCCATTACGCCATTGCCGGTTATTGGCGTACCCATCAAATCATCTAACTCAATAGATGGGTGGGACTCTATTTTATCCATTCTCCAAATGCCCAACGGTGTGCCGGTAGCCACAGTTGCCTTAAATGCTGCAAAAAATGCCGGTATTTTGGCCGCAGAAATAATTGGTACTTTTGAACCCATTACAGGTACTTTGGTAGAACAATATAAAATTCAGTTAGAACAGGAAATAAAAGAAAAAATTTCTAAAATAAAATCAGACTGGGTAAATCAGTTTGATATTTAAGACATTGCAATAATGCCCATTTGCTGCCCAAATGATTTTGAAGCTGCATAAATATGATGAAATAATTCAGGGCCATGTTTTCCATATAATACAGAAAAATTCTCCACACGCTCCTGCAGATTATTATTAGGAAATAATTGTGTTTTAATGTTGGCAATTCGTTGCATATCAGTTGCATATTTTCGCCTTTCTGCTCTTGCCATCTTTTTCTCTAATTGTTCAATTTTTTCAATGGCCCGATGCTGTAATACCTGAACATGTGTAGTTAAAGCACTATCTGCTTTAGCAGCATGCGCCGAAATGAGCGCATAAATAGCTCTGATTTGCGCTATCTCATCATTTAATGATAAAGAATAATCGCTATGTCTTTTTGCATATTCATTTTGCAAATGCAATACCGGTTTAAATAAATCTTCTACACTAAATTGCAACGAACGCCATATTTCCAACTGACGTTCTTGTATTAAAACAAACGAATTGCGTAACAATAACATAGGATAAGGCACGCCTGCCGATTCAAAAACCCGCTTTAATTCTAACCAATAAGCCAATTCGCCACCGCCACCAATAAAAACAATATTGGGTAACACAGTTTCCTGAAATAACCCCCTTAAAATAACATTTCCACTAAATCGTTCGGGATGCTGCTGCAGTTCTTCCAATATGGCTTCTTTACTGAATTGCAAGCCGGCTTTTTTTACAACAAATACATTGTTTTCACATTCAATACGTTCCCGATAGGTATCCATCAAATAAAATAAATTAATGGTGCGCCCTTGCGTTTGAATGGGATAATGCTGCTGCATTTCGCGGATAGTAGCTTCCACTGCCTGATGCGAAAATTGTTCGGACAATTCTTTAATGATAACCGGTTCAAATACTTTTTTTAAACGGGCATTATCGGGTATTAATATCAGCAAACCAAAATTAGCAAATAAAGTATGCACCAGTTCCAAAGTAGCCTGCTGTATTGTTTTACCTAACGTATAAGCATTGGCGAATAGAGTGCTTAATTGCTTACCATGTGGCAATACATCAATTTGTCCTTTTATTTCCTCTATCAGTTGCAGAAAAGACTGATCTACCTTCATCCTGCCTACTGCACCTGTTTGTTTGGTTTGCCAGGTAAGTTGTTTTCCATCAATTGTAATTGTCCCTAACTCATCCAAATCAGCATCTTCACTACCCATATAATAAAATGGAATAAAATGATATTGGGGTAATTGTACTTTTAAATAATCAGCCAGCTGAATAGCATGTATAATTTTGTAAATAAAATACAATGGGCCGGTAAAAATATTGGGTTGGTGGGCCGTTGTAATGGTAAAGGTATTTTCACTCAGAATAGCCTGCAAGTTATTTTGCTGCAGAGTTGTAAGTGATAAACCTGCAGATTGTTCCACTAAAACATCATACAATAATTGGCGATGATTGATAGTTTGTTGCCGCGCCTGAATGGCTGCCTGAATGCCTTCTATTGAAACGGAGTGTTGATAAAAAGGGCTTAAACCTTCATGTTGTTGAACATACTCTACTGCAATTTTAGAAAAAAAACCGGTGGACTCAATAGGTAAATAACTATACTGTGCTTCCATGTATGAATACTTGTTACTATTTAAAAAAATTGATGAGGGCAAACTGCTCAATCATTCAAATTCATTTTACAACACCAGTTCCCCTTCTATATCATAATCATACGCTTTTGTAATACGTACGTTAACAAATTCTCCAACAGAAAGTTTTTGATCAGTTGCTATAATTACTTCATTATCCACTTCAACACTATCAAACTCTGTTCTGCCTATATAGCGGCCTGCTTCTTTTTTATCAATCAATACTTTAAATATCCACCCTACTTTTTCCTGATTTTTTTCCAGACTAATTTCCTGCTGCACTTCCATTATTTCCTGTGCTCTTCGTTGTTTTACTTCAGCAGGTATATTGTCTTCTAAAGTATAAGCGCCGGTATTTTCTTCATGGCTGTATGTAAAAATTCCAACTCTGTCAAAGCGGTGCTCTTCCAGAAAAGATTTCAGTTCTGTTACATCTTCTTCCGTTTCTCCCGGAAATCCGGCAATTAACGTTGTTCGCAAACAAATACCCGGTACTTCCTGCCGTATGGTTTTAATCAATGCACTCATTTCTTCTTTAGTGCTGTTTCGGCGCATGGCCTTTAGCATGTTATTGCTGGCATGCTGCAAGGGCATATCTAAATAATTGCAAATATTTTTCTTTTCACGCATTACAGCCAACACTTCCAACGGAAATTTATTGGGATATGCATAATGCAGCCGAATCCATTCCAACCCTTTCACATCGGCCAGTTGCTTCAGTAAAACATGCAATGAACGTTTTTTGTATATATCTAAGCCATAATAAGTTAACTCCTGCGCAATCAGCATAATTTCTTTAACACCTTTTTTAACCAAGGTTTCTGCTTCTGCAACAATGGCTTCAATGGGTTTGCTAACATGGCTGCCCCGCATAAGGGGTATGGCACAAAAAGCACAAGTTCTGTTACAGCCCTCACTAATTTTAAGATAGGCATAATGTTTGGGCGTACTTAATAAGCGTTCGCCCAATAATTCAGATTTGTAATCGGCACCTAATTGTTTTAAAATTAATGGCAGTTCCATGGTTCCAAACCAGGCGTCTACTTCGGGTATTTCTTTTTCCAAATCGTTTCTGTAACGTTCACTCAGGCAACCGGTTACATATACTTTGTCTAATTTTCCCCTGCGCTTTAATTCTACCTGATTTAAAATGGTATCAATACTTTCTTCTTTGGCTTTATCAATAAAACCGCAGGTATTTACCACCACAATATTATGGTCGGTTTTAGTATTTTCATGCACTACGGGAATAGCATTGGCTGATAACTGCCCACTCAGCACCTCACTATCTACCAGATTTTTACTACACCCCAGCGTAATAATGTTGATTTTATTTTGTTTCAGTGTTTTTGACTTCATATTGGGCGCAAAGGTAGTTTTTATTCCAAAGCACTTCATGAAGAATCAGATAATTTGGTAGCCAGCATTTTGTAATGCTATTAAACACCGGTTGCGTCGCACACTGCAACGTTCCCATCATTATTCAACAACACTGCCATAGAAAAATTTCGGACAAATATTTGGCAATGCACTTAATTTTGGCCGATATGGATACCCCGAACGATCAGCCATTCAGCCCCATTCTTTCACCTCAAAAAGCTGCAATGTTTGAAAACCGCTTGATGAAGGTTTTTAAACACAAATATAAAATTGCAAAAAAACAAAATATTACCTGCTGGCGGGTTTATGATCATGATTTACCTGAATTCCCTTTTTGTATTGACTTGTATGAGGATAAAGTGTATTTAGCCGAATACCAGCGCAGGCACCAGATGACAGAGGAGCAGCATACGGAATGGTTAGAGGCTTGTGTTGCTTTGATAAGCAAATATCTTGGGATAGCCAACGAAAATATTTACATTAAAGAACGCAAAAGAAAGGCCAACCGAAACAATCAATATGAAAAAACAGGCGATACCAAACAATATTTTACTGTTACAGAAAATGGGTTAAAATTTTTAGTAAACCTAACCGACTACTTAGATACCGGCTTGTTTTTAGACCACCGCATTACCCGCCAAATGGTTCGCAACGAGGCTGGTGACAAACGTGTTTTGAATTTATTTGCATATACCGGTTCTTTTTCAGTGTATGCGGCAGCAGGAAAAGCTGCAAGTGTTACAACGATTGATTTATCGAAAACATATTTACAATGGGCTCAGGATAACTTTTCGATTAACCGATTGAAAAATGCAGACGCATTTCATTTTATACATGCTGATGTAAAACAATACTTAAAAACTTTACCACCCAATAGTTTTGATTTGGTAATCATGGATCCGCCCACTTTTAGTAACAGCAAAAGAATGAAGGATATTTTAGATATACAACGTGATCATGTGGAGTTATTGAATGATGTGCTGACTGCATTACCCACAGGCGGTAAAATATATTTCAGCACCAATTTTACCCGATTTGTGATAGATAAGGACAATATTAAAGCAGCTGCTATTAAAGACATTACAAGAGCCACAACACCATTTGATTTTGAAGGGAAATTAAAAAGATGGTGTTACCTTATTGTAAAGTAAATGTATAGCTTAGCACATTTTAATTTTAAAAGCAGCGGCACATTCTTTAATTTTACAAAATAAACAGCATGTCAATCAATTTTAAAAATTAATGTATGGAGTACACATATCAACAAACCACACTCTCAAAACATTTATCAGTAGGCGTTTTGGCAGGTTATCTGTTAACAATTTTCAATCTGTTTTACGATTTTTTATTGCGTTCATTAACCAATTTTACTTATTCAGAAATTGTAAATGTTTCGTCAATCATATTCTCTTCCATGTTGTTTATGATTATTGCCAGTTTAATATACCATTTCTTGTTTGTAAATTTTAAAATGGCCGGTGCCGCTATTTATATGATTGGTTTTGGAGTATTAACCATTTTTCTTTTTATAGCTGCCAGCCATATTGGCAACAAGTTTGCAATTCCAATTTATAATGATGCATTTCGTATGCAGTTTATGGGTTATGCAGGAATAACAGGCGGATTTGCAACATTGGTCATTCCTTTTATTTCCCGGGCATTCAAATACATATTTTAAACAATCCAATTGGAACATTATACTTCTGAATTACACAGTTGTTTTTGCTAATGCTAAAAAATGGCTGTGTAATTTTATTATCTGTGGCAATAGTAGTTGTGTTTCATCGTTTTGCAGTACAAATTGGCAGCGTTTTAATTTTTTATTTTCATCGATTTGTTGATTCATCCGTGCCAGTACGGCAGATCTTGTGGTGTTATCTCTTTTCATTACCCTTGCAATTCTTAATTCCAAAGGGGCTGTAACCCCAACCATATAGTCCATTTCCTTATCTGACCCCGATTCAAAAAACAAAGCAGCTTCTTTAATTACGTAGGCAGATTGCTGTTGTGCCATCCATTGTTGGGAAAAAGCAATGGTTGCCGGATGTACAATAGCATTTAGGGCATGTAACTTATTTTCATCCTTAAAAACAATTCCAGCTAAATAAGCTCTGTTTAATTTTCCATGCAGATACACTTCATTGCCAAAAACTTTACGAATGGCAGTAACAACTGTAATATCTTTCTCCATTAATTCCTTTGCAACAGTATCTGCATCCAACACGGGTATATCAAATACTTTAAAAATATTTGCAACGGTTGTCTTACCACTACCAATTCCTCCTGTTAACCCTATTTTAAGCATGGTTAAAATTAGTATTTCTCTTTTGATATAATTGCATAAAAAACCCGGCCATGTTTGCACAGCCGGGTTTTACTTACTTAAATTAATTATTTTTTTTCGGCAACTGCAGTTGCTTTATTCAGTGCTGCTGTCCATTCCATACTAATGGCAGATTTTTCAATTTTTAAATAGCTGCCCGGGTTTACTTCAATTTGCAGGGTACCATCTTCATTTACCTTGTTAACAGTGGCATGTATGCCGGCAAGTGTAACAATTTTATCCCCTTTTTGCAGATTATCGATAAACTTTTTTTGCTCTTTGGCTTTTTTTGCCTGCGGACGAATCATGAAAAAGTAAAATACGGCAATGATGGCAATCATTAAAAACAATTGAATAGATCCACCACCCTGCTGTGGATTACCGGCCATTAAAATAACATTGAACATGTGATTCTGTTTTATAATTGATTAAATAGATACAAAGTAATGGTTAATGGTTGGCAACACTATCTGCAATAACCTGCCCTTCAAAAAACAAATAATGTTCCGTTCCATTTTTGGTATTGGTATTGGCAATAACCGTTTTACGCACATTTCCCACCGGCACATGTTCACTGTTAAACGCTGCTTCAATTAACCCTTCAAAACCCGGCATTATGGGATGTTCTGTATAACTGGTTACTGTACAACCGCATTCAGACCTTACATTCACCAATATTAATGGTTCATTACCGGTATTTTTACACCGAAAACGCACCGTAATATGTTCACCTTTAGGTATACCGCCAAACTGAACCGTGCTATCTAACCATTTTACCGTTGTATAATGAGCAGTATCTAATGCTGCTTTCATATCGGTATTCGCTTCTTTATGATGCGTACTGCAGGCGAATATAGCAAAGAACAATAAGGTTATAGTAACTGATGGGAATAATTTCATAGCTGCAAATGTATTATTGCCCGGATTTAAATTCTACTTTTTCAATTTTACCTACAAACACCAGCTCTTTGTGAATAGAATCTAAAATGCCATTTACAAAATGGCCGCTTTGCGGCGTACTATATTCTTTTGCAATATCAATGTACTCATTAATGGTTACTTTGGTTGGAATGGTTTCAAAATAAAGAAATTCACATACACCCAAACGCATAATAATCATATCTAATAATGCAATTCTTTCTGCATCCCAATTATTTAATTTGGGTTTAATGATGCTCAATGTAAAATCTTTTTTTTCTATGGCTGTCATCAGCAAATCTTTGGCAAATTTCCATTTATCTTCTGATAATAATTGCGGAAAATTGCTTGCCGCCGGTTTTTGAATGATTTCTGTAATGAATTGCATCATCATATCGCCATCATCCTGCCAATTGGGGAAATAATCCTCTACATGTGCTTCAAAATCTTCATTCGGTAAAATGAACTGATTAAAAATATAGAGTAAAATGGCTTTTTCCTTCTTTAAATCGCGACCTTGTTCCAGAATATAGGTTTTATACTCTGAAGAGACGATCATATTCTGATAAATTTTCTTTATCAGTTCCCTGTCAATCATTTTATCTGGTTGATTGGATTTGATGGCCTCCTGAATGGCTGGTAATTCTAAAATATTCCACAGGATTTGATTTCCTGCAATTTTAGTATTGACATTCAAATCTTCAAAACTGGTAATATTTTTACTGGCTTTTAAACGAGCATCCTGCTCTGCATACTTTGCAACTTCGGTTAAAAAATAAAGCAGGTAAACAAAGAGTTCGCCGGTTTTTTTAAAATTATTTTCAAGTTGTTGTACCGGATTTTTAAAGCACTCAGGATCTTTTGCACTCTCAATAATGTAGAGTAACTGCATTACTTTAACGCGTATATTTCGTCTGCTAATCATTGCTGAAAGAACTGTTTTAGTGGCAGCAAAAGTAATGGTTTATACGTAGTTTCCAAATGTGATTGAGTAACAGATGTACACTTTTACAATATTACAATATAGGTATAAAAAAAGTCCGCTATTATCCTTCCCCGGAAATAGCGAACTTACCACGCAAAATTTACATAACTATAGTACCAACTATGTTTTATGCCTGCACCACTTGCGAACGCAGTGAATTAATAATGGTACCTAATCTTGCAATCAAATAATCAGGTAATCCATTTTTCTTGGCTGCCACAACCACATCCTTAATAAATGAATCAAAATCATCGTTCATTGCTTTGCCATTCATACGTGGATTGGTGGCAGGATTATGGGCAGATACCATATCTTTCCCACCATAAGTAAAGTTTTTAGCACCGGTGCCTACACAGAAAAAATCAGTTAAATTCTTGCTCAAAGCCTTAAATCCACTCAAATTTCCGGATGAAACTTCCTGTAACAACACTTTAAAGTAGACATTAATGTTTGTATCGGCAGCAATTACAAAAATGGCGCTATCAACTACCGAACGAATACCCAAACGCCCTTTTTCAATCATGGCACCCTGAACTGCCGGATCAGGTACCATTGTTGTTCCACCTAATGAATCATATAAAGTTTTTGTCATCATAGGCGGTGTGGTGTCACTTTTTTTACACGAACTGCCCAATAAAGCGATGGCTGCAAAAAATGCGGTTACCAGAAATACGGTTTGTACTTTTTTCATTGTGTTGAATTTTTATTGTTTAAGAATGATTAAAAAACAGATTGAACCATTTGCACCAGCTTTTTCTCAGTTGAATTAGGCAATACCGGACAACCGGAAGCCATTTCTTCCGAAGAAGGTAAATAACGGCTGGCCGGTAGTGCCATTGATTTTGATAATTGCGCCGTTAATTGAGTGGCATTTATTTGAGCAGGATAAAAGGTAAACACTGCAATCCTGGTTTTAGTATTACATAAAACATGTGAAACCCCTTTTTGGGCATACAACCACTCGGTAATGGCGGCACCTTGTTGATCGGTTAATGGCGTTTTAAAATCTATCCGCGCCATTGCAATGCTGTTTACATCTATTTTTTGGGGCCGGGTCACCCAATAAATGTGAACAAATAAAACAACCACTAAAACAGAAAGGGTAATGGCCCCTATACGAAGTATTTTTGTTGTTTTCATAAATGACAGTTTAATGACACTTACGAATTGTGATTTCATTTGGATTGAAAAAAAGTTTTTTTTCTTTTATCCGGGCAGTCGATAATAAATGGGTTAGGGCGTGAAATTTTGACACTTAGTTTATTTCATGAAGGTTACTTAACCAAAGATTGCTGCCAAGCTGGGAAATTTACTGAAAAGAAAATAGGCAAAGTCTGCAAATTTGACTTGTTATGTCGCGGTGGCATAAAAATAGCAAGTAACGTTTCATCAAAATCAGTTTTCTTTTAACAACTAAAAATCTATAACGTATGGCTAAAAAAGTAAACGTTACTCCACTACATGACAGGGTAATTGTTAAGCCTGCTGCGGCAGAAGAAAAAACAGCAGGTGGAATTATCATTCCTGATACTGCAAAAGAAAAACCCCAAAAAGGAACTATTGTTGCTGCCGGGGCCGGTAAAAAAGATGAACCTTTAACCGTAAAAGTAGGCGATACCGTTTTATATGGTAAATATGCCGGAACTGAAATTCAAATTGAAGGAGAAGATTTATTAATTATGCGGGAAAGCGATATTTTGGCGATAGTTTAATCCATCAGCCATTCAAACATGCTTACCGAATGATGCATTAATTGCGAATCTTATCCTTTTCCGAAAAAATATTCAAACAAAATATTTCCAAACTTTTAAAAAATAAAAGATGGCAAAACAAATTTTCTTCGACATTGAAGCAAGAAATAAAATGAAAAAAGGTGTTGATGTATTAGCCAACGCCGTAAAAGTAACATTAGGCCCTAAAGGCAGAAATGTTGTAATTGAGAAAAAATTCGGTGCACCTCAGGTAACTAAAGATGGTGTTACCGTTGCAAAAGAAATTGAATTAGAAGACCCTATTGAAAATATGGGTGCACAAATGGTAAAAGAAGTAGCTTCCAAAACCGCCGATCAGGCCGGTGATGGTACTACTACCGCTACCGTTTTGGCACAAGCGATTATTAGTGAAGGTTTAAAAATGGTTGCATCCGGTGCCAATCCAATGGATTTAAAACGTGGTATTGATAAAGCTGTTAGCTTAGTGGTTGAAAACCTGAAAGCACAAAGCCAAACTGTTGGAAACGATTCTAAAAAAATACAACAGGTGGCTACCATTTCTGCCAATAACGATGAAACCATCGGTAAATTAATTGCAGAAGCATTCTTAAAAGTAGGTAAAGAAGGTGTTATTACCGTTGAAGAAGCCAAAGGAACCGATACTACAGTTGATGTTGTAGAAGGTATGCAATTCGATCGTGGCTACATCTCTCCTTATTTTGTTACCAACAGCGAAAAAATGGAAGCAGAATTGCAAAATCCTTACATATTAATATATGATAAGAAAATTTCTGCCATGAAAGATATTTTGCACATACTTGAAAAAGTTGCGCAAAGTGGCCGTCCGTTATTAATAATTGCAGAGGATTTAGAAGGGGAAGCATTGGCTACATTGGTGGTGAACAAATTGCGTGGTACCATTAAAGTGGCTGCTGTAAAAGCTCCCGGATTTGGCGACAGAAGAAAAGAAATGTTGAACGATATTGCTATTTTAACTGCAGGTACTGTAGTAAGCGAAGAACAAGGATTTAAATTAGAAAATGCTGATTTAAGTTACTTAGGACAGGCTGCTTCTGTTACCATCGACAAAGACAATACTACTATTGTTGGCGGAAAAGGTAAAAAGCAAGATATAACCGCAAGAGTGAATCAAATTAAAGCACAAATTGAAAATACTACCTCTGATTACGACAGAGAAAAACTGCAGGAACGTTTGGCTAAATTAGCCGGGGGTGTTGCAGTATTGTATGTCGGCGCAGCTACCGAGGTGGAAATGAAAGAAAAGAAAGACCGTGTGGATGATGCTTTACATGCTACAAGAGCAGCCGTTGAAGAAGGTATTGTTCCCGGCGGTGGTGTTGCTTACATCCGCGCCATTGAGGTATTGGAAAACAAAATTAAAGGCCAAATTGCTGATGAACAAACCGGTATGGCCATTATTCGCCGTGCTTTGGAAGAACCCATCCGCATCTTAACTACCAATACCGGTGTTGACGGTTCAATTGTAGTGCAAAAAATTAAAGAAGGCAAAGGTGATTTTGGTTTCAATGCCAGAACAGAACAATACGAAAACCTGTTTAAAGCCGGCGTTATTGATCCTACAAAAGTTAGCCGCGTAGCTTTAGAAAATGCTGCATCTATTGCAGGTATGTTCTTAACTACCGAATGTGTAATTGCCGACAAACCAAAACCTGAGGCACCTGCAGCACATCCTGCACCCGATATGGGCGGAATGGGTTACTAATCCTTCTAACCATACAACATATAAAAATCCCGAAACGAATAGTCATTATTTTTTTCGGGATTTTTTTCCAATCAATCCCTTTATTGTTTCATGACAAAACAGTTGAACTATGAAATGGATACAATTGTGGAAAAAAGTTTTGGATTATTTTTTACTCAAGAAAGATGATGACTTTAACAATCCTTACCTCATTTTATGAGGTATTTTTTTATCCCCTAAAATAACGGGTAAACCCATCTGCCAATAAACTCAGCGCATAACCATAACTTACCATTACTACTACACCAAGAAAAGATACATCAGAATATAAAATCATTTTTAATGCCAGTACCGAATCAAAAATCATGAACAATGCAGCGCCGGGTATAAAAAAATTAATGACTAAATTTTTCTTACTTCTACTACTTAACCCAAGTTTCCTAAAATAGAAGCATTTGAAATAGGAATAATTTTGAGTTGCGAAAACAAAACTTCTACTCAAATGCTTCAGGACAAAGTTATTGGAATTTACTGTTTAGTGGATGATATATTGAAAGGCATCCATCATCATGAACACAAGGAACGAAAAGTTAGTGATAGCGAGATCATAAGCACGGCAATAGTGTCAGCTCTTTATTTTAAAGGAAACCAGTTTCATGCTATTAATTATATGCGCACACATGCTATGATACCTGGTATGATTGGCAAGAGTGGTTTTAACAAACGGTTGCATAAGGTTGCCTCGCTGTTGATGTGGTTGTTTTTACACATTGGCAGAATGTTCAAATATTTGTGTGCAGAGTTGGAATATATCATTGATTCGTTTCCATTAAAAGTCTGCCATAACATACGTATTAACAGGAGCAAATTATTAACAGGAGAACAGTGGAGAGGCTTCAATGCCAGTAAAAGGGAATATTTTTATGGGGTAAAGGTACAGTTGATTACAACCAAAAATGGTATACCGGTTGAAATTTGTTTTTCACCTGGTAGCGAACATGATGTAGAAGCCTTGCAGAAAATGTTTATGGATCTGCCGCCAGAGAGCTCTTTATTTGGAGACAGTGCCTATACAGCATATGAATTAGAAGAATTATATAAAGAAACTGAGCTGATAGAGTTAAAAATATGCAGAAAATCAAACAGTAAAAAACCAGATAAACCTTATCATGCTTTTATTAAAAATGCAATGAGAAAACGTATAGAAACCACTATTAGTGAAATTGTAGAAATGACACCCCATTCTATTCACGCAGTCACTAAAGATGGATTCTTACTTAAAATATTACTATTCGTTTTAGCTTTTCAAGTAAAAGCAATCGTTTAAAATAGGAAACTTGAATTACTTAATAAATTAACCGTACTAACAGCCATTGTACTAGTTATCAACATATATATTAGTAAACATATATATTAGTATAGGCCATTTCATGCCTCCTAAATTGGCACCAATAAAGCGAAAGACTAAATAATTCCAACAAAACAAAATAGCCACACCAATAAATGCTTCCTGGCTATGTTTTAGTTCAGGCTGGTGCATTCTTAAAAAAGTAATGATGAAAAAAATGAGTGCAACAATAAATGCCACCATTCCGAAAATAAAGAAAAGGGTTTCTTTCCCCATTAACAAAATATCGCCTATTCAGGCAAATACGAACGCTAAAAACACAATGTTTTAGTATGTTTAAACAAATTATGTTTTGCGTTTAAAAAATAAAAAAAAGCAAAATGGGTATTAACAAGGGTTTAGTAAATATCCGCAATTGCTCTTTTTCTGTATGAATGAGGTAACAATCGGCCAATAAAAAAAACCAGAATACCAATATGCCATGCTTTTTAAGTAAGCGCATGCAGTTAATTTTAAGTGTATGCTACGAAAATAAGCCGATTCAGGAATATAATTTCTATTTTAAAAAAATGTATGCTAAAAGTAAAGTAATGTCAGGTAGATACAATATGTAATACCTGATTTTGACATTTTAACCCAAAAAATCGATTTTTTATACCATAGCAGCAATTTTGAAAGCTTAAATATTACATTTGCGACATGTTAACCGAGGAGGAAGAAAAATTTATTGCTTATTGGTCTGCTAACGGGGAGAAGCAAAAAACCAGCGTCCGCACATTATTGAAAGGATTTTCATCAGGAATCAGTCTGGGTGCAGGCATCATTTTGCTGATAGCTGCCGGATGGTATGAACGTGCAGATATGGAAGCGCATACCAAACTAAATCCATTTTTTTTATTGTTGATCATTCTCATCATTTCAATAGTTATGGCTTTTTTGTACAGGAATTACCGATGGGAAATGAACCAGCAGCATTATTTAGAATTACTATCCAAAAAACGAAAACTTGAAAAAAACAATACAACAACTGGTTCTAACAACCCAAACAATTCTACTCATTCATAAAAAAACAATGATGGTGAAGCAACTGTTAACAGCCGCTTTTATTTCAGTAATCTTTTTTTCTGCCTGTTCAAAATCCAATTCCGGTGGAGGTGCTCCTTGCCAGTCAGCAACGGTAGCTTCAGAAAAAAATGCCATGGTAGCCTTTTGTGTGGCCAATGGCGTTACCTACCAAACTGATACCAGTGGCATTTTATATCAAATTATCACATCGGGAACAGGCGCAACCCCTTCACTCAATTCAAAAATATATATAACATATACCGGAAAATTATTAAATGGTACCACCTTCGATATGCAGCCCAATGCCAGTCAAACAGGATGGAATTTGTATTCACTGATTCAGGGCTGGCAAATTGCCATTCCGCTGATTAAGAAAGGAGGCGAAATTAAAATGGTTATTCCTTCTGCTTTGGCTTACGGATGTATTGGCAGTGGCCCGATACCCCCCAATGCGCCGCTATTTTTTGATGTGAATCTGGTGGATGTACAATAATTTTTTTAAAACAATTTTACTGTTGTTAATTTCTAATTAAATATCATTTTCATTCCCCTATCTTTGCCCACTCTAAAATTTTATAAACCCTTACTAGTATGCAACTGAAAGGTTTAGTGCGATTTTTTACGATTGCTCTTATTTTAATTTGTATTTACCAGCTCTCTTTTACATGGATTGTAAAGAGCCACGAAAGTGCCATGGAAGCCAAGGCCGAAAAATATGTACAGGCCTACCCTGCCCCATCAGTAAAATATCCTGATAATACTAACTTGCGGGATTTGTATGCCGATACTTTAAAACAGTTAAAAGAAGCTGAATACAAAAGGTTATTGGACAGTACCCAAGATTTTAAAATTGGGCCATTCGGTTTAACAACCTACCGCAGCGCAAAAGATAAAGAACTATTATTGGGTCTTGATTTGCAGGGAGGTATGAGTGTTACTTTAGAAGTACAGTTAGATGCTTTAATCAAATCGTTAGCCGATTATACCAAAGACCCAAAATTTAATCAGGCTTTAGCAGCTGCAGTCAATAAAAAAGCAAATAGTGGAGCAGATTTAATTACCCTGTTTATTGATGAATACAAAAAAATTAATCCCAATGCACAGTTGGCTCCATTCTTTGTAGCCAGAAGTAATGGCAAATTAAAATACAACACATCTAATGATGATGTTACCAATTATTTAAGAGAACAGGCTACTGCTGCTTTTAATAACACATTACGGGTTTTAAGAACACGTATTGATAAATTTGGGGTTTCTTCTCCCAATATCAACCCCGATCCTGCAAAAGGGATTATCAATGTAGAATTGGCCGGCATTACCGATCCGGAAAGGGTTAGAAATTACCTGCAATCTACTGCCAACTTACAATTCTTTGAAGTGTATACCGCCGAAAATTCGGAGTTAGTGAATGGTTTATTAAGTGCAGACAAAGCTTTACAGGATTATTTAAATGGCATCAAAGCTACTGATACTGCAAAAGCAAAATCGGAAACTGCACCTGTAGCAAAAACATCAGAAAAAACAGATACAACACAAACCGCTACATTATCGCAATTATCATCTGCTTCAAATAGCAATACCACTACAACCGATTCTACCACATTCAAAAACAATGAAAATCCGTTAAGAAGGTTGTTGTTACCCGGCCCTCAACCCTATCGTAATGCTACCGGCAAAGTAGTATATCCGGGTGTTATTGCCATGATTCAGGTAAAAGATACAGGCACGTTTAACAGGTACATCAATATGGATATTGTGAAAAGCAAATTTCCATCTAACCTCGTATTCATGTATGGTAAACCCGATAATACCAGTGATGATCCTAAGGCAAAAAATTTCCTGAATCTATATGCTATCAAAACTTTAGACAACGGACAGGCTGAATTAGAAGGTGAGCATGTTACCAACGCACGTCAGGATAATGATGAAAGAGGCCGTGTGGTAATCAGCATGTCAATGGATAATGTGGGTACCAATATCTGGGCAAAAATGACTGCCAGAAATATTGACAAACCTATCGCTATTGTATTAGATAATTTTGTTTACTCTGCACCCAATGTAAATGATGCTATTACAACCGGTAATTCACAAATTTCCGGCAACTACACTGTTAAAGAAGCACAGGATCTTGCAGAAATATTAACCAGTGGTAAATTAACTGCTCCGGCAAAAATTGTACAGGAGCAAATTGTTGGGCCTACTTTGGGAAGTGCAGCCATTAAAGGTGGTGCTTTGGCATTCTTTATCGCCTTCCTGGTTATATTCTCTTTAATGCTTATTTATTATAACAATGGTGGTTGGGTAGCCAATATTGCATTAATCCTAAACTTACTATTTACCATAGGTATATTGAGTGCATTAGGATTTACACTTACCGCAGCCGGTATAGCAGGTTTGGTATTAACGGTGGGTATGGCGGTAGATACGAACGTTATTATATTTGAAAGAATTAAAGAAGAACTTACCAAGGGTAAAAGCTATCAAAATGCAATTAACGACGGTTATAAACGTTCATTGGCACCTGTATTAGATGCCCACGTAACTACTTTGTTAACCGCTATTATTTTGGCTTATTTTGGATTGGGTCCTGTGTTAGGATTTGCTACCACACAAATTATCGGTATTTTATTATCACTGTTCTGTGGTATTCTGGTTTCCAGAATGATTACCGATATATACATGACCAGGAAGCGCCACTTTAACTATTTCACTGCCATCTCCAGAAAAATATTTAAACATTCTGCATTCAAATTTATTGAGTATAGAAAAATTACTTATATCATTTCTGCCATTGTATTTACCTTGGGAATTGCCTCTTATTTCAATGGTTTTGATGAAGGCGTTGAATTTGAAGGGGGTCGTAGCTATACCGTTAAGTTCGATAAACCGGTAAACCAGCAAAAATTAGCCGATGAATTGCGTCCTGTTTTGGGTGGTGAATTGCCGATTATTAAAACAGTTGGAACCAATAATCAGTTAAATATTACAACAGCTTATCTGATTAAAGAATCAAAACCCAATACTGATTCAATTATAGAACATACTATATTTGAAGGATTGAAGAATTATTTACCGGCCGGTACTACTTTCTACGATTTTGATAAAAAATACAAGCAAAGTTCTCAAACTGTTCAGCCTTCTATCTCAGATGATTTGAAAGCAGGTGCCAAAAAAGCAACCATCATTGCAGTGATTATTATATGTTTGTATATTTTCATCCGTTTTAGAGACTGGAGATATTCGCTGGGTACTATTTTCTCTTTAATGCATGATGTATGCGTTACTTTAGCTGTTTTCTCTTTCTTTAGAAAAATTGTACCATTCCCATTAGAAATTGATCAGCATTTTATTGCGGCCATCTTAACCGTAATTGGTTTCTCTATGAACGATACCGTAATTGTGTTCGACAGAATCAGGGAAAACAGTCACTTAATGAAAGGGGCCACAAAAGGAGCCATTATCAATAAATCAATTAATGATACATTGAGTCGTACCATTATGACATCATTAACCGTATTTCTCACCTTGTTAATATTATTCATATTTGGTGGTGAGGTTACCCGCGGATTTTCTTTCGCAATGTTAATTGGTGTAATTACCGGTACTTACTCTTCCATATTTGTTGCCGCACCTATATTGGTTGATATGGCAAAAGATAAACCACTGGGCGATTCTTCTGAAAAGAAATAATTGCAACATCAATATATTCAATTTAAAAACCTGTTGTACCCATGCAACAGGTTTTTTATATAATCAGTTGTAGAAGTAAAGCAGCCTAAATGTTCTACGTTAAAAGATTATTAAAGTATGCTCATATAATCGAATAGCCTGTATTATAATTAAATTTGCAATCGTGGATGTATTATTTAAAAATAGAATAAAAAATATTGTAGCAAAATTCCTCTTATTGGTAGTAGCCCTACAGGTTCTAAATTTCAGTATGGACTCTATCGACTTTCATCCACATAAACACAGAAATACCATCAGCGACTTCAATTATTTAAATTCAATGGTAGAATATTTCGATGAAATTATTTTAGGTAATAAAGATGCCTTCCCGGAATATTGTAAACATAATGCAAGAGAATCACAAAACATCAAACATTTTGATGTAAAAATTTGCCAGCAACTACCTGTTAAATTAATTCCGCTTCAATATGTGAAGGATAATACTTACCGTAGAAGCAGAAATGAATTTTTTACTTTGCTGATCATCCGCGAAATCACACCGCCTCCTCCAAAGCCATTCATAGCATAAAATTATTTTTACAATTATGGTGTGTATTTGGTTAAAATATTGGCAAATGCTTAGTATTTTAACGGATATAATTTATTCATAGAATATTACAGGTTGTATATGCAAAAACTAAAAACGATTTTTTTGTTTGGAGTAATATTGCTTTGTTCCCGTATTGCAATGGCACAATGGCAACCTCCCACTAGTGATACTGTTCATTTAAGTATAGATAGTGCTGAAAGTATCTTCTTGCAAAATAATTTGCTGCTTTTAGCCCAACGCTATAATGTAAATGCACAAAAGGCATTAATTATACAGGCCAAACTGTATCCCAATCCAAATATCAATATTTCGCAAATGATGCTGCAGCCGGTTTCAAAAAAAGTGCTGCCCTTTGGTTCGGAAGGCGAAATTCAGGCTACACTTTCACAAATGATTATTTTGGCCGGCAAAAGAAATAAGCAAATTAAACTGGCCGAAACCAATGCCAAATTGGCTGAATATCAGTTTTATGATTTAATGCGCACCTTGCGGTATACACTAAGAACCGATTTTTATAATATTTATTATTTAACGCAATCCTCTAAAGTATACCAACAGGAAATTCAATCGCTGCAGCAAGTGGTAAAAGCCTTTGAAGAACAGCAATCAAAGGGATATATTGCCGAAAAAGAAGTAGTTAGAATTAAAGCGCAATTGTACAGCTTAGAAAGCGAATACAACGATTTAATCAATCAAATTAATGATACAGAAAGTGAATTGCGGCTGGTATTGCAGTTAAAAGACAGTTTTATACAACCAGAAGTTAATGAAACCAAACTGGCAAAAATCAGCCCTGCCAAATATCCTATTGCAATATTAATCGATTCAGCTTATCAGGCCAGAACCGATTTAAAAATTGCAAAAGCTTACACAGACATGAATAAACAAAATTACGAACTTCAAAAAGCCTTAGCAGTGCCCGATCTTACCCTTCAATTAGGATACGACCAGCAAGGCAACTATATTCAAAACTTTAACAATATAGGTTTTGGTATAGATATCCCAATTTTTAACAGAAACCAGGGTAATATTAAATCGGCCAAATCGATGATTGATTACAGTGCCACTACCCAGAAAAGTGCTGAAGCAAGTATTGAAGCGCAAATATATCGGGCTTTGCAAAAGGCTTACGACAATACGGCATTGTACCAAAAAATAGATCCTGCTTTTGGAAAAGATTTTGACCGGTTGAAGGAAGAAGTTTTATCGAATTACAAAAAACGAAACATCAGCCTGCTCGATTTTTTAGATTTTTATGATGCCTATAAACAAAATACATTACAAATAAATTCTATTAAATTCAACCGCATCAGCGCATTTGAAGATTTAAATTATTATACCGGAACATCACTTTATTAAACCCTGAATTATTGATTTATGAAGCATATTTTTAAAAATAAATGGGTATTGCCCGCATTTATTATTGCAATTACTGCATGCAGCATGAGTGCCTGTAAAGATGAAACAGCAAAAAAAGAAACGAGGCTACAATATGTAATTCCCGACTCGTTATTGAAAACATTGAAAATAGATACTGTACAAAAATGTCCGCTCGTTGAAGCATTAACATTAACCGGAACAGTAGATTTTAATCAAGATAAGCAGGTAAATATCTATCCGTTGGTGAGTGGTAATGTGGAAGATGTAAAAGTACAGTTAGGCGATTATGTACAAAAAGGCCAGGTATTGGCTATTGTAAAAAGTAGCGAAATGGCCGGTTACAGTAATAGTTTAGTAAATGCAGAAACAAATCTGGCAGTTGCCAAGAAAAATTTAGATGCACAGCGCGACTTGTTTAAAAGCGGACTTGCTTCGCAATTGGATGTGAATGCTGCCGAAGCAGCTTACCAGCAGGCAGTTGCCCAATTAGAAATGGTGAATAGAATTTTAAAAATTAATGGCAACAATACACAGGGTAATTATGTGATTAAAGCACCTATCAGTGGTTTTATTGTTCAAAAAAATATTACCAACAATACAGCTATCAGAACTGATAATGGTAATAATCTTTTCACCATTTCTGATTTGAAAGATGTATGGATTTATGCCAATGTATATGAATCAAACATCAGTAAAATTCATCTGGGCGATCCCGTTGACGTTACTACCATATCCTATCCCAACAGAATTTTTAAAGGAAAGGTTGATAAAATGATGAATGTATTAGACCCGGCCAATAAAGTAATGAAAGTTAAAGTAGTATTGCCAAATAATGATTATGCATTAAAACCCCAAATGTTTGCAAGTATTTTAGTTACCAATAAAGAAAATAAACAAGCCATTTGTGTTTCATCCAAAGCATTGGTATTTGATAACAGCAGGTATTATGTGCTGAAGTATCAGGGTAACGGTGTAGCCGTGATTACACCTGTAGAAGTAATTAATACGATTGGAGATAAAACTTATATCGCTTCGGGTATTGAAGTGGGAGATCGCATTATTGCATCGCAGGCCATTTTAATTTACGATACCCTAAACAATTAGTTTTCATTTATTTCAAACTAAAGCAATGATTAAAATATTAAAAAGCGTAATTGGATTTTCGCTTAAAAATAAATTTTTTATACTATTGGCATCGCTGGCTATGATCATAGTGGGTATTGTAACATTTAAAAATATGCCCATTGAAGCATTTCCTGATGTTACCAATACTGAAATCAGCATTATTACCCAATGGCCGGGCAGAAGCGCAGAAGAAGTAGAAAAATTTGTTACCATTCCCATTGAATTGGCCATGAATCCGGTACAGGATAAAGTGAGTCTTCGTTCCTCTACCATATTTGGTTTATCGTATGTTAAACTGATATTCGATGATAATGTAAAAGACCCACAAGCCCGTCAGCAGGTAATGAATTTGTTGGGTAATGCCAATCTTCCTGCCGGCGTTAATCCTTCAGTTCAACCTCCTACTGGGCCTACCGGCGAAATTTATCGCTATACTCTCAAAAGCAATATCAGAGATGTAAGAGAATTAAAAACTATGCAAGACTGGGTCATTGATCGTCAATTGCGCTCCGTTCCCGGCGTTGGCGATATTGTAAGTTTTGGCGGAAAAACTAAAACTTATGAAATACAGGTAAACCCGGAAAAACTCACCAATCTGGGTATTACTCCGCTCGATGTATTTACTGCTGTACAAAAAACAAATATTAATATTGGTGGAGATGTTATTATTCAAAATAACCAGGCTTTTGTAGTGCGAGGTATTGGTTTATTGAATGATATTAATGAAATCAAAAACATCATTATTGAAAACATCAACGGAGTACCGGTACTGGTAAAAGATGTTGCTAATGTTGAAATTTCCAACTTGCCCCGCTTAGGCTGGGTAGCTCGTTCAAATGGCTTGATAAACAAAGATGGAACAAGAGTTGAAACCGATGAACCCGACGTGGTAGAAGCCATTATCTTAATGCGAAAAGGTGAAAATCCTACTAAAGTATTGAATGCAGTTAAAGATAAAATAGATAAACTGAATCAGTTTATTTTACCTGCTGATACACAAATTGTTCCTTATTACGATAGAACTGATTTAATTAATTATGCAACACATACTGTACTGCATAATTTGGTGGAAGGCATATTGCTGGTTACCTTATTGGTTTCGCTCTTCATGTTTAACTGGCGTACAACTTTAATTGTTTCCATTATTATTCCCATGGCCTTGTTGTTTGCCTTTATTTGTTTGCGCTTAATGGGCATGAGTGCCAATTTGTTATCATTGGGTGCAGTTGACTTTGGTATTATTATAGATGGTGCGGTCGTCATGGTAGAAGGTATGTTTGTAATACTTGACCATAAAGCCAAAGAAATGGATATGGAGCGATTCAATAAAATTGCCAAACTAGGGTTAATCAGGAAAAATGGAGCCCAATTAGGAAAAGCTATTTTCTTTGCAAAAGTGATTATTATAACAGGCCTCTTACCCATTTTTGCTTTTCAGAAAGTGGAAGGGAAAATGTTCTCTCCATTGGCTTATACATTGGGTTTTGCCTTATTGGGTGCACTGATTACTACACTAACACTGGTACCTGTTTTAATAAACTTATTGCTTAGAAAAAATGTGCACGAAAAACACAATCCTTTTGTAGAAGCCCTCACTGGTTTTATGCAGAAAGGATTTGCAGGTGCTTACAAAAGAAGAAAATGGGTTGTACCCATTGCATTGGTAATTATGGTAGGTGGTCTTTATTCTTTCAAATACCTGGGATCTGAGTTTTTACCTGAATTAGATGAAGGTTCTATCTGGTTAAGGGTACAAACACCTTACAGCATTTCCTTAGATAAATCGGTTGAAATTTCAACACAGATTCGAAAAATATTAATGGGATTTCCTCAGGTAAAATATGCCGTATCACAAACCGGCCGTCCAGATGATGGTACCGATGTAGCAGGTTTTTACAACAATGAATTTTCTGTGATGCTGTATCCAGAAGATTCCTGGAAGCCGAACATCACTAAAGATCAATTGATTGAAGAAATGAACAAATCCTTATCCAATATACCAGGTATTGATCTAAATTTTTCGCAGCCCATTATGGATAATGTAGAAGAAGCTGTTTCCGGTGTAAAAGGTTCCATCAGTGTAAAAGTATATGGTGATTCTTTAAATTATATGGAAGGCAAAATTCAGGAAGTATATAATATTTTAAAAAATGTTCGTGGTATTACCGATTTGGGTGTGATCCATAACATTGGGCAACCGGAGTTAGATGTAAATCTTGATCAGAACAAAATGGCCATGTATGGCGTTGCCACTGCCGATGCCAATGCAGTGGTTGCTATGGCCATAGGTGGTTTAGCAGCCTCAACATTGTATGAGGGTATTAAAACATTTGATATTCGTATTCGCCTTCCGGAAAATTTCAGAAAAACACCGGAAGATATTGGGAACCTTTTGGTGCCAACACAAAGTGGCTCTAAAGTGCCCATTAAAGAAATTGCCACCATCACAGAAAAAACAGGCCCCTGCTTAATTTTCAGGGATGATAACCAACGTTACTCTGCACTTAAATTTTCTGTACGCGATAGAGACATGGGCAGTACGATTGCAGAAGCACAGAAAAAAGTTGATCAGGCTGTTCAATTAAAACGTGGTTACACCATGGCATGGCAGGGCGATTTTGAAAATCAGAAAAGAGCCGAACATAGACTGGCACAGGTAGTTCCCATCAGCTTATTATTAATTTTTCTATTGCTGTTTACCATGTTTGGCAATTTAAAAGATGCCGGGCTTGTCTTTTTAAATGTGCCTTTTGCAATAGTGGGTGGAATTGCAGCACTGCATATAACGGGTACCAATTTCAGTATCTCCGCAGGTATTGGTTTTATAGCCTTATTTGGTATCTGTATTCAGGATGGGGTTTTACTGATAACGGTATTTAAGCACAATCTTGAAAACATAAAGGGTGCGTCCAATACATTATACTCAGCCATTAAAGAAGGGGTTAAATCGCGCATACGCCCTGTAATGATGACCGCCTTAATGGCAGCCATTGGTTTATTGCCTGCGGCCATTTCGCATGGTATTGGTTCTGAAAGTTCCAGACCTTTGGCCAGAGTTGTAATTGGAGGTATTTTATGTGCCATGATCTTCTCGCTATGGGTATTCCCATTAATCTTTGGATGGGCTTACAGAAATGTAGATAATAAACATAAGTCACTTACAGATAATGATAATTCTACTGAAACAAAGAGCTAATGCTCTATATTAATTTTAGTAGAAATTAAAAGCCGCTTCTTATCTTCACGAAGCGGCTTTATTATGCTCTATTGCTTCCTCATCAAAAAACTATTACATGAATACAAAATGGAAATATTACCTCTTTTTATTTTTATTACCATTGCTATTACAGGCACAAGAGCCGCAACAACAATCATTGCTCTGGCGCATATCAGGCAATCATCTTCCAGCCAATGCCTATATCTTCGGTACCTTCCACTTATTATGCCCTAATGAATTTATACTTCCAGATACCATTTCCAGCATCATTCAAAAAGTTGATACCGTTTATTTTGAAATTAAATTAGACGACCCTGCTCTATTTAATAACATGATGCAGGAAATGACCATGCAAAACAATCAAACACTTAAAAATTTTGTATCCACACCTGCTTATGATTCTATGAATCATATTTTTCAAGAGAAGACAAATATTAATCTCAGTTTTTTTCAATTTTATAAACCCATTCTAATTACTTCGTTCTTATATCCTGCATTAATGGGCTGCACTCCCATTTCTTTAGAAACTTCTATTCAAAAAATTGCAGAACAGTATTATATTCCAATTGAGGGTTTAGAAACAGCCGGTTTTCAATTTAAAATATTGGATGACATACCTTACCAACAACAAGCCAATATGTTAAAAGAAACGCTGCTGCATTTCAATCGGTCGAAAATAGAACTTATAAATATGGTGGCAATGTACAAACGTATGAACATAGATAGCATTCAACAAAGTCTGACCACGGAGGATGATTTACTACAATACCAAAATGAACTGGTGGTTCAGCGCAATAAAAATTGGGTAGCCAAAATAACACAATTAATGCAAGCAACTTCCTGTTTTATAGCTGTTGGTGCCGGACATTTAGGTGGAAATGAAGGATTAATTGCATTATTCCGTAAACAAGGTTATGCTGTTGTGCCAATATTATTCCAATAAGAATAGATGCTATGATAACTGATGAAAACGAATATTTTTAAAGTAATTTGAAACAGTTCACTTTGCATGTAGTACCTTCCAATCTATATTTTAATTTTTATGAGAAAATTGATCAGCTTTCTAAGTTTCATTTTGCTTTGTACCGGCACAACCAAGCTAAATGCGCAACCTACTTTTATTAAAGATAGTTTAAATACCTACATTGAGCAGGGCATGCAGGACTGGAATATTCCCGGTTTAGCCATTGCGATTATAAAAGATGGTAAAATAATAGTAATGAAAGGCTTTGGCGTAAGAGATGTTACAACAAAAGCGCCGGTTGATGAAAACACGCTTTTTATGATAGCCAGTAACTCAAAACTATTTACAGCTACCTCACTTGCACAATTGGCTTATGATCATAAGCTTTCGTTAAATGATAAGATTATAAAATATTTTCCCGATTTTCAATTGTATGATTCTGCCGTAACCAAAATGGTAACCATTCATGATATGCTATCGCATCATTTGGGTACCAAAACATTTCAAGGCGATTTTTCTTTTTGGGACAGCAAAAATTCGCGGCATGAAATCATGTACAAAATGCGCTATTTAAAACCATCGGGTACTTTCAGGCAGGATTTTGGTTATTGCAATAGCTGCTTTTTAACTGCAGGTGAAATTATACCAAAAGTTACCGGAAAACCCTGGGAAGTTTATGTATACGATAGTTTAATACAACCATTAGGAATGGAGCATACACAAACCTTAGGCTATGGTATCAGCAGAATGCCCAACGCTGCTAAGCCACATACGACTGCATTCGCGGGCAAACTACAGCTGCTCCCCTACGATCAGGTAGATAATTTAGGCCCGGCAGGAAGTTTGTTAAGTTGTGTTTCCGACCTTTCCAAATGGCTGATGATGCAATTAGACAGTGGCAGGTATAATGGCAAAAGAATTGTTCCTTGGGAAGTTCTAAGAACAACCCGAGATATGGCTACCATCATCTCCAGCCGTAAAAGAGGTGATTCACATTTTAGTGGTTATGGACTCGGTATATTCGAAACTGATTATCATGGCAAACAGATTTTCTGGCATACCGGTGGGGCATTTGGATTTGTAACCAATACCTGTTTTGTTCCCGAAGAAAATCTGGGTATCACCATTCTTACCAATCAGGATAATCAGGATTTTTTTGAATTACTACGCTATCAAATTTTAAATGCCTATTTAAAATTACCTTTTGAAAATTTAAGTAAAACAGTATTGCCCGGATTTTTAGATGAAGAAACAAGGGAAATAAAAAAGATAGATGGATGGAAAGATCGAATTAAAGGCAATACACCACCGTTACCTTTAAAATCCTATACCGGTCAATATGAAAATACATTATATGGAACGATCACTATTTCTGAAGAAAGAAATAATCCAGGCAATTTATTGATCAAATTCAACAGCCATCAAAACTTACTGGCAACACTGCAATATTTGGATAATGATGAATGGCTGCTCACATATAACAACCCGGCTTTTGGCGTTTTTACCACTTCCTTTTTAACCAAAAATAATACCGTAACAGGCATTCCAATTAAAGCCAGTGATTTTGTTGAATTTGATCCCTATCTGTTTATAAAAAAATAATGTAACCAGCAGTAAGTAATTTTATACCAAGCAATCATTACATTTGAATACCAACCATCAAAACGAACATTATGAAAGTTGCCAAACTACTGTTTTTACTAATGCTGCCTTCACTGGCATTTGCGCAAAATGAAACAAATACCATTAATACTTATGCAAATGCTCTAAATGATTCGGTAATTGCCTGGCGAAGACATTTCCATCAATTCCCTGAATTATCGAACAGAGAATACAATACAGGCGCCTACATTGCAGCTTATTTAAAAAAATTAGGATTAGATGTACAATATCCTGTTGCTAAAACCGGTGTAGTGGCCATCTTAAAAGGCGGCAAGCCCGGCCCCGTTGTAGCATTAAGAGCTGATATAGATGCACTACCTGTTGTTGAACGCATTCAATTGCCATTTGCCAGTAAAGTTACCGGAGAATATGAAGGCAATAAGGTGGGCGTAATGCATGCCTGTGGGCATGATTCTCATATTGCTATTTTAATGGGAACGGCTACAGTGCTTACAAAAATGAAAAATGAAGTACCCGGTACCGTTGTTTTCATATTTCAACCTGCCGAAGAAGGCCCTCCCGGTAATGAAGAAGGTGGTGCACCTTTAATGATTAAAGAAGGGGTAATGGACCATCCGAAAGTAGATGCTATTTTTGGTTTACACATCAATTCTCAAACCGAAATCGGAAAAATAAAATATAAATCTGGAGCTACCATGGCTTCCAGCGATTGGTTTACCGTAAAAGTAAAAGGTAAATCATCGCATGGCTCACAACCCTGGAGCGGAATTGATCCTATTGTAATAGCTGCACAAATTATTCAGGGCTTTCAAACCATTGTAAGCAGACAGGAAGAATTAACCAAAGCACCTGTTGTAATTACTGTTGGTAAAATTAATAGTGGTGTGCGCAGCAACATTATTCCGGAAACATTAACAATGGAAGGCACCATTAGAACTTTAGACAGTAAAATGCAGAAAGATGTGCATGAAAGAATGATACGCACTGCAGAAAAAATTGCAGAAGCATCCGGTGCTACTGCAACAGTTTCTATTGATACAAAAACAGAAGTTACTTACAATAGCCCCAATTTAGTGAAAGCAACTTTACCGGCATTAGAACTGGCTGCAGGGAAAAATAATGTATCAGAATCTGACTGGACTACCGGAGCCGAGGATTTTTCTTTTTATGGTGATAAAGCGCCTGCATTCTTTTTCTTTTTAGGTGGAATGCCTAAGGGAATGGATCCTGCTAAAGCGCCACCACATCATACTCCGGATTTCTATATTGATGACAGTATGTTGTCTGTAGGTGTAAAAGCTTTTTGTCAGATTGTATTTCAATATGCAAACACACACAAATAATACAAACATAGAATGAAATTTTTGGGCAGGATTTTTTCCAGATGCTTTGCAGTTATTATGCTTTTGGGTTGCAACATTCAGTTAAATGCTCAAAGCCTTCGCTTTTTTTCAGCCGATAATCCAAAATTTCAATATCTTGGGAGAATAGATTTTAGCAATCCGGCGCTTCCTAAATATTGGGCGCCGGGTGTGTATGTAACAACTTCATTCAATGGCTCATCGTGCAAATTCATTGTGCAGGATGAAGTACCCAACCCCAATGCCCATAATTATGTTGAAGTGGTAATTGATAATTACATTTATCATCGTATTCGTTTACAGCAAAAAAGAGATACACTTTCTTTTTATAATTTAAAAAATGGTGCTCATAAAATAGTGTTGTGTAAAAATACAGAAACCAATATTGGTTACATGGAATTTGCAGGGATGCTTTGCAATGCATTGCTTGAACCACCACCATTACCCAACAAACGGATAGAATGTATTGGCAACTCCATAACCTGCGGTACAGGTAGTGATCAATCGGTGGTGCCTTGCCATGCAGGAGTTTGGCAAGACCAGCACAACACTTATTTTGCTTAGGCCCCACAACAGCAAGAAACCTGAATGCACAGTGGCATTTAACCGCTTACTCGGGCATTGGATTGGTGCATAGCTGCTGCAATATTGCATTTAATATTAAAAACATATTTAATCAATTAAATCTCCAACCGAACGGAATTCCATGGTAATTTTCAAAATATCAGCCGGATGTTGTAACCATTTGTTTAGGTCAAAATGATGGCAAACAAGATTCTGCTTACTATTGTAAACAATATCTTTATCTTTTGCAAACTATCAGAACTCAATATCCGAACGCGCAGATTATTTGTTTATCCAGTCCGATGGCGGATAGTAGTTTGAATGCAAATTTACAACGCTACATTACTGCTGTGGTTCAAAATAACTGGTGTGTGCAAGATGGAAAAATCAGTAAATATTTTTTAAAACAGGCTTATAATGGCGGATGTGATAATCATCCCGATTTACAACAACAACTGATTGCAAAACAACTTACCGATTATATTGCAAATGATCTGATGCACTGGAAGCAAATCGCTTTTCATTAAGCACGTTTCCCAAATAACAAACTGCCAATACGCACCATATTGCTGCCACATGCAATGGCAATTTTATAATCGTTACTCATTCCCATAGAAAGAATGGTGAAATCTGATAACTTTTGATATTTTTTTTTACAGCTTTCAAACAAATGCTTCAAATATTGAAACTCTGATTCAATTTGAGATTGATTTTCAGTAAAGCTTGCCATACCCATTAATCCCTTTAACCGAATACTTGAAAAAATACCTGATTGAACAGTTGATAGTATTTCGATTAGTTCCTCCGCATTCAATCCAAACTTTGTTTCTTCTTTTGCAATATAAATTTGTAATAAACAATCAATAACCCGATTACATTTTTGCGCTTGTTTATTAATTTCAGCCAGTAAAGACAAACTATCTACCCCATGAATTAAATAAACAAAAGGTGCAATGTATTTTACTTTGTTTTTTTGCAAATGACCAATAAAATGCCATTGAATATCAGTTGGCAGTTTAGTAGCTTTATCTACTAACTCTTGCACATAATTTTCACCAAAGTCTTTTTGGCCTAAATGGTATAAAGTTAAAATATCTTCACCCGGTTTGGTTTTACTTACTGCAATTAACCTGGTATGCCTTGCATTTAATTCTTGTAGAATATTTTGATATGTTTCAATAGCTACTGCCATAATACAAAATTAAGGATGTGCCTGATTGTATTGTTGTTGCAACAAAAGATATTCTAATAACAAAACAATATTGTATGCTGGTGAAAAATAATTAAACTGCCCAATATTCAGTTTTTCAAATATCATTTTAAAAGGATTAGGTAATATAGAACACATATTGGCCTTAAAAAATACAAATTGATTATTCCTAAAAAAGTTTTGGATTTGAGGTACACCCATTTTTAAGGGAGCATTAATATTTTCACCCCATCTTAATAAAGCGGTTGCAACAATTATTTTATCAAAATAATTGGTAGATGGATTTGATAACATTTGATGCGCTGTTTGCACGAGTACAGGTTTAAATTCGTGAAGTAAATCAAAACCAGACAAACTCATTAAACGGGCCAAATGATATAAAACTACCGGAGTTCTTTGATAATGTGGGGATAGGATCGCACTGCTTTTTAAAATGTATTTTTTTTCAATACTTATTTTTAAAAGTTCTACTGTAGCACTATCTGCTTTTGCGAAAAGTAAATGATAGTTCTGAACAAAATAGAGTATGTTGGCCAACACACATACATCAAAGTCAATGGGCATTTTTTTTCCAAACCATGTAGAATATGCCGGTAATTTTTTAAGTGACTTCTTTGTATTGCGAATTATTTTACCATTTAAATGATTGGTATATTGTTGCATCAGTAAATGTACTGCACTGGCAGAAGTGCTATCTGTGCCTAAAGCCAACAAATCAATTACCGTATCATCCATATCATCGGGAAGCGCCATAGATCGGTTCATCAGATTTAAACAACCACCATTCGGAAATACTTCAGGAGGATAGGTTGACCAGAAATTATAAGTATTTCTCCCCGTTTTATTTTTAAATTTTTTGAAAGCAGGCTTTGCACGTTCAATGATGGAATCAATTAAAATTTTATCGGCACTGTCTGCTAAAGGATATAATTGTTTTAGAGTGAATACAATGAGTCCCGTAAAAAATATATTATCATCTGGTTTAGATATATTGTACCGGTATGTTCTGTATGATGGAAAAGTGCCTGTTGTAAAAAACTTTGCAGACTGCACCTGTTGTTGAGCTAATAAATGAATCAGCATGTGAGCACTAATCGTATCAGTTGATGCAGCCATCAACCCGGTTGGCAAATGGCTGCAAAAAAAGATAAATAGTATGAAGCTGATTTTTTTCATTGCAGTTATATAAACTTACTCAAATAACTGCAAAAAAACGGATTTGCTTATTTTAAAATATTTCTGCTAATTACAATCCGCTGCACCTCACTGGTGCCTTCATAAATTTGGGTAATTTTTGCATCACGCATCAATCGTTCAACATGGTATTCTTTCACGTAACCGTATCCACCATGAATTTGAACCGCCTCAACAGTAACCCACATGGCCGTTTCACTCGCATATACTTTGGCCATTGAGCTGCTAATGTCATAATTCATTCCATGGTCTTTTTCCCAGGCAGCTTTTAAACAAAGCAAACGGGCAGCATCAATACGGGTGGCCATGTCAGCAAGTTTAAATTGAATGGCCTGATGTTTGGCAATTTCTTTTCCAAAAGCTTTTCTTTGTTTGGCATATTGCAATGCCAGTTCATAAGCCCCACTTGCAATACCCAATGCCTGAGATGCAATGCCAATTCTGCCACCTGCCAGTGTTTTCATGGCAAACTTAAATCCAAAGCCATCTTCCCCAATTCTATTGGCTTTAGGCACTTTTACATCATTAAACAAAATACTATGTGTATCGCTGCCCCTAATACCCAGTTTATTTTCTTTGGCACCAACTGTAACACCTGGCCAGTTTTTTTCAACAATAAATGTATTGATACCATGCGCACCTTTTTCAGGATATGTTTGAGCCATTACTAAGTAAACGCTGGCACTTGAACCATTGGTAATCCAATTTTTTGTACCATTCAATAAATAGTAATCACCCATATCTTCAGCAGTTGTTTGCTGTGAGGTAGCATCACTACCCGCTTCCGGTTCACTTAATAAAAATGCGCCAATATATAGTTCACCATCTTTTTTCCCCTGTGCAAGCGGTGTGAGGTATTGTTGTTTTTGGGCTTCTGTACCAAATTCCTGTAAACCATAACATACTAAGCTGTTGTTTACACTCATACACACACTGGTACTGGCATCAATTTTACTAATTTCTTCCATGGCCAAAACATAACTAATGGTATCCATTCCTGCACCGCCATATTCTGGTTTTACCATCATGCCCATAAAACCTAAATCGGCCAACTGTTCTATTTGTTCTTTCGGAAATTTTTGGTGTTCATCGCGTTCAATTACACCGGGTAAACAATGGTTTTTGGCAAAATCACGAGCAGCTTTTTGAATCATCAAATGTTCTTCGCTCAACTTAAAATCCATAGCGTTTAATTTAATGCACACAAAAATAAGCTAACGATTGTTAGTAACCATTATTTGTACAAAGGAATTTTATTTTCAATTGTTACATATACTTTTTTTGAAGATTGTAAAGTACTAATCTTGCCGGTGCGGTCATGCCGGGTGTTGTATCCTGCAGAAAATGACGTTTAAAAGCAATAATGGCTGCAGCAGTATCTTTTACATTATAACCAATAACCCTCAATGCCGTTAAGGTATTAAATGCATCGGGTATAGTGTCAGTAATTATTGCATCATACCAATTGCCAAAACCATGTTGCGCCAATAATTGCCATGGGAAACGGTAGTTGGGATCGTTTTTACGTGTGGGTGCAATATCGCCATGCCCAATAAAATTGGGTGTTGGGATATGATATATTTGTTTTAAACGGCTTAACAAACTTAACAAACTGTTGATTTGTGCACTGTCAAATGGCTCAAAGCCATTGTTATCTAATTCAATTCCAATAGAAGATGAATTGATGTCTTTATCATTTCCCCAACTGCTTACTCCTGCCTGCCAGGCTCTTAAATAATCGTTCAACATATGGTATACTGTTCCATCTTTACATATTACATAATGTGCACTAACCTGTGTTGCAGGTTTGGTAAAGGTTTTAAGTGTTGCAGGACAGCTATTTTGTGCGGTATGATGTATAATAACGTAATTGGGTTTACGTAAATTAAAGTTGGTGGTTCCAACAAAATAAGGTGGCTGTTGAATGGTATCATTTGCAGGAACTGCAGGAATTATTTTTAGCTGTCGGCTAAAACGAGATACTTCTTTTTTATAGGTTCTGTTGGTTAACTGATAAGGATTGCGGGAACAAGCACAGATACCAACTATAAAAGTGCAAAGAATAAGATATTTTTTCATAACCAATTAATATTTATAACAAATAGCATTAATGTTCATTCCTGCACCTACAGAAGCAAAAAGAATGGTATCGCCCGGCTGAAGATGGTGATCCGGAATTTGCCCCTTCCGAACCCAATCTAATAATGTAGGAATTGTTGCAACAGAACTATTGCCTAATGTATGAATACTCATGGGCATAACACAGGGTGGTAATTCATGTATGCCATATAACTCATACAATTTTTTAACAATGCCTTCATCCATTTTTTCATTGGCCTGATGGAGAAAAATCATTTTTAAAGTTTTGATATCCACTCCACTTTTATCTAAACAATCTTTCATAGCTGCGGATACATAACGCATGGCATATTCATACACTTTTCTTCCTTTCATTTTAATGAAACGAATACGTGGATCAGAATGCGGAAAGTTAGATTTACCCATATATAAATAATCTAATTCTTCTAATGCATGCGACTGGACACTGTAGGATAAAATACCCACAGCTTCATCTGTTTCCTTTGCACTTACAATACAGGCTCCTGCGCCATCTGAAAATATCATACTATCCCTGTCATAAATATCAATTACTCTCGATAAGGTTTCCGCACCAATTACTAAACATGTTTTTGCAACACCTGCTTTTATAAATGCATCGGCCTGAATAATACCTTGCAGCCAACCCGGACAACCAAACACAATATCATAAGGAATACATTGTGCATTTTTAATTCCTAAACCGTGCTTTACTCTTGAAGCCAATGCAGGCATGGTATCTGTTTGTATGGTATGTTGAATAACATTACCGAAATTGTGCGCCAGGATAATTTGATCGATGGATTCTTTGTTAATTCCGGCATCTGCAATAGCGGCAGTGGCTGCTGCAATAGCCATATCAACATTATTCATATTACCCGGTGCATAACGCCGTTCTTCAATCCCGGTAATATTTTTAAATTTTTCGGCAATAATATTAGATGGCAAAGCGATGGGTTGTCCATTTTCATCATAAAAATGGTTTACATAAAAATCTTTATTCGATTTTATTACCTCAGGTATATAACATCCCGTACCGGTAATTACTGTTCGTAATGCAGGCATTATAGTTGGTATAATAGTGAACTTTAAAAGTAAGGATAGTTCACACACAAAAGTACAGACCTTAAAAAATTATTCAGGATTGTATCTTTACCCAAAAAAATATATGTCGTTATATTTAGGCAGAACTGTTTTTGGCAATCCGGCCAATCAGGATAATGTTTTAACAAAAGAAGATGCCATGCAACTAATGCAGGCTTGGGTATTGAATCCTAAACTGCAATTGCACATGTTGCAAGTAGCCCATTTAATGCAATGCTGGGCTGCAGAAATTGAACAACTGCCTGAAGCAACACAATGGAAATGGGAAATGGCGGGATTATTGCATGATGCAGATTGGGATCAGTGGCCTGAACTGCATTGCAGCAAAATTATTGAAGAGTTAGAAATCAGAAATATTGATCCTGAAATTATACATGCCATTGCCTCACATGGGCCTGCACATTTTGGGATAGTACCTGAAACCAGAATGGACAAAATGCTGTATGCATTTGATGAACTTTCCGGATTAATACATGCATATTCTTTAATGCGCCCCAATGGTTATGAAGGCATGGATGTAAAAGGCGTAAAAAAGCGATTAAAAGAAAAATCATTTGCAGCAAATGTTTCCAGAGAAGATATACAAGATGCATGCACCCGTGCCGGTGTACAGTTGGATGAACTGATTGCTTTTATTATTGCTAAACAACAAGCGGTTACGTTACCTTAATACTTTTATTGTATTAGGTAACATTTTTCACAATAGCATCAAAAGAACGAATGCCCAATACCTTTTCGGAAATAAAGCCTTCGGCATATTCCACTCCTATTCTTTTACCCAGCATCATAGCTCTGGCTTTTACGGTTTCTAAAAATTGTGGAGATGAAATATATGTTTGAGGTTCATTTAAGTTTACATCGGGTTTATAAAACTGGGTAGCATATGCCAATACTGCCTCAATTTTTTGGGACATATAAGCAGATATATCTATAACAAATGATGGTTGAATAAACCGGTCTTGTATATAATGAAAAACATAAGTTGGACGCCATTTTTCCTGTGGTATTTCATTATCTGTTGTTTCAATTTTTCGCAGCCCTGCTAAAAATGCTGCATCAGCTACTAATTTTGCGCTTCGACCATGATCCGGATGACGATCTTCAGGTGCATTACATAAAATAATTTCGGGTTGATATTTTCTAATAACGGTAATTACTTTGCGCAGATGAGCTTCATCATGTACAAAAAAACCATCGGCCATTTCTAAATTTTCTCTCACTAATACACCCATTATTTCTGCAGCTTTTGCAGATTCCTGCAAACGGGTTTCTGCCGTTCCGCGGGTACCTAATTCACCTTTTGTTAAATCTACAACACCTACTTTTTTCCCTTCTGCAGCTGCAGCCATAATGGTGCCTGAACAACCTAATTCCACATCATCGGGATGTACACCAAAAGCTAAAATATCTAATTTCATCTTTTACAATTTTATTCAAACGTTACAACTTTCAATCATTTCAACAGTATTCTATTTGAAAGGTTGCATATTTATTATAAATTTAAGCAAAGCTATTGTTCAATAAAACAAAAAACCCAGTCAGTTTAAAAGACCGGGTTCTTGCTCTATTCTCACGTGTAAATTAACTTTTCTTCGCATATCTTTTCTTGAACTTATCAATACGGCCTGCAGTATCTACCAATACATTTTTGCCGGTATAAAAAGGATGCGAAGTATTAGAAATTTCTAATTTAATTAATGGATATTCATTGCCATCTTCCCATGCAACAGTTTCTTTAGAAGCAGCAGTTGAACGACTTAAAAATGAGTACCCGTTACTCATATCTTTAAATACCACTAAGCGGTAACTTTCGGGATGGATACCTTTCTTCATAATGAATGATTTAGGTGGTACGGTTTGGCCGTACGATTATTAATTTTTTTTGAGGGTGCAAAAATAAGGGTTGGGTAAGTTTTTACCAAAATTAAGATGGTTGTTACACAATTTTTTAGCATTTAGATGAGTAAAAACTCCAACAAACCTCTATATTAAGCTATTAAACTGTCAGAAAAACCAAATTTATTTAAGATTTCATGTTTTCAAACTGAAGTGGAACACCAAAATCCTGCTCATTACACAATTTAATAACCGCCTGCAGGTCATCAATTTTTTTACCCGTAACACGAATAATGGTATCCATAATAGCCGCTTGTACTTTTAAACCGCTGTCTTTGATTGATTTTACAATTTTTTTGGCATTATCTTGCTTTAGGCCATTTTTTACGGCCACTTCTTTTTTGATCACTTTTCCGCTTGGATAAGCATCTTTTTCAAAATCAAAAGCATTGGCAGAAATACCTTGTTTCATGCCACGGCTAATTAAAATATCAATCACCTGCTTCATTTTCATATCGCTTTCCACCTCCAGCATAATTGTAAAATCTTTTTTATTAAGTTCAATGATTACCGGAGAATCTTTAAAATCGAAGCGCCCCTGAATTTCTTTTTTAACCGCATTGATGGTGTTATCCAACAATTGTAAATCTACTTTACTGGCTATATCAAATGAAGGCATAATAATTTTTTTACAAAGATAAAAATATGCCGCAAATATTGATGATTTACATCTGGCAGAACATAAGTCAGTTATTTTATAAAATACTGCTTCGGTTTTGGAGTACTTATGTTTTGCATCTGAGCCAATAATTGTAATTGATTGGCAGTTCGCACTAAATTTTGATCTGCATAACTACAGGCATAATAACAGTTATGTTGCAAATAATCTGTTAAGAACCGCAAGGCCTGCATATATGTCATTATCTGGCCAGAATACAACAAATGTTCGTTCTCAAAATCAGTCAACACATGCACCATTGCTGAAAGATACCCTTCGGTTACAGCTTGCAAAAAATCAGGTCTTACTTCAATCAATGAGATATCTTTTTCTTCTTCGCCAACCGGACTTAAATAGGTGCGCATCATATCACCCATATCACTGAAAAAAAATCCGGGCATTACTGTATCTAAATCAATTACCGCCACACCTTTTCCTGCTTCATTGAATAATATATTTGAAATTTTTGTATCATGATGCATGGTTCTTTGCAGACAAGTATTTTTGTGAATGAAATAATTGAACTTTTCTATAATTTGTGTTTGTCCGGCAATTTGAGTGGCATATTTTTGAGCCTGCTTTTTTAACCCATCATCAGCCTGTTGCCAGGCTTGTTTAAATTGCCAATAGCGAAATGAAAGATGGTGAAAAAAAGGGATGGTAATTTGTAAATGATTGGTATTGAAATGTGCCAATGCTGCGGTAAACTTTCCAAATTGCTGAGCAGCTTCAAATGCATCTTCCGACCTTGATAAGATTTCCTGGGTATGTGAACCTTGAATAAAAGGAAAAACCCGGTAAAATGTATTGTCAACAACCATCATTGTTTTCCCATCAACATTTGCAATCGGGCCAACAAATAAATAATCCGGCGCTTCTTTAAAAAAATAGGCAGCAAGCATTTGCAGGTTTACATCCATTTTTTCCGGATGTGGAAAAACATGGGTATTGATAGCCTGCAAAATAAAATCACCAGTATTGGTAATCACTTTCCAGGTATGATTAATGAGTCCGTCAGATATTTGCTGAACCTGAATATTTCCTGTCCAGTTATATTTCTGTTGAAGTTGTTGTAACAGATGAGGTGGTAACATGTATCGGATGCTTTGGCTTATAAAATTCTCTAAATATTAAACGAAGGTTAGGATCTTTTGTAAAATAATTGTAAATCCAGTTTATAAAAACCTGAATCCTGTTTTTTACACCTACTAATAGAAAGAGATGCAATCCCATCCATACCAACCAGGCTAAAAATCCACCAAAATGTAATCGGGGTTTTGGAATATCTACCACCGCTAAGTTTCTGCCAACTGTTGCCATACTTCCTTTGTCGTGATATTCATACGGTTGAGGATTGCCGGGGTGTAATAAATTTTTAGCCAATTGCAGCCCTTGTGTTATTGCTACATTCGCCACCTGTGGGTGACCATGCGGATACAGTGGTGTTTCCATATAAGCTACATCGCCTACTGCATAAATATTCGGTACACCAATTACTTCATTCAATCGATTTACTTTTATACGATTACCATGCACAATAAGGCTTTCGTCAAGCCCAGTGGGTACATTACCTTTAATACCTGCTGCCCAAATTAATGTATTAGAAGCAATACTGTTACCGTTGTTTAAAACTACTGTTTCGCCATCATAATCAGAAACAGATATTCCGGTTAACACATCCACTCCTAATTTTTTTAAATATTGCTCTGACTGAATCCTGCTTTTTTCAAACATGGCAGCCAGTGTATGTACATTATTTTCAATCAGAAAAATTTTCATTAACGAAAAATCTAATTCAGGATAATCTTTCGGTAATATCAAATTGCGCATTTCGGCCAAAGCACCACACAATTCCACCCCCGTTGGCCCGCCTCCCACAACAACTACCGTTAGCAATTTTGCCAAAATGGCTCTGTCTGTGATTTGAAGTGCTTCTTCTAAATTGTGCAGAAAACGATGACGTAATTGCAACGCCTCAACAGTACTCTTCATGGGTAATGCTGCTTCCTGAATTTTTTTATTGCCGAAAAAATTGGTGTCGGCCCCTGTAGCAATAATAAGTTTATCATAATGAAAATTACCAATATCTGTATGCACTTTTTTAAAATGCGTATCGACGGATAAAACGTTGGCCATCCGAATATGTATATTGCTACTGTTCTGAAACACTTTTCTGAGCGGAAAAGAAATATTACTGGCATCAAGGCCAGCAGTTGCTACCTGATAAAATAAAGGTTGAAACTGATGGTAATTGTATTTATCCAAAAGCAATAATTCAATCCCTTTTTGATTGTTGAATGTTCGTGCAATTTTTAAACCTGCAAATCCTGCTCCAATGAGTACCACTTTCATAATGATTCCGTTTATGATGAATAATCAGTTGCTTGCCACACTCCGCTGCTTTTGTAAAGGTACACCTGTTTAAAAGGGTTCATTTACCTTTTCAGAAAAGAAAATCATGAAAACATTGCTGACATGCATCAATATCCCGATGATGATAGTACTGAATGTGTTATCTTTAAATCAACAAATTACTACTTCAGACAAACTAAATTTTTTATTGTGGAAAGAAGAAATTTTTTATCGCTGAGTTCTTTAGGATTGACTGCATTGGCTATGCCGAAAAACAGGCTGTCGGGCTTTGCCGGGCCGGTTAAAAAACCAATTGTTATTGCTACCTGGGATGCGGGTATTGCCGCCAATAAAGCCGCATGGCTTATTTTAAAAAATAACGGACGTGCATTGGATGCAGTTGAAAAAGGGGTAATGGTTACTGAATCATCCATCAATTGTTGTGTAGGGTTAGGTGCCAATCCTGACAGAGATGGCTATGTTACATTAGATGCCTCTATTATGGATGAAAATTTTAACTGCGGTGCGGTTGCCTGTTTGCAACGCATTAAGCATCCCATTTCAGTAGCCAGAAGGGTAATGGAGAAAACACCTCATGTTTTATTGGCTGGTGAAGGAGCCCAACAGTTTGCCATTGCCGAAGGCTTTATTTTGGAACCGGAGCAACTTAGCAATGAAGCCAAAAAAGCTTATGAAAACTGGCTGAAAAAAAGTGAATATAAACCTATTATCAACATTGAACGGAATGAAGGAAAAACTTCTTTTGTGCCCACTTCGGTTCCCGCAAAATTAGAAACCGGACAATGGAATCATGATACCATTGCTATGTTGGCGTTAGACAGTGCCGGCAATTTAAGCGGTAGCTGTACCACCAGTGGTCAGGCCTTTAAAATGCATGGCCGTGTAGGCGATTCGCCGCTAATTGGTGCCGGCTTATTTGTGGATAACGAGGTAGGCGCTGCTGCTGCTACCGGCCAGGGGGAAGATATCATTAGAATTTGTGGTTCGCATACAGTGGTTGAACTGATGCGGCAGGGATGGCCGCCGGAACAAGCCTGTAAAATGGCGGTTGAAAGAATTGCAAAAATTAAAGGCAGTAAAGCAAAAGAAATTCAAATAGGTTTTGTGGCTCTGAATAAAAAAGGAGAATATGGCGGCTATTGTTTACAGAAAGGATTTAATTATGCAGTTTGTTTTGCAGATGATAAAAACTTTTTAGAAGACGCAAAATTTATATTACCATAAATGAAACTAATTGAAATAGCGGTTTTCTCAATTGAGTCTGCTATCGCTGCTTATAAAGCCGGTGCCAATCGACTTGAATTATGTGAAAACTATGAAAATGGCGGCACTACTCCTTCCTATGGATATTTAAAAACGGTTCGACAAAAGATTGATCTGCCACTTTTCGTAATGATTTGCCCAAGAGCCGGAGATTTTGTGTACACTGATGCAGAGTTTGCAGCCATGCAGGCAGATGTTAAACTTTGCAAGCAAATGGGTTTTGATGGCGTAGTAATTGGCATTTTAAAAACCGACGGCAGTATTGATATAGCAAGAACACAGCAATTAGCAGCGTTGGCTTACCCAATGGAAGTTACCTTTCACCGGGCATTTGATCGGTGCAAACAACCATTGGAAGCCATGGAAAATATTATTCAATGTGGTTGTCAGCGTATTTTAACCAGTGGACAACAGCCCAATGCTTTATTGGGAAAAGCATTAATACAAAAACTAATTGTAGCAGCGTCAGACAGAATTGTGATTGTGCCGGGAGGAGGTATTAGAAGCAGTAATCTGGAGGAGTTGCTTTTATTTACCGGAACAGATGAAGTGCATAGCAGTGCAAAAAAATTGGAACCATCGCCCATGCAATTTTGGGTAGATGCCATGCAGGACAAAAGCGAAAGAATAATGGTAGATGCATCAGAAATTGCAGCATTAAAACAAATACTGCAACAATGTTAACACATGCTAATTAATTTTTACAACCCATAATCATAAGGCATGGCAGTGGATAAGCCCATCCAGTTCCAATCACCAATTACCCAATAATCAGAAGATGGAAAAGAATATCCGGTATTGGCAATATAAACCGGATTATCAGAGAAAATAATGTACGAATAGCTTTCTGCTAATGAGCTGGTAAATGGATTAAACCCATTGGATCTGTCAATCGGTTCCCATGCATCTGTTTTTTTATATTTTACCTCCATAATGTGCTGTGAGGCCAATAATACAGCAAGATTATCTTGATTCTTTTTCAGGAAATTAGATAACAAATTCTGTGCACCGGTTGCAGCAACATCAACAAACTTTTTCTTAACAATGGTATTTCCTTCTTTTAAAGATTGCATACCTGTTGTATTTTTTTTATTAGCAACAGCACTGGCATAACCAGATTCATTTTCAAAAATGCGTTGTATAAATTGAACAGTAAAACCATTTTGATGCAAACTGTCATTATACAGGCTTTTCCAAAAAGCAATCTGACTGGTTGGATAGTTTTGTTTTCTATTTTCTATCCATTTATTTTTAATATCTAAACTTTGTGAATGCAGCGGCTTAAATGCAATCGTGCCATCATACACCATGTCGCCATTTTTATTCATCTTAAAACTTTCCAAATTCATCAATAACATATAACCCAGCGCCTCATTACTCACCATGAGGGGGCCATCAGCCAGCACATCTAAAATTTGTGTAGAATCGTTCCATTTAAATTTCAATGCATCAGAATTCAAAATTTCACATTGAGCAGCATAGTCCGCATGGCCCATAAAAAAGTTTTGGAATAACTGAAACCACTCTTTCCCATTTGCAGTACCGGAACCTATCCATACATTAAAACGGGCAGTATCCAACTGCGTCATTTCAAATCGGATTTGCGTTGGAATTTTTTGAGTGGTAATATGATAAGTTAAGGTTTCAAAACCTGCTTTGGTAGCAATCAAATCAGCTTCAATACCAGTAATATTATCCAAATCAAACTGACCGGCACTATTGGTGATGGTAAGATAGGTTGACTGATTCACATAAATATATACACCACTAACTGGCTGATGTGTAACAGCATTGATAACTATACCTTTAAGGGTATAGGCCAATGCATTCCGGCTGATTATACAACCTAAAATGATACAAACTACAATAGCAGCAATACGTTTCATAAAAAATTTAAGTATTGTAGATGCTGAAGCTCGCAGGTAAGCCTGATTATCCGTTTGCTACCATCATCTGTTCCTCATATCGTGGTGATGATATTAGTACAACATTCTCACTTTAATGGTATCTTTTACCTCTTTTAATAATGCCGCTGCTTTATTAGATAATTTTTTATCTACATCCAATACAACATAACCAATGGCATCATTTGTTTTTAAGTATTGGCCAACGATATTAATATGATGACTCGCCAAAGCACTATTGATGGCACTTAATACACCAGGTTTATTTCTGTGAATGTGTAAAATACGATGTGCGCCATCTATAGGAGGCAAACTAATGGCAGGAACGGTATGTGAGCCATTGGTAATACCTCTTTCAAGGTAATTAAACAATTTAACACTTACATCTTCACCAATGTTTTCCTGCGCTTCTTCGGTGGAACCACCAATATGTGGCGTTAGAATTACATTGGGTAACCCCTGCAAAGGCGTTTCAAAATGATCGCCACTTTTTTCTGGTTCCCATGGGAATACATCAATGGCAGCTCCGCCAACTGCACCGGCTTTTATTGCTTCTGCCAACGCTTTCAAATCAACCACTTCACCACGTGCATAATTAATTAAAATGGTGCCCGGTTTAAAATTTTTAATGACCGCTTTTGTAATCAGATTTTTGGTTTGTGGTGTTTCCGGAACATGCAGGGTAATAATATCGGCTATACCCACCAATTCTTTCATGCTTTTACAGGCAATGGCATTACCTAATGGCAACTTGTTTTCAATATCATAAAAACGAACCTGCATACCCATTGCTTCGGCCAAAACGCTTACCTGCGAACCAATATTTCCATAGCCAATAATACCCAATGTTTTACCCCGTAATTCAAAACTGCCCTTCGACTCTTTGAGCCAAATACCTTCATGAGCTGCTTTATTTTTATCCGGAATTCTTCTTATCAACATAATTGATAATGCAATTACCAATTCGGCCACACTTCTTGTATTGCTGTAAGGCGCATTAAACACTACTACCCCATTATCGGTTGCTGCTTTCAGGTTTACCTGATTTACGCCAATACAAAAACATCCTATGGCCTGTAATTTTGTTGCGGCTTTTAATACATTTTCTGTTATTTTGGTTTTAGACCGAATGCCTAACAGATGTACATTTTTTACCGCATCTATTAATTGTTCTTCACTTAAAGCACCATTTAATTTTTTAACGTTTACATACCCGCTTTGTTTAAAATATTGCACTGCTTTATCACTGATGTTTTCTAAAAGCAGTATGTTAATTTTTTCTTTGGGGTAACTGGTTGGGTTGGTTGTTTGCTTATTCATAGCTGCTAAATTAAATTATATTCTCCAATTAATAGTTGATGCAAATTTTACTTTTGTTTTTGCTTAACGAAACTCGGCACATTATCCTTTATATTTGCGCCTTTTGAAACCATTGAGGCATGCACAAATTATTGATACTTTCATCTCTGTTTACATTGTTGTTTTTATCCTGCAAATCGCAGAAAGAAAAAAATGCCATACAGCAAGCTATTGCACCAGTTACTTTTCATTTCGATACACTGACCCCGCAACAGAAACAAGCCTATGCAAATGCCATTTCCTCATTGTATAAAAAAAATTTATTAGATAAAGATTTTAATGGCGCCATTTTAATGGCGAAGAACGGCGAAGTGGTTTTTGAAGATTACAATGGTTATTACAATTTTAAAACAAATGAAAAAATAACACCCGATGATCCTTTTCATTTGGCCTCAATTTCAAAAACTTTTACTGCCATGACACTTCTGCGATTATGGGAGCAAGGCAGAATTGAACTAACCGATACCATACAAAAATTTTTCCCAAGTTTTCCTTATCGTAATATAACCGTAACTGATTTACTATCGCACCGAAGCGGACTTCCCAATTATGTTTATTTCATGGATGAAAAGAAAGCAGTGGTTTCTTATGCAAGAAACAAAAGAGGGAAAAGAATTAAAATTGTACATCTGGTTCCTTCCGGGAATGAAGTAAAAGGCTTTCAAACCAATCAGGATGTATTAAACTATATGATTGCACATCAACCCGCTATCCTTTCCTTGCCCAATAAAAAATTTCATTACTGTAACACCAATTATGCACTACTGGCATTGATTATTGAAAAAATTACCAAAATGCCTTTTCCGCAATACATGAAAGACAGTGTGTTTAATGTTTTGGGCATGAAGCATACGTATGTATTCAGTATTGCAGATACCAATCGGTATATACCTTCTTTTCAACCCAATAAAGCACCATTTAAATTAGAAAAATTAGATTGTATTTATGGTGATAAAAATGTGTACAGTACGGTAAGAGACATGCTTTTATGGGATAAAGCCTTGTATGAAGGCAGTTTTGTAAAACCACAAACACTCTCAATGGCATTTGAGCCAAGAAGCCTTGAAATTAAATCGAACCACAATTATGGTTTGGGATGGCGTATGTTGTTAGATGGCAGTAATGGCCCAATTATTTACCATAATGGCTGGTGGCATGGCAATAATACCGTATTTACCCGATTAATTAATGATACGGCCACTTTAATTATATTAGGAAATAGGTATAATCGAAACATTTACAGTGCCAGAAAAATGACTTCAGTTTTCTCCGGCCAGTCAGACACTTCCCGCATTGAAGAATAATTTGATGATTTAGATTTTTTGTATTTGATTCTCATCAGATTATTGTTTTTTTGTAGATAATTCCCTGAATTTATAATACATTCGGGTCTGAATAATAATGAAGCTTCGCCTATTCATTTTAGTAGCATTTCCTTTTTTCTTTGTTGCAGCATCAGCACAACAAAGACCCTATTATACGCAATACATTTTAAACAATTTTATTATTAATCCGGCAGTTGCCGGAATTGAAAATTATACCGATGTAAAATTGAGTCACCGTATTCAATGGGAAGGTTTAACAGATGCACCTGTTACTACTTATTTCACCATTCAGGGGCCATTGCATAAAAGCAGCTTTCCTGAAAAAACTGCAACCGGCTACCATACCCCTGGCGAAAACCCTCGTGGCAATGCCTATTGGCGAAATTACACCAGCGCACCCGCCCATGCAGGCGTTGGTTTAACCATTCTGAACGACAAGGCCGGATCACTGAACCGTTTTGCTGCTTATGCTACTTATGCCTATCATGTAGGATTAACTCCTAACACCAATTTGTCTGCCGGAATATCAGCCGGCATTTCGCAACTCAGTTTAAATACGTCCAATCTAAATTTTGCTGTACCGATTGATCCGGCAGTAACCAATGCCAACACCATTAACCGGATAAAACCGGATATCAGTGCCGGTTTGTGGTTATATGCAGCCAATTATTTTTTGGGATTATCTGCACAGCAAATGATTCCCGACCAGATTTATTTTTCCAATCATCCTGTTGGTATTGTTCCGGGCAAATTGGTGCCCCATTTGTTTTTTACCGCCGGCTATCGGTATAGCCTTTCTGACGATATCAGTGCACTTCCTTCCTTCCAAATCCGATATATTCTACCATTGCCATTGGGGATAGATGTGAATGTGAAATTGCAATACAAGGATTTATTGTGGGCAGGCGCATCATTGCGTTATAAAAATGGATTTGCAGCCATGTTAGGCATCAATTTAAATCAATCTGTAAATATTGGTTATTCATATGATTACACTACCTCAGCATTAGGAACTATTAGTAGTGGTACCCATGAAATTTTGATTGGCTTTTTATTAAACAATCGTTATGCTGACTGGTGCCCCAGAAGACTGTGGTGAGCGATATTAAATTTTATCATTTAATTGAATGAAACAACATCACAGGCAGTATCATTCATGATGGGCAATGGCTCTTCAAACCCATCAGATTGATTAGAAAACCAATACACATAATCCTCTTCAGGCATTTCATTATTAGCAGGATTCATAATCAGTAACATAAAATATCCAGGCTCAAATTCTTTGCACCAATTACTTTTTTGTACTTGAACCAAAAACACCTGACATGCAGAAATATTTAAAATACAGGCATTTTCATTAGAAATGTATTGATGAGCCATAACGGGAATGAATTGATGTATGGATTGTAACTCAATCTGTTGCTGTTGCATTTGATACAAGAGTGCTTTCATCCACCATTTCAGAGCAGTAGTCTTTATTAAATGCCGTTGATGTTGAATACTTGCGAAAAATTTCAGTGCATGCTGGTTTATATCATCTGCGGCAAACAATTTTAAAATGGATTGTGAAGTAGTGAGCCTGAATAGATTAAAATATATTTTAGCACTATTTTGTTGGTTTGAATTTGTAGAAAACAAATTTTTTGTTTGAATGAATGAAGTGCCTTCAGGCAATGTTGATGCAGCTTTATTTTCTGTTTGAACAACAGGCAAAGACTGGTCAATAATCAGGTTTGAAACAGGCACAGTTACTTTAGGCAGATAGGAAGTTGCAGATTTTGAAACAGCAATCATTTTCTTGTCTGAATGTAGCTTTATTTTTTGTTTTTTGTATGTACGATGTACAGGTTCCATTGAAATTTTAGAGGGCTGAAGAATACTATTCTTATCAGCAACTGTATGAATAAATAGTTGATTTTGCTGCACCATCTCATTCGGATGCAATACCACTAAAGGCTGCGTTAATTGCATGGTATACACAAATACAAACCCTGCCATCATGAAAACTAAAACAGACAGCCATCTAAATACCAAACGACCTGAATATACTGCACGCTTATTCGCATACAATATATGTTTAATTCGAAACAACAATTCACCCTTATGCTGCACAGCCGGCATCGATAAAACGGGCAAGGAATAATTTTGTGATATTCGGGCTAATTGCAACAAGGTTTCAGCATACAATAACGGTTCATACTTTTGTTGCAACACATATTCATCACAACAAATTTCTCTGCTGCGTTCCATTTCCTTCACCAATAATCTGGCAAAAGGATTAAACCAGATGATTGACTGTAACAGCTGAACTAAGATATTGATGAGATAATCATTCCGCTTAATGTGTGCCAACTCATGCAACAAAATTGCTTCAACCGCTGTAGTTGACAAATGTGTAATTCCTGCAATCGGCAATAAAATAAATGGTTTAAAAAATCCAATAGTCATGGGGCTTTTAATACCTGAAATTATAAAAAGTCGAATAGACTTTTTTAAATGCAGCCACTGTTTTTTTGTTTCAATAAACTTTATAAATTCTTCCGGTAACGGTTGCAATGTATTTGCTAATAAATTTTTATGCTGCCGAAAAATTAATGGCCATCTAATCAGCTGTACCACCAACCATACCATATAGATTCCTGCTATTGCATTAAAAACATAATAAAAAATGGGTTTATTTGTTGCCTGGGTTACCCCATTTAAGGACTCAACAATAAAAACAGACAGTATTAATTGTTGATTAGCAACCGGATCAGCAATTGAAAGATAATGTATAAAAGAAAAAATAAAGAGAATGAAAACACCTGCAATGGCCATTATCGCAACATTGTAATGCATTGCAACTTTGTTGGGAAATAATATTTTAAAGAGCATAAACAATAACCAGACAATACTACCCTGCAGTACATTCCAAACAATAGCTGCTCCTAAATTGGTAAAAATAGCAGGTAACATGCCCATTATTTTGCACTTTTCAAATTATCCAATAAAGTTTGTATTGCCTGTAATTCTTCTGCATTGGGCTTATTTGTACCCAAAGCCTGCATAACCAAAGCAGTTGCCGAACCCCCAAATAAACTGTGTATCATTTTTCCTACTAACTGTTGCTGGGTGTTTTCTTTGCTTACATTCGGCTGATAGATATGTGTCTTATTTTGATCATTTCGAATCACCAATCCTTTCTCATACATAATTTGCATGAGTTTTAAAGTAGTAGTGTATCCGGAATCTTTGTGTAAACTTAGCACTTCATGCACTTCTCGAACGGTGGCATTACCCTTTTGCCATAATATCTGCAAAATTTCTAACTCACTTTCGGTAGGTTTTATTTTTTTCATATTTACTTGAGAATTTTGGGTGTAAAAACGAACAATCCAACAAAATCTATTGAACTGATAACTTTATCACTAAAACTTGGTATTCAATTTCACAATCATTGAAGTTGGTACGATTTCATTCGTAAGCAATTTACACAGCTTCGCTGTAAAAGAAAAGATAAAATAAGTTTAAAGCTTTTTTTCGGCAGAAGCCTGCCTTTTACGCAATTCGCTGGTAGTTTGTCTGCTGCCATCATGGCTCCAGCCGGGAGGACCAAATAGATATCCCAGAATATGTTGTATGCGGCGCGATTTTCGAAGATCACCCACAATTTTAATCCATTCAAAAAAAGCAATTCTAATTGGGTTAAACGTATTTACATTTTTGGGAAGGCCAAAAGTTGGGGTAAAAACTTCTTTCTGAAAAGTACCAAACATACGATCCCATATAATTAATGTACCGGCATGATTTTTATCTAAGTACAAAATATCGCTACCATGATGCACACGATGATGGGAAGGGGTATTAAAAATATACTCAACCCATTTGGGTAATTTTTGAACGGTTTGGGTATGAATCCAAAACTGATATAACAAGCTTATCGATTGCATTAGTAAGATCATGACGGGATGAAATCCTACCAGTGGCATCCACGACCAAAAAATGAAAGAGCCGGTTAAATTACCTGTCCAAGTTTGTCGCAAAGCAGCAGCCAAATTATAATGTTCAGAAGAATGATGTACTACATGGCTTGCCCAAAACCAACGTACGGTGTGTGCCATTCGATGAAACCAATAATAGCTAAAATCATCTGCGAAAAATAACAACACCCAAGCCCACCATGCCGTATAGGGTATGGTAAAAATACGATAGGTGTATAGCCAGGAGAAAAATAAGAGTATAATGGCTTTGGTGAGAATACCGGTAAATAGATTCCCTAAACCCAATACTATACTGGTGGCAGTATCTTTAACATGGTATAATTCCTTTTGTATATGATATGCATACACCACTTCTACAATAATCAGCAGAATAAATGCAGGAACAGCGTGTAATAATATATTAGGAAATTGCGGCATAGCATATCAAATCAACCTCTAATATACACATATCACGGCAAAAAAAATTTTGGGTTAGTTATTTTAGAAATGCCTTATATTTTTCCATAATAGCTTCAGATTGCTCCTTGCCATTGATAAATATTTTGCTGTTGCGAATTTCTAATTTAACATCATTACCTTGTATTACACCATCATTACGCAATTGCTGCATCAATGCATTCATTGTGTTATCACTTCCGGTAGAAAACGAACCCTGCCCTAAAATTTTTTGTGTACTGTCTGAGATGGAAATTTCAATGGTTTGCGCTTTAACTGTATTGGCGTCTGACTGATGCAAATGGGCCAATGTAGGTGCAATCACCAAAGAAACAATGGACATCAATTTAATTAAAATATTCATTGACGGGCCTGAAGTATCTTTAAACGGATCACCAACTGTATCGCCGGTAACTGAAGCCTTATGAGGCTCAGATTTTTTATAATGCATTTTACCATTTATTTCAACTCCTTTTTCAAAAGATTTTTTAGCATTATCCCAAGCTCCACCTGCATTGTTCTGAAACATACCCATTAAAACACCACTTACAGTAGCACCCGCTAAAAATCCGCCTAAAGCTTCAGGTCCTAAAATAAACCCAATTAACAAAGGTGCAATAATAGTAATTGCTCCGGGCAACATCATTTTTTTAATGGATGCTTTGGTAGAAATGGCAACACATTTATCATATTCCGGCTTACCGGTTCCTTCCATAATGCCTGGAATATTCTTAAACTGACGACGAACCTCTTCTACCATAGCCATGGCAGCCTGGCCCACCGCACGAATAGCTAAAGAAGAAAAAATAAATGGAATCATGCCGCCAACAAATAAACTGGCCAACACTTTTGCTTTATAAATATCAATACCATGCATTTCATAACCATTGTTGTTAATCACTCCAACATAGGCTGCAAACAAAGCCAGCGCAGTTAAAGCAGCCGAAGCAATCGCAAAGCCTTTTCCGGTAGCTGCCGTTGTATTACCCACTGCATCCAAAACATCTGTTTTTTCACGAACATCGCCCGGTAATTCGCTCATTTCTGCAATACCCCCTGCATTATCTGCAATTGGTCCAAAAGCATCAATGGCTAATTGCATGGCCGTAGTTGCCATCATGCCTGCAGCAGCAATGGCTACACCATATAAGCCCGCACAGGCATAAGCACCCCAAATACCTCCGGCTAAAACCAAAATGGGTAAAAATGTACTTTCCATTCCTACGGCTAACCCGCCAATTACGTTGGTTGCATGTCCGGTAGATGACTGTTTAATAATACTAAGCACCGGTCTTTTGCCCATTGCAGTATAATATTCAGTAATAATACTCATTAAAGTACCTACCAATAATCCTACACCAATTGCACCCAAAACACCCCAACGGGTAAATTCAAGTCCGCGTAACACCATTGTTTCCGGTAAAATATAAGTTACCAAACCAATACAGGCCAATGCAGTTAAAACAATACTGCCCCAGTTGCCCATATTTAGCGCTTTTTGAACATTGGCGGTATTTACGCCGGCATGTTCACTTATTTTAACAAAGAAAGTTCCGATAATTGAAAATAAAATTCCCACACCAGCTATTACCATTGGTAATAGGATGGGGCCATATCCACCAAAGTTGTCGTGTGAAATGGTTTCCTGACCCAGTACCATTGTAGCCAAAACGGTAGCAACATAAGAACCAAATAAATCGGCACCCATACCAGCCACATCACCCACATTATCACCCACATTATCAGCAATAGTTGCCGGATTGCGTGGATCATCTTCAGGAATACCAGCTTCTACTTTACCCACTAAATCGGCGCCAACATCTGCTGCTTTTGTATAAATACCACCTCCTACACGGGCAAATAATGCAATACTTTCAGCACCTAATGAAAAACCGGTTAACACCTCAATGGTTTTAATCATTTCAAGGCTGGTTGAAGCAGCATCTGGCGCAAAAATTTGCTTTAAAACCAGAAATAAAGCACCAAGACCCAATACAGCCAATCCTGCTACGCCTAATCCCATTACAGATCCGCCGGTAAAAGAAACTTTTAATGCTTTAGCAAGGCTGGTTCTGGCTGCTTGAGCAGTTCGAACATTTGCTTTAGTAGCAATACGCATACCAATAAATCCGGCTACAGCACTACAAACAGCACCTAAAATAAATGCAATGGCAATACTCCAATTGCTATTTGCGTTACTCTGTGCCATAAATGCCAATAAAATGGCAACAAAAGCAACAAAATAACCCAATACCTTCCATTCTGCCTTTAAAAATGCCATAGCACCCTCAGCGATATACGTGCTGATTTCTTTCATTCGGGGTGTACCGGCATCTTGTTTGGCTACCCATTTAAATTGAATAAGGGTATACAGCAAACCTATAATACCCATGATTGGAACTGCATAAAACAAATTGTTCGTCATTAGCTTTGGTTATTAGTTTAAGTAAAACATATTTATATGTTAAGGGCAACAAAAATAGGGGAAAACAATAAAAATTATTTAAAAAACGGCATAGTATTCCCTCTTTTATCAAAAATCAGATAATAAAATTAGCTGCATACTCCCAACACAATATTCAAAATTTTTGCTATATTATCTTTTTCATTTCGTTAAATAATATTATTTTAATAGTTAATATATTACCAAAAAAGTAAAAACCTACATTTGCAGCACAAACATTTGCCATGATGAATATTAAAAAAAATGTGTTAGAAACCATTGGGAATACACCAATGATTCAATTGAACAAAATTGTAAAAGATTTTCCTTGTACTGTTGCTGCCAAAGTTGATTATTTTAACCCCGGTAATTCTATCAAAGACCGTATGGCTTTAAAAATGATAGAAGTAGCTGAGCAGGGAGGCAGATTAAAACCCGGAGGAACCATTATTGAGGGTACCAGCGGCAATACAGGTATGGGTTTGGCATTAGCGGCCTGTGTAAAAGGCTATAAATGTATTTTTGTTACCACCGATAAACAAAGTAAAGAAAAGGCAGATATTTTAAAAGCCGTTGGTGCAGAAGTAATTGTTTGTCCTACCAATGTTTTACCCGAAGACCCTAAAAGTTATTACAGTGTTGCCAAAAGACTAAGTCTTGAAATTCCCAATGCCTGCTACATGAATCAATATGATAATTTGGCCAACAGACAGGCACATTATGAAAGCACAGGCCCTGAAATTTGGGAGCAAACTGATGGGAAAATAACTCATTTAGTATGTACGGCCGGAACAGGTGGCACCATTACCGGAACGGCTATGTATTTAAAAGAAAAAAATCCAAATATCCAGGTTTGGGCAATAGATGTATACGGTTCGTTGCTGACGCATTATTATCTAACGGGAGAAGTAGATATGTCGTATGTACACCCTTATATCAGTGAAGGTTTTGGAGAAGATTTTGTTCCCAAAAACTACGATATGCGTTTCATTGATCATTTTGAGCAGGTAACAGATAAAGATGGTGCTATTATGGCCAGAAGAATTGCCAAAGAAGAAGGATTATTTTGTGGGTACAGCGCCGGCAGTTGTTTACAGGGCCTCATGCAATTAAAAAACCGATTGAAAAAAGATGATTTTGTGGTGTGTATTTTCCATGATCATGGCAGCCGGTATGTAGGTAAAATATACAATGATCAATGGATGATGGAGCGCGGTTTTTTAGAAGTAAAAACATGTAAAGACATTATCAATGGCAGGGCACACAAAAAATTAGTAACCATATCTCCGCAACAAACAGTTGCAGATGCTGTTGCATTGATGGAAAAATACGATATTGAACACATTCCTGTGATGGATGACAATCAAATTAAAGGCGCTATAAGTGAAGGAGGATTATTTATCAAAATGTTTTCGAATCCGGAAATCAAATCGCAAATGGTTGAAACAGTAACAGAACCCTCCTATCCTATTGTAGACATTGCCACACCCATTGAAAAATTAGGAGCACTCATCAATAAAACCAACGGTGCCGTATTGGTGAACGATGAAAAAGGAGATTATCACATCATTACCAAATATGATATTTTGCAAAGCCTTGGCCGTTAATCACTTTTTAAAATTATATTATGCTCTCAGCACAGCACGAAGTTTTTTTAGAAGTTGCCAAACAGAAAAGCTTTTCGAAAGCTGCTGAGGAAATGTATATCTCTCAACCTGCCATCAGTAAACATATAAAGCAACTCGAATTTCAATATAAAACCAAATTATTCGATCGGCGCGGAATGTATATTGAACTAACCCCAGCCGGTGAACTTTTATTTGAAAGGTTAACAGAAGTAAAACGTATTCAGGAACAAACACTTTTCGACATCACCACCCTTTCCAAAGCAATGGAGGCAGAAGGGGTTTTAAAATTAGGAGCCAGTACCACCGTGGCTTTATATATTTTACCAAAAGTATTATCCATATTTCATGAACAACATCCTAATTTAACCATCAGTTTATTGAACCGAAATACAGAAATTGTTTTGGATGCCCTCCTGAATAAAGAAATTAATCTGGGTATTATTGAAGAAAAAGGACAATTAACCAATGTAAGTTATTTGCCTTTTATAACCGATGAAGTGGTTGCCGTTTGCAGTCGGCAAAGTATCTGGGCCCAAAAAAAGAATTACCAGGTAAAAGATTTATATCAGATGCCTTTAGCCATCAGAGAACGTGGAAGCGGTACTTTGGCAGTTTTAAAAAAAAATCTGGAAAAACATAAAATACAACTCAACGATTTAAATATTAAAGTAAAATTAGGCGGAACTGAAGCATTGAAGAATTTTTTAATTGAATCTGATTGTCTGGGTTTTCTGCCACATCGGTCTGTTATCAAAGAGTTAAAGTATGGTGAGCTGAAACAACTGCACTTTGAAGGACTCAGTATTGTACGTAACTTTTATTTCATTCAACGTAAGGGAGAAACCAGCAATTTGAACAAATTATTGATTAAAACAGCACAATCTGTTTATCACAAATAGTTATAGCATATAACGAATTTGCATTCATTTGGTTATAACATACCTGTAGTTTTACAGTGTGAAAACAGTTAGTGAAACAATTTCAGGAGCCAGCCATCTTACCTGTTCCAATTGCGGTAAAATATACAATATACACCAGCAGCAAACCTATGCATCCTGCTGCAATCAACCTTTATTTACCCAATATAATGGCATCCATCCTGCTAAAGAAAATTTAGTCAACCAACCCCATCATTTATGGCGCTATGCTGCCATGCTGCCCGTATTTGATGCAACCAACAGAATTAGCCTGGAAGAAGGATTTACACCCATGCATACCCTCCATAAATTTTCCGCAAAATATGCAGTAAACCGGCTTTATTTAAAAGATGAAGGTGTAAACCCAACAGGCTCTTTTAAAGCAAGAGGTTTAAGTGTTGCCATCTCTAAAGCAAAAGAACTGGGCATTGAACATTGCATTATACCAACGGCCGGTAATGCAGGTGGTGCCATGAGTGCCTATTGCGCAAAGGCAGGGATACAAGCTACGGTGGTCATGCCAAAATCGAGTGCCATGTTGATTAAAGAAGAGGTTCAAATGTTCGGTGCCAAATTGATTGAAGTAAATGGCTTTATTCATGATTGCGGAAAATTGGTACAACAAATAGCAGCCGAAACCGGCGCATTTGATATGAGCACCATGAAAGAACCTTATCGGTTAGAGGGCAAAAAAACCTTAGGTTATGAAATAGCCGAACAACTCAACTGGCAATTACCCGATGTCATTATTTATCCCACCGGTGGCGGTACCGGATTAATTGGTATGTGGAAAGCTTTTGCAGAGATGCAGCAAATGCAATGGCTCAATTCCTCCCAAAAGCCACGAATGGTTATTGTACAAACAGAAAATTGTAATCCCATGATACAAATGATTGAAAAAGGCAAAAAAAATGAATCCTTTCAACCAGGTTATTCAATTGCCAATGGTTTGGTTGTACCTACTCCTTTTGCAGAAAAAAGCATGTTGCGGGTTATTCATGAAAGCAAAGGCACCGGCGTTACCGTGTCTGAAAATGATATACAACAAGGTATTCGGGAAATAGCCCGAACTGAAGGTTTGTTACTTTCACCGGAAGGGGCTGCCGCCTTTGCAGGATTTAAAAAATTAGTAGAAAAAAATTGGATAGAAAGCCAGGAAAATGTTTGCATTGTGAATACCGGAAGCTGGTACAAATACCATTAACGGCTTATCAAAATCAACTATTTTGAAACTAAGTAATGTTTAAAGAAGATAGGCATTTGCTTAGTTTTGTTGCATGTATTTTTTTTTAAACAACTCGGCACTTCCTTTACCGGGATTAATTGCTCCCAAACGAATTGTTTCGCTGGTACCCTCGCAAACAGAACTATTATTCCATTTAGGATTAGAAAACGAAGTTGCAGGGATCACCAAATTTTGCATACATCCGGCACATTGGCGTAGCAGCAAAACAATAGTTGGTGGAACAAAAAAACTGAATCTTAAAAAAATAGAGCAATTATCTCCCGATTTAATTATTGCCAATAAAGAAGAAAATGAACAGTCGCAAATAGAAGATCTTAGCCATATTGCTCCGGTTTGCGTTACAGATATCAACAATTTGCAAGATGCCTGTTCTATGATATTGCAATTGGGTACTATTTGTAATAAAGCAGATCCTGCTAATATATTAGTGATGCAAATTCAACAAAAATTTGCGCAAATTGTAGCCATTACGCCTGCCTTAAAAACAGCCTACTTTATTTGGAACAGGCCATTTATGGTTGCTGCATCTAACACATTCATCAACGAAATGCTGATGCAATGCGGATTTGAAAATGTGTTTGCAGACCTCAACAGATATCCTGAAGTTTCAGCCGAACAAATAAAAGCAGCACAACCTCAATTAATACTACTTTCTTCAGAGCCTTATCCGTTTAAGGCAGAACATGTTCAATATTTTCAACAACTCATTCCATCTGCTTTGATATTACAGGTAGATGGGGAAATGTTTAGCTGGTATGGAAGCCGATTGCTGCAAAGTGCACCCTATTTTCAGGCACTTATTCACCAAATACAAAAAAAATAATAAGATGATTGAATGCTGTATAGCAATGCTAACAATTGTTTTTATGAACTATCAGTATCTTTGCCCAAGGATGAAAAAAAACGGTAGTATTGAAAGCATATTTATCATCCATAATACGTAAAAAAGAACGTTATACAAAATTGATTGAACAAACTAACCAACAACAAACCATTTAAAATGAAAAAGTATCAACCCGGAGTACTATTTGGCAATGCGCTTGCAGCATTATATCAGGATGCAAAAGAAAATAAATTTGCAATGCCGGCAGTAAACTGCATTGGCACCAATTCTATCAATGCAACTTTAGAAACAGCCGCAAAAGTAAATTCACCCGTAATCATTCAGTTTTCCAACAGTGGCGCTCAATTTATTGCAGGAAAAGGAATGCCCAACGATAATTATCAAGCCAATATTGCCGGAGCCATTTCTGGTGCATTACACGTACACAATGTTGCAAAATATTATGGTGTTCCGGTTGTTTTACATACCGACCATGCTGCAAAAAAATGGTTACCATGGGTAAGCGGATTAATTGATGCAGGCGAACAATTTTATAAAGAAAAAAAACAACCGCTTTTCAGTTCACACATGCTGGATCTTTCAGAAGAAGCATTAGATTATAACATTTCCACTTCAGTTGAATATTTTAAAAGAATGCAACCACTCGGTATGAGCCTTGAAATTGAGCTGGGTGTTACAGGTGGTGAGGAAGACGGTGTGGATAATTCAGATGTAGAAAACCACAAATTATATACTCAACCCGAAGAAATTGAACAGGCTTATGTAGCATTACATAAAGTAGGTAGCTTATTTACCATTGCTGCCGCATTTGGTAATGTGCATGGGGTTTACAGTCCGGGTAATGTTCATTTAAGGCCGGAAATTTTACACAACAGTCAGGTATACATTCAACAACAACTGCATACTGCCGAAAAACCGGTTTACTTTGTTTTTCACGGTGGCAGCGGCTCGCCCAAATCGCAAATACAAGAAGCGATAGGGTACGGTGTAATCAAAATGAATATTGATACCGATATGCAATGGGCCTTTTGGGAAGGTGTTTTAAATAATTACAAAAAGAACGAAGGCTATTTGCAAAGCCAGTTAGGCAACCCCGAAGGTCCAGACATGCCTAACAAAAAGCATTATGACCCACGTGTTTGGTTAAGAAAAGGAGAAGAAAACTTCATTCTCCGTTTACAGGAAGCATTTGAAGATTTGAATTGTATTAACCGAAATGCATAATTGAATAGCATTGCAGTAGCCACCTGAAATTCGGGTGGCTATTGTTGTTTTTAGGCCTGTAAACATATTTTATGTAAGATTGCCACAACCAAATAAGCACTGTTTCATGAAACAACCTTATTTTTGCTACCTTCACCCACCCGATTGAAGTACATACTATGCCCATGATTTACGTTTCCTTCTTCAGGCGGGATAAATATTTCATGGGCATTGTACGTAGCAAAAGCAGATATTAAAATGATAGCCATGAAAAAAGAATTTGAAGAAAATATAGAACAGAACCTTACCGGAGATGAAGATAAAATGAAAGATGACGAGAGCATTAAACGAAGTTGGTTTAAAAGAAGGAAAAAAGGAATTTTAACCTCTACAGCAGACAAAAAAGAAACCCCGGAAGGTTTATGGAGCAAATGCCCCAATTGTAACTATATATCTACCACAAAAGATTTAGAAGAAGAATTATACGTTTGTCCCAAATGTAACTATCATCACAGAATAGGAAGTGATGAATATTATGATATTTTATTTGATGAACAACAATTCGAGCCACTTTTCGACAATATTATCAGTAAAGATTTTTTAAACTTTACCGATTTAAAAAATTATCAACAACGTTTAGACGAAATCAGGTCAAAAACCAATTTAAAAGATTCGATGCGTGTGGCTGTGGGTGCAGTGAAGGGTAAAAAAATTGTAATAGCCTGTATGGATTTTGAGTTTATTGGCGGTTCATTAGGTAGTGTAATGGGCGAAAAATTCAGCAGAGCAGTTGATTATTGTATTGCACACCAATTACCTTACATGGTTATTTCAAAGAGTGGTGGTGCACGTATGATGGAAAGCGCATTCAGCCTGATGCAGTTAGCCAAAACAAGCGGCAAACTTTCGCAGCTTAGCAATGCCAAACTACCTTATATTTCATTGTTAACCGATCCCACATTTGGGGGTATTTCTGCCAGTTTTGGAATGCTGGGCGATTTAAACATTGCCGAACCGGGTGCTTTAATTGGTTTTGCCGGCCCAAGGGTCATAAAAGAAACCATAAAAAAAGACTTACCTGAAGGCTTTCAAAGAAGTGAATTCTTATTGGAACATGGTTTCCTCGATTTTATTATTGACCGGAAAAACCTGAAAGACAGAATTGCTGAATTAATTACACTGTTTAACAACTAACATCCATTATTTTACTGAATAGCATACCTGCTTTTACTGAACAAGCTTGCAAAAAGAAAGATAGATTATGGCGAAAGAAATGACCAACAGGCAGGCCTATTTTAACTACTATATTGAAGACAAGCTAGTAGCAGGTATTGTTTTACTGGGTACTGAAGTAAAAAGCATTAGAGAAGGAAAAGTTAGTTTTAATGATGCCTTTTGTGTTTTTGATCATGGTGAATTATGGCTTAGGGGTATTTATATTGCAGAATATAGATTGGGAACCCATAACAATCATTTGGCGGTACATGACAGAAAATTGCTATTGAAAAAAAGAGAATTGAAAAAATGGGAAATGAAGTTAAAAGACAAAGGTTATACCATCATTCCACTCCGCATATTTTTGAATGAAAAAAATCTGGTTAAAGTAGAAATTGGTTTGGCAAAAGGAAAAAAATTACACGATAAAAGAGACAGCATTAAACAAAAAGATGCAGAAAGAGAATTGAAAAGGTACCTGAAATAATTTCCTCAACTATATTTTCGCTGGGGTTTATCATCCGGCTCTTTTAATTGTTCCAATCTGCTTTCTTCCGTAGGATTATTGGTTAAAAGAACTGCAACACCCCATAAAACAACCGCAATAATGATAGAACCTGCTATTTCATCCCACTGCAGCCAATATCCCCACCATGCATAAATGGCAGCCCGTTGTGGCCTGGTAGTATCATAAATCACCGCAACTTTTTCTCCCTCCCGTAAATTGCGCAAAGAATACGCTGCATTTACATGATAATTTGATTTTCCGAGATCAAAACTTGCAAAGAGGGTTTGCCGGTGCGTAATACTATCTGTTTGCATATGAATGGTTCCAACCGTCATTTCACCATCAAAATAATCGGGCTGTCGGGTAAACAGCATATACAGCACCAATATAACTACATACAAAATAATGACAAGCTTATACAATAATTACTATTTAAATCTTCAAAAAAATAAATTCCAAAATTATAGTGAAAATAGAAAAGCCATTCTTTTTTTTATAGAAACCTCTAAATCATCATTACAAAATTTCTTATTCCTGCCCCACAAGCAATACCCTGAAGCTGCCCGGCAGCATTGCTGGTCTTTTTCCGGGTACAGATTTATGATCAATTGCTGCGGCAGGCAGAAAAATATGATGTGTTTTTTCGCTTACTGCAATGGTTCTGGCCGTTTTCATGGTTGGAATGGTATTCAACACCGCATAAGTATCTGCCGACACAATAGAAAGCATTCCATCTTGTCCGTTTGAAGCATATACCTGCCTCCAGGTTTTATCGAATGCAACCCCATCACAGCCGGCACCAATGGGTACCATTTTTTTTACAATGCCATTTCTGGCATCTACAACTGCCATCATTTTATTACCGCATCCGGCAAATAAAGTATGTGTGGCTGCATCATACACCAATCCCGTAGGTTCTTCTGCCGGGGCAATACTCCAATGATGCATTACTTGATTTGTAGCACCATCAATCAACACAATTTCACTTTTATCTTCAATATTTACATATAAATTTCCTTTTTCATCAGAAACTGCAGTTTCAGGTTTACCGCCAACAGGAATGGTAGCAATTACTGTATTGGTAAAAGGATCTATTACAGAAATATCTTTACTTCTTCCATTACAAGTATAAATTTTTTTGGTAATTTCATTATAAAAAATGGCATCAGGATTTTCACCGGTTGCAATAGAATCTTCTACTTTTAGTGTATTTAAATTAAACACATACACATTATTCAAACGTCCATTGCTGGTATAGCCCTTATTCAATGCATTTACAAAAGCAACACCATGTACCCCAATTGTGTTTGGAATAATCCCAATGGAATCACCCGATACTGCATTTAACACATTGACTTGTATACCGTGTGAAACAAATAAACGTTGGGTTGCATCATGAATGGCTATATAATCCCACCCGCCTGTACTTTTAATGGAATATGCTTTCAGTACCTTTAAATGTGTATGTTGTGCCATACCTAAGTTGAAAAAAAATAAGATGGCAATAACAATACCTCCTAATTTTACAGAAAATTTATTTTTGCGGTGATTTAAAACAATTGGGAAATTCATATCTTGTAATTTGTTGTAAAAATCAGATTTTACAATTGATTTATCTAATCCATTTTAAAAAAGCAGAAATAAATTTTCATAAATACAGACTTATTGAAAATTTTAAAATTTATTTTATTTTCGTGTCAATATGAAGAAAATTGAATTGGAAATTGTTGCTTTATCTCACAGCATTACACAAACACATTCGTATGCAGTTGTTTTAGGTGAAGTGAATGGTTTGCGAAGACTGCCCATTGTAATTGGCGGTTTTGAAGCACAGGCCATTGCTGTTGCATTAGAGCATATGAAACCCAGCCGTCCGTTAACACATGATCTCATGAAAAACTTCATGAATGCATTTAACATTGAATTACAGGAAGTGATTATTAATGATTTACAGGAAGGAATTTTTTACTCCAATCTGGTATGTTTTACTGAACACGATACCATTGAAATTGATAGCAGAACCAGCGATGCACTAGCTTTAGCCGTTCGGTTTGGCTGCCCCATTTATACTTATGAACACATTTTACAAAATGCAGGTATTTTAATGGATGATACCGCATCAGAACCGAAAAAAATGGAGGCAGTTGGTGTGGAAGACAACAGCAATGTTTCTGAAAATGATTTATCTAAAATGGGGCTTGAGGAATTGCACCAATTATTAAAGGAAGTGTTAGACCACGAAGATTATATAAAAGCCATAGCCATTCGTGATGAAATAAACAGGAGAAAATAAATCAACATACAATTGCGCTTTCAAAAAAACTAAATCAATGGTTGTTTTTCCAAATTGTAAAATCAATTTAGGTTTATACATTACAAAAAAAAGGGAAAACGGCTTTCATGATATAGCTACCATTTTTTATCCTATTCAATGGAAGGATGCTTTAGAAATCATTCCAAACAATGCAGCTTCGGATAATTCTATACATTTCACAACGTCTGGTTTACCAATACCGGGCAATCAGGAAAATAATTTATGCATCAAGGCTTATGAATTATTAAAGAACGATTTCCCAAAAATCCCTCCCATTCACTTGCATTTACACAAAGCCATACCTATGGGTGCAGGTTTGGGTGGCGGTAGTTCAGATGCAGCAGCGGTTTTATGCCTGCTGAATGAATATTTTGAATTGAATATTACCCAACATCAGTTAAGTAAATATGCTTTACAATTAGGTAGTGATTGTCCTTTTTTTATTTTCAATCAACCCGCCCTGGCTACCGAAAGAGGTGAAACCTTGCAACCCATTCACCTGCATTTAGAGGCTTACAGCATTGTTTTGTTGCACCCGTCTATTCATATCAGCACAGCCTGGGCATTTCAGCAAATAAAGCCACAACTGCCCGAAACAGATTTGTTGTATGCCATTGACCAACCGATTGAAGCATGGCCAAACCAACTTTTTAATCAATTTGAAGCGCCGGTTTTTAAAGCCTATCCGCAATTAGAGCAATTAAAAATGGAATTGTATGCTAATGGCGCATTATATGCAGCCATGAGCGGCAGTGGCAGTACCCTTTATGGCATATTTAAAAAAGGAACCATTCCAAAGCTAAACATACCGAAAAACACTTTGGTTAAAATTGCATAAATATTTTTTTCAAAGCAATTTTGCCACTGAAAATAAATTTCCCGGTTTAAATTCATGCTTCAATCTAAAAAAAATATTACAAAAAAATCCGGAGCCATTTCACAGCATCAATATCAATTGTACATGAAGAAAATACTTTTAGCCATTTATTCTGTTTATGCGCTCATTGTATTCATTATATTAATGTTCTTTGCATTTCCCTTTGTAGCCATTGCTTCTTTTTTTGGTAAAGAAGGAGGTGATGGGGTGTATACAATTGCCAAATTGTGGGGCATTATTTGGTACGTATTGATTGGCATACATCATAAAAATTATTATGAATTAACCTCTACACAAAAAAGGCAATATATTTTTGTGGCCAACCACTCCTCGTACATGGACATCCCTGCTTTGGTGCGGTGTATGCAACAACCCTATAGGGTATTGGGCAAATATGAAATGGTTAAAATTCCCGTTTTTGGTTTTATTTATAAATGTGCCGTGATTTTGGTTGACAGAAGCAGTGCAGAAAAAAGAGCCAAAAGTTTTCAGGAATTGAAACATGCATTAACACAGGGCCTTTCTATTTTTATTTTTCCGGAAGGAACCTTTAATGAAACAGGAAAACCGCTGAAAGAATTTTATGATGGCGCATTTAGGATAGCCATTGAAACCCAAACACCCATTCAACCTATTATTTTTTTAGATACTATTAAACGATTGCCTCCTGAACATTTATTGCAACTAACACCCGGTAAAAGTCGCGCTATTTTTCTGGAACCCATTGAAGTAAGCAACTATACCACAACAAATGATATTAATATATTAAAAAAAATAGTGTATCAAAAAATGGAGGCTGCAATTGTGCAATACAGAACACATCCACCAATGTTCTAACCATGAAATCGCATAAATGAATTAACTTTATTGTTTCCAGATGAGATATTTTTTATGAAACGCTAAAAGTAACAGCGAGGAAAAGCCATGAGTGAATTTGATCCATCAAATAATATTCCGTTCTCTTCTATCCCATTGGTTTATTGTGATGTAATTATTCCAATAAACCTACCCAACACATATACCTGGGAGGTTCCGGAACACATTCAAAATACCATACAAATTGGCATTCGTGTAGAGGTTTCATTGCGGAATAAAAAATATGCAGGCATTGTAAAAAGAATTCATCACAAAAAGCCGGAATTATTTCAACCCAAACCCATTATTAATATTTTAGATGAAAACCCCATACTTTATCCCATACAACTGCAATTCTGGGAATGGATGGCACAATATTATTTGTGCAGCGAAGGCGAAGTAATGCAGGCTGCTTTACCTGCACATTTAAAATTAAGCGGCGAAAGCATTGTTATATGGAATGAAGGTTTTGAAATGGATAGTACACAGCTAACAGACGATGAATTTTTGGTTGCAGAAGCATTGGAAATTAGAAAAGAATTGCGTTTGCAGGAAATACAACAAATTTTATCCTCCAATCATGTTTATCCGGTCATCAAAAAATTGATCGATAAAAAAGCATGCTTTATTTGGGAAACACTGCAGGAAAAGTACCGTCATAAAACTGAAACTTACATTACACTTCAACCACAGTACCAGGCTGAAGCAGACCTGGAAAAATTATTGAATGAATGGAATAAAGCACCCAAACAATTGGAATTGCTGCTGGCTTATATACATTTATCCGAAACCGAAGGGGAAGTTACACAAAGCAATTTACTCAAAAAATCAGGTGCAACTGCTGCACAGTTAAAGGCTTTGATTGAGAAAGGAATTGTTCAGGCACAGAAAAGGTCGGTAGACAGAATCAGGCAATTGCCCCAAAACATTTATATAGATTTTACATTATCTATAGCACAACAACAAGCACTCAATTCCATTCAAAAAAATTGGGAAGAAAAACAGGTTTGTTTGCTGCATGGGGTAACCTCCAGTGGCAAAACTCAAATCTATATTCAATTAATAAAAGAAGCTATTGATGCGGGCAGGCAAATATTATATTTATTACCCGAAATTGCCTTAACAGCACAAATCATCAGAAGATTGCAAAAAAATCTGGGCGGATATATTGCGGTATATCACTCAAAATTTAATGCGAATGAAAGAGTTGAAATATGGAATAAAGTAAAAAATGGTGAAATTGCTGTAGTATTAGGTGCACGATCGGCTTTAATGCTGCCCTTTAAAAATTTGGGATTAATTATTGTTGATGAAGAACAGGATTCCAGTTTTAAACAACAGGATCCTGCACCACGATATCAGGCAAGAGATGCTGCTATATTCTTTGCATCGTTATGTAAAGCAAAAGTATTGTTGGGAAGTGCAACTCCATCTATTGAAACCTATTATAATTGTAAACAGGGTAAATATGGTTTAGTAGAATTATTGGAAAGATTTGGTGATGTAGCCTTACCAAAAATTCAAATAGTAGACATCAAAAAAGCAATGGCAGAACAAAAAGGAAAAGTAGCATTCAGTGCAGCATTAGTAAACCAATTGCAACAAACACTCATTGAAAAAAAACAAGCTATTATTTTTCAAAACCGGAGAGGCTATTCTCCTTATTTAATGTGCCAAACCTGCGGCTGGATTCCGCAATGTAAACACTGTGCCGTTACCCTTACCTACCATAAAGCTAAAAACACGTTAGTATGTCATTATTGCGGAAGCAATTACCCGGTAATGCAAACCTGTGTTGTATGCGGCAGCCATGCATTTACACAGAAAAATTTTGGAACAGAAAAAATAGAAGAATTACTGGCAGAAGCTTTGCCTACCGCTAAAATAGCCAGGATGGATTTGGATTCAGTAAAAGGAAAAAATGATCATGACACACTGATTAAACAATTTGAACAACACAAAATTGACATTTTAGTGGGTACGCAAATGGTAGTAAAAGGTTTAGATTTTGAAAATGTGCAATTAGTTGGAATTATTGACGCAGATAGTATTTTAAACTTTACTGACTTTCGGGTAAATGAACGTGCCTTTCAATTAATGGAACAGGTAAGCGGTCGTTCAGGCAGAAAAGATGGTAACGGCATTGTATTGGTGCAGGTAAGCAATACACATCATCCTGTATTGGCTTTTGTGCAGCAACACCAGTATGAAGCTTTATATCAATTCGAGATTGAGAGCAGGAAAGTCTATCACTATCCACCCTATTCAAGATTAATTAAACTAATATTCAAACATAAAGACAATCCGATAGCGAAACAGGCATCTTTTGCAATGCTACAATTATTAGACCCTACTTTTCATCCTTATATCAATGGGCCTGCAGTACCTGTAATAGAACGCATCCGAAATCAATATATTTGGGAAATACTATTAAAGCTACCCAAAAACCAAACCATCATTTCACAATGCAAACAAGCTATTATGCAGTATTCAGGAACCATTCAGGCACAAAAACAATTTAGAAGTGTACAAATAATTGTGGATGTAGATCCATACTAAATGCGCATTTATTTAAAACTTAATACACCAATAATGCCATACACAGAGCATTAAAAATTTATTAAACTCACCTGTTTATAAATAGGATTGGTAGTGTAGAAAATGCTAAATACTTTTACAACTTTTTAAAGCCATACTAAAACCCTCTCAAAATGATTAAAGCCGTATTTATAGATATTGATGGAACATTATTAAAAAGCGACCATACCGTTAGCGAAGTCACCATTCAAACCATTAAACAGTTGCAGGAAAAAAATGTGTTGGTGGTATTGGTTTCTGCAAGGCCACTGCATGGTATTTTACCCATTAGTAAAATTGTTGGATTAGAAACTGCACCCACCATTAGTTTAAACGGTTCTTACATAGCGCAAAACAATAAAGTTATTTTTCAATCTTCCATATCCACATCGGTTACATTAGCATTGCATGATGCAGTACAACCCTACCATGTAACAACACTTTATTATCAGGAAAACAATTGGTTTGCAGAAAACAGTTCACAATATACCATAGCTGAACAAAAAATTACCGATGTTCCGGTAACCATTCAGCCGCTTTCGCATACAATTGAACAATGGAACCGCGAAAACACAGGACCTAATAAAATTATGATGATTGCTGATGCAACCACCATTCAAACCATTCAGGAAAAACTGAAACCATTATTTGCTGAAACCTTAAATATGTTTACCTCTAAACCCATTTATTTGGAAGCCATGCAAAAAGATGCTTCTAAAGCAAAAGCGGTATTACAATTAATTCAGGAATATCATATTACAACTGATGAAATTATTGCAATTGGTGATAATTTTAATGACCTGGAAATGATTGAAATGGCCGGTACCGGCATTGCAATGGGTAATGCACCGGATGCAGTAAAAGCAGTAGCAAAATATGTTACTGACACCAACAACAATGATGGTGTGGCTAAAGCCATTCAACATTTTTTAAACCAATGGTTCTAACCATTAAAATACAAGTATAATCTATCAATTTTTTATGCAAATCAGTCGCAATATTTCACTACAACCCTATAACACATTTGGTATTGAAGCATTAGCTGAAAATTTTGCAGTAATTGAAACCATTGAAGATATTGCAACAATATCTAAACTAACAAAGCAATACCAAGAATGGCATCTACTGGGTGGCGGCAGTAATATATTATTTATAGATAATTTAAGCGGACTTACCCTCTACAATCAAGTTAAAGGAATTTTCATTGTTCAGGAAGATGAAACCACAGTTTTGATAAAAGCATTTGCCGGTGAAAAATGGAATGATTTGGTTCAATTTTGTTTGCAACACAATTTTGCAGGGGTAGAAAATTTAAGTTTAATTCCCGGAAGTGTGGGAGCTGCTCCTATTCAAAATATTGGGGCTTATGGAGTTGAATTAAAAGATGTATTGGAGTATGTGGAAGCCTATCATTTAGATAAACACGAAACAGAAATCTTTTCAAATAAAGCATGCCGGTTTGGCTATAGAGACAGTATTTTTAAGCAACAATATAAAAACCGTTTATTAATTGTAGCCATTACACTTCGTTTAAATAAAATACCCAAATTGGTAATTGGGTACGGAAGTTTGCAACAGCAATTAGAAAAAATGGGCATTGTAAAACCCACTATTCAACAAGTAGCGGAAGCTGTAAATATAATTAGAACGAATAAATTACCAGACCCCGCTAAAATTGGGAATGCCGGCAGTTTTTTTAAAAACCCCACTATCTCAAAATTCAGGCTACATGTATTGAGTGAGCAATATGCTGATATTCCCGGTTTTGCTTTAGATGAAATGAATTTTAAAATTTCTGCTGCCTGGCTGATAGAACAAGCCGGGTGGAAAGGAAAGCGGGAAGGAAATGTTGGGTGCAACCCATTACAACCATTGGTGATTGTAAACTATGGCGGTGCAACAGGAAAAGAAATTTACAATTTTTCAGAAGCCATTATTCAATCGGTAAAACAAAAATTCGGAATTGAATTAGAACGGGAAGTCAATATCTGGTAAGCATTTACCGAATAATCAATACCGAACCGGAACGCAGCGGTGTTCCGTTATTTAAGTTGATGATGTAATAGTAGGTGCCTATCGGTACCGGCTTGTCGTTATAGGTGCCATCCCAGGGTTTACCATAACCTATTGTATGAAAAATCATTTGCCCGTTTCTATCAAATACACTTACATCTGCTGTAGGATAAGTATATAGGTCTTTTATTTCCCAAAAATCATTAATACCATCACCATTGGGCGAGAATGCATTGGGCACACTTATTTTATTATACACCCTTATAAATGTTTTACTGACAGCTTCGCCACAACCCTGCTGCGATACTACATGAAGTGTATAAGTAGTATCTTTAATGGGATAAACCACCGGATCCAAAATATTCGTATTTGAAATATTATAATCCGGAGTCCAGAAATACTGAATGTCATCACCTGCAGCACTTCCATTCAATTGTACCTGATCTCCTTCAAAAATGGTAAAGCTTTTACCCGCTGCTGCCACCGGTAAATGTAAAATATTCACCATTACACTGTCGGTTCGGTTGCAATTACCATTGCTTACCGTTAAATAATACATGGTACTATCGGCAGGCGTTGCAGTGGGTTGTGGTATGGTATCAGAAGATAAATTAGCAGCAGGCACCCATTTGTATTTTTCTCCCCCACTTCCTCTTAACACAACACTACTGCCTGCACAAACCGTTTGCGAAGAACCTGCATTAGCCAACGGTATGGGGCTTACGCTTACAAAAACTGAATCGGTATTGGTACATCCCAAAGCAGTAGTAGTATTTACATAATAGTAACCTTCATTTTGATTGGTTAATGGAAAGATAGAGAAGGATGGTTGTGTTGTTTGAAAACCGGAAGGACCTGACCATAGAAATTGATTACCGGCGCTACTGGCAGATACCTGTAACTTATCGCCCAAACAAGCAGCATTATTGGTTTGTATGGAAATGGAAGGCTTAGGTTCAACCCCAATGGCATAGGCATTAGAAGCCACTCTGCATGCCGGCAGTTGAATATTATTACCCTGTGCTACCACAACGCGGTATTGATAATTTCCTGCAGGTGTTGGCAAACGAACATAATTGTTGTTATTAGCTCCTGCAATATCCTGCCAGTTTCCATTTACATAAGTTTGCCATTGGTATTGGGTATTATTAAAGCCGGAAGAAACGGTACTATTCAGTAAAATATTTCGCTTGTCGGTATCACAAATATTGGTATTAGTAGTTTGGCCATTATTGGTAACAGTAATTAAGGGGCCACAAGGTCTAAAAGTAATATCATCCAAAGCCAAATCATTACCACAGCCACCAGGTGCATTATTACGCATACGAATCACCACATTACTGGTATTATTAGGCGTTGAAAAATAAAAACCATATTGCCGCCATAATGGTGTAATGGAAGTAGGAATATCGCCTGTTGAGTATTGTTGCAATACTGTGCCGGTTGTTGTTTCAATACTAAAGGTAACATTAGCTAAAATTGGATTGCCATTGCATGCAATACCTGTATTTAAATTCAATACCCACGATGCAAACTCATAGGTTGTGCTGCCGCATAAACCCTTTACGGTATCTACATAAAAATCGCCGGGATCATAAGATGCGTTGATGAGCATCATATAACCATTTACATCATTGGAAGTATGGTCTTCAGTTAAACGAAACCAGGTATTGCCAAAACAACCATTGGTAGCATTTGCAATGGTATAATAGCCGTCTTTCGGACAATCGTTCGGAACATAAATATAATTGGTAACACCAAAGGGCAAGGCAGTACCCGGATTATTGCCGTTGCCAAAAGTGATGTTGATAACAGGATCACCCAAACTGCCCGAACACAATTGTGCATGTAACCCACCGGCAAGTAATGTAAAAAAAATAAAATATACAATCTGTTTGATGGGCACGAAAAATTTTATTTATATGCAAATTTGCATTATTAATTAAAATCATCCTCATTCAAATCGTCATCATCTCCAAAATTCATTGCATTTAAATTCATGATACTACCCATTAAATCTTTAAACTCAATTTTTCCATCCAGCATTTTCTTACTAATGAGCGAATAGCCTGCCAGCCCATGCAATACAAATTCCATCAATAGTGCATTTTCTTTTTCATTGGCATAATGAAAATATTTTTTTATCAAAGCATACAAACCATCCACTTTGTATAATTCTGCAATTTTTTCACTATCTTTCATATCTGTCAATAGATCTATATGGTTACCTGCATCAAACCAACGGATAATGGCTTTATAGGGATTTTCTTCTGTTTTTTCTTCCGTTGATTTTTTACCGGCGGGCTTTTTCTTTTTTAACATTTCCGGGTTAGGGAAGTATTGAATAAACTGGCTACGGATTGCTCTGTCAATTAAATTCAGTGCAACCTGATAGGGCCCTTCCTGTTCACCTTCATAAACCAATTCAATTTTACCTGTGATAGAAGGAATGGTTCCCATTAAATCACTAATCCATACTTGTGTATGTTTTTCATTAAAAATAATAGCACGTCTTTCAGCGCTGCTTATTGCATTTTCAAAAGCGGCAATGGTTAAACGGGCACTCACCCCACTTTTTTTATCAACATATTCATTGTTTCTTGCTTCAAATGCAATTTGTTCCAATAATCGTTTCATTAAATCGCTAACGCTAACTTTTTCAACCTGTTCGGGTAAAATTGCAGCCTCCTGTTCGGTAATGGCCAATGCGGTTTCAATATTTTTAGGATAATGGGTTAAAATCTGGCTTTGTATTCTGTCTTTTAACGGTGTAACAATGCTGCCGCGGTTAGTGTAATCCTCCGGATTTGCGGTAAAAACAAATAAAATATCCAGTGGCATTCTTAATTTAAAACCGCGTATTTGGATATCGCCTTCTTCTAATATATTGAACAAAGAAACCTGGATGCGTGCCTGTAAATCAGGAATTTCATTGATGACAAAAATACCCCTGTTACTTCTAGGAATGATACCATAATGAATCACTCTTTCATCCGCAAAATTCAATCGAAGATTGGCCGCTTTAATAGGGTCAATATCACCAATTAAATCTGCAACACTTACATCAGGAGTTGCTAATTTCTCACCATATCTTTCAGATCGATGTAACCAGACAATGGGCATATCATCTCCATATTCTGCTAACTGATCTTTGGCATATTTGCTGATGGGGTGCAGTGGATTATCATTAATTTCACTACCTGCAACTACTGGAATATATTCATCCAGCAATTGCACCATCTGCCGGGCAATTCTGGTTTTGGCCTGCCCTCTTAACCCTAAAAATAAGATATTGTGGCGCGATAATAACGCCCGTTCTGTATCTGGTATTACCGTATCTTCATAGCCATAAATACCGCTGAATGGATTTTCTTTGGAATGAATTTTAGCAATTAAGTTTTGCCGAACTTCTTCTTTTACTGATTTAGAAATGTAAGCTGATTTTTTAAGAGCACCAAGTGTTGTAATTTTTTTATAATCTGTCATCTGCTATTTTTTTCCTATTGTATGAAATCAATTAATATAATGTTTTGTTTTTCCCACTTTCAAAGTCTTTAAAAATAAAGGCACCCAGTTTATCTAATCCTGCAAAGAATGCCTTACCCTGATTCATTTCGGTAAACTCCTGCACAAATTTTTGCAAATAAGGGTCAGATGCAATCATAAAAGTGGTAATTGGAATTTTTAATTTTTTACACTGAGCAGCAAGATTAATGCAGCGATTTAAAATTTTTCGGTCTATCCCAAAACTATTTTTATAATATTTTTTCCCAACTTTTAAACAGGTGGGTTTTCCATCGGTAATCATGAAAATTTGTTTATTCGGATTCTTTCTTCTGCGCAATAAATCCATCGCAAGTTCCAATCCTGCAACGGTATTGGTGTGGTATGGGCCTACCTGCAAATAGGGCAAATCTTTTATTTCCACCGTCCACGCATCATTGCCAAATACAACAATATCTAAAGTATCTTTTGGGTATTTGGTAGTAATCAATTCGCTTAATGCCATGGCTACTTTTTTGGCCGGTGTTATTCTGTCTTCTCCATATAAAATCATGGAGTGAGAAATATCAATCATTAATACGGTAGAAGTTTGCGTTTTAAAATCGGTTTCTCTGATTTGCAAGTCATCTTCATACATTGAAAAACTTTCAATACCATGATTGATTTGTGCATTGCGAATACTTTGTGTAAAATCAATTTGCTCTAACATATCTCCAAACTGAAATGGGCGGGTTTCGGGATTAATCTCATCGCCCTGTCCGGGTTTGAAAGTAGTGTGGTTGCCTGATTTAGATTTTTTTAATTTTCCGAAAATTTCTTCCAGACTTTTTTTACGAATAGTTTGTTCACTTTTAGAAGTAATTTTAAAACTACCGGTAACTGTATTTTCTTCCAAATAACCATTTTGTTTCAATTCTTCAATAAAATCGCCCATACCATATTCGGGATTGGTAAGCTGATATTGTTTATCTAACTCATTCATCCATTGCAATGCTTCTGCAGCATCACCATTGGTATAAGTGAGTAACTGCATGAAAATATTGAGCAATTGTTCAAAAATTGATTGCTGATTTTCGGAAGGATTGAACCCGATAAAACGATGACCTTGCATGTGTTGTAAACTACTTAAAAAAACGTTACAAAAATATTAATACATGTAAATGATTCTCATCTAAAAGCCCCATCAGAATACTATCTATTATGAATTAACAATTTAAAAGTAATATAGTTAAAAAAAGACCGGCTTTTGGAGCGGTCTTTTCAATTTATTTAAAAGAATCAATCTATTTTTGGGGTACGGCTTGTTTTAACTTCCCGCTATCCATTCCGGGTAATTTTCCATTTTCCAGTACCGGTAATTTAGGATTGTACATTTCTTTTAACTGTTCTAATGCTTTCAAATAGCTTTCGGCTGTTTGTTTATCATCGGCCATATTTTCTGCATTATTTCCCGATAAACTGTTGTAGAACATAATTTGCTGTTCTAAATCTTTTTTAACGGAAGCGCTCACTTTTGCGGCCAGGGTAGTATCGCCGGCACGGTAACAGGCATCTAAGAATTGTAATGAAATTCTATCATGGTAATTAGCTCTGCTTACCATACCATAAGGGAAGTTTTCCTGTAACATTCCCTTATCTGCTTTTTCCAATACTTCTCTGGCTTCCGCTTTACGGCCTTTATCGGCCAAATCGCTGGCTAATTCGGCATAAGCCTGACGGATGGTTAGTAAATGCCTTCTGTTTTCTTCATCAAAATAAACATTCTTTACATCAGCACCACCAAATGCAAATTTATGCAACAAGTTATTTTCCATGGTATCGGTATTGATGTATTGGTTCTCAACAGGAACCAGTCTATACGATAAGCCATCCTTTCTTAAATACTTTTGGAAACCCAAGTCGCTGAAGTAGCCGGTAAAGTAAATGGGGCGTTTCCATTTATTGGCTGCGATGATATTCAGCATGGCAATATCATTCTTCATTAAAGTGCCACGTGGTATTTCAAAACGAAGTTCTGAAACAACTGTATCTCCCGGGTTAACGGTACCGTTTTTATGCACCAATGCTGTATCAACCGGAATTGATACTTTGCGAACCGGGAAAGTATTGATAACATCTCCACCACCACGATCCACCATTTTATCGGGATCATTACTGCCCACATAATTCTTCATTAAATCGTACAAATCATAATAACGATCTTGCGGAATGTTGGGTTTGGGTTGGTATACAATATAATCACGCTTTCTGCCTTCAATTTGATCAGCAGTATATATTACATCAATGGGATTACTCTCATTAATTTTATAACGCAACTCATTAATATACCAGTCAATGCCCAGCAGACTATAGTTAATAACACGAATGTCTTTTCTGATTCCTTCCACCTCTTGTGCATACCAAAGCGGATAGGTATCATTATCACCAAAAGTGAATAAAATGGCATTGGGTGCACAACTTTCCAAATAATCTTTGGCCAAATCTCTGGCTAAAGTTTTTCTGCTCCTGTCATGATCATCCCATTCCTGTTGCGCCATTACGGTAGGTACGGCTAATAAACATAGTAAGGTAGCGAGAATAGCGGCAGTTGATTGTGGTAATTTTTTACTGAACCATTCAATCACCTTCATAACACCCAACCCAATCCATACAGCAAATGCATAAAAACTGCCAACATATGCATAATCTCGTTCACGAGGCTGATTACCTGCCTGATTCAGATAAATAATAATGGCAATACCGGTAAAGAAGAATAATAAAAAGTTGCTGATAGCATCAGCCCCTCTTTTTTTGAAATGGTAGAATAACCCAATTAATCCTAAAATAAAGGGTAATGCGAAAAGTGTATTATGGCCTTTACTGTTTTTAATGCTATCGGGCAATAAACTTTGGTTACCATAAATCAGGTTATCAATAAAATTAATGCCCGTAATCCAGTTCCCATCTCTAACATTTCCAATAAATACGCCCTGTACATCATCTTGTTTGCCAATAAAATTCCAAGCAAAATAGCGGAAATACATCCAATAAAACTGGTATTGCACTAAAAAGCGGAAATTATCTAATTGATTTGGAGTTCTGTCATATTGTACTTGTCCGTTTTTATCCCTGTATTTCTGTATGCCTAAAAAACTGGCATAGTAATCGGCATGATATTGATCGTTACTGGCATCCCAAACACGGGGAAATACCATTTTATCATCGGGCATGTACACATAATGACCATCACGACCAATAGTCACGTATTTATCCTTCCCTTTTTGGTATTTCATAGCCCCTTCTTTATAATCAACAGGGCTGGCAGTAAATTTTTGTCCGTATAACAATGGAAAATCACCATACTGATCGCGACCCAGATAACCAACCAGACTTAAAGGATTGTCTACATTATACATATCAATGGCAGGATTGGCATTACTGCGAATCATAGTAGTTAAATAAGTACTGTAACCCAATAAAACAAATGTAAAGCACCACAAAGCCAATCGTAAATACGCCCAGTTTTTCTTTTGTGCAAAACGCAATCCCCACCAAATTAATCCGACTAATGCAATAAAAAAGAAAGTAAATCCGCTAAAAAATGGCAAGCCTAAATTGTTCACGAAAATCCGGTCAAATACACCGGCATATTTAATAGAATATTGAATTACAAATATTTGTACCACACCTGTTAAAATACAGCCGATCAGGAAAAAGATATAAATGCCTGCATAATATTCTTTTTTCTCTTTGTAAATTTTTTCTATTAAATACAAAATACCAATGGCAGCCAGTGTACCTACAATCATTAAAGCTGCAACCGTATTATCGGCAGGAACATTATCACTTGCATCGGCAGATGCGCCAATTAAAGCAGCAATAAATGCTAAAAAGCCACCGGCAATAACCAATATTAAAAACCATTTGCGAATAGCTTTAAAATTAAACTGCTCTCTTCTGCGGAAATAATAAACCATTACCACTGCAGGAATATTGAGTAAACACAACAAGTGTACACCAATAGATAATCCAATTAAAAAGAAAATCAATACTAACCAGCGATCAGCACCAGGTTCATCGGCAACGTTATCCCATTTTAAAATAGCCCAGAAAACGATTGCACTAAAAAATGAACTCATCGCATATACTTCACCTTCCACGGCACTGTACCAGAAGGAATCGGTAAATGTATAGGCCAATGCCCCCACTACACCTGCACCCATAATACTCCATATTTGAGTGGTAGTCATTGTATCATTTACACCAACTTTGGCAATTCTTCTGGCAAAATGCGTAATGGTCCAAAATAAAAACAAAATAGTAAATCCACTGGCCAATGCACTCATTACATTCACTGCTTTAGCAGCTGTAAGTGGGTTGTTACCAAATAAAATAATGAAAAGGCGCCCCAACATCACAAATAAAGGAGCTCCGGGTGGATGCGGGATCTGTAACTTGAAGCTGCTACTTACAAATTCGCCACAATCCCAAAAGCTGCCATTCGCTTCAGTAGTTAGCACATAAACAGTACAGGCAATTAATGCAACTGCCCAGCCTACCAAATTATTGGTCTTTTTAAAATTCATGGGTTTCTATTTTTTTAGAGCGGAGCAAACATAGCTTTTTAATAGGAAAATTTAAAATGCTTTGTATAATACATGCTACTTTATTATGAAATTTAGGTTTAAATAGTTTGAATGGATGTTTTTATACTGAAAAAAATGCACTTACCACACAACTTTTAGTTTTGAACACAATGAGTTTTAACATATTATTTTTAACCTGAGAGATGGGAATAGCACGAAACATTACTATTTTATTACATTAAAACTAAACAAAAGAGTGGTAATGAAGAGTAATGATAACCCCGAAATGAAAACAATATCTGCAATATTTTCGTAGAACTGACTTCTTTCTGTTTTATTTCGGATAGAAATGAACGATAAAATACAACTGGCCATAAATAACACAATGGCAATGGTGGTAACTTCATCAATAAAAGTTTTATCTGAAATATTCATCACTTTTAAAGACGCCAGTAGAATAAAACAAATACCCAATAAATTAGAAGATGCATTGAGAATATGTGGTGATTTTTCACTGTTACTCACTAAAAACTGATTTATATCAAAGCAAATTAAGCTATTTTGAACTTTAATAAAAAGTTATTTATCGCCATTCTAACAATACAATGAGAGGCTGATTGCAGTATAAAACACCTGAAGAAAAATATTTCCGGCAGCTTATATTTGCGGCATGGAAAAGCAGCGCTCGGTAGCCTTACACACATTAGGCTGTAAATTAAATTTTTCTGAAACCTCTACCCTCTCCAGAAGGCTGGAGCAGGAAGGTTTCCAAAAAAAATCGTTTGATGACATAGCGGATGTTTATGTCATTAACACCTGTTCAGTTACTGATAATGCTGATAAAGAGTGTCGGCAAATTGTGAGAAGAATACAACGGAAAGCGCCGGATAGTTTTGTAGTGATTATTGGTTGTTATGCTCAATTAAAACCGAAAGAAATTGCTGACATACCCGGGGTAGATTTGGTGTTAGGCGCAGCAGAAAAATTCAATATTGTGCAACATATTGAACAACTTACAAAAAACACCGGATCTGCTACCATTTACAGTTGTGATATAGAAACTGTATCCGGATTTAATGCAGCATTCTCTATCAACGATCGCACCCGCACTTTTTTGAAAGTACAGGATGGATGTGATTATAACTGTTCATTTTGTACCATCCCTATGGCCAGAGGCATTAGCCGAAGCGATACCATTGCTTCCGTAATTAAAAATGCTGAAGCCATTGCCGCAAGTGGTATTAAGGAAATTGTGTTAACCGGTGTTAATTTGGGCGATTTTGGGAAAGGGCCGGATGGCAAAAAGAAACAGGAGAATTTTTTTCAGTTAATTCAGCAATTAGATCATATTGAAGGAATTGAAAGATTTAGAATTTCTTCTATTGAGCCCAATTTGCTATCTAACGAAATTATTCAGTTTGTTGCAGGCAGCAAAAAATTCATGCCGCATTTTCATATTCCATTACAAAGTGGAAGTGATAACGTTCTCGGATTGATGCGCCGCCGTTACAAAAGAGAAATATATCGTGAAAAAGTTCAGGAAATTAAAACCCTGATGCCGCATTGTGCCATTGGTGTAGATGTTATTGTGGGTTTTCCCGGCGAAACGAATGAAGCCTTTCATGAAACACACCAGTTTTTGCATGAATTAGACGTGAGTTACCTGCATGTATTTACCTATTCAGAAAGGCCCAATACTTTAGCCATAACAATGGATGGCATTGTTCCCATACACATTAGAAATGAAAGGAATAAAATTTTACGTAACTTATCCTTTAAAAAATTACAATACTTTATCGCCCAACAAAGTGGTGCCAAACGAAAAGTATTGTTTGAAGATGCTGAAAAGAATGGCATGATGGAGGGCTATACCGATAATTATATCCGCATACAAACACCTTACAGAAAAGAATGGGCCAATCAAATTGTTGATTGGGAAATATAAAAACCATAAGCTGATAGATACACTTGCATTCTGCGTATGGTTATTATTGAATAACAGGCAAATTATATCAGCTCAATTACCATGGCACTTGCCCCTCCACCACCATTGCATATACCCGCTGCTCCAATTTTACCCTGATGTTGCTTTAAAACGTTCAATAATGTAACAATAATTCTCGCACCACTGCAACCCAACGGATGCCCTAATGATACTGCACCACCATGTACATTTACTTTTGATGCATCTAATCCCATTTTTTGGATATTCACCAAACCTACTACTGAAAAAGCCTCATTAATTTCAACAAAATCAATATCCTTCATGGTTAAACCGGCTTTTGCAACAGCTTTAGGAACTGCCAGACTGGGTGTGGTTGTAAACCATTCCGGCGCCTGTTCTGCATCAGCATAAGAGCGAATGATAGCCAATGGTTTTATACCCAATGCATCTGCCTTTTCTTTACTCATTAATACCACTGCTGCGGCACCATCATTCATGGTAGATGCGTTGGCAGCCGTAACGGTACCCTCTTTTTGAAAGGCCGGTTTTAAAGAAGGTATTTTATCGAATTTAACGTTAAAAGGTTCTTCATCTTTATCAATAATAACAGGATTGCCATTGCGCTGCGGTATGCTTACCGGCACAATTTCATCAAAAAATTTACCTTCCTGTATGGCAGCCTGACTTCGATGATAGCTTTCCATAGCAAATGCATCCTGTTCACCTCTTGAAATATGGCATTCTTTGGCACATAGCTCAGCTGCATTACCCATGGCATAATTATGGTAAACATCCACCAGTCCGTCTTTGGCCAAACCATCTATTAAAGTACTATCACCATATTTGTTACCCCAACGCATATTGGGTACATAGAATGGAACGTTACTCATGCTTTCCATTCCGCCTGCCACTACCACATCAGCATCGCCCAATAAAATATCCTGAACACCTTGTGCAATAGCCTTCATACCACTGGCACAAACTTTATTTACAGTAGTACAAACCACTTTGGGTGGCAAACCTGCAAATATAGCAGCCTGCCTTGCCGGTGCCTGGCCAACATTGGCTTGTAATACATTCCCCATATAAACATGTTCCACCGTATCGGGGGCAATGCCTGTTTTTTCAACTGCAGCTTTAATAGCAATGGCACCTAATTGTGTGGCAGATAACGACTTTAAACTTCCACCAAAGCTACCTATCGGCGTTCTTATAGCCGATACAATGTATACTGTTCTTTTTTCCATGTTGCAATATTTGCACAAAGATACAATTAGCTAACAAGCGTTAGTAAATAAATCATAAAAATTTTGAACCTCACAGCAACACAATATTGAATTAATCATTAAATAATTCCGGTTGTTGCTGATCGGCAGGTGGTGCTACCTCCCAATGCATTTGAATGGCTTTTGCATAATCCATCAATTTTGCGCCAACTGATTTCCAGCCGGTTACTTCTACCATTTTAGAAATCTTAAATTTTGCTTTTCGCACTTGAGCCCCCTTTCCGGTTTCAACAGTTAAAATGGGCTCCTCTTCAGTTGTTACAGTTTCAATATAATTATCATCGCCCTCTTTGATAAATAAAAATTTGGTTTGAAGTGTTGATGTTTCAATCCTAAAGCGCTTTACCGTAAATTGGTTTTTTGTTGCATCTTTATAGATAGCGGTAATGATTTTGTTGGGATCAAACTTTTCAATCAAAATTATTTTCTCTGTATCAAATCTTTGGTTGAGCTCGGTATTGGTAATTTCATAATTACCATCTTTATAAATCACCAAAATATTTTCATCTTCAAAACTGCCTAAATACAATCCTTTTTCATCAGTATTTAACCGGCCAAATTGCTGATCAAACCAAAGTTTGCGCCCTTCTAAAGTGCTTTTTCCGGCTTCTTTAAATTTAACGGTACGTATGGGATATTTGGTTACAATATTTCCCTGACTGGATCTTCCTTTGATTTCAATTTCTGCAAAATAAAAATCTAATTCTTTGTTACGGGCACTGCAGTTGGGGCTTAATATAATTTTAACCACTTCTGCTTCACCATTGGGATTAGCAGAAAAATATAGCACCTTACTTTTATCGCTTCCTTTCGTTAAATCATATTCTTTATCTCGGGTAATGCCGGTAACATTAAAACGTTTGGCATAATTAACACCACTTTCACCATCAACATATATCATGTTGTAAGTAGTGCGTTCATCGTTTTTAGTAAATACGGCTGCATGTAAAATATCTTTACCTATAAAGTTTTTTTCACCTACCCGAATTACCTTCATGATCCCTCTTCGGGTAAACACAATAATATCGTCAAAATCTGAACAATCGAACAAATATTCATCTTTTTTAAGGGATGTTCCAATAAATCCTTCTGCACGATTCATGTACACTTTGGTATTAGCAATGGCTACCTGTTGTACTTTAATAACATCGAAGGGTTTTATTTCGGTTTTACGTTCTCTTCCCTTACCAAATTTTTTTAATAAATTTTCGAAATACTGAATGGTGTATTCGGTAAGATGTTCTAAATGATATTGTACCTGATTCATTTCTTCCTCAATGGCTTTAATTTGACGGATGAGTTCATCAATATCTAATTTGTAAATTCTTCTAACCGGCTTTTCGGTTAATTTAATCACATCTTCACGTGTTACGGCACGCTTTAATTGTTTTGAATAAGGCACAAAAGCTTTTTCAATAGCCAGTAATACATGTTCCCAGGTTGGATATTTTTTCTCTAATTCCTGATAAATTTTCTGTTCAAAAAATATTTTTTCAAGTGAAGTGTAATGCCATTTATCATTTAATTCACCCAGTTTAATTTGGAGTTCCTGTTGTAATAAATTTTTGGTATTGTCAACCGCTTTCTTTAATAATTCAGTTACAGAAATAAATGCGGGTTTTTGATCAACAATAACACAGGCATTTGGAGAAATACTCACTTCACAATCAGTAAATGCATACAAAGCATCAATGGTAATATCAGGCGAAATACCGGGAGCCAGATCAACCTGAATTTCAACATTTTTGCCGGTGAATTCTGTTAACTTTTTAATTTTTATTTTACCCTGATCATTGGCTTTGGTAATACTTTCGCAAAGTTGTGAAACTGAAACGCTATAAGGCACATCGCGAATGATGAGTGATTTTTTATCAAGCTCTTCAATTTTACAACGCACTCTAATTTTGCCACCGCGTTTGCCATCATTGTAATTGCTTACATCAATCATCCCACCCGTTTGAAAATCGGGATAGAGTTCAAATTTTTTTTCTTTGAGATATTTAATGGATGCCTCACAAATTTCGCAAAAGTTATGGGGTAAAATTTTGGTAGATAACCCTACCGCAATACCATCAGCACCCTGCGCCAATAATAATGGAAATTTCATAGGCAGGGTAACGGGCTCTAGTTTACGTCCATCATAACTTAATTGCCAATTGGTTGTTTTGGCATTGTATGCAATTTCAAGCGCTAATTTACTTAATCTGGCTTCTATATAACGGGGTGCCGCTGCTGCATCGCCGGTACGAATATCGCCCCAGTTACCCTGTGTTTCAATCAGCAAATCTTTTTGCCCCATATTTACCAATGCATCGCCAATAGAAGCATCCCCATGTGGATGGTACTGCATGGATTGCCCGATGATGTTGGCAACTTTATTAAAACGCCCGTCATCCATTTCTTTCATGGCATGTAAAATACGCCGCTGAACGGGTTTTAAGCCATCCTCCATTGCCGGTACTGCTCTTTCCAAAATAACATAAGAGGCATATTCTAAAAACCAGTTTTTGTATTGTCCTTGTATGCCATTATCGTTTTGATATACTGTGTTTTCTGTTTTTTCATTTGCCATAATCTTCCCTACAAGCTTTTAACAATTGATTATTTACTTAACGCTTTATTCATTTTTATTCAAAACCATTACAACGATTCACTTTCTGTATGCACTGTTTGCATCTGCATCACTTCAATATCTTTCCAGCACTTTTCCCAATTGCCTTTTGCAGCAAGTTTTTGTTCTTTCATCAGCTCTCGTAAACGCCATACAAAAAATGTATCGGCAATTTTTAATTTAGATTTTGAATAAAACTGTTGCAATAATTTCAGCAGTTTCTGCGGCTCAACACCAACAACCGACAAAATGTCCTTATCATAATAACTCACTTCTTTGCTCACAATTTTTTTACCACCTTCTAAAATTCGTACAAGACCATTTTCACTACCGGTTTTTTTCCATTCATCAGGGTCTACTTCAAATTCGCTGAGTGTAATGGGACGGGCTAATTTTTTTGCTTTTAAAAATTCTTTTGGCTGTATTTCATGTAAATAAGCAGGATAAAATATACCCCCTTTTTCGTTGATGAATGGCAGATTATTCATGTATAAAACAAACACTTGCCCCTGAAATGCACTTAATTGAGACATTAACCAATAATAGCCGCACACATCATGCGCGTTTTGGCCCATCCAAATCCAAATATGCAGTGTTTTATCTTCATTTAATTGATTACACAAATTGTATACCGTTAATTTATCATCAACAATATCTAATTGATGGGCATAAGGTGAATATTCCAGTACTTTCTTCCACCAGTCTCTCCGTAGCTGATAGCCATAGGTTTCATAAATATCTGTAACGGGGCCTACAGAAAAATCGTCTTTAATTTCAATTATATCGCCTTGCAAGGTTTCATCTAATTCCATTGCTTTTTTTAAAACCTCAACATCGGCAGTGTTAAAAACAACATGCATCATGCTTCTATAGTTTTACTTAGTCATTATTTTTTAAACGGCTTCTACCAAATCTAATTCTACTCTTAAATTATCAATAATAAATTCCTGTCTTTGTGGTGTGTTTTTGCCCATATAATACTCTAATAGTTGTTGTATATGATCGCCTTGTTCCAATAAAACAGGTTGCAGGCGAATATCATCTCCAATAAATCGTCCAAACTCTTCCGGCGAAATTTCACCTAGCCCTTTAAAGCGGGTTATTTCAGGCTTATTACCCAGTTTTGCAATAGCAGCCTGCTTTTCAGTTTCGTCGTAACAATATATGGTTTCCTGTTTGTTACGCACTCTGAATAAAGGCGTTTCTAAAATAAATACATGGTTTTGCTTTACCAGTTCCGGAAAAAATTGCAGAAAAAAGGTCATTAATAATAACCGAATGTGCATCCCATCTACATCTGCATCTGTTGCAATTACAATGTTTTTGTAACGCAGCCCCTCCATTCCTTCTTCAATATTAAGCGCATGTTGCAATAAATTAAACTCCTCATTTTCATACACAATTTTTTTGGTAAGTCCGTAGCTGTTTAAAGGTTTACCCCGCAAACTGAATACAGCCTGTGAATCTACTTTTCGTGATTTTGTAATGGAACCACTGGCGCTATCACCTTCTGTAATGAAAATGGTAGACTGATTCATTAATTCAATATACTCCTGTCTGTTTTTAGTGGGCGGTTCATCATTAAAATGGATACGGCAATCGCGTAATTTTTTATTGTGCAGGTTGGCTTTCTTTGCCCGCTCATTGGCAATTTTTTTAATGCCTGCTAATTCTTTTCTTTCCCTTTCGCTTTGCTCAATTCTTTTTTTAAGCGCATCTGCAATGGCAGGATTTCGATGCAGATAATTATCTAATTCTTTACCTAAAAACTCTTCGATGAATTTTTTAACGGAAGGGCCACCTTCAAACATGTGTTGAGAGCCTAATTTTGTTTTGGTTTGGCTTTCAAACACGGGTTCCTGCACACGAATAGAAATGGCAGCAACAATACTGGTTCTGATATCGGAAGCCTCATAATCTTTCTTGAAAAAATCTCTGATTACTTTTACAAATGCTTCCCTGAAACCTTGCTGGTGTGTACCACCCTGTGTGGTAAACTGACCATTTACAAAAGAATACAAATCTTCTCCATAATCGTTATTATGCGAAATGGCTACTTCAATATCTTCTCCTTTTAAATGTATAATGGGGTACCGTAATTCATCAGAATTGGTTTTATGTTCTAATAAATCGAGTAATCCGTTTTTACTTACAAATTTTTTATTATTAAAATTGATTACAAGTCCTGCATTTAAATAGCAGTAATTCAAGATCTGATTTTCAATAAAATCGAATCGGAAATGATAATTTTTAAAAATTTGCTCATCCGGAATAAAGCTTACCAGCGTACCATTGGGTTCGGATGTTTTTTCTTCTTTGGTTTCTTTTATTAATTTCCCCCTTTCAAATTCGGCTGTTTTCATTTTTCCATCGCGAAAAGCCGTAACGCTAAAATAACTACTTAGTGCATTTACAGCCTTGGTACCCACGCCATTCAATCCTACACTTTTTTGGAAAGCTTTACTATCGTATTTAGCGCCAGTATTAATTTTACTGACTACATCCACCAATTTTCCCAATGGTATACCCCTGCCAAAGTCGCGAACATGCACCGTTTTCCCATCAATATTAATATTGACATTTTTACCAAAACCCATGGTATGTTCATCAATACAGTTATCTACAACTTCCTTAATTAAAACATAAATACCATCATCAGGTGCAGAACCATCACTTAATTTACCGATATACATACCTGGCCGGAGGCGAATATGCTCTTTCCAGTCTAAACTTTTAATATCATCTTCTGTATATTTTCCTGCTTGTTCAACTGCCATAATGCACAATTTTTAATGTCTAAAATTAGCACAATAGCCCAATCCATTGCCCAAAGGTGAAAATTGAGCTGGTGCATCAGAAGATATCAACACAAATTATTGAACGTGGTGTTCCTTCCTACCAACCGCAAATCTAAGCCTGTGCGGCACTTATAAAAGTTTGTTTTTCTACATTTTAGTTTTTTGTGGATAAAATATAGTTGAAACACCGGTTTTCAACCAAAATTATTTGTTTATGTTTGCCGCATCAGTCAGCCACTTCATATTGAAACCAGCCTATCTCAAATTGTTTCTTTTACCCATGAAAATGAAGGAAACAATCGGCGTTTCATGGCTTTTTTAAAAGCACAAACCCCACAATTGGTAGACGATAAAGTACAGCAGCTGAACAATGAAATTAGCCCCAAAATTGATTGCAAGGCCTGCGGCAATTGTTGCAAAAGTTTAATGATCAATGTTTCTGAAGAAGAAGCCAGTCATGTTGCAGCACATTTAAAGTTGCAACGCAACGATTTTGATGCACAATATATTGAAAAAGGCAGTTCGGCTACCTTATTAATGAACAGCATCCCCTGCCCTTTTCTGAAAACAACGCAATGCAGCATATACGAACACCGATTTCAGGGATGCAGAGAATTTCCAGGCTTACATGTTCCGGGTTTTAATGACCGAACTTTTACTACATTTATGCATTACGACCGATGCCCCATTATATTTAATGTTGTAGAACATTTAAAAGTGGCATTGGATTTTATTTAAAACCAGCTTGTTTAAATAATGGCCACTGAATCAGGAATTGATGTATTGGTTCGAGCAATTCCGGCATGGAAGCACAAGCGGATTGGTTTTGTTACCAATCATGCAGCTCAAACAAAGGAAGGTATCCCATCGCGAAAAGCCTTGCTTCAAAAACAATTTAATATTGTTAAACTTTTTTCTCCGGAACATGGTTTAGATGTAAAAGGAGCCGATGGGGTTTTGATAGATAATGGAAAAGATGCACTAACAGGTTTGCCAATCATTAGTTTATATGGTGCAAAGCTGAAACCAGATGCAGCCGATTTAGAAGACATTGACCTGTTGTTGTTTGATATTCCTGATGTAGGCGCCAGATTTTATACTTATTTGTGGACACTTTCCTATGTATTGGAAGCGGCAGGTGATTCTCAAAAACCTCTGATCATTGCAGACAGGCCCAATCCTGTTTCTGGCAGGTTTGATCTGGCTGAAGGGCCTATGTTACAAACAGCCTGCGCTTCATTTATCGGCAGATGGGCTATGCCAGTTCGTCATAGTTGTACATTGGGTGAACTGGCACAATATTTTAACAAAGTGCTGCAATTGAATGCGCCACTTACCATTGTTCCCTGTAAATATTATGATAGAAACAGTTTTCAGCCCGATTGGGAAACAGCATTTGTACCCACATCGCCCGCCATTCGTTGCTTTGAAGCTGCTTTATGCTATACCGGCACTGCATTTTTAGAAGCAACCAATATTTCTGAAGGAAGAGGAACACCTTATTCATTTTATGCAGCCGGCGCACCATGGATGAATGCTGCACTTGTAGCTTCTACCATTAACCAACTGTTATTTGACAATGTAAGCGCAGCAACCACCTGTTTTATACCCGAAACCGGCAAATATATGGGCCAAACCTGCAATGGCATTGTTCTAAAAATTCACCATCAGGAAAAATTCAGGCCAGTTTATACGGGGTTGATATTAATAAAACTGATACATGATTTGCACCCAAACCATTTTGCCTGGCAAGGTTATGTAACCCATGTAAACCCAACCGGGGTAAATCATTTAGATAAATTATTGGGCATCCCTTCATCAGAAAATTTATTTGAGAGCGATATGGAAAGCTATTTGCAACACTTACACGCTTTACTTAATATTAGCGAAAGCTGGCAGCAAACCATGTCGCCCCATCTCCTTTACTAATCAGTTGAAACACCCAATATATCTCTAATAACAATACTGGATAACATACATCCAAAAATAGCCGGCATATAACTAATAGTGCCAATAATTGATTTTTTAGGCTTTGCATTTTCGGTAACCTGCATACTTCCATGCAAAACGGGTTCGGGACTAAACACCACTTTAATACCCGAGTAAATTTTTGCACGGCGCAATTTTTTGCGAACATATTTAGCCAAATCGCACTCATAAGTTTCAGCAATATCGCAAATAGTTACGGCTGAGGGATTTATTTTTCCACCGGCCCCCATTGAACTTACAATTGGAATTTGATGCTGATGGCAATGCTGCAATAAAAACACTTTAGGCGTTAGGGTATCAATACAATCAATTACATAATCAAATTTTCCCGGCACAATATATTCCTGAATCCATTGTTTATCTGCAAACACCTGTACAATTTCTGCTTGCAAAGCCGGATTAATATCTTGTAAACGTTGCAACCACATCTCGGTTTTTGGTGCGCCAACAGTGGAGTGCAGTGCAATCAACTGGCGATTAATATTACTGGCATCTACCTTATCATTATCTACAATGGTAAGATGACCAATTCCAGCCCTAACCAACATTTCAGCACAAATACCACCTACACCACCTAAACCCACTAAGAGTATTTTTTTGAATTGTAATGTTTCAATGGCATTTTCATGTAATAATAAATTTGTTCTGCTCATCCAATACGGAATCATATATTCAGCATTTTAGATTATTTTCAAAATGCAAAATTGTAATAAAATGGCTTCATGGAAACTGTTTTTTATCACTTGTATGCTCTTTACCTCACAAATACTATTTGGTCAGCATCTTGTTATACTAACGGATAGCAGTGTAACAACTTCCATTAGAACTTTAAGTGCAGTTGGTAATCGCATTATTTGGGCTGCTGGTAGTAATGGACAGGTAGCCAAAAGTACAGATGGAGGCCAACATTGGCATTGGTTAACTGTGAATGATTTTGCAACAAGAGATTTTAGAGCCATACAGGCATTTGATGAAAATGAAGCCATTATTATGGCAGTTGGTGAACCGGCCTTATTGTTAAAAACTACCGATGGTGGTTTACACTGGAATACAATTTTTACAAACTGTACCAAAGGAATGTTTTTAGATGCTTTATTTTTTATAAACAGTGAAAAAGGTTGGGTGATTGGTGATCCGGTTTCAGGGCAACATCCTTTCATGGCCACTACAATAAATAAAGGCAATACATGGGATACACTAACAAAAGGATTACCTGTTTTTGAGAATGGAGAAGCATTCTTTGCATCCAGTAACAGCAATATTTTCATTTGGACAAACACTAACGAAAGATGGATGATAAGTGGCGGAACCGCATCCAAACTATATATCAATAATATTTCAGCGTATCCCTTACCCATGCTTCAAGGCACTTTTTCACAAGGGGCTAATTCAATTGATTGTTATGATACCACTTGCATTGTAGTAGGAGGTGATTTTATGCAGGATAAAATTGCAAAAGGCAATGCTGCTATTGTTAAAATCAATAAAACCATTCGAATAGATAACCCCATTCAATTACCAAATGGTTATCGCTCCTGTGTAAAACATGTAAGCGATAAAATATGGATATGTTGTGGCACATCGGGTGTTGATATTAGTTATGATGATGGGTTACACTGGCTACCCATCAGCAAAACTTCATTTCACACTATTTGTGTAACAGAGAATAAAAAAGTTTTTTTGGCGGGGAATAAAGGCAGAATAGCCCAACTAATTTTAAAGTGAATATTTATCAAAGAGTATTTGGTTATTGAACTCGGATTATTTTTTAAAAGCAAAATAAACTGCCCCCATTACTAAGCAAAAACTAACCAGGTAATTCCAACGCAATGGTTCTTTCAAATACAAAACGGCAAAAAATGAAAAAATAATCAATGTAATTACTTCCTGAACAATTTTCAACTGAAACCCATTCCATCCCTCTAAAAAACCCATTCGGTTTGCGGGCACGGTTAAGCAATACTCAAAAAAAGCAATCGACCAGCTAATAACAATCGCTTTCCATAAGGGTATTCCGGTTGCTTTTAAGTGCCAATACCAGGCAAAAGTCATAAATACATTAGAAACGATGAGTAAGCCAATTGTTTTCATACATTAAAAAAAATAGTTGAAAATAATATTTTAATTTACTTGAACTGTTATAATATCAGTTAATTTAATGTGCAATATAGTTGTTCTGCCAGAGTTGAAAATAAAACGGTTGACAAAATGCCATGAAAACAATAAATGCACAAAAATTGTTGTAATTACTATATAACAGAAAAGAAACAGAGGTTGTAGAAATTATAAAAAAATGTGTATGAACAAATATCAGATAATTGTGCATTTTACCATGGATGATGATTTTATGGTATTACTACCGGCACACAGAACGTATATTGATTTTTTAATGAATAAAGGCATCATAGAAACCTATGCAGTAAGCATGGAAACACAAACCGTATGGATTACCATGAACGCTGAAAACAAAGAGCAGGCCGCAAAGTTTATGGATAAAATGCCTTTATACAAATACTGGCAGTATAGTATAGAAACCCTTTTTATGTATGATAGTACACAATATAGATTGCCTACTTTGCAACTTAATTAAAAAAAATTTTTGGTAGTTATGAATCACACCCTATTTTTGCACTCCCAAACAACGAAAGGGAAGGGAGTTTAGCTCAGTTGGTTTAGAGCATCTGCCTTACAAGCAGAGGGTCGGCGGTTCGACCCCGTCAACTCCCACTAAAAAAGCGAAACGTCATGTTTCGCTTTTTTTCTTATCAAGAAATTCAATTATCCTATATTCCTCAAACCACCCATACCACCATACATTCCCATTCCAAAAATGGCTATAATGATGGATGAAAGGATAGCGCTTATAACAAAAAACACTACCATTAATACAATAATAGATACAATCAGGTAACCTGCTTTTTTATCCTCCGGAGTATTTTTAATGGGGCCCAAACCCAAGTACCACAAATAAATACCGTACAAGCCAAACAAACTTCCAATAATAGATAAAGCAGGAATAATGGTTAAAAATGCGCCAATTAAAGATGGTGTGTAGGAATAAACCACTAACTGAGCCGATTTATTTAAATTTTTCTCTGAGCCAAAACTTGTGGCCAGCATATCTACAATGTAGGTTGATAAAATAACAGTAATAATAACCGCTATGAAATGAACAACCGCCATATTAATGCCCCAGCCCATTCCTGCCATATGTAATAACATTGCTGTTCTACCCACAAAACCATAGCCAATAAATGCGGCCAAAGCACCAATAATAGCCAAGGGCACTACATAGGCACTAATAACACCCGGCATAGTTTGTGTTTCATCGGCAATGATTGCCCATTCTTGTTTGGGATTGGTGATGATACCTTTAACCCTGTTAACAATATTCATACAGTGTACATTTTAGAACAAAATAGAAAACCGTAATGAAATATGCAAGCATTTCGTTAAATTAACAAAGAACTTATATTCATAAAAGAAGAAAAAAATGAAGCAGCCTGAATAAACTACCAACCTGTTTAATAAAACAAGCATTTATTTCCGTTCCACTTTCTCCCATAGTACAGTATGTTTACCACTAAGAAAGAGTGCAATTCCTGCTAACATAGAAAGGTTCATAAAACAATAATAAAATGGAATATACAACCATTTAATACTCATACGCAATAGTTCTGCCACCCAGCCAATCAATGCTAAACTATAAAATAAAATTTGCGTAACACTGCTTAACCAAAAAATAGTGGCATGTGTATGATACCAGAGAAAAATTGAAGTAATAAATAATACAGGCAATAACAATGGTATTAATAACCATCGAAAAACTTTGTGACTGATGTACTGAAACGCAATGGAAGGGTACTTAAATGGGCTACACAAATGCAAAGTTTGTAGTAAAGTTTGTATACTTCCGGCTGCTATTCTTTTTTCTCCTGACTTGTCCGCCTTTCCATAATCCAAACAAATAGTTTCTGATAATCAACTACTTATGATACTTTTTATCTATTTTGACCGTACTAACCAGGTCAAATGCTACACATTAGAATTGTAAAAACAAAGGGAAATTCTCGTTCTGTACAAGTTTATCATTATCAAAACAGTAAACGGGTTATCATCAAACATATTGGTTCAGGAACTACTAACGAAGAAATATTTGCCCTGGAAGAAATGGCCAGGCTATTTATTGCTGATTATACCAAACAATTATATCTATTTGAAGATTCCAAACCTGGCGAGGAGGCAGTATTGGTTAGTCAATGTGAATTCATAGGGATTTACCTTACTTATTTGTACGATGTATTGAGAGCCGTGCAGCACCAAATTGGTTATACTTTAGAAGCGGATGCTTTGTTGAATGATTTTGTAGTGATTCGAATCGTTGAGCCTGGTTCCAAACTTCGTTCTATTGAGTTAATAGAATCTTATTTTGGCATTAAACACCGCAGGCAACAGTTTTATGAATCAGCACATAAATGGCTTGTTTTAAAGGAAAGAATAGAGAAAAAAACGCTTGATTTTGCCAGAAAACAATATGGATTTGATTTTTCTTTATTGTTCTATGATGTTACGACCCTGTATTTCGAAACATTTACGGAGGACGAACTTCGCAAGAATGGATTTTCTAAAGACAACAAGTCGCAACAACCACAAATTGTGGTGGCACTCATGGTTACACCCGAAGGCTTTCCTGTAAGTTATGAGGTGTTTTCAGGTAATACATTTGAGGGTCATACGTTGATTCCTGTCATTAAATCTTTTATCAAAAAACATAAAGTAGAAAACTTTACGGTCGTTGCTGATGCAGCCATGATAAGTACCGAAAATGTGGAGGCATTGAGAGTAGAAAAAATCAACTATATAGTAGGTGCAAGGCTAGGTAATGTGTCGGCCCACTTGTTGGAAACAATAGATGCGAAACTTCCAAAAATAGATGGGAGCGTGATTCGGCTTAAAACAGAAAATGGCTATCTAATTTGTAGCTTCTCTAAAAAGCGCTATAATAAAGATAAATTTGAGATGAACAGGCAAATAGAGAGAGCAAAATTGATGCTGACTCAACCCTCAAAAATGAAGAGGGTAAAATACCTCAAATCAGGCGATAGTAATATGATGCTGAACGAAAAGCTTATTGAAAAAACCACAAAGCTACTGGGGATTAAAGGATATTATACAGACATTAAAGAAGCTGTTGCCGATAATGCAACCATAATAAGTCGCTATCATGATTTATATAAAGTAGAACAAGCATTTAGGGTCTCAAAAAACGATTTACAAACTCGCCCAATTTTCCATTTTAAAGAAGAGCCCATACAATTACATATACTTATTTGCTTTATGGCATTAGCTATATCAAAACATATTGAAATAACAGCAACATTGTCCATAAGAGCATTTTTAACCCATTGTAAAAAGATCACAGATGCCCGATTAATAAATAAAATAACCAAAAAAGAAATAAGAATGAGAGCTCATGTGCCGAATCATCTACAAGAAATTATCACAAAAATTCTTAGACCGCACTAAATCGGACAAGTCAGGAGCAGCCTGAATAAACTACCAACCTGTTTAATAAAACAAGCATTTATTTCCGTTCCACTTTCTCCCATAGTACAGTATGTTTACCACTAAGAAAGAGTGCAATTCCTGCTAACATAGAAAGGTTCATAAAACAATAATAAAATGGAATATACAACCATTTAATACTCATACGCAATAGTTCTGCCACCCAGCCAATCAATGCTAAACTATAAAATAAAATTTGCGTAACACTGCTTAACCAAAAAATAGTGGCATGTGTATGATACCAGAGAAAAATTGAAGTAATAAATAATACAGGCAATAACAATGGTATTAATAACCATCGAAAAACTTTGTGACTGATGTACTGAAACGCAATGGAAGGGTACTTAAATGGGCTACACAAATGCAAAGTTTGTAGTAAAGTTTGTATACTTCCGGCTGCTATTCTTTTTTTTCTATTAAATTCAGCAGCAATATGAATGGATGGGTTTTCTGCAGCAATTGCATTGGGCTCATAACGAATAATATAACCTGATGCAATTACCTGCATGGCAATTGAAAAATCTTCCGTAATGGTATTGGGTGGCAATAATGGATATAACGATTTTCTAATAGCAAACAATTCGCCCGGCATACCAATCACCGTTTTAAATTGCGATTCCATTTTTTTTATGAAGGATTCATACTTCCAGTAAATACCTTCACCAATCATTGCATCGGCATCGGTAGGAATCAATATTTTTTTTTCACCTGACACGGCTCCTGTTCTGGCATTACTAAAATGTGGAATCATATAATGCAGGCAATCCGAATTCAAAATAGAATTGGCATCTGTAAATACTAAAATATCAGCTGTACTTTCGTTTACAGCCCTGTTCATAGCATGTAACTTACCCAGCCTTTCTGCATGATGCAATAAACTTATCTGAGAATATGTGGCAACTATTTTGTTGGTGCCATCGGTTGAGCCATCGGTCACCACTATCCAGGAAATTTTATCGGCAGGATAATTTAAAGCAATTGAATTTTGAATTTTTGCATTGATACAATCTGCTTCATTGTATGCAGAAATGATGACAGTAACATTCGGAATATGATTTGTACCAATAATCGTATTGCTTTCGGTTTGAATATTTTGTTTCATCTGTACAAACAGAAACAATATAACCGGATACAAAACATAAGTATACAGCATTACTGCAAAAGAAAACCAAAACACCCATTCAATCATAAACAATCCTATAAATGGGGCTAAATATACTAATCTGACAGCAATGCAAAAGAATTAATATACCCTGGTAACGGTTTGAAAGTCTTTACTAACACGGCAGTGCATGGTACCAACGGTATCTATTTTAGGAATATTGGGAATTAAAATATTTGGATTGTTTTGCATGTGTACTTTAAAATCGCAGATATAGTATTTTGCATCTTCATAATAAGCAACACTGTTCACGATAAATAATACTTTATCACTATCACGTTGTTGTGTTTTTTGCAAATAATCCTGCATGGCAGTGATTAAATGCTGTTGCACTTCAGCCGGACTGGGATTTTTAATGGTATTACATGCCAGTAGCAAAGCAAAAAAAATAGAAGCAAATAAAAAATTTTTTTGCATAATATATTATTTATTTTATATAAATTTTGTTTTTATGAGGCAAACTGTCTTTGCTTAAAGTTGCATCAAATTGTAATTGATGAAAGATTCCATTAGATGTGTTTGATTTTACAGTGATATATTTTTTAACAGGTCCAGGAAATCCTTCGGTGGTGTATTTAGCCTGTAATATTCCGGAATTACCTGGTAAAATTGCATTTCTAGGATAATCGGCAACCGTGCAACCACATCCAGGCCTTACTTCTGTTAAGTAAAGAGGACCATTTCCCGTATTTTTAAAGGAATAATTGATTAAAATAGTATCACCATAAAAAAGATGACCTAAATGGGTAATAGTATCTTGCCATTGAATAGTAGTATAATTGGTTGTATCTAATTGTGCAATAGTAGCAGGACGAATACCTAAATGATTTTCATACGGGTTTTTATTGGATTGGTTATTACAAGAACCCAATAGCAGTATTAGAAAAGCCGCAAATAACATACTTCCATTCCTTTTTACTTTATTCATTCAGCCAATATTTAAAACGAAATTATTAAATAAATTTAATTTACTTTTTCGGTACGGTGTTTGCCATCCTGCTGATAAATATCAACAGACTGAACCATTGGCCCTACTGAAATAAAACGCCCCGATTGCGATAAAAATGAGGCTCCATAATTACATTCTACTTTTTGCCGGTTACCATTTTTGTAGTTAATAATGGCATACATGTCCTCTTTGAATAAAGGTATATTTTGTACTGGTTTGTTTAATGCATATAACTGCAGTGCACCCCTGTTTTGAGAAGCAGCAATCATGTATTTTTTGTTAACACCCATCAATTTCACCAATGCCTTACCGTTACCAGGAACAAAAATTCCACTTTGCAATATGGTATAAGCAGTAAAATTGCCTTTCCCGTCGCCTTTCAAGAATACACCGTTGAGTGCATCATAACGTCCGGTACCTACTTCTGTACCAAAATCATTGGTATTCATCAATACATCTAAGTTTCCATCTCCATCAAAATCATCTGCCACCATTCCATTCAACATCGACAATTGAGCCTGCATTGGTAAGGGAATAATTGTAAAATGTCCTTTCCCGTCATTCTTCAACAATACAGAACGCATGTCATTGGCCGTTAAACGCAATGCATTTTTGCGCTCATCGGGAGTTAATATCTGATCCATGGTTGCAATGGCGAATGATTTGTATGTTTTAAAACGCATCCGCATCACAATCATTTGCTTGATGGCATCATCTCTTGTTAATGCAGGGTATTCCAACATTTTACCAATACTGTCGGGCAAGTACAAAGAGGTGAATGCATCATAACTGCCATTCTTATCAAAATCGCCGGCAGTGATATGCATGGGAGATTGATGGGATGCTTTATAAAATGTATTTAGACCCAGGTTACTTACAATGTAATCCATATCGCCGTCATTGTCAAAATCGCCGGGTACTATACTGTTCCACCATCCTAAATTATTTTGAACACCCGTACCGGCAGTTACATTTTTAAAAATTCCATGTTCATTTTGTAAAAAAATAATGGGCATCCACTCTCCTGCTAAAATCATATCGGGTTGGCCATCATTATTAAAATCTGTAATCACTGCATCACTAATCATCCCAATATTGGTTAAATCTTTAGCCACTGTTTCGGTTACATCTGTAAATTTTACCTGTCCGTTTTTACTATCATTTCTTAAAATAAAACTACTTACTGGTTTAGGATAATGCCAGGGATCAACCCTGCCTGAAACCAATAAGTCAAGCTTCCCATCTCCATTGTAATCAAATGCACGAACACAGGATTTGCTTGTTAAATTTTGTGGTAATGCCAGTGTATCTAATGTAAAGTTGCCATTACCATCATTCAGATAAAATCTATCCTGATAGGCTTTTGTGTTTGGTTCATTTTCATATCCGCCGCTGGTGATATACAAATCCAAATCACCATCTCTGTCTGCATCAAACAATAACAAGCCCATATCTTCAGTTATTTTGGCCTCCGCATCGGTTGCATTTAAAAGGTTTTTCTGTATAAATTTTCCATTAGGTTGTTGTAATAATATTGTTTCACTGTATTTATAGGCACCGCCCAATATTATATCTTCTAACCCATTCCCATCTATATCCCCCACAGCCATTGCAGGGCCATATTCCGATAATTTATGTGGCAATAGTTTTTGTATATTAAAGTCAATAAAATCATGCTCCTGATGTACATATTTTATTTGCAGTGAATCTGTAATGTTTTTAAATAATGCATTTGTTGCAATAATTAGGTTTGTATAATTTACGGGTATAGTAGCATTTGATTGTTGTACATTAATTGATTGGTTTGCCTTCAGGTAGGTAATTATTTGCTGTTGATGATTAGGCCATATAATTTTTAAAGAATCAATTGCTTTTATATTACCTAAACCAAAATGCGCTTTGGTTTGTACGGAGGAAAGATATCCCCGATAAGGTGTATTTTCCCATATCTGCTGTTGTCCGTTATTATAATAAATTGCTGCAGTGGCACCAATTCCATTTACATTATTTTTATCACCATGAAAAATAATATCAATATAATTCGAGTTCAAGCTGTCTTTATCCCGAGCAGTGTTTTTGTACACCAATGCCTTATCGTTAATATTATTTATCACTAAATCCAAGTCGCCATCATTATCTAAATCAACATATACGGCACCATTTGAAAAAGTTGGTATTTGCAATCCCCAGCTATTGGTTGCATTAGAAAATTTAACGTCTCCATCATTTTTAAAGGCATAATTGTGCAGTTTAACTACCGGTATTTGTGCCAACAATTCTTTTTTACTGGCCAAAAAATAAGCCTCACTTCTGTAAGCCATAAAATCATGATCGGTAACATCTTTTGGAAATCCGTTGGTAATGATGATATCACGTTTTCCATCATTATCAAAATCGGCTAATAAGGGAGTCCAGCTCCAATCGGTTTCGGCCATACCAGCATAGTAGGCCACATCACTGAAAATAGGGTCACCAATTGAATCATTATTGGTAATACGAGGGCCTTGGTTTAGTTGCAAAACATTGCGTACATACTGATAATTATACCCATATTTATCGCTGTTTTGGTAACGTTGATAATTATTGGCATTCATCATCATTTTTTTCCGATAGTTATCTTCCGGGTTCATATCGAGTGTAACCACATCTGGCAAACCATCATTATTCATATCTGCCACATCACAACCCATGGCATTAGCAGATGTGTGTTTAAAGTAGTGTGAAAGTTGTTCCGTAAATGTACCATCATGGTTATTTATCCAAAGTAAATCATTCGTAACAAAATCGTTGGTAACATAAATATCTTTCCACCCATCATTATTAAAATCTGCAATAGCAACGGAATGCCCGTAGCCTTCTGTTTGTATACCTGCCTGTTTAGAAACATCCGTAAAAACAGGATGGTGCAAACTGTCATTCCAATCATTTCTAAACAATTGCCCGGTACTTGGGTTTTCGCCATTTTTTAAAATAGTATGAAAACCATCCGGAAATTTATCTTTATTAATTTCATTATTCACAATATATACATCCAAATCGCCATCATTATCATAATCAAAAAAAGCTGCCTGCGTGGAATGGGCGGTATCATCCAATCCATATTCTTTGGCCATTTCCTTAAAATGTGGAATCCCATTTTTGTCTAACCCCTGATTAATGTACAATAAGTTTCTTCTTTTTTCCGGATCTTTCGATAATGTGGCACAAACATAAATATCTAACCAACCATCATTATTTATGTCTATAACTGCTACGCCCCTGCTCCATCTTCCATTACCTGATACACCAGCCTCCTCAGTAATATCTTTAAACTTAAAATTGCCTGTATTCAGGTATAATTTATTCGATACCAAATTACCGGTGAAATACAAATCCGGTAATCCATCATTATTAAAATCGCCTACCCCAACGCCACCACCGTTGTATACATTTTCAATATCTACCGAGTTGATTGAATCATTTTCTATAATCGTATTTTCAAAATCAATTCCGGATTGATTGGCAGCTATTTTCTGAAAAAGGGTATTATTTTTTTTACAGGAAAACATTACAAAAGCAAACAAAGAAACAGCAATACAGCGACTGAAATTCATGAGTGTTAAGGGTTTGTGATACATGAAGAAACAAGCAGTAATTTACTCTTTAAAATTAAATTGGCATCAATTGTACAATTAAAATGAAATAAAAAAACCTATTGCCATTTCACTTGATTTGGCAATAGGTTGTTGAAAATGAAGCTACATCCATTATCAAAAAAGATACTAATAGCCTGGATTTTGTTTTAAATGTGTTTTACCATCGGCATTTAAGATATCAATTTGTGTTTGCGGAATGGGGAATAATTCTGATTTACCACTTACAAACTGAGCACCCACCGGTAAAAGTGTTGCTTTTGCAATTCTGTCAGTAGCAAAATAATTATTTAAAACAGTTTTAGCAATTCCCCAACGCACCAAATCAAAAAAACGGTGGCCTTCCATAGCCAGTTCCAAATAACGTTCCATTTGAATGGCTTTTAAGGCTGTTGCCTGATCAGGAAATGCTACATAAAGTCCTATTTTATAGTTATCGGCCGGAGTAGTTTGTGGAGAATATGTAGAACTGGTTGCATCGTAACTGGCATTTTTATACACCCATCCGGTAGGATCAGCAGCACGGGCACGTACCCTGTTTACATATATTAATGCTGTTGGTAAATTCCCTAATTGTGTTTCACATTCAGCAGCTAATAATAGTACATCAGAAAAACGTATCAGGTTTACATTATTGGCAACTAATTCAGTAGCACCCCAATAATTTTCAGTACTTGAATAAATTCCCTTTTGACTTTGTGCATATATATTCTTTTTAGGGCTAAAAACACCATCTGCAGAAACGTTTCTAATCCATGCAGCACCTGGATGTGGACCCCAATCTAAGTAAGGAATACTTGGACGGCCCATTACCCAATCAATTCTGGGATCAAGCGTACCAGTGTATAAATTGGTGGAATCACTAACATTAGGGGCATTAAAATAAGTGTTCAATAAAGGCAAACCAGTTACCGGATCTGTTTTATAGGCATTAGCCAAACTTTGAGAAGGATTAAAAAATCCGCAACAAGCACCAGGACCACCGCCATAAGGGAAGTTCAAAATATCTCCATAATTACCATTAGGAGAACCTGCGCTGGTACCGGAGCCATCATTTACAGCCATTTGCACAGCAAATACTGATTCTGCACTGTTTCTGGTAGCAGGATTAAAATTGCTGTAATATTTTACCAAAGCGTATTTAGTACCGCTTGAGGTAACCCCATTGCTGATTAAATCATCAAACAATGGTTTTGCTTGCGCATATTTACCTTCAAACATATACACTTTGGCTAGAAAAGCTTCAGCAGCATATTTATTGGCACGGCCAATTTGAGGTTGTACAGCAGGTAAATTCTGCATTGCATACTGAAAATCGGCTTCAATTTTTGGCCAAACATTAATATAATTACCGGAAGCATCAACATTATTAACAGTATTGCGTGACGTTGTATCCGTAACTGTTTCATCAATAAAAGGAATATTTCCAAAAACCTTTTTTAATTCAAAATGATAGTGACCTCTTAAAAAACGAGCTTCAGAAGTGAATTCAGTTGCATCTGCAGCAGAGATACCTTTAGCAATTTTAAGTACTCTTAAAACCTCATTGGCTCTTTGAATACCATCATAACAAGCAGCCCATTTATTGGCAACATAACCGTTTGTTGAAGTGCCGGTGAAAGTTTCTAGTGAGAGAATATCACCTTGATCCGAAGGATCTGATCCTTTATAAGCATCATCAGAACATACACTGCCATATACCCAGTTACTGGCTGCTGAGCCCCATCCTGTATTATTGCCACCCTCACCATCTAACAAGGCATATGCTCCAATTAACAAACCCTGAACTCCGGATTGATTAGCAAGAATATTTTGATTTAGAGTACCAACAGGTGGCTTATTTAAAAAACTTTGTTTACAGGCAAATAATACTACTGTCAGCGCTAAAACAGACGGTATTAAATATTTATAATGTATCTTCTTCATATTATAGTGTTTTAAATTAATTTTTAATAGATTGAATAGTCATTTTAGAATGATACATTTACTCCAATGTTGAAATTTTTCTGATTGGCAGGATAGTTACCAAAATCAATTCCGAAATTACTATTGTTATTCAAATCAGATCCCTGTAATTCAGGATCTAACCCGGTATACTTGGTAATGGTAAATAAGTTAGCTGCCTGAACATAAAAATGTAATTTCTGAATACCCATTTTCTCCAATTTTGTAGATGGAACTGTATAACCAATCATTAAATTTTTACACCTCAAATAAGATCCTTTTTCCATATAGAAAGAATTAAACACGGTAGTATTACTAAAGTTAGCAGATTGTTCAATTCTTGGAATTTTAGCATTCAAATTGGTAGGTGACCACGAATTTTGCAACAAACCCTTACTTACATTTCCTTTAAATACCTGATAGAAATCTGTCCAGTATTTCACATAATTAATTACATCATTTCCTGCTGAACCATAAAAGAACATAGACAAATCAAAGTTCTTATATGTTGCATTGATGGTGAACCCATAGGTAAATTTCGGATTGGGGTTACCAAAAAACACTCGATCGTCAGGAGTAATTTTACCATCACCATTGGCATCTAAGTATTTAAATCTGCCTGGAGCTGCTCCATCCTGTGTGGCTGATTTGGCAACATCATTGGCATCTTTAAATAAACCTAATACCTGATAACCATAAAATGCACCTACCGGATGGCCGGGTTGTAATCTGGAGAATGCTCCTATACGGCTTGAACCGGCACTATATTCATCTACATATTTTACACCGGGAGGTAAACTCACTACTTCATTTCTGTAAGCAGAAATATTTCCACCAATATCTATTTTAAAATCTCTACCAACAGTACCATGATATGTTGCCGAGAAATCAACTCCGGTATTTTTAACATCGCCTAAATTTACAAAAGGCTGACGGGCTCCACCCTGATAATTACCAATAGCAGATACACTTGGAAATAATAATCCGCTAATGGCTTTTTTATACCACTCAATTGAGAAGTCTAATTTATTTTTCAAAATTGTCGCATCTAAACCAACATTTGTAATAATGTCTTTTTCCCATGTAGTATTCACATTACCTAATTGGCTATTATAAAAACCCAATGTAGAAGAGTTAGCAGCTCCTGTAATTGGATAATAAGAAATACCGGCTGCAGAAGAATACAAAGAATAAGCATTGGTTGGATTAATATTACTAATAGAACCGGATGTACCCCATCCTCCTCTCAATTTTAAATCATTAATCCAGCTAACATTTTTCATGAAATTTTCATTGGAAATACGCCATCCTGCAGAAATAGAAGGGAAATTACCATATTGATGGCCGGGAGCAAAAACGGAAGAACCATCTCTTCTTAATGTAGCTGCTAAAATATATTTATCTGCATAACTATAATCAATTCTCCCGAAATAGGAAGATATTGCTAATTGATAAGGTGGATAACCAATATTACTTTGTGAATTTGGAGCACCTGTATTTAATGTCCAATAATTTGGGTCAGTACTATAATATGATCCCCTGCCGGCGCTAATACCTCTGTTGTATTGGTTTTTGGCTTCCTGACCCACTAATACATTTAAGCTATGTTTGCCAAAAGTGTTGCTATACTTAACGGTATTTGTCCATTGCCATAAGCTATTGTAACCAGCTCCTTCCGTAAAGGCATTAGGATTGGTATTGCCTTCTGCATTTTCATAAGCCGTATAGGTAAAATAATAGTAGTAATAATTATCAAAATAACCTCCAAAACTTGTACGGGCTGTAAAATGCTTTAAAAAATCCACTTCAGCAAATACGTTACCGTTTACCTGCCAATCATTACTCCTATTATTGGCAGTCCTTTGTTGATTTGCCACAGGATTTTGTGCATTACTTAAACCCACTGATTTAGTACCGGCATAATTTCCCATGATATCATATAATATATAGGAATAATAGGTGGTTCACGGTAACTCATTGAAATAGCATTACCCTCATTCTGGTTGGTAAAGCCCGGACTTTGTTTGTAAAACACATAGGCATTTTCTCCAACTCTGATATGATTATTTATATTAAAAGTGGTATTCATTCTTGCTGAATAGCGCTTTAAATAGGTATTAATCAAAGTTCCCTGCTGGTTTAAATATCCTACTGAAAACAGGTAAGTTGATTTATCATTACCACCACTGGCTGTTAAAGTATGGCTTTGAAAAATGGCAGGTTTAAAAATTTCATGAAACCAATCTGTGCCAATTTTATTGGCCTTTGTAATTTGATTGGAATTTATATTGTAGGAAGCTGGGTCTGTTCCAGGATCACCCACTTTTGCTCCGGTAGGAGTAATATAATCCGGAATTACAGGCGTATCACCCTGTCCAAACTGTGCATTTCTGCTTCCGGGAGCAATACCACTGTTAATTTCGTATGCTTTCACCACATTGGCATAACCCTGTGTGTTTTCTAAGTTAAAGCCATTTTTCAACGGACGTTGGGTGCCCACAAAAGCATCGTAGCTAATTCTGGCTTTACCCTGACGGCCTCTTTTGGTGGTAACAATAATTACCCCGTTAGAACCCTGTACCCCATAAATAGCAGCAGCTCCGGCATCTTTCAATACCTGAATGGATTCAATATCACTGGGATTGACGTCCTGTAAATTTCCCTGTACACCATCTATCATAACTAATGGCGCTGTACTTCCGGGAGAAGTAATACCTCGAATTTTTACACTGGTACCACCACCAGGTACACCGGAATTAATAACCGTAACACCTGAAGCCTGACCTTGTAACAAAGCGGCAGTATTACCACCTGGTACAGATTTCATATCGTTTACATTTACAACTGAAACAGAACCGGTAATGTCCTTTTTCTTTTGCGATGTATAACCCAATACCACAATTTCATTTAAATCACTAGTGGATTCGGTTAGGGTAACGTCAATTCTTGAACGGCCACTTACAGGCATGGTTACATTGTTGTAACCCACTGAAGAAATTACCAATACACTTTTATCGCCCGGAACTTTAATGGTAAATGTACCATCATCGTTCGTAGCGGTAGCATTGTTGGTACCTTGTACCGTTACCGTAGCGCCGGCAAGGGGTTGATTGTTTTTACCGGTTACTTTACCGGAAACTGTTTTTTGTGCAAAAGCCCCCAATGTGCAAAAAAAGAGGCCGCAAAAAAGCAAAAAACATCGAGATAGATGTGGATTGTTTGGCATAAGCAATGTTTTCGTTAGGTTGTTAAATAATCTTTAACAAATTTAAGTATCGCAAACGATTGTGTTCTTACCTTTTACCATCATGTTTCAGTGATTTTTTAACATACAATTATGTATTTTTTACACATTAATTTAATAAAAGCCGCTCTCGTTCAGTGTTTGACAATACAGCAATTCTACAATTGATATATATCAAAAAATATTTTTTCTACAATAAACGGGTAACATATTACACAAATACACATTCTCACTTACATACCTTTCAATAACGGTATAGCAATGACGAGGTAACAGTGCTCACTTAAACATTGATAGATAAAACATTGAAGCCCATTTTAAAATTGAACCGGGTTAATAATTCTTGTTCAGTAAATTAAACACTGACAAACTATAAACCCATACATTGCACATCTTATTCACAACGGCTATAAATATTTGATACTGTTGCAGCGAAACAAATCATTTTTTTGCCTTGCAGAGGGTGATGGGTGATACCAGCAGCTATATTCTAACCAACTATTTTCAACCTACTGATTGCTTTAACTGCACTGCATGAAAAATCTCAACCAAAAACGATTCTTGCCCATAGAAGAAGCAGATGCTTTTATTGTACTGAGGCATGCTATCAATGATCCTGCCCAAAGATTACATTATCATGATTATTGGGAACTCTTATTATTTCAAAATTCTGAAACAGCTACTTGTATTATTGGTAATAGCATTACTAAAATCAACCACGATACTGCATTGTTCTTATTACCACCCGGTACATTGCACGGCTGGTGTACCGGGCACAATTCCTCTTCTACCGGTCTTGTAAAGCAAGTAATTTTTCAACAAGATTTGTTTGGAGATTGCATGCTTAACAAAAACCAGTTTTTCCACATTAGAAAATTATTTCAAGCCGGAATCAATAGCATTCGTTTTTCAAATAACTCAGCTCAGAATGCACTGGCAGCAATACAACTATTGGAAAAAGAAAATGATTTTAAAGGGTTACTCATTTTACTGAAATTATTATCTACTGTTTCATTGCAAAAGCAATGGGAAATTTTGAATGATAATTCAGAAACAATGATTCAAAATTTGCAAAACAATACTAATCAGGTTAATAAAGTAATGGATTATTTAAACACCCATTTCAAAGAAGAAATCAGCCTGAAAAAAATGTCGTGCATTATGAATATGAGTGAAGCTACATTAGCCCGTTTTTTTAAAATGCAGACAGGTAAATGTTTCACCGATTTATTAATTGAAAAAAGAATATCTTATGCAACCAAGTTACTGATAGAATCAAATGATCCAATTCATGAAATTGCCTACCAGTCAGGTTTTAATCAGGTTACCCACTTTAACCGTTTATTCAAAGCACATACCGGGTTTTCTCCCAAAATGTATAAGCAATTCCTACTTTCTTCCAAAACAGCCTGAATCATTTTTTCAAAACTTTGCTCTTTTCAACAAATGACCATGTAGAGTGTTGTATTTCCTATTTTAACAGAACTACCTATTTTTGCAGTATGATTCAGATTTTAAATCATACGAAAGAAAAAAATTGGGAAGAGGCCTCCATTGATACCATTACAGCATCAGTGCCTACCTGTCATTTAATTGTATGGAATGATGATGTGAATACTTTTGACTGGGTAATTGAAACCCTGATTGAAATTTGTGGCCATACGCAAGAGCAAGCAGAGCAATGTGCCTTATTAATACATATGAAGGGCAAGTGTGTGGTAAAAAATGGAGATTATGAAACCTTAGATCCCATGCGTAGTGCTATTTTAGACAGAGGTATCAACGCCACCATCGAAACCATTCCTATTGGTTCTTAATCATTCATTTCCCGATATTGATTACCACCCTATGCCTCTTTATCAATTAAATGAAACATTTTGGTTTCCGCCGGTTACCGAAAGTATGGAAGATGGCCTTTTGGCAATAGGCGGTGATTTACAAATACCTCGTTTACTCACAGCCTATAAAAAAGGAATATTCCCCTGGTATGAAGGGAATTCACCATTGTGGTGGTGCCCGGATCCCAGATTTGTACTTTTCCCAAATGAACTTAAAATTAGCAAAAGCATGCAGGTATTGCTAAAGAAAAATGCTTTTGAGTTTTCTGTTAACCAGGCATTTCATGCTGTGATTAAACATTGCAAAATAACCAAACGAAATGGGCAAGATGGAACATGGATAACCAATGAAATGCTTGAAGCTTATACCACACTGCATCAATCAGGCTGGGCACATAGCGCTGAAGCCTGGCAAAATGGCCAATTAGTGGGCGGGCTTTATGGCATAAAAATGGGAAATATATTTTTTGGGGAAAGTATGTTTAGCTTGGTGAGCAATGCCAGCAAATTTGCTTTTATACGTTTTGTGCAACAATTAATGGAGGAAGGAATTGTATTAATTGACTGTCAGGTGTATACAGAACATTTAGAAAGTCTGGGTGCACAATTTATCAGTCGGGAAAATTTTACCGAAATTTTGTCGAGAAATATTTAACCCCGCATACCATACATTCTTTCCAGGTCGCGTACAATGGTTTCAATATCCCGGTCATTTCCATTGGGGTCGTAGTTTTGTTTTAAACTGGTACCGAAAAAGAAGGCAACAGTTTGATAAACAGTGGCTGTTAAACTTCCCTTATATTCCTGAATAATTTCATAACAATTATTCCCGGTTTCTCTATAAATCAGTTTCATTAAAATTTTGCCCTGGTAAATGGATAATTGCGTTAACTTATCTGTAAATTCTTTTCTTAATTCTTTTTCTCTGGAGCGAATAATTTTTCTTCTTTCGCTTTTATTAGTAACACCTGCCAGGCGGGCATTAATTTCATTCATAATTCTGCCTGCAGCTTTTGCATAAGGATAGGTAACGTACACTGCATTGCGTAGCCTTGTCCATTCAGTCCAATATCTTTTTTGGCGGGCATTTAAGCGGTAAAGAATGGAAACATCCGGTAAATATCCCATGGGAATGGTATCACCTTCCGGTGTAATAAAAGCATGAACGGGAATGGTATCATAAATGCTGTGCTGTGCATGTGATTGCCTGGCAATCAAACACAAACAAACGATTACAATCATATGCAGGATTCGCTTTACCATACACGCTGATATGCTGTAGACATATATTCACTGGTTAATGCTGCCAGCGTAATAAAAGTAACCTATTCTTTTGAAAAAAGTACCAGGCGGATTCGCTGATAAATAGACATAAAAAAGCCAATTACCATTATTACAACCCCCAACCAAAGCATATTAATCAGAGGAAACTCATATACTTTTAATGTTACCAAATCGGTAATGGCGCCACTCTCTCTTACTCCTATTTCTAATTTACCATCCTGCGGGTTACTCACTTTATTAAATTTCACTATCAGACTTTGTGCTTTAACCGTATCCGGATAGTTGATTAAATCGTTATTATCAATAACAATTCCGGGTGTTATGGGATAACGGCGACCATCTTTAGTAATAGCAGTCATATCTAAAAACAATGCGGTTTCACCATTTTTAAATTTATCTTTTTGCGATTCAGGATTTACCTGCACTTTATTCAAGATAAGCATACCATTGCTGTAAAAAGTAGTATCGCCTGGTTTTATGGCAATATTTCTAAAAGTGGCAGTATCTGCCTGATCATTTTGCTGAAAGGATGATATGTATACAAAAATATCTCTGTTCCAATAGTGCTTTGAATCCGGATTGGGAGAAAAGCCTTCCATCCCTTTGTTATTTTTAATGATATCAGGATATACTTTGAACTGTTCTTTACCATTTTTGGCCTTAAAATCAATTTCATAATACCGTTTACGGTCTTTGGGGTTTAATGTATCCTGTACATAGGTTACCATGTATTTACCCATATCGGTAGCAACCCCTTTAAACAAAGTAATATTTTCTGCAGGATCTTCTTTTTTGTCTTTTTTAAACACTGCAATACCTGTTGTATTCCAACTCAATACTTCTTTTTTACTTGAAGAGATTAATACACCCAATAAAATCATTCCAAATCCAACATGCGCTACAGAAGCACCGGCAACCTTTAATTTTCCTTTTAAAACAATCCATATATAAGCAGCATTGGCAATAATGGAATAAATAGCCGCATAAATTCCCACATAAATGGCTACCAGAAAGCCAATACCTTGTTTGTTATAATGAATATTGCCCCAAATGCATATGGCTGAACCAACCAATAATGCTGCCACTGTTGGCCATAATATTTTTTTACCAAAATATTTTTCAGGCGTGCTTTTGTATTTAAAATACTGCGTTACCGCCGTTAAAATTCCAATGATTATTAAAATAAATATTTGAACCTGATTGAAAGAAAATTCCGGATCTTCAGGTGGAGCTATATTGGTACCAAATAATTTGTTATACACAGGAACGGATGTTTTGGCCGCAATAATAATAGCAGCAAGAAACAGTACCAATGCACCAATAAACATCCAAAATTCTCTGCTGTAAGTATTTTCTTCTTTCTGGATAGCCGGAATTTTTTTATAACGCAAGAAATATAAAACAAGGGCAGGAAATAAAAATACCAGTACAAACAATAACAACTGCACATTCATACCTAAATCGGTGAATGCATGTACAGAAGTATCGCCCAGTATACCACTACGGGTTAAGAAGGTAGAATAAAGCACTAAAATAAAGCTGAGAATATAAAAAAGATAGGTAGAACGTAAAGAATAGCCTGTTGATTTATAGATAAGATTCGTATGTAAGCCTGCAATCATTACAATCCAGGGTACTAAAGAGGCATTCTCAACCGGATCCCATGCCCAATAGCCGCCAAACGATAAACTTTCGTAAGCCCAGGCAGCGCCCATCATAATTCCGGTACCCAAAACAGCACCTGAAAATGCAGCCCAGGGAAGACTTATTTTTATCCAGCTATGGTCTTTTTTATATAAGCCTGCAATAGCATAGGCAAAAGGCACAATGGTTGAGGCAAAACCTAAAAACAATACCGGCGGATGAATGACCATCCAATAATTTTGTAATAATGTATTTAAATCATTTCCTTCATGAATGCGGGGCAATTGCAAATAATTTGGGTCAGAAAAAATAGGAATATCAGGCATTTGCTGACGCCATAAAATAAATGGATTACTCCCTACCTTGTAGCCAAAAAAGTAGATGCCAATTAACATAGAGGCTATGCAAAACTGCGCAAAACTTATCACCGTCATCACGCCTGCTTCCCATGTTTTGCTGGTTTTTATTAAAATCCAACCCAGCACACAATGCCAAAAACTCCACAATAAAAAACTACCTTCTGAACCTTCCCAAAAACAACTTAATATATATTTCAATTGCAAACTGCGGGAGGAGTGGTTCCACGCATAAAAATATTCAAAATAATGATTATAAATAATATAATATAATGAAAAGAAAACACCCAATACAGAAATGGTTTCAATTAAAAATGAAATACGGGCAAGCTTTATCCAGCTCTGTTTGTCTGATTGCAGATCGGGAATACGAGCTGCATTAAAATAAGCAATGGTGGCCACTAATGAAGCCACCAAAGAAAGGATAGAAAAAAAATGACCAATTTGTCCGGGTAAAAGGTGTTCTCCGTTATACTGCATAATGTATCAACTTAATAAAAAGGGTAAATGAGTGGCAAACTAAGCATAAAATGAGGATTGAATGAAAAACCCTGTTGTTTATTGTTAGTCTTGCTTCGCCATAGATTTTTCGGTAGACTGGGGATTATCTTTATATTTTGAAGGGCACTTTAATAAAATATCTTTACATTCAAAATGATCACCATCCATACGGCCTTTTAATACCAACCGGTCGCTTTTTTCCATATCAGTAGGTTTGGTATTATGGTAAACAACTTTTACTGAATTGCCCAATGTATCAATGGCAGTAAAACTTAAAAAATTGGGGTCTTTCACTGCATCGTACTGAATGGGTTCATTTTTGTCGAGTTTAGCAATTAAATTCACAAATTTTCCCGGCTTTTCTTTTGCTGAAGCAATGGTTTCATAAGTGGTTAAATTACCGGTATAGCTAATTAAAACAGTAATGGCTGCTGCAATGGCTACTAATAATATCAAATGCATCTTCTTCATATCATTCGTATTTTACTGCGCAAAAGTACTTGTAAAATGAATAGATAATACTGATGTTACTCAGCTATTCTTAATTTATTGCCTTTCATTTAACAAAAATATGAGTGGGTGCAGTTTTTAAACCTATTTTTGCGGTTTTGGATTATGATAGCACGCCCTTCAAAAACATACGATTATATTATTGTTTTAAAATACCCTGTTCGTTTTTTTAAAGCAATTGACATCATTAGTCAGTTAATGCTGGTTATTGCAAGTGTGACTTTTATTTTAAGAGGTATTTTATTATATCATGCCGGCATTAGCGGCGGCATATACACCCTTTTTTTTCTGATTCCCATTTTAATCTTCAGCTGGTGGATATGGTGTTACCGGCAACAATCCAGAGGCTATATGCCTTTTTACCGGTTTGCTTTAATGATAGCAGCCTGGGGATGGTATTTGTATCCAAAAGGCCTATTCTTTGCCATTCTGTATTTAATTGCTGCGGTACTTGAAAAGCCGGCCAAGGTATTGCCGGAAGTTGCTTTCGACAGCAAAGAAATTGTTTTCAACAGTATTCCTTCCAAAAAAATTAGCTGGTTACAGGTAAATAATGTGATACTGAAAGACAATATTTTAACAATTGATTTAAAAAACAATCAATTGATACAAAAAAATGTGGATGCTGAAGTATCGGAAAAAGAAGAAGCTGAATTTAATGCTTTTTGTGCAGCGCAATTACGGGCCGCACAAAAAAATTAATTTATTTTTGAATTGAACGAAATTACACATGTTACAACAATCGCCTTTTTTATTGTATTCAGATGGTAATGGCAATATTTTTGAAGATGAAACCCTTTTTGCAACCGGACGTGCTGGTTGGGATGCATTTCAGGTGCCGGTAGAAGACTGGATAACCTTACCTGAAGGAGGTAACCTGTATGAATTACCACAACGTAGGGGCATTGGCGTTGATATAAAAACCGGTGAAATGCGATTGTGTGAAAAAGGCTGGGCGGTTGCGGCGTTTATTCCACCCGCACATACAGGATTATTTTTGGCTGCCTACGAATCGTTTCCCGATGCGCCCACCCTTCCATTATTCTGCTATACTGCAGCAGGTTGGTATAACAATACCATTTATGTACCTGCTATCAGAATTGAGAAAGATATTCGCCAGGAATGTGCAGGATATGATGAAAAACTGATTCAAACCGGCGCTAATCAATTACTGAAAAATTATCCGAGAAACAGGTTAGTACAACATTTAATGAATAATTGTTGTAATACCTATCACTGCCCCGCTGCCAGAAATTTTGCTTTGGGAAGATGGGAATGCCCTGTGCCTACCTCTCCGGCTTGCAATGCCAATTGCATTGGCTGTATTTCTTTTCAACCGGAAGAAGAAACTATTGTTTCAACCCAGGATCGGTTAACTTTTAAACCTACTGCTGCAGAAATTATTGAATTTACGGTACCCCATTTGCTACAAGCCCCCTATCCTATTGTAAGCTTTGGGCAGGGTTGCGAAGGTGAACCTTTATTGATGTGGGAAACCATTCGTGATGCCATCATTGAAATCAGAAAGCATACCTACAAAGGCAGTATTAATATCAACACAAATGGCTCTAAACCCGATGCAGTGGCCGAATTATGCAAAGCCGGTTTAAACAGTATTCGGGTGAGCACCAACTCTGCACAAAAAAGTATTTATACCAGCTATTATCGACCCAATAATTATGCATTTGAAGATATTATTGAAAGCTTGAAAACAGTTCGCCAATTTGGAGGATGGAGCAGTATTAATTATTTTGTTTTTCCCGGCGTAACTGATACTGTTAAAGAATATGAGGCTTTAAGAAAATTGATCCAAACTACAAAACTCAATATGATACAATGGCGTAATTTTAATATTGATCCCGACTGGTATCTGGGTCAAATTAATATGGTCGAAACAGGCGAAATGCTGGGCATTAAACAATTGCAACAATTAATACATGAAGAATTTCCGGAAGTAAAATTCGGTTATTTCAATCCTCCCATTGAGCGAATAAAAGGCAATTACGAAAAAGATTTTGCCCATTAATGAATGTATGAATCTCAAATGAGTAACAAAAAAGTTCTGGTAGGTTTTTCTGCTGCAATATTTGCAGTGGTATTGTGGTCTGGCAATTTTATTGTTGCAAGAGGATTGGCAAAATCAATTCCACCGGTACAATTAAGTTTACTACGATGGTGTACCGCCTCCATTCTTTTATTACCATTTGCATATGCAAAAACCAAACAACAATGGAACCTCATTATTCAACATCGCCGTTATCTTTTGGGTACTGCATTTATTGGAATTAGTTTATTTAATACACTGCTTTATTTTGGTGGTCATTATACACAAGCCATCAATCTTGCCATCATCGGAACTTCGGCATCACCGGTTTTTTCTACTTTTTTAGCCGCTATTTTTTTAAAAGAAAAAATTGGTATAGCCAGAATAACGGGCATGCTTTTATGTTTATGGGGTGTATTATTTTTAATGACAAAAGGTAACTGGCAACATTTACAGTTGTTAAAATTTTCAACAGGCGATATTTGGGTTTTCTTAAGCGCACTTTTATTTGCAGTATATACCATTATGGTAAAGAAAAAACCTGCACCCCTTGATGCAACGGTATTTCTTTTCATAATAATAACAGCCGGAACCCTGCTACTAATTCCATTATTATGGATTCAACCATTTTTTTTGCAACAAAAAATGATATGGACTCCAAATACCATTTGGATAATTCTTTATTTGGGCTTAGGCGCATCTGTTCTGGCTTATTTAAGCTGGAATAAAGCGATACCCTTGTTGGGTGCGGCAAGAACGGCCTTATTGGGCAATTTAATTCCGGTACTAAGTACTGTTGAAGCCGTTATTTTTTTGGGTGAAGCCTTCAGTAACATTCACTTAATAAGCAGTATCATTATTATTGCAGGCATAATTATTGCCAATTTACCAAGACTCAAAAAAGAAATTTAAATAAGCGTGAATGCACAACTGCTATTGATGAATTTTTAACAAATTTTCTCAATCATGGGCTAAACCTTTATGTACAAAAACAGTCTTTACAGGCACGTTTTCATTGCAAAAAAATTTATTATGCTTTATAAAAAAATATTCAATACTATTTTAATAGCTATTTTATTTGCTGCCTGTTCTACCCCTAAAACATATTTTACTGCTGCCATCCGCTCTCAATTAGCAGCTAATCATCAACCACTTGATAAAATTCAATTTTATAATGACAGGAATATTGTGTTAAGAAGAGATGTAAAAACCGGTGAAGCTAAAGTAAATGATGGTAAAGTAGTTTTGGAAAATGGCCGTAATGTAAATATTATTACATTAAAGAAAAATACGCCTGGTGTTTGTGTATTACAACGGAACAATATTGTAGGCATTGCATTTGAACAAGACAACAATAATTTTATCACTTTTGGCAAAACCAAACAGGCTCGGCCCAACGATCCCTATCGTATTTTAGCAAATGAATGGATCAATGAATATGGCGTAATTAATTATGATGGCCAACCATACCACATTGAGCCCGCAGGTACCGAAGCGAGTATTATGATTAAATCTAAAATTCTACGTAAACTCAATATTAGTCAACGCGAAATGAAAGGAAGAAAAGTAAATGATAATGATATGAGTAATCATACAGCAACTGAAAATAAATAAGCTGTGTAATTTCTTGCATTCTTATATAAACTACACCCTGAATGCAGTTTAACCTGCTATTTAAATTTGTTTTATTCCGACCAACTAACTTACCGGGAGGATTTCAGATGGCTCAAAAAAAACAACAAATCGGATATGATTTTATATCTGCAAGCTTTTGCTGCATTGCTTGAAGAAAAATTAACCGAGTATACCAATATTTCGGATGTATTGCAGGCATCAGCAAAACAAGCCTATTCCAATCTATTAAAAAAGATTGATTCAGGATAGATAATTTACTGTTATTTTGCTGCCACATTTTCACTTCATGGCAAAAGACAAAAAGCAGGCGGCATTGGGTTTTATTTTTATTACATTATTAATAGATGTTACCGGTTTTGGCATCATTATTCCCGTATTGCCCAAGCTCATTGAGCAACTTATTCATGGTAATTTAAGCCAGGCATCGAATTACGGTGGCTGGTTATTGTTTGTATATGCTGTGATGCAATTCATTTTTGCCCCCATTCTAGGCAATTTAAGTGACAGATATGGCAGGCGTCGTATTTTATTATTTTCTCTTTTTGGTTTTGGAATGGATTATTTGTTACAAGGCTTTGCACCCAATATATTCTGGTTATTTGTGGGCAGGTTTATTGCAGGCATAACCGGGGGTAGTTTTACCACAGCATCTGCTTATATTGCCGATATCAGTACTCCTGAAAAAAGAGCGCAAAACTTTGGAATGATTGGTGCAGCATTTGGCTTAGGTTTTATCATAGGACCTGTTTTAGGTGGTATTTTAGGTCATTACGGACCAAGAGTACCTTTTTTCGCAGCAGCTGTTCTGGCTTTTGTTAACTGGCTATATGGCTATTTTATTCTTCCTGAATCATTGCCTGCCGAAAACCGCCGAAAATTTGAATGGAAACGCGCCAATCCTTTGGGTTCACTGGTTCAATTAAAAAAATATCCGGTTATTTCCGGTTTGGTTTTCTCCATTACATTGTTGTACATTGCCGGCCATGCTGTACAAAGTTGCTGGAGCTATTATACCATGAGTAAGTTTGGCTGGGATGAACGAATGGTTGGCTATTCTCTCGGTTTCATCGGGTTAATTGTTGGCATTGTGCAGGGTGTTTTAATACGTTCCATTATACCCAGATTAGGTCAGGAGAAAAGCATATACATTGGATTAAGTTTATATGCAGTAGGTTTTCTTTTGTTTGCATTTGCCTCAACTACCTGGATGATGTTTGTATTTATGATACCCTATGCGCTGGGTGGTATAGCCGGCCCATCTATACAAGGTATCATCTCAAACCATGTTCCACCCAACGAGCAAGGCGAATTGCAGGGAGCATTAACCAGTTTAATGAGCGCCACTTCCATCATTGGCCCATTAATGATGACACACATCTTCGCTTATTTCACTTCCTCAAAAGCACCGGTGCATTTTCCGGGAGCAGCCATGTTATTGGGCGCCTTACTTACTTTTATCAGTACAGCGTTCGCTTATCGAACACTTAAAGCGGAAAAAACAGACCAATAAAATATTTGTGCTCTCACGGTAACAAATACATTTCTAAAATTTAGATAGAGCGACTCTTTCATTCACTGAAATTCACTTAAAATATTGCCCTCTGTAATTTACATTCTAAGTACTATATTTGCCCCTCAAAATTAAGTAGCAGTGGCAACAAAATTTACGAAAGAAACATACCTATACTGGTACGAATTAATGCAATTGATTCGCCAGTTTGAGTTGAAAGCAGAAGAAATGTATAAAATGGCCGGAAAAATCAGAGGTTTTTTTCATGCCTATGTAGGCCAAGAAGCTATTGCAGCCGGCTGTATGACAGCAACTACGCCCGATGATCCATTCATTACCGGATACAGAGACCATGGCTGGGCATTAGCAAAAGGAGTATCACCCAATGCCTGTATGGCGGAATTATATGGAAAAGCTACCGGTTGTTCTAAAGGAAAAGGTGGCAGTATGCACTTTTTTAGTGTTGAACATAAATTTTATGGCGGTCATGGCATTGTAGGTGCACAAATTGCTACCGGTGCAGGTCTAGCCTTTGCTGAACAATACCGTGGCACCAATAATGTTGCCTTATGTTTTTTTGGCGATGGTGCTGCCCGTCAGGGAATTTTACATGAAACATTTAATCTGGCTATGCTGTGGAAATTGCCTGTTATTTTTATTTGTGAAAACAACAACTATGCAATGGGCACTTCTGTTCAACGCACATCAAATGTTGTTGACATTTATAAATTAGCAGATAGTTATGATATGCCCGGCGATAAAGTAGATGGTATGATTCCGGAAGATGTACACGAAGCCGTAGCCCGTGCCGTAAAACGTGCCCGTGAAGGCGGTGGCCCTACTTTGTTAGAAATGAAAACATATCGCTACAAAGGTCATTCTATTTCTGACCCCCAGAAATACCGTACCAAAGAAGAAGTAGATGAATACAAAAATCAGGACCCCATTCACAAGGTTTTACAAACCATCTTAACCAATAAATTTGCTACACAGGAAGAGATTGATGCCATTGATGCTAAAATTGCCCAGGTTGTTGAAGCCTCCGTGCAATTTGCCGAAGAAAGTCCATTCCCCGATGATAGTGAAGTTTACAAAGATGTATATGTAAACGACAATTATGTTTTTGATATTGATTAATTAAAACAATAACACAGTACAACTTAACACTTAAACCCACTATTGTAATGAGTGAACATACACACCCACACGTTGAAAAAGACCCATTATTAAAAGCTGAATATTTTTGGAATAAATATTCAAAACAAATTACCATTGCCGTTATTGCAATTATTGTTGTGGCGGGTGGATGGTATGGATACAATCAATACATTGTTAAACCCAAAGAAGAAAAAGCAGCAGAAGCTATTTATAAAGCACAGGAATATTTTGCACAGGATTCTTCTAATCTGGTATTAAACGGTGACGGATTTAACAAAGGTGTTCTTTATATCATTAAAAACTATGATGGTACAAAATCAGCCAATTTAGCTAAATATTATGCAGGTATCAGTTACCTTAAATTAGGCAATTTTGCAAATGCTGTAAAATACCTGAAAGAATTTTCAACCGATGCCCTGCAAATTCAGATGTCTGCCTATGGCGCATTGGCTGATGCTGAAGCTGAATTAGGAAAAAATGATGATGCCATTCAAGATTATAAAAAAGCCGGAACCACTTTCCCTAAAGATGCGTTCTCCTCTTCTGAATACCTGTTCCGCGCAGGTTTATTAAGCGAAACATTAGGTAAAACGAAAGATGCCATTGAATTCTATAAAGAAATCAAATCAAAATACCCGCAAACCGATAAAGGCCTTCAGGCCGATAAATACATTTATAGATTAAGCATCGAAAAAAATGATTTAAGCGTAAAATAATGACTGCAAAAGGAAATACAACATTACATAAAGGCATCCCCGTAATAAAGGATGCCTTTGTATTATTGGTTAAAACCGAATGGAATGCACCTATTGTTGATGCATTGGAAAAAGGTTGTATCAAAATTTTAAAAGCCAATCATATTGGTTATAAAGTGATGACGGTACCTGGCGCCATTGAAATCCCATTTGCTATTCAACAACACTTCGACTTTACTGTTAATATACCCGATGCTTATATTGCATTGGGAACGGTAATAAGAGGCGATACACCACACTTCGATTATGTTTGCAAGTATGTAACCGAAGGTATATTACAACTGAATTTGAGTTTAGCAAAACCGGTAATTTTCGGTGTACTAACAGTTGAAAATGAACAACAGGCCAAAGAAAGAATTGGCGGAATACATGGCCACAAAGGAGAAGAAGCGGCCATTACAGCCATTAAAATGATTGATTTAAACAGAAAGATTCAGGCCCAGCAGTTTGAGTTTGATATAAAGTATTAGGAAATGAATGTGCAATTGTTTATACCATGTTTTATTGACCAGTTGTATCCGCAGGTTGGTTTCAATATGGTAAAAGTACTGCAAAAAGCAGGATGCACGGTTCATTACAATACCAACCAAACCTGTTGCGGCCAACCGGCTTTTAATGCCGGATTTTGGGGCGAATCAAAAGAAGTTTGTTCAAAATTTATCAAAGATTTTTCAGGAGATGAATTTGTTGTTGCACCCAGCGCCAGTTGTATAGGTTTTGTAAAAAATTACTATCCCAAACTATTTGAAAACACTTCTATGCACAACGAGGTAAAATCATTAACTGAAAAAGTGTATGAGTTTAGTGATTTTTTGGTAAATATTGTAAAGATAGAATCTTTTGGTGCCAGTTTTCCTGCAAAAGCAACGTATCACGACAGTTGTGCAGCCCTTCGGGAATGTGGATTGAAACAGGAACCCAGAAAATTATTGCAGCAGGTAGCCAGATTAGAATTGGTTGAAATGAAGGATGTAGAAACCTGTTGCGGATTTGGCGGAACCTTTGCCGTAAAATTTGAACCCATCAGCGCAGCTATGGGCGATCAAAAAATAAGCAATGCACTTGCTACAGAAGCTGAATACATTATTAGCACCGATATGAGTTGCCTAATGCACCTACAGGGCATAATTAACTATCAGCAAAAACCCATTCAGGTAATGCATTTGGCCGATGTGCTGGCAAGCGGTTGGTAAACTTAGTCAGTTAAAAAATGATATTATGCAATACTGGTTAGTAAAATCAGAACCTTTTAAATACAGTTGGGAACAATTTGAAAAAGATGGACAAACCTTTTGGGACGGCGTGCGTAATTATGGCGCCCGTAACAATTTAAAAGCCATGAAAAAAGGTGATTTAGTGCTTTGGTACCATAGTAATGAAGGCTTGGAAATTGTAGGAATTGCACAGGTAATTAAAGAATATTATCAGGACCCCACTACTGCTGAACCTGCATGGGTAGTGGTTGATTTGAAACCTTTTCAAAAACTTAAAAAACCGGTTTCACTTGCACAGGTAAAAGCAGATGAACGTTTAACAAATATGGATTTGGTTCGCTTGGGTAGACTTTCCGTTCAAACCGTAAAACCGGAAGAATGGAAGGTCATTATGCAATTAAGTGAAACCAAACTAAAAAAATAACGGTATCGCATTTACATTTATTCATAATGCTTAAACCTAATATTGTTGTACTAACCGGAGCCGGTGTTAGTGCCGAAAGTGGATTAAAAACCTTCAGAGATGCTGATGGGCTTTGGAATGGTTATGATATCAACGAAGTAGCCACACCACAGGGGTTTGCAAAAAATCCAGCGCTTGTGCTCAATTTTTATAACCAGCGAAGAAAAGATGTGGCCAATGCACAACCCAATGCTGCACACTATTTCCTTGCATCGTTGCAAGAACAATATTCCGTTCAGATTATTACGCAAAATATTGATGATTTACACGAACGAGCCGGAAGTAAAAATGTATTACACCTGCATGGCGAAATTTTTAAAATGCGTAGCATTGCCAACCCCTTCCTAACCTACCCCATTCATGGTGATATTCATTTGGGTGATCTTGCACCAGATGGAACACAACTCAGGCCATTTATTGTTTGGTTTAATGAAGAAGTACCCTTACTGGGAAAAGCGGCAGAATGGGTTGCCGCAGCAGATATATTGATCATTATTGGCACTTCCTTACAAGTATACCCGGCAGCAGGATTAATCAACTTTGTTTTGACCGGTACACCTATTGTAATTATTGATAAAAATATACCCCCTTTCCCTTCAAAAAAGAATATCATTACAATTGAGCAGCCTGCTACCAAAGGTGTTGAAAGTTTGCCGGCCGTACTTGAGGCGCTTAGCGATTCCTAAGTATGTTTTGCCAGGTTAAATTGTTAAAAACTGTTGGTAACAGTATACAAACATAAAATTGATTGTAACATTGCATATAACATCCGGCCGATATCAATTTTTTATTTGAACAATTCTGAAGAATACATTATCAATAATAACATTCTGATTATCTAAGGCATCATCCATGAAAAAAATCATTCTCAGCATCATACTGTTTGTATTTGTTACCGGAAATCTGCTTGCACAAAGAAAAGCAACAGCATCTTTACTGGAGTTAGAACACTTTATTCAGCAAAATAAACAATTGGTAACAGATACAACCAACCCATTTTTATCGATGTTAGAAAAAGGACGCATCCAATATTTTAAACCATTATACAAAGCTTTTGTACTAAAAAATGAATTAATTGACACGCATGGTTTACCGGCCTATAACGAAGATGTAGCGCAGGCTTTGGCATTTGCAGGTGATTATCAGTCAGCTTTGTATTATCAGGAACAAGCTTCTGAACCACTGCCCGACAGCTATATTAACACGGTTACAAAAAAGGTGGAAGCATTGAACAATCTTCAAATGGTTCCCGCCATTCCATTTATTTTAAAGCAAGCAGGAAATCGTTCCATTGTTTTAATAAATGAATCGCATAGCAAACCACAGCACAGAGCTTTTGCCATTGTGTTGTTAGAAGGATTGTATCAGCAGGGTTTTAGATACTTAGCTATGGAAACTTTAAATCCTTATAAAAATGCATCTTTAAAACAACTTACCGTACAAACAGGATATTATACTTCCGAGCCGGTTTGTGGTGAATTGGTGAGAAAAGCATTGCAAATGGGATTTACATTATTGCCTTATGAAGATGAGAATGCCAACCGGCTCAGCAACAATCAGCGTGATTCAATGCAGGCCGTTCATTTAGCTCAATTTATGAAAAAACATCCATCTGAAAAAATTGTCGTGTTGGCCGGGTATGAACACACAGCTCAATTGGCATGGGATCGTGAAAGTATTCCCATGGCAGTGTATTTGCGCTATTTATCCGGTATAAAACCTTTGAGTATTGACCAGACTGAAATGACCGAGGGTAGTAATTCTGATTATGGCCGCTTGTATTATGCTGCATTCGTTCATCAACACAATATTAAACAAACGGTAATTCCTTTGCGTAACAATATACCGGTACAATTGTTAGATTCGGGAGTGTATGATATGTATGTTGTACACCCACCTACCAAATACCAGGATGGCAGACCTGCCTGGTATAATTTTAATAACACCAGAAAAGAGATACCTGTTTCACCCGCATACAAAACACTCTTCTTTGTTCAGGCATTTTATAAAAACGAATGGGGCGAAAAAGAAGAGGGAATTTATATACCTGCAGACCAAACTTTTGTAAATGCAGAAAATGGTTTTTACTACCTGTATTTATATCCGGGCAAATACCAAATTGTATACCGCGATAAAGCCTACGCAATATTGGGTACCAAAGAAATTACAGTACAGTAGTGATAATTATCTAAAAAAGATATATCCAATAATAATGGCTGCTATAACACCAATAAAATCAGCCAGCATGCCGGCCCAAATTGCATAACGTACTTTTTTAATACCCACACTTCCAAAATACAGGGCTATTATGTAAAAAGTAGTATCTGCTGATCCCTGAAAGGTAGATGCCATTCTGCCCACAAAAGAATCAGCACCATGCGTTTGCATTACATCCAACATTAATCCACGTGCACCACTGCCGCTAAATGGCTTCATAATGGCAACGGGCAAAGCAGGTGTAAAATCGGCATTAATGCCCAATAATTGAATGCCGTGTGTTAACACATCTACCAAATAACCTAAGGCACCACTATCTCTAAATACCCGTATTGCAACCAACATACCCACTAAATATGGAATAATTTTCAACACCACATCAAATCCATTTTTTGCGCCATCAATAAAAGCATCAAATACATTTATTTTTTTCCATAAGCCTCCAATAATAATCAGTACAACAATCAGCATTAACAATAAATTACCCGATACCTTACTAAAAACGGCTTTATCGGGCGCAGATAATCCATTTACCCAAAACAATAATGCACCCATTATGGCCAGCAGGCAAGCCAGCCACGTTACCAAAACCATATCCCATTTTAGTTTTTGCCAAAACCCAACAATAATAATAGACGCCATTGTTGCAACAACTGTAGCCAATACACAAGGTATAAATACACTGGCCGGTTCATGCGAACCTGCCGCCAAACGATAGGTAAGAATAGATAAAGGAATAATGGTTAATCCGCTGGTATGCAGCACTAAAAACATAATTTGTGCATTGGTGGCTTTTTCTTTTACCGGGTTTAGCGTTTGCAAACTTTCCATTGCTTTTAACCCAAAAGGAGTTGCAGCATTATCTAACCCCAACATATTGGCAGAAAAATTCATCACCATCTCACCCATTGCCGGGTGCCCATCCGGCACTCCGGGAAATAAGCGCTTCATAAAAGGATTTAATATTTTCGATACAAATCGGATAGCACCTGCCCTTTCTGCAATATTCATCAATCCTAAAAAAAACACCATGGTTCCTGCCAGAGGAAATGCCACATCAATTACAGAACCCTTGGCAGTATCAAACATTCCATCCACCAATGTTTTAAAAATTTCGGTATCATGTAAAAAAATAAATCTATACAATGCAATTACAAATGCAATCAGAAAAAAAGCAATCCATACAATATTCAACGCCATTTTATAAAGGTTTTAATACAATCAATGAATGTAAAGCCTGATTTTACAGTTAAACTGTGCTATTATCCCAACTTTTTATCAAAATTTCAAATACTTGTTTAAAATAGGCTCTTCCAAATTTTCATTGAAAATAAGCATTCTGTAAATATGAATAAGACCTTACTTTTGCGGCTTAATAGAACAAATTACTTTGCTGTAATTAAACCTGTTCGGGAGCTAGTTACAGTTATACTAAAACAAAAAACAATGGCTTTACAAGCAGGAATTGTAGGATTACCCAACGTAGGAAAATCAACTTTATTTAATGCCGTTACCAACAGTGCCAAGGCGCAGGCCAGTAATTATAGGTTTTGCACCATTGAACCCAATGTAGGTTTGGTAGATGTACCCGATGAACGTTTACAACATTTGGCCGCTTTAGTAAATCCCAATAGAATTGTACCCACACAGGTAGAAATAGTAGATATTGCAGGTTTGGTAAAAGGTGCCAGTAAAGGAGAAGGCCTGGGCAATAAATTTTTAGGCAATATTCGCGAAGTAGATGCGATTATACACGTTATCCGTTGTTTTGAAGATGAAAATGTTTTGAGAGAAGAAGGCGCCATTAATCCTGTTTCAGATAAAGAAATTATAGATACAGAACTACAATTAAAAGATTTAGAAAGTGTAGAGAAAAAAATTCAGAAAACGGAAAAGTTGGCTCGTGTAGGTTCCGAAACCAAAGCGCAGGCAGAGTTAAAAACGCTTTTACAATGTAAAGCACATTTGGAACAAGGAAAAAGCATACGTTCATTACAACTTTCAAAAGAAGAAAAAACAGCTATTGATGATTTGTTTTTGCTAACCGACAAACCAGTTTTATATGTAGCAAATGTAGACGAGGCCAGTATGCATACCGGCAATAAATATTCTGATATTTTACTGAAAGCCGCCAATGAAGAGGGTGCTCAGATGATTATTATGAATAATGCCATTGAAGCAGATATTGCAGCGATGGAATCGGCAGATGACCGCCAATTATTTATGGAAGAATACCACATGAAAGAACCGGCGCTAAACCGATTAATTCAAAGTGTATATAAACTTTTGAATCTGGAAACTTATTTCACGGTTGGCGTTCAGGAAGTAAGAGCATGGACCATACATGTGGGCTGGAAAGCACCGCAAGCTGCCGGTGTTATACACAGTGATTTTGAAAAAGGCTTTATTAAAGCGGAAGTAATTGCTTATGAAGATTTCATAAAATATGGTAGTGAGGCCGCCTGCCGCGATAATGGCAAACTAAGAATTGAAGGAAAAGAATACATTGTTAAAGATGGCGATATTATGCACTTCAGGTTTAATGTTTAACGCTTAGAAATAGCATCAATTCAACTTCTAAATGCTTTCTTAAAATGTAAGTATTTGATGTGATGTTTTGTACATTTGATAAATGCAAGCAAATATTTCAATTTGGGAAAAAGAAAGTTTTTTTGCACCTCAGGATGTAATTATTGTGGGCGGTGGATTAATGGGTTTATGGACCGCCATTGCATTGATAGAAAATGCACGTACTTTACGCGTTACCATACTTGAAAAAAATATTACCCCACTAGGTGCTTCTACCCGAAATGCCGGTTTTGCCTGCTTTGGCAGCCCAACAGAATTACTGCATGATGCACAAAAACTGGGAGAATCGGCCATGTTAACTATAACAGAAAAGCGATTTAGAGGGATAGAAAAAATCACACATTATATTCCTAAAAATCAAATTGAATACGATCCCTGTGGTGGTTATGAATGTATTACTAATGATCAATTAAAATTAGATACGATTGCAGATAGCATTGCCTATCTCAATAAATTACTGGCGCCCATTACAGGAACGAAACGCACATTCATTAGAAATGATGCTGCACTCTCCACTTTAGGCTTACAACATTTTGATGCGCTGATTCAAAATAAAATGGAGGCCGGATTACATAGCGGTAAATTAGTACAGGCATTACAAACAGAAGCAATAAGCTTGGGTGTACAAATATTAAGTGGTATTGAAGTAACTGAATGTTTGCAACACAACAATGGGGTACAGTTACATACCCGTCAAAATTTGGTATTTACCGCTGAAAAAGTGGTGTTATGTACTAATGCATTTTCAAATAACATTTTTACCGGGCAAACCATTCCCGTAACACCCGGAAAGGGTCAAATTATTCTCACGTCGCCCATCGAAAATTTGCCATTACACGGCACATTTCATTTTGATGCAGGTTTTTACTATTGGCGCAATTTGGGCAACCGTATTTTGCTGGGAGGTGCCAGAAACAAAGCGTTTGAAGAAGAAACCACTACCTCACTTACTACTTCTGCTACCATACAAACTGCATTGGAAGATTTTTTGAAAACACATTTGCACCCTTCCATTCATTATACCATTGAACAAAGATGGAGTGGTATTATGGGCTTTACCGACAACCATTTACCCTACATTCATTTTATAGAACCCAATATTTTAGCTGCCATTGCCTGCAATGGTATGGGAGTTGCTTTAACACCCATCATTGCCGAAGAGGTTGCTGATAGATTAATACAATGAAACTAATCCATTCAACATACTTTTCTATTCAAAAAACGAAACCATTACAATGAACATTGCAGAAAAAAATTTTTTTAAAAAAAATATTCGGTTGATGCGCCCAATCAATATTGTATTGTTTAGTATTTTGCTGTTTTTTACAGCATGCCATAATAACAACGAGAAAGAAAATACCTATCCCACTACTCCTTCCATTCCATCGCTTTCTTATAAAATCATTAGCGTATTGCCGCATGATACTACTTCCTTTACCGAAGGATTAGAGTTTCACAAAGGCTATTTGTACGAAAGTACCGGCGACCCTGATTATGCAGGAAGAAGTAAATTGGCAAAAATAAATACTACAACAGGCATGGATGAACAAAAAATTATTTTAGCACCCGCATATTTTGGAGAAGGCATTACATTATTGAATAGAAAAATTTATCAACTTACCTATAAAGAACAAAAATGTTTTGTATATGACGCCGCTACTTTTAAAAAATTAAAAGAATTTACTTATCAGGGTGAAGGCTGGGGTATGACCAATGATGGAAAATATTTAATTATGGATAATGGCAGTAATGAGTTGATTTATCGCGATCCGGAAACTTTTAATATTGTAAAAACCGTGTCTGTTACCGGTGTCCCAAAAGATTATAACGGACATGATGTTTTCATTAATGAGTTGGAATATGTAGATGGTTTTATTTATGCCAATTTATATACCATGGATTTTGACCAATTGGTAAAAATTGATCCTGCAACCGGTAAGGTAATGGGTATTTTGAATTTAAACGGATTGTTGGAACGTTATGCCCCACCTGCCGAAACCTCAAAACGTGATGTACTGAATGGCATTGCATACGATAATGCCAATAAAACATTTTATATAACAGGAAAATACTGGCCAAAATTATTTGCCATCCAAATTCAATAACATTATACTACGATCGAATTGGGATATTGCAGCTTTTTAAATATTTTTTTAAATCGGGTATCCCCATTTCTTTGAAATGAAAAATACTGGCGGCCAGCGCAGCATCTGCATGTGCATGGTTGAACACTGCTTCAAAATGTTCCATGGTGCCACCACCGCCACTGGCAATTACCGGTATAGGTAATGCAGTACTGAGCTGTTTGGTAATATCCAAAGCAAAACCTTTTTTAGTGCCGTCGTTATTCATAGAGGTTAATAAAATTTCGCCGGCACCGGCACTATATGCCTGCTGAGCCCATTCCATACAAAGCATTGCTGTTTTAGTGCGGCCGCCATTCAAATAAACATACCATTGTCCATCAGCCTCCTGCTTTGTATCAATTGCCAGCACCACAAACTGACTACCAAATTCATTGGCTAATTGTGTAATTAAATCAGGTTGTTTAAATGCAGCTGTATTTACTGAAACCTTATCAGCACCATTGTGCAGTAATATGGATGCATCATTAATAGAACTTACTCCACCGCCCACTGTAAATGGTATATTGATATGCTGTGCAATTCGGTTGGCTAATTCTTTAAACGTTTTGCGTTTTTCAACAGTTGCCGTAATGTCTAAAAAAACCAATTCATCAGCTCCCTGTTGTGCATAAAAAGCACCAAGCTCAACAGGATCTCCGGCATCACGAATCTGCTCAAAATGAATTCCCTTTACGGTGCGGCCATCTTTAATATCTAAACAGGGAATAATACGTTTGGTTAAGCCGGACAATATGGGTTTATTTTTTGTTTCCATTACAATGATGCATTAAAATGAACCAAATCGTTCAATGATATTTTATTTTCATAAATAGCTTTACCTACAATGGCACCGCTGCAACCTATTGCTTTTAAATCAACCAAATCCTGCAATTGGCTGACACCACCACTGGCAATTAAGTGCAAATCAGGCAACGATTCAATCAGATTTGTATACAATTCAATGGAAGGACCTTCCATTCTGCCATCCTTACTTACATCGGTACAAAAAATTTGCTGTACACCCAAGGCAAGATAGGTGGCCATAAAATCTTTTACGGGTAGATCGGTGGTTTCCATCCATCCATGAATGGCAATACATCCGTTTTTTACATCTGCCCCCAATAAAAATTTAGTAACGCCAAATTGCTGTAACCATTCTACAAACAATTCCTTGTTCTTCACTGCTATACTTCCTACAGTAACCAATGCAGCTCCTGATTCTAAAACCACTTGTACATCGTGTGTGGATTTAACACCACCGCCAAAATCAATTATTAAACCGGTTTCGGTAGCTATGGTTTCCAGCACTTTCCAGTTGGAAACTTTACCCATTTTTGCACCATCCAAGTCAACCAGATGTAATCGTTGAATACCGGAAGCTTCAAACATTTTGGCAACCTCTAAAGGGTTTTCATTATAAATTTTTTTCTGATCATAATCGCCTTCCGTTAATCGGACGCATTTTCCATCTATAATATCAATGGCGGGAATAATTTGCATAGAATAACTTTTATAATGCGATGAAATTTTTTAAAATCTTTTCTCCAATCTGTGCACTTTTTTCAGCATGAAACTGTACACCATAAAAATTATTTTTATGGATAGCTGAAGCATAAGGTTGTATGTAATTGGTTATAGCAATGGCATACTGATTATGTGGAACATAATAGCTGTGTACAAAATAACAATAACTTTCTTCAGGTACATCTTGCATAAGCGGTGATGATAAATGATAAATGGTATTCCATCCCACCTGTGGTATTTTAAGCATTGCACCACTTTCAAATTTTTTTACCGGTTCATCAAAAACCCCTAAACATGTTGTATTATTCTCTTCCGAATATTTACAAAGCAATTGCATACCCACACATATACCCAATACAGGTTGTTTCAATTTGGGAATTAGAAGATGCAAATTATTTTGCTGCAAACTTTTCATGGCACTGCTTGCCTCTCCTACTCCGGGGAAAATAATTTTATCTGCACTCAGTATGGTTGCATGATCATTAGAGAGTATGGTTTTAATACCAATTCTTTCCAACGCATACCGCACACTTTGAATATTGCCTGCATTGTATTCTATAATTACAACTTTCATGAATGCTAACTATTTATGGTATAAAAAACAATTTTCACGCTCAAAAAAACTATTTGATAATGTTTTGTAAAAAGTTTTTTGTGCCGGTTTCAATATCAACTGAACTCGACAAAGCCTTAATATAAGCACTACCTATAATGGCGCCATTGCTGTACTTACAAGCAGCAGTAAATGTTGCATGGTCTTTTATGCCAAATCCAACCATAATTGGATTTTTTAAATGCATTTGCTGTAAGTTTTGCAAATATTTTTCTACTTCTGCAAAATTTTTATCATTTCCTGTGGTTGCAGATGAACTAACTGCATATAAAAATCCTGAACTTAATGCATCTAATTTTTTGATTCTTGTTTCAGAGGTTTCAGGGGTTATTAAAAAAATAAAATCTAAACCATATTTTTTTATCATGGCTCCGTACATGGTTTCAAATTCGTATTCCGGTAAATCGGGGAGAATTAATCCATCTACACCCACTTCCACAGCTTTTTGGCAAAAAGCTTCAAAGCCATATTGCAAAATCGGATTCATATAACCCATTAAAATAATGGGCACATGAATGGTGTTTCGGCAATCCTTCAATTGTTCAAATAATACCTGAATGGTCATGCCATTTTGAAGTGCAATACTGCTGCTTTCCTGAATAATAGGGCCATCTGCTAAAGGATCACTGTAAGGCATACCCAATTCAATTAAATCTGCACCGTGGTTTTGTAATGCCTGCATTACTGTTAAAGTACTATTTAATTCAGGATAGCCGGCCGTACAATACACATTGAGTACATTGTTTGATTTTTTTAAGAATACCTCTGTTATTCTACTCATATAGAAAAATATTTTTGCATGTATAATTTTATTGGATCGTTTGTGGGAAAAATCATAAAACCTAATTGCTGATACAATTTTTGTGCTCCGGTATTTAAATGCAATACTTCTAATGCTACTTTCTTTTTAAGCGCTGTTGCTTTAATACACTGTTGATTAATTAAGGTTGTACCAATTTTTTTATTCTGAAATAAGGGATGAATGTATAAACTACTGATGAAAATTTTTTCTGTATCTTCTGCAATTTCTATGGTACCAATGGATTGATTTTGCCATTCAATGATCTGTGTTTGTTCGGGAAGAAAATTATCCCGATGAAACTGCTGTTGAATGACTTCATCCCATCCCCATATTGCATGTACATAATCATACAGCACTGTTTTTTTTAATTCATAAAAGAAAGCACTGTCGTTGATTGTTGCCTGCCTCAGATTCAATTGATGAACATCCATCCTTTTAATTCTTTAAAAAATTAAGCATTTATTTCCATTGCCTGCATGTAAGTAGATAAATCTTTATCCCCTCTCCCACTTAAACAAATCACAATAACATCGGTGGGTTTAAAATGCAATTGATGTAGTGCGGCAAAAGCATGTGCTGTTTCCAATGCGGGGATAATACCTTCCAATTTACTTACTTCAAATGCCGCTTTTAAAGCTTCTTCATCTGTTGCACTTAAAAATGTAGCTCTTCCGGTTTTAAATAAATGAGCATGTAAAGGACCTATTCCAGGATAATCTAATCCGGCTGAAATGCTATGTGGCTCTACCACTTGTCCGTCAATGGTTTGCATCACTAAACTTTTACTGCCATGCAAGATACCCGGTTTACCCAATTGTGTGGTAGCAGCACTCATGCCACTGTTAATACCATGCCCTGCAGCTTCTACAGCAATTAACTGTACAGCAGTATCTTCCAGAAAATGATAAAATGCACCCGCTGCATTACTGCCACCTCCTACACAGGCAATAACATGCGTTGGTAATTCGCTTCCGGCTTTTTCTTTTAACTGCCATCTTGTTTCTTCACTGATAATGCTTTGGAAACGAGCCACCATGTCAGGGTAAGGATGCGGACCAACAACACTGCCAATTACATAATGGGTATCGTTTGGATGATTAATCCAATCGCGAATGGCTTCATTGGTTGCATCTTTTAATGTTTGGCTGCCACTGGTGGCCGGAACCACTTTTGCACCCAGCATTTGCATACGGGCAACGTTAGGGGCCTGACGTTCAATATCTTTTACACCCATATACACAATGCATTCCAACCCTTTTAAAGCACAAACAGTTGCTGTGGCAACACCATGCTGACCGGCGCCCGTTTCGGCAATAATTCGTTTTTTACCCAAACGTTGTGCCAATAAAACCTGCCCTATAGCATTGTTAATTTTATGAGCACCGGTATGGTTTAAATCTTCTCTCTTAAAATAGATATTTGTGTTGAATTGTGCACTGAGGCGTTCTGCTAAAAATAGCGGTGAGGGCCTTCCTACATAATCGTGTAGCAATTGGTTAAATTCTTCAACAAAAGTTTTTTCCTGCATAATTTCCAAATACCTGCTACGCAATTCTTCCACATTTCTGTGTAACATTTCCGGAATATATGCACCGCCAAACATCCCAAAATAACCATTGGCATCGGGATGAGTGAATGATTGATTTTGTTTTTTTTCAGCTATCATAAAAAAAATTTAGAATTAAATATTTGTAACACTGTTTACAAATTCCTGTACCAAAGCTAAGTTTTTTATACCCGGGGCTATTTCAAAACGGCTGTTAATGTCTACCGCAAACAAATCTTTTGCAACGGTATCCTGCATAAAAGCGGCTAAATGATGTACATCTTCAGGCTGAATTCCACCGCTTAAAAAAAATGGTTTTCGAATAGATAAGCCTTTGAGCATATTCCAATTAAATTTTTTGCCGGTACCCCCGTATCCAACACCTTCCGTATCGAATAAAAACATATCCACCACATCTTGATAATCTTTAATTTTCCAAAGAATATTATCCTGCTCGCTGATTCTAAATGCTTTAACCGTAGTAACATAGTTTGAGAGATTTTCGCAGGTACGCGGACTCTCATCGCCGTGCAATTGAACCAGATACAAACCACATTCATCTACCATTTTTAAAACGGTATCTTCTTTTTCATTCACAAAAACGCCCACTTTATTAATATTCCCTTTTATTTTTTTAATTGTATCGGTTGTATTGGTATTCAACACGTAGCGTGGGCTTTTTGGATAGAAAATAAAGCCACAAAAATGCACCCCCAGATCGTTCAATTGACGCACCTGATTCATATCTGTCATACCACAAACTTTTACCCGCATAATTCAGAGTTTAGCTGATGAACAAATTGTGTAAATGCAATTTCCGGAGATGCATGTTTCATAAAATTTTCTCCCATTAAAAATCCTTTAAAACCTGCTAATTTTAATTGTTGAATACTTTCAATACTTGAAATACCACTCTCGGTAATTGCAATTTTATCATCAGGTATTTTGGCAATTAAATGGAGAGATGTTTGAATGTTTACTTCAAATGTTTTTAAATTTCTGTTGTTTACGCCCACTAAATCAACTTCATTACAAATATGTTGCAGCTCATCTGCTCCATGTATTTCTAATAACACTTCTAAGCCTAATTGTTTAGCAACGGTTGCCAATTCTTTTACCTGTTGTGGTGTTAAACAGGCAGCAATCAGCAAAATAACATCGGCACCAATGGCTTTGGCTTCATAAATCTGATAAGCATCTATCATAAAATCTTTTCTTAAAATAGGAACAGGTTGGATGCGTGCCTGTTGCAAATCTTTGAACGAGCCACCAAAAAAAGATGCATCTGTTAATACAGATATGCCGGCTGCATATTTTGCATAAGCACTTGTAACTGTTACTACATCGGCCGTAACATTGATGATTCCTTTTGAGGGCGATTTACGTTTAAACTCTGCTATTATACCACTTGTATTGCCTTTCTGTAAAATTGATTTCAATGAAATAGTATTGCGCCTGAAAAAAGGCATTTGCCGTAAATCATTAATAGATGTTTGCTGCTTTGCCAATGTAACCTCAGCTTGTTTTTTTGCTACAATTGTTTCTAAAATATTCATTGTAAATTTTATTGTTCAACTAATAAAACCAGCGGTTGATGAATGTTATGCTTGCAAACGAATGAGTTGCTGTAAAGTTTGATAGGCCTTACCACTTTCTAAACTCTCAATCGCTGCAAGATATGCATCATCATAACTGTTAAAAGCTTTTGTGGCATGAAGTGCCATTGCGGCATTGGATAGCACCACTGCATTTTGTGCCCAGGTGCCCTCCCCTTTCAAAATATTTAAAAATATTTTAGCTGCCTCTTCAACAGAGTTGCCGCCATAAATATCCTGCGGCTGTACCATTCTTTTACCCAAATTTTCAGGTGTTAAAATTTGTTCACCATTATTGGTAATTACTTTTGTATCGCCGGTTAAAGAAATTTCATCATAACCATCTAAAGAATGTATAATGGTAAACGATTTGTTGGTTTGTTGTAACAGATAATTGTAAATTCTGGCCATTTCTAAATTATAAACCCCTACTAATTGGTAGGCAGGAGAAGCAGGGTTGACCATGGGACCTAACATGTTAAAAAATGTTCTTACGCCAATGCTCTTCCGTAATGGGCCAACCACTTTTAAAGCCGGATGAAATAAAGGTGCATGCAGAAAACAAATATGAACGGTATCTAATTCTTTTTGCAAAGTGGCCACATCATTTTTAAAACGATAACCTAATTGCTCCATAACATTAGATGCGCCACTAATAGAAGTTGCACCATAATTGCCGTGTTTGGCAACTTTTTGGCCAGCACCTGCTGCAATAAAACAACTAATGGTAGAAATATTGAATGTATTTTTTCCATCGCCTCCGGTTCCTACAATATCCAATGTTTGATAATCTTCAAACGGAAGTTGCACACAAAGTTCCAGTAAAGCATCGCCAAAACCCTGTAATTCTTCTATGGTGATGGTACGCATTAAATAAACCGTTACAAATGATGTAATTTCATATTCATTGTACATGCCTTTACTGATGTTCAATAATACTTCTTTTGCTTTTTCCCTGCTGAACGACTTGTATTCAAACAAGTATTGTAAAATCTTCTTCATATTGTATATTTTCAAAAAATAAGATCTGATTAAAAATCAAGGTCGTTAGTTCTATTGGTTTCATGAATGGATTAACCAATTACGGAGAATCTCCTCACCTAAAGGCGTTAGAATACTTTCCGGATGAAACTGAACACCTTGTATATCATATATTTTATGTTGCATAGCCATAATATTTCCTGCATCATCGGTTGCAGTTATCTCCAGCTCTTCCGGTAAGGTTGCCTTATTAATAATCCAACTATGATACCTGCCTGCTTCAATGGTGCGTGGCAAATTTTTAAACCAGCTATTCGGCTTTTGCGTAGCCTGATTGGCAATATGAACCTGCGTAGCTACACCATGAAACACTTTGGTTAAGTTGGTAAGTTTTGCGCCAAATGCTTCACCAATAGCCTGATGGCCTAAACATACTCCTAAAATTGATTTTGTTGCAGCATACTTTTGAATTAAGGGCAATAATAAACCTGCCTCCTCCGGTATGCCGGGACCCGGCGATAAAATGATTTTATCAAATTGTGCTATGGCATCCAATTCAATTTCATCATTTCTACATACGGTTACTTCCTGTTGCAATAGGAATGAAACCATGTGCACTAAATTATAGGTAAACGAATCGTAATTATCAAACACCAATAATTTAGTAGGCTTTATATCTCCTTTCTGCATGGTGCCGGAGCTGTGAAATGGTTGTGCAATTTCAGTATTCATCAATTCAAATAAATTTTAGTTAATGGATGTTGATGTTAGTGGCATATTCTACGGCTTTTTTCAATGCCCCAAGCTTGTTGTTTACTTCCAGTAATTCGCTTTCCGGATTACTTGCGGCAACAACGCCGGCACCTGCCTGATAAAACAGTGTATTGTTTTTACTTAAAAAGGTTCTAATCATAATGGCATGATTGCAACTGCCATCAAACCCTATAAAACCAAGTGCACCACCGTAGTAGCTACGAGATGTTGTTTCCAAACCATCAATTAACTCCATTGCTTTAAATTTTGGTGCACCGCTGAGGGTTCCTGCTGGAAAGGTTTTGGCCAGTAATATAAATGGATTTGCACCTTCGGCAATTTTTCCGGTTACTTCACTCACCAAATGAATAACATGACTGTAATAATGTATTTGACGAAAATGGCTTACCGTTACATCGGTACACAATCTGCTTAAATCATTCCGAGCCAAATCAACCAGCATTACATGTTCTGCATTTTCCTTGGCATCGAGTAATAATTTTTCGGCAGCAATGGCATCTACTGCATCATTCCCTGTTCGCTTAAAAGTTCCTGCAATGGGATGTACAACTGCTTTCCCATCTTTAATAATCAATTGTGCCTCGGGTGATGAACCCATTAATTTATAATCACCATAATCAAAGAAAAATAAATAGGGAGAAGGATTAATGCTGCGTAATGCCCGATATACATTAAACTCATCGCCAATAAAAGTTTGCTGAAACCTTCTGCTTAAAACAATTTGAAATACATCGCCTCTTAAACAATGCTGAATGCCGGATTTTACCATGGCAATATATGCTTCATCTGAAATGTTGGATGTTTCATTGCCTTTAACAGCAAATGGGAAAACCGGTATGTCTTTACTTTGAAGTAAACTTTCAACACGTTCTACTTCCGACTCAATACCTTGTATTTTATTTTCACACAAAAACAATTCATCATTGAAATGATTGATGATGATAATATATTGATAAAAACGATACCGCATTAATGGTATAGCGGGTTGGGTTGTGGCTTCTTTTTTAAATTTGATGGTATCAAAAAAAGGAATAGTATCATAGGACGTATATCCGAAAAAGCCCTGTGCACTTTTTACCGTTTTATTGTCAGCAGGTGCCACTTCAAATCTTTGCATAAAATTCCAAACCACCTCCTGAACCGATGTATTATTATTTAAAGGAATTTTTTCAGGTTGTTCGCCTGGCAACTTAAATTCTATTTGCTGATTAGATGAGATTTCAATACCCGCAAGTGCATTAATGCAAATAAAACTAAAACTATTTTCTGCAACATGATGATCGGTACTTTCCAATAAAATTGTATCTCTGAATTTATCTCTGAATCTTAAATAAATACCAACCGGTGTGTACACATCGGCTAGTAATTTTTTCTCTTCTGTTGTTACCAAAATTTTTTTCATAAAAAATATCTATTTTATATTAAAGCATTTCAATACTGTTTTCTCTGCATGATTCTATTACCTGATTTCAAAAAAAAACCCCAACACAATTGTCGGGGCTTGTATAAATGTACATATGCAATGTGCAAGGCATTATAATCCCCGAAAGAGATTTGAATGCCACCACCACATATTGTTGATTGTATTTTTCATTGCTTTGCGAAGATGATACAGAAATTTGAAACCAACAAAATTATTTTACAGCCATAATTGCAGACGCATATTTTGAATATAACCGTTTGCTTACCTGCATTGTATTACCAATGGGCTGATCCGGAAAATGGAGTTTATTTTCAACCCAGCCCGATTCAAATTCCATGAGTGCCTGATTGAACTTATCCTGATCAAAATTGGTATTATCCTGCATATTTTTTTCAACTGCATCAATAAACATTTTCCATCTTTCACGGTAATAGGTTTGCATTAATCCTGCCCAGGCTCTGTTAGCATAGTCGGTTAAATGTTTACCGGGCTCGCCCCAAACCGTTAAAATTCTTTTTGCATCTTGGGCATAATATTGTTTTTCCTGAGAAGTGGCCGCCATTTTTTCTGCATCTGCAATCCAGCTACCCAACAAAAAATTTTGATTGGTTGCCAGAAGTGTATCCATATCACTCAATAATGCTAACATTTGCTTGCCATACTGTTGAACGGCATCGGTATTGTGTTCGTTATAACTTTTGGTAAAACCATCACGAAGCACAGCAAAATAATTTCCGAGTACCTGCCGGCCGGTATTTACTACATCGTATAAATAAACCGGAGGTATATGTGCATCAACAGGTGCCTGCAATAATAAATGCCAGGCCTCTAATAAGTTTTTGTTATTATATTTAATTTGGGGATCAGTTGTCCAGGTATTGTGTCCAGTAAAAGCCGGACGGGCATTGGTTAAAGTAGCACGCCCTAAACCGGCCCTTTCAGCGTATGTAGTATCTAATAAAATATTCCAGGCTTTTTTTACAAATTCGTTGTTGGATCCATACCGGCTTTTAGCCCAGTTATTTACCCAATTGGCAACATTTACAGGGCCTGAGCTCCAGGCCTTGTCGAATACATATTGATACATGATGGGGTTAACACCAAACCCTTCTAAAGTTGAGCCCAAACCTTTCATATTTGCACCTCCCTTCTGAAAAGTATTTTCCATTCTTTCCTCTATTTCCTCAAGGTTGCCCGACATCATGGTATTGCCGCCAAAATTGCCAAGATAGCACCAGATATAGGGTTGGCCATAAAAGGCATCGGTAAATTTCCATATTTCGGTATTATCACAGTAATAATCTAACAATGTCATTTTACCTTGCGGAACAGCCGTTAAAAAGGCTTTAATACGTTCATCTGTCCATTGTTTACGCTGGTAATAAAAAATCCAGCTCATTTGTAACCACTCTGCTTTGGGATCGGTTTGCAGCATAGATTCATAGATGGTTTTGGCTACTGAAGCCAGATAATTAGGTTCCCAACTGGGAGGAGTTACTTCATTAAATGGATCGGCACCATAAATATGACTGGTGCCCAATAATTTGGTTTGTTCTTCTAAATAAGCTTTTTGTATGGGTTTAAATAAGGAATCAAATGGATCTAAAAAATAACTTTCATATTGTTTACTAAACTCGCCCCACTCACCCAATGAATGAATTTTTGCTTTAGGATAAATGGTGGCAAGTGCCTCAGGAACATGGCCTGCAAATGCAGGTAAAACAGGCTTCATACCCAATTCTTTTTCACGTTGCACAATTTTTTTCTGTAAGACTAATTGTGTGTTGATCCAATGCATGGGCAATGGCCCTTCCCATCTGTCAATATTGGCCATTCTGTGCCAGGGCAAATAGGCGGGGCCGGTAAAAAAACTTCTGATTTGTTGATCTGTTAACCCAAATTTTTTCCATACTTTATACCAAATGGCTTCCTGGCCGGTTATGGCCAAAGGCATATTAATGCCATTTAATGCCATCCAGTCAATAAACCATTGCCAATCTTGCCAACCCCACCAGGGCATGGTATAACCAAATGTGCAGTAATTTAGAAAAAAACGCTCATTACAACGAGCTTTTAGCCCAATGGCTTTATCTAAAACAGGCATTTTTTGCGGCACGGTTACCCCTTCATTTCTGTACCACGAAACATTGGCTAAGCAGGTATTTTTCAAGTAATAGTTTAACCCAGCGGCCATAGCATTGACGTTACTGCCTTTAACAATGAGTTGATTATTTTGCCAATTGATAAAAAAAGAATCAATGGCGCAATGTTCAATTTTTTGAAATTGTATAGCAGCGGCATATTGGGGTACTACTCGTTTAGCCAGTGCCTGTGCAGCAATTATATCAGGCGTGCTTTTGTTTTGCTGTGCATGTACCTGTAAAAAACAACAGATCAATAATAATGAGAACAACCGTTTCATATGTTTCCTTTTTAGAAGTGACTAAAAAATAACACCCAAACTTATAATGGCATGGCTGTGAAACACAAGCAGATAATTTTTTTTCAATAATGAAAAAAGCAGATGTATATTTTACAAGCCTTCTTTTTCCAACATTAAGTAAGCTTTAATAAATCCATCTAAATCGCCATCCATCACCGGCCCCACATTGCCCACTTCATAATTGGTGCGATGATCTTTAATCATTTTATAGGGATGAAATACATAACTCCTGATTTGACTTCCCCATTCAATTTTCTTTTTAGTTGCATTGGTAGCATTCACTGCTTCTTGCCTTTTACGTAATTCCTCTTCATACAACCTGCTTTTCAGCATCTTCATGGACATTTCTCTATTTTCGCCCTGTGTACGTGCCTGCTGACATTCTACAATGATGCCTGAAGGTATATGCTTCAATCGCACAGCGGTTTCAACCTTATTTACATTTTGGCCACCTTTACCACCGCTTCGGTAAAATTCCCATTCTACATCGGCCGGGTTTACGGTTATTTCAATGGTATCATCAATTAACGGATACACAAATACCGATGCAAATGAAGTATGCCTTCTTGCATTGCTATCAAAGGGCGAAATTCTTACCAAGCGGTGCACACCACTTTCTGCTTTTAAAAAACCATAAGCAAATGTTCCGTCAAATTGCAAAGTAACACTCTTAATACCGGCTCCATCACCTTCCTGCAAATCCACCTCCGTTATTTTCCAGCCCTGCTTTTCGCCATACATAATATACATGCGCATCAGCATTTCTGCCCAATCCTGACTTTCAGTACCACCTGCACCGGGATTAATTTGCATCATAGCAGGCAATTCATCTTCCGGTTTATTTAATGTGCTTTTAAATTCAGCATCTTCAATAACGGAAAGCGCATGTTCATAAGCTGCTTTAGTTTCTTCGTCCGTAGCATCCCCGGCCTTCCAAAATTCAAACAGCACTGCAAAATCTTCAACAGCGGTATCTACCTGTTTAAATATATTTATCCAATATTCATGAATCTTAATAGATTTCATGATGGCTGTTGCCCGCTGATTATCATCCCAAAATCCGGGAGAAAGTGATAACTGTCGATCGGTTTCTAATTTTTGCAAACGATTATCCACGTCAAAGAAACCTCCTCAGGACAAGCACTCTGTCCCTCATATTCTTAATTTGTTCCTGTGTCATATACTTACAAAAATAAGGAATTGAAAAGTTTTGGCAGTAACGAAATAGGAATGAATGATAAGGAGTATTGTATTTCCTTACATTGTTTGATTTTATTCGAATTTTAATTATCCCGCACGGAGCTTATTCATTGAATATTTTTATCTTTAATTTCTTGAAATGTGCAACCATTGATACAATATCTAAATGCCCTGCTGTGTAGTAATTGATTATTCAAATCATTAAAAAAGACACCTTGAAAAAGTTACTGATTTATTGCTTACCATTGATAATGATATCCTGTTCTAATCATTCATCAGACTCTCAGGCAATGCAGGCAAAAATTGACAGTCTTCAAAAGCAAGTGAATAAAAGTTACAAACCGGGGTTGGGTGAATTTATGTCGGCCATTCAGGTACATCACGCCAAATTATGGTTTGCCGGCACCAATCAAAACTGGGAATTAGCCAATTTTGAAATTCATGAAATAATGGAAGCCATAGATGATATTCAGCAATATTGCACAGACAGGCAGGAATCGAAAGAAGTGGTGATGTTACAACCTGCAATAGATAGTCTAAATAAAACCATTGCGTCAAAAAACAAATTGGCTTTTAAAAGCAGTTTTATTTTTTTAACACAAACCTGCAATAATTGTCATAAAGAAGTACATTATAATTTTAATGAAGTGGTTATTCCTACCACGCCACCCTTTAGCAATCAGTTATTCACCATGCCTAAACCATAAAAAGCTACAAACCTCATAAGCCGGATTCTGTTTCTACACTATCATTTATCTGCGATAAACATTACTGTTTACCTGTTGCTGCCTACCCTGAGCCTTGAACGAGCAGCTCTCAAAACGGCTCTATATGTGGCATTGCAGCACCCAAGGTTTACCCGTTGCTACCGTTACCGATAACAACCGTGAGCTCTTACCTCACATTTTCACCTTTACCCCGTCAATGCAGGGCAGTTATTTTCTGTGGCACTTTCTCTCACCAATTGGTGGCCGGCTGTTCACCGGTGGGTTGCTCTGTGCTGTCCGGACTTTCCTCCCTGTTAAAACAAGGCGATAGCGCGGGTTTGTAGCCAACTGTAAAGTTATTGTAAATTATTTTGTAAGAAAGCTAAACTTAATGCCCATGCTTCTTTTGCCGCTTTTGGATGATAACTTGCCTGTTCATTACAATGAAATCCGTGATCGGCATAAGAAAAAATAACTTTCGCATAATCTTTATTGGCGGTTATTAAGGCCTGCTCCACTTCGTTTCTATGTGCTTCTGTAATATGCTGATCTTTACCACCATAAAAAAAGAGTTGTGGCCCATGTAGCTCATTTACTCTATTGGCAAGTGCATGCATGCCACCGCCATAAAAAGAAATGCCTGCTGACAATGGTGCAACCATATTGGCCAATAATGCAACTCTACCACCGAGACAAAAGCCTATGGATGCAATTTTATTGATTTGAACATTTTGTTCATTTTGTAACCAATGGTAGGCAGCTAGAATATCGACCGATAATTGTTCGGTGGTTAAAGCCTGAAAATGCGGTGCAATAACACTAAAATCATCATAGCCGGTTGCAAAACCAGGTGCGGTTCTATGGTATAATTCCGGAGCAATTACCACATAACCTTCATTAGCCAATCGTTGTGCTACATCTTTAATATGATGGTTTACACCAAATGCTTCCTGAAACAATAGTATACCGGGTAAACTTTTATTGGTTTCAGGATGTGCAATAAATGCATTCATTTGTGATCCATCGCTAACAGGCAATATAATGGTGTCTGTATACATGTTTCTTAATTTAATATTGAAAATAAATTTCTGTTGCACCATAACCATAACGCGGATGGTATTGATTTACAAAAGTTTTTACTTCTTTTCTTGTTTTTAAAATAGCATGAATTTCATCGCGTAATTTTCCACTGCCAACACCATGTATAACAATGAGTGAAGGTTGCCTGTGGGCAATGGCCAAATCATACCATTTTTCAAATTCTTTTAGTTGATACATTAAAATATCAAAATTGTTCATATCCTTCCAATTATCTAACAACTTTTCCATGTGCAAGTCAACCTCTGAACGTGGAGCTGCCAAATGCTCTTTTATTTTTTTGGCTTCATATATTTTGTAGCCTTGCGCTGCAAGCCCGGTTAATTCAAATTTTTCAGCTTCCGGTGCATTATCAGGATATGTTTCAAATAACAAATATTCAATTACAGATTGATTTTTACTTTTCAATTCTTCTATTTTCAAAAACAATTGTTTTGATTTTATTTTGATTGCAGTTTCAAAATGAGGAGCTTTATTTTTTTGCGGATTGTGTAAACTAAAAGTAAAATGAAAAGATGGCGCATCATTTACTGAAGCAAAATCAATGTCGTGCAGATAAAAATCATGAAAAGGCAATATAGAATTATTTAATTCGAAGGATGCTGTACCAAAAAAGTGTTGGCTATACTCAAATTGGTAAGCCACTGCTGTTCTGTTGCGTAAATAAATTTTAAATTTTTCAACTACCTCATCATTAAACTCATCAAACATAAATACAGGTAACAATGACAGCCATACACCATCAGCAACTTTTGCTTTATTGGGTATAGGTTTTTCTTTTGGAATTTGATCAATATATTTTTTGGGTACTTCTTTGGGAGCAGCCTGCTCTTTTTTTTGCTTACTGAACCGATAAAAATAAGGAAAATCAATCTGATCCATATATGCCGGAAATTGAACCCCACGCACCTCTACCAGCACCATTTTATCATTAATAATTTCTACCACCTTGCCCGATTCATGGTTATGCAGAATGATAATCTCATCACCTACCTGATATTTCATTTATATAATTTAAAAGTGAATGGAAAAAGCATTTCGCATTTAGTTGATGCAAAATATTGTTCAATGTTATTTTAACTATTGTTAACACACTGTAAACACAGTTTGCAAATTTACAAATTCTATGTTGCAAGGTTTTGATAAAAAAACCGCCTCGTGTTAAGAAAGCGGTTTCAAATACTTTTGTTGAAGGTAAAATTAATTCAGGCTTCTAAAATCAACCGGAACCAATTTACTGACACCGGGTTCCTGCATGGTTACACCATAAATTACATCCACCGCACTCATAGTTTGTTTATTATGGGTAATTAAAATGAATTGAGAGTTTTCACTAAACTTTTTAATCATTTGCGTAAACTTGGTAACGTTGGCATCATCTAGTGGTGCATCTACTTCATCCATAATACAAAATGGTGCCGGCTTAATCAAATAAATGGCAAACAGCAAAGCTGTTGCGGTTAGGGTTTTCTCACCACCGCTCAACTGGGTAATGGAGGATGGACGTTTCCCTTTGGGTTTAGCCATAATTTCAATACCGGTTTCAGCTAAATTTTCTGGATTTTCCAATACCATATCACAGGTATCTTCTTCTGAAAACAGTGCTTTAAATACTTTTTGAAAGTTATCGCGAACCTTATTAAAAGTATCTAAAAATTGTTGATTGGCGGTAGCCTCTACCTCCTGAATGGTTTGTAATAAACTTTCTTTTGCCTGAACTAGGTCATTTTTTTGTTCCACAATAAACTCATATCGTTTTTTCATTTCCTGATACGCTTCAATTGCTGTGGGATTGACTTCACCAATGTTTTCCATCCGCTTCCGCATCTTGTCGCTGGTGGCCTGTAACTCTTCCAGCGGCATTTCTGTGGTACGGGATTGCTCTAAAATTTCTTCCAACGAAATTTTAAATTCCACATTCAATCTTTCCTTCATGCCTGCCAATTGCAACTTCAATTCATTCAATTTATCTTTTATTTCAGCCAGCAGATGTTCTGCCATTTCACGTTGCTTATTTTTCTGGCGTACATCATTTTCTTTTTCCTGCAATATATTGCGCAAATTGTAATAGGCCTGATCTGCCTCATTCAATTGCTTTTCTTCTGTTTCCTTTTGCTTCATTAGCAGTATTAGCTCTTCTTCAATGATTTCAACTGTCAGTTTCCCATCTTCAATTTGTGTAGCGGCTTCTGCCAATTGCCGGGTATTATTTTCTATTTGCTTTTGCAGATCGTTCAACTGATTTTTTTTGAACTGCAATTCCTGTTGAATGGCATTGATTTTACTTTGCTGACGGGTAAGCTGCAGATTAAATTCATTGAACTGAATATTAGTAAGATTATAATCCTGCTCTGCCAACTGATAGTCCTGTTCAATCATGGCCATTTCATTGCCCAACGCTTTCAACTGTTCATTCAGTTGCGCAAGGGTTAGCCTGGTTTCAGCAATGCTATCCTGCTCATCCTGCATACGTTGTTCAATTTCTTCTATCCGTAGCTGGGTTTGTTGCTGAGAAGCAGTGATGTTTTCAATTTTATTTTTAGCAGCAAAAACCTGATTAATTAACTGATTAATTTCATTTTCAGTGGCACGTATGGTTTGTTCTTTCAACTGTTCATTAAACCCCACAACTTTTTGATGGTTGTGCTGAATATCTGCTTTCAGTAAATTTACAACTGCTTCCTGCTCCTGAATTTTTTCTTCTAATTTTTCCAAATTTTTTGCACGCCCAATTTTCTTTCCTTCAAACAAGCCAACGCTACCGCCGGTTAACGTGTATTTACCCTTTACAATTTTGCCCGATTTTTCCAAAATAATGGCATCAGAAAATATATCCTGTTCCATTAGAACTTCTGATTCTGCAATAAATACATGGCCAAGTAAATAAGCAGCTAATGGCCGGTATTGATCATCTACTTCAATAATGTCCATGGCCGCAATGGTTTGTGCAGGCTGTGCTATGCCGGTAGAATAATGTTGAAATTTATCCAACATAAAAAAGTTGGCTTTCCCTTTTTGGTGTTTATCTAATAAACGTACTGCCTGCAAACCTTCTTCTAAATTATTTACCACAAAATAGTTGAGATAAGGCTCCAACACATTTTCTACTGCGGCCCGATAAGCTTCTTTTACATAAATAATGTCTGATAAAATGGGGGCCTGATTATCCCATTCCGGATTTTTATGCAAAAATTTAATGCTTTCAGGGTAACCTTCCATTGAATCGATTAAACTCTTTAAAAGGTTGTATTCATTTTTGCGTGCATCTAACTTGCGGCTTTCATCTGCTAACTGATTGCGTAAAACTTCCAGCTCTTGTTGTGTTTCCAGAATTTGCTGTTTGGTTTTTTCATGTTGTTCCTGCATTTGTTGCAAATGTGTACGCTTTTCAGCCAGGGTTTGTTCTTTTTGGGTTAACTCAATGGTTAATTGTTGCAATTGTGCTTCCCTATTTTTTTGTTCGGTAGTTAATTGCATTTGCGAACGCTGCAAATTTTGTATAGAAGTATCGGCAATGGCTACTTTTTTTTCTGCGTCAAACTGTGACCGTTGTAATTGCTGATATTGCTGGCGTAGTTGATCAACGCCGGCTCTTTTTTCATCAAATATTTGCCTTTTCAGTTCCACCTCATATTTTAGGTTTTCTAAATTGGCATGCATATCTGCCAACTTATTTTCTTCATCCTTTATTTGTACTTTACTGAAAGCAAGAGATTCATCAATTCCTTTTAACTGGCCTTCCGCATTTTGAAGAAAATGCTTCAAATTGGTTTCTTTTTCTTTTAAAAAAACTAATTTTTGTGAGGCGAGATTTTTATCATTTTCTTTGGTACGCAACTGTTGCACCAGTTCATTAAACTGGTATTGCATGCTTTGCAATGCCCTTTCTTTTTCTATAAACCCAATTTTTTCCTGCTCTAATACTGCTTCCTGATTGGCTATTTCAGCCTCTAAGCGTATTTTTTTATCGGTTTCAAGTTCCTGCTGTTCCTGTAAATTTTTATAGGTTAAATTAAATCCTTCCAGCGAAGCCTTGGCCAATTCAACGGCTATGATTTTATATTCTTTTTTTATTTCATAGTATTTTTCAGCTTTTTTAGCCTGGCTTTCTAAGGATTTTAGCTGGTTATGAATTTCAAAAAGTAAATCTTCAATTCTGGCTAAATCCTGTTCGGTAGCATCTAATTTTGATTTTGCTTCCTTTTTTCTGGTTTTATAAATGGTAATACCGGCCGCTTGTTCCAACATTCTTCTGCGGCTGTTATCTTTGTCTTTAATAATATCATCTACCATTCCTAGTTCAATAATAGCATAACTGTCATTACTAACACCGGTATCTAAAAACAGATTATGAATGTCTTTTAAACGGCATGCTACGTCGTTTAAACGGTATTCACTATCTCCATTTTTATAAAACCTTCTGGTAACGGTAACGGTGCTAAATTCGGTAGGTAATAAATTTCTGGTATTTTCGAAAGTGAGGCTTACTTCAGCCAAACCGCTGGGGCTGCGGGTTTTAGAGCCATTGAACACCAATGCATCCAGATTTTCACTACGCAATGAGGAAATTTTCTGTTCACCAATTACCCAACGGATACTATCAATAATATTGCTTTTACCACAACCATTGGGCCCGATAATGCCGGTAATTCCTTCATCGAAATTAACGATGGTTTTATCGGCAAAACTTTTGAAACCTTTTATTTCTAATGACTTTAATCGCACAGTTCTACAGTTTTTTAGTACCTGCGAACATAGCTAAAAACCTTTAAAATTGTATGCTTTGGAATATTTTGTGGAGAACTGGGGTTAAAATGAGGAAAAATAAAAAGATATGCTTCTAAAATGCAGTTCTGTAACAGATTTTGCACAAAAAAACCTTACTTTTTGCGTTGAATGCTCGAAGTAAGGTTAAAGCTATTTTAGTATAATGTTCTATTTTACCACTTGTCAACTTCTTCTGTACCGGTATTATTTACCTCAGATATTGTCGTTTCAACTGAAGTAGTTGCTATTTCAATAGGGGCAACTTGTTCTTCTTCTACAACTGAAACAACAACATTTTGTTCTGCCGGTTCATATCCTTCTGATTCGGAATATTCGTGATTAAAAGCATCAAAATCAAAATCGGGCATTAAATCTGTTTTAACAAAATCAACCGCTTCGCCCAATGCTTTAATAAATTTATTAAAGTCTTCTTTATACAAGAATATTTTATGCCTGTCGTAGCCATTATCATCAAACCTTTTTCTGCTTTCGGTAATCGTTAAATAATAATCGTTGCCTTTTGTAGCTCTTACATCAAAAAAATAGGTTCTTCTTTTTCCTGCCCTGATACGTTTACTATAAACGCTTTCCATTTTTTTTTCGTTATTCTCGTACGCCACAGTTGTAAAGATTTTGGTTACTGAATTATTTGTGCTTGGCAAATATAGTATTGTTTATGAATTACCAAAACTTTATACCTGAAAGCTTTTTTAAGCTTCAAAAGCAGTTGCATTTTTTTCCAATACCTGTATGCGGTACAATTCTGCGTAATAACCATTTAATTGCATTAGGCTTTCATGGGTGCCTTCTTCGGTAATTTCACCATCTTCTAACACTACAATTTTATCGAATCTGAATGTTGAGAAAATACGATGGGTAATAATAATGCCGGTTTTATCTTTTAAAAAATTATACAGATTGGTTACAATTTCGTTTTCGGTTTTTGCATCAACGGCACTTAAACAGTCGTCAAATACAATTACTTCGGGCTGTTTTATTAAGGCTCTGGCAATGGATATTCGTTGCTTTTGGCCACCGCTTAAAGTAACGCCCCGCTCTCCTACCAGTGTTTCATAATGTTTATCAAAACTCATAATTTCATTGTGTATGCTGGCGTTTTTTGCTGCCTGCTCAACCTGGGCTTTATCAACAGGCCATTGCTGACCGAATGCAATATTATTGGCAATGGTATCACTAAACAGAAATACATCCTGCGGAATATAACTGATTTCTTTTCTAAGAATTCTCAGTGGAATATTCTGAATATCGTGCCCACCAATGGTAATATTGCCTTTATCGGGGTTATAAAAATGCAATAATAATTGTGCAACGGTTGATTTTCCGCTACCGGTTCGTCCCAATAACAATACTTTTTGGCCGGCCTGTACGGTTAAATTAAAATTAGATAATGCCTGTATGCCTGTGTTGGGATATGTAAAACTGATTTGATTGAAATGAATATCACCCGAAACATGCACCGGTTTTAAATTCGGTTTATCTTGTATTTCCGGTGTAGTGTTTAAAAACTCATTGATTCTTTTTTGTGAAGCAGCAGCCCGTTGAATCATACTGGCCGTCCAGCCAATTGCACTTACCGGAAACGTAAGCATGTTAATATAAATTACAAACTCTAAAATGGTTCCTGCACTTACATTATATTGTTGATGAATGAGATACCATCCGCCAATGGCAATGGTTAATAAAGTACTGATGCCAATTAACAGCGTCATGGATGGGAAATAGATGGCTTCTACCTTCGCCAGACCAATGGCATTTTTTTTGTATTCCTCGCTGTTTTTATCAAAAAAATGCAACATCGATTTTTCCTGAACAAATGATTTAATAACCCGAATACCGGAATACGATTCCTGCGCAGCGGTAGTTAAATCGGATAATAGTGCCTGAATTTTTTCGCTTTTCCGGTTAATGATGGTATTTACATAATAAATGGTAATAGCCAAAATGGGCAATGGCGATAATACATACAATGTTAAATGCCAATTGGTTTGAAACATAAAGAACAGGCAGAAACCAATGGTAGCGGCCAAATTAATAAAATACATCACTGCCGGGCCGGCATACATTCTTACCCTGCTTACATCTTCAGTAATACGGTTCATTAAATCGCCGGTACTATGCGTTTTATAAAAAGCAGCGTCTAATTGCTGATAATGGGTAAATATTTCATTTTTTTGATCAAACTCTATATGGCGGCTCATTACTATAATGGTTTGCCGCATTAAAAACATAAAGAAACCACCTATTAATGCCAGTAAAAACAAAACCACTGCACTGATGAAGATATTGGTTGAAAAACTGTTGTTTTCTGCCTGAATAACTTTAATAAAATGTTGCACCAAAAAATCGTAATTGGCAATCCGTTTATTTTCATGTATAGTATTAGCTGCAATTTGGTGTTGAATCAGATGCTCAGCCTGATCTACCACATAACCGGAAACCTGAGGAGCCAGGATTCGAAAATAGTTAGACAGAATAATGAAAAGTATACCTAACAGAAATCTGGTTTTATATTTCCAGAAATATTTATTTATTACGGATAATTGTTTCATGAACCGCAAAGATAAGAAAAGCGGTTTGTATCAATTTTTTCTGTGGAACCCCTTTTTTAAGTGGATTGTATGTAACTGTGCAGTTGTTCGATGGTTTCTTTTTGGTCGTGAATGGTTTCATAAATTACATCATTAATAGAAACAATACCACATAAACTATCTATTTGATCGAACACCGGCAAATAGCGGATATTGTTATCACTCATGATGTGCATACAACTTTCAATAGAAGTTTCGGGGGTAATATGCGGCAATCCTGTACTCATAATTTCTGCAACGGTGGTTTGTTCAGAATGTTTACCGGCTAAAATTACTTTACGGGCATAATCACGTTCGGTAAGTAAGCCAATGTATTGTTTTTGTTCATTTTGAACTACTACAGAGCCAATGTTTTTGTCGGCCATTAATTTTAAAGCATCAAAAACCAATGTGTTAGCAGGTACGCCTATCACAGCAGTACCTTTTCTGTTTAAAATATCTTTTACTTTTTTCATATTTAGAAGCAGTTTAGCAGTTACAAAAGCCAATGGAAAATACAATTTAAAAAGGATATTACAAAATAAGAAGCAGATAAAGTATAATTTTTTTGGAAGATAAACAGCCGCACCTTTATTTTGCACCCGGAGAGATGGCAGAGCGGTTTAATGCGGCGGTCTTGAAAACCGTTGACTGTAACAGGTCCGGGGGTTCGAATCCCTCTCTCTCCGCTCTCAATAAAAAAACTCCTGAAAATTCAGGAGTTTTTTTATGATATATATTCAAGCAAATGCTATCCATTACTACCTAACACCAACAAGGGTAAAACATTTATTTATTGCTGTTTTTTTTATTATGATGGGTAATATACCTGGTGGTTTCATAAATAGCCTGCATACATAACTGCATATCTTTTTGAATAGAATCAGTTAGGGCATTTTTAGGAACCGGGGCATTATTTTCCATTGAAAATATTTTTATTTTATCGGGCTTGCCAATTGGCTGAGTTACAAAATATTGGTGTTTCAATAATCCTAATTGTTGTTGTTCTCCTTCAAAAATAAATGCCATGTTTTGGGTAGTATCTTTTACATGCAATATGTCTCTGCCCATTCCGGTATTGGTGTAGGGTATGTTGGCAATGCCTGCTAATACAGGCAATACATCTACCTGCGAAGCCAGCATGGTGTGTTTGGCAGGCTTTACCAGTTTGGGGCCATAAATAATGAAAGGTACATGGTTTTTGGTAAGCCCTTCAGCTGTATAAGCTTTGGGAAATAAGGCTTCCGCATTCCCTACTAAACCATGGTCGCCAATAAATGCAATAATAGTGTTATTAAAATAGGGCTCTTTTTGTATGGTTTCAATAAAATGTTGCACATTAAAATCAAAATACCGAAATGCGTTTAACTCTTCATTCGATGTAAAGCCATATTTCAATAAAGTATCATTGGGTACGGTAACCTTTTTAAACGTTTTTAAGTCTTCTGCAGCAATTGAATAAGGCCTGTGGTTATCGGCCGTTTGTATTACGGCAAAAAATGGGCGATTCTGTTTTGCCAGCACTTTATTGGCTTCTGTAAACAAATTATGATCGCTAATACCCCAAACATCTAACCGTGGTGCGGTATAATTTTTCTCTTCATAAATATGCAAACTATCTATATTATTTTCCAACAAGCCTTTTATATTGGCCCAACTGGTACTGCCACCAATAAAATAATAATGGCCGTAATTTTTAAATGAATTAATGATGGTTTGCTGATCAACAATTTGCGGATTACGACTGGCCGTTTTATTTTGTTCAACATCGGTTAATCCGGTAATAGTGGTCCAAACACCACGTGCCGTTCCGAAACCGGGTGTAAACATATGATCAAAGAAAATACTTTTGGTTGCTAATTGATCAATAAAGGGCGTACTGTTTAACGGGTTACCAAACAACGAACTTTTATAAGCACTAAAACTTTCTGAAATAACTAAAATAATATTGGGATATGTGGTTGCAGACAAACTGGAATCGGGTACAATATGCCTGGTATAATTTAAATGATTGGCATCCGGATGGGTAATGCCTAAATAGTTGGCCATTAAAGAATAATATTTCTTTGCCTTTTCCACATCATAAGTAGATTGCCGAAAAGCCAGCGTACTGAAAAAACTTTGAAATGGATTTAAAGCGGCCTGCGCATTAAAATCGCTGTTCAACGAAAATGCATCACTCCAACGCAGTGGAAACTGATCAAATTTCCCAAAAATTCCAAAGCCAAATAGTAGAAAATACAGGATGGAAAATAAACCTCTCCGTTTTCTGTAAGGCTCCTGCATATCAGCAGACTGTGCAATGAGCCTATGAGTATATTTTACCAAAAAAAAACTGAGCCAGATAAAAAGAATCATTCCCAATAAAACCCAAATAACATGATAGGTTTCCCACAACATGCCGAGTGAAATGCGTGTATTATGTAAAAAATCGAGTGCCTGTGCATTTAAGCGCACATCTAAATAAGCAAAATGTCCATAATCAAATGCATAAAACAAGGTAAACAGCACAATAGCTACGAACCATAAAATATAGGCAACTGTTTTCCCCAATTTTTTTCGGAAAGGATGCAAGGGCTTAATGGCACCCAATATTAACATCAGTATGGCCATAATACCTACATCCCTGGCATCAAACCGAAAACCCATCCACAATACAGACAAAAAAGATTTCCATGAAAAAGCACCTGTATTGAATAAGCAGAAAGTAAAAATTCGGGCAATACTCATCAGCAGGAAGAAAGTAGCAGACAATATGAGTATCCAGCGCTGCAGGCGCGACAGTAGATTTTTTTGCATAGTAAGAGGCGTACAGTTAAAAAAAGAAAAACAAGCTGTAAAAATAATGTATTTCAATAAAAGCGAAAGTTATGATTGAACGCAATGGACAAATTGCAGGCTTAACGAACCCTGCCGGCACCACGGTAGGCTCTTTTCCAATAAGGATCATTCAAATCGCTGATGGTAACACCACTGCTTGTAGAAGCATTGGCAAATTTTTGATTGGCTATATAAACACCTACATGTGAAATGGCCCTGCTTCTTCTACCACCGGTATGAAAAAATACCAAATCACCTTCCTGCAGCGAATCATCGGGTATTTTAGAACAGCTATTATATTGTTCCTGCGCTGTACGGGGTAAATTCACTCCATAAACATCCCGCATTACAATATAGGTAAAAGCAGAACAATCAATACATGCTTTTGTACTGCCGCCTAAGCAATAATTGGTGCCCCACCATTCATCAATTTCTTGAAGCAAAAGAATATCGGTTAGCTTTTCAACCGTTACATCCATTATAATGGCATATTTCATTTGCAGCCAGCTGGCTTTTTCGATACTTACCCAGCTATTGGGATTATTTTCATTGGCAGCAGCACGATTCAAGGTGTTAATTTTTGTAGTAGCTGTTTTATGGCGGGAATTTACAACTGAACCGGGGGCAATTTCTATTCCATCAATAAATTCAGGGTTTCCTGATTTTACCGATTTGGAAGTAGTGGTTAATGAATTATCGTGGGCTGTAATTTTCCGCAAAGTTTTACAACCGGTTACAGCTAAAACTATTCCCGCAATAAAAAAAACTGTTATACAACGCTTTGCCATAGCTTGCAAAATAAACAACCCTTTTTTAAGCTGCCCAAACCTGCACAACTTTTATCCATTCAACTTTATAACACCGGAATTGTGGATAAATTTTTCAACTTCATTTGCCTGCCGAAAGCAGTACATTTGACTTTTGAATGGTTTCAAATTTTCAACAGTCATGCCTAAATTTTCACATCTACATGTTCACTCGCAATATTCCTTACTCGATGGGGCAGCTTCCATCGGTTCACTTTACAAAAAAGCGGCCGCTAATAACATGCCGGCTGTGGCTTTAACTGACCATGGAAATATGTTTGGCGTATTTGATTTTGTGAATCAGGCCTGGAAAAACACAAAAGTAGTTGGTAAAGATACCAATGGTAAAGATATATTAGAACCTGTTATTAAGCCTATTGTGGGTTGCGAATTTTATGTGGTAGAAAACAGGCATATTAAAACTTTCACTAAAGAATTAAAAGACCACCGCTACCATCAGGTATTGCTGGCTAAAAATAAACAAGGCTATCAAAACCTCATTAAATTAACCTCATTAGGATTTATTGAAGGCATGTATAGCAAGTATCCCAGAATTGACAAAGAATTAATTCTGCAATACCATGAAGGCCTCATTGCCACCACCTGCTGCATTGGCGCTTATGTGCCACAAACCATTTTAAAAGGCGATACTGCCAAAGCTGAACAGGAATTTAAATGGTGGTTAGATATTTTTGGCGAGGATTATTATATTGAATTACAACGCCACAACATTAAAGAACAGGAAATCATCAACCATACCCTTTTACAGTTTTCCAAAAAATACAATGTTCCGGTAATAGCTACAAACGACAGCCACTATACTGAACGTGACGACTACAATGCACATGATATTTTATTGTGCGTAAATACAGGTGAAAAACAATCAACACCAGGTTTTGATGATTTTGTAAATGATGAAGTGCAGATCAAAAACCGGCGTTTTAAATTTCCGAACGATCAGTTTTATTTTAAAACACCGGAAGAAATGGCTACCCTGTTTGCCGACATTCCGGAAGCAATTGACAATACCAATGCCATTGTAGATAAAATTGAAGTACTGAATTTAAAAAAAGATATTTTACTGCCGGCCTTCCCTATTCCGGTTTCTTTTAAAATTCATGATGATGATAATTTGAACCAGTGGGAATATTTAAAACACCTTACTTATGAAGGAGCCAAACAACGTTATGGCGAAATAAATGCCACAACCCAAGAACGTATTGACTTTGAATTGTTTACCATTAAAACCATGGGCTTTGCAGGCTACTTTTTAATTGTAAGCGATTTTATTAAGGCAGGCAGAGACATGAAAGTGTTTGTAGGCCCGGGCCGCGGTTCTGCCGCCGGTTCGGTAGTGGCTTATTGTATTGGCATTACCAATATTGACCCCATTAAATACAATTTATTGTTCGAGCGGTTTTTAAACCCCGATCGTAAATCAATGCCCGATATTGATACCGACTTTGATGATGATGGCCGTCAGAAAGTAATTGATTATGTGGTTGAGAAATATGGAAAAAATCAAGTGGCACAAATTATTACCTATGGTACCATGGCTGCCAAAAGCAGCATTAAAGATGTTGCCCGGGTAATGGATTTGCCGCTGGCCGAAGCCAATATGCTGGCTAAATTGGTGCCCGATAAACCCGGAACCGAATTAAGAAGAGTTTTACATGCACCCATCACCGCCAAAGAGGGCGAAAAATCATTAGAAGAAAAAGAAGGATATACTCAGGAAGATATTGAGAACATTAAAAAACTCAGGGAAATTTATGCCGGAGATGATATTCGTGCCCAGGTTTTAAAAGAAGCTGACAGACTTGAAGGCAGCATCCGCAATACCGGTGTGCATGCTGCAGGCATCATCATTGCCCCAAAAGATTTAACGGAACTGATTCCTGTTGCTACTGCAAAAGATTCTTCTTTATGGTTAACACAAATTGAAGGCAATAGTATTGAAGAGGCCGGTGTAATTAAAATGGACTTTCTGGGCTTAAAAACGCTTTCTATTCTTAAAACCGCACTTGAATTAATCAAACAAAATCATCAAATAGAAATTGATTTAGATACCATTCCATTAGATGATGAAAAAACTTTTCAATTATATCAGAAAGGTGAAACCAATGGCACATTCCAGTTTGAAAGTGTTGGCATGCAAAAATACCTGCGTGAATTAAAGCCCGATCAGTTTGATGACTTAATTGCCATGAACGCATTATACCGCCCAGGCCCTATTGCTTATATTCCCAGCTTTATTGCCCGTAAACAAGGACGAGAACAAGTGGTATACGATATTCCGGAAGCAGAACTATACCTGAAAGATACTTATGGCATTACCGTTTATCAGGAACAGGTTATGTTATTGAGCCAGAGTTTGGCAGGTTTTAGCAAAGGCGATGCCGATGTGTTGCGAAAAGCAATGGGTAAAAAACAAAAAAGTGTGCTTGATAAAATGAAAGCGCAGTTTATTGAGGGCGGTAAAGCCAAAGGACATTCAGCAGATGCTTTGGAAAAAATATGGACTGACTGGGAGGCCTTTGCGCAGTATGCTTTCAATAAATCGCACAGTACCTGTTATGCTTTTGTGTCGTATCAAACTGCCTATTTAAAGGCACATTATCCGAGAGAATACATGTCGGCTGTTCTAAACCATGCAGGAAGTATTGATAAAATTACTTTTTTTATGGAAGAGTGTAAGCGAATGGGTATTAAAGTTTTGGGGCCGGATATTAACGAATCGTTAAAAGGCTTTGCCGTGAATAAAAAAGGAGAAATTCGTTTTGGATTGGGTGGCATTAAAGGCGTAGGTGATGCCGCTATTGAAAACATTATTGAAGAGCGCAATAAAAACGGGCAGTTTAAAGATATTTTTGATTTTATTAGAAGGGTCAATCAACGTTCTGTCAATAAAAAATCGATGGAAAGTTTGGCATATAGCGGTGCGTTCGACTGTTTTCCACAAATGAATCGGGCACAATTTTTTGCCAAAGGCGATGGAGATAAAATTAGCAATCTGGAAAAAATTATTAATTATGGTGCTGCCAGTGTACAAATAAAAAGTGGTACTGCCAATACTTTGTTTGGAGAACTGCCTGTTGCCATGGAAATTCCGGCACCCAAAATAGCTGAATGTGAAGAGTGGCCTTTAACAGAAAAATTAAACTATGAAAAAGAAGTAACGGGTATGTTCATGAGTGGGCATCCATTAGATCATTACCGGTTTGAATTGCAACATTATCAAATTATTGAAATTGCAGAGTTTAATGAAGTAAAAATGGATACCAACCTCATAAAACAAGCTGCCAATTTAACGGTACGCATAGCAGGTTTAATTGTAGATGTACAACATAGGGTAACCAAAACAGGCAAAAATTTTGGCTCATTTATCATTGAAGATTTTTCAGGAAAAACAGAATTCACCCTTTGGAGTGAAGATTATGTAAAATTTCAAAACTATTTGGAAAAGGGCCAGAAAGTATTTCTCTCAGGCAATTTCAGGCAACGTTATAAAAGTGAGGAAAATTTTGAATTTAAAATTAACCAGCTCTATCTGTTAGAAACCCTGAAAGAACGAACTACCCGTATGCTCGAAATCAATATGGAGCCAGTTGACCTAACAAAAGAATGGATTGATTTTTTAGCCGAAAATGTGAAAGCATATCCGGGAAAAACACTTTTAAAATTCAACATAATTGATAACGCTGAAAACCTGAAAATTAGTTTATACAACAATGAAGTGAGTATTTTACTGAATGATGATTTAATCCAGTTTTTACAAAACCATCCGGAAGTACAGGTAAATGTGCATTTGCAAAATTAATGGCCGAATCAGCAACTGACGATTTGCCTCATATTAGGGCAAAATGGCTGAAAACAAACGTTTCAGTCATCACAAAGTCATAATTAACAGTGGTGTATAACTGGTTTCAAACATATTGTAAGTTTGGATTTATTTTTGCGACAAATTAATAAATTATTCATAACCATAAAAAATTGTACAATGGCTTTAGAAATTACAGATGCGAACTTTCAAACAGAAGTTTTGGCAAACGATAAATTAACTATGATTGATTTTTGGGCAGAATGGTGTGGCCCTTGTCGCGCTATTGGTCCGGTTGTAGAAGAGCTGGCAAAAGAGTATGAAGGTGTGGTTAAAGTGGGCAAATTAAATGTTGACCATAATCCGCAAGTAAGTTTAAACTATGGCATTACCAGCATCCCTGCTATCCTGTTTATTAAAAATGGAGAAGTAGTTGATAAATTAGTGGGCGCACAACCCAAAGCCAATTTTGTGAAAAAAATTGAAGCGCATAAGTAAAATAGATTGACTCAATTTCAATGAGGCCGTCCCAACAACAATGAAGGCGGCCTCATTCTTTTAATGTTGCATTTGCAATACTTCTTCCGGCCTGTGTTTATGCCGAAACAGCAGCAAAAATAATACTGCAATAATAATGGCATATACAGAAAACGACATCCAGATACCATACCAATCAAGGCTTTTATCGCTATGGGTAAAAAATTTGGAGATGGCATAGCCACTGATACGACTTCCCAATAAAGCACCTACTCCATTAGTCATCATCATAAAAATTCCCTGTGCGCTGGCACGTATTTGTGGTTTTATCTGCGTATCTACAAACAAAGAACCGGTTATATTGAAAAAATCGAAAGCCATTCCATAAACAATGCAGGAAAGAATAATCATCCACAATCCATTACTAGGATTGCCATATGCAAACAAACCAAAACGCAATACCCAGGCTAACATACTCAACAACATCACTATCTTAATTCCAAACTTTCTAAGAAAAAAAGGAATGGCCAAAATAAACAAGGTTTCAGAAATTTGAGAAATAGACATAATAATAGCCGGAAATTTTACGGCAATGGTATTTTTGTAGGCATCAATCTTTGCAAAATCATGCAAAAAAGTATCACCATAAGCATTCGTTAATTGCTGGGCAGCACCCAAAAGCATAGCAAAAATAAAAAACAGCGCCATTTTGTATTGTCCAAACAGAGAAAAGGCCTTTAACCCCATCATGTCGGCAAATGATTTTTTCTCACCGGTTTTTGCCTGCGGCGGACATTTGGGTAAAGTAAATGCATATACACCAAACAATAATGATGCGATAGCAGCCACATAAAATTGACTGGCAGAAGTTTCAATATGCAATAAACTTACAATCCACATGGCTACAATAAAACCAATGGTACCCCATACTCTGATGGGAGGAAAATCTTTAATAATATTTTTCCCGTTTTTAATTAATGCAGTATATGAAACCGTATTGGCCAATGCTAAAGTTGGCATATAAAAAATCATATACAATAACAGTACCCAGAAAAAAGTATCGGGATCATTTACCGCAGGTAAATAAAACAATATTGCAGCACCTGCTAAATGACAAAAAGCCAACAATTTTTCGGCATTTATATATCTGTCGGCAATAATTCCCATAATAGCCGGCATAAAAATAGCAGACATGCCCATAGTTGAAAAAATTTTACCAAAATCCTCTCCCGTCCATTGTTTGTTTTGAAACCAATAAGCACCCACAGTAATTAACCAGGAACCCCAAATAAAAAACTCTAAAAAACTAAGCAAAATCAATCTAAACTTAATATTCATTGCATTTGTTTTTCTTCTTGCATATAATAGATGGCAGTATTTTAAAACGCCAGGCAACTCCATTCAGAGCAAGCAAGGTTAATAATAATTTAAAACGGAAGATAGTAATTTTTGCTTATCGCTTAACATTCCCTTCATGTGAACAATTATAATGGTAGTTTTGCCTGTCAAAAAAAAATAGAAGATGAAAGCAACTGTATATAACTCCTCGGATATGCTGATTCAAACAGCAGATAAAAATTTACAACCCATTGCCGAAAAAATATTTGCCAATCAGCGTATCAGTTTTGAAGAAGGTGTACAATTATTTGAAAAAGGCTCTTTACCATTTTTAGGTGCATTGGCCAACTTTGTACGAGAACAAAAGCATGGTGATAAAACTTATTTCAATCGTAATTTTCATATCGAGCCTACCAATGTTTGTGTGTTCAGTTGTAAATTCTGTGCCTATTCCCGTTTATATGCACACCGCGAAGAAGGCTGGGAACTGAGCATTGAACAAATGCTGGATATTGTGAAAAGCTATGATGGTAAACCGGTTACTGAAGTGCATATTGTGGGGGGTGTTCATCCTAAAATGGATTTACGGTTTTTTACCACGCTGTTGAAGGCCATTAAAGCACATCGCCCCGATTTACACATTAAAGCATTTACCCCCGTTGAGTTGGATTATATGTTTAGAAAAGCCAAAGTTTCTGTTGAAGAAGGCATGCGCATAGCACATGAAGCAGGTTTAGACTCATTACCCGGTGGCGGTGCAGAAATTTTTCATCCGGAAATACGTACCCAAATTTGTGCAGACAAAGTAGATGCAGATGGCTGGTTACACATTCATAAAGCGGCGCATCAATTAGGCATGCATACCAATGCCACCATGTTGTATGGCCATATTGAAAAATACTGGCACCGGATTGACCACATGGAACGTTTGCGTCAATTGCAGGATGAAACCGGCGGGTTTAACACATTTATTCCTTTAAAATTCAGGAATAAAGACAATGACATGAGCCATGTGCCGGAATCAACCATTGTGGAAGATTTAAAAATGTATGCAGTAGCAAGGCTGTATTTAGATAATTTCCCGCATATTAAAGCCTATTGGCCTATGTTGGGCAGAAAGAATGCACAACTTACACTTCAGTTTGGTGTGAATGATATTGACGGCACCATTGATGATTCTACCAAAATTTATTCAATGGCGGGAAGTGAAGAACAAAATCCAAGCATGTCAACCGCCGATTTAGTTACCCTGATTAAACAGGTAAACCGCCAACCTGTAGAAAGAGATACACTGTACCATGAAATAAGAGATTACAGCAATTTAAGTTACGATGCTATTGTTGCCAATCCATTATTGAATTAATCTAATCTATTCAGTTCAATCATGTGTTAGCACATCAACATTCGCTTAAACCCAATGGAATATTTACAGCAAGACCACCATCGGAGGTTTCTTTGTATTTGCTGTTCATATCTAAAGCCGTATCCCACATGGTTTTAATTACTTTGTCTAAACTTACTTTGGCAAAATCTGGCGCACTTTGTAAAGCCAGTTGCGATGCGGTAATGGCCTTAATAGCACCCATGGTATTGCGTTCAATACAGGGTATTTGTACCAACCCGCCAATGGGGTCGCAGGTTAAACCCAAATGATGCTCCATGGCAATTTCTGCAGCCATTAATGCCTGTCGCTGGCTACCTCCCATACATTCAGTTAAAGCAGCGGCTGCCATGGCACTGCTTACACCAATTTCGGCCTGACAGCCACCCATTGCCGCTGAAATGGTTGCCCCCTTTTTAAATATCGATCCAATTTCGGAAGCGGTTAACAGAAAACGAATAATTTTATCGGTTTCATTTCCATTACAAAAACAAATAAAATATTGCAATACGGCAGGTATTACACCGGCAGCACCATTGGTAGGAGCTGTAACTACCCTGCCAAACGATGCATTTTCTTCATTTACCGCCAAAGCAAAACAACTTACCCAATCTAATGTGTATTGAAAGGCGTTGCCGCCAGCCTGTATTTTAGTAAGCCAAATATCATAATCCGGCGCAAGGGTTCCACCCATTAATTTTTTATTCAGCTCAAATGCCCTGCGTTTTACTTTTAATCCACCCGGTAATTCGCCTTGTGTATGGCACCCTCTGTAAATACAATCTCGCATGGTTTCCCAAATATGTAAAACGCCTTCGCGAGTGGCCTCTTCACTACGCCACGCCAGTTCATTTTCCATCACCACATCACTAATGCTAAGGCCTTTCATGCACCAACGCAATAAATCATTCGCCCTATTAATCGGAAAAGGCAATTCAACCTGATGATGTGTGGAAGCAAGCTCCTCACCTTCCTTCACAATAAAGCCTCCACCAATAGAATAATAAGTAGCACAAATTTCTTGACCATCACTTAATGATATCAAAAAAGAAAGACCGTTTGGGTGATAAGGCAACGTTTCCTGTTTCAAAAAAATAATATCATTTTCAGGTTGAAAATCAATTGCTATTTCATTGCCTAAATACAAAGTGCCCTGTTCTCTAATTTGAGCCACTTTTAGAAGAATGGAATTTACATCAATCGTTTCAGGATTTTCGCCACAAAGCCCCATCATTACAGCAATATCGGTACCATGCCCGTGCCCTGTTTTGGCTAAAGAACCATACAGTAACACTTGCATTTTTTGTACTAACTGTAATTGATATGCAGTCTGTAAATTATTAACGCATTGCAAAGCTGCTTTCCATGGCCCCAATGTATGCGAACTGGAAGGCCCCACGCCTATTTTAAAAATATCGAACACTGATATTGACTCATGTACCTGATTTGCCATTGTGCAAAGTTAGGAACCGGCTTCATGTAATGTTACAGGATTTGTATATTTGGAAATGCTTCAAAAAATGTTTATTTTTTTTATCATCGCAATATTGTTTGCCTGCAATACCCCTAAAAAAATGATGCAGAATATGCTTCCGGTTAATTTTTTAGAAACCTTAATGCAACAACATCCCGACCAATTTTCAGCCATTTTACAAAACCGGCAGGCATATAATGTTCAAATTATTTACACCCAAATTAACCGTGATAAAAACAACCAGCCCATCCTTACAGAATATCATTTCTACACTTCCAACAACTATTTCTATCCGGCCAGCACGGTAAAAATGCCCATTGCTTTTTTGGCATTAGAAAAATTAAATGAAATCAATATTTCCGGCGTTAATGCAAACACCACTTTAATTACCGATAGCAGTGCACCCCAACAAAGTTTTGTTTTTACACAGCCAACCGCTATTGATAGCCGGCCTACCATTGCCAATTACATCAAACAAATTTTTTTGATAAGTGATAATGATGCATTTAACCGCCTTTATGAATTTTTAGGACAAAAAACCATCCTGAATCAACTCAAACAAAAAGGTTATCCCAATGCCATTATCCGCCATCGGCTACAGGTAAGTTTAACAGATGAGCAGAACCGCCAAACCAATGCCTGCTCTTTTTACGACACTTCAGGTAAACAGTTATGGCACCAACCGGCGCAATATAACGATGGTCCATTGCCGAACCTAAATGTGTTTTTAGGAAATGGTTATTACAATAATGGAACATTGGTTCACCAACCCTTTAATTTCTCAGAAAAAAACAGGGTGTATTTAGAAGATTTAACGCATATACTCCGCTCCGTTATTTTTCCGGAATCTGTTCCGCCTCAAAGCAGGTTTAACTTAACAGCCACCGACAGACAATTTCTGTTACATTGGATGAGCGCCTACCCCCGCGAAAGCAATTATCCTAATTATGATACTATTGCATACTGGGATGCTTATTGCAAATTTTTAATGTATGGTTCACAAAAAGGGTCTTTACCCAAAAACATCAGAATTTTTAATAAAGTAGGCGATGCTTATGGTTTTTTAACCGATGTAGCCTATATCATCGATACCCAAAATAAAATAGAATTTATGTTGAGTGCAACCATTTCCTGCAATTCAGATGGTATTTATAACGACGATCAATACGATTACGATTCCATCGGCTATCCATTTATGAAAAACATCGGACAACTGCTTTACCAATATGAGTTAACAAGAAAACGGACATACGTGCCAGATTTATCGGAATTTATATTCGATTACCAAAAACAGTAAATTTTATTTAGTTTTTTCAGTTTCTGCTGAAAATTCTCTAATAAACCTGTTCAGTAATTAAGTACATTTGGTGCCATTTAAAAAGCAATTGAATCATGAGCACCAATTTATCTACTTTACTACTGCGTTTCAGCGAACCCGAAACACTTAAAATGGCCAAATTAGGTCGCGAACTAAGGGCAAAAGGCATTGATGTAATTGACCTGAGTTTGGGAGAACCCGATTTTGATACCCCCCAACATATAAAAGATGCAGCCATTAAAGCCATTAACGACAACTGGAGCCATTACACACCTGTTGCCGGATTTGCCGATTTAAAAGAAGCCGTTTGCACCAAATTAAAACGCGATAACCATTTAGATTATAAACCCGAAAATATCATTACCTCAACCGGCGCCAAACAAAGCTTAGCCAATGCCATTTTAGCCTTGGTGGATGAGGGTGATGAAGTAATTATACCCACACCGTATTGGGTTACTTACTCTGAACTGGTTAAAATTGCCCGTGGCCATGTTGTTGAAATAAGAACTACGGTTGAAAATAATTTTAAAATTACACCACAACAATTAGAAGCGGCTATTACTTCCAATACCCGTGTTTTCATGTTCTCATCACCATGCAACCCTTCCGGCGCTGTTTATACCAAAGAGGAACTGGCTGCTTTGGTAAAAATATTTGAAAAGCATCCAAAAATCACCATTTTATCTGACGAAATTTACGAATACATTAATTTCATTGGTCAACATGAAAGTATTGCGCAATTCTCTTCCATCAAAGAAAGAGTGGTGGTGATTAACGGATTAAGTAAAGGCTTTGCCATGACGGGCTGGCGCTTAGGTTATATTGCAGCCAATACAGATATTGTAAAAGCCTGCGAAAAATTACAAGGCCAGTTTACCAGCGGCACCTGCTCTATAACTCAAAAAGCAGCTGTAGCAGCACTTACCGGCGATTTGGCACCTTCACGTGCCATGACTGCCGAGTTTGCCCGCCGCAGAGAAAAAACATTAGCATTGGTAAAGAGCATTCCGGGTTTTAAATGTTTTGAACCACAGGGTGCATTTTACGTATTTCCTGATGTAAGTGCTTATTATGGTAAAAAGAATGGCACTGAAACTATTGCCAATGCGGCCGATTTAAGCATGTTCTTACTAAACACAGCACATGTTTCATCCGTAATGGGCGATGCTTTTGGTGAACCCAACTGTATTCGATTCTCTTTTGCCAACAGCATGGAAAATATTGAAAAGGCCTGGGCAAGAATTAAAGATGCACTTGCAACTTTGCAATAAACTAATTACCAACGGGATGGTATTGTTGTACCCGGCATTATATACCATTGTGCAGTTTCGTTGCGTCGCACACTTGTACGTTCTGTTCAGTATGCAGCCACTACAAAATACCATCCCGCTTATTATTTATATTATGTATTTTTTGCGGCAATATGATTCAAAATTTTAATCGCATGTTCCCGCGAATTTTCAATAAATAACCGGTGTGTATTCAAACCACCACAAACCACACCGGCTAAATAAATGCCGGGTACATTGGTTTCGTGTGTGTTTTCATCATAAGATGGTTTCTTTACCCCATCATCCGACAATTGAATACCCATTTGCTGCAGGAATGAGAAATCGGGCTGATAACCCGTAGCTGCAATCACCCATTGGTTGGGAATGATAACCGCACCATCCGGCGTTTGAATATGTACCTGATGTGGTTCTATAGCCGTAATAACAGAATTAAAATATGCCCTGATAGAGCCTTCTTCAATTCTGTTGATGATATCTGGTCGTACCCAATATTTTACCCTTTCACCAATCTGGCTTTCCCGAATTACCATGGTAACGTTTGCGCCCTTACGCCAGGTTTCTAATGCAGCATCAACTGCCGAATTATTGGCACCTACCACAATCACCTGCTGAAAAGCATAAAAATGAGGATCTTTATAATAATGCGTAACTTTTGGTAAATCTTCCCCCGGTACATTTAATAAAAAAGGAATGTCATAAAACCCTGTTGCAGTAACAATATTGTAACTGTGATAAGTAGCCTTTGAAGTTTTTACCTCAAAAACAGGTTTATTTCTTTCCTGTAACGGCTTGACACACAATACTTTTTCAAACAAATGAATATTGAGTTGTTCTTTAATGGCCACTCGCCTATAGTATTCCAAAGCTTCATTACGAGTAGGCTTTGACGCAATGCTCACAAATGGAACGCCACCAATTTCTAACTTTTCAGAAGTTGAGAAGAATGTCATATTCATGGGATAATGGTACAATGAATTCACCAGACATCCTTTTTCAAGAATTACATAATTTAATTGATGTGTTTTTGCTTCTAATGCACAAGCCAAACCAATGGGTCCGCCACCAATAATGATTACATCGAGTATTTCAGATTCGTTCATCGCAAATATTTAATACGAATTAGGGTCAATTCATTTATTCAACAAAAGTTACTTATGAATTTCACTGCTAAAGTGAAAAATAATATCCGGGTTATTGGTAATTTCCGTATTCAAAAACCATTCGCTTTGTGCCAGGTATACCGGATGTCCATCTTTGTCTTCTACGGTATTCTGTTGTTTAAACCTAAGGAAATCTTCTAATTTTTTTGCATCATTACTGGTAAGCCAACAGGCTTTATAAAAAGGCAGCGATCTGAACTCAACCGCAGCGCCATATTCCTGCAATAACCGGTATTGAATCACCTCAAACTGCAACTCACCAACGCATCCAATAATCTTTTTGGTTCCCCCAAATTGAGAAAATAACTGCGCAACACCTTCATCAGTTAACTGCTGTATACCTTTTTCAAGTTGTTTGGCTTTCATTGGATCCTTATTCACCAACTCCTTGAATATTTCCGGAGAAAATGTGGGTATACCCAGAAAATAAAAGTTGGCTCCCGCTGTAAGTGTATCACCAATTTTAAAATTTCCGGTATCAAACAAACCCACCACATCACCAGGATAAGCATCTTCAATCACATCTTTACTTCTTGCCAAAAATGAATAGGGATTATTAAAGCGAATATCTTTATTCAACCGAACATGATGGTAATATTTACTACGTTCAAATTTACCACTGCAAACTCTCAAAAAAGCTATTCGATCTCTATGACGGGGATCTAAATTGGCATGTATTTTAAAAATGAATCCACTAAATGTACTATCATCTGGAGCTATCGATCCTTTTGAGGTAGCCCTGTTTCTCGGTGTAGGTGCAATATGAATAAAAGTATTCAACATCTCCTGCACCCCAAAATTATTCACAGCACTACCAAAGAATACGGGCGCTACTTTTCCTGCTAAATAATCATCAATCACCAAATTGCCATGTACACCTTCAATCAGTTCCACATCCTCTCTTAATTGCGCAGCATCGCGTTCACCAATTTTATTGTCAACAATTGGGCTATTCAAATCATCAATTTGTAATACATCCTCATCATCTGCTTTGGTGCCGGCAGTAAATAGCAATAAATTTTTATTGGTAATATTGTAAACCCCTTTAAAATCTTTCCCACTATTAATGGGCCATGTCATGGGATGTAAAGCAATATTCAATTCTTTTTCAATTTCTTCCAACAAATCAAAACGGTTTTTGCCATCTCTGTCCATTTTATTGATGAACACTATAACGGGTGTGTCACGCATTCTGCAAACCTCCATCAACCGGCGGGTTTGCTCTTCTACCCCATTTACACTATCAATAACCAATACCACACTATCCACTGCAGTTAAAGTTCGGTAAGTATCTTCTGCAAAATCTTTATGGCCGGGTGTATCTAATAAATTAATTAAATAACCTTCATATTCAAAGGTCATTACACTGGTAGCTACAGAAATTCCACGCTGGCGCTCAATTTCCATAAAATCGCTGGTGGCATGTTTTTTTATTTTATTACTTTTTACAGCCCCTGCTGTTTGAATAGCACCCCCAAATAATAGTAATTTTTCAGTAAGTGTTGTTTTTCCGGCATCGGGGTGAGATATAATGGCAAAGGTTTTTCTTCGTTCTATTTCCTGTTGATAATTCATTGATTAATGCGCAATTACTTTTAATTTTTTATAAATAGGAGCCGCAAAGGTACAAAATTGAGGTGTTATGAGCTAAATTGCCATTTTCAATAAATCAACGTCTACATAAGTGTGTAACTAACTACAAACAAGTACCCAATTTTTTGTTGATATGCAATTCTTATTGAAATATGATAGAACAATTGAATCAATTAAGAATAAAATAAAGCCTTCGTTGCATAGATCATTTTGCATAAAACCAAAAACAAATACGAACTAATCAATTTAAAAAATCATATTATTTTACACTGCTCCTCCAACCTTTGTTTCACCCCTTCCATCCATTCATTTCTTAAGATACTCAATACCATTGAATCTCTCCTTCTCCCGTTTGCACTCAATGCATTGTTACGCAAAACCCCTTCCGTGGTAAAACCTATTTTTTTCATGGCAGCAATACTTCTTTTATTTAACGTATCTGACCTGGCTTCTACCCTTTCAAACATTATCGTTTCAAAAGCAAATGAAAGCAGTAAATATTTACAGTGCAAATTCAAACCAGTTCCCTGAAATTTTTTTCCATACCAGGTATACCCCAATTGCATAGTTGCATGTGCGCTTTGAATATCATAAAATCGGGTGCATCCTGCGTATTCCTGCCACTTTTTATCGTACACAATAAACGGATAGGAAATACCTGTTTTTCTATCCATCAAAGCCTTATCGATGTATTGTTTAAGCAAATCATCACCGGCAGCAGACTGAATAGAATATTGCCATAACTCGGGCTCATGTTGTGAAAAAAAACGCAGATATACCTCATCATTTTGTTGTAAACTACGCAATTTTACGCGTTCATCTTCCAACACAATTTCATCTAAAAAAGGAAATACAAGTTGCATGCAAATAGAGTATTTATGCATGAACATACAAATTTTTCCATTAAAATTTAGGATATTGCACACTCATCTTAAATTCGATTATTATGTGTGGAATTGTTGGTTATATCGGTAAAAGAGAAGCTTATCCGGTTATTATTAAAGGCTTAAAACGTTTGGAATACAGAGGCTACGACAGTGCAGGTGTTGCATTGGTAGATAATGGCGCTTTAAATGTGTACAAGAAGAAAGGAAAAGTAGCTGAACTGGAAGAAGAAGCACTTGGCAAAAATATACATGCACATATTGGTATTGGGCATACACGTTGGGCTACTCATGGAGAGCCCAGCGATAGAAACGCACATCCGCATGTCAGCAACAATGGTAATCTGGCCATGATTCATAATGGTATTATTGAAAATTACGTTGCTATAAAAAATGATTTACTGAAAAAAAGCTATCACTTTACCAGTGATACAGACACGGAAGTATTACTGAATTTTATAGAAGACATTCAAAAGAACAATAGTTGCAGCTTAGAAGAAGCTGTTCGTATCGCTTTAAAAAGAATTGTAGGCGCCTATTGTATTTTATTGGTAGATAAAAACGATCCTGAAACTATCATAGCTGCCAGAAAGGGCAGCCCGTTGGTAATTGGCATAGGTAAAGGGGAGCATTTTTTAGCCAGTGATGCCTCTCCAATTATTGAATATACCAAAGAAGTGGTGTATGTAAACGATTATGAAATTGCCATTGTTAAACCCGATGAGCTTACTTTAAAAAATTTAGGCAACGAGAAACAAACCCCTTTCATAACGCAATTGGATATGGATTTAGCTGCCATAGAAAAAGGCGGTTATGAACATTTTATGCTGAAAGAAATTCACGAACAGCCTGAAACCATTCACGATTGCTTACGTGGCCGATTGTTACCCGATGTTGGAAAAATTATGATGAGTGGTATCGAAAACCATATTGAAGCACTTACACAGGCACAACGTATCATTATTGTGGCTTGTGGTACCAGTTGGCATGCCGGTTTAATTGCAGAATATATGATTGAAGAATTATGTCGCATCCCGGTAGAAGTTGAATATGCCAGTGAATTCAGATACAGAAACCCTATCATACACCAGGGAGATGTTATTGTTGCCATTTCACAAAGTGGCGAAACAGCCGACACATTGGTGGCATTAGAAAATGCAAAAGAAAAAGGTGCTTTTATTTTTGGAGTTGTGAATGTAGTAGGCAGTAGTATTGCCCGGTTAAGCCATGCAGGTGCCTATACCCATGCAGGACCTGAAATTGGCGTAGCCAGTACCAAAGCATTTACCGGTCAGTTAGCCGTATTGGCAATGATGGCTTTCAAAATAGGTTTGGCCAAAGGCACGTTATCTTATGAACGTTATAAAGCACTCATGCATGAATTAGAAACCATTCCGGAAAAAGTAAAAGAAATTTTAAAAGATACATCTAATATTCAAAGTATTGCAGAAAAATATAAAAATGCGCACGACTTTTTATTTCTTGGCCGGGGATACAATTTCCCCGTTGCATTGGAAGGCGCTTTAAAACTGAAAGAAATTTCTTATATACATGCCGAAGGATATCCGGCGGCAGAAATGAAACATGGTCCTATTGCACTTGTTGACAATACCCTACCCGTTGTATTTGTTGCAACCAAAGACCGCTATTATGAAAAAGTAATTAGCAATGTGCAGGAAATTAAAGCACGTAAAGGCATTATCGTAGCTGTTGTAAGCGAGGGTGATACAGTATTACCCGGAATGGCGGATAATATTATGTATGTACCGGATGCCGATGAAATTGTAGCACCTTTATTAAGTGTTATACCACTTCAATTGCTCAGTTATTATGTAGGGGTTACAAAAGGATACGATGTAGATAAACCACGCAACTTAGCCAAAAGTGTTACCGTTGAATAATGAATGATCTTAAAATTAAAACAAATGCCTGAAAATAATATTCAAAAAATTCCCATGCCACAATTGGGATACAATTTTATTCCTTTGCAGTTTTTGCCAAAAGGTAAAGATGAATATTATTTAAGAGATACCCAGAACAGAAGCGGTATACAATACAGGCGCTTAACGGCATATGAAATTGAAGCTTTGGTTAAAAACAGAAATACCAGTGACGACTGGAATAATATTCTGGTATCCGATGCATTCAATCCTGAATTGGTAAAAAATTGTAAATTTTTTGGGCTGGTTAGAATTGGTAAACTGGAACCGGTTTGCCTTAACTTTAGTGATTTAACCATTCCTGTAGGTTTATACAACTCCATCATCATTAGTTGCGATATTGGTGATAATGTAGTAATTGACAATGTAAATTATCTTTCGCATTTCATTATTGGCAATGAATGTATTTTGGCCAATATTAATGAAATGGTAACTACCAACCATGCTAAGTTTGGAAATGGTATTGTAAAAGAAGGGGAAGACGAGGCCATTAGAATTTGGATGGAAATTTGCAACGAAAATGGCGGCAGAAGCGTAATTCCATTCAATGGCATGTTACCCGGCGATGCTTATTTATGGAGCAAATACAGAGACGATTTTATTTTGCTGCAACAATTTAAAAATTTTACTGAAAAGCAGTTTAACCAAAAAAGAGGATACTACGGAAAAATTGGCAGCAGAACTGTTATTAAAAACTGTGCAATTTTAAAAGATGTTTGGATTGGTGAAGATGCCTATATTAAAGGCGCAAATAAATTAAAAAATTTAACCATTAATTCTGGTAAAGAAGGGCAAACGCAAATTGGTGAGGGTTGTGAACTGGTAAACGGCATTATTGGTTATGGATGCAGAATATTTTATGGTGTTAAGGCGGTAAGATTTATTATGGCTTCGCATTCCCAATTAAAGTATGGTGCAAGATTAATTAACTCATATTTGGGCAATAATGCTACTATTTCCTGCTGTGAGGTTCTGAATTCACTTATTTTTCCCGCACATGAACAACACCATAATAATTCATTTTTATGTGCAGCACTTTTAATGGGACAAAGCAATATTGCAGCGGGTGCTACCATTGGTTCAAACCATAACTCCAGAGGTGCAGATGGCGAAATGGTGATGGGCCGGGGCTTTTGGCCGGGTTTATGCGTTAGCCTGAAGCACAATTCAAAATTTGCCAGTTATACCATTTTAGCCAAAGGCGATTATCCGGCTGAATTAAACATCACTTTACCATTTTCATTGGTAAGTATGGATAATGAAAAGAACCAACTTGTTATTATGCCGGGCTATTGGTTTATGTACAACATGTATGCATTGGCACGTAATAGCTGGAAATATATTGACAGAGATAAAAGGCAGGAAAAAATTCAATACTTAGAATACGATTTTTTGGCCCCCGATACCGTCAATGAAATGTTTCAGGCATTAGAAACATTAGCATACATTACCGGAAAAGCTTATTTAAATAAAGAAGCGAATAACAGCCAAAATGATGCAACAGCCTGTATTGCAAAAGGCAAGTGTTTATTAGAACAAAGAGATTTGGATACCATTGAACAATTAGAAATTGTATTACCCGGCGTAGAGAATACCAAACGCAAAACCGTTGTAATAAAAGTTTATCAGGCGTACGATTTATACAAAAAGATGATAGCCTACTATGGAGCCAATCATCTTTTAGGATGGATAACATCCAACCAAATCGATAGCATTGCAAGCTTAAAAAAATCATTCACAATCACGAAAAGAAATGAGTGGATCAATGTAGGCGGGCAATTGATGGAAAATGCAACTGTTGAACAATTATTAACCCACATTAAAAAAGGCATTATCAAAAACTGGGAAGATGTACATGATTTTTATCAATTGCAAGGCCAAAAATATCCTTTTGAAAAAACCATGCATGCATTGGCCTCCCTTACGGAACTGTATAATATTGACTGGAAGAAAGTGGATGATTCATTTTTATTGCAATTATTCAATGAAACGCTCAAAACAAAAACCTGGATTACTGAACAAATATATCTTTCCCGAAAAAAAGATTATATCAATCCTTATCGAAAAATGGTGTATGGTTCCGATGCTGAAATGGAAGCCGTAATGGGTAAGCTATCGGATAATACTTTCATTAATCAACAAAATAAAGAACTGAAAACCTTTAAAAAGAAGTTGCAACAATTAACAGAGCAACTGCATTTATCAGAAAATGCTAAAAAATAAAGGGGTAAGAAAATTTAAACCACTACCCCGGCAGATAAACTTCATTCTAATTTGTTGGTTATATTCGTAGTTCGCAAAACTATACTATGGATTCCATCTTTTTTTCAAAGAAGGGTTTAATTGCTTTATTATCGTTTACCCTTTTAATTACATTTATTTTTTACTATTTTTTTGCCATTAAAATTGACAAGGAATATAGCAAATTAATTTATAGTGAAGCCCGCTTTAATGGCATTAGTCAAAATATATTGCAATCATCCAATGCAAATTGGTCATTATTCCTGCAAACTTCATTGAGCAATACACCTAAACATACAAATGAAAACTGGCAGCAGGTTATTGCACAAAACAATGCCCGCTTCGATAGTATTTCTAATCAAAACCTGTTACACCAAAACGACGGATTCATTTTAGACAGTTTAAAAATAGCCAGAAAAAAGTACAATACACTTATTGCTTATTATTACAATCACCTGCCACAAAACAAAGATTCTGTTCAATTGATTATTGAAAGTGTTTTAAATCCGGCATTTCAACAATACCAACAATTTTTAAACAATTTTTTGAAAGCACACAACGATGACATGTTGGAAATGAGTAATCAATTTACTTTCAAAAATTTGTTCAAAAGCAAATTGTATTTATTAATTGGCTTAATACCTGTTTTTTTGCTTATTTTTCTTGCAATGATAGTATTCATTTATGTATTAGTAATTAGTTATGAAATTATTAAAATTTAAAAAGCACCTGATGTTATCAATCAATTAGCAACAACTAATGGTAATGTATCCGGTTTTAAACAGTATAACATGAAAATTCAATTCTGGTCGGTAGGTAAACCACATGAAACATTTGTGCAAGCCGGCATTGAAGATTTTACCCAACGCATTCAAAACTATTTTTCTATTGAATGGGTGATCATAAAACCGGTAAAAAATGCGGCCACACTGTCAGTATCTGAATTAAAAAAAGAAGAAGCCACCAAGCTTCTTAATATTTTACAAAAAGATGATTATCTGATTTTGTTGGATGAAAGAGGGCAACAATTTACCTCCGTTGCATTGGCCGAATTTTTTCAACAAAGAGCCAATGCAGGTCATAAAAAAATTATTTTTTTAATAGGCGGTGCATTTGGTGTGGATGATGTAATTTTAAACCGTGCTGATTTTGTGTGGAGCCTGTCAAAATTAGTTTTTCCGCACATGTTGGTACGGCTAATTTTAGCAGAACAGGTATACCGGGCATGTACTATTTTAAAAAACGAAAAATATCATCACCTTTAAATAGCTGCTCAATCATCTGTATGATTTCAATCACCATCATCATCATTGCGGTTACCTGTATTGTTTCATTCATTGCGTTTTCTAATGACACGCTGATGGATGATTTGATATTCTACCCTCCTGCTATCACTCATCAACACCAATGGTATCGATTTATTACCTGCGGTTTTATTCATGCAGACATTATGCACCTGGCTTTTAACATGTATGCATTTTATATGTTTGGTGAAGCAATAGAAAGTTTTTTTGTGACCATTTTTGGAGATAGAGGCAAACCCTTGTTTTTGATATTGTATATCAGTTCATTGGTGGTATGTTTATTACCTACCTATTTTAAAAATACAGATAACAATTCATACAGAAGTTTGGGTGCATCGGGTGCTGTATCGGCAGTAGTGTTTGCTTTTGTATTTTTAGCGCCTACACAACCATTGGGTTTAATCTTTATTCCTATTGAATTTCCTGCTTTTATATTTGGTGTAATTTATCTTGGTATTTCGGCTTATTTATCCAAAAAAGGCAGTAGCAGAATTAATCATTCTGCCCATTTTTGGGGAGCCATTTATGGGATTGTATTTTTGATTATTACCACCAGATTTCTTAGCTCATTTAATCCTGTAAATCATTTTATTAATGAAGTTACCGGCTATTTCAGATAGGTAATTTTAATGCAGTTGTTTGATGTGGTGGTACACAAACGAAAACGGTTATCGGCACGGTATCCAATTACCCAAATAATTTTTTTATTCATTTCTAATACCCAAACAGCCTCCTTTTCAGGCACAGACAACTTTAAATCTATCAAAAACCGACTGATTTTCTTTCTGTGTTGCATGCCAAAAGGATAAAAATAATCGCCTATTTTCCATTTCCTTAAAATCAGCGGAAACTGAATGGCAGCCTCATCTACAACAATACTTTCCGGCGAAAGTTGGAGGTTTTTGGGTTGCTTTAATTGCTCAAAATGCAATTTCCCATTCGCAAAATCTACATGATTGATAAAAGCAGGTATAACAATTAAATCTGCAGCCAATTCTGTTAATGATTGAATGAGCAACCAGTTTCTATTCCTGATAAAACGATGGGTTGGGGTTTGCAGGATACTTCCATTTTGTGCATCTAATAATTGCGCTACGGCTATCATTTGTTGCGGGGTGCATCCAAAAGGCTTACACAATTCCCACAAAACGGTTTGAAAAGGAATTGCTTTTTTAAATAAGGCAATGGGAATTTGATATCCATCTTTATTGGGTATCAATAATTTTTTTCGATGCAAATCGATAGCCTGCCGATATAAACCGGCAGCTTCTGAGAAACGCCGAATGTTCTCAATAAGCACTGTTTCAATATTGGGAAATTGTTGTAGTAGTATAGGAAGGAGTTGCAGCCTGATAAAATTTCGGGTATAATGATCACTTGCATTGGATGAATCTTCCACCCAACGAATATGATTTTGCTGCGCATAGGCCAAAATATCTTTTTTAAAAGCAAATAAAAGTGGCCGGATAATTTTAGTGTTTTCAGATGGAATACCCTGTAAGCCTTCAATGCCCGTACCTCTGAAAAAATGATGTAGTAATGTTTCAATGTTATCATTAGCATGGTGTGCAGTTACAATAACAGCATTGGGTTTTTCAGAAAAAAATGAATGGCTTAATAATTCATAAAACCATTGGTAACGTAGCTGCCTTGCTGCAAGTTGTATAGAAATTTTTTCAGTTGCTGCAAATTTTACGGTATCTGCCCTGTTCAAAAAAAATTTTGTTTGGTAGTGATGAGTGGCTTCCTGCACTATGCGTTCATCTCTATAACTTTCTTCTCCTCTTAACTGAAAATTTACATGTGCCACTGCTAAAGTAAAACCCATTTTATGCAGTAAATCAAGCAATACCATACTATCAACTCCACCACTCACTGCCAACAATATGGTGCAGTTTTGCGGGTGTAGATAGGAAAATTTTTTTTTCCATTCTTGCTGAAATGCATGCAGTAAATCCATAAATATCAATTAATGCCTCCATACATTGAAAAGCATGCTATGCTTTTTTCATTTCTTTTGCCCAGGTATCTTTAAGACCCACCGTGCGGTTAAATATGAGCTTTTGCGGGTTGGACTCTTTATCGAGACAAAAATATCCTTTACGCATAAACTGATAACGCTCTGCAATGTTTGCATTTTGTAAAGCGGGCTCTGCAAATACCGTATGCATCACTTCTAAAGATTTGGGATTGAAATAATCTTTAAAATCGCCTTCAGTAGCATCCACATTTTCCACGGTAAATAACCGATCATACAACCTTACTTCTATGGGTACAGCATGCGCTACACTTACCCAATGCAAGGTACCTTTTACATGAATACCGCTGGTATCGTTGCCGCTTTTACTTACCGGCAAATAAGTACATTTTAATTCAGTTACATTTCCGGCGGCATCTTTTATTATTTCGTTGCACTGAATTATATAGGCGCTCTTTAACCGTACCATTTGTCCGGGTGCTAACCTGAAATATTTTTTGGGTGGCTGTTCCATAAAATCTTCCCGTTCAATATACAATTCGCGACTAAAGGGCATGGTGCGAAGTCCGGCATTGGGATCTTCAGGATTATTTTCAGTTTCAACCCATTCGGTTTCATCAGCAAAATTGGTAATGGTAATTTTCAAAGGATCAAAAACAACCATTCTGCGAAGCGCTACTTTGTTTAAACGCTCCCGTACATAAAATTCCAACAAACCAATGTCTACCAGGTTCTCCCTTTTGGCAACACCAATACCATCGCAAAAATCGCGAATGCTTTCAGGTAAATATCCTCTGCGGCGCATGGCACTGATGGTTGGCATACGGGGATCATCCCAACCGGCTACTAATTTTTCATTTACCAATTGCAATAATTTTCTTTTACTCATTACCGTGTAAGAAAGATTACGGCGAGCAAATTCGTATTGATGTGATGGGTAAATACCTAATTGCGCAATAAACCAATCATATAACTCCCTATGCGGAACAAACTCTAATGTACAAATGGAATGTGTTATATTTTCAATGCTATCACTTTGTCCGTGTGCAAAATCATACATAGGATAAATACACCATTTATCTCCTGTACGATGGTGGTGTGCATGTTTAATGCGATACATTAAAGGGTCACGCATGAGCATATTGGGATGTGCCATATCTATTTTAGCACGCAAAACCTTTTCGCCATCCTGATATTTTCCATTGCGCATTGCTTCAAAAAGTTGCAGATTTTCTTCTACACTTCTGTTGCGATAAGGGCTATTTACGCCCGGTTGTGTAGGGGTTCCTTTTTGTGCAGCAATTTGCTCACTGGTGCTGTCGTCTACATAAGCCAATCCTCTTTGAATTAACTGAACAGCAAATCCATACAATGTTTCAAAGTAATCGCTGGCATACAATTCATGTTTCCACTCAAAGCCTAGCCACCGAATATCTGCTTTAATGCTTTCTACATATTCCGTATCTTCTGTTATCGGATTGGTATCATCAAATCGTAAGTTGGTGTATCCGCCATATTTTTTTGTAAGTCCAAAATTCAGGCAAATACTGGTTGCATGCCCCATATGCAAATAGCCATTGGGCTCAGGAGGAAATCGGGTAATAATTTGTTTGTATTTACCCGATGCCAAATCTGCTTCAATAATCTCTTCCAGAAAATTTAAACTTTTTTCTTCGCTCATACCTCTGTTGGTTGTAGTGGACAAATGTACGTTATACACGTATATAAAACTTGCTGCAAGCCTTTGTTCAATGATTTATACTCATTGATGCATTATAGAAAATTCGCTTTAAAGCACTTTTAACCTATTATATTAAAATTGTTAAAACCATATCTAAAAGCAGCAGAAAGCCTATTTTGCAATTCTAATAAGAAACTGCGTATTACAAATTGATGAATCAGCACAAATATATTTTTTTGCTTTTTGTTTTGTTTTTCCTGCAGCAAACTACTATTGATGCACAAAGCGGTGTTTGTTCCTTAAAAGGGCAAACCCCTGCCAGCGCTTTCCCGGTTTGTGGAGTTAAAACATTCACACAAGGCTCTGTTGGTATTTGCGTCAATACACCCATACCCGTACCCCCTTGTAATAATGCATTTATAGCCACCAATAAAAACCCTTATTGGTATAAATTTACCTGTTACCAATCAGGCACCCTGGGTTTTATGATTACACCCAATACATTAAGTGATGATTATGACTGGCAAATATTTGATATTACAGGTGTTGACCCCAATACTGTATTTACCAATGCTTCGCTTTTTGTAGCCTGCAACTGGTCGGGAGTTGGTGGTTTAACAGGTACTTCCGATACTGCTTCAGCAGCCAATCAATGTGCTTCCCCACCCACCTATGCACAGGGCGGTGTTTCGCCCTTTAGTAAACCACCCAATATTATTGCAGGGCATATCTATTTGTTATTGGTAAGCCATTATACTGACAGCCAAAGCGGATATAGTTTATCATTTTCTGGTGGTACAGCTAGTATTACAGATCCAAACATTCCTACTTATATAAAAGCTTCAGGTATTTGTGGTGGCAAAGAAGTGTATATTAAATTAAGTAAAACGGTTCAATGTACTTCTATTGCTGCCGATGGCAGTGATTTTACACTTTCTCCGGCTGCCACTGTACAATCTGCCTTAGGTGTTGGTTGTAATAATGGCTTTGATACAGATTCCATTATTGTTCAGTTAAATTCACCGCTTTTTCCTAATAATTACAGTATTCAACAATTGATGGGTTCTGATGGAAATACGCTGTTAGATAACTGCTTCAATGCGGTACCGTTGGGTACTCAATCTTCTTTTACCATTACTTCGCAACAATTGGTAAAAGCCGATTTTTCTTATGCCATTCATTATGGTTGCCAGTCAGATACCGTTCAATATACTTTACAGGCGCAAAATGCTACAGATTGGTTATGGACTTTTGATAATGTAACGACCAGTACCAATGCAAATCCGGCAATTATTTATCCGAGTCTGGGGCAAAAGCAAATTAAATTGGTGGCATCTAACAGCGTTTGTGCAGACAGTATTTTTAAAACCATTGTATTGGATAATTATCCGCCAAAAGCATTTTTTATAGCACCCGATTATATTTGCCCGAATGATGCTGTAAACTTTACAGATTCAAGTGTTGGGTTGATTACAAAATGGTATTGGGATTTTGGCAACGGACAAACCAGCGGCTTACAAACGCCTGCTGTACAAAATTATCCCAACAATAACCGAACTACCAATTATCCGGTTCAATTAATAGTTACCGATACTGCAGGTTGTACCAACACCTACACCAAACTGCTCAAAGCAGTTCCCAATTGCTATATTGCTGTACCATCAGCATTTACACCAAATGGAGATGGATTAAACGATTATTTATATCCGTTAAACGCATACAAAGCCATTAACCTGCATTTTTCAGTGTATAATCGATATGGGCAAATTATTTTTCAAACAACAGATTGGACCCAGAAGTGGGATGGTACCGTAAATGGTTTGGCACAGCCGAGTGGTACCTATATTTGGACGTTGAATTATACCGATAGCCAAACCGGAGAAAAGTTTGCTTTAAAGGGCACCACTGTTTTAATCCGGTAAATGATAAGTTTTTATGAATTGAATGGCAGCCATCATATCGTCATGCAGCACCCGGTCTTTTTCATTAAAAGTTACCACTTTTCTAAAATCAGTTATCACTTTTTCAATAATTGGCGCACTGGTTTCGGGACGTCGAAATGTTAATGCCTGAACCGCAGTTAACAATTCTATGGCCAACACTTTTTCTACATTTTCAATAACACGATAACATTTTGTAGCGGCATTGGCCCCCATACTCACATGGTCTTCCTGATTGTTTGAAGATGAAATACTATCTACACTGGCAGGTGTACACAATTGTTTATTCTCGCTTACTATTCCGGCTGCTGTGTATTGCGGAATCATAAAGCCGCTATTCAAACCAGGGTCTTTTACCAAAAACAAAGGCAACCCACGTTGGCCACTAATGAGCTGATACGTTCTTCGCTCGCTAATATTGGCTAATTCACTCATGGCAATTGCCAAGAAATCTAATCCTAACGCCAATGGCTGTCCGTGAAAATTTCCGCCGCTTAAAATAGTATCCTCATCAGGAAAAATATTTGGATTATCCGTTACCGAATTAATTTCACGTGTAAAAGTTTCCTGTACAAAATGCAATGTATCGGCAGTCGCACCGTGCACCTGGGGTATGCACCTAAACGAATAAGGATCCTGTACCTGATGTTTTTTTTGAAGTGCTATTGGACTATCCTGTAAATATTTTCGCAATGTTTCAGCGCATGCAACCTGTCCACTATGCGCTCTGATTTGATGAATCAGTGACTGCAAAGGTTCATTTGTACAATGAAACGCATCGAACGAAATGGATGCAATAAAATTAGCCCATTGCAACAAATGATATGATTGATGAATACAATATACCCCATAAGCACTCATAAACTGAGTACCATTAATTAAAGCCAAACCCTCTTTACTTTGCAAAGCAAGCGGCTGCCACTGCAATAATTCAAAAGCTTTAGTTGTTGGCATTTTATTGCCTTTATACTTTACTTCACCCAATCCAATTAAAGGCAAACTTAAATGGCTAAGGGGAGCTAAATCTCCGGATGCTCCCAAAGAACCCTGGGTATACACAACAGGCAAAACAGCTGCATTATACATATCAGCCAGGCGTTTAACGGTAGCCCATTGTACACCGCTATGGCCATACACCAACGATTTTATTTTCAACAACAAGATTAATTTCACAATGGCTTCCGGCACTTCTTCACCCATTCCGCAGGCATGAGACATTAACAAATTATATTGTAATTGTTCTATTTTTGCTTTATCTATTTGCACATTTTGCAAATAACCAAAACCGGTATTAATACCATAATATGCAGCCTGCGCATTTTGCATTTTCTCATCTAAATAATTACGACATCTGATTACTTTTTCCTGAGCATCTTTGTCAATATGCAGTTCAAACTGCTCATGAATGGTAGTAGCAATTGCTGAAAGTAAAATCCACTCGGTGTTTACAGTAAAAACAGGCAACTTCATATAGCAGCATTTATTGCGTAAATGTAAGGCAAACTAATATTGAAAATGTATTTGAGTGTAATCAACACAATAAATGTTCTGTCAATTAAAAAAGAAAAAACAGCTTCAACAAAAACATTAATCGTTCATGGTTTTATTGTAATGTATATTTGTTACCTCTCGTTCATCTTTTATTTCTGAACAAAAGCTGTTACATGATGCTACCTAATTCCATGCGGGCATTGCAGTATAGAAATTTCAGACTATACTTTGGCGGTCAGGCAATATCACTGATTGGCACTTGGATGCAAAGGATAGTTGTAAGCTGGTTAATTTATACTTTAACACATTCTGCCTTTATGCTGGGTATTGTAGCCTTTGCAGGACAAATACCAACTTTACTGCTATCACCCTACGCCGGCAGTTATGTTGACAGGCATAGCCGTTATAAAACTTTACTATTTACGCAAATCGCCTCTATGATTCAAGCAGGCATTTTAGCAGCATTGGTAATAACAGGTACCCATACAGTCAATAGCATTATAGTATTAAGTGTATTGTTGGGCATTATCAATGCTTTCGATACACCAGCCCGACAATCTTTTATGATTGTATTGGTTGAAAAAAAAGACGACTTGCCCAATGCTATTGCTTTAAATTCAAGCATGGTTACATTGGCACGTTTAGCCGGGCCGGCAGTTGCAGGCATATTACTCAGTAGTTTTGGAGAAGGTGTTTGTTTTTTCATTAATTTTTTAAGTTTTATTGCAGTAATTGTATCGTTACTATTCATGAAAATAAAAGTACCACCTGCCAAAACAATTAAGGAGCCCATCTGGGAAAATTTGAAAGAAGGTTATCAGTATTTACAACATAGCAAAGGCATCCGATCGGCTATTTTATTAATAGCCTTAATCAGTTTTTTTGTAATGCCCTACAATACATTATTTCCGGTATATGCACAACAGGTATTTAAAGGCAACGTAACCACATTTAGCTGGCTAAATAGTATTGCCGGTTTAGGAGCATTAATGGGCGCTGTTTATGTAGCCACTCTAAAACCCGGTAAAGATTTTTTAAAAATTATTACATGGTCTAATGTATTAACATCTGTTTGCATTATATTTTTTTCATACATGCAAAATTTATGGATTGGATTAGCCATTATTATGTTGGGCGAAAGTGGACTGCTGGCATTAATTGCATCTACCAATACCTATATACAAACCCATGTTGAAGAGCGGATGCGAGGCAGAGTAATCAGCTATTATGTAATGGCATTCCTGGGTATTCAGCCCATTGGCAGTTTAGTAATTGGATATTTAGCGCATAAAACCAGTGCACCATTTACTTTGTTGCTGGAAGGTATTGCAGGAATTATTTCGGTTACTGCTTTTATTCCTGCATTTAAAAAAGCCGGCATGGGTAAGGTGATGAACCCTGCCATTGAAAAATATATTCCAAAAAATCCCTTTAAATAAAAAAACTTAATTATAAAAGTACAATGCTGAATTCATTTCAATTTCGGTCAAAAAAACCTCATCGGTTTGGATGAGGCCTTTAAATTTGATGTAGTGATTCGGATTGGATTCGAACCAATGACCTACTGCTTAGAAGGCAGTTGCTCTATCCAGCTGAGCTACCGAACCAAATGTTTAGGGCGCAAAACTAAATTTTAATTAGTTTGCATCCAAACACATTTCAAAAAATGGACGTAAAAATTGAAAACAGTTGGAAAGAACAGTTACAAAAAGAGTTCACTAAACCCTATTTTTTGCAAATTGTAGCCCATTTAAAAACAGAAAAAGCTACCGGAGTTACCATTTACCCACCCGGTAGTTTAATTTTTAATGCGTTTAATACTACCCCATTTCAGGAAGTAAAGGTTGTCATCATCGGGCAGGACCCCTATCATGGGCCACAACAGGCTATGGGCTTAAGTTTTAGTGTTCCCAATGGTATTACCCCACCACCCTCCTTACAAAATATATTTAAAGAATTACAAGACGATTTAGGTATGCCCATCCCCTTAACCGGCAACCTCACTCCTTGGGCAAAACAGGGCGTTTTATTGTTAAATGCCGTATTAACAGTGCGTGCCAATGAAGCGGCCAGCCACGCTAAAATTGGCTGGATGAATTTTACCGATGCTGCCATAAAAAAAATTTCTGAACAAAAAAAAGGAATTGTTTTTTTGCTTTGGGGAAAATTTGCGCAGGAAAAACAACAATATATTGATGCGAATAAACATTTTATTTTAAAAGCGGCTCATCCTTCTCCACTTAGTGCCCATAACGGTTTTTTTGGATGCAGGCATTTTAGTAAAACCAACGAAATATTAATGAAACAGGGCAAAACGCCCATTGACTGGAAACTTTAAATGATAAACTAACATTAAAATGCAATATTTAAAGAACTTTTCTGCCCGTATCTGGGCTTTTTGGGGAATTGTATCCTTCATTGTTACATTTTTAATTTTTTACATACCCTCTATGCTATGCTATGCCATTCCCGGCAAAAGAGGACAAAAAATTTTTATTGATCTTTCCCGCTATTGGATGAATATCTGGTTGCCGTTAATTGGCTGCCCATTAAAAGTATATGGTTGTGAAAATTTTGAAAAAAACAAAGCCTATATCGTTACCTGCAACCACAATGCATTGTTAGATGTGCCACTTTCGGCACCCTATACCCCATCGCCCAATAAAACCATTGCAAAAAATTCATTTGCAAAAATTCCCATATTTGGATGGTACTATAAAAAAGGTTCAGTGCTGGTTGAAAGAAAAAGTGAGCGTAGCCGTATACACAGTTTTGAAGAAATGAAGAAAGTTTTAAAAGATGGGATGAACATGTGCATCTTCCCCGAAGGAACCCGAAACAGAACCAACGAACCGCTTAAAAAGTTTTATGACGGTGCTTTTAAACTGGCTGAAATAACCAAAGCGCCGATTATTCCTGCTATTATTTTCAATACCAAAAAAGCCATGCCTATCCATAAAAAATTTTATTTATGGCCGCATAAATTAGCCCTTCATTTTTTACCTCCGGTTGAGGCAGATGAATTATCTGCTCAGGAATTAAAGGAAAAAGTATTTTCAATAATGAAGGATTATTATACAGCCAATGAAGCACATCCCTTCAAAAAATAAATTGATTATTAGTTGTAATTTGAAAAAGTTCGGGAACGGTTAATGCGCAAATCGCGTAAAATACCCGATTTAGGATTGAGTGTAATACTGAACGAACGCCATAATCCGATGGGCGTTACATTAATAGACATTTGCCAACAGTGCATTTCACGGGTTAAAAACATACTTAATTGTTGCAGTTTACCGGCATTAAAATCAAAATAACCCGTACCGCCTACTTTCCATTTGGTAGTTAAACTAAAATCGCCTTGAAAGTTTACGTTCGAGGAAATTAGTGTGTTAAATTGATACCTGCTTAAAGAATCAACCTGCAATTGCTTCGAAAAATTGAGTGAATACGACAAGGAGAGTGTCCACGGGATATTAAAATCGGTATACTCGGCCGGATTACTACGCACATATTGCAATTGCATTTGCTGCTCTTCCGGAGTCATAAAGGGATCAACAGGTATCTGACTTTTCGAATCTTTACCATCCTTCGATTTGCTTTTAAACTGCGTTGAAATGGCAATATTGCCACCCGTTAACCTGCCTAACGTGGGATGATTCCCACTCCACGTAAACACATTTTTCCTAAAACCAAATTGATCCACCTGATAGGGGTCTAAAATTGCACTGGCCGTAATGTTTATTTTATCGAATAAAGTACTTCGGGCATAAATATTAAATGGTGCCAATGCAAAACTATCGGCTAATAAATTGTAAGATGAGTTAAATCCAAACCCATCTAATATTTTTATTTTTTTAATGCCGTTATTGCTGGTATCAGTTTTGCTTTTCACTTTCATCTCCAATAAATTATCTACTCCAAAACTAATTCCACCAAACGCACCTTCAGGAAATGCACCGGGCAGCACTCCATCAAACTGCGAAAAACGAAGTACATGGCCAAACGTATCTACCTTCATGGAGTAATAAAATTTGCCATTCATGTTTGGTGAATAGTTTAAGGCAATAGTTGGCCTTATTTCATGCCGAATGGCCTGAATACCGCTGGAATGTTTAAACTGATACGTTCCAAAAATACGGGTGCTGGCGCTGATGCCATACGTCATTTGCCGGGCAGCAAAAAAACCTTTTCTTATGCTGGTATCTAATCGATAGTTTATACTATCCCAATTACGAAATATTTTTTGTCCATACCATCTTTCCTGATAAGAAACGGAAGGACTCAAAGTAACTGGCCCCAATTGTGGTAAAGTTAAGCTAATGGGTATATTGTGTATAAATCCATACTGGGCTGTATCTAACAATCTTTTAAAACTAAATGCCGAATCGTAAAATGAAAGTTGATTGGTGAAATTGCCGGTATATCCAATACCAATACTCTCCCACCATTTTGGTGCACCCACCTGTTCCTTTTTTTGAAATGGATAAAATGTATTCACATTGTAACTGACAGTAGGCAAATTCAAATTAACTAAGCCTGTATTACTATTTTGATTGTGATTCAAGTTTACGGATAAATTAGACTTACCTCCAAAATCTTTACTATAACTAATTGATGAATTTAACTGATTATTAAAATTAACAAATGGATTGTTCAATACATATTGATTAAACTTGGTACTACCAAAGTTTACATTAGCACTAAAAGTGGTTCCAGGACGTGCTTTATTATCACGTGTATGAGTCCAGTTTAGCATAAATGATTTAGAAATATTATACTCCTGTGGTGTTAAATAATTTTGATTTAGGGCCTTAATACTTTGGAAGCTAAAATTTAACGCTCCCTGGTAATGGTAACGAACATAATATTTGGGGTTAATTGTAAATGAATAACCCCCATAGGAGTATATGTTAGCACGAGTAGTAACATCAAAATTGTCATTCAACACTTTGTAATAGCCTAAATTTTCTAACCCCAATCCAAAATCCTGACTAACAATAAACTGAGGCGGTAATATACCCGAGTGCCTTCCGGTTGATAATGGATAAATTCCAAAAGGTATACCAATTGGAATGGGAACCCCCTCGAATTCGGGGGATGCAGGGCCGCTAACTGCTATTTTGTTACTAATCATTTTTAATTTGCGTGTTCTAAAAGCAAAGTGGGGCGTATCTAAATTACAGGTGGTAAACCGGCCTCTGTAACCATAAAAAATATCTTTCCCTTCTTTTTTTAATACATCGGCATGCACAAACAATTCGCCTTCATTAAAAAAGCTGTTGGTGGTGCGGCCCTTCATGGTTTTTAGGTCAAATAAAATAGAATCACTGATCGATTTTGAATCGCCCTGTGTTAATTTGGGCTTGGTATCTAAATTCGTGGAAGTATCATTCAATCCATAAGCCCTTACCAATTGTGATTGCTGGTTATAATTAATGATGGCCGCCTGCAATTCTATATCTTTATATTTTGCATCTGCCTTGCCATATAAAATGAATTGTTTGGATGGAATGAGCAATACACCCGAATCAGCAGCGGCATAATGTACCGGTGCATCTAAAGAATCTTTGGAAAGTTGCAGGGTGTCAGTTTTTGCAATACCACTGGAATCTTTGGAATTACGTGAACTGTTGTTTTTGCCACGTACAACCACCGTATCCCCCAATTGTTGAGTTGTATCAATTGTTGGAATGGTATCAGAAAATGCTGTTAATGAATTGAAAAAAAATTTTGGGGGCGTGTTAAAAGCATTCAAATTCATTGAAATCAGGAGTATTATGCCAAAAGCTATACACCCCGCAAGGGTTTTTACGTTAATTTTACCGCGTAATCTCATAATAACTGGAGCAAAAATAGGTGCTTCACATTAAATAGTTCTATTACTATAATTCCTTTAACGTTTGAACGAATGATAAAAAAAATTGCAGTACCTGGATTGATAAGTTTTTGGTGTATTTTAATTTTCGCATCTTTTGCCTACCCCATTCAAAAAAATGCCCAACAACCGGGTCCAAAACCGGTTTTAAAAAGAATTGTAATTGATCCCGGGCATGGTGGCAGTGATTTTGGTGCCTCAGGTAAATATTCTCACGAAAAAGATATTGCATTAGCTGTTGCATTGAAATTAGAAAAAGAAATTCATAAACAAATGCCGGATATAGATGTATATATGACAAGAACTACTGATGTTTATGATAACGTAAAAGTAAAAGCTATTAAAGCCAATCAGGCAAAAGGCGATTTATTTATTTCTATACACTGCAACTATGGGGATCCTATCAGGCATAGTGAATTTATTGGTTATAAAACACAAACCTACCACAGAAAGGGGAAAAAATATACCAGAAAAGTAAAAGCTTACAAAACTTATACAACTCCAAACCCTGCTAAAGGCACTGAAACTTACATCTGGGGTGTAGATAAAAACGATGATAAAGAGAAAGCATTGAGAGAAAATGAATCTTTATACATGGATAGTACACTGGCCAATGAAATGAAAGATTTTGATCCAAATGATCCTGCAAAAATTGTATTGTATTCCTTAAAAACACAACAATATGCAGAACGCAGCCAGAGTTTGGCTTTAACGGTAGAAGATGAGTTTACAAAAATGGGCAGAGTAAGTCGCGAAGCCAAACAGCGAGGAAAAGGTATTTGGGTTTTACAAGCGGTAGCCATGCCGGCTATTTTGGTAGAAACAGGCTTTCTTTCCAATCCGGAAGAAGAAGATTATTTAAACAGTCAAACCGGACAACAGGAAATTGCAGAAGCCATTGCCAGAGCCGTAAAACGCTACAAATTTTCTTTAGAAAATAAAATGCAGGTAAATGGCACTGCACAAAACCCAAAATAATACTACTTTCCATAATATTAAGCTTCCATAATAACCCTTAGATTTGCGTTTATGAAGATTTCGAACGAAACAAAAGTAGGTGCACTAACTGCTATTGCCATTACTTTGCTGATATTGGGCTTTAATTTTTTAAAGGGGCATAGTGTATTTAAAACGGGCAATTTTTTATATGCCAAATATCCCAATGCAAAAGGCATCATGGTATCTAACCCTGTTTATATCAATGGCTATCAAATTGGTAGTGTTTTTGATATTGAAAATGCTGACCGCGATTTAAAAAGTATCATCATTGCCATTAAGCTAAAAAGTAGTTATAATATTCCTAACAACTCGGTTGCCTCCATTAAAGAAGGTTTTTTAGGTGCCCCCAGTATTGATATTCAGTTGGGTAACAGCAATACTTATTTACAATCCGGTGATACATTACTAACCAGCTCTAACCCTGGATTACTGGGCCAGATAGGCGATAAAATCAATCCCATTAGTGCACAATTAACTACTACTTTACATTCATTAGATAGCGTGCTCAATAATATCAACACCATTTTCGATCCACACACCAAACACAATCTACAAGAAGTAATTGCCAATATCAATAAAACTACCGCAAGTTTAGCTATATCGTCAGTTGCTATTCAAAAAATGCTGGACAAGCAAAGTGGAGCTATTGTGCAAACTATGAATAACGTAAATAGCTTTACTAAAAATTTAAGCGATAACAATGAAAAAATTACACAATCGCTTTCACATGTAGAAGCTGCCACCCAACAATTAGCCGATGCTGATATGAAAGGCACTATTAATGAACTTAAAACCACTATTGCCAATTTAAATAATGCATTGAATAAAATTAATTCGGGTGATGGTTCATTGGGTTTGTTGCTGAATGATAAACAATTGTACAATAATTTGAATAATACGGTTCGTAGTGCCAATATTTTAATGGACGATCTGAGAGCACATCCTAAACGATATGTAAACATTTCTGTTTTTGGCCGAAAAGACAAGTCGGGACCGCTAATAGCACCATTGAATGATACTTCAGTTCAACAACAGCATAAATAAACACATGCCTTTTCTAAAATTAAGTATAATTACATGCCTGTTATTGTTTTTCATGGGCATAGTACAGGCACAAACCAATACTGCAGATACCACCGGTAAAAAAACAATTACCATTATTTATGCGGATACATACAACTTTCAAAATAAAGACACACTGGGGCAATTTATAGCTCTGGTGGGTCATGCTGAAGTACAGCAGGGTAAAACTTTATTTTATGCAGATAGCATTGTATTAGACCAAAAGCAAAATATTTTGGAAGCTTTTGGCAAGGTACATATAAATGATGCCGACAGTGTTCAAACCTATTCGCAATACCTGAAATATCTGGGAAAAGAAAAAAAAGCTTTTTTAAAAAATAAAGTAAAATTGACCGATGGTAAAGGGGTATTAACCACCAATGAATTAGAATATGATACACAAATTAAAATAGGCAATTATACCAATGGCGGAAAAGTTGTGAATGGTAAAACAGTTTTAACCAGTAAAGAAGGAACTTATTATGGTGATACTCGGGATGTAATATTTAAAAAGAATGTGGTATTGATTGACCCGGAATATAAAATTTATACCGATACACTTTTGTACAACATTAATACCAACATTACTACTTTTGTTTCACCCTCCAAAGTTATTAACGGCAACAGAACCATTAAAGTAAGTGATGGTTATTACGATTTAAAGCATAAAATTGCTAATTTCGGTAAACGGCCATTTATTGACGACAGCACTTATACCTTTACTTCAGATTACATGGCATTTAATGATAGTACCGGTTTGGGCGAATTTCAAGGCAATGCTGTTTATAGAAGTAAAGACTCAATAGGGGGGTACGATATTATTGCCAATAATATAAAAACCAATAAAAAAGAAGATGCGTTTTTAGCTACAGAGCAGCCCATATTACTCATTAAGCAAGAAAAAGACAGCATTTATGTTGGGGCAGATACATTAAAATCGGGAAGGCTTTCAACATTAACCAAAACCAGAGCAGTACCGATTATCAGAGATTCATTGGGAGCTGCTAATCGATTACTGATAGATAGTGCTGAAGCATTGAAAGATAGCAGTACCAATCGTTACATTGAAGCCTACCACCATGTAAAAATATTTTCTGATTCATTGCAGGCAGTGGGCGATAGTTTATTTTATTCCCTGCATGATTCTGCTTTTCGTTTGTTTACCCAACCCATTGTATGGTCAAATGAAAATCAAATTACAGGCGATACTATTTATTTGTTTCTGGCCAATAAAAAACCAAAAGAGTTAACTGTATTTGAAAATGCTTTAACCATCAGTAAAGTAGGAACCGGCTATTATAACCAGGTACGTGGCAACATCATGCATGCATTTTTTTCAGATGGCAGAATTAATTATTTAACCACTCGTGGCACACCGGCAGATAATGTTTACTATGTGGAAGATGATAACCATAAATTTATTGGAGTAAACAAATCAACCTGCAGCGTTATTGATGCTTATTTTGATAATGGTGAAATTCAAAAAGTTGTATTTATCAACGATTTAAAAGGTGATATGAACCCTATGAATCAGGTAGATCATGCATCGCTCAGGGTTCGAGGTTTTAAATGGCAGGATCAGCTAAGGCCCAAAAGTAAGTTTTCCATATTTTCAAATACAGAATAGAAAATACAATCCATTAAAAAAACCGACCGGTTAAAAGGAGGTTTTAATAGTGATTTTTATAGTTATAAATACTATTTTAAATAACCCAGTATTTTTAACATGCTTTGTGCAGATTGTTCTTTTGCATACAGCCAGTCAATCAGTTTACCGCTTTTATCATATTCAACAATTACATGCTTTGGTGAAGGAATTAAACAATGTTTAATGCCTCCATAACCACTAATTTGATCCTGATAGGCACCTGTATGAAAGAAACCTACATACAGGGGTTCTTTATTGTTTTGCTCATTTTCTTTTTCAGGCGAAGAAATTTTAGGTAAGAATACTTCGTTAATGTGTTCTTCACTGTCGTAATAATCATGACTATCGCAGGTTATTCCACCTAAAACTACCCTATGGTATTCATTTTCCCATTTATTAATGGGCAGCATTAAAAATTTTTCACCTATTCCCCATGTATCAGGTAATGTAGTGATGAAAGATGAATCAATCATATACCAACACTCCCGGTCGTTCTGAATTTTCTGGCCTGTAACACTGTAAATATGTGCCATACTCTCCCCCACTGTAAAACTGCCAAATTCAGTATAGATATTGGGCATGGGCACTTTGGCTTTTTTGCAGGCTTTTTTAATATTGCCAACAATTTCATTAATTATGAACTGATAATCATATTCAAAGCCCAATGAATGTTTAATGGGGAAACCACCGCCAATATTGATAGAATCTAACTCCGGACAAATCTTCTTCAACTGGCAATACAGGTTAATAATTTTGTTCAATTCACTCCAGTAATAAATATCATCTTTAATGCCTTTATTCAAAAAAATATGCAGCATTTTTAGTTGAAACTTATCTTCAAAACCTTCTATTTCATCTACATAAAACTCTAAAATATCTTTAGCTCGCATACCTAAACGCGAAGTATAAAAAGGAAAAGATGGTTCTTCTTCTGCTGCCACCCGAATACCTAATTTAAAAGGTTGTTTTACACTTTTTTTATAAGCCTGTAATTCTTCTTTATTATCTAAAATTGGAATAACATTCTTAAACCCTGTATTAATCAGTTTGGCAATACGACTGGTATAGGCTTTTTGCTTGTATCCGTTACAAATGATAAATATATCTTTATTTATTTTTCTGCGTTCGTATAACCGGTTAATAATCTCAATATCATAAGCATAAGAGGTTTCCAGATTAATATTGTGTTTCAATGCTTCTTCAACAATAAAAGAAAAATGAGAACTTTTGGTACAATAACAATAAAAATACTCTCCTTCATACTTATGCTTTTTAAAAGCAGACTGAAACATGGCTTTTGCTTTGTTAATCTGCATGCCTATTTTGGGTAAATAGGTAAGTTTCATGGGAGTGCCATACTTATCTATTAATGCCTTAAGATCTAAGCCATTAAAAGTGAGATAGCCATCATCGTTTACGTTAAATCCTTCCTGCGGAAAATGAAAAGTTTGTTGAACCAGCGAGGTGTAGGTATTGTTCATTGAAGAACGATGGTTTTTAAAAAATGAAGAAATTGCTTACAAATAAGTTGCAAAAATAATGGAAGTTCGAACCCAAATAATAAAAATTTTGCGATAAGTACTTTTATTAATTTGACTAAGCCGCACTTATGCAAATATTTAAAGTTACAAGCAGCCGTTTCTTTGCAAACAGTTATTTGAAATTTCACAAAAAAACCGACAGATAAATTTTAGCTGCCGGTTTATATAAATAATATTTAAAATATCATCCGCCCAAAATTACAATCAAAGCATAAATAATACCGGGCAGGAAGAACAATAAAGTCAAAATTAAATCAATCCAGAACTTAGTGTTAATAGCATCTTCATGCAAATACACGGCTAATGGTGGTAATAAAATGGCTAAAATTACCAATAAAAGAGTGTTGGTATCAGTTGAAGTCCCTGCCTTTTTTTCTGCTTTGTATTGCTTTAATAAAGCTTTTGATTCTTTGATTCTGAATTTTTTTTCTTTATGCGATAAGCTTTTAAACTCGGCTAATGCATTATGTAAAACAGCACTATTTAGCGTAGCCCCGCCTTTTCCGGCAGAATCGGTACCACCATTACCTGGCTTAAAAGGCAGGCTGGATGCCATTGAAGGTGTAAATGCTATCATGCATAGCATCCAAAATGGAACGATGAAAATTATTTTGCGTAACATAAACAGTTAGTTTTATTGTTAAAAAGAAGTTAGTATTTGCCTGTAAATTACACTGTTTTGTTGAAATGGTACATTATTTTATCATTATAAAATATATTATTTCTTTTTATTTGAGAAAAGGAATCAAATCCGATTAAAAACAAAAGAGTTTAGCGTTCTATTAACCAATTTTAGCACAATAGATGTGCTGAACTAAACGTTCCATCAGTAATTTTCAACAATTGGAATTAGCTGATAAAATAAGATAACTTTGTATGAACAATTCCACCATAGTGTATCAAAATTTTGAAATAGAAAAAAACTGGAAAGCAGCTGCATATACCTTACTAATTTGTATCGGTATCTTTTTGCTGTTCTTTTTTCTAAAATGGACTTTGCCTCAAATTCCACCACCGGTTACAGAAGATGGAATAGAAGTAAACTTAGGAAACAGCGAAACAGGTTTGGGCAATATTGCGCCACAGATGCAGGATAACCCTTCCTTAAATCAGGATGAACAGTTAAAAACACCACCCCCATCCAAACAAATACAATCCACTCCTGAGGTATTGGCCAATGAAGTAACCAATGAAAATGATGAAGCCGTTGGCACGTTAGAAAAAAAAGTGAATCCCAAAAAACCATTGAACCACAATCCTACGGTTTTACACAGAAAAATTTCTGAAAACACAGTTATAAAACCTACTCCGGCACTACCCAAACCTAAAGCTTTGTTTAAAGGTGGTACATCTACTACTTCCAGCGGTAATGGTGCCGATTCTTATAACGGAGTATATAACCAAGGCATTGCCGGCGGCAAAGGTGATCAGGGCAAGCCCAATGGCAACCCCAATAGCGACAGTTATATCGGAAACGGAGGCGGTGGTACCAGCGGTGTAAGCATTAGAAATGGGTTGGAAGGCAGACATTTTACCAAACTACCCAGTTTTGAAGATGATTTCAATGAACCTGCAAAAGTTGCTGTTGATATTACAGTGAACAAAAGCGGACAAGTGATTCAGGCCAGTATTAACCCCAGAGGTACTACTACTACCAACCAAAATATTCGAAGCATTGCCTTGAAGAAAGCAAAATTATTAAAATTGAATGCAGGCGATACTGATAACCAAACAGGCACCATTGTATTTAGCTTTAAATTGAATGGTTAATTATTACCAAGTATATGAATTACAGGGAAACAATCGCCTACTTATATGAGCAATTGCCTATGTTCAGTAAACAAGGCGAATCTGCTTACAAAAAAGATTTAACCAACACCCTATTGCTATGTGAAAAATTAAGGAATCCACAACAGCATTTTAAAACCATTCATATTGCCGGCACCAATGGTAAAGGAAGTACCAGCCATATGTTGGCTGCTATTTTGCAAACTGCAGGTTATAAAACAGGCTTATACACTTCGCCACATTTAAAAGATTTTAGAGAACGCATTAAAGTAAATGGCAACCTGTGTTCAGAAGAATTTATTGTATCTTTTACCGAGCAAATGATTCCGGCTATTCAATCCATTCAACCTTCTTTTTTTGAAATTACCGTTGCCATGGCTTTTGATTATTTTTCGAAACAACAGGTTGATATTGCAGTGATTGAAACGGGTTTGGGCGGAAGATTGGACAGTACAAATATAATTTTACCGGAACTCTCTGTTATTACCAATATTGGCTGGGACCATATGAATTTACTCGGCAATACTTTAGAAGCCATTGCATCAGAAAAAGCAGGTATCATCAAGAAAAATATTCCGGTAGTAATTGGAGAAGTAATTCCCGAAACAAAATCTGTTTTTGAAAACAGCGCCAAACAAAATAATGCCCCGATCATTTTTGCTCAGGAACAGTTTTCGCTTTTCAAATATCAACAAACCTTAGAAACACTTACGGTAACCATTAAAAATAATAATAGTGGCCTGCATGAAACATATACTTTAGATTTACCCGGGCTATACCAAACCAATAATCTGATTACAGTTTTAACATCCATACAACAACTGAATAAAAATGGATGGAATTTGCAGGAATCGGTTGTGCAAAAAGCACTTGCACATACAAAAAAAATTACCGGCTTACATGGCCGATGGGAATTATTACAGCAACAGCCCAACGTTATTGCAGATGTGGCACATAATGAAGCGGGTATACAACAACTATTGCAACAAATTGCCATCAGCCAATACCGGCATTTACACTTGGTTTTTGGTATGGTAAAAGATAAAGATGCCGATACAGTTTTAAAGTTGTTACCAAAACAAGCCAGTTATTATTTTACACAGGCACATATTCCCAGAGCTTTGGCAGCAGATATTTTATTGGAAAAAGCAAGCATATTTGGTTTAAAGGGCAAAACTTATTCGCAGGTAAATGAAGCTGTTCGTGCTGCTATTCAACAGGCCGGGAAAAATGATTTAATTGTGGTTTGTGGCAGTGTATTTTTAATTGCAGAAATAGATAAAGAAAAATTTATATCACTTTAAAAATACAGTTCTCCTAATTGTTCTAATGCAAGCATGATACAGGTTATATGCATACTTTGTATAATTTTGTTTGCCCGAATCATTTGTTTTATTTCAGCAATATTAGCCAGAAATACCTCTAAATCTTCACCGGAATCAAAATTTTGAGCAGCTACTTTTTCACCACCTGTTGCTAAAAATAGATGCATGATGTTATCGTTGGTAGATGGATTGGCGGAAGTAACACCTAATTTTTGAAAATGAGTAAACTGATATCCCGTTTCTTCTAACAATTCTCTTTGTATGGCCGCTTCCGGTGATGCATCGGTGGCATCAATACATCCACCTGGCGTTTCAATATCAGTTCGGCCTAAAGCATGGCGGTATTGTTTTTCCAAAATTACTTTACCATCCTTCGTCAGTGCAAAAGCCGTTACCCAATCCGGAAATTCATACACATAATAAGGGTTTATGATTTTACCATTCGGCAACATGCAGGCATCTTTTCGAATAGTGGCCCAGGTGTCTTTTAATAAGTATGTAGAAGAAAGCGTTTTCCAGGTTAAATCTCTTTCCATTACCAGTTCATTCTTTCTTTGAGTGATATAATATGCGCTGTATGATGTTTTCCATGCCAGGCATATAAACCTAATAACAACCACAAACTCATTTCTCTTCCTTGTTCGGGATGAATAACAGTTCGTTCAAAATCCTGTTGTGATAAATCTTTTATTGCTGCATACCATCTTCTATGCAAAACATGCAATAGTGTTAGTGAAACATTAACAGGTACCGTTTCATTATCTGCCAGTAATGCCCAGGCTTTTTCTTCATAAGGTTTAATAACAGGTTTTAATTCTGTTAAACCCAATTTAAATCTGATGTAGGCATTCATGTGGCTGTCTGCTACATGGTGTATCAATTGCTTCACCGTCCATCCACCATCGCGATATGCTGTGTTTAATTGAACTGCATCGAATGTTTGTACAGCTCTTTCCAGTTCTTCGGGCAATAACTGAATATCTCTTAACCATTCAATTTTTTGCACCTCAGAAAATGGCTTCGGTTCATATTTCCCAATTGGGTAACGCTCATCTTTTTGCATAGTGGTATTATTCTTCTCTTAATGATTTGCCGGTAAGATGTATAAAAACATCTTCCAGCGTTGCTTTTTTCACTTCTTTTGTTCGTTCAAAACCGGTTGCTACCAAATTATCAATTAATTCATTTGGGGTAGCGATTGATTTTATTTTTCCACTATCAATAATGGCCACCCTGTCGCAAAGTTCCTCTGCCTCATCCATATAATGTGTTGTAATAATTACGGTAGTTCCGGTTGATCGAATGAGTTTGATTAAATCCCATAAATTACGACGAGCCTGCGGATCTAAACCGGTGGTAGGTTCATCCAAAAAAATAATCTTGGGATGATTAATCAGTGTGGTAGCCAATGAAAACCGCTGCTGTTGCCCTCCACTCAACTCCTTATATTTTGTTTTGGCTTTATCGGCTAATTTTACTTCTTCTAATATTTTCTTTTTATCGATGGTTTTATTGTATAAACCTGCAAACAAGTCGAGCAATTCGTTCAATGTTAAACCGGGATAATACCCACTCGATTGTAATTGTACCCCTATAATTTGTTTAATTTCATTTGGATTTTTATCTAAATCAAACCCATCTACACAAATTTTGCCGCTTGTTTTTTCTTTTAGCGTTTCTATAATCTCAAGAGTGGTTGATTTGCCAGCACCATTGGGACCCAGTAAACCGAAAATTTCGCCTTCCAATACCTGAAAACTAATGCCTTTTACTGCGGCTACATCAGCATAATTTTTTGTAAGTTCCTTTACTTCAATAATTGTTTTTTGCATAACTAAAAATTTATGGCCAATCCTATTTTATTTGCCGAAAATCCAATACCTGCTTGTATTTTAGGTAGTTTTTGATGCTGCTTTTCATTAAAAAACTGAACTGCCATGAGCAGGTTTTTCTGCCCCGAAGCTATTAAATATCCGCCAACAATGGTTGAAGTAAATCCGGCACCTATTAAAATCCAGCCGGTTGATTGGTGGTTATTGGAAGCCAGCCCAACGCCTGCACCCATCATACCTGCACCCAGCACACCCAAAATATTACCGAAAATTTTGTTCGACTGATGTTTTTGATACAAATGTATTAACAGGGGGTCACCCATTCGGTAAAAAAGGGCTTTAAACTCTCTGGCACCGCGGTACATCGTGTCCTCATATAAAAGGGTATTGATTTTCGGATTAATGAAATAATTCAGTTTTCCGGGATCTAATACCTGCTGTGCTTTTACATTGTTTTGTAACCCACCCACCAATAATAGAATACACAAAATTTTAAAAACCGGCTTCATTTGTTTCCTTTAAATAGTTTTCTAATTCATCCATCATCTGCCTGCTGCCAATAAACAATGGCGAACGTTGATGTAATTGATGGGGTTGTACATCTAATACCCGTTGTTGCCCATTGGTTGCCTTTCCGCCGGCCATTTCAACAATAAAAGCCAATGGATTACACTCATACAATAATCTTAACTTTCCATTGGGGCGATCAGTTGTTCCGGGATACATAAAAATACCCCCCTTTAACAAATTGCGGTGTACATCGGCTACCATACTGCCAATATAACGCTGGGTATATGGTCCTCCCTCCGACTTTGGTTTTTGCTGACAGGCTGTGATATATTTTTGTACGCCTTTGTCGTATTTAAAAAAATAACCGTGATTCACTGAATAAAAATTACCGGTTGCCGGGCATTGAATATTGGGATGGCTCAAACAAAATTCACCAATGGAGGGATCTAACGTAAACCCATTTACGCCACGTTTAGTTGCATACACCAACATAGTAGATGAACCGTAAATAATGTAACCAGCTGCTACTTGCTTGTTACCGGGTTGTAAAAAGTCCTCTTTAGTACAAGGTGTGCCTTTAGGGCTAACCCTTCTAAACACACTAAAAATGGTTCCAATAGAAATATTTACATCAATATTTCCGCTGCCATCTAAGGGATCAAACAAAACAACATACTTACTGTTGTTGCTCACTTCATCATCAAAAATTACAAAATCATCTAATTCTTCACTGCCAATACCTGCACAGCTAATGCCATGTTGTAATGCCCCCATAAATTGGTTATTGGCAAAAATGTCTAATTTTTTTACATCCTCACCTTGTACATTAATGGAACCTGCATCGCCCAAAATATCAACTAAACCTGCTTTATTTACTTCTACATTTACACGTTTGGCAGCGAGGCCCATATCGCGCAGTAAGCTACTTAATTCACCTGTAGCAGTAGGAAACTGTCTTAACTGCTGAATAGTAAATTCATCTAAGGTTAAAATTTTTCTGTTAACCACCATGGCATTTTATGTTTTCGATAAAGATAAAGGGCAGATAGAATACATACAATATTTTTTTATGCAATCGTGTTCGCCCTACACATTAAATGCCACCCTGTTAATTTGGTTTATATATAAAAATTTGGGTAAAATATAAATTCCCATCATTACTTTGTGCAATACCAATGGCTGTTAAATTATAACTTCCTTCAATATTTTTTTTATGCCCCGGACTATGCAGCCAGCCATTTACAACAGCCTGGGCATCTAAATGGCCTAATGCAACATTTTCTGCACCGCCACGCAAATACCCCAATTTACTTTTAATGGCATTAAATCGATTATCGAAACCATCATGCCCAAAAACAACCCGGTGTTTGGCCATATCGTTACTATGCTCCACTGCTTCAGTATAAATCGTCTTATCCCATTGTAAAGGAGCTAAGCCCATACCCGTTCGATGTTGATTAATGTAATACAACACATCTTTCTCCATTTTTGCAAAATTGGTAACAGCGGGGCTATGTAAGGTATCAGTACCAATACAACCATTGCCAACAAAAGCCAAAGTAATCAGCGATAATTTTACAGTTTTAAATAGAAATGAAAATAGCATTGTATTATTTTTTGCATGTAAATTCAATAATTATACCAACAAATTTTTGGTAAACTTTTAGATGGCATAATTACTGTAGCTTTGCAAATCTTCCACCTAATCATTTGTTAAATAGCATGATTGTTTATAAGTTCGGCGGGGCAAGCATTAGCAATATTGATCGCATTCAACAGGTTATTGAAATTGTAAAAAACATTCCGGAAAACGAAACGGCCATATTGGTTGTTTCAGCAATGGGTAAAACAACCAATGCATTGGAAAAAGTGGTAGAAGCATTTTACAACCAGAACCCAACAGAAGCCATAGCACTTTTTAATGTAATTAAAAACCAACATTTAACAATTGCAAAATATTTATTAATTCAACAATACAATGAATGCTATTCAAAACTGGTTGATGTTTTTACAGAAGTAGAATGGTTGTTACACGATAAGCCTGTAAAAGTATTTGATTATTATTATGACCAGATTGTTTGTGCGGGAGAATTACTCAGCTCTGCTATTCTGCATTTTTATTGTAAGGAAAATCATATTGCCAGTAAATGGGTGGATGTTCGGGATGTATTGTTAACAGATAATAATTTCAGGGATGCAGCCATTGAATGGCCAATAACCGAAAACAAGGCAAAGCAAGTTTTTTTAAAAAATGATGAAGCAATTTATGTTACCCAGGGATTTATTGGTGCTACATCTGATAATGAAAGCACCACTTTGGGCAGAGAAGGGAGCGATTTTACCGCAGCTATTTTAGGCAATCTGTTACATGCTGATAGTGTAACCATCTGGAAAGATGTGGAAGGTGTGATGAGTGCTGACCCGAAACATTTTCCTGAAGCTGTTTATATTCCTGAATTAAATTACAGTGAGGTTATTGAAATGGCGTATTATGGTGCCCAGGTCATTCATCCCAAAACCATCAAGCCATTACAAAACAAAAACATTCCATTGCTGGTAAAATGTTTTCAAGACCCTGCACTGCCCGGTACCATCATTCATAAAACACAACAACTGCAATTACCTCCTATACAGATTTTAAAAGAAAAACAGGTGCTGGTTACCTTGCAAAGTCTTGATTTTTCTTTTGTAGGCGGTGTATCCATGAATAGCATTTATGCAATTTTGCAGGAATTGAAACTCATTCCAAACCTAATTCAGTTCGGTGCCATTTCTGTTCAAATTTGTTTAGATGATAAACCGGAAAAAATTGCACAATTGGCTTTAGCTGCAGCAGCAAATTTTGATGTTCAGGTAGAAAAAGGCTTACAGCTATTCACCGTTCGGCATTACAATACAGCTATTGCCGAAAAATTAAATCAGAAAAATGCAGCGGTGTTGCGCCAACAAACACCTGTTACCATTCAAATTCTAAAAAAAACTGCATAAAATTTAATACATTACATATTTTCCCTTCTCATTAATGGTAATAACGGGCAGGGTTTTATGTTTCTCAAAGTAATTGTATACTTTTTCCAGGCTCTCAGTAAAGTTTGCATATTCTTTATCATCCTTGGTAATCTTATCCAAATAAGCCAAACTTTTTGGATTATTAAAGCGTACAGGAAAAATATGCACCGGTATAAAATCTTCGCCATTGTTTTTTGCATAAGATGCCAGTAAATACAATTCATCAATCTGATTATCCATAATAGGAATACAACCCACTGTTACGCAAGTCCCATGAATAAAAATATCGCTGCCGGGCTTAAGCGAATCAGACAATAACTGGTCTGAAACATTAGGATAATTAAGACCTAATGATAAATAATAAGTACTTTTAGGATTAAACAGATTAATATAATAAAAGCCCTCAGGTACCTGATAATCCCCTTCAATTCTTTTTGGCCCTAATCCTCCGCTTAATGCACAAATTTTGTATGTTTTAAATAATTTAAAGGGTTCATTGCTATTATTCCGCGCCCATACTTCTAACTGGCTATCGTATTTAAAGCTACGGATGTATAATTGTTTGGGTGGCCAGCTTAGCCTCTCTTTTTTAAACTGTCTTGCAAGGGTATCTTCTTTTAATTTAAATGCATTTGCTACACGTACATTTGATTTTTGATAATCTACAAACGACGTTTGTGCATTTAAATGGCCAAACGAAACAAACAGTATACAGCACAAAACAATGACTCGCATCCGATTTTCAATTTTTTATGGGTACATATCATCCAAAAATCTCCATGTTGTTATAACGACATGGAATAAATATTCGTATTAAAAACCGAAAATAAACAATCCTGATAAATCAAAAATGTGAAATTATGCAGATACTGTGTTTATAAATTACCCCGAAGTGCCTGTTCGCATTCAATAGCTTCAAAAAGTGCTTTAAAATTGCCCTTCCCAAAACTTTTTGCCCCCCGGCGCTGAATAATTTCAAAGAATAAAGTGGGTCTGTCTTCAACAGGTTTGGTAAAAATTTGTAATAAATAACCTTCTTCATCCCTGTCAATTAATATCCCTAATTTACTCAGTGCCTGTACATCTTCCTGAATGTTGCCCACCCTTTCTGAAATGGTTTCATAATAAGAAGCGGGTACTTTTAAAAATTCAACACCACGATTTTGTAGAGCCATTACTGTTTCAATAATATTATGGGTTGCCAAAGCTACATGCTGTACCCCTTCCCCATCATAAAACTCAAGGTACTCTTCTACCTGCGATTTCTTTTTACCTTCTGCCGGTTCATTAATAGGAAACTTCACAAAACCATTTCCGTTACTCATTACTTTGCTCATCAAAGCTGAATATTCGGTTGATATATCCGTATCATCGAATGTTAAAATGTTTCTGAATCCCATTACATTTTCATAAAATGACACCCATTTATTCATTTGATTCCATCCTACATTGCCTACACAATGGTCAACATACAATAAACCGGTTTCAGTTGGCTGATAGTTTGTATTCCATATTTGATAGCCGGGCATGAACGGGCCATTATAATTTTTTCGTTCAATAAACAAATGCACGGTATCGCCATAGGTATGAATTCCGCTTATTACCACTACCCCATCTTTATCGGTTAATGTTTTGGGATCCATAAAACTTTTGGCACCGCGATGCGTGGTTTGCTGCCAGGAGTTGGTTGCATCGGGTACACGTAGTGCCAATACTTTAATACCATCGCCATGTTTAAAAATATGTTGTGCTATTGGGTGCGATGATTTAAGGGGTGTAGTGAATACAAAGGTTAATTTGTTTTGCCGCAATACATAACTTGCTGTGTCATGATTGCCGTTTTCGGGCCCGGAGTAGGCAACACTTTGAAAACCAAATGCGGTTTTATAGTAATGGGCAGACTGTTTGGCATTTCCCACATAAAATTCTACATAATCTGTTCCTTCCAATGGAAGGAAATCCTGAACTGCCAGATTGGAAATACCAGTATTTCCTTTTACCTGAAAAAACATAAATACAAATTTTAATGACTGAAAAAATGAGATACAAAAGTTAGTAGTTCTGCAACTGTTAGCCGGCCGAGTCCATAGCCAAGGCAAACATCAGCAAACAATAATTTGCCCTTCTGTCATTAAATAATTTGTATGGGTAATCAGGTAACATGAATCAAAAGTAAAACATTTAAGCAAAATGCATCATAACATTGTGCTACCGTTTTATCTTCGCAATGGAATTGCAAACAGTATTGTTACCAATACCATTCAATAACCGTATTTTTAAAAAATACGATTTGCATTTTTGCATCATCATTTTTAAAGTATCATACCCATGAAAGTAGGCATTTTAGGCGGCGGTCAATTAGGAAGAATGTTATTACAGGCTGCAGCCAACTATACTGTAGAAACCTTTGTGTTGGAGCGTGATAAGCATTGCCCTGCAGCTCATTTATGCCACCACTTTGTGCAGGGTGATATTACCGATTATAATACAGTGTATGCTTTTGGAAAACAGGTAGATGCATTAACCATTGAAATTGAAGCGGTAAATGTAGCAGCGCTGGAACAATTAGAAGCAGAAGGCATTAAAGTATATCCTTCACCCGGTGCCATTAAAATTATTAAAAATAAAATTTTACAAAAAAAATTTTATCAGCAACATCAAATTCCTACGGCCCCTTTTGTTATTACTGCTGCATTAAATGACTTATTTCAGCATACTAATTTTTTACCTGCTGTTCATAAAATTGGTGAGGGCGGGTATGATGGCAGAGGTGTTCAAATTATCAGGAGTGAAAAAGAAATTGAAAATGGGTTTAATGATCCTGCTGTTTTGGAAAAAATGATAGCTATTGAAAAAGAAATTGCCATTATTGTATCGAGAAACCACAAGGGCGAAACAGCTGTTTATCCTCCCGTTGAAATGATTTTTGATTCGGTTTTAAATATCTTAGAATACCAGATTGCCCCTGCCAGAATTAGCCAGCAATTGCTATGGAAAGCAGAAGCCATTGCCATAAAAGTAGTTCAGGAACTGAATAGTGCCGGCTTATTTGCTATTGAATTTTTAATTGATAAACAACAAGAAATTTGGGTGAATGAAACTGCACCAAGGGTGCACAATAGCGGCCATCATACCATTGAAGCCAGTTATTGCAGCCAATACGATATGCTGTGGCGCATTATTTTAGGTTATCCATTAGGTAATACAAAACTCATTTGCCCCTCAGCAATGATCAATGTTTTAGGTGAACCCGGTTATAGCGGTACACCGATTTATCATGGATTAACCGATACCCTTAAAACAGAACAGGCCTTTGTTCATTTATATGGTAAACTAACCACTAAACCCGGACGCAAAATGGGGCACGTTACCCTGCTGGCTAAAGATGAAGGTGAACTGATTTACCAGGCTCACAAAATAAAACAAATGCTAAAGGTGATTGCCTGAGGTATTTAAATTAATTCTTGGATCAATAATGGTTGGAATAGACGGCGGTGCATTGTTAACGGGAACGGGTTTATGCAATTTTTTTAACGGCATGGTAAATCCTAAGCCTATAATACTTTTTACCTGCAATGCCGGCGAATCGCCATTCGGACCAAATATTTTTACATTATCATCATAAATCATATCTAAACTATAAGAGGCGGTGAGGTATTTATTGATTTTAAAATTGAACTGATTGGTCATGAAAAAATTGATGTTTTGGGGTTGCTTCAGATAATTGGAAAATAAATCAACCCTACCTCTGTAATCTACATTCTTAATAATAGTTGTATTGTAATTAATGGTTGCAAAAGCACCAAACTCGTTCAAAACATGGCTTCCTGAATCTACCCCATAAGCTTTTTGGTTAGATAAATACTGATTGGCTACTATTACCCAACGGGAAGTGATGGGTGAAAGGAACAATGAAAATTTATCAGTGGGCTTATAATCGAAACCGGCAGCCAGAATCACAAATGCAGGCGATAAAAAACTGGAAGCAAATACCGGCGCTCCATTGGGGTATGTATACCCATCAAAAAACTGAGAACGAAAATTAAATAATCCGGACAAATACCATTTACCCAGCGTATCAACTTTATAACCATACTTACTCACAAAATCAATTCGGTCATCATTTTTTCTCCCACCTAAACTTGTAGTTTGAATATATCCCAGATTAACATCCAGGTTATTATCCCAACTATGCCGTTCCTTTTTATAATAAACAAAATAATTAAAATAGGAACTAACTGCTAACGAAAAATTATCACCTCCTGCAGCCCAGTTACTCAACGAACCCTGTGATAAACTAAAATTAAATAACCCCCCTCTTTTCCAACGCCAGTTAATGGAATCTTTATCCTTATCCTTCTTAATCGGTCTGTAAATCTCATTTTTTAATGTGTTCACTAAAATATCCTGTGCCTGCACCTGACTGGCCCCCAGCATTAACAAAAAAATAAATCCTATTTGCTTCATGAAAGTTTGGCGATTAAATGAACAATGACCTCATGCAAAACAGTTCTTGCTTTCTTCAAACAGACCATTGCTTAAAAATATAAATACCTGCTCAATTCGTACAAAAATAAAGGCATTTCTTTAAAATTATTCAATCAATCTCTGACAAAGTGTCACCACAACGTACAAAACTGTATTTTTGCAGTCCCAAAATAATTTTAACCAATGAACATATTAGATTTACCTACTAAAATTCATGATGAAAGCAGGCAGGGAGAAGCCTATGCTCCTGTTGCACAGGAAACAGCACTATTTTCAAAAAAATTTTATATTGAAAGCTATGGCTGTCAAATGAATTTCAGTGATAGCGAAATTGTTGCCGCCATTCTGCATCAGGAGGGATTTGGTGCAACCAAACAGTTTGAAGAAGCTTCGCTCATTTTATTAAATACCTGCTCCATTCGTGAAAAAGCAGAACAAACCATTCGTAAAAGATTAACCGAATTTAGAAAAACAAAAGAAAAAAAACCGGAACTATTAATTGGAATTTTAGGCTGTATGGCCGAACGCTTAAAAGCCAAGTTGTTAGAAGAAGAAAAATTAGTGGATATTGTAGTTGGGCCGGATGCGTATCGTAGTTTACCCGCATTGATTGCCGAAGCCGAAACAGGTCAGAAAGCAGTGAATGTATTATTGAGTCGGGAAGAAACCTATGCCGATATTGCACCCATTCGGTTAGACAGTAATGGCGTTACAGCTTTTGTTTCTATTATGCGTGGCTGTAATAACATGTGCAGTTTCTGTGTGGTTCCTTTTACACGTGGGCGTGAAAGAAGTAGAAATGCTGATTCAATAGTTGCCGAAGTGGAAGATTTATTTCGCCGCGGTTACAGAGAAGTTACCTTATTGGGTCAAAATGTAGACAGCTATCATTGGTTGAATGAAGCAGACAATACTTCGGTAAACTTTGCGCAGCTTTTAGAGAAAGTTGCACTTGTAAATCCATTACTGCGTGTTCGTTTTAGCACATCACATCCAAAAGATATAACAGATGATGTGCTTTACATCATGGCAAAATATAAAAACATTTGCCAATACATTCACTTGCCCATTCAAAGCGGCAATTCACGAATTTTACAATTAATGAACCGAACTTACAACAGGGAGTGGTATTTGGCTAAGGTAGACCGTATTAAAGAAATAATGCCCGATTGCTCTATTAGTACCGACATCATTACCGGATTTTGTACCGAAACAGAAGCAGAACACCAAGATACTTTAAGTGCCATGGAATATGCACAATACGATTATGCCTATATGTTTTTTTACAGTGAAAGGCCGGGCACACTTGCAGCAAAAAGATTTACCGACGATGTACCGGAAGCAGTAAAAAAAAGAAGGCTTCAGGAAATCATTAACCTGCAAAATGAACTTTCTAAAAAAAGCTATATGAATGATATGGGTAAAAGCTTTGAAGTATTAATTGAAGGCGAAAGCAAGAAAGACAATTTATACTGGAAAGGCAGAAATCCGCAAAATAAAATGCTAGTATTCCCCAAAAAACAATTCAATTACAAACCTGGAGATTATGTAAATGTGCTGGTACACGATGCTACACAGGCAACTTTATTGGGAGAAATTATACCTGCATAAAGTATTCAAAATCATATAAAAGCATCCTATTTAAACTTTAATAGCATTGGGTATGGATTTACAAAGTATAAAAAACAGATTTGGTATCATAGGCAACTCTCCTGCACTCAATTTTGCTTTAGATACTGCAGTTCAAGTAGCGGCAACTGATTTAACCGTATTAATTGTAGGAGAAAGCGGAGTGGGTAAAGAAGTATTTTCACAAATTATACATGCACTTTCTGCACGTAAACATAACCCATTTATTGCCGTAAACTGTGGGGCTATTCCGGAAGGAACGATTGATTCTGAATTATTTGGACACGAAAAAGGTGCATTTACCGGTGCAGTAGACAGTCGCAAAGGTTATTTTGAAACAGTAAACGGAGGTACTATTTTTTTGGATGAAATTGGCGAAATGCCCATGGGTACACAAGCCAGACTGTTGCGTGTTTTAGAAACAGGAGAATTTATCCGGGTTGGTTCTTCAAAAGTGCAAAAAACCGATGTTCGGGTAATAGCCGCTACCAACCGCGAATTAATTGAGTTTGCAGAAAAAGGCCGGTTTAGACAGGATTTATATTATCGTTTAAGCACTGTACCCATTCGGGTACCTGCTTTAAGAGACAGACAAGAAGATATACCCCTGCTGTTCAGAAAATTTGTAGTTGATTTTGCGGAACGCTATAAAACCAATCCTGTACAATTGAATGAGGATGCCAAAAATATACTGATGCACTATCCATTCCCCGGCAATGTAAGAGAACTAAAAAATCTGGCAGAACAAATTTCGGTTTTAAGCAACGAACCCATTTTATCAGCACAGGAATTAAGGCGTTTTTTACCTGAACGGCATCAAAATAATTTGCCGGTTTTAGTGCATGCAGCCGATGCTCCGCATCAGGAATTTGCCAATGAACGGGAACTACTATACAAACTTTTTTTCGATATGAAAAAAGATGTAACAGAGTTAAAAAAAATGTTCCTTGAAATTCTTAAAAACCCTTCTCTGGCCGGCAGTGCTGCACAATTTACCAAAGAATCTTTGATACATGATGTAACTACCCACCACGAAGACGGGTTGCACCCGCTCTTTCCGGCAAATATTACCAATCAGAATACACTGGCACCTGCTGCTTTATCAGCCAATGCCGGACAACCGGTAATTCTTAACCATGATGATGTACATCATCATGAAGTGGTTGAAGAATCGCTCAACATTATGGATAAAGAGAAAGAATTAATTATTAAAGCACTGAAAAAACATAAAGGCAAGCGAAAAGATGCAGCATCCGACCTGGGTATCAGCGAACGTACATTGTACAGAAAACTCAAAGAATATGATATTGAAGAATAAGCAAATACTATTTTTAAAGCCAATGAAGGCTTTCAAAGCAAACCCGGCATTCTTGCATCACATACATGGCTGGATGTTGTTATTCGGTGTGCTGTTTCTATCGGGCTGCAAAATTTATTCCTTCAAAGATGTTTCAATCGATTATTCCAAAATAAAAACCATAAAAATAGGGTTTATAGAAAACAGGGCCAGCTATGTAAATCCACAATTAAGCCCGCAGTTAACCGACAAATTACAACTTAAAATTGCCAGCCAAACCAAATTAATTCGTACCAATAACGATGATGCCAATCTGGTAGTGAGTGGATATATTTCTGACTACTCTGTTTCAACAGCAGCCATCTCTGCACAACAAGCCAGTGCCAACCGTTTAACCGTTTCAGCACACATAACTGTTAAAAATAATGTTGAAAATAAAACAGATGAATTTGATGTGAGCCGCAATTATGATTTTTCTTCCAATTTGTCGTTACAACAAGCCGAGGGGCAATTAATTACAACCATTGTAAGTAATATTTCAGATGATATTTTTAACCATATCTTTTCTAACTGGTAAGCTTATTGTATTTTCACAACATGAATGCTGTAATCAATCAAACTGCTTATGCTATTTTGCAACAACCTTTAGAAAAGGTTGCTGTAGAACACTTACAGCAAATTTGCAAAAGTTATCCATTTTTTACGCCTGCTCAGGTATTATTGGCCGCTAAATTACAGCAAAATGCACCGAATTTACTGGTACAGGCCCAAATCCATATCATTGCTGCACCTTGCAATATAACCTGGGTAAACTACCTACTAAACGAAACACCGGCCAATCCAACAACCGCGGGGAGGGAATCTGTGGTATTATCAAATGAAAGCAAAACCAATGCAGCAATTGCCCCTTCTGAAATGAGAGCTGAAGAACAATCTGAGCGGACAGATATGACCGATCTTGCGGCAATCAGCAACATTCCGGAAACAGAAGCAGTAACACATTCATTTTTAGAAGAAGTTAAAAATGCAGATCACTTCATCGAAATAAATCCCGAGCCTTTAGAAAACAGTGATGATTTGCAAGCAGTTGATTCTACGAATACTATTCAGGAAGAACTGCCACATGCTTTAGCAGAACATATCACTGAAAACAAAAATAATGCTGTGCCGGAAACAGCATTGCCGCAAAACAATATGGCCATTGCAGAACAAGAATTAGTGGAACATTTGGAAATGCAGGCAAATGATGCCAACGAAACAGACCAGCTGCCCGAAACTTCATCTGAAAACAAAGAACCAGCGGTTGAAAACGAAAAATTATCTGATATTATTGCAGCACAGTGGGCTTCATTTCAGGAGCCGGTTGAAACAGATGAAGAACTAACTTACGAACCGCCGCATTTACATACCATAGATTATTTTGGATCGTTAGGCATTACCGCTGATTTAACCCAAGAGCCACAAGACAAATTAAGTAAGCAACTTTTAAAATTTACTGACTGGCTTAAAATTGTTAAAAACCAGCATACCCCAGATACACATGCGGTACAACAGGCAGAAGTAGACAGTATTATACCTGGTATTGCTCAAACCTCAAACGAAACCAGAGAAATTATTACTGAAACCATGGCAGAAGTGCTGATAAAACAAGGCAAAATAGATAAAGCGGTTCAGGTTTATATTAAATTAAGTTTTTTAGATCCTGATAAATCTGCTTATTTTGCAAAAAAAATTGAACAACTAAAAGAAATGTAGCATGACTGTAATTTTTATTATTTTAATTGTAATTGCCTGTATAGCCTTAGGTTTTATTGTATTAATTCAAAATCCAAAAGGTGGTGGTTTAGCAGGAAATGTAGGTGGATTTGGCAACCAGATTATGGGTGTTAAGCAAACAACTGATGTTTTGGAAAAAGGCACCTGGTTATTTGCTGCAATTATTACCATACTCTCTCTGTTTTCTACCATAATTTTCAGAGGATCCACCAAAGGGCCCGATACTTCAATTATACAAAAAGTGAACACCAATCAAAACACAGCACCCACCAACAGTATTCCTTTAAATACTCCGCCTCCGGCTACTAAATAACTTTTTATTTATAAAATATTTACCCTGTCTGTTTGCTGCAGACAGGGTTTTTATTTATCTTGAACTACCATGCGCAAAATTATAGGCACAGTCGTTGTACTAATTGTAATCATAACCATTGGTTTTTTATGGTTTTTAGAAAGCCCTGCTACTGCTTTCAATGATAAAAAAACTTATTTCACACTTTCTGATAACAGTTTAAGCAGTCAACAAATTACCCAATCATTAAAGCAACAGCAAATTATAAAATATGGCTGGCCCTTTCAATTTGTATTAAAAGAATTGCATATAGCCAAACACATTAAACCAGGTAAATATGAGGTTAATAAAGATGCATCGCTGTTAAGCATTATTCGAATGTTGAAAAACAATCGCCAGGCCTCCATTAATTTAGTGATTACCAAATTGAGAGTAAAGGAAGATTTGGCCAAATTAATTGCAAAAAACTTTTCAACCGATTCGGTACAGGTTATGCAATTTTTAAATAGCAATGATTCGTTAAAAGAATATCATGTAGATACTGCTACTATTTTCACCATCATTTTGCCCGATACCTATACTTTTTATTGGAATACATCAATTAGAAAAATTTTTAATAAATTATATATTGCTGACAGCTTATTCTGGACCAAAAACAACAGGTTACAAAAAACTAAAGAGATAGGTCTTACCCCAACTGAAGTGTATATATTAGCCTCTATTGTTGAAGAGGAATCGAATATTGATGATGAAAGAGGAAAAATTGCCAGTGTATACCTAAACAGATTACACCAGAATATGGCATTACAGGCTTGTCCTACCATTAAATATGCCATGAAAGATTTTGCGTTGACACGTATTTATGAAAAATACTTATTAACTCCTTCTCCTTATAATACCTATCGCAACAAAGGTTTACCACCGGGCCCTATTTGCACTCCTTCAACTAAATGCATCGATATTGTTTTAAACGCTCCTAAAACCAATTATTTATATTTTGTAGCAAAAAGCGACTTTAGTGGTTACAGCCATTTTAGCAGTAATTTTGCAGAACACAATGCGTATGCAAAACAATACCAGCAGGCATTAGATGCTGCTATGGCTAAAAAACAAAAAATGAAGGGCGAGTGACAAAATTTGAAAAGACATTAGTTTCCTTCCCTCCCATTGCATTTGCAATTCGCAAAAGCAAGCAAATTGTTATTCCGGGTTTTAAAGGAATACCCCTGTTTTATGTAATTCGGTTTTTTTTTCAACAAATTAATAAAATTGGCATTATAGACAGGGCTTCAGCAATTTCATTTAATTTAATCATGGCTTTACCGGCCGCTTTTTTATTTATTTTTTCTATCATACCTTATTTACCGGACTCTTTTGATTTTAAAGGGCAAATGCTGAATTTATTTAAAGATTTAACCCCCAACTCAAACACATATAAATTAATTACTACCATAATTAATGATTTATTGAAAAAACATGTGGGTGTTTTTTCTTTTGGTTTTATTTTGGTTTTGTTTTATGCATCTAATGCAACAATGGGTATTGTAAGAACTTTCGATAAATCAATATCTGAGAAAAAAGCTTATTTTTTGCATCGAAGATGGCGCGCTATCCGATTAACTACCTTATTAATTTTATTGGTACTGGCCTCGTTGCTGGTGTTAATAGGACAAGGCGAGCTAGCCGGTTTATTGCGTGAATTTTTTCATTTCAGAAAAAAAACTTTTTTTCCCTGGTGGAATACCGTTCGTTGGGGTATTATTGTTTTATTTATATTTTTTGGTATTGCCTTTATTTATCGTTTTGCACCGGCCATTCAGAAAAAATGGCCACTCATATCACCAGGTTCTATTCTTGCAACTTTATTAATGTTACTAACCACTATTGGGTTTTCATTTTGGGTAAATCATTTTAGCAGTTATAATAAAGTGTATGGCTCAATTGGAACGGTATTAATTATTATGTTACTGATATACCTGAACTCTTTAATACTTTTAATAGGATTTGAATTGAATGTAAGTATTACTATTTTGCAACAACAAGCTGAACAGGGTAAAGCAGAAATGCTGGCACAAACAAAAAATGCAAAACAATTACAACATTAATGCCCGCCATTCAACATTTCCTGAACAGCTAAAGGAATTTGCGGTGCGGTTAATTGACGGTTATAAAATTGCCGGTATTTTGTAATCGGATTCATCATTAAAGTAGCAGGTATATTTCCATTCCATGTTCGGTCTATTTTAGGGCAAAAATCTGCTGCATTGGTTTCATTCAGCCACCAAATGGTAGCACTGTAACCATGTTGTTTTACAAATTTGGCAATGGTTTTGGGATAATCATCGGCATAATCTACACTAATTAAAATAATTTTTACTCGGTTTCCTGCAACCGCTTTTATTTCATTTTCAAAGTAATTTAACTCATGTATACAAGGTGTACACCAGGTAGCCCAAAAGTTAATGATAACCGGTTGTGTGGTGGTATCAATATAATGCACCACATCATTTATTTTTACTTTTTCAATATTTTGGGCATGCAGCTGCCGAATCACTAAAAACAAGTAAAAAACAAAAAATATTTTTTTCATATCAATTGATTGATAACACTAATCATTTTCAGCATTGGGTACGCCCCACTCTGATAACAACCGGTTAATACTTTGAGCAGCTAAACCCGGGCTGTTATAATGCCCTGCCTGTTGTTTCTGACGAAATGCTTCATAAATACTCACTGCGCATGCAACAGAAATATTCAGGCTTTGAATAATACCTACCTGTGGTATAATAAAATTGCCATCGGCTAACCGGCGTGCATCTTCACTAACTCCTTCATGTTCATTACCAAAAACCAAAGCAATGCTGTTTTGTACAAAATCAAGTGCATACAATGGTTCGGCATTGGCACACAAATGAGTGGTATAAATTCTTTGATATTGCGTACGAAGTGCGTTGTAGCACGCTTCAACATTATCATAAGCATGAACGGTAAGCCATTTGGCAGCACTACTACTGCTTTTGGCACCAAACTTTTTGTGGCGTGCTATTTTAGTGGTGATGATATAAATATCCTGAATACCTACTGCATCACAACTACGCATCACTGCGGATATATTGTGTGGATCCTGCACATTCTCCATCACTACTGTTAAATTGGGCTGTCGTTTATATAAAACATTCAACAATTTTGTTTTACGTTCGGGTGTCATAGCATTTATAATTTCATTTACCTATCTAAAAAAATTTAAAAGATTATTGTTTCAATTGAATACCCAGTCCAGATTTTCCCAATATATCCACCTTCCCAAATTCAAAATTTAGTCCGGTTGCAATATCTTCTTTTAAAAGCAATGGCCCGTCCATATCCACATAATCTAATAAAGGTAAAAATTGTGCAATAGCAGCAGAGCCTAAGGTAGATTCATTCATGCTTCCCATCATTACCTGTAAACCGAGTTTTCTTGCCTGAGCAATCATACGTTTGGCTGGTGTTAATCCACTGCATTTGGTTAATTTAATGTTTATGCCATGAAAATGATGTAAACATTTTTCAACATCGGTTTCAAGCACACAACTTTCATCTGCAATTAAAGGCAAAGATGATGTTTGATACAAAACCTTCATTCCTCCCCAATCTTCTTTTGCTAATGGTTGTTCAATGAATTGCACACCTAATTGTTGTAATTGAGGAATTTTGATGAGCGCTTCTTCTAAAGTCCAGCCGGCATTGGCATCTATTCTAAATACTGCATTAGTGTGTTTTCGTAATAGAGCTACCAGCTCAATATCGTTGGGAACACCCAGTTTAATTTTATAGATGGGCCAGGGTTTAGCCAGCATTTTGTTTACCATATTTTCAGGCGTATCAATGCCAATGGTATAATCGGTAAGTGGTGTATTATCCCATGTTACATTCCATAAACGGTAAACCAATTGTTGTTCCATTTTACCAAACAAATCCCATGCAGCCATATCCAATGCAGCTACCAGAAAAGGATTGCTTGGAAATAAATGATGCAAATAATGCCAATAACGCTCAGGTTCGGTTAAAGCAAATTTTTCAACAAAAGCTCTTTTTTGCTCCAATGCTTCTATCATTGAATCCACCGTAACATCATAATATTGAATGGCAGGTGCTTCGCCATAACCTATTAGTGAACCTAATTGCAGCGCTACCAATAATGATGGCTGATGGGTTTTTGTTCGCCCTCCTGAAATTGTAAATGGATACTCAAAAGGAAGTTCTATTTTTTTATAATATAATTTCATTTGCAATGCATAAAATAACCGCAAAGAAACGCCAAACGAATGGCTTCTAAAAAAATAAACCGGCAACAATACCGATTTATACAATATTAAAAAAGAAATTGACAGACTATCTGCCGCTTTCCTGCACCATTTTTTGCAGCGCTTCATTAAACAAATTAGCATCAATGAGCTGCTCTAATGTAAGATGCATTCTATAACGCCAATAATGTTTTGGATTGGATGGAATATTAATACGTTCATCATTCGGATTGTTTCTTCTGATGGATTCATCCATTCCTAACAAATCCTGCAACTGAAATATGCTCCACATAGCCGGCGAATACAAATGTTGCAATACAATGGCTGTGTTAATCCAGGCTTCACAATAATAAGGGGCATTATCCCATTGCCCTAATTCATTGTTGTAAAATTGTTGAATTTTATGCTTATCTTCTTCCCACCAGCCCCTAATGGTGCTCATATCATGAGTAGAGGGGGTAACCACACTTAAATAAGGCGCATCATTGGGATGAAAAAATGTTTGCTGTGGGTTTTTAGGCATTCGTTGAATTTCGAGGCTTAATAAACCTAACTGACGCATTACTTCCGGAACACAGGCTGGCACCAACCCTAAATCTTCACCACAAATCAACATATTGGTAACGCGTTTTAATGCAGGTAATTTCTGCAAAGCTTCTTTCATCCAAAAATCATCCTGCCTGCGGAAGTAATAATCTACATACAATTCTTTTAATTGTTGTTGAGAATGCGCATCTAAATGGCGAAATGAAATGGTAGCATCCATAGCAAATCTAAAATGGAATTGCTGTGCGTTACTGCCTTCTTCTTCAAAAAAGATAACATTACTGATTAAATCGAACAGCCCCTGTTTCATTTTCTGAGTAAATGCATCGTCATTCCAATGGGCCAAATATTGTTCAACTTTACGTTGGGTATTGCATTCTTCTTTTAGTGTATAATTTCCAAAACCATTGTATTGCAAAAAAGTATTGCGTACAAAATCGGCATCATTGCCAAAAACTTCGGCTAATACTTCTTCATTAATATAGGGCTTTGTAAACCGATAGTAATCGAACCAAATATTTCTGCTATACAATTCATTGATGTGTATGGGTAAAGCAGGTACAAAGCGCCCCATAATACCCTCTACTGCATCTATAGGTATACTCCATATTCTAAAAAAACCTAAAATATGATCAATCCTGAATGCATCAAAATAATAACGCATTTGTTCAAATCGTTTCTTCCACCACGCAAAACCATCCTGCATCATTTGTTGCCAGTTATAAGTGGGGAAACCCCAATTTTGGCCTTTTATGGCAAAATCGTCGGGTGGTGCACCAGCCTGCATATTCAAATGAAATAAATGCGGTGCCTGCCAGGCATCTGCGCCATTTCTACACACACCAATTGCAATATCACCTTTCAAAATAATTCCATTTTGGTGGGCATAGCCAGTTGCCTCCTGCAACTGACTGTGCAGGTAAAACTGAACAAAATAATGATAAGCAATAGCATGGTATTGTTCAGAATCAGGTGAAGCCATGGCTTCAATGGCCGATTCATTATAAATACCATTCTCTGGCCATTCACTGAAATTGGGCGTGCCATACAAATCTCTCAAATAACAAAATACAGCATATGGAATTAACCAATGACTATTATTGTGAAAGAATGTTTTAAATTCATCTGATTGAAACAAGACTTTCTGTTGTAAAGGATATAATTGCTGTAAATATTGTTGTTTTAGATGCATTACAGCTTCATAATCAACTGTATCTAATGCATTTAATTGAAGGCGTTGCGCTTCTATGCTATCCAACAAGTGCAAATTTTCAGTTGAAGTAGCTTTTTTTAGGTTTAGGTATAACGGATGCAATGCAAAAGCAGAAATGGCAGCATAAGGATAAGAATCTGCCCAGGTATGCGTTGCTGTAGTATCATTCACCGGTAATATTTGCACTAATTTTAATCCTGTTTTTTTGGCCCAGTCTACCAACAGTTTTAGATCAGTAAACTCTCCTACGCCAAAACTCTGCTCGCTTCTTAAACTAAAAACAGGAATTGCTACCCCTGCTCCTCTCCACGTATTATTGGGTAATACAGCAAATCCGGCATTCATTATGGCTAAAGTATCAGTTGCATTTGTTGCATTTATGGTTCTGTTTTTGCCATTTTCAAACCGAACAAATTGTTTTGTATTTGTATTATAAACACCAAATTTAAATTGCAGTGCCTGTTTGGCTGTTGATAAGTTGAGCTGTATAGAATAAAAAGATTCATCTTTATACCGCTTTAACAGCAATGGTTTTTCAGTATTCCAATTGTTTAAAATGGTACTTTCACCGCATAAACAAAGCACTTCATCAGCTGACAGTAAGGGTGCTTTTACTTTTAACAAATGAGTTGTACCGGCATTAATTTTAGTGGTATCTGCAACCTGCCTGGGTTTGGGCAATAAAATTTGCTGAAACGGTTCTGTATAAAATGCGTTTTCATAATAACCTGCAAAATTCCAAGCATCTTCAATTAACAGAGTTGATTTTTTAACATAAGCAGGTGATATTTTTTTATCATTACCCCAATCATAATCAATCGTTCCATCTTCATTTTTTAGTATATAATGATAGGTAATTCCTTCTTTCGGTATTTCATTTAGTTGAAAAGTTATTGTAATTTGCCAATACTCCTGATTCAGGTACTGCATGGGAATTGCCTGATTAATATCTTGATTTCCCAGCTTGGGATGATTGCCGGTTATAAAAATATTTTGCCCGAAATGGGTACTAAATTTTAAAAGAAAAGTTACCTGCAATTCAGTAATTGATTTTGATTTAGTAGCAACAGATACTTTACTTTTTTGTGTTGCCGTTGTTGCATCTTTTTTTGATGAGGTTTTGGGCTTTTTAGTTGATGTAGCCTCTTTGGCTGCTATCTTCTCTCCTTTCGGTGCCGCTTCCTTTTTGGCTGATTTTTTTTTCAAAACTTTTTTTTGCTGCTCTGCTTTTGTTGCATCAGGAGTTGCAGAAGCGGAAGATAAAGTTGAGGGTTCTTCTATTTTTTTTACACCACTTTTTGTTTTGGATAATCCGGTATTTTCAATTTCACCAGATTGCGTAATCGTTAGTTTTTTAGCCAATTTTCCTGATTTTAGATGTACTAAGTTAATCAATTAATGTGTAAATTAAACACATTAATTGATTTTCACAAAAACAAAATGCAACAAAGCACGGGATTTTGTAATAACCCCAATAAAAAACAGATTGCTCTACGTATAGCAATCTGTTTTTTAAGAAAGAATCGGAATATTATTGCAGCTCTGGTTTTGATTTTCCCCTGTGGCAGGTACCGCAGGTTACCACCTGAAGTTGAACACTATCAGTATGGGGAATTTGGCGCACATATTTTTCATTAATTTCCATCGTCATGCGCATCATATCACGAGCTATATCTTTTTTAGGATTTTCATCACTGGCCGGATCCATTCTTCCAGGCTGGGTTTTAGAAGGCGCATGGCAAAAAGAACATTTAACTCCCAACGCCGCCTTAAATCCATCCATCACATGCTCCAAACTATCATGACTAATATTTTGAGGCAACACTTTTAAATTACGCGGCTTGGGTTGTGTAGGAATGGTAAAAGAAATAATGCCAATGGCCAATACAGATAGAATGGCTGAAAAAACAAAAAATTTTCTTTTGTGAAAATGCATAATCATTTATTTGAATGATACTAAAAGTAAGGAATGCGATTTGAATTTGAAATTATTTTACATAAAATGTTCATTAAAATAAAAGAGGCTGTCTCAAAAGTCCGAGGCAGCCTCTTTTTATTCGGTAAAGGGTAAGGCGGTGGAGAAAGTTTTGATTTAAGCCATTCTCAAACGCTTCATTTTACTTTTGAAACTTTCTCTTAACACTGTAATAAAAAAACTTAAAAATGTAGCTATGATTTATAGGCCCCAACGATTGGTAAGCTTTTGTCTTAAAGCACGCTTTTTCTGATTTTGAATATGCCAGACTGTTGCAGCACTAATATGTGCTGATTTAGCAGGTACATGATTGCTTAAATTGGTAGCTACTGTTTCTTTTACTTCTGATACCAATTGGTTCAGATGTTCTTTTTCTAATTGCACTAATGAACTGTTTTGTTTGTTTTCCATAACATTATTATTAATTTTTTAAAATAAAGGTCATCAGCATGTGTATGCTTGCGGATGAAAACTAATAATCGTTAGAAGAAAAATAGAATGGCAAGTTGCTTAATCCGTAAGTAGATGTTATGCTATTATACTCAATTGCGGGTGCAAATTTACAACTATTTTTTATAACTACAATAATTTTAATTGATAAAAGCATTGTTAATATCACTTTTAGGTAATTCTTCGTGTTTATTTAGCTCTTTCATATTGTTTAGGCCATTGAATAGGTTCTTTAAAAGTTTTTGCTGCGAAGAGTGGGAAGTATGGATTCCGCAATATTTCACGGGCCATAAAAACAAAATCTGCTTTTTGTTCCTGTAAAATATTTTCAGCCTGTTCCGCATTGGTTATTAAACCAACCGCTCCGGTTAACATGTGGGAGCCGGCTTTAATAGCTGCAGCAAAAGGCACCTGATATCCAGGCGCCACCGGAATTTTTGCATGTGCCACATTTCCACCGGAAGAACAATCTATAACATCCACACCCCTTTCTTTCAGTATGGAAGCCAATACAATGGAATCATTTAATTGCCAGCCATTTTCAATCCAATCGGTAGCTGAAATGCGAACAAAAAGTGGCAAATCATTAGGCCATTCCTGCCGAACTGCATCAACAATTGCTAAGAGTAATTGAATTCTGTTTTCAAAACTTCCTCCATAAGCATCGGTACGTTGATTACTGTAGGGTGATAAAAACTGATGAATTAAATAGCCATGTGCTGCATGTATTTCAATTACTTTAAACCCTGCTTTTAAAGCACGCCACGCTGCTGATTGAAATTGGGACACAACTTCCTGAATTTGTGGAACGGACAAAGCAATAACAGGAACCTGTTCTTCTTTAAATGGAATAGCACTGGGTGCTAATACTGGCCATCCGCCCTCTGTTTCATTTAGTTGCCTGCCTCCCAACCAAGGGGCAACGCAACTGGCTTTACGGCCTGCATGTGCTAATTGAATACCGGGCACAGCACCCTGTTGGGTAATAAATGTGGTAATGCGTTGCAGCATGGCAATATGTTCATCTTTCCAAATGCCTAAATCACCCGGACTTATTCTTCCCTCCGGGCTCACTGCAGCTGCTTCTGTAAACACTAATCCTGCACCACCTACTGCTCTGCTGCCTAAGTGTACCAGGTGCCAATCGTTTGCAAATCCATCTTCTGCAGAATATTGACACATGGGCGATACCACAATTCTATTCTTAAAATTGATAGATTGAATGCGAATAGGTTGAAATAAAATCGACATATAAATATTTTATGGGTATAACACAAAAGCCCCTACGTTGTTGCAGGGGCTTTAACTATTTTTTTGAAATAATAATTCAAACTATTTTACTTCTTCAAACTGAGCATCTTCTACTGTATCGCCTCCAGCCTGTTTGCCTGAAACATTTTCAGTAGAATTTGCTTCAGCACCGCTGCTCGGTTGTGCACCTGCAGCCTGAGCTTTATAAATTTCTTCGCTGGCGGCAGTCCAGGCAGTATTTAAAGCAGCCATAGCTGTATCAAGATTGTTGATGTCTTGATTTTTATGTGCTTCTTTCAGCTTATTCAATGCTTCTTCAATTGGTGCTTTTTTATCAGCGGGCACTTTATCACCAAACTCTTTTAATTGTTTTTCAGTTTGGAAGATTAAGCTGTCGGCCTGATTTAATTTTTCGATTTTTTCTTTAGCAGCTTTATCTTCTGCTTCATGCGCTTTGGCCTCTGATTTCATTTTTTCTACTTCTTCCTTACTCAAACCACTTCCGGCCTCAATTCTGATTTTTTGTTCTTTTCCGGTGCCTTTGTCTTTTGCACTTACATGCAACATACCATTGGCATCTATATCAAAAGTTACTTCAATTTGCGGAACACCTCTTGGAGCCGGTGGTATGCCATCTAAATTAAACATACCTAAACTCTTATTGTCTTTTGCCAACGGACGCTCACCTTGTAATACATGAATTTGTACACCGGGTTGATTATCACTGGCGGTAGAGAATACTTCTGATTTTCTGGTAGGAATAGTAGTATTAGCAGGAATCATTGGTGTTAATACACCGCCCATGGTTTCAATACCTAAGGTTAATGGGGTTACATCCAATAACAACACATCCTTCACTTCACCGGTTAATACCGCACCTTGTATAGCAGCACCTACGGCTACTACTTCATCCGGATTTACGCCCTTATTAGGTTTTCTTCCAAAGAATTTTTCAACTATCTCCTGAACTTTAGGAATACGGGTAGAGCCACCCACCAATATTACTTCATTGATTTGTGATGCAGTATATCCGGCATCTTTCAATGCAGCTTCACAGGGTTTTAAGCAACGTTCAAACAAACTATCAGATAATGCTTCAAATTTTGCACGTGTTAATTTCTTAACCAAATGTTTGGGAACGCCATCTACTGCAGTAATGTAAGGCAAATTAATTTCAGTTTCTGAAGAGGAACTTAATTCAATTTTTGCCTTTTCGGCTGCTTCTTTTAAACGCTGTAAAGCCATGGGATCTTTTCTTAAATCAATGGCCTCATCTTTTTTAAACTCATCTGCCAACCAATCCATGATTACTTTATCAAAATCATCACCACCTAAGTGGGTATCTCCATTGGTTGATTTTACTTCAAAAACGCCATCGCCTAGATCTAAGATAGAGATATCGAAAGTACCACCACCTAAGTCAAACACAGCAATTTTCATGTCGTGTTTTTTATCTAAACCGTATGCCAAAGCGGCAGCAGTAGGTTCATTTACAATACGGCGTACATTTAGTCCGGCAATTTCACCGGCTTCTTTGGTAGCCTGGCGTTGTGCATCGTTAAAATAAGCAGGTACGGTAATTACCGCTTCGGTAACTTCCTGCCCTAAATAATCTTCTGCAGTTTTCTTCATTTTTTGAAGAATCATGGCAGATATTTCCTGAGGTGTATATAAACGTCCATCAATATCAATACGAACGGTATTATTATCGCCTTTTACCACTTTGTAACTCCAGTGGCTGATTTCTTCTGTTACTTCATCAAACCTTCTACCCATGAAACGTTTTACACTGGCAATGGTATTGTGAGGGTTAGTAATGGCCTGGCGTTTTGCAGGATCACCAACTTTACGCTCTCCATTCTTTAAAAAAGCCACAACAGAGGGTGTAGTTCTACGGCCTTCATCGTTCGCTATCACTACGGGCTCGTTACCTTCCATAACGGCTACACAACTGTTGGTGGTACCTAAATCTATTCCTATAATTTTTCCCATAATAAATAAATTTTATTGCTGATTATTTATTCAATTTTGAATTCGTTATACATTGGCAACGATTATGCCACTGACAGAAAAAATGCAAAATTGTCAGCTAAAAAATATGCTCATTGAATGAAATAAACTAATCAACCGATGAAACTGCCTTGAATGTATAATGTTTTTGAGAGAGGTAACTGAATGCCACTACAAATACCGTGGTAGCAACCTTGGCAGGTGTGGGATACCAGTGCAAAACCTCAATAAACAATTTGAGAAAGATATAATTCAAAAACAAGCAACCCATCACCACCATAAAATATTTACGTAATTGTACCGTTTTTTTGGCTTCGGTTTGTTGAAAAACTACATAACGACTTAAATAAAACCCAACCGGAAAAGTAACCGTAAAACTGAAAAGAAATGATGCAATAGGGGCTGAAATTGAAATAATTGGCGTTTGAACAGGCTTTTTTAAAAAAATATAGTTGTAGGCAATAAAAAATAAAGTGATATCGGTTAATGTATTAAACCCGCCACAGGCAGCATATCGAAAAGTTTGCAATGGCATAATTTTTTTAAACCAGGGATAAAACCAATCAATCAACTGTAACACCGAACCTCTTATATAATTGTGCATACGCCTCATAAACGGCGGCGAAGGTAGTATATAAATCCTTTAGATTTGCAGACCGAAAATGTTAATAATGCATATTGTAGAAACGATTAAAGTACATACTTCAGCAGCACTGCAACAAATATTTCAATACACTACCAACCCCGATCAGGTATTGGTCAATGACACCAAACCTGAATTTACCGGCGATTACACCATTGTATTATTTGCCTTTACCAAAACATTACAAGTTTCGCCCAACCAAATTGGCGAGCAAATTGGCAACTACCTGCTGCAAAACCATGCCGAACTTTTTGCTGGTTACAACATCATTAAAGGCTTTTTAAACTTAACCATTCAACCGGCATATTGGCAGCAATTTTTGAACCATAACTGGCAAAATGTACAATTTGGGCTATCTACCCCTAAACATGAAAAGATTTTGGTGGAGTACTCCTCACCCAATACCAATAAGCCTTTACACCTGGGGCATTTACGTAATAATTTTTTAGGATGGGGCATTGCAGCCATTTTAGAAGCCAATGGATATGATGTAATTAAAACCTGCATTGTAAACGATAGGGGTATTCATATTTGTAAGAGTATGGTTGCCTGGTTAAAATTAGCTAATGGTGCTACTCCAGAAACTACCCATACCAAAGGCGACCATTTTGTGGGTAAATACTATGTTTTATTTAACGATTTATATAAAGCCGAAGTTGAAAGTTTAATAGCCGCCGGACATAGCCGTGAATGGGCCGAAAAAAACGCACCCATTTTGCTGGAAGCACAGCAAATGCTGGTAGAATGGGAAGCCGGCAATAAGGAAGTAATTGCCTTATGGAAAAAAATGAATGAATGGGTTTACCAGGGATTTGATGAAACCTATCAAAAAATTGGCAGCGATTTTCAAAAAATTTACTATGAAAGCAAAACCTATATTCTGGGTAAAAAACTGGTAGAAGAAGGTTTGGCAAAAAAAATATTTTATACCAAAAAAGATGGCAGCGTATGGATTGATTTAACTGCAGATGGTTTAGATGAAAAAATTGTACAACGAAAAGATGGCACTTCTGTTTATATAACGCAAGATATTGGTTTGGCTGAACAACGAGAAGCAGAGTTTCACCCGTCTAAAACCATTTATGTGGTAGGTGATGAACAAAACTACCATTTTAAAGTGCTCAAATTAATTTGCGAAAAATTAGGATTACCCTCTGCCCAACAAATTTATCATTTAAGCTATGGAATGGTTGAATTGCCGCATGGTAAAATGAAAAGCAGGGAAGGTACAGTAGTAGATGCCGATGATATTGTAGCAGAAATGATACAAATTGCCCAACAAAAAACAGAAGAACTGGGCAAGGTAAATGATTTTACCGCAGAAGAATTACAACAATTATATCACACCATTGGTCTGGGTGCTTTAAAATTCTTCCTGCTTAGGGTTGACCCTAAAAAGAAAATGATTTTTAATCCGGAAGAAAGTATTGATTTTCATGGTTTTACCGGCCCGTTCATACAGTATACCTATGCCAGAATTAAAAGCATTTTAAGAAAAATTAACCAACAGGAAGCGCTACAAAATACAAGTGCTACCAGCTTGCAATTAAGTGCACTTGAAATTGAATTAGCTAAATTATTAGAACAGTTTCCCGGGTTTATTGCCGATGCCGCCAATACACTCAACCCATCTGTTGTAGCCATTTATGTGTTCAATTTATCCAAAATATTCAATTCATTTTATGTAGATCATCCCATTGCACAGGAAACCAACCCCATGCAAAAACAGTATAGAATTCAATTGGCTACCTTAACTGCACATGTTATCAAAACATCCTTACGATTGCTGGGTATTCAGGTACCGGAAAGAATGTAGAAATAAAATAATAATAGCCAAAAACTAAATTGCAGGCAAACATTCAAATACTTATTTTTGCGCTCCTGAATACAATAGCTGCGGAGGTGGCGAAATTGGTAGACGCACTACTTTGAGGTGGTAGCGCCTTCACCGGCGTGGGAGTTCGAATCTCCTCTTCCGCACATTTTCTTCAAAACATACCAACCATTGTTGTAACCAACAGTGGTTTTTTTGTGTCTTTATTTTAATAGAAAGCAACCCACCACTTCCCGGCTCCTCTTGAATTATGTTTACATTTGTCCAGGAATAAAAAATAAGCATATATGTCATCTTTTATCATTACTTGCCCCAAATGCAATCATCAGTTCGAGCCCGGCGAATCAATCAGAGAAGAAATTCAAAACGAATTGCGTAAACAAATGGTGGAATGGCAAAAAACAAAAGATCAGGAATACAAAAACAAGGAGGCTACTCTTCAAAAACAATTAGAAAACAGAGAAATTGAATTTAATAAAATTTTAATTGAACAAAAACAAAAATTACAAACAGAATTAGAAAACAGCATTCAACAACGCATTGCAGCAGACTTTGAAAACAAATTGCAATTGTTGCAAAAAAGCGAAATGGAAACCCGCGAAAAATTAAGAATTGCCAACGAAAAAGAAATTCAATTTTTACAAAAAGAACAAGCCTTACAGCAAAAAGAAACGGAATTAGAATTAACCATACAGCGAAAATTGTTAGATGAAAGAGAAAAAATAAAACATGAATTGCTGCAGGTAGAACAGGAAAAAATGAATTTAAAAGAAGAACAATACCAACTGCGGATGAAAGAATTAGAAAAACAAATTGAAGATCAAAAAAAGTTGGTAGATGAAATGAAACGCAGAGCCGAACAGGGCTCCATGCAATTACAAGGCGAAGTGCAGGAATTGTTGTTAGAAGATGTATTAAGAAACACCTTTCCTTTTGATGTGATTAGCGAAGTGGGCAAAGGGGTAAAAGGGGCAGATTGTATTCAAACCGTACGAAACCAAATGGCGAATACTTGCGGAAAAATAATTTATGAAAGCAAACGAACAAAAGATTTTAATAAAGAATGGATTGAAAAAATTAAAATTGACATGCGCAATTTAGGTGCCGATGTTGCAGTAATTGTAACACAGGCAATGCCAAAAGAAATGGACCGCTTTGGTGAAAAAGAAGGCATTTACATCTGCACTTTTTCTGAAGTAAGAAGTGTGGCCTTATTATTAAGAAATGCATTAATCAAAATTGCAGAAGCCAAAAAAAGCCAGGAAAACAAAGGTGAAAAAATGACCATGCTGTACGATTATCTTACCGGGGCCGAATTTGGAGAACAATGGAAGGCCATTAGTGAAGGATTCATTCAAATGAAACTTTCCATTCAACAGGAAAGAATTGCCATGGAAAAACTTTGGAAAGCCAGAGAAAAACAATTGGAAAAAGTTTTGCTAAATGCAGCACATATTAAAGGTTCGGTAGAAGGTATTGCAGGCAGCGGAGCAGTAAACCTGAATTTAATTGACGATGAATTCAACCTCTTATTACCCGATTAAAATTGGATATGACAAAAGAAAGTATAGAAACCGCTGAAAACTTTTATAAACCCAGCAGAAAGAAACCAATTTATCCAATTCAAAAAGAATTAAGGCATTATTTAATGCGCTTTGGTAGAGAATTGCAATTGCCGGCTCTATATAACGATTTAACCCGATTTACCTACACTTTACCCATTAAAGATAAAAGTGGAAATGATACTTTTTGGGAAAGTGCTATTTATGATATGCGTGATTTGGAGCTTTTGAAAGAAAACTTAGTAAAAAATTATGCCATTTTAAAAACCAAAGGCGATTATAGTTTTATTAATCATTTAGATGTTGCAGGTATTGATTTTTGTTATTTTGGCAACAGTCAGCCTTTCCGAATAAGAATCATTAATAAGTTCAACGACAACCAGGATCACTATTATATTAAACAAGCAGATGCCAGCCGGGTATATGGACTTGAATTGGAACATTTGTTATCGCCTAACCGTATTACCTATTTTACCTGTAAAAACACATTAATTGAAGAACATATACCAGGCATTCCAGGCGATAAATTTATTTCCAATTACTTACATGCACCTGATTTAAATGCTATTCGACTGGCAAAGGAATTTGTAAAATTTAATGAACGTTGTTTTACCCATTTATTGGGCGATATGCGCAGCTATAATTTTGTTGTGAATATTACACCCGATATTGAAGGTTATCAATACCGTATTCGTGCAATTGATTTTGATCAGCAATCCTATGAAGGAAGAAAAAACTTGTACCTGCCACAATTTTTTAAAGAAAATAATGCCTTTGTTGCTTTGGTAGCTAAGTATTTGAATAAAGAATCCATTTCGCAATACCAGGCTGAAGAAAAAACACTGATGGCTTTCAGGTTATCTTCCGCTAAATATAGAATCAAAGAATTATTGGATATTATGAGTAATGACATGATTTCAAAACCGGAAAAAATTAACCAGCTGAAACAAGAGTTGAGCGAACATTTTGAACAACCTGTATTCTTAAAAGCACATACAATGGGGCAAATTGTAAAAATGCAACTGAAACAAAACCTCAAAAAAAGTTTGGCTTTAATACCTAGGCAAGCTACTCCCGGAAAATCATTGTAATGCCGGCGTAGTAAGCCATACCATACACAATTGTTGCAAAAAACGATAATGAAGTAATAATGGTTGTGTTATATCCAGATTTTGAAAGTTGGCATGCAGGGTTTGGGTAATACTGTCTGTTGATTCAATACGCAACATTTCTTTAAAATCAATTTTACCCATCCCCCACCATTTGTACATGGCTTCTTTGGCACTCCACAATAAAGTTGTGGTCGCAATTAAATCGCCACCATACCGAACAAATAAAAATTCATCGGGGTGCATGAATTTGGTACTAATGTTTACAATCTTTTCTTGGGGCATTTCAATATCAATTCCTACTCTTTCATACCTGCTAACAATGGCCGCGGCATAATTACCACAATGCGAAATAGAAAAATGGTATTGTTCATCTGGTAAATAGGGCTTTCGGGTATCGGCTATTAAAATTTCATCATAAGGAAAATCATCAAATAAAAAAGGCAGTAAATATCTGCCAGCGGCATGTTGCAGCTGTTTATGTTTATGGGTAACTTTATGCTGAACAGGTATTTCTTTCAAAAAAAAATCCAATGGTTCTGTTATTTGCCAAATGGCCAGTCGGGTATTTTCGTTAATATTTTGTTGATAAAACAAGGGCATAAAAAAAGGAATAGTTCTTCATGCAGAATTACGAATTATATTGCACTATACAATGTAATTAAAACAGGAATGGGTAATTGGCCATTACATAAAAATGCTTTGAATCAACCATTTAAATAGTCAACACACATGATTTTATCGGATACACGAATTTTGGAAGAGATGGAAAAAGGTACTATCAAAATTGTACCCTTCCAACAAGACTGTTTAGGGAGTAATAGTTATGATGTGCATCTGGGCAGTACTTTAGCCACATATAAAGACCATATTTTAGATGCAAAACTACACAACACAATAGAGTATTTTGAAATACCCGATGAAGGCTTTGTATTGTATCCGCATATATTTTATTTGGGTGTTACTGCTGAATATACCGAAACCCATGCTCATGTGCCATTTTTGGAAGGCAAATCATCCACCGGACGGCTTGGTATAGATATACATGCCACTGCAGGTAAAGGAGATGTTGGATTTTGTGGCAACTGGACACTTGAAATTTCAGTAAAACAACCGGTTAAAATATATAAAGGAATGCCCATTGGTCAATTAATATATTTTCCTGTTGAAGGTGATATTGCTGTGAAATACAACCAAAAATTAAATGCAAAATACAGCCACCAACCCAATAAGCCCATTGAAAGTATGATGTGGAAAAACAGTTTTTAGTTTAACATAATAGCTCCGTTCAATATGGCTGCAAAACTTACCCAGGCAATATATGGTATTAATAACCACGCTGCCCATTTTTGAACGAAGCGCTATAAATGATGGTCAGTAAAATAAACAACCGCATCAATAGTATTTCTGCAAGCGCCCATCCGGTTTTATGCAAATAAAAAATATAAATGACCAGACAATATTTAGCAAGAATTGTATAACAAACAATAATATAGCCTTTTGCTTTTTAGGTGAAGCAGCACTATTTTAAAGCAAATAAAAAGAAACGCCCATAGAGGCATATAAAAATGTCCACACCGGAGCAAACAAACCATTGGGCGGATTAATAAAGGGTTTATTCAAATGGGCATACCAATTTGTGGTGCAGTAACAATGCCACCTGCTGCCCCTAAAACCATAATAGTAATGAGTGCAACAATGAATTTTTAAGCATTAAATTTTTTTATATTTTTTTTGAAAAGCTATTAACAAACCCACTACTTCATTATAACTGTTAATACCGTTCTTTTGTTGATTCGCTCTTAAATAAACATCATACAAATCCATTATCTGTGGGGCAATACTGTTTTGTTCCTGCATAAAAAACCGATTGACCCGCTTAAAATCATTTCTAACCAAGGTATCTAAAGCCGGAGTAGCATCCGGAAAGGTATTTCTCAACAATAATTCATTGTATACATATTTATACAATTCACTGTAACAGGAATAAGCAACATAGGCATTTCCAGATTCTCTGGCAACCAAATAGCCTACAAAATTGGCTTCTTCTTCACCGGCATAACCAATTTGATGTGCCATTTCATGCAATACAGTGTAAGGAATTAATATGCGGGGCATATCGGCCCTTATCTGTGCTTCGCCGGTAAAGGGATTATAATAGCCCCCCCATCCAAAATATTTTGCCCACGGTGTAAACAAACTGTTTTTAATACTTCGGTAATGGTATTGAATAAATGGATACAGTTTTGAAGCCTGTTGATAGTATGTTGGTGCCTGCCAATATAAAGTTATTAAATCAGGAGATGGCAATATTGAATCCTGACCTATTTGTTGTCTTAGGCTGTTTAACTTTACAGCTAAACTGTCTCGCAACACACACAATTCATCATTTGTATAAGGATTTACCTGTAAATGTAGCTGATAAGCAATACCCAATCGATGATAATTCAATCCCCAACTCAACATAAACCAGACATAGGCAACCACAACAATTTTCAATAAATTTTTAAGTATTAACCAAATTTGTGCGCCATTTTTTCGAACCAGGCAGATTTTTATCAATCGAATAACTGAATAACACAAATAAAGACCTATTAAAATATACAAAACATCACCCAAACTAAATGGCAACCAGCCGGTTAACCATCTTAATATTTGGGCATACCCAACATATAGGTGTGTACTGTATAGTTTTTCAACAAAATTTGGATAAAATGTGGCGAACTGAATACTGCCAATCAGAATAATGAGAACATTCCAGATAAAATTTTGCTTTACCAAAAACTGTTTATTTCTTAATTTCATTATCAATTTACCGGGTCACTGAATATGGTATAATAATTTCCTTTTGCTCTTTCAATACGATATTGTACCTTTGCCCACCCTAAAAAACAAACCATGAGCCATAACAGGGAATTTGAAATAGCTTTTGTTGGGTTGAAATCAGGGCTTCATGTTTTTGAATATAGGGTTGAAGATAAGTTCTTTACAGCTTATGGACATCAGGATTTTACCAATTGCAATGCAAATATCAAACTAAGCCTCGATAAAAAGAATGGCTTTATGCAATTGAAATTTGATATTGATGGCACGGTAGATATTCAATGCGACCGGTGTGGCAATCCACTAACCAAACTACTTTGGGATGAATTTAATATTGTAGTGAAAATGGTGGAAGAACCTGATTTAATGAATCATCAGGAAGAAGACCCGGATGTATTTTATATTGGCAAAGGTGAAAGTCATTTGCTGATTGCAGACTGGATTTATGAATTCATTAATCTTTGTTTGCCCATTCAAAACATGTGTAACCCCGATGAATACGGCGGAACATTATGTAATAAGATTGTTTTAGAACAACTCAAAAAAATGGAAGAACAGGTCAATAACGGAAACAATCCCCTATGGAAGGGATTGGATCAAATAAAAGGTTTAGAATAATTTTTTGAAAGTATAAATTTTAGGTTATGCCCAATCCAAAACGCAGACATTCTCAACAACGTAGTGCAAAAAGAAGAACGCATTACATTGCAGAAACCGTTACTTTAAGTAAAGACACCACTACCGGTGAAACGCATGTACGCCATCGTGCACATGTAAGTGAAGGTAAATTGTATTACAAAGGAAAATTAGTAGCTGAAAAAGCACCCTTAAAAGCTTAATTTTCTATTACATAAATGCATACTGCTACTTGTTTTGTAACGAATAGCAGCTTTTTTTGTTTTTATCAATACCTTTACCGAAGCATATATTGTCTACAAACCTTACAGTAGTAGATTTTCAGCAATATAATATTCATCAACGTTTAAACGTTTAGCCACACAGAGTTCCATAACAGGCATTTCTTGTTGAGCAATAAAACAGACTGAATCAAATGAATATAGGAATAGATTTAATGGGTGGAGATTATGCTCCTTTAGAAGCTGTAAAAGGCATTCAAGAGTACTTGCATTCCGGTAATTATCCGCATAAAAATAATATTACCATCACAGCCATTGGTAACGAGGCCACGATAGCTCCTTTATTATCTGCCCACGAATTAAATAACATTCCTGTTGTTCATGCAGATGAAGTAATTGGATATCACGAACATCCCACCAAAGCTTTAAAAGAAAAAAACAAAAGTTCAATAGCCATTGGTTTTCATTTGCTGGCAACCCAAAAAATTGATGCTTTTATCAGTGCCGGTAATACCGGTGCCATGCTCGTAGGGGCACTTTTTAGCATTAAAGCTATTGAAGGGGTTATCAGGCCAACTATAGCCACCATCATTCCTAAAATAAACGGCAGTACAGGTGTATTGCTGGATGTAGGTTTAAATGCAGATTGTAAACCAGAACATCTGGATCAATTTGCTGTTTTAGGTAGTTTATATGCACAACATATTCTACATATTACGCAACCAAAAGTTGGATTGTTGAATGTTGGGGAAGAAGAAGGCAAGGGAAATATTTTGGCCCAAACTACCTATCCCCTTTTAAAAAACAATCCGCACATCCAATTTTCCGGAAATGTTGAAGGGAGAGATATTTTTGAAGACAAAGCAGACATTATTGTATGCGATGGATTTACCGGCAATGTGGTATTAAAATTAGCCGAAAGCTTTTATGATATTGCCAGTAAAAGAAATTTACAGAATGATGCTTACCTAAAACGCTTTCATTACGAAAATTATGGAGGTACCCCTGTATTAGGTGTTTCAAAGCCGGTAATCATTGGGCATGGCATTAGTAATGCCAAAGCTTTTGCCAATATGATTGATGTAGCTGAAAAAATGATTGAAACTGAACTCTGCAAAAAAATCCAAGCAAGTTTTAAAGCTTAGCCGGATCTTGGGTTCATTCATATATCAGCCTGTTCTGAACCAGTTTCCCAATATTACTGCTTTTCTGTTATAAAAGGAATTTCGTTTTGATTTGCATTGGCCAGATAGATGGTTTGTGATGGGAATGCAAACTCTATCCCCTCTTTTTCAAACTTTTCAAATACAGCTAGATTTATGTTCTGTACTGTATTCATATATATCAAATAATCCGGTGTTTCTATATAGTATACATATTCAAAATTGATTGAAAAATCACCAAACGACTTGAGGTGCGCCCGATCAAAAGTGGCACCTGCAGTGCGTACAATTTCCTGAAGCATACCGGGCAATTGACGTAAATGTACCGTACTGGTATTATACACTACACCAATTGACGATACCACTCTGCGCCGTTCCATCCTTTTATAATTATGTATGGTAGATTTCACCAATTCTGCATTGGGCATTACCAATTGCTGACCATCTAAACTTCTGAGATGAGAGGTTTTGATTCCAATTCTTTCAATCACCCCACCGGTATTCCCTACCACAATAAAATCACCAATTTCAAAAGGTTTATCAAAGAAAATAACCAGATAACTAAATAAATCACTCAAAATATTCTGTGCAGCCAATGCTATGGCAATACCTCCAACCCCTAAACCTGCAATAATGGTGGTAACATTGTACCCCAAATTGTCTAATAACATAATAAACCCTGCACCCCAAATCAATACTTTAATTAAAACCAATACACCATTTAATTGCTTTACGCGTTCAGTCGGTTCATTTTTAATGCTCATATACAACAAAACCAGACTATGGAACAGGTAATTGATTAACCGAACGGCATAATACATGGTTACAACAGACAGGCCGGCAGAAAAAATTTTGTCTATTTTGGGAGAAAGGGTAAGCGTATTAATAATGACATAATTGATAAAAAGATAGCTATAGGGAATTACGAACCTTTCTGCAGCTACCACTATCTGATCATCGAATTTATTTTTTGTTTTACTTGTAATTTTTTTAAGAAGCCGGATGATATATCTTTTACAGATCTTAAAAATCATCCAGACAAAAATCATCCAACCCAGCACAATGGCATAATCCAATACTTTATTTTTCCAGAAAATTTGTTTCAGAAAATCTTGCATAACCAATAGAATTTATCTTCAAAAAATAACCACAGCTCCTGAAGTCAGTTCAACAAAAAGAAATCAACCGCCATCAAAAGCGTTATTGCATTAACCTGATTTATCCAGTGTCATTTTCAAACAAATCAAAAACTGCAAACCATAGGTAATTAAACTCCAGTTTGCAATACATTAATAGTATTGGGACCTTCGCAGCAAATAATATCAATACAACTTAAATTTTTTTGAAAGCCAATTTTGGCCTCAAAAACCTGCGGATAATAAACAGGTTGATCAATATTTTGGAAATTATTAGGGCTAAACCTGTTTCTGTAATCTGTTACAAAATTAGGGTATTGTGGTAAAAAGCTATCAGTATACGTCAAATTGACAGAAAATTTTAAACACTGAATTGCCCATTGTAAAGTAGCCAGATTCAGTTCAAACAGCAAAGCGTATTCCTGAAAAATTACCTCATGAAGTGAATCAGCATAATATTCAAAAAAGGGAGAACGATTGTAACAAGACACAATAGTTCGCCAATGCTGTTGCTGCCATTTGGAACGATAGTCAATTTTAACCAACTTAAATAATCCTTTTTGATCCCGTCCTTTTAGAACAGGAACTGTTAAGCCAATCAGTCCATTAGCCCCGGCAACCATACTCCGGTTGCGAAAACTCATTTTTTGCCAGTTATCGCATATTTCAATTTTAACATTTGAAAAATTAAGTAAAGCCTTAAATAATTCAACGTTTATAAAATACTGATTATCAATTACTAATGTTAATTTATTATTCATTTATTCATATAATTTAATTTTTTGTAAATATTGTTATTTTTAGCATGAAATTATCTATTTTTTATTTTAAATAAATAATTATAAATAATTTATAAACAAGTATTTATGTTTATTTTTATCAACTAAATTTTATAGCTCTAAATTTTTCAAACGGGTATTGAAAAAAATCTAAATTGTTTAGCATCAAAAATAAGGCAAATTTTCTTTCAATTGCGTAACTGAAATTTTTGACTACTTTTCATGCAAAATTGTATAGCGTGAAAAATACCATACTCCTATCCTTTTGCATTTTCCTGTTTTGGAGTTGCCAGCAACCTCAGGCCTTTGTTTTTCGTTCTATCCAAAATGTTGCTATGCTGCCAAAAGCAAAAGATTCAATCGGCATTCGATTGAATCTGGCATTTACCAACCCGAATAATTTTAATGTGGTACTAAAAAAAGTAGAGGGAAATATTTTTGTGAACGGCAATTTTATTGGCCATTATTGTTTAGATACTTTATTAAAAATTGCCAAAAAGTCAGCTTTTGAATTACCGGCTGCAATCACCATTTCTAAACAAGTACTTTACAAAAATGCCTGGAACAGCCTTTTGCAAAAAGAAATTTTGCTGGAAGTAAAAGGGTCCAGTAAAGTGGGCAAATCGGGAATTTTTATCAATTTGCCGTTCGATTATAAAGGGAACCAGCGCATTCCTTTTTTCTAAAAAAACTATTGTATGGGTTGTATATGGCAGGGTTTTCCTTTTTGCGGGCCGCCCCCATCTGCAGCTCGTTTACAAATAGGCGGTAATTTTTGATAGGCATCCGGTTCTGCTTTTTCATTATCGGCATCAAATCCGGCATTATTTAGAGCCGTTTTAATTTCATCCACAGAAACCCTGTCGGGTATGTATTGCACCCTGATTTCGCCGGCTAATAAATTTATCTTCCACTGTATCATCCCTTTTTGCATGTTGGCATTGTTTTCAATAATCAGATATTTATCCAGCTGCTCTTTACATTGCCAGCATTTTAAATTATCAGATTTAATGGTAACCCATTGCGGCCTTGCGGCCAGTACCTGACTTTGAGCGGAATGAACAATTAAACCCAAAACAAAAACAAGTGCAATTTTTTTAAGCATAATACGAAAATTTCGATGTGTACATTAACCTTATTATTGTTGCCAGTTGGCCGGATCTGTTCTCCAATTTAGCAATAATTGTTCAGTTGAGGCATCTACCAGCTTTTTTTCGATGGATAGATCAATTAAAACGCTATAATTGGTTAACGAGCGATATACTATTCCAGCTTCTTTAAAAGCTGTTGCTGCTGCTTCAAAACCATAAGTAAATATAGATACCATCCCTACTACTTCCATGCCTGCATCCTGCAGTACTTTTACCACCAGCAAACTACTTTTTCCGGTAGATATCAAATCTTCTACCACCACCACTTTTTTGCCGGGCAGTACAGCACCTTCTATCTGATTGCCCAACCCATGTTCCTTTGGTTTAGGGCGAACATATAAAAATGGTAATTTTAACTGATCGGCTGCCATAGCCCCCCAGGCTATTCCGGCAGTAGCTACTCCGGCAATGGCCTCAGCAGCATCAAATTCACTAAACAATACATTACACAGTTCACTTTTTATAAAGTCACGCTCATAGGGATAAGAAAGTATCTTTCTGTTATCGCAATAAATTGGACTTTTCCACCCACTGGCCCAGGTAAAGGGCTGGTTTGGACTTAATTGTATGGCTTTAATCTGCACTAATTTTTCGGCAACTGCCCGTTCGTTTGTTTGCATATTTACTTTCATTTATTCGCAAAAATCAATCAAATTTTACGCTAAATTAAGCTTAGCCGCCACGATGAAATATTTACCTTGCGTAATATTATTCACATTCTATCAATAAAAGGGATATGAAAAAGAAAATTATAGCCGGTGGCGGATTGATTACCAATGAAGATGATGCAGTTTTAATGATTTACAGAAGAGGTAAATGGGATTTACCCAAAGGCAAGAAAGAAGAAAATGAAACTATTGAAGCTTGTGCACTTCGTGAAATAACAGAAGAAACCGGCTTACAAAATTTGTTAATTGAAGCAGAAATTACTGTTACAGTGCATGAATATATTGATCCATTTTCAGGAGAAGCCATTGAAAAGCACACCCATTGGTTTAAAATGCAAGCCGGTAAAAAGGAAAAATTAGTGCCCCAAAGTATTGAAGATATTGTTGAAGTGAAATGGATTGAGCGCAACGAATTAAATACTTATGTAAAAGAAACTTATCCCACTTTAATAGAAGTATTTCAAAAGGCCGGCTATCTGAATTAGTGTTTTTTAAGAATAGCTACCGTTAACCGGCTGATGCAAATTAATTGATGCTTTTCATTCGTTATACGGATATCCCAAACATGTGTAGTGGCTCCAATATGCAAAGGCGAACAGATTCCGGTAACAAACCCTTCTTTTACCCCTTTTAAATGATTGGCATTAATTTCAATGCCCACGCAAATTTGCTTATCCGGATCAATAATGAGTGCAGAAGCAACACTCCCCAACGTTTCGGCCAATGCTGCGGATGCGCCGCCATGTAATAAACCATATGGCTGGCGGGTATTTTGATTAACGGGCATGGTAGCTTTCAGATAATCACTACCTACTTCTGTAAATTCAATACCCAACACCTCGCCCATCGTATTTTTACCAAGGCTATTTAAGTCAGCAATACTAAGCTGTTCAAGGTACCAGATGTGCTTTCTCACTGAATTAATGATTAATGGTTGCAATCACTTCATCGGGTAAAAACGGGGCAGCATTTCCGCCATTTTTTAAAATATCGCGAACAATAGTAGATGCTACAGATGTATATTTTGGTTCACCGGTTAAAAAAATGGTTTCAATATTCCGATTCATTGTTCTGTTGGCATCTGCAATTGATTTTTCGTATTCAAAATCGCTAACAAAACGAATACCTCTTAAAATGAAGCGAGCACCAATTATGGCACAAAAATCAATGGTTAGGCCTTCGTAACAAATACTTTCCACTTTGGGTTCATTTTTATAAATGGCTTTAAACCAAGCCATACGTTGTGCTGCTGAAAACATTGGATTTTTTGCGGCATTAATACCTATACCAACAAAAATTTTATCGAATAATGGTAATGCCCGGTTAATAATATCCACATGCCCTAAGGTTACCGGATCAAAAGTTCCGGGAAAAAGACAGATTCTTTGCATAGCATTATTTTTTTCTGAACAAGAATATCTACTCTTTTTCAGTGTTAAGCATTACGGTTCGATAATAAATATAAAGCAGCCATACGCACCGCTACCCCATTTTCTACCTGGTGTAAAATTATTGAAAAGGGACCATCGGCCACATCGCTATCTAACTCAACACCGCGATTAATAGGTCCTGGGTGCATAATCACAATTTCTTTACCCAAATTTTCTAATAACCGGCGATTAATGCCATAGCTTAAATTGTATTCCCGCAATGATGAAAACAAGGGTTGATTTTGCCGTTCTAATTGGATGCGTAACACATTGGCCACATCGCACCACTGCAAAGCTTCTTTTAAACTGTAGGTAACCTTTACACCTAAAGCAGTTGTAATATAAGGTGGAATTAATGTTGGAGGCCCGGCTACCATTACCTCTGCTCCCATTTTGTTCAATAAATAAATATTGCTCAATGCTACACGGCTATGCATGATATCACCAATTATGGCCACTTTTAAACCTTTTAAAGAACCAAATTTTTCAGTCATGGAAAAGGCATCTAAAAGGGCTTGTGTTGGATGTTCATTGATACCATCACCGGCATTAATAATAGCTGCGGGAATATGGCGGGCTAAAAAATGGGGGGCACCACTGGCGCTATGGCGCATCACCACCATATCCACCTTCATACTTAAAATATTATTCACCGTATCTAACAGTGTTTCACCTTTTGCAGCCGATGAACCACTAGCAGTAAAATTGATGGTATCTGCACTGAGCCTTTTTTCAGCCAATTCAAAAGAGATACGCGTACGGGTAGAATTTTCGTAAAATAAATTTACAATGGTGATGTCACGAAGAGAAGGAACTTTTTTTACCGTCCGCTGCAATACCTCTTTAAATTGTGTTGCAGTATGCAGAATAAGTCCAATATCTTCTTTTTGAAGATCCTTAATACCAAGGAGATGTTTGGTAGATAGTGCCATTAAAAAGCGAAGATAATGTTTTCACAAATTAGCTGTCTAATAATTCTACATATTCCTCCTCATCTGTTTCTAACCAATGTACTTTTACCTTTTGGGAAACAATGGTATCAATAGATCGGCCAATATAATCGGGCTGTATTGGAAATTCTCTGCTGAATCTTCTGTCAATCAAGACACATAAAGCTACTTTGGCCGGTCTGCCAAAATCAACCAATGCATCTAAGGCAGCTCTAATTGTTCTGCCGGTATATAGCACATCATCTATCAGTATTACATTTTTGTTTTCAATATTAAAAAGGATATCTGTTTTATTGGCACGGTGCAATTCCTTTCGAATATCGTCCCTGTAAAAAGTAATATCTAATTTTCCATAATGAAATGTTTGTTGTGGCAATAATTGCTGCAATGCCTGGGCTATTTTATTGCTAAAAAAAACCCCACGGGGCTGTAAACCTATCAACACAGTATCCTGCAAATCGGGATAATCTTCTCTAATTTGGCAAGCCAAACGTTGTACGGTTAAATGCAATTGTTCCTTTGTTAGTATTGTTTTCAAACCCTGCAATTTTTTTATAAAAATACGTGTTTCAATTTATCCTGCTTATTTTGCAAATCTATCATGCTTTATTTGAAGAAGATATCATTATTTCAATTTAAAAATTACGACAGTAGCAGTTGGGAGTTTACTGAAGCTGTAACCGGGATATGCGGACCAAATGGTACCGGTAAAACCAATTTGCTGGATGCAATTTATTATTTGTGTTTTACCAAAAGTTATTTTACCAGACAGGATACATTTTCAGTTCAGCAAGGTAAAAAGGGTATGCGTTTGGAAGGTTTGTTCGAAAATAATAATCAATCTTTTGAAACTGTTGCCATTTTACGGGAGAATAATAAAAAAGAATTTTTATTAGATCGGGAAACTTATAAAAAATTTTCTGAACATATTGGCCGGTTTCCCTGTGTAATGATTGCTCCCGATGATGCTGCAATTGTTGTAGGACTGAGTGAAGAAAGACGAAGGCTGATTGATACCATTTTATCACAATACAATGCTACTTATTTAGAAGCACTGATTCAATACAATAAATTACTACAACAACGCAACAGTTTATTGAAACAAATAGCCGGCACCGGGCAGCACGATATTACTTTGTTGGAAGCCATTGATATCCAGTTTGTGTATTATGGCGGCATTATTTACCAACACAGAAAAAAATTCACTATTGAATTCATTCCAAAAATTTTGGAAAACTATCAATTAATTGCAGGTAGCGATGATGGTATTTCAATCAGCTACATCAGCCAATTGAATGAAAACAGTTTTAAAGATTTACTGAAGGCTTCGTTACAAAAAGATATGCTGTTACAAAGAACCAATTCCGGCATTCATAAAGATGATCTTGAAATAACCATGCAGGAAAACAGTTTTAAAAACAGGGCATCACAGGGGCAGAGAAAAACATTGTTGTTAGCCATTAAACTGGCAGAATTTTCTGTTTTAAAAGAACAAAAAAAAGTTGCTCCCATTATGTTGTTGGATGATGTGTTTGAAAAATTAGATGAGCAACGAATGCATCAGTTATTTTATATAGTTTGTGTACAGGAAAACTGTCAGGTATTTATTACGGATACGCACGCCGAAAGACTCAGCAATTATTTAAAAAAAATGCAGGTAAATTTTAGTTTAATTACATTATAACCAAATTATCTTTACAGCATGGGAGAATTTAGTATTGGAGATGCACTCCATCAGTTTGTAAATAAAAGCAATTTACGCAATGGGCTGAGAGCCGTTCAAATTACCCAAATTTGGGAAGAAGTGATGGGTAAAACAATTGCTAAGTACACTACAAAAATAGAGATTATTAATAATACATTATTTGTATATACGCCTGTAGGCCCATTAAAAAATGAGCTACAATATCAAAAAAGCCAAATTATTGAACGTATTAATGAGGCGTTGCAGGAAAAACTTATTACTGAAGTAGTTATTCGCTAACTCCAATATTAAGCATAGGTATAATCTTCATTATGCTTTAAATGTTGTTCTTCTGCAGTTTCCTTTAAAATGTCATAAATACTTAGAACACCTAAAAATTTATGCCCTTTAAAAACCGGCAGATATAAAATCTGGAAACTGTTCATTAATTCCATACAACGTTCTGTACTATCTTCCGGTTCAACAATCGGGAAATCTTTTATCAAAATATCTTTTACAAAAGTTTTTTCCGGACACAGTCCGTTCAATGCAATTTTATGCAGGCAGTCTTTTTCACAAACAATACCTTTATACTGGTCATCATCCGTAACAATAACATAACTAACATTCGCCACCTTCATTAAAACAAGCGCTTCCAGAACAGTTGCTTTGCTGCTAATATAATTAAATTTAGCAGTTTGTTTTTCTAACAATTCATGTACATTTTTCATACGTAAGAATTTGTTTTATTACATGCGGCATTCACAAATACATATATATATTATTTTATAAAATAAAAATATATAAGTATAGGATTTGTTTAAAAACCACATGTAAGAAGGTGATTGCAGAATTGCATGATAAAGGTAGTAAAAACGATTATGGAAGAAATGATAAAAATCAGTTAATTAGAACTATGTTATTTTACTCTGGGATCAATCCATGCATACAAAACATCGGAGAGTATATTCATTACAATAAAAAAGCAAGCTGTTAACAAAACACTGCCCATAACTACCGGAAAATCAAGTTGTTCCAGAGCATCTACCGTAACTTTTCCAATCCCATTCCAACCAAAAATATATTCCACAAAAAATGCGCCTGCCAGTAATTCCGCAAACCAACCGGTTATGGCAGTAATAATAGGATTCAATGCATTTTTTAACGCATGAACAAATAGTACTTTAGTACGAGTTAATCCTTTGGCATATGCTGTTCGAATATAATCCTGTTGCAACTCATTCAATAAACTACTTCTGGTTAATTGGGTAAAAATGGCAAGCGGTCGTATACCCAAAGTAATGGCCGGAAGAATTAAGTTTTTCAAGTCTAGTTGCTTTCCTTTAAAAGGATCAATATAATATAAACTGCCCAGCATGTGCAGACCGGTATATTGAGACAATAAAAAACCAAACAGATAAGCTATTACAATTCCTGTAAAAAAAGAAGGAACAGAAATTCCCAATATGCTGGTAAATACAGTGGTTGTATCGATCCAGCTTCCTTTCTTCACAGCAGCCAAAACACCTAAGCTAATGCCTAACAAAAACGCCATAAGTATAGCCGCAACAGTGAGTAATATGGTATTGGGAAATGCCTCTGTTAAAATTGCTGTTACTGTTTTCCGGCTTTGATAAGAACGGCCTAAATAAGGCAGTTTGATACCAACTTTATAATGGCCACCAATGAAAAAGCCATTTAAATTTTTTTGAAAAATGGCCTTTTCGGGATAAATAGAAAGTGGAGAAACATCATTGATGTAAATTAAAAATTGTTTCCATTTGGGTTCATCCAATGCCAATTGTTTCCGAATATTTTGAATGGTGGCTTTGTCAGCAGTTTGCCCCATGATTAATCTTGCAGGATCACCTAAACCTTGAAACAGTGTGAATACCAGCAACAAAACACCCAATAGTACCAGCATTCCATATAATGATTTTTTTAGAATAAAAATTGCCATTATTCTTGTTTTAGAAAAGCCAATACGCTTTGTGCATCTGCAAAACTTATTTTATTTTTTACAGTTGGACCTTGCATTATAATATAAGTTGGATTTACTCTTGCAGCGGTTTTCATCACTGTTGCATCGCATTGTAATACGTTAACATTTGGGAACAAACGCTTTCCTTCCGCCAGGTCAGCCGTAACGATAAAAACAGGAATATGCATACTGCCGGCATCCTGGTATATTTTCTGAAACATCTCTTCCCACTTTTTTACATTCGAAAAATCACGGGAAAAAAGAAGAATATACCTGCCTTTTGTTTGTAAAAGGGCCTGTGTAGTATCAGATCCATCAGCGGTTTGTAATGCAAAATCGGCAATGGCGGCCGTTAACCCATTGCCTTTTTTAATCAATTTGGCAGATCTGTCAACAAATACATAACTGCTATCTAAATCATCCGGAATACTGTCTTCAGCAAACTCAATCATTTTTCCATCTTTTTGATATTGAAAAGTATAGGTGTAAACATCCGAAACTGCATTTTCTGGTGTTTTCATTTCATCTAACAGATTGTTCCCAATTTTATAGGGCAAACAATCAATAAAGGGTAAATGCCGCAAAACATACCATTGTGTAATAGCTAATATCAGCACTACGCCAATTAATGTAACGAATGCAACGCCTGATGAAAAGAAAGGCTTTACATATTTAGTTGTGAAAACAAGAAAAATAATGAGTATTAATAACAATACGTCCTTCGTAAAAGTTTGAATGGGTGTTAAAGGAATACAATCTCCAAAACAGCCACAAGCTTTTATTTTGCCACTGAATAAGACGTAGCTGGTTAAAAATGTAAAAAATACAATCAGTATCAATAATAACCTGCTAAAAAACCGAGCCTTCCAGCCAATAATAATGGCAACGCCGGCCAGCACTTCCAAAAGATTCATACCAAATGCCATGTACAATGAAAATGAATCGAAAAAATTCCAATGCCATGCCTCAAAAAATTCCTGCATTTTGTAACTTAACCCAAGTGGATCATTGGCTTTTACCAAACCTGAAAAAATAAATAACAGCCCCACCAACCACCTGACAATTATTATTAAATATTTCATGGCAGTAATTTTAATTCGTTAATCTGTTAATAAAATTCAAATGGCAAAATGAAAATTAAAAAATATTTTTATAACCAAGTTTCAAACAACTTGATAAAAGCTAGCTTAATTTATATCCTGTATTTATTCATGCATTAATATTAATGCAAATACGGCATAATTGATAATATCAATAAAATTGGCATCAATTCCCTCGCTTACAATCGTTTTGCCATCATTAAATAAAATCTGCTTGATGCGCATCAATTTCATTAGAATTAAATCGGCAAAACTTTCCTGACTCATTTCTCGCCAGGCCTCACCATAATCATGATTTTTATTTTGCATAATGTTTTTGGCAATCTGTATTTGCTTTTCATACCACTCTTCTACCTGCGTAACCGGAATTTCTTCTACTTTGGCATCTCCAATTTCAAGTTGAATTAATCCAATCACTGCATAATTCACAATGGCTTTAAATTCAGAGGCGATATCATCTGCTACCAATTGTGTTTTTTTATCTTGTATCGTTCTAATGCGCAATGCCTTAATAAATAACTGATCTACCACAGAAACAATTCTTAAAACACGCCAGGCTGTTCCATAATCTGCCGCTTTTTGAACAAAAATTTTTTTACACTGCTGTATTACTGCATCGTACTGCTGGTTAGTAATGTTCATATTCATTTGTTAAAGGCCTGAGTATATAACCCGGTTATTCTATTGAAATAAAGAATGCAATATAATTTTGATGAAAATATCAATTATTTTCAATTAGAACAAACAGACTGCTTTACTATTAATTTTGTTGCAAGATAAATGAAAGCAAAGAATGTATACGCTCAATTGTAATGGAAGGTTATTGGTAATTGAAAAACCCATCATTATGGGCATTATTAATGCAACACCCGATTCTTTTTTTAAAGACAGCCGGCAAACCACCATACAAACAGCAGTTGAGCAGGCAGAAAAAATGACAAAAGAGGGGGCTGTTATTATAGACATAGGCGGACAAAGCACCCATCCTAAAAGTAGTCTGCAAACAGCTGCAACAGAAATGGAACGCATTATTCCGGTAATTACACAAATTCGTAAAACGTTACCTGAAGTTTTTATATCGGTAGATACTTTTTATGCCTCTGTAGCCAAAGCTGCTGTTGAGGCAGGTGCTGATATAGTGAATGATATTAGCGGTGGAAATTTAGACCCGAAAATGATTGAAACGGTTGCAAATCTGCACGTACCCTATATTTGTATGCATATGCAGGGCACACCTCAAACCATGCAAAAGTATACTTCATACGAGGATATTTGTTTAGATATTGTAGACTATTTTATCAAAAAAACCACGCTGGCAAAAGAGGCCGGAATTATAGATATGATAATTGACCCCGGCATTGGATTCAGCAAAAATATTCAGCAGAATTTTTTATTGATTAAACAACTCAGTATTTTTCAGATACTGCATAAGCCCATTTTGTTGGGCATTTCAAGAAAGTCTTTTTTATATAAAACACTTCAAAAAGAAAATGCCAGTGAGGCACTTAATGCAACAACAGCCATGCACATGGCGGGTTTAATAAATGGTGCAAACATTTTACGGGTGCATGATGTAGCTGCTGCGCAGGAGTGTATTACATTGTACAATGCTTATATGGCATCATAAAAAAAGCCCCCTTTCAGGAGCTTTCAAAAACTGAACAATCTATACTTTTTATTTAACTGGTTTCACTGAACCGGGTAATAACGGAGCAGGTGCTTTTTGTGGAGCTGGTATGGTTACATCCGTAACTTCAATATCAAAAATTAAATTGGTGTATGGAGGAATCACCGGAGGACTGCCCTGTGGACCATAACCCAACATAGCAGGTACCAATAAACGGCCCTTCCCTCCTTTTGCAAAATATTTCAATCCATCATCCCAACCCTGAATTACATTGTGTTTGCCAACAACAAAGGTAAAGGGTGGCTTTTTAGCAGTAGCCGTATCCATATTGCCATCAAATTTTTTTCCATTTTCAAGGTAGCCTTTATAATATACAGATGCCTGCATGCCTGAATCGGCTTTTGGCCCCTGGCCTTCTGTTTGTACCTCTACCAAAACTCCATTGGGTGATTGGATAGTTTTAATATTATTTTTTGCAGCATAGGCCTGTAAATCTTTAATTTCTCTGCTTTTCTCCTCTTCCATTTCTTTTTGGTAATCAGCATTAACTGCTGCATCATTATTGTAAACTTTCAAAATATCCACCCTGCCATCTATAGTACCGCCTTTTTTAAACAGTTCATTGTATTCAGGAATCATGCCCAGATTTTTGAGTGTATCAATACTCATTACAAAATTAATTTTATCGCCCGGAGCACATTGCAATAACACTTCAGTAAAGCTATGTTTACCAAAAGATGCAGTATCAATTTTTACAAATGCAGGAATATGCCCGAAAGTAGAATTCAAGATAGAGTCTTTCCCTCCCACTTTCATTTTGTATTCAATATTAAATTTAATAATATCACCTTGTTTTAACAGCACCTTACTATTGCCATGTATAATTTTATATACCAGGCCCGTTTTGGTTTTGTTGTACTGATGACAACCTGCAAGCAGCAGCGCAACCCCCAGAATTGTTGTTGAAATTTTCATTGGTTTATGTATTGTTATTGTTTACAATTTAGTTAGAACAAATTTTAAAACATTATTGCAGGGCTTCCTTGTAAGCCGGAATAACATTGTAAAAATGTTCTAAAGTTTTTTCTAAAGTATCACTACTTCTGCCCCCGGCTGCATTTTTGTGTCCGCCGCCTTCAAAATGATTACGGGCAAATATGTTCACATCAAAATCTCCCTTACTACGAAAACTCCATTTTCTTTCTTCATTCCTGTCAATTACAATGGCCCCAAACTTAATGCCTTTAATGGTTAATAAATAATTTACCAAGCCTTCCGTATCGCCCGTTTTAATATCATATTGAATGATATCAGCTCTGGGGATTGACATGACTGCCGTATTGTATTCGTACAATACCTCCATTCTGTTCAGTAAAGCATTCCCAATAAAACGAAGCCGATTTTCTAAAAAACTATCATAAATGTTATCATGAATGGGCGTATGCTGTAAGCCTAAATCTTTAAAATGTGCCACCATTCTGTGTACTGATGCTGAAGTTGCAGGAAACCTGAACGAGCCGGTATCAGTCATTGTACCAGTATATAAACAAGTAGCAATAGTTACATCTAATAATTCAGGACGTTCAGATTGCATAATAAAATCATACACCATTTCGCAAGTAGAACTTTTGGCAGTATTACTAATGCCAAATTGAAATGCCGATTCTTGTGGTTGTTCATGATGATCAATCAGTACTTTAATCCCTTCGGCTGCTTCTAAATGTTTTTCGAGGTGTTTGGTTCGGTGTAAAACATTAAAATCTAAACAAAATAAAATTTCAGCAGATTGAATGAGCACAAGTGCTGCATCTTTTTTTGCTTCAAAATCAATAACTTTATCCGCATCCGGCATCCAATCTAAAAAATCTGCCCAATTGGTGGGTGTAATAACAGTAACATCGTGTCCGGTTTTTACTAAAAAATGATATAAACCAAGGGCTGAACCCATGGCATCGCCATCAGGTTTTTGATGTGTTGTAATAATAATTTTTTTGGGCGTTCTCAATAGTGGATAAAATGCTTCAATTGCTTTCATAATCAGGTGGGCAAAAATAGAGTAAATCTATATGCCATTAACAGCTTTTTAAAAAGATAAGCATTTATTTAGCAGGAATATTGGAAGCACTGTAACCTAAATCATTAATTTTGCAGCCAAATTGAATAAAACATTTATGAGTAACAGAACTTTTACGATGATTAAGCCCGATGCAACTGCAAAAGGTTATACCGGTGCCATCTTAAACCAAATGATTGAAGCGGGTTTTACTATTAAAGCCATGAAGTGGACAAAATTAACCACTGAGCAGGCTGCCGAATTTTATGCCATTCATAAAGAACGTCCGTTTTTTGGAGAGTTGGTAACTTTTATGAGTAGTGGTCCCATTGTTGCTGCTATTTTAGAAAAAAAAAATGCAGTGAATGATTTCAGAAAATTAATAGGTGCTACCAATCCGGCTCAGGCCGAAGAAGGTACCATCCGAAAAAAATATGCAGCATCTGTTGGTGAAAATGCAGTACATGGTAGTGACAGTGATGAAAATGCATTGATTGAAGCTGACTTTTTCTTCTCAAAATTGGAAAGATTTTAGTAACCTCCTCAAAGTGGCATGATTTTTTCTACTATTTGAACGGTTTTTTAAGGGTTTAGGGTTGAAAAAAGGCTTCTGTAAATTGAAGCCTTTTTGAATAAAGTAAATTGAAGTACTTACTTAATATGCATTTCTTCTATAAGTGCGGGTTTTGGGTGCGAACGGACCACCACCGGGATGGCTAGTATAATATCCGCCAAGAAAAACATTATCTAACCGCACTGAGAAAGTAACCTGAAAAGAATAGAAAGCATCTTTATTATGAGGATTACCACGTGGCATAACAAAGGTGGTTTAGCACCGGGACTTACCTCATCACCCCTAAACGATAATGAAGCAGCTTCTAACTGACCTGCAGCAATTAATGCGTTGGTTGCATATTTTGGTGTACTTACGTCATCTAAATAATCGGTAAAAAGGATGCGATAATTAAATTCAAAACCAACTGCAAATGCGTCTGTAACCTCATAACGCACTCCGGCCCCAAATGGAATATTCAGTTGCATTCTATGATAAGGCTTTGGATAACCGGGTTGATTTAAATATTGTCCCTCTGTACCAATATCATGAAGGTAAACTTTGTTCCCGTTGCGATCGTAAGTGGTGGGGTTAAAATGGTATATTCCAAAACCGCCAAATACATAAGGCACAATATTATAAACATTCCGGTCTAAAATATCATATTCCATCATATTAGAAACTTCCCATATAAAATTTTTAAAATTTAAATTACGGGCTCGCAGATCTGCTCTGGGAGATAAAGCATCATTCCCTTTTACACCCAATAAAGACAATCCTAAACGATAGCGTATTTTTTCACCTAAATCGTAGGTTGCACCTCCCATAACATCAGGAGAAACTTGTTTTAATGCAGGGGGACCCTGTATTAAATCGCCCAGATAAGCGCTAACGCCTAATCCACCAAAAGCACGAACACGTTGTGCCAAAGAAGGGGAACTTAATGCTAAAAAAGTAATTAGCAGAAATGTGCGATGGGATGCTTTTAAATGCATTAAAAAGAGTTAGTGGTTTGTAATTGATGATGTACCTAACTCAGGTTAATTACTTTTCGAATATATTGATTTTGTACAATTGTTAGCAATAACTGTTCCAATTATTCAAAAAATGCATAGGAATCATAGCTTCATCTTTTCAATCAAAAAAAATAGTATTTCCCCCATCTGTCTGCATTAAAGCTTCGGGGTTGTTTTATTTACTTTTTTCAGCCAGCCATTTGGCGCGACCATACCCTTTTAAAACATGCTTTTCACTATGGTAAGAAGAACGCACCAAAGGGCCACTTTCTACATAATCGAACCCAATTTGATAGCCAATTTCTTTTAATTCAGCAAATTCATCCGGATGTACAAAACGCTGAACAGGCAAATGTTTGGCAGTTGGTTGTAAGTACTGCCCTAAAGTTAACACATCACAATCAACAGTTCTTAAATCATGCATAGTTTGTATCACTTCTTCTTTGGTTTCGCCAATACCTAACATTAAACCTGTTTTGGTGCGCATACCACCTGCTTTTAAAGTTTTTAACACTTCTAAACTTCTGTGGTATTTGGCCTGTACCCGAACTTTTCGGGTCATTCGTTCTACTGTTTCCATGTTATGGCTTACAACCTCAGGTGCAGCATCAATAATTCTTTGTATTTGATTGGATATGCCTCTGAAATCGGGAATTAATGTTTCCAGAGTTGTTGCAGGGTTTAAGGCTTTTATGGCTTTTATGGTATTGTGCCAGATAATGGAGCCGCCATCTTTCAATTCATCTCTGTCAACACTGGTAATTACTGCATGTTTTACTTTCATTAAGTGAATGGCTTCTGCAACCCTTTGAGGTTCATCCCAATCAACCGGTGCAGGCCTGCCTGTTGCTACAGCACAAAATCCACAACTGCGGGTACATACATTACCTAAAATCATAAATGTTGCAGTACCTTCTCCCCAGCACTCACCCATGTTGGGGCAGTTTCCACTTTCACAAATGGTATGTAATTGATGGGTATCAACCAAACCTCGAACATGTTTGTAACTTTCGCCAATGGGCAGTTTTACCCTTAACCAATCAGGTTTTTTTATTCTTATAGCATTTGTTGTTGCTGAAATAACCGGTAATTCTTCCACAAAATCTGTTTTTATAAAATAATTGCAATACTGCTGTTCATTTGCTATTTTAAAATATTTGCTTCCCAAACTTTGTACATGAAGCAATGCATATTTCTGATAGCCGTAAAATGAATCATCCTTCGCTCAAATAAAACAATATACGTAATAAAAGGATGTGCAAATTTACATTACTTTCTTCTTCCAAATACTATGGCAGCATACGCATTAAAGAATAATTTTCTATCAGAACTATTCACCATAATGGGCATATTCTGTGTATAGTATTCCAGATTAACGCCTAACTCTAATGCAGAAAGTAATTCGTTATACCTTCCATAATCAAACCGAAGTGCTGCCCGTGCCTGCACACCGGGAACATATTTTATTTCATTCAATCCTTTACTAAATCCGGATGAGCCTTGAATAAGCGTATAATCGAGAAATGCAGTTGGATTATCTGAATATTTAATATCGTTTACCTGATTGGCATTGTTTGGATCCTGAACCTGCAAATAGTATGGTTTTAACATGCCTAAACTAATACCACCGCCATAAATTGCTGAAACAGCAACGCCGTTTTTATTACCCTTACCACCAATTAAACGTTGCTGGCCAAGTCCTAATTTAAAACAGTAGAAATTATTCTGCTTTCCGTAAATGTAGGGATTACCCAAAAAAACAAATCCACCCCCTACCAATGGTACAGATGTTTTTTCTTCGTGTTTGTCTTTATGCTCACCTAACTCCATCCACCACAAATTGGTTTTAGTAATGGTTTTATATTTTCCATGTTCATAAAAAATACCATACCCATCGGTATTCAATTTCACGCCAAATGCTCCTTGTTTCTGATAAATGAGTGCCCCTTCTTCTTCCTGCTTAATTAAATTATTAATTCTTTCTCTACGTTCTACAGCTTTTTGTTGTCTGCTGGTAAGTGCATTTGTACTTTGTGCAAATAAAAAAACTGGTGCCAGGGCTAAGGTTAATACAATTAATTGCTTCACAAGAATTATTTTAATGCTAATTTAGATAAAAATTTAACCTATGACTTCAATTGTATTGTATAAAGGAAATTTAAGAACAGAATTAACACATTTACAAAGTGGAACGTTAATTGAAAATGATGCACCCACCGATAATCAGGGGAAAGGGGAAAGATTTTCACCAACCGATTTGGTAGCTACTGCTTTGGGTAGTTGCATGATTACAACAATGGGCATTAAAGCCAATACAATGAACATTGATTTAACCGGTACCAAGGCTGAGATTACGAAAATTATGAAGAGTGATCCCAGAAGAATTGGTAAAATCATTACCCATATCATATTTCCAACTTCTTTGCAGCAACTGGATGAAAAACAAAAACAAATTTTAGAAAATACGGCGCGTACCTGCCCGGTAGCAAGAAGCCTGCACCCGGATTTAGAAACAGATATTCAGTTTACTTGGGAATAATTACTGGCTGGTTTGCTTTAGTATTTTATGACCAACCATACAGGATAAACATTTTTTTTCTGAACAATATTGTCGGGATAAATGAATGAATGCCTGCGAATCGAATGCATTTTTGTTAGGAATTTGATATTGTAACCAGTTACTGGTAATCAAATTTTTTTCGGCAGGAAGCAGCGTTAACCATTGAATTACTTTGTTTTTATAATTGTCGTCATTATGATAATGCCCATATGCAAACAACATGGGGCTTACAGTATTAATGATTAAAGTATTGATCATTTGCCTACCTAATTTTTTGGGTAGATATGCAGTTGGTTCATCAGTTAAATTGTAATGATAATGCCAGTAATCATTTGCAGTAACGTTAAATAATGCGCTAACCTGTTGGATAGTAGTGGCTTTCTTTACCGCATCAAACAAATGAAAAGATTGATGAATGAGCATGGCCAATTGTGCCAAACGAACGGTTGGAAAATTTGCAGGTCGCATCCTTAAAAATTTAGGTAATGCATTTGCCGGTTTCAGGGAATATTTTTTTTGCAGAAATAGATACTCCTTTTGCAGCATCTGAACATATTTATCTTCAAAATCATTCCTGTTCAATAAATTGGCCTGACCAAGTAACAGCGCTTCTAATTGTTGAATATTGTTTTTGTGCTTTGCCAATATATTTACAGGTGTTAATGCTGCCATTTCCTGAAACAGCAATGCGTTTTGTGTTAGTCCAAAATTATAAGCCAAAACCTGCCAAAAAACCGCTTCCCAATGGCCTTTGGTTGCATGTAATTTTTGAATGATTTTTTCAGTATTTCCCATTAACTTTTCAACGGCCAGTCTTTCTTTCCATGCCATCCATTCTAAATAACTCAATGCAGGTAAATGAAGTGAACAGGGTATTTTTTGCGGGGTTTGTAATAATTGCTGATAATGTTCTAATAATAGTTTAGACACCCGGTTGCACAAACTTAGCGTGTGCATTGAATTACCGGATGCATCGGGTATTGCTTTGTTATTCTGCCAAACCACATGTAAAATAACATTTTTAAAATGCGGATCATTTTCGTGCTGATGTGCTAACCAATCGGAAGCCTGCACATGAATTTCTACATTACCTACCAAAGTGATTTGATTGATTTGAATAACAGCCTCTAAAAAATCGGGGCCTTGATGGGTATTGTATTGCCCCGGTTTAATAACTTTTACAGGCTCTCCTGCATCTGTTACTAATGATGCAGAATTATAATATTGAAACTGCCATATAAAATGCAGCAAACGTTCATTCAGATATTGAAGCTCAGGCATAAGTTATATCAATTAAACTTCAATATATCCAATAATTTTTATTTACACAACAAGTTGTAAATTTTATTGATGGGTAACCCCATTACATTATAAAAATCACCTTCAATGGCTTTAATACCAATAAGGCCAATCCATTCCTGAATGGCGTATCCACCCGCTTTATCAAATGGTGCATAATTGTCTACATAATAAGCTGCTTCTTCTGGTGTAAATGCATTAAAACACACATTAGTTACTTCAGCAAAAGCAATTTCCTTACTTCCGATTAACAAAACTACCCCTGTTATTACCTGATGCTTGCGATCAGATAAACTTAGTATCATTTGAATGGCTTCTGAGCGGTTCGCCGGTTTTCCTAAAATATCATCATCTACTACTACAATGGTATCTGCTGCCAAAATAGATTTATGATTCAGTTCACCATGAAAATCGGCAGCAATTTTTTCTTTTACTGCAAGTGCTTTATTTCGGGCAATATGAATGGCTACTTCATTTTTAGGAAGCGAAACAGGAAAAGATTCGTCGGTTGTTTTTGTAACAACAATAAAGGGTATCCCCACTTTTTCCAGTAATTCTTTTCTTCGGGGGGAGTGAGATGCTAAAATAATTTCTTCCATAATTTTTTGATATACTGATGCAAATTAAAGTATTACACCATATTTACATGGGATGCCCGAAAAATAACATAGAAACAATACCTGTAAGCATGATGATTTTGACCAAAGTACTTAACCGATGAAAATCGGCAGCTGATTGGGCTTTAATTAATAACCGCACTACTTGCAATAATGGAAGTGTAATACATACAAAGCCATACAAGGCGGTTACCCACCATCCAATAAAAGTTACATATAATTGCAAAAGCAGTAAAGCTGCCAATAACACAATTACCCAAACCAATGTAAATATTTTTGTACTGTTTATTCCCCAAACAATGGGCATGGTTTTACAACCATATTTTCGGTCGCCTTCTACATCTTCCATATCTTTAATCACCTCACGAATTAAAGAAATAATAAATGCAAACCCTGCATATAAAATTGTAAACCGAAAAAATTTATGGGTATCTAAATTTGTTATTGGGGGAAATACAAAAAAATAGCGTTGCTCTGCCCACCAAAGAATTAATACTGACCAGGCAGTGAGTAAAGAAATGAGCACATTACCCAACAGAAATTTTTTTTTCAGTGAAGCGGAATAAATGAACAACAACAAAACACTCAAAAAATTGAATATCCCTATAAAAGAGGACTGGGTTGTCTTATCAATATAAAAACCTAACGCAATGCCCACAATACTTAATATAAAATGCCAGAGTATTACCCAACGGCGGCTTATTGTATTGTCAACAACAAGTCGTTTGGGTTTATTGACTAAATCAATATTTAAATCAAAATAGTCGTTAATTACATAGCCGCCGGCTGCAATGCAAACTGAGCTGAATGCTAAGAGAAAGAAAGCTGAAGTATTTAATACATTATCAACCCCTGCTGCAGTAAATAAAGGCTTTACAATGCAATACTCAAACATTACCTGGGTTAAAAAAATAAACAGCAGGTTGGGCCAACGAATGAGTTGCAGAAATGCGTTGATAATTTTCAATTGATTGAATTTATGCGAATGATATTTTTAAATTTAATTTTGATGACAGCATCACGAAAATAAACGGGCTCAACCCGTTCTTGCTCAAATTTATTCTTAATCTTATACAAGTCTTTCCATTTTCGCAGCAAAAATATTGGAAACATACTGATGTTAAGGAATTTAATGCTACTTAATTAGGATCATACAATTAAAAACAATGGGTTTGTAACGATACTGCAAAGAACAATTGTCCACATGGTTGTACAAAAAAATAATTTGGTTTATACAAAAAAAATTATATTGTGTGTACGTTTACGTTCAATTGCTTGCCAAAAAGTCCCTCACGGTTATCCGTTGAGGGATTTATTTTTTAAAAGTTCGTCACGAATACATTCGGTAAACAAATCATACAATTTTGCATATTGAGGTTTTTGCACCAATAAAGCCTGCTGCTTTTGAATAGTAACAGAATCGTTTCGAATGGCCGGACCCGTTTGCATTGCAAAAGGTTCAATAGAATCATGAATTCTTACAGCAGTTTCATGTATCAAAGGAATTAATAGGGAAAAAGGAATGTTTTGTTCCCTACAATATGCAAATGCCATTTGATATAGATAGTTAGAAAAATTGGAAGCAAATACAGCCGCAAGATGCAATTGCCTCTTTTCTTCATCATTCAATACAACAATTTGTGCATCAGTTAAATCATTACACAATTTCATTAAATCTGATAAAACAGACTGGTTACCTATTGTAATGGCCAACGGAAATTCAGGCAATTTTTCAACATGTGCATTCAGGCTTTGTATTGGCCATAGTACACCAAAACTTTCAGTAAAATTTTTGAATACTGCAGCAGGAATACTGCCCGATGTATGCACTAAAAATTTGTTCTTAAATACCGGATGGGCTGCTGTTTCCTGAATCAAATTATCGGGTAATGCAAATAAATATAAATCGGCCCGGGTATCAACATCTTTAATATTTGTTGTAAATGTTGCCTGTAATTGCATGGCCAATGTTGCTGCATGTGCCGGCGTTTTGCTAACAATTTGCAGAATTTTGTGTTTTTTTTGAAATAGTAATTTACCGAATATAGTAGCTACATTACCAGCACCAAGAATAACAATATCCATATATTTGTTTTAGGATGAACAAGAAAACAAAAACCAAACTAAAGGCAATTTATTATATTGTACTGATAAAATTGATTGCAGTTTTCAGTGCCAGAGCAGCCGCCCTAAAAGCATTTAAGGTATTTTCAACTCCCTATTCGGGAAAACCCAAAAGAATACCACCGGCCGAATTTTCTTTTGCTACCCCACTAACGCTGCCCTTTGAAGGTAAAGTATTAAGGGGATGGCTATGGCAACCTGAACCAGAAAAAAATAATGGAAAAAAAATATTGATTGCACATGGCTTTGATAGTTGCAGTTACCGCTTTGCACATTTTATTCAGCCCTTTCTGCAGCAGGGGTTTACGGTTATTGCCTTTGATGCACCTGCACACGAATTAAGCGATGGTAACACTACCAATGTATTAGAATATAGAAATGCCATTGTAGCCATCAAGAAAAAATTTGGCCCATTTGAAGTAAATGTCGGGCATTCGTTAGGCGGAATGGCCATTACGTTAGCTGCTGAAAAATTACAGGACACTTCAAAGTTAATTTTAATTGCGCCTGCAACTGAAACATTTACTGCCATTCACGCTTTTTCAAAGCTCCTGCGTTTAAACGCAAATATAAAATCTGCCTTTGTTCAACACATCAAAACAATATCAAACCATAGTATTCATTATTTTTCTGTTAGCAGGGCTATTGCACATATTCATGCGCCTGTTTTATGGATTCATGATGAATCAGATATTATTTGTCCTTTTAAAAATGTACTTCCCGTACAGGAAAAGCAATATCCGCATATTTCATTTTATTGCACAAAAAGCCTCGGGCACAGCAATATTTATAGAAGCAAATCTGTTAAAAATGCCATTATTTCATTTAGCAATAATGAATAATCGTTTTTGTGATTTAAAGCTTTCAACTAATATTGCATGTACTTTATTGAAAAAATGGCAAAAAAACCATTATTTAACGATTCATCCATAGATTCGTTCGTATTGTTCACCATATATTAAAAATTAGAATGGCAAAGAATTTATTAATCGTCGAATCACCCGCAAAGGCAAAAACCATAGGCAAAATCTTAGGGAATGATTTTGAGGTGAAAAGTTGTTATGGCCATATCAGAGACCTGGAAAAAGATGATATGGGCATTGATGTTAATAAAAACTTTGAGCCACGCTATATTGTTCCGGATGAAAAACAGAAAGTAGTTAAAGATTTAAAACAATTGGCCGCCAAAGCAGCAGAAGTCTGGTTAGCATCGGATGAGGACCGTGAAGGAGAAAGTATTAGCTGGCATTTGGCTGAAGTACTGGGGTTAGACCCGAATAAAACCAAAAGAATTGTATTTCATGAAATAACCGCACCTGCCATAAAAAAAGCTGTTGAAAATCCAAGACTCATAAATATGAATCTGGTGAATGCACAACAGGCCAGAAGGGTATTAGACCGATTGGTGGGTTTTGAATTAAGTCCGGTTTTATGGAGAAAAATTGGCATGCAACGCAGCCTGAGTGCAGGCCGTGTGCAAAGCGTAGCAGTTCGGTTAATTGTAGAAAGAGAAAGAGAGATTAACCAGTTTATTCCGGAAAAAAGCTTTAAAATAGAAGCAGCATTTACGGCACCTGATATAAACCAAAAACTCGTAATTTTTAAAGCCGAGGGCCCTTCAAAAATTGCTACCAACGAAGCAGCCAACCAGTTTCTACAGCAATGTATTGGCGCTAATTATACTGTTAAGCAGGTTGAAGTAAAGCCTGCTAAACGTACACCGGCCGCACCTTTTACAACCTCTACACTACAGCAGGAGGCCTCCAGAAAATTAGGATATGGAGTTAGCAAAACAATGTTACTGGCACAAAAATTATACGAAAGCGGTTACATTACTTACATGCGTACCGATAGTATTCAGCTTTCTGATACTGCATTAACTGATATTAAAAAAGAAATTAACGAGTATTACGGCAGTCAGTACCACCAGCCTCGTAAATTCAAAAACAAAAACGAAAGTGCGCAGGAAGCCCATGAAGCCATTCGGCCAACCTACATGAGCAGACATACCATAGATGAAGCTGATACCAAAAAATTATATGAACTCATCTGGAAGCGAACCATTGCTTCGCAGATGAGTGATGCCGCATTTGAAAAAACCATAGCTCAAATAGGCATTTCTACCAATGCGGAAACGTTAACAGCCACTGGAGAAACGTTGAAATTTGATGGTTTTTTAAAAGTATATTTTGAAGGACGGGATGATGAAGATGAAGAAGATACAGAAAAAATGTTACCACCATTATCAGAAGGCCAAAAATTAGAATTCAAAGAAATGATGGCAACAGAAAAATACAGCCGCCCTCCGGCAAGATATACGGAAGCATCACTTGTAAAAAAATTAGAAGAGCTGGGAATTGGAAGGCCATCCACTTATGCGCCTACCATTACCACCATTGTTAAAAGAAACTATGTAGAAAAAAGAGACAAAGAGGGTGTACCCCGGCAAATTACCTTACTAAAACTTACACCCGAAAACAACATTGAAAAAAATATTATAACTGAAATTACCGGTGCCGAAAAAGGGAAATTGTTCCCAACTGATTTGGGTATACTGGTTACTGATTTTTTAAAACAGCATTTTCAAAAAATTATGGATTATGGCTTCACAGCTAAAATTGAAGAAAACTTTGATGAAATTGCTGAAGGTAAAATTCAATGGAATAAAATGATTGATAATTTTTATCAGCCATTTCATGTAGATATTGAACATACTTTAGAAAATGCAGAACGGGCAAAAGGTGAACGCGAATTAGGCACAGATCCGGCTACCGGGAAAAAAGTGATTGCCCGAATGGGTCGTTATGGTGCTATGGTGCAAATAGGCACTGCCGAAGAAGAAGAAAAGCCGCGTTTTGCTAAACTAAACCCTAATCAAAGTATTGAAACCATTTCATTGGAAGAAGCACTTGAACTATTTAAATTACCCCGCATTTTAGGTGAATATGAAAATCAGGAAGTGAGTGTGAATATAGGCCGGTTTGGTCCCTATGTTAAATGGGGCGATCAATTTATTTCATTGCCTAAAGGCGTAGATTTAACTGAAATTGAATTAGATAAAGCCATCACATTCATCACACAAAAAAACCAGGCAGATGCACCCATTGCTACTTACAAAGATTTGCCGGTTACTAAAGGAAAAGGAAGGTTCGGTCCCTTTATAAAGTGGAATGATGTGTATATTAATGTACCCAAAAAATACAATTTTGATACATTGAGCAAACAGGATATTGAAGAATTAATTGAGGCGAAGATGGAAAAAGAAGCCAATCGCTTTATACAACAATGGCCACAAGAAAAAATTTCAATTGAAAATGGTCGTTGGGGACCATTTATTCGCTTTCAAAAGAAAATGCTGAAGCTGGGCAAAAAACCCGATGGCACAAAATATGAACCAGCAGAATTAGAAACGATTACTATAGACACTGTAAAAGCCATGATTGCAGAACAAGTTCCGAATGCTTTTGCAAAAAAAACAAAGGCTGCTGCAAAAAAATCGGCAACAACAAAAACAAGAAAATAAATACAATAAAAAAACCGGAAGCATCACAGTCTGTTTTTTTACATGTTAATTTTTCTGAAATACTTTAATAGTACCTGCCCATTTTTCTCAAAAAACGAACATGCGCAGCAACAGCACCCCGTACAGTAGGATATTCAATATACTGCAACTGATATTCCTTACACACTGTTCTAACGATTTTACTGATAGCCGGATAATGCACATGCGAAATTTTAGGGAATAAATGATGCTCTATCTGAAAATTTAATCCACCCACCAACCAACTCACTAATTTATTATGGGTGGCAAAATTGGCGGTTGTTTTTATTTGATGCAAAGCAAATTCATCGGGTAATTTACTGCTTACCGGATCAGCTTCAGGAAAATCGGTACCTTCAACAGTATGTGCCAACTGAAATACAATGCTTAAAATAAAGCCTGTTACACAAGTCATAGTAAAGAAACCTGCCATCCAGTCTATCCAACCAATAAAATAAATCGGGATAACTACAAATGCCATAAAATGGAATGCTTTGATAAACCAAAACCCAAGATGATCGCGTATCTCCATTTTTTTCAGGGCAATATTGCCAATTTTACCGGAAAAATATTTTTTATAATCTGCAAAAAATATCCAGAAAACATACAATAGCATATATAGTACAATAAAGTAAATATGCTGAAAACGGTGTACCCAGTATTTTTTTTGTGTTGGTGCCATTCGCATTAAAAAGCCAACTTCTATATCATCATCTATCCCATCAATATTGGTAAAACTATGGTGAATCATATTGTGTTTTACATTCCACATAAAGTGATTGGCTCCTACCAAATTCACTGAACGTGCAGCTAAGTGATTCAGCCATTTACTGCGGCTAAAGCTGCCATGACTGCCATCGTGCATAATATTAAAACCAATGGCAGCAACTACACCCCCCATTATGATTAACTCAGGAATAGCAAAATACCAGTTGGGGGTAAAAAAAATAAGATGCACATATAAAAAGCCAAAAAACAACATTAATAAAATAGCTTTTGTAAATAAAGCTGCGTTGCCAGTAGCTTCAATACCGTTTGTTTCAAAATATGCATTTACTCTGCGCCTTAGCTCAGCATGCAACGAATCTTTAACAGCAGGAAATTTAGGAATCATTCTATTCAATTTATAAAGTAAAAAACAAACTGCAAGGTACATGAATTAACGCTATCCAATACGTTAAAACGCAATGAACGCCACAAAATCAAAAACATTGTATTCGTGTATAAAAAATATTTCCACAACAATAGAATAACTTCTGCTTAAAAAAACAAAAAAAGAGCTTAGTTTGGTATTGTAATTAAAACATACTGCCATTCAAACAACTACTACGATAGCCTATATGCAACAAACGAAAGAAATAAATGCTTTGTTTTCGCTGATAGACGACCCGGACGAAGAAGTATATCATACCATTGCTGAAAGAATTGTTTCTTTTGGAAAAGGTATTATTCCCAATTTGGAAAATCTGTGGGAGAATACTCCCAATACGGAAGTGCAGGAGAAAATTGAAATGCTGATTCACCAATTGCATTACAAAGACTTAACAAACGATTTTATTGAATGGAATAAAAATCCTTATCACGATATATTATTGGGTGCATTATTAGTGGCAAAATTTCAATATCCCGATTTACACACAACTCCGGTATTACAGGATATAGAAAAAATAAGAAGAAATGTATGGCTGGAACTGAATAGCTATTTAACCCCGCTGGAACAAGCCAATGTATTATCGAGCATTATTTATAACTATTATAATTTAAAGGGCATAGAAATTAGCTATAACCACCCCGATGATTTTTTTCTGCATAAAGTAATAGAAACCAAAAAAGGCAATACCATTACCAACAGTATTATTTATCAGGTATTGTGTAACCTTTTAGAAATTAATGCCCGAATTATTAATATTCCAAGGCAAATGGTCATTGCTTATTTTCATTCAGATTATGACGCAACCACCTATAAAGGTCACCCACAGGAAAAAATTCATTTTTATGTAGACAGTATTAGCGGGCAAGCCTATTCACATGCAGATATTGAAACTTATTTCAAAAAAATTTCAGTACCACCGGTTGCTTCCTACTTTAAACCAATGCCGAACCAACGTATTATTCAAATTTTATTGCAGGAAGTTGCCAAATGCTTTACCCTTCCTTCTAACCAATACAAACAAGATGAATTATTGGCATTAGCAGCCTTATTAGATGATTAAATCATTTTTATTATATAAAATAGTTTGTATATTACAAAATAATTCATTTTCTATTTTTTAAAATAAGGATTTAAAATTTCACCTACCTAATCCAATACCACTTTGCAATTGAAGCAGGATAGAAGACGAAGAAAGTTCTAATTGTGAAAATGAAAGCAGCTCATTTCGTAATTTTACTACATATCCATTGTTAGCAATGATTACCACACATCATGAATGAAAATTACTATACATATTACGAAAGTCCGATAGGCTTAATAAAAATAGGGGGCACAGAACAATACATTACCGAATTAAGTTTTATTGATAATAGCCAGCAAATTGCACATGGCATTCCGGGCATCAGTGATTTATTGCATCAATGCACGGAAGAATTAATTGAATTTTTTCAGGGAAGAAGAAAAATTTTTGATTTGCCGGTTTACCAGGAAGGTACTCCCTTTCAGGAAAAAGTGTGGAATGAACTTTTGGCCATCCCATTTGGTAAAACCATCAGCTATATGGATTTGGCAAAAAGAATGGGTGATCCGAAATGCATACGGGCAGCAGCAACTACCAATGGGAGAAATAAAATTGCAATTATTGTTCCATGCCACAGGGTAATTGGCAGCGACAAAAATTTAACGGGTTATTCGGGTGGTTTGTGGAGAAAAAAATGGTTATTACAGCATGAATTCAAAATTGTACATGGTATTCAAACCCTTTTTTAATGCTGCTAAAAACGAACAGCCTTTGGGCATTTTAATTTTTTGGTATTATCATTCCCTCCATAAATACCTGTTTTAACCAAAGAAATTTCATAAGCCCCCTGCGAACCATTATAACCACTTAATGAAGATGTAGTAGCATCATAATTAAACGTAACTTTTATATTACTTACCTGATACCCAATCATGGGGATAGCAGCATCGCCCAAACGATAGTACATTCCCAGAATTAACTGACTGTTTCCATCACCACTTAAATTTCTATTGGCATTCATACCTATTACCGTTTCAGTTACATTACCCATTTTACTGAAGTACATATTGGGATTGAGTATCCACAAATTTTGAATTTTAATATTCCCATTCATAAAAAAATTGTAACGCGGATCAACGGTATTGTTACTTACTGAAGGAGCAAAAAAACTTTCTTTTGGCCGATTGAAATGTTGAATACTTACACCCAGATTTAAATAAATATTATCAGTTGCAAAATAGGCATAATTAATCCCAGCATTTAGATCCATATAATACACAGATGTATAATAAAATGGCTCATTAGATGGGATAGCAACATCAAAAAATTTACCATTCCATTGATCATTAAAAGTTAGTTTACTGGCATCTACCCGTTTATTTACACCACCTACACCAAAACCTATACTTAATAACCCATCATAACCCAATACCTGGTGGTAAGCCAAAGATGCATACCCTTTGGTAGAAGTGAGTGAGCCATCTCCGGCAGCATCGGTTAACAACACACCGCCTATACCCACCCACCCATTTTCAAAACGATTGTTAAACAGCTGGGCATCGCCCCACATGCTCATGGTTTTATAAGGGTTGCCAATATTGGCCCATTGGTCCCTGTAATTAATACCGAACCTGTAATCTGATTCAGGATTAAAACCGGTATTTGCCGGATTTATCAATAATGGCGCATTAAAGTATTGGGAAAAGTGTAAATCCTGAGCATACAACTGATGCACTGCTAATACATGTAACATTAGCAGTATTAACAACATTTTATATACAATTTTTATACTACTCATTTCATTACTTTAATAAGGTAATATCTCCCGTTTTTGTATATTTTTTTCCATCCGATGTTTCAATCAACAATACATAATGATACACATCCTGTGGCTGAATTACGCCGTTATATGTACCATCCCACCCCCCCGATTTTGTGAAACCCTGATAAACCAGTTTACCCCATCTGTTATAAATATTCCATTTCATTTTGGTAATGCCATATCCTTGCACATAAATAACATCATTAATACCATCACCATTTGGCGAAAATGCTTTGGGCACATCAAACAAGGGCGCAATTAATGCCTGAACCGGCAGGCATTTTTCATCAACACATCCCGATTTGTTGATAGTTTGCAGACAAGCTGTATAATTTTTGGTTGAATCGTATATATGACTAACGGGGGTGGCTATACTGGTGGTAATGGTTGAATCTCCATCTCCAAACAACCATTTATAACTCAAAGCAGGCTGCGACAGATTAGTAAATTGAATGGGCGTATTAGTAACCGGAGGCTGCGGTGCCACACTAAAGTCAGCAATTGATTTTATTTTCATTTGTACTATTTGAGTGGTGGTGTCTGATTTATTGCAGGTATTTGGATCATTTGCAATTAGGGTAATGGTATAACTGCCTGTATCATTGTATTGATGGGTAGGACTAATGGCTGTTGAGCTGCTACCATCTCCAAAACTCCAAATAAAATTGGTTCCACCAGTTGATGTATTGTTGAATATGGCAGTATAAGGAACACAACCAATAGCCGGTGTTTGAAATGCTGCTTTTACATTGGCAGCAATTCTAATTTGTAAAACAGTGCTATCATTTTGATTACAGTAGCCGGTATCTTGCAGTATTAAACTGACATTATAAATACCCTCTGATGGAAATGTGTGTGTTTGCGGTTGTGTGCCGGTTACAACAGAGGTACCATCGCCAAATTTTAAAATAAATGATTGGCCGTTAAATGGCTTATTGGGAGGTGAAGTAGAAGTATTGTTGAATTGAAAAGTTAATGATTCGCAACCACCAATTTTAGCCGCATTTAAACCCAAAGTAGCCGCATCATTCCGAACACGAATGGTAACATAAGATGTATCACTAACATTACAACTATTCGGATCGGTAGATACCAGCATTACTTTATAAAAACCAATATTTTGAAATACATGCGATGTTTTTGGAGTAGTAGTTGTTACTTGAGTAGAGCCATCATTAAAATCCCACATATAAGTTTTTCCCTGAGCTACTGTATCTGCAAAATCAACATTTAAAGGCACACAACCCGATGTATCGCGGGGAATACCATTGGCTGCAGCCTGCAGGCCTGAAGAAATGCCTGCTAAATTAAAAGCAATTTTAAGTGCCATCATATTGCAATCGGGGCCATTATTAGTTGTAGAAAATACATAGGGTGGGCTGCCGGTTAAAACAGGATTGGCGGGTGGGCCTTGTTTACAAGAACAGATGGTTTGATAAATAATACCATTTTTATCGAAACGGCTGGTGCCACCATCCACATGATCGCCTAATGCACCATTCTGTCCAAAATAGCTGCCAAACAATTGGCTTTGTGCATTTTTTTCTAATACAAAGAAATAAAAATCGGCACCATCTGTAGTGTTTTGCAGATAATTGGGAGTTGACATATTTCTAACCCCACTATTCAAATAACCGTCATCAATATCAATACCACCACCCCAGCCTGATACATATACATTTTCACAACGATCCACCAGAAAAGCTGTTGGGGAGATATTGGGCTGCGGACTGCCGGGTGCTCCAAATGTTGCTGAATAAACAAAATCTGATAAGTCGGGTTTTAATTTGCAAATAAATTGTTTACCATCTGTTTGCCCCTGTGCTTGATTAAAAGGAGAATTAACTACCTGCCATTTGCCATTTGTAGTTCCCATAATATAGGGAAAGCCCAACTTATCGAATTGCACTCCAAATAACATGTCTGCTCCATTCGTGCCAAAATAACTGCTATTGATTAATTGAGAACCATCATTACTGATGACTGCTACAAAACCATCGCAAATACCACCCTGATATGTTGAAAATTTTACATTTGCACCAATACCGGGAAAATTCGTACTGGCAGTTCCACCGGCAACATAAATGTTATTGTTGGTAGGATTGATGGATAACACAAAGGCGGCATCGTTATCATTCCCTCCTAAATATGAACTGAATAAAACCGAACTTAAATCCGGAGTAGCTTTTATTATTACTGCGTCCTGAAAAAAGCTACTGCCATTGGCACCTCCATTGTTTTTTTGGAAAGCATTTGCAGAAACGGGAAAATCCGTTGACTGTGTACAACCTGCTAAATAAATATTTCCTGCTCCATCAATAATCACTTCGCTTCTGGCATCATCGCCATAATTTAAGCGAGTAGATTGATAACCGGATGTACCTGTATATTTTCCCCGAATATTTACACCATCATCGGCACTACCACCGATAACCAGTGAGCCCACAATGCCGGTACCTGTAGCATTTAGCTTTGTGATAAAAATATCAAATCCTCCACCCGTTCCAACTTTATTGGTAGAGGGGAAATTGGCAGAACTGGTCCTTCCGGCAATAATTAAATTGCCTGCATTATCGGTTATTAAACTATGGGGTTGTTCATTGCCATTACCACCCAAATAGGTGGCATATACTCTGTTTCTGCCGGTTGGATCTAACTTCATAATTGCTACATCATAAGGAGAAAGTTCCCCCTCTCTTACCCCACCCTGAAAAGACGTTTGAAATGCGCCATTGCTCACAGGAAAAGATTGGTTATCACCTGCAAATACAATACCGCCGGCATAAAAATTTCCCGAATTATCGTAAGTGGCAGTATAGCCCCAGTTTTCAGCAGTACTGCCGGAAAAACTGGAAAAAACAAATTGTGGATCAATAACCAGTGTTGCAGCAGGATCTGTTTTTTCAACATTAAACTTTACAATACTACCCTTTATGTTGTAGGTACAAGGCACTATTTGCTTGCCCGATAAATTAACAGCATAACTATAGGGTTTAGCCTCTTTTAAATTTTGTACAGAAGTTTGAATAATGAGTTCACCGTTTTTTTGCTTCAGTCCATTTACTCCATCATAATATAACGCGATTGTATTTACGTTACCACCTGGATTTACAATGATATCATATTTTAAAGTGCCGTTGGTGGTGTAATAACGAACATCAATATTTGGATATATATTTTTGCAGGTAATGGCCTGATAAACTTTACAATTTTGCCCCCATTTAGTGGGGTCATTCCCAATTAAATAATTGTTGGCAGTTGCCAACGGTTTATCAGGAATAATTTCAGGATTGGGATTGGCATTTAAAAACTTTACCTGATATACATGCAATCTGAGTACTTTTTTCCCATTGCCGGCATCGGCTTCAGGGGGTGCGATGGCTGTAGTAGTTTGTCCATTTGCATTTACCTGTTGAATGTATTTAATGTAAGGTCTCGAAAATTGTTGATGGGGAGATAAAGTAGCATAATCTTCAGGACTATATAGTAACATTCTGAAACCACCATCTTTTTGAATGGAAAAAGCTCCGATGGTAAGGTTTCCTCTGTAGGCTATATCATTATTCCACTGACCTTTATTCTCAACAAATTGCAAATTGGACTGCGCTTTACTTTGCTGCAGCAAACCCATTATACAGAAAGCAAAAAGAAAGTACCTTATCCCACTCATACATAATAAGTTTTACTGCCAGAAAAATACATCAACAGAAAGCAATAGTAAGTTACAAAATCCCTACCATATTGTTAAATAACAGGTTGCATTTATAAATGTTTAATCAGGATATTTTACTCCATCCAGTTTTACCCTTTGATGATTGCAAAAACAAACGCAGACAGCTATTTTCCTGGGATTGTAATTCCATATCTTTTTCTACCAATTGTTCTGCCTCCATTCTGGCCACTTCTAACATTTGTCTATCATTCACAATACTGGCTAGTTTAAAATTTACTGCCCCGCTTTGTCGGGTACCTTCAATTTCACCAGGACCTCTTAATTCCAAATCTTTTTCAGCAATCACAAATCCATTATTGGTGGCACACATTATCTTGATACGTTCTTTGGCCTCAGCGCTTATTTTACTACCTGTTAAAAGGATGCAAAAACTTTGTTCGCTACCCCTTCCTACCCTGCCGCGCAATTGGTGTAACTGCGATAAACCAAATTTTTCAGAACTTTCAATCACCATTACAGAAGCATTGGGCACATTTACACCCACTTCAATAACAGTGGTACTCACCATAATTTGCGTTTCGCCTTTTACAAAGCGTTGCATATTCAATTCTTTCTGTTCAACCGGTTGTTTGCCATGCACCATACTAATGCTGAACCTGGGTTCGGGGAAAAAACTTTTAACCTGCTCGAAGCCCTGCATTAAATCTTCATAACTTAGTTTTTCACTTTCTTCAATTAATGGATAAATAAAATAAGCCTGCCTGCCTTTTTCAATTTCAGATTTTACAAAATCCATCACACTGGCACGGGCATGTTCAGCACGGTGAACGGTTTTAACGGGTTGCCTGCCGGGTGGTAATTCATCCATTACACTATAATCCAAATCTCCATAGGCTGTCATTGCAAGGGTTCGCGGAATGGGTGTTGCCGTCATTACCAGCACATGCGGTGGGATGGCAGCTTTTTTCCAAAGTTTGGCACGTTGTTCTACACCAAACCGATGTTGTTCATCTATAATCACCAAACCTAAATTTTTAAACTGCACTATATCTTCAATAATGGCGTGGGTTCCTACAATAAAATGGATGGAATCATCCAACAACCCTTTTAAAATTCTTTTTCGTTCTGCGGTTTTAGTACTTCCGGTTAAAAGTGCAATTTCAAACGGCATTTCTTTTAATAAATTACACAATCCTTCAAAATGCTGTTGGGCCAATATTTCAGTTGGCGCCATCATACAACTTTGAAAACCATTATCTGCTGCCAATAGCATGGCTAATAAAGCAACAATGGTTTTACCGCTTCCTACATCGCCTTGCAACAAACGATTCATTTGATGGCCTTTGGCCGTATCTGATCTAATTTCTTTCAATACCCTTTTTTGTGCATTGGTTAATTGAAAAGGCAAATACCTGTTGTAGAAAGTATTAAAATAATCGCCAACTTTTTCAAACAAAACTCCCCTGCTGGCGTTTTGTCTTCTTAGTTTTACTATATGCAAGCGTACCTGTGCAATAAAAAGCTCTTCAAATTTTAAACGGCGCAATGCAGCTTCATAAGCTTCCGGATTGGCAGGAAAATGAATGGCCTGATAGGCTTCAAAACGAGGCACTAATTTTAATCGATTACAAATTTCAGGTGGTATATTTTCGGATATGCAACCAGATGGAAGAATGGAAAATAATTGCTGGGTTAAGTGTGCTATCTGCCGACCACTTAATCCCCTTGCTTTTAATTTTTCAGTTGCCGGATAAACCGGTTCTAAATAATTTTTTGCAGTAATATTTTGTGGCTGTTTCAACTCTATTTCAGGATGAACTAGTTGGGGTTTGCCATTAAAAAAACTCACTTTCCCAAATACAAGATACGTTGCGCCAATTTGCACATTTTTTTGAATCCAGGTAATACCCTGAAACCAGGTAAGTTCAAGCATTGCACCGGATTGGTCTGATAACTGACCTACCATTCGCCTGGCACGTTTTTCACCAATTACCTCCAATGCAATTAATTTTCCGGCCACCTGAATATATTCAGTATTGAACTGAATGGATGAAATAGGACTAATAACAGTTTTATCAATATGTCGGTAAGGAAAATGGTTTAATAAATCTTCATACACAAAAATGCTTAATTCTTTTTTAAGCAAATCGGCTCTGAGAGGCCCCACGCCTTTTAAATATTCAATAGGAGTTTGTAATATGTTTGTTGTTTGCACGTTAGTTACCACAATTTATTCAACACAAATAACAAAAGTAAATACTAAGGTCGTTCATTTAATATGAATAGCACGCAGTAATCATAAAATACTTTACTTTTAAATTCAAATGCACAAAAACAAACTACAATGGATAGAAGGATTTTTATTAAAAATGGTTCATTAGCAGGATTGGCCATTACTGCTATTGCAACAGAAGCGGCCGTTGCAAATATAAACAATTATACAGCAGCAGATTTTCCTTTAATGGAAACAACTATTGATGCTGTTCAACAAAACATGCAGGAAGGTAAATTAACTGCACGTCAGTTAACTGAAATGTATTTAAAAAGAATAAAAGCCATTGACCAATCCGGGCCGGCCATCAATGCTGTAATTGAGGTGAACCCCGATGCCCTTGCCATTGCAGAAGCATTGGATAAAGAAAGAAAAGCAGGTAAGATTAGAGGCCTCTTGCATGGTATACCTGTTTTAATTAAAGACAATATTAATACCGGTGATAAAATGATGACGACAGCCGGATCATTGGCATTAGAAGGGAATATTGCCGATAAAGATGCATTTGTAATTACACAATTACGAAAGGCGGGTGCCGTTATTTTAGGTAAAACCAATTTAAGCGAATGGGCCAACTGGCGTTCAACCCGATCTACAAGTGGCTGGAGCAGCCGTGGCGGACAAACCAAAAATCCCAACATGCTAGACAGAGGACCTTGTGGCTCCAGCGCAGGTTCCGGAGCTGCTGTTTCTGCTAATTTATGTGTAGTAGCAGTGGGAACTGAAACAGATGGTTCAGTCATTGCGCCTTCTTCTTTCAATGGTATTGTAGGCATTAAACCCACTGTTGGTTTAGTGAGCCGTAGTGGCATTATACCTATTTCTGCAACGCAGGATACCGCAGGCCCAATGGCCAGAACTGTGAAAGATGCTGCAATTTTACTGAGTGCCATGACAGGAATAGATGAGGCTGATGCAGTTACCTTAAACAGCAAAGGAAAAGTACCGGCAGATTATACTCAGTTTTTAGATGCTTCTGCATTGAAGGGAAAAAGAATCGGCATTGAAAAATCTTTTTTAAAAGGCCATGAGGGTGTTGTGGCATTGTATAAAGCAGCCATTGAAACCTTACAGCAACAAGGCGCTACCGTTGTAGAGGTTGAATTGCTGAAATTAACCAACCCTTTAGGCGAAGCCGAAAATATAGTTTTACAATACGAATTTAAAGATGGCGTAAATCGCTATTTGGCAAGCGCCAAAGGCAAAGTTCATTCCTTAAAAGAATTAATTGCATTTAATAATGCAAATGCTGCCACCGTTATGCCCTATTTTAAACAGGAATTATTAGAACAAAGTGAAGCAAGGGGAACATTGCAGGATGCCGCTTATCAGGAAGCGCATGCAAAGTCAACTTCTGCAAGAGCAATCATTGATAACCTGATGAAAACAGAACGCTTAGATGCCATTGCCGGTACCAGTATTGGCCCCGCCTGTTGTATAGACCTAATTAATGGGGATTATGATACCGGATTTTATTTCTGCCCACCTGCAGCCATGGCCGGTTATCCACATATTTCTGTTCCAGTTGGTACTTTGCAGCATCTGCCGGTTGGTTTTTCTTTTATTGCCGGAGCTTTTGAGGAGCCCAAATTATTAAGCATAGCCTATGCTTTTGAACAAGCTACTCAAAAAAGAGTTGTACCGAAGTTTATACCCAACTTTATTCCAACAGCACCTTTGGTTTAATATACCTTGCATACTTCCATACTTTTTAACAACGCCTCGCCAACAATGAGGCTTTGTTATGCTTTTATTTTATAACCACCGTATGCTTTTTAAAACAAAAATTACTTTTCTGTTTTTTCATTATCTTAACCCATCAAAATTTGCCTTACTAATTTTTCATATACCCCTTATGTTTCAATCACTGTTGCATTACGTTCCAAATGATTTACAAATGTTTATACTGGTAGTGGTATTTGCATTCATCATTGGTTTAGAACAGCGGCGGTACCACATCAATGAACCATTTGAAAATTTATTTGGTACCGACAGAACATTTACACTATTAGGCATTCTGGGTTACATTTTGTATATAATTGATAAGCAGCAATTATATACATTCATTATTGGGGCTTGCTTTAATATGCTCTTACTGGGTATTTATTATTTTCAAAAAATTAGTACAGAAAAGAAGTTTGGATTAACCACTATTCTGATTGCATTAATTACTTACACACTGGCGCCTCTTGTTTATACGCAACCACTCTGGCTAACATTTAGCATTGTAATTCTAACTTTAGTAATTACAGAAGCTAAAAAAAGTTTGTTTGCTTTTTCAAAATTATTTGATGAAGATGAATTTATTGTTTTAGCTAAATTTTTAGTTTTAACAGGTGTTATACTTCCTTTATTACCCGCACAGCCTATTTCAGTATCTATTGCAGTTTCTCCTTATCAAATCTGGCTGGCTGTTGTAGTCATATCCAGTATTTCTTATGCCAGCTATTTGGTTAAAAAATTTATATTCCCCAACGCAGGAATTATCATCACCGCAATATTAGGCGGCTTGTATAGCAGCACCGCCACAACCGTTATTCTGGCCAGAAAAAACAGGGAAAACCCCGATGACAGTACTATTTTACCAGGTATATTATTAGCAACGCTCATGATGTACATCAGGTTATTTATAATTGCCTATATTTTTAACAGCACCATTGCATTTGCACTATTACCTTATTTTTTATTTTTTATATTGGTAACATCTATCATCATTGCAGGATTGTTATGGTTACATCGGGAACAGAAAGTAAATAAAACGACTACCTTTCTAACCACCAAGGGCAATCCATTAGAATTTAAAACAGCATTGGTTTTCGCTGCATTATTCATTCTGTTTTCGCTTTTAACCAGCTTTGTATTTCGTGTGTTTGGCAATAGTGGGTTAAATGTTTTGGCATTGGTTGTAGGTGTAACAGATATTGACCCCTTTATTTTAAATCTGTTTCAGGGCAGAATGGTGATAAGTGAAGGCGTGATTGTATTAGCGGTTTTAAATGCTATTGTCAGCAATAATATTTTAAAAATGTTGTATACCATTGTATTGGGTGCGCCACTTCTTCGAAAAAAAATATGGATAAGTTTTGGTATTCTAATTGTATCTGGTATCGGTATTTCTTTATGGTTATTTCTGACTAAAGGCACTTAATACATAAAAATTGCTATTGCTTAGAAAAAAAACGAAGGCAGGAATGTACAAACAGGTTACTTAAATTATCTTCGCCGCTATGAAAAAAGAAACAGTGTTAAGCGGTATACGCCCCACCGGATACTTGCATTTGGGCAACTATTTTGGTGCCATGCGTAATTATGTAAAAATGCAGGATACCTATAATTGTTATTTTTTTGTAGCCAACTGGCATAGCCTAACTACCCATCCCGATACGAAAGCCCTTCAGGAAAGTGTGTACAGAGTAATTGCAGAAAATGTAGCCTGTGGATTAGACCCCGAAAAAGTAGCATTGTATGTACAAAGTGATGTGCCTGAAATTGCAGAGCTCTATTTGTACCTGAACATGTTGGCTTATAAAGGTGAATTGGAAAAAACAACTACTTTTAAAGATAAAGCCAAACTGCAACCCGATAATATCAATGCAGGGTTATTAACCTATCCTGTTTTAATGGCTGCAGATATATTGATACACAGAGCTGTTAAAGTGCCTGTTGGCAAAGATCAGGAACAACATTTAGAGATGGCCCGCAATTTTGCCGAACGTTTTAATTTCAGGTATGGCCATATTTTTCCTGAACCCCATGCTTTTAATTTTGGTGATAACCTGATTAAAATAATGAGCTTAGATGGAAATGGGAAAATGAGTAAAAGCGAAAACCAAATGGCCACCATTTTTTTAGCAGATGAAGATGACATTATTCGCAAAAAAATCATGAAGGCGAAAACAGACAGCGGACCTACTGTTCCCAATTCATTGAAGCCTGACTATATTAAAAATTTATTTACCTTGATGAAAATAGTCAGTAAAGCAGAAGTGTATGATACATTTAATGAAGATTATAAACAATGCAACATACGCTATGGCGATTTTAAAAAGCAACTGGCTGAAGATATGGTAGCCTTTATACAACCTATCAGAGAAAAAGCAGCAGCTATACAAAATGATAAAATTCTTTTACACCAAATCATGAAACAAGGGGCTGAAAAGGCTAGGGAAAGTGCCCATGCCACACTTCAGGAAGTAAGAAAAGCAATTAGAATGATTTATTAAAAACAAGCACCACTTACTAATTATTTATTACATTCACCGATAAACAGCAATCCCTTTCTAATTAAAATATTTTACTATAAATGGCTAAAATAAAAAAACCAAAACATATTGCAGTAGCCGGCAATATTGGTGCAGGAAAAACAACACTTACTGAAATGCTGAGCAAGCATTACAAATGGATTCCGCAATTTGAAGACGTGGACCACAATCCTTATTTGATGGATTTTTATGAAGACATGCCACGCTGGAGCTTTAACCTGCAAATTTATTTTTTAAACAGCCGCCTGAATCAGTTATTAGATATTCAAAGAGGTACCGAAACCGTAATTCAGGACAGAACCATTTATGAAGATGCTACTATTTTTGCACCCAATTTGCACGATATGGGTTTAATGCCTAAAAGAGATTTTGAAAATTATTATACTTTTTTTCAAACCCTCAAAAGCATGATTCAACCACCCGATCTGCTCATTTATTTAAAAGCATCAGTGCCTACCTTAGTAGCTCAAATTCAAAAAAGAGGCCGGGAATATGAAGACAATATTCGCTTAGATTATTTGAAAAAACTAAACGATTATTATAAACAATTTGCCGATAATTATAAAGAAGGTCCTATTTTAATTGTTGACTGCGATAAAAATAAATTTGCTGAAAACGAAGAACATTTGGGTGAAATTATCAGCAAAATAGATGCTACATTATTTGGATTATTTTAAATCAATTGTAAATAATTATCCTACACAAAAAATCCCGCAGAAACAACGGGATTTTCTCATTTGCCAGAGCAATCGAAGAGACCAAAATTTAAAATCAGGCAGTAGTTTTGGGTGCGGCACAAACAATATCCTGAGGAACACCTGATTTGTATTTTTCGAAATTTTGATTAAACAATGTAGATAGTTGATGTGCTGCCTTATCATAAGCATTCCTATCACTCCAGGTGTATCTGGGATGTAATAACTGAACCGGAACACCGGGGCAGGTTTTAGGAATTTGAACGCCAAAAACCGAATGCGTTTCAAATTCTACATGATTGAGTTTTCCAGACAATGCAGCACCAACCATGGCACGGGTATACTGCAAATTCATTCGTTTACCCACGCCATAACCACCACCGGTCCAGCCTGTATTTACCAACCAAACTTTAACTCCATGTTTTTTAATTTTGTTACCCAACAATGCAGCATATTTACCTGGATGCAAGGGCATAAACGGCGCTCCAAAACAAGCACTGAAGGTAGCTTTTGGCTCTGTTACGCCTGCTTCGGTACCGGCTACTTTTGCGGTATAGCCGCTAATAAACTGGTACATGGCCTGTTCGGTACTTAATTTACTGATAGGTGGTAATACACCATAAGCATCGCAGGTTAAAAAGAAAATGTTTTGGGGAATACCGGCAAAAGAAGGTACTAAGGCATTGCTGATATAATGTAATGGATAACTTACCCTTGTGTTTTCTGTAATGGATTTATCTGAAAAATTGATTTGATTGGTATTTGGATAAAATACAATGTTTTCCACTAAAGCGCCAGGTTGAATGGCCTTAAAAATTTCTGGTTCTTTGGCTGCATCCAAATCTATACATTTTGCATAACAACCGCCTTCAAAATTAAATACACTGTTGGCATCCCAACCGTGCTCATCATCCCCTATTAATTTTCTGCTTGCACCTGCACTCAATGTTGTTTTGCCGGTACCGCTTAAACCAAAAAATAAAGCAACATCCTCTTCATCACCCACATTTGCACTACAATGCATACTCAGGGTTTGATGCTGTAAAGGCAATAAAAAATTCAAAACAGTAAAAATTCCTTTTTTTATTTCACCGGTATATGCCGTTCCGCCAATTATAATGGTTTTTTCGGTAAAAGAAATAATAGCAAAATTGCCTTGTCGGGTGCCATCTGTTGCGGGATTAGCCAAAAAATTAGGTGCTTGAATAATGTGCCAATCGGGCTCAAATTCATGCAACTCCTCGGCACTTGGCCGAATAAACATATTATAAGCAAATAAATTACTCCACGGGTTTTCATTGATAACTCTGATTTTGATGCGATAGTCGGGATGTGCACAGGCAAAAGCATCTCTAACCCACAAACTTTTTTGATGGTTACAATAATCAATTAGCTTTTGCTTTAATGCATCAAATTTTTCGGCATCAAAAGGAATATTAAAATTATTCCAGTCAACGGTATGTTCGGTTAAACTGTCTTTTACTATAAACCTGTCTAAAGGACTTCTTCCGGTAAATTTTCCAGTTTCCACACACAACGCACCCGTATTATTTAAAACACCTTCCGATCTTAAGAGTGTTTGTTCGGTCAATGTTTTCGTTGAAAGTTGATAATGTATTTGTAAATTAAGTGAAAAACCAAGTGTGCTTAACTGTTCAGGCAATAGCGATTGATTCATTGTGGCAATCATACAAACAATCATTTGTTAGTTTTACAAAGATATAGTCATGCATTCCAGTTTAACAAACAACGTGTATCCATTACACTTTTAAAAAAATTTAATTGTTTTCAGTAATAACAATTATTTTTTAAATAAACCAAAGTAGAATTTACATGCACCTGATTAAAACCGTTATTTCTTTTACAGCATTCGAAAAATAAAAAGTTATTTATTTTTTGCATTTCTACATACTTTTTTATCCCGGTTAAAATGATTATCCTGTTTAAAAAGGGGAATTATCTGCATTTGAATTTACCTTTACTACTTTTTTATAAAACCATTTTGTAAATGATGACCCCTGAAATGATTGAAACATTAATTCAGATTGTTGGCAATGAAAATTATATTGTAAATGAAGCAGACCTATTTAAATACGGGCACGATGAAACGGAAACCATACAACAAACGCCTGAAATAGTTGTAAAGCCCAAAAATACTGCAGAAGTTGCCGCAATTATGACTTTATGCCATCAAAATTGCATCCCGGTTACCCCCAGGGGGGCCGGAACCGGTTTAAGCGGTGGCGCTATTCCACACAAAGGTGGCGTAGTATTAAGTTTAGAAAAATTCAATAAAATCATATCTATTGATGAGCAAAATTTACAGGTAACTACCGAACCGGGTGTAATTACCGAGGTACTACAAAATGCAGTAAAAGAGAAGGGTTTATTTTATCCGCCCGACCCCAGCAGCAAAGGCAGTTGTTTTATTGGGGGAAATATTGCCGAAAACAGTGGCGGACCCAAAGCTGTAAAATATGGTGTAGTGAAAGATTATGTATTGAATCTGGAGGTTGTTCTGCCAGATGGTACCATTATTGAAACCGGTGCCAATGTGTTAAAAAATTCAACCGGCTATAACCTTACCCAGTTAATGGTAGGAAGTGAAGGTACTTTAGGAATTGTTACCAAAATTGTATTAAAATTAATTCCCTTGCCCAAATATGATGTTTTAATGCTGGCAGCTTTCAACAATTTACAAAAAGCAGGTGAAGCGGTAAGTGCTATTTTTAGAGCAGGTTTTGTACCCAGCGGACTTGAATTGGTAGAAATTGATGCACTAAAAATAGTAAATACAATGATGAATAGTCATGCAATTCCGGTAAATGATGCCATTGCTGCACATTTACTGATTGAATTAGACGGCAATCACAAAGACATTTTAATGCAGGAAATGGAAGCTATTGCACTGCTTTTAGAAAATTTTGAAGTAGGCGATTTATTTTTTGCAGAAGATGAAGCACAAAAAAATGAGCTTTGGAAATTAAGGCGCCGTGTAGCTGAAGCTGTGAAATTAGATGGATATACCATTGAAGAGGATAGTGTTGTGCCCAGAGCATTTTTGCCCGATTTAATTTTGGGTGTGAAACAATTGGCACAGCAATATGGTTTTAAAGCCGTTTGTTATGGCCATGCCGGTGATGGTAATTTGCATATCAGAATAAAAGATCCGAATACCACTACCAGCTTTAATCAACCGCATATTCAAAAAGCATTGGCAGATTTGTTTATTTTAGTAAAAAAATTAGGTGGCACCATTAGCGGCGAGCATGGTATAGGTTTAATTCAAAAAAAATACATGCCATTGGTAATGCAGGAAGCGAATTTGCAAATAATGCGCTCTATCAAAAAAGTATTTGATCCTAACAATATTTTAAACCCCGGAAAAATTTTTGATATGCATTAAGCACTTAGGTTTGTATTGTATAATTTTTAAAACCATCCAATTCATTTCCATAAAAACACAGGTATGAAAAAAACTTTTTTATTGATGGCATTTTTTACAGTGGCTTTGGGCAGCAGCTTGTCATTAAAAGCACAACAAAGGCAAATACCTCCTACTTATTCTAATTCGCCTTATACCAGTAGCACAAATGCCCCCGCCGGCACAGGCTTTCAGAAACAAAACATGTTTATTGGAGGAGGTTTGTCACTGGGTTTTGGCACCTATAGTTTTAATATTGGTGGTACACCCGAAATTGGCTACTCGTTCAATGAGTGGTTAGATGCTGGTGTTTCTATTAACCTCAATTATCAATCCATTAAAGCAGATCCTTATTACAATAATGATATCAGACAAAGAAGCTTTAATTACGGTGGCGGACCATTTGTGCGAATTTTTCCCATTAAACAATTGTTTCTTCAGGGGCAATTTGAACAAAACTGGATTAAATACAATTACCTCAATATGACCAATAATCAGGCTACCAGTTTTAACACCAATGCTTCCAGCTTTTTAGCCGGTGTGGGTTATGCACAACGCATTATTGGACAAAGCACATTTTATACGGTCATTATGGTAGATGTATTAAACAGTCCCTATTCACCTTACAGAAGTTACAATGGTGTAACCAGTACCGCTTTACCTATTATAAGAGCAGGTTTTAATTTTTATCTCCATCCAAAAAAGCAATAATTTCTGAAGGAGTAGCAAACTGGTATAAAAAGCTATCCCAGTTTTCATATAAAAATCCATAATGCTGCATATTTTGTAAATGCGCTATCAATGCATGATAATATCCTGCTGAGTTTAGCAGGATTATTTTTTTATCGTGAATCCGTAAATTATTCCAGGTAAGCATTTCAAACAATTCATCCATTGTGCCATTACCACCAGGTAACACAATGGCTGCATCACATAACTCGTACATCATTTTTTTACGGGTATGCATGTTGTCCACTACTTTCAATTCGGTTAAACCCAAGTGCTGCCGCTCCTGTTCCACCAAAAGTTCGGGAATAACACCGGTAACTTTGCCGCCATTTTCCAATACCGCATTGGCCACTGCGCCCATTAAGCCCACATTGCCACCTCCATACACCAAATCCATATTTTTTGAAGCCATTAAACTGCCCAGTTGCCGTGCATGTTCTACAAAAATTGCATTATTCCCATTTTTACTTCCGCAAAACACAGCTATCTTTTTATATTGCATCTTTATTATTTTAAGCACAATATTAATTGCCTTTATTAAAAGTATGAATAAAGCACTGTAAAATATTTATGATATTGTGTTGAATTATTCATTGAAAGTTGCGCTTATGCCACCCCTACTCTTATTAAGTTTTGTTGTTGCCTACTTTGTAATATTATTAGCCGTAGCCTGGTATACCGGAAAAAATAGTACTAATGATTCATTTTTCATAGGCAACAGAAATAGTAACTGGATGCTGGTGGCTTTTGGAATGATTGGCACATCGCTAAGCGGTGTAACTTTTGTAAGCGTACCCGGAACAGTTAGTACCAATGGGTTTTATTATATGCAGGTAGTATTTGGCTACTTATTGGGGTATATTGTTGTTGCATTTGTTTTAATGCCGCTTTATTATAAATTACAACTTACTTCAATTTACAACTACCTGCAAAACCGTTTTGGTTTTATTGCCTACAAAACAGGCGCCTTATTCTTTATAATTTCCAGAACGGTAGGCGCCACCGCAAGATTATACCTTGTAATTAATGTATTGCAAATATTTATATTAGACGAAATGGGTATTCCATTCTGGTTAACCAGCATCGTTATTTTAATAATGATTTTATTGTACACATTTGAAGGAGGCGTAAAAACTATTGTATTTACAGATACCCTGCAAACCAGCTTTATGTTGATAGGTTTAGTGGTTTGTGTACTTTATATTATGCACCATTTACAACTTTCTTTTTCAGGAACCATTCAACAACTTCAACTAAAAGGTTATACCCATTTTTTTAATACCGATATCAATAGTAAAGGCTTCTTTTTAAAACAAATAATTGGTGGCGCATTTATTACCATTGCTATGACAGGTTTAGACCAGGAAATGATGCAAAAAAACATTAGCGTAAAAACACTGAAAGGTGCTCAAACCAATATGCTCAGTTTTAGTGTCATTATTGTATTAGTTAACTTTTTGTTTCTATTGTTAGGGGGCTTGTTGTATTTGTTTGCTGCACAAAACGGATTAAATTATACCGGAGATGACTTATTTCCCACCATTGCTTTGCACTATTTACCTAAAGCAGTGAGCATGATTTTTATTATCGGACTTATTTCAGCATTATTTCCCAGTGCAGATGGTGCTTTAACTGCGCTTACTTCTTCATTTTGTATTGATATATTGGGCATCAGAAGAGGCCAACTTGCAGAAAATCAGCAAAAAAAAATCAGACAAAACGTACACTTAACTTTCACAATTATTTTTCTGATTTGCATTTTTGTTTTTAAAATAATTAACAGCAAATCCATCATCAACGTAATATTAGATTTGGCCGGTTATACCTACGGCCCACTGCTTGGATTATTTGCTTTTGGTATTTTCAGTAAAAAAATATTGAAAGAAAGTTATGCCATTACTTTTGTATGCCTTATAGCACCAGTATTGGGTTATTTTTTAGAAAAACTGATACCTAATCTTACCGGCGGCTTTAAAATTGGAATTGAGCTATTGCTTATCAACGGATTATTAACCTATTTAGGCTTATGGCTAATTGCGAAACCGGCCGTTAAACAACAAAAATAATCGTATGGAATTATTGAATCCGTTAGCAGAAAAATATGCAGAAAAATTTACCTCTGTTCAAAATGAACATTTGCAGCGAATTTATGCACAAACCAATGAGTTGCATCCGCATGCACACATGATGAGCAACAGCGTGCAGGGACAATTATTATCCTTTCTAAGTAATATCATCCGGCCAAAATACGTTTTAGAAATTGGAGCTTTTACCGGATACAGTGCTTTATGTTTGGCGGAAGGATTAACAAAAGATGGCGAATTGCATACCATTGAGTTAAGAGCAGGAGATGCAGCAACTGCACAACAAAATTTTATCAAATCGCCATTGGCAAAACAAATACATTTGCACATCGGAAATGCTTTAGACATTATTCCAACCCTTCCTTTTGAATGGGATCTTGTTTTTATCGATGCCGATAAAACCGGTTATATTCAATATTATGAGCTGGTATTACCCAAATTGAAAAAAAATGGTGTAATTATTGCAGACAATGTGCTGTTTCACGGTCAGGTTTTAGAAGAACCCATTAAAGGAAAAAATGCAAGCGCCATTCATGCTTTTAATGAATGGGTAGCCAATGATGTTAGAACCCATCAGGTTTTACTGACAGTTAGAGACGGACTTTTACTAATTAGAAAGCGATAAAAAATGAAGTTTTTGAGTTGTTTATTTTTGTTTTTTGGGCTCCATGCAGCCATTGCACAATCGGATAAAACCCTGGCATATATTAACCAATATAAAGATATTGCCATGCAGGAAATGATTAGAACCGGTGTACCGGCTTCCATTACGCTGGCTCAGGGCATTTTAGAATCATCAAATGGAGAGAGTGACCTTTGCAAAAAATCGAACAATCATTTTGGTATTAAATGTAAAAACGACTGGACCGGCGATCGGGTTTTTCATGATGATGATGCCAGGCACGAATGTTTCAGAAGCTACCCAAATGCAGCCGCCTCTTTTCAGGACCATTCTAATTTTCTAAAATCAAGGTCTAATTATCAAAACTTGTTTGCATTAAACCCAACCGATTATACCAATTGGGCTTATGGCTTAAAAAAAGCCGGCTATGCTACTGAAAAAGATTATGCCCAACGCTTAATTGAGCTGATTAACCGTTATAATTTGAACGAATACAGTGTAATGGCACTGACAAAAGGAAAAGAACAACAGGCCAATTTTGCCCAACAAAGTACTGCCACATTCAATAACGATAAAGAAGTGAAAGCTACAATGCCCACCACGCCCGAGCCGGCAGCTTCCCCTGCAAAAGCTGTTATGCAAACCAACACCGCGGTTGCATCTGCCAATACCAAATCAGTTGCTGAACCTGAAACGGTTTATCCCAAAGGGATATTTACCATCAATCACCTGAAAGTTGTCTATGCAAAAAAAGGCACAGCCTTATTATCCATTGCCAATCAGTATCAAATTAACTTAAGCCGCTTATTAGAGTACAATGATTTGGAAGATGAAAATATTCTGCAAGCCGGTCAACTCATTTTTTTAGAGAAGAAAATGAAGAAGGGCGATAAAGATTTTCATATTGTAAAAAATACAGAAACCTTATACAACATCTGCCAACAGGAAGGCATTAGAATGGAATACCTGCTTCAATTTAACAAATTGCAAAAAAATATGCAGCCACTACCGGGAGAAAAAATTTATTTGCGCTTTCTGGCTCCGGCATCTCCAAAATATACTACTATTGCTCCTGAAAACAGCAGTACTACATCTCGCTAAATAATACAATGCACATGGCCAATACAATTCAGGTATTAGACAAACATTTTGTACCTTTTATAGATGCAGCTGCCATTCATATAAAAGTGATAGCATTGGCTGAGCAATTAGCTTCCAATTATCAGGATAAAAAACCCCTTTTTATTTGCATTTTAAATGGGGCTTTTATGTTTGCTGCAGATGTATTTAAAGCATTACCCATTGAGGCGGAAATTTGTTTTATTAAATTAGCCTCCTACAAAGGCACCAAATCAACCGGCAATGTTATCACTTCAATTGGTCTGGATGTTTCCATCACCAACCGGCATGTCATTATTCTGGAAGATATTATTGATACCGGAAAAACCCTTCATAGTTTTTTACCCCAAATTTATAACCAGCAACCTGCCTCTTTAGAAATTGCAGTGTTATTGCACAAACCCGAAGCAACAGAATATCCCGTTCCGGTTAATTATTGCTGCTTCTCCATTCCCAACAAGTTTGTGGTAGGTTATGGGTTAGATTATGATGGTTTTGGCAGAAATCTGGGTGCTATTTATCAGTTGGTGGAATAGTTCTGTCCATTTTTAATAGAAGCAAATCATTAATTTTATTTGGAATGATAAGAATCTTTTATCTTTAAGATTCCTATTCACCAACAACTCATGAAGCATTGCCTGCCGGTATGTATATTTTTATGCTTTGCCATTCCTTCATATAGCCAGTATTTTTTACGTGGCGAAATAAAAGATGAAAAAGGAAGGCAATTAGAAAGGGCTAAAATATTTTTAGCCTCGAAAGGGAATATGCCGTTTTACAGTGGCAATTTTGGTGCATTTGGCATATTATGCCCTTATCCGCAAGATACCATTACCGTTTTTTATGATGGATATAAAGTGTATAAAAAGGAAGTAAATACAAAAGTATTTAATGAAATTATACTGAAAATGCTGCCTGAAACGGCCAGCCTTTATGCCAATAAATTGAGTTCCAGAACCATCAATCTGGAAGATAACGGCGAATCTTATTTTTCTACTTTAGGTGAAAGCTACAGTTCATTAATAGAAAATCAGTTTGTAAATGCCAGGCTGTATCCTGAAACAGGTTTTTCACTAAATATTGATAAAGCTTCCTACAGTAATATCCGCCGTTTTATCAATAATGGCATGTATGTTCCATCAAATGCCGTTCGTATTGAAGAAATGTTGAATTACTTTGATTTAAGAAGAACCAATTTTCCTAAACCCAAAGACAGCAGTAGTTTTAGTGCAGCATCTACCATAACCGACTGCCCCTGGAATGATAAAAATTTTTTATTGTTTGTTCAATTGCAGGCACCTAAAATTAATCTGGATAACATTCCACCCAACAACTTAGTTTTATTAATTGATGTATCGGGCTCAATGGACCACCCCACCAAGTTACCCTTACTGCAATCGGCTTTTAAATTATTGATAGAAAATCTAAGAGTAGAAGATAAAGTGTCGATTGTTACTTATGGCGGAGGCGTTCATGTTGCATTATCAACCACCTCAGGCAATAACAAACAAAAAATCAATAATATTATTGATTCATTGTATGCCGATGGCGATACACCTGGCGAAAACGCTATCAGAACCGCTTACAGCATTGCTAAAACCAATTTTATACCCAATGGTAATAACCGGATTATATTAGCTACCGACGGTGATTTTAATGTTGGGCAAACTACCGAACAGGAATTGGAGAACTTAGTTACTTTTCAAAAACAATCGGGCATATTTTTAACCTGCCTCGGTGTTGGCATGGGCAATTATAAAGACAGCAAACTGGAAGTTTTAGCCAAAAAAGGCAATGGCAATTTTGCTTACATAGACAATATACACGAAGCCGAAAAAATTCTAATAAAAGAATTTACCAAAACCATGTATGCGGTGGCAGTAAACGCGTATGCCAATATACAATTTAATCCGGCTGTAATTAAGAAATACAGATTAATTGGCTTCGATAATAAAAAAACGGCAATTGTTGATACCACCAGTTTATTAGAAGGTGGCGAAGTTGGCAGTGGGCATAACATGATGGCAGTGTTTGAAATTGTACCTGCAGAAACCATTCATACAACAGAAACATTAGCAGGCTCTTTAAACCTAACCTTTCAATTGCCTAAACATACTCAAAAAATTACGCAAAGCTTTCAATTACCCTACCACCCTATTGCATTTAATGATGCGCCTCCGCAAATAAAATTAGCTACTTCTATTGTGGTGTTTGGTTCATTACTCAGGCAATCGAAATTTGTAAAAAACTATACTTTTCAAGATACCATTAATTTGGCACAAACTGCTATTAATCCTGCCAATACTTCAGAGCAAGAGCTTTTGCAGTTAATGCAAAAAGCAAATAATATTTATAATTATCGCAAAAAAAGATAGCGATTTACAAGCATTAAAAGGTATTCGGTTATTTTTTAAATTGAAGGGTAACAATATAGAAGAAACCTTTAAAGAAAAACAGGCTTCTGTATCTTTGAATAAACTATCCGTTCATCCATGTCGAAGAAAAAATTCATTCAAAGAGATATTAGCTGGTTAAGTTTCAATGCACGTGTATTACAGGAAGCTAACGACCCTACCGTTTCATTAAAACAACGTATCCGTTTTTTAGGTATATTTTCAAACAATACAGATGAGTTTTTCAGAGTAAGGGTGGCCACTTTAAAAAGAATGGTAGAATTTAGTGCCAAACGCAAGTTACTCAATATGCACATGGAAGAGCATCCACAAAAAATTTTGGATGAAATACACACCATTGTATTGCAACAACAAAATGAGTTTAACCGAATATGGGATGCAATTCTGGAAGAATTAAAAAGAGAAAAAATTTTTTTGGTAGATGAATCTCATTTAACAAAAGAACAATTGGCTTTTGTTAAAAATTATTTCGATAATACCGTTCGGGTAAATGTAATTCCTTTAATGATTGAAAGTTTGCCGCAAATGCCCTATCTGCGTGATAAAAGCATTTACCTAGGGGTAGTAATGCGAAAAAAAAATTCGGCTTATCAGCAAAAATATGCGTTAATTGAAATACCTGCAAAAGCAGTAGGGCGTTTTGTTTTACTACCCTCAAAAGAGGAAGAAAGTCACATTATGTTATTGGAAGATGTGATTCGGGCTAATTTGCCGAATATTTTTTCATATTTTGAATATGACTATTTTAGTGCACATGTATTTAAAGTTACCAAAGATGCTGAGATAGATATTGACAATGATGTATCTACCACCTTTGTTGAAAAAATTGAAAAAGGTTTAAAAAACCGACGCAAGGGCAAGCCCGTAAGATTTGTGTATGATAAAGAAATGGATGCCGGATTATTAGAATATCTGATTAGACGCCTGAACCTCAACAGAAAAAGTAATATTATACCTGGTGGTCGAATCCATAATTTCAGGCATTTTATGGATTTCCCGGATGTATTTCATCACACTACCGAACGCCGGAAACCCTTTACACATCCTGATTTGCAGCATGCACAACGTATTACAGATGTTATTCTAAAGCAAGATTTAATGTTGCATTTTCCCTATCACTCATTTAACGCAGTAATCGATTTATTGCGTGAAGCTGCTATTGATCCGGATGTAAAATCAATAAAAGTAACTGCCTACAGACTGGCACCAACATCTAAAATCATTAATGCACTCATCAATGCAGCACGCAACGGAAAAGAAGTGGTAGTAATGCTGGAATTAAAAGCACGATTTGATGAAGAGGCCAACTTAGAATGGAAAAAAGTTTTGGAAGAAGAAGAAGGAATCAAAGTACTGTTAGGCGTTCCACGCATGAAAATACATGCCAAATTATGCATCATCAAAAAAAGAGTGAAACATAAAATTATACAATATGGGTTTGTAAGCACCGGCAATTTGAATGAAGATACCGCCAAAGTGTATGGTGATATATGCTTATTTACTACCAACAGAAATGTAATGGCAGATATTAACCGTATTTTCAGGTACCTTGAATTTTGGAAATTGGGTACCGGCAATTTAAAATTGTGCAAAACATTAATGGTATGCCCTACCAATATGCGCAACGAAATTAATGCCCTTATTAATAAAGAAATTAAAAATGCCAAAGCAGGTAAAAAAGCAGGCATTACACTAAAACTAAATTCGTTAAGTGATGCCCCACTCATTGAAAAATTGTACGATGCAGCTGCCGCAGGTGTACCCATTCAACTAATAGTAAGAGGAATATTCTGTGCACAAATGGATTTTGGTAAAATGCGTAAAAATGCAAGCGCCATTAGCATTGTAGATGAATATTTAGAACATGCCAGAGTAATGATATTTCAAAATGAGGGCAATCCTAAAATATATATATCATCAGCAGACTGGATGGTAAGAAATTTAGACCATCGTGTAGAAGTGGCAATACCCGTATTGAATGTAAAACTTCGGCAGGAAATTATTGATATCATCAACATTCAACTTTCAGACAATGTAAAAGCACGGATATTAGACAGTGAATTATCCAATAATTATGTTCCCCATTCAGGGAAAAAACAAATCCGTTCTCAAATAGAAACCTATTTTTACCTGTATAAAAAAACACAACAACAAATTGAGATTAGCAGCAATTGATATTGGCAGTAATGCAGCAAGGCTATTAATAGCAGATGTTATTGAATTCAAAGGAAAAGTTCAATTTAACAAAGTAAATTTAGTACGGGTGCCTTTGCGACTGGGGTTTGATGTTTTTGAAAATGCTGAGATTTCAAAACACAAATGCGGAATGATTTTACAAACCATGAAGGCATACAGCCATCTGCTCAATGTTTATGAGGTACAACACATAAAAGCCTGTGCAACCAGTGCCATGCGTGATTCTAAAAACAGCAGCGATATCATCAGAAAAGTAAAGTTAGAAACCGGAATTGAAATCAAAATCCTTACCGGCGATGAAGAAGCTACCATGATATTCGAAAATCATATTGCAGAAAATTTAGACACACAGCACGCTTACCTGTATATTGATGTTGGCGGCGGCAGCACTGAACTTACATTTTTTGCAGAAGGAAAATTAAAGTACAAGGAATCTTTCAATATAGGCACCATCCGTTTATTAAAAGGACTGGTGGCAGATAATACCTGGTTAGAAATGAAAGAACACCTGAAGACCAATACCAAATCGGCTTTACCAATTATAGCCATTGGTAGTGGTGGTAATATTAATAAAATATTCTCACTAAGCAAAAAGAAAGAAGGAAAACCATTATCAATAGACTTACTGAAAGATTATTACAAAGAATTATCAAATGTGAGCCTAGAAGAAAGAATCAGAATATATAAACTACGCGAAGACCGCGCAGACGTAATTGTTCCGGCTCTACAGATCTACACCAATGTAATGCGCTGGGGAGGCATTAATGAAATTTATGTTCCCAAAATTGGATTGGCCGATGGGTTAATTCAAAGCTTATATGAAGGGCTTACACAGGCTTCAAAATAAATACATGTTCTTATTTCTGTAAAATAGAAAAAATCAATCATCATGTCTCTTCAAAAAGAAATAAAAAAAATAACCACCCACACTTTACAAAAAATGAAAGCCGGTGGAGAAAAAATATCCATGCTTACTGCTTACGATTATTCATTTGCAGGCATTTTTGATGCAGCAGGAATAGATGTAATATTGGTAGGCGACAGTGCCAGCAATGTAATGGCCGGTCATGAAACTACATTGCCTATAACACTTGATCAAATGATTTATCATGCAGCCTCCGTTATCAGGGCAGTGCGCCGTTCGTTGGTTGTGGTAGATCTTCCTTTTGGAACCTACCAGTCTAATAGTGATATTGCTTTGGCTTCAGCCATTAGAATTATGAAAGAAACCGGCGCCCATGCCATAAAATTAGAAGGCGGTGAAGAAGTGCTTGAAAGTATTCAAAGAATTGTAAAAGCAGGTATTCCGGTAATGGGGCATTTAGGTTTAACCCCGCAAAGCATTTACCAGTTTGGCACCTATGCAGTCAGGGCTACTCAAAATGAAGAAGCAGAAAAACTGAAAAATGATGTATTGCTATTGCAACAGGCCGGTTGTTTTGGCATTGTATTAGAAAAAATACCGGCCCAATTAGCCAAAACAGTAACACAATCTGTTCAAATTCCTACCATTGGCATTGGTGCAGGCCCTCACTGCGATGGGCAGGTATTGGTAATGCACGATATGCTGGGCATTAATACAGAATTTAAACCACGTTTCTTAAGGCAGTACCTCAATTTACATGAGCAAATTACACAGGCAGTTCAGCAATATATCCAGGATGTAAAAACCAATGATTTTCCAAACAAAAATGAGTCTTATTAAATTTTTACCGACAGATTGAATATTTCACCCGAAAAAAAATGAACAGACTAAAACTACTGATTAGCTTTATATAAAGCAACCAACTGTATGCAAACGGGTTCAAAAAAATTCATTATTGTTCTAATACATATTGTTGCATGGATTTCATTTTTCATGCTTCCCTATATTTTTGCTCCGCAGCCAAAAGATATTCCCCAACAAGTTAGTCGTTATATCATTACACTGTTTATCACCATCAACCTTTTTTTGCTGGTATTTTATTATTTAAACACTTTGTTATTTATACCCAACCTGCTATTTAATAAGCAATGGATACCTTACGTTCTGGTAATTGCGATATGTATGTATGGATTTTTATATTTGCCACGGCAATTGGCTTTGTGGATGAACAATACCACTGAAACAAAAATCAGAAATGAGTTTAGAAATGATTTTAAAAAAGCTGACTCGGTTATGTTGCAACAACATGGAGCAGGGTATAAAGCAGGCAACAATAAAAAAGCATCCGCACCACCACCTATCCCAAAAAGAAGATCCGGCAGATATTTTCCAGGAAGTTATGCGGTTTTTTTACTGGTATTTGCCGTAGGTACCAGCATTTCTGTACTGCAGCAATGGCTAAAGGTAGAGCGTACCAAAGAAAAAATTGAGAAAGAGATGTTGCAAACAGAACTTTCGTTTCTCAAATCACAAATTAATCCCCATTTCTTTTTTAATACACTCAACAATATTTATTCATTAGCCATTACAGGAAGCGATCAAACACCTTCTGCCATATTAAAGCTTTCGGCCATAATGCGTTATATTTTAGCCGAAACTAAAAACGATTGGGTACCTCTGCAAAATGAAATTGATTTTTTGAACGATTATATTGATTTGCAGAAAGTCAGACTTACACAGAATGTAGCATTAACCTTTACAGTAGATGGCAATATCAGTAATCAACGTGTTGCCCCCCTTATTTTTATTCCATTTGTAGAAAATGCATTTAAATATGGGGTAAGCACAATTGAGCCGTCATTTATTCATATTAATATTGCCATTCAGAACAATACTATTATTTTTTCTGTCAAAAATTCCATTGTTTCTAATGCAGGTAATTCGCTTACAGAAACAACAGGAATTGGAATAAAAAATGTGGAAAGAAGACTTACCTTACTTTATCCGGCCAAACATGAGTTGAAAATAAAAAATGAAAAAAATATATTTAGTGTAGAATTAACACTCGTGCAGGTTGTTTAAACATTTTTTAGCTATCTAACCATAGTTTAAAACAATTAAATTTTCATTTGAAAATACAAATATTCAACATCAAAAATATATGCATATGAAATGTATTGCTATCGATGATGAACCCCTGGCACTCCAAATTATTTCTCAATACTGCGAAAAAATACCATTCCTACAGTTAGAAAACATTTTTACCAATCCGAATGATGCTATACAATATTTGTCAGAAAATAAAATGGATTTGTTGTTTTTGGATATTCAAATGCCCGATATCAACGGATTGCAGTTATATAAAAATTTAACCAATAAGCCATTGGTAATTTTTACCACCGCCTTTAAAGATTTTGCTGTAGAAGGGTTTAATGTAGATGCAATTGATTATTTATTAAAGCCCTTTGATTATAATCGCTTTCTAAAAGCAGCTTACAAAGCAAAAGAATATCAGGAATTTTTATCTTCTCAGGAACTACAATTAAATTCTATTTATGTAAAGGTGAATTATGAAATGATGAAAATTAATTTGAAGGATATTGAATTAATTGAAGCGTTGGATGATTATATCAAAATTCACATAAAACCCTACCCTGTATTAACTTTAATGACCTTAAAAAGTATGCAGGAAAAACTTCCAAACAAAGAATTTGTGAGGGTACATCGCTCCTATATTGTACCCATTAGCAAAGTTGACAAATTCAATAAAAATAAAATTTTAGTAGCCGGTAAAGAAATACCCATTGGCAGTAGCTATTCAGATGTATATGATTTATTATTGAGCCGTCAGCTACAATAAGTTCTCCGATATTTTCTTCCCATTCACCTATCAAATCATAAATTTATTAAAGTTGCTTCGAATTTTACATTCGTTTCAAACTGTTTTATTTTCATGCAGGGTTACATTGAAAAGGTATTGCTGATTGATCACAATCCGGGCAATACCTTTTTTATTTTTACATTTATCTTACCTTGCAGTCCTTAAATATTTATCATGGACTTTATCAGATTGCTGCATATAGAAAAAACCAATCCGGGTACATCGACCGGTTCAGAATGGATAAAAAGTTATGGTGCTGAAATAGAAAGCTTTACACCTGTTAATGGCGCTTCAATTGCTGCTGTAATTAGCACCGACAAAGAAGCTTATGAAGCTGTTGTGCATAAAGCCGCTGCAGCATTTAAAATTTGGCGTAACTGGCCGGCACCTAAAAGAGGCGATGTAGTTCGCCAAATTGGTGATGCAATAAGATTAAATAAAGAAAATTTAGGCAAATTAGTGAGTTATGAAATGGGAAAAAGTCTGCAGGAAGGCTTGGGTGAAGTGCAGGAAATGATTGATATCTGCGATTTTGCCATTGGCTTATCACGCCAGTTATATGGCTTAACCATGCACAGTGAACGGCCTAACCACCGTATGTATGAACAATGGCATCCGCTGGGTATGGTGGGAATTATTTCCTCTTTTAATTTCCCGGTGGCTGTATGGAGTTGGAATACCGCCGTTGCCTGGGTATGTGGAAATGTTTGCATTTGGAAACCAAGTGAAAAAACACCGCTTTGCAGCATTGCCGTTCAAAAAATAGTGGCTGAAGTTTTTGCAAAAAATCATGTACCAGAAGGCGTAAGTTGTTTGATACAAGGTGATAAAACTGTTGGAGAATGGATGAGCCATGATACCAGAATTCCTTTAATCAGTGCCACAGGCTCTACCAGAATGGGAAAAGCTTTGAGTACAGCCATAGCAGCAAGGCTCGGAAAATCAATTCTTGAATTAGGAGGCAATAATGCCATTATTATTTCGCAACACGCAGATTTAGATATGGCTTTACGCGGCTGCCTTTTCGGCGCCGTTGGCACAGCCGGCCAACGTTGCACAACAACGCGTAGATTAATTATTCACGAATCAGTATATGAAACATTTAAAGCCAAACTTGTTGCAGCTTACCAGCAACTTAAAATTGGCAATCCATTGCAACCCGAAAATCATGTAGGACCCTTAATTGACAAAGCTGCTGTACAACATTATTTACATGCTATTGACCAATGTATACAACAAGGCGGGAAGTTTGCAGTGCCAGGAGGTGTAGTAGAAGGTACTGGATACGAAAGTGGTTGTTATGTAAAACCCTGTGTAGCCGAGGTACAACCTGGTATGCCCATTGTTCAACAGGAAACCTTTGCTCCTATTTTGTACATCATGCCTTATACCAATTTAGAAGATGCCATTGCTATACAAAACAACGTACCACAAGGCTTATCTTCTGCAATCATGACTTTAAACCTGCGTGAAGCAGAAGCCTTTTTATCATATGCCGGCAGCGATTGCGGCATAGCCAATGTAAATATTGGTACCAGTGGTGCTGAAATAGGCGGGGCTTTTGGTGGAGAAAAAGAAACCGGAAGTGGCAGAGAAAGCGGAAGCGATGCCTGGAAAGCCTATATGCGCCGACAAACCAATACCATTAACTGGGGAACCCATTTGCCTTTAGCACAGGGCATTACTTTTGAATTATAATAATTATGCCACTTATTCATTTAGCCGAACTGCCTGTTAAAGAAATTGTTCCGGGTTATAAAGCACAGTTCATACATACCGGAACCAATACATTTTCGTATTTACAGGTTACTGCCGGCAGTAAATTAGGCCTGCATCACCATCCGCACCAGCAAATTGCACATGTATTACAAGGTACTTTTCAACTAACTGTTGATGGAATTGAATATACCTTACAGCCGGGCGAAGTAATGGTCGTTCCACCTAATGTACCACATGCCGGTTTAGCCATTACCGATTGTAGCTTACTGGATGTATTTTATCCGGAAAGAGAAGATTATAAAAAACTGTAAATGCAGCTTTTTACTTAACATTTAGCTAAATCGCATTGTACTGTTGCCTTTATTGCAGGGATAATCAGACATTTGCTAATGGTAGTTACCCAATTGTAAACAAATTATTGCCTTTCATTTCTACTGTATCGCTTAAAATGCACCCCAATGAACAAACGTTATTGCTTCGCTTTATTAGTATCTATTTTTATCCATTCCACAGCTCCTGCACAAATGCGCAATGTACCTGAAGGCTGGCATTTGATGGATGCAACAAAAGACAAATACTATGGCATTAGTTTAAATGAAGCTTATCAATACCTGAAAGCCAATCACATCAAATCAACGCCCGTTATTGTAGCTGTTTTAGATTCTGGTGTAGATACCACCCATGAAGACCTGAAAGGCATTTTATGGCATAACCCCAAAGAAATTCCTGGCAATGGCATTGATGACGACCACAATGGATATGTAGACGATGTGTATGGATGGAATTTTCTAGGAAATAAAAATGGAGAAAATTTAAAAAAAGCCGGAGATGAACGATCCAGAGTATTTTATCAGTTTAAAAATAAATTTTCAGGCAAGAATATTGACACTACCCAATTCAGTCAAAAAGACAAATACGAATACCGAATTTGGAAAATGGCAGCCGATGAAATGAATAAAGGCAACGACGATCAAATGGAAATTGCTTTTTTAAACATCACCCTGAACTCTATCAAAAAACACGATTCTTTAATACAAAAAGAAATGGGCACTAAAGTATACAATTGTGCCCAGTTAGAAAGCTTTGAACCTACTACGCCTGAAGGAAAAAAAGCCAAATTCGGGTATCTTACTTTAATGAAAATGGTGGGAATTGATCCCGATGAAAAGAATACAGCAGTAATCAGCGAATTAAACGATTATATTGAAGGGAAACAGGATGCACTCAATGAAAAAGATACACCACCCATTAATTACCGTAGCAAAATAGTTCAAGACAATTATAACAATATTCAGGATAAATATTATGGCAATGCAGATGTAATGGGCCCAGACCCTATGCATGGCACGCATGTAACCGGCATTATTGCTGCACAGCGCAACAATGGCATTGGCATGGATGGCGTTGCAGACAATGTAAAAGTAATGATGGTAAGAGTTGTTCCCGATGGGGATGAATACGATAAAGATATTGCCTTAGGCATTTTTTATGCTGTAAATAATGGAGCCAAAGTAATCAATATGAGTTTTGGAAAATCTTATTCGCCCCAGAAATATTGGGTAGATAGCGCCGTAAAATATGCCGAGCAAAAAGATGTTTTAATTGTGCATGCTGCCGGGAATGAATCGGCAGATATAGATACAAAAGAAAATTATCCCAATCCTCATTTTCTATTTCAAAACAGTACAGCCAATAATTTTATTACAGTAGGCGCCAGCAACGACCCGTCAATGGGTCAGGGTATGGCTGCAGATTTTAGTAACTATGGAGGCAAAGAAGTAGATGTATTTGCCCCGGGTGTAAAAATATATTCCACCTTACCCAAAAAAAATGAATACGGCAATTTACGGGGAACCAGCATGGCAGCTCCTATTGTAACCGGTCTTGCTGCAATGATTCGATCTTATTTTCCGAATTTAACTGCAGTAGAAGTAAAACAAATTATCATGGCTTCTGTTCTGCATCCTGATAGCACACTGGCCGATTTTAAGCCCGGAACACAACAAACCATTCCTTTTGCAGCTCTTTCAAAAAGTGGGGGTATTATCAATGCTGCCCATGCAGTAAAACAAGCAGAAGATTTGGGAAGGAAATGGGCTGCAGAAAAATCGAGTGCCGATAAAAAAACCGCTACGCAACTGAAATAAAGATATTATTAACCCTACAATCATCGTATATGAGCAGACCACTCCCCGGAGAATATCCATCTTATTATGAAGATTACATTCAACAAACAGCAGGTTGCAATAACCTGAAAGAACTGGTTACAACATTCAGCCATTCCATTATTCAGTTCTTTTCAGGTATTCCGAAGGAGAAAGAAAATTTTATTTATGCTCCAGGCAAATGGACACCGAAAGACATCCTGCAACATATTATAGATACAGAACGTATTATGGCGTATCGCATGCTCACCTTTGCAAGATCAGACAACAAAAATTTACCCGGCTTTGATGAGCAATGGTACGCTGAAAGAGCGATTGCCAATAACAGAAGTTTAAAAAATTTGTTGGATGAATTTATTGCACTCAGGCAATCAACCGATTATTTTTTACAATCACTGCCGGAGCCAACGCTCTCATTATCGGGAACTGCTAATAATTATCCCCTAACTGTAAATGCCATCGGCTTTATCATTTTTGGGCATTTGCTCCATCATCAGCGGGTTTTAGAAGAAAAATACTTACAGTAAATATTTTTTTAATACCATAAATACCAGTATAAGCACTACAAAAACCTTAACTTCGCATCCTAAATAGTTACGTATGAATTTACATGAATTTCAGGCGAAAGAATTATTAAAAAAATACAATGTACCCGTTCAAGACGGTATGGCGGTAGATACAGTAATGGCTGCTGAAGAAGCATACAGACAAATTAAAACACAAACCAATAACAATTTTGCGGTTGTTAAAGCGCAAATACATGCCGGCGGTCGCGGAAAAGGAAAAATTGTAGGCTCTGAGCAAAGAGGAGTTGCCGTTGTCAAGAGTGCAGAAGATATTACCAATATTGCCAAAAATATTTTAGGTGGTACATTGGTTACCATACAAACAGGACCTGTAGGAAAAAAAGTGAATAAAATTTTTGTTGCTCAAGATGTTTACTATCCGGGCCCCAATCCTGTAAAGGAATTTTATTTATCGGTTTTGTTAGATCGTGCAAAAGGTCAAAATGTAATTATGTACAGCACCGAAGGCGGTGTTGATATTGAAGAAGTAGCCCACAAAACTCCGGAAAAAATATTTAAAGAATGGGTGCATCCTTCCGGTGGATTACTTCCTTTTCAGGCCAGAAAAATTGCCTTCAATTTTGGTTTAACCGGCGAAGCATTTAAAAATTGCGTAAAATTTGTAACCAATTTATACAATGCATATGTGGGATTGGAATGTTCCATGCTAGAAATTAATCCACTCTTCAAAACCAGCGATGATAAAATAATTGCGGTAGATTGTAAAATGAATTTGGATGATAATGCTTTAATGCGCCATTCAGATTTAGCGGCCTTACGCGACATTACAGAAGAAGATCCTACAGAAGTAGAAGCCGGCCAATACAACTTAAATTTTGTAAAATTAGATGGCAACGTTGGTTGCATGGTAAACGGGGCCGGATTGGCGATGGCTACCATGGATATGATTAAATTAAGCGGTGGTGAACCTGCCAACTTTTTAGATGTAGGTGGAACTGCCAATGCCCAAACCGTTGAGGCTGGGTTCAAAATCATCATGAAAGATCCCAATGTAAAAGCCATTCTTATCAATATTTTTGGTGGCATTGTTCGCTGTGATCGGGTTGCTGCCGGAGTAATTGAGGCTTATAACAAATTAGGCAATATTCATATTCCCATTATTGTTCGCTTACAGGGAACCAATGCGGCAGAAGCCAAAAAATTAATTGATGAAAGCGGACTGAAAGTTCAATCTGCCATTGAATTAAGCGAAGCTGCTGCTTTGGTAAAAAAAGCAGTTGCATAAATATAAATATATTTCAAATTATTGTAAACGTTGGATGGTTTTACTGTCCAACGTTTTTTTATTGTGCTGCATACAATTTCACTTCACAAATAGCGCTGAAAGCATACCTTAATCCCGATTGCACTTCCACACATTCATATCGCTTTCTTCGTTTATGCCCCTTTTTAAATAACCGGCCATTTTCAGTAATAAAAACTGCACCCTCCGGCACATGCGCCAACAGCAACACATCTGTTGTTGAAACTGTGTTATATTTTCGTAATACAATCAGCAATTCTGTTTCGCCATTTGCAGTAGCTGAAGGATTGCGAATGCTTTTCTGCAATGCCAATACAATATCTTCGGGAAATACCTGCTGTTCAGTAAAGCGAAGCAATAACTTGCTGTAAAATTGTTTCCATTCTTTACCATGTGGTTCTACCTTATGGCCAAAGGTTTCAAATGTAAGTAAATGCGCCAATTCATGTAAAAGTGTTATCAAAAACTCATATTTATTCAAATTTCCATTAATAGTAATGGAATGATTCCTATGTTGCGATGCATGCCTGTAATCGCCCAATACCGATTTCCGTTTTCGGGTAATGGTTAAATGTACTTTATAGTGGTTTAGATAATCTGCAACAGGTTCAAAACAGCCTTCGGGTAAGAACTCTGCCAGTATATGCATTGGATGTTGCGTAACAGCCATATCTATTTGTTATTTCCATTAATTTTAGCCGCAATGTATACTTCTAAAAAAGTATACATCAAATACAAAACCATGCCAACAAAAACTGCATAAACACTTCTGTTTGGACCGGCTAATACCAAATATAAAATAGCAGCTCCTCCCAATACTAATAATTTCATAAGTGTTACCATCATTACATTACTTACTGATGCCATGGGTGTTTTTTTATGGGCCGCCTGTATATGCAAGGCAAGGCTCAAAATGCTGATTACAAATAAAATGCAATTGGCAGAAAATACTACCCACACATCTATTTGATGCGTATACATCATTTTTTTAAAGAAAATAAGCAAACTATTTACCGATACGAATAAAATAAATAAAGGCAAAATGTTTTTTGAGAAAGAAAAGGGGGTTTGTTGCATATTATTTTCTGCTTGTGTCTTTAATAACTTTTATAATTAAAACAATAATAACAATTAAAGGTAATAGCCAAACCAATAAAGGAATAGCGAATGAAAATTTTACATCCATCCACCAACCAGAATAAACTGAAATGGCAATGGCAATAATCAGTTCGCCGGTTAATGTAGCATATTGAAGCAATAATTTCTTATTATCTGGCTGCTCGCTCATTCTTTAATTAACTCTTGTTTAGGAATTATTAAACTGGCGGTATCTTTCTGTGCAGGCATATTACCCGAAAGCACTTTTTTCAGATTTTCTAAATACTGATCTTTATATTGAATAGATTTCTCTAATGAATCGGTACGCATTTGCAAAAGTTGTAATTCTGTTCTGCTTTCCCTTGAACCATAACCGGGAATGTAATATTTTAGCGGGGTAAAAACAATCAGCGCTACCGTTAAACTAATCAATAAAACAAATGCAGTACTAAAAACAACATATACACTTAAACGTGATAATTTAAAAGTTACCAGCTCTTCATAAGTATCATCATTAATTAATACAAGCCGGTACTGATTTCTTAATCGTTTAAAAGTGTTAGTTTCAAAAGTTTGTTTTGCCATGCTACAAAATAAGGTTAAAGGTACATAACAAGGGCTGTTTTGCCACATTTATTAGAAAATAACTGTACTTTTAAACAGTTTAGATTTGTGTTGAATTATGCCTATGAAGCAGAAGTATTTTTTGATGTGGTTCCTTTTCTTCCCTGCCCTGCTGTTTTACCAGACCAAGGTATGGGGACAACCCAATACTACCATTAATTTAGATAAAGAAAAACCCGCTCAATACCAGGATCGGCAACTGGCTTCTGAAAAAACAGGCGAAAAAAAAATAGGATTTGTAAAGCGTACTTATCAGGATATGGTAAGCCATTACAACTATTTTTTTAATGCCAACAATAAATTAAACCATATTATTGAACTGGCACAACAAATGCATACGGATGATTATAGTAAACTTCTGCCATTCTATAATTACAGCCTTTCGGTTACTGCTTTAGATAAGCGGGATATTGATTCCATTATTTACAAGTGTTATGCAGGTATTCTGTTACATGATTTAAGATCTGACTGGGTAGATGATTTTTATTTGTTGCTGGGCAAAGCTTATTTACTACGACAAAATTTTGATTCTGCCGCAACTGTTTTCCAATACATCAATTACATATATGCGCCAAAAGATGATGGATATGATATTCCAATAGGTAGTAATGTAAGTAACCAACAAGGTATTTTTACCGTTGCAACCAATGAAAACAGAAGTCTGCTGAAAAAAATTATCAAAAAACCAACCACCCGGAACGACAGCTTCATCTGGCAAATCAGAAATTATATAGAAAGCAACCAATTAGACAAAGCCACCGGTTTAATAGCTATTTTAAAAGCTGATCCCTTCTTTCCGAAAAGATTAGAAAAAGATTTGTTTTTGCAGCAAGCTTATTTGTTTTATAAACAAAATATTCACGACAGTGCTGCTACCTATTTAAGCAAATCCATTTCAGAAGCTTCCAATAAACAGGAACAGGCAAGATGGGAGTTTTTAACCGGCCAGCTTTTTCAATTGGCACATCAAAACAAACCTGCTATCCAGGCATTTGAAAAAGCCATCCATCATACCATTGATCCCTATCTGGAAGTGTATGCCCGCCTGAATATTGTGGCACTTTCTGATACTGCAAATGGCAATCATTCATTGCAAAACAATTTGAAACAATTGTATCAATTGGCCAGAAGAGATAAATATGCTGATTATCGAGATATTATTTATTATGCTGCAGCTTCGCTTGAAATTAAACAACAGCATTTTAAAGAAAGTATCAATAATTTATTGAAAAGCATTGCATTCAGTGTTAACAACCCGGCACAAAAGCAAAAAAGTGTGTTATTACTGGCATCAACAGCCTACAATATCCGCCAATATCCGCTTGCTTCATTATATTATGACAGTGTGCAGGTTAATCAGTTAGATTCTTCCCTGCAAAATGAAATTACTAACCGAAAAAAAGCTTTAAAAATTATTACGAAAAATCTGGCATCGCTCCAATTACAGGATAGTTTATTGCAACTAAGTAATTTGAATGAAGCGGCGCGGCTGGCTGCTGTAAAAAAATTATACCGCCGATTACGCAAAGAGCAAGGCCTGGCAGATGAAAGGGAAAAAATTGATTTTGGCAGTACCAATTCCACCACAAACGCAGCAAGCAGTGGCTTATTTGGCAGTACCACCACGAATAGTGCCAGTGATTTTTATTTTGCCAATACTGCACTTAAAACACAAGGTTACAAAGAGTTTAAACAAACATGGGGTAACCGGCCCAATGTAGATAACTGGCAACGTCAATCTGCTATTAACAACAGCATGCGGTTGAACAATAACAATGTAACCACAACAGCCAATGCAACTCCCGAAGCCGTTAAAACCAATGCTTCTACTGCCTTAACCTTGAAAGGAATGCTGGAAAATGTTCCACTTACCGAAAAGCAAATTGGAGATACACATAATACAATTATTGACGACTTATATAAAAATGCGCAAACTTTCCAAAACGATTTAGAGAAATATCCTGACGCAGTAGATGCTTATGAAACCCTTATGAAACTGTATCCGGAAAACAAATATGAAGAGCCCGTTTTATTCAATCTGATATACTGTTACAACCAATTGGGTTTATTGGCAAAATCAGATTCAGTAAGGAAAAAATTAATGCTTGCTTTTCCGAATGGCATCTATGCTGAAAAAATAAAGAATACAGGTAAACCCACCATTCAAGACAAAGCAACGGTACAATACGAACATATTTATGATTTGTTTATTGAAGGAAATTTTAAGCAGGCATTAGCGGAAAAAGAGCAGGCCGATAAAATATTTGGGGAAAATTACTGGAGCCCTCAATTAATGTACATTCAGGCCGTATACGATGTAAAACAAAAAAATGACAGTACTGCCATCCAAACTTTGGAAGCATTGGTACACCAGTTTCCCCAATCGCCAATGGTTGAAATGGCCAATACCCTCATTAGCGTAGTAAAACGTAGAAAAGAAATTGAAAATTATTTAACCAATTTGGTGATTGAAAAAAATGAAGACAATGTTGTGGGCAATATTGACCTACACCCGGCCACCATTGCAAAAGCACCTGTTAAAAAAATTGTAGATACTGTATCAACACAAATCCATAAACAATTAGATACCACTGCATTGGTTCAGGTACCCGTTAGCAATCCGGTAATACAGGCTGTAAACAATTATGCATTCAATCCGGCCGATTCGCAATACATTGCGGTAATATTACATAAAGTTGATCCCGTTTTTGCCAGTGAAGCCAGAAATGCATTTTACCGTTTTAACTTAGAAAAATTTTATACACTACGTTTAAAAGTTACCGGAGAAAAATTAAATGATTCAACCACAATTGTACTAATTGGCCCATTTGAAAATGCCGGAGATGCAGTTGAGTATTTAGATAAAACCCGCCCAATGGCTACCGGTAGAATTATACCCTGGCTTAAACCCGATAAATATGTTTTTAGTATGATTAGTCCTTTAAACTTACAGTTGTTGCATACTAAAAACAATATTACAGATTATATTCAGTTTATGAAAAACACTTTACCCGAGAAATTTTAACTACTTAGCAGGGTAACATCTGCCGTAGATGCTTAGTTTTACAACCTTAACCATACCTTGTTTATGTTGCGTTCAGTAAAAATATTTTGGAAAGCCTTTTTTATAGCTGTTGCTGCTTTTATTTTATTTCTCCTGCTTTGTAATTGGGGCGTTTTCGGAAAAATGCCCTCTATTGAAGATATTCAAAATCCTTCAGCCTCATTATCCAGTCAGGTATATGCGCAAGATGGTACCTTAATGGGTAAATATTATTTAGAAGATAGAGTAAATGTTGATTATAAAGATATTAGCCCCAACATTGTTCATGCATTGGTGGCAACCGAAGACCAGCGTTTTTATGAGCATAGTGGCATTGATTTTATTTCTTTATTGCGTGCTTTAAAAGGATTAGGCCGCGATGGCGGGGCCAGTACTATTACTATGCAAACAGCCAAAAACTTATTTACTGAAAACTGGGCAACCCGAAATTTTTTACTCCGTGCCATACAAAAAGTTAAAGAGTCAATCATAGCCGTAAAATTGGAAAGAAATTTTACCAAAGAAGAAATCATTAATTTGTATTTGAATACCGTTGCTTTTGGCGATAATGTTTTTGGCATTCGCAATGCCGCTAAAACCTTCTTTCAAAAAGAGCCGGATCGGGTAAATGTAAATGAAGCAGCCGTTTTGGTGGGCATGATTAATGCGCCTACGTTATACAATCCCAGACGCAATCCCAAACAGGCTTTAGAACGCCGTAACCTGGTTTTAAACAGAATGGTTACCAATGGTTATTTAACAGCACAGGATGCGGCAAAAATTAAAATGGAACCTATTGAATTAAATTATAAAAAATTAGATGAAACAACAGGTTTGGCTCCTTACTTCAGAATGATTCTGGGCGAGTACATGAAAGTATGGTGCAAAAACCACAAAAAAAGTAATGGTGATGAATATAATTTGTATACAGATGGTTTAAGAATTTATACAACCCTCAATCCACGTATGCAAATCTATGCCGAAGAAGCAGTAGCCAAACACATGAGCTACATGCAGCAAATTTTAAATCAACAAACCAACATAAAAAAAGGAACTGTATGGGATGGGCATCAAAACATTTTAGAATCGGCCATGAAACAAAGTGACCGCTGGCGTAATTTGAAAAAAGATGGAATGAATGATGCAGACATAAGAAAAACATTTTTTGTGCCTACACAAATGCGGGTTTTTGCCTGGAATAATAACCGGGAAAAAGATACGACCATGACACCAATGGATTCTATTAAATATTCCCGCCAAATGATGCAGGCCGGTTTTATGGCATTAGACCCTTTAAGTGGTGAGGTTCGTGCATGGGTAGGTGGCATTGATTTTAAAACCTTCAAGTTTGATCATGTGAATTACAATACCAAACGGCAGGTGGGCTCTACTATTAAACCATTATTGTATAGTTTAGCTATTGAAGATGCCGGTTTTACACCAAATACAATTGTGCAGGATGTTCAACAAAGTTTTGGCGCATATGGAATGGTGCCTGCTACTTCTACCTCTTGCACCGGAGCCTCTATTCCTATGGCACAAGCCCTTGCATTTTCCAGAAACTGTGCCACTGCTTATATTATGAAGCAGTTAGATCCCAAGGGCAATAATGCAGCCATCCGTTTTGTTGATTTTCTAAAAAACAAGTGCGGCTTACAAACCAATATAGAACCACACCCCTCCATTGCTATTGGTGCATGCGAAATTTCATTGTATGAAATGATGCAGGCATACAGCATGTTCCCGGGAAGAGGATTCAATGTAAAACCACTATTTATTACCCGTATTGAAGATAGAAATGGCAATGTATTGGAAAATTTTGCACCCATTAGAAAAGAAGTTATCAGCGACATTACTGCTTATTCTGTTATTAAAATGATGGAAGGCGTGGTTGAATTTGGTACAGCCCGTGGCCTTAAAATGCAATTTGATGTTAGTGGGAATATTGCTGGCAAAACGGGAACTACCAATGATAACAGCGATGCCTGGTTTATGGGCTACACACCGCAATTATTAGCAGGTGCCTGGGTAGGTTGCGATGATCGGTTTATACACATCAATAGTAGTAGCTATAATGGGCAGGGTGCACGTGCTGCCATGCCTATTTGGGGTTATTTTTATGAAAAAGTTTTGAAAAATGCAAACATTTTAGGCATTGATGCAAATGTTGACTTCTCTAAACCGGAAGGTATGGCCAACGACATTGAATTGGATTATACCAATCCCACACCCAATGTGCCTATTGGTGTTGAGGGCGACCAGCAATTAATGGGAAATGGCACCTCTCAGGATTATGTACCAGCCGATATTAAACCGGAAGATCTGGCACCCGAATCACAAATAGATACCAATAAATTACCGGGATTATCTCCCAATAAAAAAAATAATAATACACCAAAATTACCTGCTCATCAGCAACCCATTCCAAAAGCTATTTTGCCCAAAAAAGTAGGAGGAAATCATTAATGTAATTAAGAAAACAAATTTTAAATATTTTTTCCGGTTAACATGGGAACAAAAGAAAATAAATCAAAAGATTCTTCTTTGCAGGCATCGGCAAAAACTTTGGTAATGCGCAGCATTCTTTGAGAAGCACCTTCATCAACAGGTATTACCATTATTCCGCCTACTTTTAATTGTTCTATTAGTTTAGGAGGAATAAATGGCGCCGCTGCTGTGATGAGAATTTTATCGAAAGGTGCAAAAGTTGGCAGGCCTTCAAAGCCATCGCCAAAAAAGCATTTGATATTGGGGTATTTATTTTTAAAACTAAACTGCTTATTTAAATCAAATATTTTTTTCTGCCGTTCAATAGTATACACCCAGGCACCCATTTCTGCCAATACACAAGCCTGATACATACTACCGGTACCAATTTCCAATACTTTATCCGATTTTTTTATTTGTAATAATTGTGTTTGATATGCAACTGTATAAGGTTGAGAAATGGTTTGACCTTCAGCAATGGGAAATGCACGGTCTTCATAAGCAATTTTATCGAAAGCAGAATCTAAAAAATAATGACGTGGTACATTTTGTAACGCTAATAAAACAGCCTCATCGGTAATACCTTTTTGTTTTATCAGTTCTACCAACTGTTTACGCAGTCCTTTGTGGCGATAAGTATCTTCAAACTTTCTCATAAACCATACAAAGCTAATAGTATCGGCACATTTTAAAGCATAAATTCATTACATGGGGAAATTAAAATGCCGTGCATTTTTTTTGCACAGCATTTTAAGAAAAGTTGTTTAAGAAACTGCTTCACTTTTATGGAATATTTGTTCACACTGTAAAAGCTGCAGTTAAGCGTATTAAGACAATTGCATGGATGCAATGATACCCGAAATTTTTTGCTTCAGTTCTTCTAACTTTTTGTCAAATTCATTTTTATTGGGAAGCGTAGTATGTACACTAAAATAGAATTTTATTTTAGGTTCCGTACCCGATGGCCGGGCCGAAATTTTGCTGCCATCTTTAGTAATAAATTGCAGCACATTGCTTTTAGGTAGTTGAATTGCCCATTGCTCACCTGTTAATAAATTAGTGCCTTTTTGTAATTCATAATCTAACAATGTTACTACCTGACTATTGTTAATGAATTTAGGTGGATTAGATCGGTAACCTTCCATCATTGCAGCAATCTCTTTCTGGCCATCCATTCCCTTTTTGGTAATACTGATTAGGTTTTCATAATAAAAACCATATTGCATATACAGTTCAATCAATTTATCAAACAAGGTTTTACCTTGTTGTTTTTCATAAGCTGCCATTTCACATAATAAAGCTACGGCACTGATGGCGTCTTTATCACGTATCTGGTTGCCAATCATTAATCCAAAACTTTCTTCGCCACCAATTACATAGTTTTCTTTACCTTCTTTTTCTTTTATTAGTTCGGCAATCCATTTAAAGCCTGTTAATACATTGTAGTAAGCTACATTATTTTGACGGGCAACTTCATTAATCATTTCAGTGGTTACAATTGTAGTGATCACCATATCATTGGGCTGTGCAATTCCCTTTTTTCTTCGAGCTTCAATCAAATATGCAAAAGCAAGTACTGCAGTTTGGTTGCCATTCATTAATATCCATTCTCCTTTGTGGTTTTTTACACCAACACCTACCCTGTCTGCATCCGGGTCGGTACCTAACAAAATATCTGCATCTAATGCTTTTGCTTTTTCAAGGCCCATTCGCATGGTTTCACTTTCTTCCGGATTGGGATAAGCAACTGTAGGAAAATTGCCATCGGGTGTGGCTTGTTCTTCCACAATATGTACATTGGTAAATCCGAATGCCGATAATGCAGCAGGTACTAATTTAATACCACTGCCATGTATGGGCGTATAAACAATTTTAAGGTCTTTTTGCTGTTGTATTACTTCCGGATACACACTCAGGCTTTTCACCATTTTTAAATATTGTTGATCCATCTCTGCGCCAATTATGGTAATATTGGCATTACCTCCACTCCATTTCACATCATCAATACTTTGGATGGCTTCCACCTCTTTAATTACGTTTTTATCGTGTGGTGGTACCAATTGGCCGCCATCATTCCAATAGGCTTTATAACCGTTGTACTCTTTTGGATTATGTGATGCGGTACATACCACGCCTGCATTACAGTATAAAGAACGAATTGTAAAACTCAGTTCTGGTGTTGGGCGTAAATCTTCAAACAAAAACACCTTAATACCATTGGCTGCAAAAACCTGTGCTGTTGTTTCGGCAAAAAAACGGCTGTTGTTTCTACAATCATGTGCAATGGCTACCCGTATGGTTTGGTTTGGATAGGTTTTCATCAAATAGTTGGCAAAACCCTGTGTAGCCATTCCAACCGTATATTTATTCATTCTGTTGGTACCCACACCCATAATGCCACGCAGGCCACCGGTACCAAACTCCAAATTTTTATAAAAAGCTTCCATCAGCTCATTGGGATGGTGGTTAATCAATTCCTGTACTGCATTTTTTGTATCGGCATCGTAATTTCCATTCACCCAACTCCGGGCTTTTTCTAAAATAGCTGTATCCATGTTATATTTTTTAATGATGAAATTTTGGCAATTGAATATGCTGCATTATGATAGAAAAAATGGGTTATAACAAATAAGCTCCTATTATTTGATGATCATCCATTTCCACAACAATATGTTCCTGAAGTGTAGTAGCAAGAGAAAGGCCAACATAATCGGGTTTTATCGGAAATAATTTATGCATTCTTTCTATCAATACCATGGTTTGTATACGTTTAGGGTATTGTTGCAATAATGGTTTTAATGCATACAACAAAGTTCTGCCCGTATTGGCCACATCATCAATTAACAAAATACATTTGCCATTTGCAGAAAATGGAACATCTAATTTTATTTCTTCAGGTTTTTGTTTATTCATGGCAATACCATTTACTTCCACTATTTGCTGAAAATAGGGTTGCATAAGTGTAGCCATCATATTTGCCATTATATAGCCATTGTTCCGTATACCTATCAAAACAATATCTTCTGGTTCATCCCCCAAATTTTCGGCCACTTCTAATGCCAGCCGCTCTAATTTGAATTGAATAATTTGTTGCGATAATATTTCCTTCTTTTCTTTCATTCGCCCTGAATTTAATGCATTGTGATTTTTATCAATCAATTCTTATGAAAAACTGTATACGCAATCTGTTGTTCAAAATTCGAATTAATTTGTTGGAATTAGCTTTTCCTAAAAAATATTTTTTAAAATATTTCTGTAATGCTTTCATGAACCAGAAAGGCCAATTATTGTATTATCTGTCATAAATGTATGATTTATTGCGTTAACTATATTCACTTAACTATTAATTTAGCATTACAAGAAAACCACTATGCATATTATTTCACAACTTGTTTTCATATTAATACTGGCTGCAGGCATATATCTTTTTTCTGCAAAAGTAATCTATATCAGAAAAAATATTTTAATGGGAAGAGATGAGTCTCGAAACGACCAGCCTAAATTACGTTGGCGCAATGTTTTATTGTTAGCATTTGGGCAAAAAAAGATGTTTAAAAACCCCTTAGTGGCAGTGATGCATTTTATTATTTATGCAGGTTTTATCATTATTAATATTGAAGTGCTCGAAATTATATTAGATGGAATTTTAGGAACCCACAGGCTTTTTGCAGAACCACTTGGCTACATCTATACACTGCTGATTAATGTATTTGAATGCCTTGCTGTTGGCGTTATAGCTGTTTGTATTATTTTTCTTATCAGAAGAAATATTTTACATATTCAGCGTTTCATGAGTAAAGACCTAAATGGATGGCCAAGAAGCGATGCCAATTATATATTAATTACCGAAATTATATTAATGAGTCTCTTCCTCACCATGAATGCAACAGATACCCTCCTGCAAAACAGGGGTTATGGGCATTATGCTGAACATTTAACCGGTAATTTTTTGTTTTCAGGAAGTCTGCAATCACTTTTTAACGGGCTATCTTCTGAACAGCTTGCCACTATTGAACGAAGTGCCTGGTGGTTGCATATTGTTGGTATTATTGCATTTTTAAACTATTTGCCCTATTCTAAACATTTGCACATACTTTTGGCATTCCCCAATGCATATTATGCCAGTTTAGAGCCTAAAGGCAAAATGCACAATATGCCCGACATTCAAAAAGAGGTACTGTATGCCATGCAACCGGAATTAATACCTGCCAATGCTCCGCAAGCAACAGCCCATAAATTTGGTGCCAGAGATGTGATGGATTTAAGCTGGAAAAACCTGTTAGATGCTTATGCCTGTACAGAGTGTGGCCGTTGCACTACCGCATGTCCTGCTAATATTACCGGCAAATCACTCAGCCCCAGAATGATTATGATGAAAACCCGCGACCGTTTGGAACAAGTGGGCCAAAAAAGCAAGGCCATGCAAAACTGGCAGGATGATGGAAAATCATTGCTGCATGATTATATTACGGAAGAAGAATTAAGAGCTTGTACAACCTGTAATGCATGTGTAGAAGAATGTCCGGTAAGTATTTCACCACTCGATATTATTTTGCAAATGAGAAGATACCTGATTATGGAAGAAAGCAATGCACCACAAGAGTGGAACAGCACATTCAGCAATATTGAAAATAATTTTGCACCCTGGAAATTTTCGCCGGAAGAAAGAGACCAATGGGCCAAAGATTAGTGTTATTATTATTATATTACAACATAGACAAAAACAACATTCTGTATAATTGAATCATTGCCGCAAATAAGAAAACAATACCCATAATAATATTTAAAGTTCGGGCACCGGCATTCATTTTCTTAATCAGCCAGTTGCCACCATGCATGTAAAATGCCAGTCCCGTAATCGTTCCAATGCCACATCCAATGGTAAATACGTTTAATGAAAGTGTATTTGCTTGCAGAACTTTTGCATTTATTAGATAGGTGCTCCATATAAACCAAAAAGGTATTTGTGCCGGATTCAAAGCACTCATACTCATGCCTAATACGAAGCGGTTCAACTTATTTTGCAGTAATATGTTTTTTTCATTCGCTTTATTTTTAATTACCATTACAAAACTAATAATAGCAAATAAAAGAAAAAAAACAACTGTTAACCATCCTATAATAGTAAACAATAATTTGTGTGCGTATATCCACTGTACACCAACCAATACCAGCCTTAAATAAAGAATTTCAATCAATGCAACACCAATGGCATAGCGCCAGGCATTTTTAAAACTTTCTAAAATAGCAATATGGGTAGCAGTAATGCTCATGGTACCTAATGGCAATTGACCCAAAAAACTAACAAGCCAACCCATTAAAAGTATAAATAAAAAATGCATGCAAAAAAGTTAGTACAGTAATGCTTTTTAAAACAGTGAAAATAACATGTTTATTCAAAATAACCACTCAAAATAAATTTACAGTACATTCGTAAAAAGGTTATGTATGAAGGTACCTGTAATGGCAGATTTAGCTGCAAATGGAACCATCCCCGAAATATTATTCTGGGTAGGTTGCTCCGGCAGTTTTGATGTTCGGGCACAAAAAATTACCCGTGCATTTGCCTCTATTTTAAATAAACTCAATATTCAATTCGGTATTCTGGGGAAAGAAGAAGCCTGCACAGGCGATCCGGCACGCAGAGCCGGCAACGAATTTTTATTCCAAATGATGGCATATAACAATATCCAAATATTAAATGGATATGGCATCAAAAAAATTGTGACTACCTGCCCTCATTGCTTTAATATTTTTAAAAATGAATATCCGGAATTGGGTGGAAGCTATGAAGTAGTGCACCATACCGTTTTTTTACAACAACTGATTGATACCGGTAAAATAGTGATGAAAGAAGGTGGCCCTTTTAAAGGAAAAAAAATTACTTACCATGATAGTTGTTATTTGGGGCGTGCCAACGGCATATATGAAGCCCCAAGAAAAGTTTTAGAGGCATTAGATGTTGCACTAACCGAAATGAAACGCTGCGGCAGTAAGGGTTTATGTTGTGGAGCGGGTGGCGCACAAATGTTTAAAGAAGATGAGCCCGGCAATAAGAGAATTAATATAGAACGAACCGAAGAAGCACTGCAAACCAATGCCAGCATTATTGCAGCAGCCTGTCCGTTTTGTAATACCATGATGACTGATGGTGTAAAAAACAAAGAAAAGGAAACAGAGGTTCAGGTATTAGATATTGCTGAATTAATTGAGCAATCGATGGTATAATCAGGCAAAGCGCAAACCATTTATCAGGCATTTCATCATACTTTCATGTAATTACACTTCAATTTTAAAAAATTTTTGATGGCTGCCATCATTTTATTTCCAATACTGCTGTTTATGGATGCAGCACATGATTGGTTATTTCATGAATGGGATGTGCATGCTTTATTTTCAACAGAAAACATGCTATTTAAAGGAATTGTGGCGGGTATTGGCGGCTATTTTTATGTTGTGCTTACCCAAAGAAAGAACACTGAAAGTTAAAATAAAATACTTAGGCTTAAATATGAGCAGGTTATAATAATTTTGCAGCATGAATACGCAAGTTGAAAACTTTATTCCCGCTGATTTTTCAGATCATTCAAAAGTTTGGGTATATCAATCCAGCAGATTGCTCACCATTCAGGAGGCCATGCAATTAGAACCATTGCTTTCAAATTTTACAAAGGAATGGCGCAGTCATGGTGATCCGGTTAAAGGATATGCCAATTTATTATACGGCCAGTTTATTGTATTAATGGCAGATGAAACCTATACGCAGGTGGGTGGTTGCAGCACCGATTTCAGCGTGCACTTTATTCAACAAATAGAAAAACAATTCAACATTCAATTGTTTAACCGCCAGATGCTGGCTTTTATTATTAAAGACATAGTGGAGTTATTGCCTTATTCACAACTGGAATATGCCATACAAAACGGTTTTATCAATCAGCATACCCTTTATTTTAATAATCTGGTTGCAACCAAGAAAGAGCTGATTCAAAACTGGATAATTCCGGCAGGTAAAAGCTGGCTGGGCAAACGTTTCTTTAACCTCCAACCCGCTTCATAATGTTGTATCAGGTATATGGTATACCCAATTGTAATACCGTAAAAAAGGCATTAAACTGGCTAACAGTGCACCATGTGCCACATACCTTTCATAACCTCAAAAAAGAGGGTATTGCTGTATCCGTTCTAAAAGAATGGAGCAGTCAGGTGGGTTGGGCTGTTTTATTGAACAAACAAGGTACTACCTGGAAAAAATTAGATACATCCATACAGGAAACCATAACTACTGAACAGAAAGCCATAGCCCTCATGCAACAATCAGTCAGTATTATTAAACGACCGGTGATTGTAAAAGATGGTACCGTTGTAGTGATAGGATTCAATGAAACACTTTATCAGCAAATTTTTAATTCCAAAACTTATTAGCACTTTTTTTTAACAAAAATGAACATAGTGTTTATTTGGTAAATAATTTATTGAATTACTTCTTCTAATTTTTGTTTCAGTTGTTCACTTCTCAGCCCTCTGGCAATGATTATTCCATTGGGATCAATCAACATATTATCTGGAATGGATTCAATATGGTATAAACGGGCAACTGCATTATTCCAAAATTGCAAATCACTTACATGTGTCCAGGTTAAACCATCATCATGAATAGCTTTTATCCAATTATCTTTTTGTTGATCTAATGACACACCTAAAATGGTAAAATTTTTATTTTTAAATTCATTGTACACTGCAACAACGTTCGGATTCTCCATACGGCAAGGCCTGCACCAACTGGCCCAAAAATCAACCAACACATATTTTCCTTTAAAAGATGCAAGTGATACGGGTTGATTGGCAGTATCGTTTTGTGTAAAATTAATGGCCTTAGTTCCAATTGCACCCACTTTTGCAGCTGCTACTGTTTGAGCAATTAATTTTCCATAAAAACCATCTTTGGCTGTTGGTGCCAATTGATTGTATTTATTTTCCAATTCATCCGGACCTGAAAAAAGAGGGTTTACTGCATATACCACAAAAGCACTTACCTGTGATGCAGGTTTTTGTTTGATAAAGGTATCTACCTGCCGAATCACCATATTTTTATACACCCCAAAAGAAGTAATGAGTGAGTCACGCTTTTCGCCGGGTTTTTCGGCATTAATGGCGGTTACTAATTTGGCTAATTTTTCTTTGAGCGGATTAAATCCTTTTAAATACTGCACATAATCGTTTTGCAAAGCAGAACCTGAAAAAACCAAATCTTTTAAATGTTTTACATCGCCATTTACAAATACCTGATCATTCTGCATAAACACTTCAGGTGTTTCATTGTACCCAATAAAATTTAATTGATAGATATCGGCATTTTCAAGATCGCCTTTTAAAGTAAAACGACCATTTTTTGAATAATCTTCAGCAATTGATTTTCCGGTTGCCCCGCTTACCAAAAATACCAGCGTGCTATCTTTCAAGCCTTTCACATCACCTTTCATCACAAAACCTTTTTGTGCAATAACACTAAAAGGTAACAACATAAATAAAATTAATTTTTGCATAAATGCGTTTATTTTAAAATTCAAATTAACCAACAAAAATATATTTGAACATTTGAATGAAATGCTTCATTTATTGTGCATGTCTTTCCTGCAACACTTTTATAACATCTTTTAACGAATAATTTTTAGCAGCCAGCAGCAGTAAATAATGAAACAACAAATCGGCAGATTCGTTTAAAAATAGTGTTTCATTGTTGTCTTTTGCTTCTATTACCATTTCTACAGCTTCCTCGCCAACTTTTTGTGCAACTTTATTAATGCCTTTTCCTATCAATCGGGCTACATAAGATACTTCAGGTGAAGTCTGACTTCTTAAACGAATGACCTCTTCCAGATACAATAAAAAATTGTCTGAATGGTTCTTTTCACTCCAACAAGTATCGGCACCGGTATGGCAAACGGGCCCATTGGGTATTACCTTTATAAGTAAAGTATCATTATCACAATCGGGTGTAATGCTCTTTACATCCAAAAAATGGCCACTCTCCTCGCCTTTTGTCCATAATCGTTGCTTACTTCTGCTATAAAATGTTACTCTTCCGGTTTGTTCTGTTTGCTGGTAGGCTGCTTCATTCATAAACCCAAGCATTAATACTTTAAGGGTATTGTAATCCTGAATTACTGCGGGCACTAATCCATCACTGTATTTTTTAAAATCAATTTGCATGTGTAATCTATCTAAATGAATCTTATTTTTCAGTCTTTGCAAAATTACCTATAAATACCCGATTGAAAATGCAACAACTTACTTAAATGCTGTTTTAATTTAGCTTTTCCAATACATAAATAACTGAACTGCACATTTTAACATCCTGCCACATTTTAAAAGCAGAGCGTAAACCTATCCAGCCTGCATTCATAAGGTTGGTGCTTCCATGTTTATATTTTTCGCTTAACAAAGCCACATAAAAACTATCGAAAGGCATAGAGCGGTATTGTAGAATTTTAAATTGGCTTTGAGCAGCCAAAACTGCCATGCTTTCCGGAGAAAAATGATACAAATGGCGCGGCACATCATAAGCTGCCCAATATTGCTGATAATAAGCTGCATCGTAAGATGTATAATTAGGTACAGCAATCACTAATTTGCCATTGACAGTTAACGACCGATAAAAAATTTGCATATATCCATGCAAATCATGCACATGTTCTAAAACATGCCAAAGCGTAATAATGTGAAAAGATGCCGGAGAAATTTGGTACAAATATTCAGGTAAATGAAAGTTGAGTTTGAATTTTGAGGCTGCAATGTTTCTGGCTCCTGTATCGACTTCAACCCCACTCACCTGCCAACCCGCCTGTTGCATAGTGAATGCAAAAGCTCCTGTACCGGCGCCAACATCTAAAATTGTTTTGGCTGCACCGGCTGATAATTGCTCAATAAAATTTCTTTTTCTTTTTAATGTAATAGAACGAACAGAATGGTATAGCTGATTGATGAACCCCTTTTTGGTATCACTATGCGAAATATAACTGTCCGATTGGTAATAGGCAGCAATTGCGGAAAGATCGGGTACATCCTGTGTAAACCGGCCATTACAGTGGTTGCAGTGCCAAATTGCAAACAGCTCATGCGATACGGTAAAATCTTCAGCAAAAAAGGAAGGTTGAATTGATGCATTGTTACAAATAGGACAATGGGTATAGTGTATTCTGTGGTTCATTCAATCAAAAATTACAAAAATGCAATAAATAGTGCAGCCAAACCAATCACCGTTAAAATAATGGCATAAATCCACCATTTATCTTTTGTTTCATTTTCAATAGAAGACTCTGCCTCGGTTGCTAAAGTTTCCGCAGCAGGAATATTATCTAAAATTGAAATGGGCTTTGATGTGGAAAGAGGAACAGCAGTTGTAATATGCATGTGGCTAAACGAAATATTTTTTAATAACCTATTGTTTTGGGGAACCGGCCTGAAAAACACTTCCCCATCCGGATTGAGCAGTAAAGTACCTATACCCGGCAATAAAGCGCCACCTTGTTGCAACTGCTCTTTTAAATGATACACAAATTCAGTGAATTGTTGAATGGCCACAACTTCCGAAATATTTAATTGTTGGGCAACGGTTCGGTAAAAGGCATGATCGGCTTCCATCGTTTCGGGTACAAAACTGATTTGATGTACCGGTGGGTGTACCGTTTTTTTTCCCCAATCAACAGAAGGCGCTGTTCTTATCAATTGAAAACAACCTATGCCCGGTATGCCCAAACGTTGATGCACCATTAAGTATGGGAACAAAAGTTCATTCATCTGGTTTCATTAATGGAACGAATATACGATTCCTCCCAGAACATTAAAGCCCAAAACCTGGTATTGACTCCAACGTTGGTATTTGTTATTAAAAATATTATTGAATTGTAGCCATATATTCAGGTTTTTATGCACTGCAAATTCGGCACCGGCATTCAAATCAATTGCAGCGGGTAATTTGCGGGAGGCAAGGGAAACGGGGTCACGGTATTGTGCTCCATCCCATAAAAATAAATCAGACTTCAACGAGAAATCTTTGGTGAGTTTATAAAGTAGAGTTCCGGTAACATCTAAAGGCAATAAACCCCAGGGCTTATCATACACCTGTTGCTGGGTATATTGGGTATAATCTATTCCGGCAATAAGAGACAATTTTTCCTGATCGGTGTAAGTAATTTCGCCATGCAATTTTAAAGCCTGCAATTTTGGTTCATTCAACACCACAAACCCCTGCGATTTTCCTGCAGCAGTATCATTAGCAAATAAGGGCTGGTTATCGATTTGTAGGAAAGAGACTTTTGCCAGGTAAGTGAAATGTTTGCCTGCATTACCTTTTAATCCTGCATATTGTTCCGTGAATTTTGTATTCAATAAAGTAGTAGGCTGTTCAATAAACGGATTAAAAGCAGCCAGACTCTGGTAAGTATTTTTATGAAAGTATCCCTGCCATCCTGCCAATAATATCAACCGATTTTCTGCAATATTTGCCTGAAGGGTAATGTCGGGTAGCAAAGAGAACTGACTATTGTCCCAACTTGGCTGCATACCAGCTTTAATTTGCACATTGGGTACTTTAAACTCTAAAGCTGGTGCCACATAAAACAAATTATTGTTGATAGTAGTGGTATTCAGTGTTTGCAAGTGTGTAATATCGGCCAAACCTGTTACATGAAACGTAAGCAGTTTGCCCAATGTTTTACTGATGGGGGCTTTGATGATAGCATTCATTTCATTGGCCTGGCGATTATCAAAAAAAGAGGAGAATCCTACCTCGGGATGATAAGCAATACCATAATCGTTTGGCATGGTAGTTTCCAAACCTAAATTACCACCAATGGTATTAAACTGCTGCTGCAACTGATCTTTAGTATAATTATTGCTTCCGGTAAATCCATATAAATATTGTGTACTGTTATCAAAATAAATTTTTCCGGTTAACTGTTGCTGATTGGGTAATGCAAAAACACCATTGGCATCAATACCGCCCTTTGTAAAATTTTGATAAGGTAAATTACCTTTTGAAGAAGTATATTTTCCATGCAATAAAATGGCCGATTTTTGTCCATCGCCCAATGCAACACCTGCTTCTGCATAAGGTGTAGCATAGTTCCCATAACCTACTTTAATATATCTGTCTTTATTCCAGTGCAGAGCAGTATCTACCATTAATGCCAGCGGTTTAATAGCTACAGGATGATAAGAGAAGGTTAAATTTTCTGCAGGAATACTATACATTAAAGGTATTATTGATACTTCAGCAGGTGCAGTTGCAGCCGTTAAATTTATTTTAGCAGCACTACGCAAAGAAGGTTTAAAAACGGAAGTAACCACAACCACTTTAGGGGCAGTAGTATCCTGCAATGAAGCCACAGAAATTACTGTTTTTTGAGCACTTGTTACCGGTTTTACAATGGTTTGAACAGAATGTATAACTTTTTTATGTACCGCAGTTTTTTTTGCAACGGTATGCTGTTTGCTTTTTGCTTTTTTCTGGAAAGCATGATGACGTGAGGCCAATGCAGGTTGCAGCATACTACAAAAAACAAAGGTTGTAAATAATATATTCAGACAATATTTTTTCATCATCATTTGATTGATTAAATGCATTACTGATTGGTTTGTGGTAATTTATTTTTTGCAGCCTGAACCATTGCCAGTTTTTGTACTGCAATGTTTTTTAATGCTTCAATGGTTGCATTTTCGGCAACACTTTTAAATGTAGCTTCAGCGTTAAACAAATCATTCTCTTTAAAATATATATCGCCCAATAACAGGTAACTGTCGGTTACCCAATAATCATAAGAACCATATTTTTTAATCACTTCAAAAGCAGCTTTTTCAGCAGCCGGTAATTGATTTTGCAGGCATAATATCTGAGCAATTCTATATTGCGCTTCGGCACTGTATTCTGATTTGCCTAATTTAATAACCTGTTGATAAACATTTGCCGCTTCTGTTAATGAGCTATCTGCCTGAAAATTTTTAGCTACAATCATATTGGCTATCATCCGGTCATCTTCTGCAGCACCTTTTTCCTGTAGTATATCCTGTGCATTGGCTACTGCAGCTTTCCATTGTTGTAATTTATACTGGCAGCGCAATAAACCACGCATAGCTTCTAATTTGTTTTCCTGTTGTGTTGCAATAGACTTTAGTTGTTCATAATAAGATGCCGCTTTTGTATAATCTTTTACATCAAAATATTCAATACGGGCACATTGCAGTACACTTCTTTCTGCATAAATATTGGGAGCCTTTGCAGCTATTGCAGCATAATAAGGCAAAGCCTTTTGCGGATCTTTATTAACAAGATAAATTTCTGCTGTAAAATAATTGGCTTCAATATTATATTGTCCATCGGGAAATTTTGCCAGATAATTGGTAAACCCTTTCATTGCCGCAGGCAAATTTCCGGCATCATAAAAAAGTTGCGCTGAACGGTAGGTCAATGAATCTTCTTCACTATACGATACCGGCTTGCCGTTTTGTTTCATGAACGCAACAAAAGCATCGGGCTGATGATTTTCTAAAAATATATTCCGAATGTACTCTATTGCCTCATCACTTTCAGGCGAATTGGGATAGTGAGAAACCAATTGTGTAAATTGCTGCAATGCCTGATTATTTTCATTTAAATTAAAGGTGCAAACGCCTAATTTTAAATATATTTTAGGCCACAAGGCAGTAGCTTCATTATTTTGCAAAATGGCTTGTAAATATGGAATAGCTGCACTGAAATTTTCAGCAGCCATATAAGTATTAGCAATTTCAAAATTGGATTCATTGGCTAGGTCAGAATGCGAATATTGTTTCACCAAACTTTGTAATAAACTAATTTTTTCATTGTTCTTATTATATGCGCCTGCAATGATGGCTTTCTGATACAGTGCATAATCGGCACCCTTCGCATTCATATCAATAATTTTATCATAAATAGCCAGTGCCTGTTTGTAATTTCTATTCATAAAATAACAATCACCGGAACGGATGTAAGCATCTAATTCAATGGGTGTTGGATTGAAAGATATATTACGGGCAACCTGTTGAAAGTTACTCAGCGCTTCACTGTACATTTCTTTTTTCAATAAAGCATAACCCAAATTATAATGTGCATTCACCAGATTTACTTCACCCAATGCTACCGGATTTTTTAAATAAGCATTATCGTATTGTATAGCCTGATCAATATTCCCATTCCGATAGGCAATTTCGCCTTTCCAGAAATAAGCATATGGTAACTGCGTTTCATTATAAGGCACTTGTAAAATGCGGGTAAGCAATGCATCGGCTTCATTGGTATGCTGATCGTTCAGTAACTCTACTGCCCTTCCGTATAAAATTCGCGGATATATTTTTTTTACATTTTCACTTTGTACTGGCAAACTTTCAAACAATAACAATGCATCTTTATAATTACTGGTATTGGCTAAAACACTTACTTCAATTTCTTTTGCTTCCTGCATATAAGGCGATGAAGGATAGTTATTGATGAAATTTTCCAGTTCGCGTTGGGCAATATCAAAATATCCCAATTCATAACTTAATTTGGCATAATTAAATATAGATACCTGTTTTTGAGTTGGATTGGAATTGTTGGTAGCACAAAATAAAAAAGCGTTTCTGGCATTGGCCTTCTGGCCTGTTTTTAAAAATGCATCGGCCAATAAATACATGCTATTTTGTGCCAGCGAATCTTCTTTACCGCCCAACTGCTTAAATCCTGGAATACTTTGCTGATAGTTTCCGGTTGCATAATAGCAGTACGACAATTCATAAACATCCTCACGATTAGGCGTTGGCGTAGCGTTAATGTAAGCTTCTAAATAAGGCCTTGCTCTCTCATAATCTTTTTTATCAAAATACAAATGCCCTATCAATTGCTTGAGCTGCAACTCGTAGTATTGATTACCGGTTAACAATGCAGCTTCAGCATACAGTAACGCTTTATCATAATTTTCATTAAAATAATAAATTTCTGCTATATAAAATGGAACAATATTTTTATAAGTTTTATTTTTTTCGATAATGGTAAAAGCCTGTAATGCAGCACTATAATTTTTGTCATAAAAACAAATAAACCCATAATAATAATTGGCATCAATATAATTAGGGTCTGATTTTATTTGTCTGATTACATCAAATAATGGCTTGGCTTCTTTAAATTTTTGCAAAGTAAAATAAGCGTAGGCCATATGAAACTTTAAAGCAGAAATTTGGTTATTGCTTAAATTTTCGATACCTGCTTTTTGATAGTAGGCAAGTGCATCGGTATAATTTTTTTGTTGAAAGAAATATTCTGCTAAATAAAAACTCATCATTTGTACCAAAGGTGTGCTCGTTTCCAAACTAACAAATTCTATGGCCTTGTTAGCTGCACCTAAACTTTTTAAGTGTAATTCACAAATAATTACATAAAATTTTATTTGTTCCTGAATGGCGGCATCTATTAATGTAGCGCCATATTCGGGCTTTTGCAAATTTTTAAAAACAGGATAAGCCAAACTATATTCATCATTTTGAAAATATTCTTTAGCCTGTTTAAATTGTGTGGTGGGGTCGTTGTTCATTTTAGTAGCCTGTGCATATAAAGAAGATGCGGCTAAGCTAAACAACACAACGAAAGTATATTTTTGTATTAAACGCATATGCATGAAACGTGTATGATGAGCAAAGATTATGTTATGAATCTTAAATAAAAGTAAAATTAGCCTAAAGTTACTACCCGCATACTGTAACCAAATACCATTCCATAATTTGTGGATAAAGAGCAAAGCTTAATACCTTTACCAACAAATTTTAAAAAAAATGTACGAAAGTGTTACTCAGGTTCGGGTTAGATATGCAGAAACCGATCAAATGAATGTGGTATATCATGGAAATTATGTTCAGTATTTTGAAGTGGGCAGAACAGAAAGTATACGGCAATTAGGATTTACCTATAAGGATATGGAAGCCATGGGCATTGTAATGCCCATTGTTGAAGTACATGCTAAGTATTTAAGGCCCGCACATTATGATGACCTCCTTACTATTAAAACCATTTTAAAAGAATTGCCTACCCATCATAAAATTGAATTTCATCAGGAAATTTATAACGAAAGCAATAAATTAATTACAGTAGGGCGTGTTGTTTTATATTTTATCAATGCTACAACGAAAGAAAAAACAACGATGCCTAAGCATTTGTATGAAAAGTTAGCAGTATATTTTAAACAGTAACCAATACCCCGATCGTTTCAAAAAATATGCATCAGTTGTTGAAATTTTAGTGCAACATTTCTGCAAAAGGAAAATGATTGCTATTATTTTACTATTTACTGTTTTACTTTGCATGCAATTTGAAATTTATGGATACAGTTTCAGCATCAATTATTACCATTGGAGATGAATTATTGATTGGGCAGGTAATTGATACCAATAGTGCCTGGATGGCACAAGAATTAAATAAAATTGGCATTCCTGTTCATCGCAGAATAGCAGTTGGTGACAATTGGGATGCTATTTGGAATGCATTGAATCAGGAAAGTGCAGTATCAAATATTATTTTAATTACAGGCGGCCTCGGGCCCACTTCTGATGATATCACCAAACCCCTACTTTGCGAATACTTTGGGGGAAAATTAGTACTACACCAACCTACCTTGGAGCATGTTACCTATTTATTTGAACATGTTTTTAAAAGGGGCCTCCCTTTAGCAGAAAGAAATATAAAACAAGCAGAAGTACCCGACAATTGTACTATATTAAAAAACGAACTGGGTACCGCACCCGGTATGTTATTTGAAAAAAATGGATGTTTGTTTTTTTCCTTACCCGGCGTTCCGCACGAAATGCAGGGATTAATGAAGCAGGAAGTGATTCCGCTACTGCAAAAACGCTTCACTACGGGTTGTATTGAACATCGCACACTTTTAACAGCCGGAATTGGTGAATCGATGCTGGCAGATCGGTTGGTTGATTTTGAAGCGGCATTACCCAAAAACATTTCATTAGCTTATTTGCCCAATTTTGGAATGGTACGTTTACGTTTAACAATGTTTGGCAACCACCATGATGAGGTCAATCTATCAATTAACGAACAGTTTGCGGCCTTGAAATTGCTGGTAAAAGATGTGTTAATTACAGATAAGGATGAAACATTAGAGGCTATTATTGGCCATTTATTAACCGAACAAAAGAAAACCATTGCAACTGCCGAAAGCTGCACCGGTGGATATATAGCGCATTTAATTACATCCATTGCAGGCTCATCTGCCTATTATGAAGGCAGTGTAATCAGTTATTCGTACGAAGTAAAAGAGAAAGTACTGCAGGTCAAAAAAGAAACCCTAGAAAAATATGGAGCAGTGAGTGAACAGGTGGTTACGGAAATGGTTAAAAATGTACTTGCACTCATGCAAACAGACTATGCCATTGCAGTGAGTGGTATCATGGGGCCCGCCGGCGGCACTCCCGATAAACCGGTGGGGACCGTTTGGATGGCTGTGGCCGGCAAAGAACGGTTGATTACTAAAAAAATGCATTTCAGGTTTAACCGGCAGCGCAATATTCAACTTACTGCTGCCAATACTTTGCTTTTAATGCGACAATTAATGGTTGAATAATGATGAAGCAACGTTATTAAATTATTGGCATCTGTCAAAAAACCTTCGTATGTACCATTGTAAAATACTATTTTTGACGCGAATTAATGTATATTGAAATTTATAGGGTTGCTGCCATTGATCATACAAAATAATTTTTTCAGGAACACCCTTTCACAAAAAAAACAATTTTATGGCCTTAGCAGATTTAGTGATGCCCAAAATGGGTGAAAGTATTATGGAAGCCACCATTTTACGCTGGCATAAAAAAGCAGGTGATTTTGTGCAACAGGATGAAACCATCTTAGATATTGCCACAGACAAGGTTGATAGTGAAGTGCCCAGTACCGTATCGGGCATTATTAAAGAAATTTTATACAATGTAAATGATGTGGTACCGGTAGGGGCTGTATTAGCTAAAATTGAAGTGGCCGATACTGCCGGCAGTGAACCTCAAAAACCGGAAACACCCGCTACACAAATGCCGGAAACAGGAACGATGCAGGTTACAGCCAATGGTATTTACAAACCTTTAGAACCGGCTTTATCAGAAGAACCTATCACTGTACCCTATACGCCTGCTGCAGTTTCATCTGCTGCAACCGGCGGAAATAATAGGTTTTATTCACCATTGGTATTAAATATTGCCAACAGTGAAGGTATTAGTATGGCTGAATTGGAAAATATTCCCGGAACAGGTGCAGAAGGTAGGGTTTCAAAAAAAGATATTTTACAATATCTGGCCGATAAAAAATCAGGCAAAATAATAGCAGCACCAACAACTGCTGCACCAATGCCTGTTAAAACAATTGTACAGGAAAATGTTCAACCCATTACAAATACAACAGCAACTACCCAAGTGGCGATAGCACCGCAACAAAATGTTGAAATAATTGAAATGGACAGAATGCGGAAACTCATTGCCAAACACATGGTTGACAGCAAGCATATTAGTCCGCATGTTACCAGTTTTACAGAAGCAGATGTTACCAACATGGTGCTATGGCGCAATAAAATAAAAGACAATTTCGAAAAGGTAGAAGGTACCAAAATTACTTTTACCCCTATGTTTATAGAGTGTATTATAAAAGTGCTGAAACGTTTTCCCATTATCAATAGTTCAGTAGATGGTGATAAAATCATCATTAAAAACTATTTTAATATTGGAATGGCTACTGCCCTACCCAACGGCAACCTGATAGTGCCGGTTATTAAAAATGCCGAGAGCCTAAGTTTGGTTAGCTTAACCAAAACCGTCAACAATTTAGCCGAAAATGCCAGGCATAATAAACTAAAACCCGATGATACGCAGGGTGGCACCTTTACCTTAACCAATGTAGGCACATTTGGCAGTTTAATGGGTACGCCCATCATCAGTCAGCCGCAGGTTGCTATTATGGCTGTTGGTACCATTAAAAAAAGGCCGGTAGTAATAGAAACCGAAAAAGGTGATTATATTGGTATTCGCCACATGATGTATTTATCTATGAGCTACGATCATCGCATTATTGATGGAAGTATTGGCGCCAGTTTTTTACACGAAGTAGCCAAAGAGTTTGAAGCCTGGGATGTTCATCGTGAATTAAAACTGGTGGTTCAGGAACATTATATTGATTAATTTTTTATAACAAGTTATTATACCAAGCGAGGCTGCCTCCATTCTGGAACAGCCTTTTTTTTGTTAGGTTTAAAATGAAATAGAATTAGTTGGTTTCCAATCCCCAATCTCTTCCTTTTAAAACGGCGGGTACACCTTCTGTTAACCATTTTGCAGGTTGATCGCCTTTCAATTGCCAGTCAAAAAATTGTTGTTCTCTTATTTGAATATCTTTTCTGTTTCGGCGTTCTACTAAATTATGTGCTTCACCATTATATACCAATAACCAAACCGGTTTATTCAATCGCCGCATGGCCGTATAAAACTCAATACCCTGATACCATGGTACGGCGCCATCTGCATCATTACTCATAATCACCAAAGATGTATGAATTTTTTTCAGGTGAAACAATGGCGAATTTTCTATATATAAATCAGGTCGCTGCCAAATATCAGCCCCAATTCTGCTCTGTGTTTTTTCATATTGAAATTGGCGGTTTACACCTGTTTCCCACCGAATACCACCATAAGCACTAAACATGTTGACAACCGGAGCACCGGCCCATGCTGCTTTAAAAAGATTGATTCTGGTAATTACATATGCGGTTTGATAGCCTCCCCAGCTTTGCCCCTGAATTCCAATTGTAGTACTGTCTACAAATCCTGATTTTACCACAGCCCTTGCACCGCTTACAATATAATCGTATGCACTTTCGCCGGGATGCCCTTTTCTATACCAAATATCAGGCACAAAAACCACATAACCCCTGCTTACAAAAAATGAAATATTTAAGCGGGATGGCGTTGGTGCAGGTGGAATGTAATTATATAATGTTTGATTGTTGCGTTCATAGAAATAAACAATCATGGGATATTTTTTTGTACTATCAAAATTCTCAGGTTTATAAAGAATTCCTTCTGCCATTTTACCATCATAAGCTTTCCATTTAAACAGGTGTGCAGTTCCCCAATTATATTGCTGTTGCTGCAGATTGAGTTCAGTTAACTGAACAGGCAAAGATTTTAACTGATAAAATTTTGGCTCATTGAGAATAAACACATTCGGACTGTTTGTATAATCTTCCATCGTGAAGAGTAAGGAATGTAAATTTTTATCGGGTTCTACTCCATTAACAGATTTGGGAACATTTAGAACCATTTCATTTTTACGCTGCATAGTGGCATTAGATGGAGCACCAGGAAAAGAAAGTGCAAAACCGCTATATTTATTTTGTTCATTGAATACTTTTAACCATGCTGGTTGATTTGAAACAATAAAAGGTTCATCTTTTATGGCAATATAGCGGTATTGGGTTTTTGTACCTCTTCCATTTGTGATTTGAATTGAACGGGCTTTTCCCATCGGATCTACCTGCCAAATATCAAAACGATCATACAACCAAATAAATTGATCATTTTCTGTAAACCCAGCTACGCCATAATTATAGGGATCATCCGGCACATCATTGGTTTCATCATAAAGTGCAACATTAATATCTTTCCCAACGGTATAGTATTGCTGTGTTTCAGCATTGTAGCAGTTGTATTTTTTCAAAATTTCATTATATACCAAAAGAAATTGACCATTTACAGACGGATACATACGCATTTTAATATTAAAAATAATTTTATTTCGATGGCCGGTATTGGGATTGATGACATAAACATCTTTAAAAGTAAATCCCTGCCATTGTTTTTGTACGCGTTTGCCGGTATCGGTATATGCATAAAAATAGCGGCCATCACCCTTTTGGGTCTCCATTACATTTTCAAAAATTGTATTGGCCAATTGTACAACAGTATCTGCCTTAAAATCGTATCGGGCTAAATAATTTTTGTGCAGTGTTCTTTCTAAATTTTTTAATTGTGCCGGCATAATATCTTCATCGGCATAATGCCAAATATCCAATCCTGTCTGCTCAAATGCAGGTGTGGCGGTATCTTTAGGAGGTAGTATGGGTGCAGTTCCAAAAAACAAACGTTTACCCGACTCGCTAAAATGATTGTTACTATATTGGCTTACTGCCCAATTTTTTTGAACACCTTTTGTGTATCGATGAACAATTAACCGGGCACTGTCATCTCCATTTTTATAATAGTACAGGTTAAAAAAACGCTGTAATGCTTTACTACTGCTGTCTTTTTCGGCAACAAATGCCAATTGGGTGTCTTGATCATCAATTGTTAAGCCATTGATTTCATGCAGGTGTTGTGCAATGCTGTTACTTTGTCTGTATGTAGTTTGATACCAATACACAGCAAAATTTTCGGAAGCCATCCAATGGTCATATGCAATGGTGTTACCTGATTTAGAAAGTTGTACATGTTGTACTTTAGGTATAACCTGCGGCTGCATATCGGGTAAATGAAAAATGTATAAATCAGTTTTTACACCCGGCTCATTCATTTTATTACTATTCTCTGAAGTTTTGGCAGAATAGGTATTGAAATATTGAAAGCCCTTCTCCTCTAAAAGCCGAACCTGTTTTTTTAGGCTGTCTTCTAATTTTTGTGTACCATTTAACTTCTTTTTTAATTGCATTAAAACGGTTGTAGAATCTGAGGCAACAGGTTCATGCGCAGGCATATTTTCTTTCAAACAAACCAATATACCATTGCCTTTTTCAGGCAACATAAATGTTTGCACAGCCGCTATTTTTGTTACCTGACCGGTAAGTATATTAATGATGGCCATACTGTCTTTAGGCATATTTTCCGATTTTACCTTTTGAATTTTTGCCTGTCGTATTTGTTGATACAAAGGTTTTATTTTACAAACCACAAAGGCCGCATCGTTCGATATTTTAGCCTGATAGCCACGTGGGATGATTGTAACAGTATCCCACCTGTTTTGCTCTTTTAAAAAATTTCTTATCCATAACTGCCCATCACTTTCTTGTGGTACAATGGTGTACACCGCAACTTGCCCATCATTACTGATTTGTTTTTCGCCAATACTTTGCCATTCATCGTATACGGAATGATCTAAAACTTTTTTTTGAGCAGAAGCTGTTAAAGCAGTAGTAACTGCGCATAGCAGGAATACATATTTTCTCATATACATTTCATTCAATGATTGCTAAGATAAATAAATACGGACTAATCCAATGCAAAGAATGACTAATAGCCGAATTGCCATGAAGCGAATGCTAAAACCGAATAAGTTGTAATTAATTACTCCATATACACTTAGAATAATATCCAGAAAAATGGTGTAAATTTTTTACAGAAAGGCATATTTAATTGAATCAGTGTTTACGACCTTTTACAATTCGCTGCATTTGTATGGCAACAGAAAATACAATACAGGCCATTCCAACATAAAAAGTATTTTGCAGGTATCTATTTTCATGAAAAATAATAAAAGCCAGTAAAATACCATAAACCGGTTCCAGATTCAAAGTTAAATTTTGCGTAAAGGCCGATACGTTATGCAAAGCTTTCAGCATCAGTTCCATGGCTAAAACCGTACAAAACCATGCCAAAATGAACAACCAAAAAATATCAGCAAATGAAGGAATCCATTTGGCATCAGGAAAACACAATACATAGCCGGGCAACAACAGCGTTAAAAACAAAAAACCACCACCCATTTCAAATAACATGATGGTTTGAGGAGCAGCTGTGGTAATATTTTTCTTATTCAGAACTGAGAATAAAGCTGCAATGAGCGCTGAACTTAATCCAAATAAAATACCGGTTCTGTATCTGATATCAAATTGAAAAATGATATAAATCCCTAACAGACTCAACAATCCCAACAACAATTCAGCTTTCTTCCATTGTGTGTTGTTCAACAATGGTTCTATCAATGCCGTAAATAAACTGGTTGCGGCAAAACAAACCAACCCAATTGATACATTGGCAAATTTTATGCTGGCATAAAAAAGTACCCAATGAAGTGCAATTAGCATACCAATACCGATTAGTATCATTATTTTACGAAAGGCTAATTGCAGTTTTTGTTTTCGAAGTACAAGAATAAATATTAAGGTAATGAAGGTTATGCCCATTCTGTACCATACTAAGGGCAATTCATTTAACTGAATTAAAACGCCGAAAACGCCTGTAAAGCCCGCTAATAAAACAGATATGTGCAGTTGAATAAGCGATTGCTTCATGTGCCAGTACTAATAAAATAAAAACGGAAAAATAAATACTAATGAACGTCTGTAACCTGTTTAGATATACCGGATGATTGTATTGCAGCCACTTTTTTACGGTAATTTTTAAACATGCTGAGCCATTGAATTTTAATAACACCAAATACCCCTTCCTTTAAAATGCCTTTACTCATTTTACTGACGCCAATTTTTCGGTCGATAAAAGTGATAGGTACTTCTTTGATGGTAAATCCCAGTTTCCATGCTGCAAATTTCATTTCTATTTGAAAGGCATACCCAACAAATGTGATAGCATCAAAATTAATGGTTTGCAATACTTTTCTTTTATAACAGATAAAGCCTGCCGTTGGGTCTTTAACCGGCATAAAAGTAATGAGCCTTGTATAAATTGCACCGCCTTTTGAATAGATGTGTCTGTCTAATGGCCAATTTTCAACCTTTCCGCCTTTTGTATAACGGCTACCAATTGCCACATCGGTACCATTGAATTTACAGGCTTGATACAACCGTTCCAAATCGGCAGGATTGTGAGAGAAATCCGCATCCATTTCAAAAATAAATTGATACCCGTTTGCCAATGCCCATCTAAAACCATGAATATATGCGGTACCTAATCCTAATTTACCCTTTCGTTCTTCTAAAAATAAAGCACCGGGATATTTTGAAAAAAGATTTTTTACTGCATTTGCAGTTCCATCAGGCGAGCCATCATCAATCACCAATACATGATAGTTTTGGTTTAAAGCAAAAACAGTTTCAACAATTGAAACAATATTTTCAACTTCATTGTAAGTGGGTATAATAACGATTTTTTCCAACTGTATAAATACTTAAACCTGAAAATACAAAGTTCCTGCAAATATGAAGTGAAATGATTTACTAATTTTTATAAATACTGAGGCATTTTTAATTTTTATCCTTTTTTAAGTAAGTTCTATTGAGTATTTCGGTAAACTTTTGCTTGGTATTCATCGGAAAATCGCCTTTCATCATCCAATCGTAATACTGTGGTTCTTCTTTTAGTACCTGTGTTACCGGTTTACCTTTGTGTTTGCCAAAATTGAATACTTCCACTCCATTCACTTTAATAAATCTACGTGCAAAATCTACCATATCATCTTCACCTGAAAACTTTGCTAATTCATCGGTAGTTTTACCAATATCCGGATAACGTTCTACCTGTGCCTCCAGAATTTCCCAGGTTGCCATTGCATCCACTTCGGCACCATGAGCGCCATCTAATTGTTTATTGCAGTAAAATTTATACGCTGCACTCAGGGTTCTTTGTTCTTTTAAATGAAATATTTTTTGAACATCAATAAACTTTCTTCCTTCAATTGAAAAGTCAAGCCCCGACCGTGAAAATTCTTCAATTAGCATAGGTATATCAAACCGGTTGCTATTATAGCCACATAAATCGGCATTGCCAATAAATTGTTTTATTTCGTTGGCTACCTGTTTAAAAGTTGGTGCATTTTTTACCATTTCATCTGTAATGCCATGCACATCTGATGCGCCTTTTGGAATGGGCATTCCCGGATTGATGAGTTTACGTTTCACCTGCCGGGTACCATCGGGCATTATTTTAACAATGGCAATTTCTACAATTTTATCGGTGCCAATATTAATACCGGTTGTTTCTAAATCAATGGTAGCAACAGGTTTGTTCAATTGAATGTTCATAAATAACGTTTAAAACTGCAAAGAAAAGAATTGATTGTAAACGAAAGTAATACAGATTAGCCTGTTTACCTTGTATTCTGTTAAAATGTTTGTTGAATGATCACTTGAATGCTTTTTGCAATTCATTTAAATTCAAACCATCAAAATTGCCACTGCTCATCAATAATATATTTACATGATGTTTAGGCTGTTGGTGTAACCAATTTTGTAATGCTTCTTTGTTATGAAAAATGCATACCTCCGGTTTTGCAAAGCCTTCTTTTAATAATGCTTCGTTAATAAGCGGCATTTTTTTAATGGCTAATGCATGTTCTGCATAAAACACCGCACAGGAGTCGGCCATTTGAAAAACGCCCTGATACTCTTTGAAAAAAGAGGCGTTGAGGCTACTATAAGTATGTAATTCAAATACTGCCGTTAAATGTCGGTTCGGATATTGTTGTTTTACTGCCTCAATGGTTGCTTTTACTTTACTGGGTGCATGTGCAAAGTCCCTGAAAATGGTTATATCATCTGTTTGCATAATAACTTCCAATCGCTTGCTGGCACCGGTAAAACTACACATGGCAGCTAAAAAAGCGGCTGCGTTAATACCCAGCGCTTTGCAAACAAAATAGGCAGCATTTAAGTTAAAGAGATTATGATTTCCAAAAACCTTTAATGGCGTGGTAATGCCTTCAATTGTAATATAGGTAATACCATCCTTCACTTCGTGTTCAGGCAAAATATAAGGAATGTATTGAATATCATTTCGGGGATGTTTTTCAACCAAATCTTTTAATACGGCATCGGCAGCATTGTAAACCAGTATACCATGCTGTTCTATTTTCGATATAAAAATTTCGAACTGTGTTTTATAGATTTCAAAAGTTGGAAATACATTGATGTGATCCCATGCAATACCTGTTATTACAGCTATGTGTGGGAATAAGAAATGAAATTTAGGCCTTTTATCTAATGCACTTGCCGGATATTCATCGCCCTCACAAACAATAACTGGCGCATTGGTCAGTTGAACGGATTGCTCAAAACCATTGAGTTGAGCTCCAATCAGGTAATCAAATTTTAATTGTTGTTGTTGCAAAACATGCATAATCATGGCAGTTGTGGTGGTTTTACCATGACTACCCCCTATCACTACCCGCTTTTTATTCCGGCTTTCATTAAAAATAAATTCGGGAAATGAATAAATTGGAATACCTAATGTTTTTGCCTGCATTAACTCCGGATTATCTTCCCTGGCGTGCATACCTGCAACCACTGCATCTAAATTATTTGTAATTTTTAAAGGAAACCATCCCAGCGCATTGGGTAATAAACCTGCAGCTTTTAAGTTAAAAAGTGCCGGTTCAAATATTTCATCATCCGAACCTGTAATGGTATACCCTTTTTTGGCAAGCGTAATGGCCAATTGATGCATTACATTTCCTCCAATGGCAATAAAATGAATATTTGGCATAAAATTTATTACTTGTTTTAACGTTTAAGTGCATAGGTAAATAAAAAAACAGCATTAAAGCAACATTTTGTAACGAATTCTTATCTTTGAATTTTGGTAAACAGCCAATTTGAACAAACACATTTTTTATGAGAAAAATTATTATTGCGGCAACACTTTTAATAATGGTAGCTTTTACCGTTAGTTCCTGTGTGTCATCCAGAGGACGTGGTTGCCCTACTACCAACAAAAATTACTTTAAACCATAACTGCTTTTTTTTGTTACTTTGCATAAAAAAGTGCGTATGAACTGGAAAGTGCTTTCCACAGAAGATCAATTAGCGCAAATAAAACAGGCCTCATTCAAAACTCCTCAGGTAATATTTAAGCATAGCACCCGTTGCAGTATTAGCAGTACGTCACTCAACCGATTAGAACGTGCAGCAATGCCAGAAGGCGTTGATTTTTATTTTTTAGATTTAATTCAATACCGTTCACTCTCTGCAAAAGTTGCCGACTATTTTCAGGTTCAACACGAATCCCCACAAATACTTTTAATTAAGAACGGAAGCTGCGTGTACGATGAAAGCCACATGTCTATTTCTATGGATGAGATAGTAGAAAATGCATTTACACAATAATCTACTATTTTTGTAGAAAAATAGAAAATATGTTGCACTGGCTTCAACAACCCTGGCCTTGGTATGTTTCCGGGCCTTTAATTGGTTTAATGGTTCCGCTATTGTTGTTATTGGGCAATAAAGTATTTGGCATCTCATCCTCTCTCAGGCATATATGTGCAGCATGTTTACCTGCCAAGCTGCCCTTTTTTAATTATAACTGGAAAGCTGAACAATGGAATTTATTTTTTGTGGGCGGAGTAGTTATAGGTGGATGGGTAGCATCCAATTGGCTAACCAACGGGCAACCCATAGTTATAAATCCGGTTCTACTCAATAACTTAAGCTATTACCAAGTACAGGAAAACAATAGTTTAATGCCTGCTGCCATTTTTAGTTGGCAGGGCTTATTAACGCTAAGAGGATTTATTATGATGGTGGTGGGCGGATTTTTAGTTGGGTTCGGTACCCGTTATGCCGGAGGATGCACATCAGGACATGCCATTAACGGACTCAGCAATCTGCAATTACCTTCATTCATTGCCACCATTTGTTTTATGATTGGCGGATTTTTAATGGCCAACTTTATTTTACCTTTTATTTTACAATTATAACCATGCAAAACACAACAACCATACAAAAAATAGATACAAATACTGATTTTGAAGTTCGTTCATTAGATGCTATGTGCACCAATGACAGTAGTTTACAACATCCCTGGTGGTATAATTTAAAATATGGGATTGCCGGAATTATTTTTGGCATTATTTTAATCAAAGCAGAAGTGATTTCCTGGTTTCGGATACAGGAAATGTTTCATTTGCAAAGCTTTCACATGTATGGGGTAATTGGCTCTGCAGTAATTACAGGTGCAACAGGTGTGTTCCTCATCAAAAAATTACATTTAAAAACCATTCATGGAGAGCCCATCGTTTTTATACAGAAAAAATTCAGCAAAGGACAGGTTTATGGTGGCATTATATTTGGTTTAGGATGGGCGATGACCGGTGCCTGTCCGGGTCCGCTTTTTGTACTGATTGGTTCGGGTATTACCGTAATATTGGTAGTTTTATTTAGTGCCATTGTGGGAACCTGGGTATATGGTGCCATTCGCGAAAAACTTCCGCATTAGCATACTCGCCATCAAAATTACCAGCGTTGCTTTAAGTATTACCAACTGCGGTTTGCATTACCCAATCCAACTGAACATCCTTTCCTAAAATAAACTGTTGCTCACCTGCTATGGTAAAACCCTGCTTTTCATAAAATGAAATAGCCGCATAGTTTTGTTTCCATACAATAAGCCAAAGCAGGCTGCATGCATTTTGTTTAGCAACATTTTTAGCCAGTTCAATCAACTGTTTGCCAATTCCCAGGTTTTTGTAATTGTTCACAACATACAACCGGGCAATTTCAAGTGCATGAGTAAAATGCAAGGTATCTGGTTGTGTATGGCGTGCCAATTTGCAATAACCAACAGGTGTGCTACCTAACCAGGCAATATAAAAATAACAATCGGGATTTTTTTTCCATTCCTGAAAAATGGTTTCATCATTCAAATTGGCATCTAAATATAACTGCATATTTTCTGCAGAATTATAAGCATGATAGGCATCAAAAAAAGTACTGCGACTCAGTTCAACCAATTGTTGTAGTTCTGATTGTAATACCTCGCTTATAACAATAGTAGCATTTTCACTACCGGATATTTTTTTGTTCATACCATTAAGAGAAAGATGCATTCGCAGATAGAGGAATATCTGTTACTTGCCCTCGTTCGGTTTTTAACATACGTGAGGGGTAACGATTAATCACAATAAAATCGTGGGTGGCCATGATTATGGTGGTACCATAGTCTTTCGCAATTTGAAACAACAACTGCATAATTTCATCACTGGTTTCGGGATCCAGATTTCCGGTAGGTTCATCTGCTAAAATTAATTTAGGAGAATTGAGTAGTGCACGGGCAATATCAACTCTTTGTTGTTCGCCTCCGCTAATTTCAAAAGCCATTTTAAAGCCTTTGCTTTTTAAACCAACTTTATCTAAAACATCATTAATTTTTTCATCCATTAAACGTTCATCTTTCCATCCGGTTGCTCTTAATACAAAACGAAGATTTTGATGAATATTTCTATCGGTTAATAATTGAAAATCCTGAAAAACAACACCCAGATTTCTTCTTAAATAGGGCACTTTTTTCCAATTCATCTCACGCAGGTTAAACCCTACTACGTTACCCTGCCCTTCCCGAAGGGGTAATTCGCCATACAAGGTTTTTAATAAACTACTTTTACCGGTTCCGGTTTTACCAACCAAATACACAAATTCTCCTTTTTCAATGGTAAAATTTACATCCTGCAGTATTAAAGTAGATCCCTGATATATATTGGCATTACTGAGTGTTACAACTGGTTCCATGATAGCGCAATAATTTTTTGTATTACAGATGCTTAAAATTAAGTAAAAAGGGCTTTCAATTGTGTTAATAAGTATATTGAATAGAGCCAAATGCACCTTGAATAAATAATTCATTTTGCCGGGCTGCTTCGGTATGGCCAATAATTGCAGCTTCAATATTAAACTGAGCAGCCGTTGCAATCATTTGTTGAGCAGCTTTTTCATTGGTAAAAACTTCTAGCCGATGCCCCATATTAAATACTTGAAACATTTCTTTGTTATCAGCTCCTGAATTTTGTTGAATCAATTGAAAAACTATTGGTATGGGCAACAAATTATTCTTCACCACTTTCAAAGGTCTGGGCAGGTATTTCATGCATTTGGTTTGTCCGCCGCCGCTGCAATGAATTATTCCATAAATATCTTCAAATTGTTGTTCTAACAATTGTTTTACCAACGGTGCATAAGTACGGGTTGGCGATAATAATAATTGGCCTACTGTATAATTTTTTTCATCAATGGCAATGGTATCTGTTAATCTTTTATTGCCGATATAAACTACATCATCGGGAAGGGTTGGTTCAAACGTTTCGGGATAATGTTGTGCATACCATTTACTCAATACATCATGCCTGGCGCTGGTTAAACCGTTGCTGCCTAATCCACTATTATAAGTTGTTTCATAAGTTGCCTGGCCACTGCTGGCAAAACCAACAATTACATTTCCGGCATCAATTTTATTGTTTGTAATTAATTTGTTTTTAGGCCATCGTGCAGCAATGGTTCCGTTAACGGCAATGGTGCGCACCACATCGCCCACATCGGCCGTTTCACCTCCTAAATAGTGTATGTGAATGCCATAAGCAGCTAATTGATTAAAAAAATGCTGTGTGCCATTGATTAGTTGTTCTATAATTGCCCCATCAATCAAATGTTTATTTCTATCAATTGTAGAAGCAAAAATCATTTTATCATAAATGCCAATACATAACAGGTCATCAATATTCATGGCTACAGCATCCTGTGCAATGCCCTTCCAAACATCCGTATTACCAGTTTCTTTCCAATACAAATAAGCTAAAATTGATTTGGTGCCCGCACCATCGGCATGGCTTACATTTATCATTTGCTCATCACCACCCAGGTAATCAGGATATATTTTGCAGAAAGCATTGGCATATAATCCCTGATTCAAATTTTTGATAGCCTGATGAATTTCTTCTTTTTGGGCAGAAACGCCCCTTTGAGCATATAATGACATGAAAAAGATTTAATGTACACAATCGGGGCAAAGTTAAACAAAGCTTACATACAATTGTGCTAACGAATTTTTGTAGCAATGCTTTGTATTAAATTTGCATACCTGAAAAATCAGTTGCTTTAGCAAAGCACATCAATGGCATACTAAATAAGCCTTATGCAAGTACACAGAAATCTCACTTCATTACCCAAATTTCATCATGCAGTGGTTACCATTGGCACGTTTGATGGTGTGCATATTGGCCATAGAACCATTTTACAGCAATTAAAATCGGAAGCTGCTACCGTAAATGGGGAAACAGTGGTCATTACTTTTCATCCGCATCCCAGAAAAATTGTGGGCGATGTGCCGGATATTAAAGTATTATCTACGCTTGAAGAAAAAATTTTTTTAATAGAAAAAGAAGGTATTGATCATTTGGTAGTGGTTCCCTTTGATGAAGATTTTTCTAAATTAAGTGCTGAGTCTTATATTAAAAATTTTTTATTTGAAAAATTTCATCCGTACACCATTATTATTGGCTACGACCATCATTTTGGGCACGATCGTACCGGAAACTTTGCATTATTGGAAAAATACGGTAAAGCATTAGGATTTTTCGTGAAGGAAATACCGGTTCAATTAATTGAAGCCGCAGCCATTAGTTCAACCCGCATCCGGAAAGCATTACTGCAGTGCGATATTGCAACAGCTAAGCATTTATTAGGGTATGATTATTTTTTTGCAGGCACTGTAATTACCGGCGATCAGTTGGGCAGAACCATTGGTTACCCTACTGCTAATATACAATTAGCCCATCCTGATAAATTGGTACCGGGTGATGGGGTGTATGCCGTGCATTTTTATTATAAGGAATCAGCAGCCAACCAATCTGCTGCCATAGCTTTTAAAGGTATGATGTATATTGGCAGCAGGCCTGTAGTAAATGGCAAACGAAGAGTAATTGAAGTAAATATTTTTGATTTTAACCGCGATATTTATGGCGCAACGGTACAGGTTGCTATTTTAGATTATATTAGAGGAGATATGCAATTAAGTGGCTTAGAAGCATTACAACAACAATTAGCCATTGATAAACGCGCTGTACTGAACGTACTGCATGATTAACGGCATTATAACATTATTTTAACCACCAACTCTTTCATTAAATCGGCACCGGAACTACCTGCATCATGAATACCAATACTTTTTAAATTGTATTCATGTAATAATAACAGTATTTGCTGTGTTTGCTGATAACTGTAATATTTAACAGCAGCAGTATGATCGGCAATGGCATTGGGGTGATTACTGCCAATGATTGCAGCAATATTTTTAGGGCCGCCTGCAGCATGAATTAACAATACCCTGCAAAAAAATCCATGAATAGCCGGCAATACCATTTGTAACGGCCCTGCCTTTGGGTTGGCATCAAAATACTGAATAATTTTAATGGCCTTTCCCAGGTTTTTTTGAGCAATGGCACTTTGCAGTTCAAAAACATTGAACTCTTTGCTAATACCCACATATTCTTCCACATCATCTTCTGTAATTTCTTTTCTGCCTTTTAAATTAAGGGTTAGTTTTTCAATTTCATTATACAGCCGATTTAAATCATTGCCAATGGCATCCACCAAAAGTGATAAAGCTTTGGGTTGAATAACATAACCCATATTTTGTGCAGTTTGCTTTACCCAAACCGGCAATTCGTTCTCATATAATTTTCGGGTAGTAAATACCTCATGTTTTTGCTTTAAAAGCTTTGCCATTTTAAGGCGGCCATCTAGTTTTTTCTCCTTATAGCCTACAATTAAAATAGTAGAAGTAAGTGGCTGTTCTATATAAGCCTCTAATTTTTCAATATCCTTCATTTGTTGTGCCTCTTTCAATAGCACCACTTGCTTATCGGCAAACATGGGGTATCGTCTACAGGCATTAATCAGTTGCGCCCAATCGGTATCCCGACCATAAAATACAGTTAAATTAAATCCCTTTTCAGCTTCGGTTAGTAATTTATCTTCGGCAAATTGCATTAAATGGTCAATAAAGTAAGGCTCCTCGCCTTCTAACCAATAAATTGGTTTAAACTGTTGCTTTTGCCAGTCGGTTAGAATTTTTTCGAAACTCATACCCACAAAAATAAGTGGATAGGCATGCTTTGCCAGCCATCTTTTTTATTTGTGCATAAATACAGGAGGTATGTTTACATCATGATACACATCAATGCACAACAAGTACCTGATTTTCTTTCAATATGGGCAATTGCATAAACCGAAGAATGATATTGGCTGTTACCACCACATCGCGTTCGCAATAGCTAACAATACGGCTTAAATTTTTTTCTTTATAGTACACTTCCTGCACCATACTACCATTTATATCGGTTTTAGAGGTAGGTATTTGGAGTACTTCGGCTAATAAATCGAGAGAAATATAATTTTTGTTATCCCCAAATTTCCACCAGTTTAAAGTATCCATCATTTTTACTTCCCAGGGCTTTCTGTTGTGCAACTGCAGGCAGGCCGGTAAGGGTAATCCATTAATAATCATGCGCCGGCAAATATAGGGTATATCAAACTCCTTTATATTGTGGCCGGCAAAGGTAAAACCATGATGAATACTACTCATTTTACTACATAGCAGCGAAAAATTTTCTAAAATCGGACGTTCATCATCACCATAAATACTCTTTACTTTTAAACAAATTTCTTTGGCTTCATTTTCATAAAAAAAAGCAGTTGAAATGCAAATAATTTTGCCAAATTCGGCCAAAATACCCGCCCGCATACGATAACTTTCTTCAGGTGTAATATTTTCTGGCACGGTTTTAGAAATTTTATTCCACCATAATGATTTCCTCCTTTCAGACAGCTCGTCATAATGAGCAGTTTGAGGAACGGTTTCAATATCCAATACCAATAAATCGCTGAGTTGCATGAAAATAATTTTTAAAAAAATATTACATTAAAGTTATGCTTTACGAACCAATAGAACCGCAACAGGTTGCTAAAAAAGATAAAAGAAACTGGATTTATTCGCTTTTTGTAGTAATGTTATTAGGAACATGGGCTTATATTATTTATGATAAAAGTACCACCACCCATTCTAAAGAACAATTACAGGTACAGGTAAATGCCATTGATAGTTCAAAGGCTGAATTAAGGGTTGAATTCAATGCCACCTCTGCCCGATTAGATTCTTTAACCGGCAAGCACATTCAGTTAATTGATAAACTGGCTGATAAAAACAAAACCATTCAACATTTAAAAAACAATATTGTGGCATTATTGCAACAACGCAATACTACTGCTACACAATTGTTACAGGCCAAAAAAATGATTGATGAATTAAATGAAAAAGTGAATGATTTATACAATGAACTGGCACTTTTGCAAAGTAAAAACCAGGCATTAACTTTAGCCAATGAACAGTTAAACAATGACAAAGCCCACTTACAGGATACCCTTAGTAAAACGGTTGCATTCAACAATTATATAACCAATGAGGCTTCTACACTGCATGCTTCCAATTTTAGTATTGAAGCATTAAAATTACGCAACAATGGTAAAGAGAAAATGATTACCATTGCCAAAAAAGCAGATATTTTGCGAATCAATTTTGATTTGGATGAAAACAGAATAGCACCCAGCGGCGAAAAAGAATTATACATCTGTATCATTAACCCAGATGGTGTTATTGTTTCTTCCGGCAATACCATCCTTACTAAAAAAGAAGGTGTAAAACCTTATACTATAAAAGTAGTAGTGCAATATGAGCAGGGTAAAACTGTAACGGTTAATTTAAACTGGCGCAACAATGAAGATTATCAGCCCGGCGATTATACCATTATGGTTTACCAAAATGGATATAAAATAGGTCAGGGATCTATTTTACTCAAGAAAAGTAGCCTGTTTGGTTAACAGATACCTACTAAATAAAAAACAATCCAATATTTAAATACAGTTTCACTATAAAAATACATTTACAAAGATTATTTTAGTACCGTAAAACATACAACTATGAGTTATACAACAGAAAACCCACAAAGCCAACCTTCCTCATCTGGAAAAGACAATCGCAAAACCTTTTATGGTATTTTAATTGCTGCACTTGTTTTAACCTGGGGTTATATCATTTATGACAAGAGTAAAACAAAAGATATTATTACCCAAAAAGAAACACAAATTACAACTGCTTTAACAGCAAAAGATTCTTTACAGGTATTGTTTAATGATGCTTCTGCAAAAGCCGATTCATTAACCGGCAGCAATGTTAAATTACAAGGTGCTTTAGCCGAAAAAAACAGTGAGATTTTAAAATTAAAATCTAATATCAGAGGTATTTTAAACAAAAAGAACGCTACAGAAGCCGAATTAAAACAGGCCAAAGAAATGATTGCAGAATTAAATGCAAAAATTGATAGTTTATTTGCTGAAATTCAACAACTGAAGGGCGAAAATCAACAATTAACTGCTGCCAATCAGCAATTAACTACCGAAAAAACCCAATTAACCAGCCAAAATACCGAGTTACAGGGTAACCTATCAAAAACCCAAACAGAAAAAGCCAATATTGAAGACATTGCTTCTACACTGCATGCCTCTAACATCAATGTTAAAGCTGTAATTGTTAAAAAGAGCGGCAAAGAAGTAAGCACCAATAATGCCAAAAGAGCCGACATGTTTGTGATTACCTGCAATATTGATGAAAACAGGATTACACCAAGCGGCAAAAAAACCTTATATGTTTGTGTTACCAATCCCGATGGTACACCCTCCGGCACAGAAGGTACTTTTAAATTAAGAGATGGTAGCGACAAAGCCTATTCGAACGCAGTTGAAGTAAATTACGAGCAAGGCAAAACCCTTCCAGCTACTTTTAACTGGAAACCCGGTAGCAAGTTTGAAGGTGGAGAATATAAAATTGAAATTTATAATAATGGGTTTAAAATTGGAGAAGCCAAAAAAACTTTGAATAAAGGTGGATTTTTAGGCCTGTAAACTTTACCCTTTTTTTTTATCACAACTTTTAAAGCCGTCTCAATATTTATTGAGGCGGTTTTCTTTATTTTATAGGTACTTTTCATTTAAAGTATCTAATTCTAAAAAAAATTTACCCCTACAAACTACGTTCAAATTGTATCTTGCACCCATGACAAAAAAAGTAAAAAAAGAACTTCCGGTTATATTGGTTACCAACGATGATAGTATTGGCGCACCCGGCATCAAAGCATTGGTAGAAGCAGTGATGGATTTAGGAAGAGTAGTGGTAGTAGCACCCGATAAACCACAAAGCGGCATGGGGCATGCCATTACCATTGGGCACCCCTTACGGTTACAAAAAGTACATTTTACAGATGGTGTAGAAGCTTATACTTGCAATGGTACACCGGTTGATTGTGTAAAATTGGCGGTAGATAAAATTCTACATCGCAAACCCGATATTTGTTTAAGCGGCATTAATCATGGTGCCAACCATAGTATTAATGTAATTTATAGTGGAACCATGAGTGCTGCTATGGAAGCTGCCATTGAAAGCATACCCTCTGCCGGATTTTCACTTTTAGATTATAGTATGGAGGCAAATTTTACTGCCGCCAAAATTTATGTACGAAAAATTACAGAACAGTTGCTGAAAAGAAAATTACCCAAACACTTGTTGTTTAATGTAAATATTCCGGCATTAGATGCAACACTCATTAAAGGCATTAAAGTATGCCGACAAGCATATGCCAAATATGAAGAAGATTTTATTGAACGTACCGATCCGCATGGAAGAAAATACTATTGGCTTACCGGCGATTTTGTAAATTTTGATAAAGGAAAAGATACCGATGTGTGGGCACTCAATAACAATTATGTTAGCCTGGTACCCATTACATTTGATTTAACAGACTACCAACTGAAACAACAATTAGAAACCAACTGGCAATTATAATGTTTTTAAAAAAAGATAATATTCAATTAGGTATTATACTAGGTTTGTTAGCACCTTTTGCCGGCATGTTAGGTTTTTATTTTTGGCGATTTAGAAGGTTAACCATTGTAGAGTTTATTCAATTTTTAGCCATTGAGAAACACTTAATTTCAGCCATGCTCAGTTTTTCATTATTGGCCAATGCTATTGTATTTACCATTTATATTAATACCAGAAAAGATAAAACTGCTAGAGGCATATTTGCGGTTACCGTAATATATGCAATTGGCGTATTGCTATTAAAATTATTCTACTAATCTTACATCCATATTTCAAGCTTCAACAAGTATACAACCAATAATGCTATTTTTTATGTATTGGATAGTGCTAATGGATTTTGAAGAAAAAATATTCAATTTATTATAGAGGAACACAGAAAACCAACAAAAGCAACCTTTTACAAGATTGCCTTTTTGGTAATAAAGTCGGCCTGCCTACCTACCCTTCGAGCTTTTTAAAGGAAGATGTGAAAGGGGTGATGAGGTTTTGAGGTAAATTTAAATAGTTAAATGGGTGTTGATGAACTATAAATAACAAAGCCTGAATTACTCCAGAGCTTTGTTATTTTATTGAGTTGAAAAATATTTATCAGTATACCTTACCATTATGGTGCATTGCATATAGGATGCTGCAAATAATTATAGAGGTAAAAAATATCATTGTTGTCCGACTAAAATTGTAACCTAATGGTTTAAACCCTTTACAGAGCTATATTTCAGCCGATTTCAAAAGATGGGGTGCTCCCTCCAAATTTGAAACAATCATTTTTTAGCCTGTAATCCTTTACAGAAAAGGATTACAGTGATTTTTTTGTTACGTTCTGTCGGACAATAATGAAAAAATATATATAAAACGTATAAAAAAACATTTGACAGCTTCTTATATGCTGCTACCTTTTCAGAATCATTTCTTTCTCTTCTCAAAGGGAATAAATTCTTGGGTGAATAAATACCAATTAATAGTGATACAAAGCTATTTGAAGAGGATTCCCCCAAGACTTTTGCGGTAATAAAAGACCTTAATCAATAAGCAGATTAATAAAAGCACAACAAGAAAAAATAGCATAAAAGAAATTTTGATTATTAGTTATTATTTTTCAGCTTAGGGTAAATAATTATTGGCGCTTTACCCGTGTTATCCGTTTTTGATCTACCATTATCTGGAATATTTATAGGTGGCGACTGATTAAGTAAATAGGAAGGGTTGTATCATTTTTTGTTCTTTGTAACATTAAATAATTAATAAATTTATACTAATTAACACCAGCCGTTATTTACATTGCTATAAATACATATACTCCATGATTTATTTTCGAGAGGGTCAATTATCTTTCAAAAAGATACACAGGCAACACTGGCGCAATGACTATCTTAACCATAACATCAACCCGCAAAATCCAAATATAATGTAGGGTAATGCGATGAAAATAAATGATAATAAAATTGAGCTATTCCTTTTGTTAGTTTCCATCGAAAGATATTTATTATAAATAACCAAAAAGGCTGTATCAAAAGCGCTTTTGATACAGCCTCTTCCTTGTTAAAAGTATAAATTATACCTATTGCATAAATGCCACTGCAATTAATAACCAGGGTTTTGTACAATATTGGGATTTGCAGTCATTTCCTGTTGTGGAATTGGTGCAACTCTTCTGTTATCAGGATAAGGAATATTTAAATTGATATTAGAAGGTCCTGCCGGTATTGCACCCGGGTTACTGGCTCTGGCAATGGGTAATTGCAAACGATTCATATCGTATAATCTGTCGCCTTCAAATGCCAACTCTTTTCTGCGTTCTGTAACAATTGCCTGTAACAATAATGGACCTGTGAGAACATAGGGCGCTGCTAAAGGATCACGCTGCGCCAGTAATGCATTTAAGTATTTTAATGCATCCGGTTCGTTATTGGGCAATGAAGCTTCTGCAGCAATCAAATACACTTCACTTAAGCGAATTACTTTTAAATTATCACGATCAGTGTTTTGTGCATTTGGAAATTTCAATACCATATAAGCAGGAGAGCCACTTTTTGTATTGTGTGGCATTAATAAACTCTTACGAACATCTGTTGCTGAATATAGGTTATATAACTGACTGGAGCAATAAATATCATTATAACCATTATAATACATCGCACCTAAATCATCAAAACCATTATTATTGATTGCATCACAATCCACTTCAAACATGGTTTCAACAGCATCAGTTCTTGCAGCAGGATTTTGCCAATATGCACCATAGCTTGAAGCAGTAACCAAAGTAAAGGGACTATTATTAATTACATCTACGGCTGCAGTTTTAGCATCGGTATTATCACCCATATACAAATAGGTTCTTGCCAATAATGCCTCTGCAGCATATTTGCTTATTCTAACAGAGGAACTATAAGCAGGAGCAGCAGCCATGGCCATTTTAAAATCACTCACTATTTGGCTGTACACTTCACTCACTTTATTTCTTGCAGGAAATAAATTAGGATTAAAGTGCAGAATAATTGGCACTCCTAATGAGGTTGAATCTACTGTATAAGGTTTACCATAAATATTTACCAATTTAAAATATAATAAACCTCTTATAGCATAAGCCTGTGCTTTAATAGCTGCAACATTTGGTCCTGTTACATTGGCATCAATAATATTATTTACGCGTAAAATATCTATATATGCCTGATTCCACATTTCACCCTCCACAACATCACTAGATACCACACTGTAATTATACTGGGGTAAATATCTACCAGCATTTTTTGTTTCAACATACGTATTATCTGCTTGTAAATCACCTGTAATTGGAAAATCTCTACCATATAGTGATACAGCTCTCAAACCAGAATAGGCACCATTTAATGCATCAGCCAACCCTGATTGAGTATTTAAAGCTTGACTGGCAGGAACAGAATCATTGGGCGATTTATTAATAAAGTTTTTACTGCAGCCCGATAATAGTATTGCAACTGTACAGGCTGTAATGGAAAATCTTTGAATTATGTTTTTCATTATAATAATATTTTAATTTAATTAAATAATTATGCTATTGCATTATTTAATATAAAATTGTTATAAACCAATTTTTATACCACCCGATATTGTTTTAGGTATAAATACATCCAAATTACCGGTTCCATTAATACCAGTTTCAGGATCAAAAGGAACATTTTTATCAACACCAAAAGTCAACAAATTGGTACCACTTATATAAACCGTTACATTAGTTAAATGTGCCCTTTTGATTAATGATGATGGAAGCATATAATTCAATTGTATATTTCTTAATCGCACATAGTCTCCCTTATATAAATACCTGGTAGATATTCTGTATCCATTTTTATTTCCACCATAAATTATTTTTGGAACTCTGGTTATGTCACCAGGTTTTTTCCATGCATTTAACTGGCTGTTCATTTGATTGAAGGCACCATAATATGCACCATCACTGTTTAAATAAGACCCCCACTGATCAAATAAATAATTACCGTAATTATAAAACAATTGTGCATCTAATGAGAAGTTTTTATAAGTAAAACTGTTGGTAAATGAACCATAATATTTTGGAGCAGCCGACATGCCGGTTAAAGCCAATTGTGTAGCTGCATAATTATTGGTTTTTGTTTTACGTGAGGCATCTGTATACCAGTTAGGATCGCCATTTGTAGGATCTACCCCGGCATATTGACGCAAGTAAAACTCTTGTAAATCATGGCCAACAGTATAGTAAAATGCACCGGAGCTGATTGATTTATTTTGGAATAATGACTCAACAGTATTTTTATTGTGGGCAAAATTAAATGTTACAGTCCAGGAGAAATTCTTTGTGACAATCGGTTTACCACCCACAGTTATTTCTATACCCTGATTTTTTACACTACCAACATTACTTAACTGACCACCAGGGAAACCGGAGGTTGGAGATAAAGTTGTATTGGCCAACAAATCAGATGTAGTTCTACTATAAAAATCAACAGTTCCAAATAATCTGTCTTTGAATATACTAAAATCAACACCCACGTCGAAAGGCTTATTTTTTTCCCAGGTCAGGTTCGGATTGCCAATATTTGAAGGGGCGCTTCCAGGTATACCTGTATAGTTATTTCCATAACCATAAGTAGCTAAAGCCTGATAATTACCGAAGCCTAATGAGTTACCATTAGAACCATAAGAGGTACGCAATTTTAATAAATTTATCCATGCAATATTTTTCATGAAGTTTTCTTCATTCACATTCCAGGTAGCACCAATGGAGAAGAAATCACCATAACGATTATTTACCCCAAATACAGATGACCCATCTCTACGAAAACTTCCACTAATTACATAACGATTTTTGTAGTTAAAATCAGCATTTGAGAAAATTGAATTTGTAGCATTCCCACTTGGAAGAGCATAGGCTCTGGTAGGAGTAGCTGCAGATGCAAGATATTGTAAAGCAAGTGTTCCAGGGAAGCCCTGTGCCCTTGCCTGTAAAGTGTAATAGTTATATTGCTGTGCCTCGTAACCTAATTTGGCATCAAAATAAACATCATTTGCTTTGTTCAAATTTTGCCTAAAGTCAGCAAAATTACTCCATGTCCAGTCAAATACTCTGGTATAGGCAGAAAATGCATCACCACCATGTGAGTACCCATCACCATAAAATGGGTTTCTATATTGATCTTCCTGAATTGTAAAGTATTCACCAGAGTAACGGCTGGTAAATTTTAAGTTTTTTAATATCTGAAATTCACCTGAAACATATCCTCTTAAGGTGGTTTGTTTAGCTGTGTTCTTATTATAGGTTCCCTGAACGAGGGGATTATAGATGCCACCATGAAGAGGAAATTCACCGGCAGCATCATTGTATTTTAATGAACCATCAGCATTACGAGGGCTATACCAGGGTAATAAAAAGAAAGATTCTAAAACCGGATTTGCAAAAGCACCTCCGTTGTTAGGAGTTGACTGTTCGCTGGTACTTCCATTTAAACCGGTAGCAAAAGTAATTTTATCTGTTGCATGGTGCGTTACAGAAATACTACCATTGTACCTTTTAAAATAAGTATTCAACGTGGTACCATCCTGATTAAAATAACCACCACTGGCATAAAACTGTGTTTTATCGTTCCCGCCACTTAAACTCAAATTGTATTGTTGCTGAGTAGCATGGGGCTGATTAACCACATTAAACCAGTTGGTATTTACAGTTGAATCAACTCCAAAACCATTTACAGGATCATAAATGATGGCATTTGCACCTGTATTATTAGCTGCATAACCGGCATTGATTAATGCTTGTTGATAAACAGTCACTTCTTGTGAAGTTGTTAATGGTTTTACACTTGGATTGTATGCTCGGGTATTATCTCCAATTTCAGTACTAAAATTCAATCTGGTTTGTCCGGCTTTACCTTTTTTGGTAGTTACTAAAATAACACCATTAGCAGCACGTGAACCATAAATGGAAGTAGCCGCAGCATCTTTTAACACCGTAATACTTTCAATATCATCCGGATTAAGAGAACTCAAGACATTAGCTGTTGTAGTATTTACAGTAAAATCGCCTGTTGATGCAATAACGCCATCAATTACCCAAAGCGGTGATGCACTGGCATTGATAGAACCAATACCACGAATGCGGATATCAGTGGCGGAACCCGGTGCACCGGATGATGAGGTAGACTGTAAACCGGCAACATTTCCTTGTAATGCTTTATCAACAGATGTAAACGGTTTGTCAGCAACAACATCTCCTTTTAAAGTTGCTACAGCACCAGTTACATTTGTTTTTTTAGTAGTACCATAAGCTACTACTACCACTTCTGACAAATCAGATGAGCCGGACTGCATTTGTACCATCATATTTTCACGAATGGGTAATTGCAATGCGGCAAAATTAATAGCCGAAAAAGAAAGTGTTTTGGCAGACTCAGGTACTTTAATACTAAAGGTACCATCGGCATTTGAACTGGTGCCTAACTGGGTACCTTTCACTAAAATTGAAACGCCTGGTAACGGAGTACCCTTTTCGTCTACAATTTTACCTTTAATCGTTCTAGTTTGTGCCCATAGTGAGCCGGAAGCCACAATGAGGCACAGGAAAAACGTCAGAAATTTTCTCATGGTTTTTGATGTTTGGTTTAAAAATGTTGCATTTGGTTAAATCATTCAAAACAATGAATGCTTGGCTATTATAAAAACTGCATGCATGCATTGCAAAGAATATATTTCTAAAAATTTTCTATTCAAAAACAGTTACAGTCAAATTGTGTTAATTATCATTGTTGTCCGACTAAAATTGTAAAATAATGGTCCAAACCCTTTACAGAAACATATTTCAGCCGATTTCAAAAGATGGGGTACTACCTCCAATTTTGAAACAATCATTTTTTAGCCTGTAATCCTTTACAGAAAAGGATTACAGTGATTTTTTTGTTAAGTTCTGTCGGACAATAATGAAAAAATATATATAAAATGAGCGTCAATAATATAAATAAGCTGCATTGTTTATCATAAAAACGTTAAATAATTTTTATTTAACACAAGGCGTGAAGTTATTGCCAGACAAGCATTCCATCGCCTTAAACAAAATTATAATTTGCTTAAACTATAATTAATTATTGATTAAGAAAAATAAAATGACCCTTAGGTGGTAAAAAGCAATGCTAAGGAATTGCACTACGATTTAAGTGAAAATAAAATAAGGAGTTTAAAGAAAAAAAGAAGAACTTAAATGCCTGAATGTACAGCGCAAGCATTAGTTAAATAAGCGACTAATTCTTCTATAAGAATAAAAAATCAGACAGTAACTATAATATTAAAATTAATCAAAATGCAGTGCCTGCAACCACCCCATTACCTGATTGGGCCATTGATTTAACCAGGGGTCTTGCTGTGCCATACCAAAACCATGTCCACCATGATCATAAATAAAAAGTGAGGCTCGAACATGATGCGCATGCAATTGCTCATAATACATTAAACTGTTTTGAACGGGAACCGAAGTATCATCATTGGCATGAAAAAGGATAGCAGGAGGTGTTTTTGCAGTGATATTTTTTTCTGCAGATAAGCTATCCATTAAAGCCTGAGCAGCAGGGTGTTCACCTAAAAGCATTTTTCGGCTGTAGGCATGAACAAAAGGAGATTCCATTGTAATAACAGGATATACCAAAATTGAAAAAGCCGGAGTAATTGTATTTGCATTCATTGGATTTAAGGTAGAAATGGTAGCTGCTAAATGACCGCCTGCAGAGAAACCCATAACGCCAATTCTGTCCTTCCGGATACCAAATGTTGCAGCATGTTCATCAATATAATGCAAAGCCTTATTTGCATCATTGTATTGCGCCGGATATCGATGCCCTTGTTGTGCTTCATTGTTTAATCGATAATGCAATACAAATACATCAATACCATGTGTATTAAAAAAATGTGCCGGCAATACACCTTCTTTTTCCCAAGCCAGGTGTGTGTAAGCACCACCCGGACAAATCAAAATGGCTGTTTTTGCTGAGCCTGAACCAATTGCCCGGTAATATTCCATATATGGCCTAACAGAATCGAATCCGTTATTTACAATACCTGTTTCATTGTTGTTGTATAAATAAATACGTTGTTGCGCTGAGAGCATAAAAGTTATTTGACAAAAAATTACAAGGAGAAAAAATGATGAACGCATAGCTGTAACATTTACAAATCGGTAATCGGTTTAAATCGGGGTACCAACACTTTCATGATTGACCAAGCAAAAATGTAAGCAAAGGCACATACCAAAAATAAAATTAAATAAGCAGATTGTGGATTGTTTTTAAAAGCATCTGTTAACCAGCCTGCTAACAATTGCATTAATACACCTCCTATCCCACCTGCTAAACCACCAATTCCTGTAACTGATCCCACTGCTTTTTTAGGAAACAAATCGGATACAGTTGTAAATATATTGGCCGACCATGCCTGATGTGCCGCAGCAGCAATACAAATTACGATGAGCGCATAGATATATGCGTTATTACCAAACAAAGCAACATCACCAAAATATTGTGTTGCAATTAAAACAATTGGCAACAAAGCAATGAGCAACATTGCTTTCATTCTGGCTTTAAAGGTTTCCATACCTTTATTAATAAAATACATCGGGAATCCCCCGCCGGCTACACTTCCTATAATAGCCACTCCATAAACTGTGAATAATGGCAACATAATTGCTTCACCTTGCATGTTAAATTGCTTTTTCATATAATCAGGTAACCAGAATAATAAAAACCACCAAACACCATCCGTCAAAAATTTTCCTATAAAAAATGACCAGGTTTGCCGGTAAGTCAGCAATTTTATCCATGGTATTTTTTCTTTTATTACATCATCACTGCTACTTGGTATATCATCACTATGTATATATGCAAATTCAGCTTCAGATAATTTTTTTTGCTTTGCCGGTGTATTATACAATACAAACCAAAATATTAACCAGATTAAACCAATGGCACCCGTAAATAAAAATGCCATGCGCCAGCCTTCTACCTGACCATTGAACCAGGTATTTGCAGCTAACAAGGGAACGAGTAATGCAGCAATCATTGCACCTACATTGGCGCCACTATTAAAGATTCCAGTTGCAAGTGCTCGTTCTTTTTGGGGGAACCATTCGGCTACTGTTTTAATAGAAGCAGGGAAATTACCGGCTTCACCAATACCAAATAAACTTCTTACAATTACATGTTGATAAACTGCACCGCCACATAAAGCATTGAGCATACCCATAACAGACCAGAAACTCAAAGAAAGCGCCAATCCTAATTTGGTACCAATTTTATCTATAATGGCGCCTGCAAAAACTGTTACACCTGCATATAAAGCAGTAAACCAGGCAGTAATCATTGCAAAATCAGAATTCGACCATCCATATTTATCTGATAAAATAGGTTTCAAATACCCAATTACCTGACGATCCATATAGTTGATGGTTGTAGAAAAAAAGAGTAATGCAACAATAGTCCACCGATATTTACCAATTTTATTCTTTATCATGCAGTTTGTTTAAATTGTTGAATGATGTAAAGTATATCTTGAACCAAGCTGGTAAGCGCATCAAATTTTTTTTCTTGAATGAAAGCAGATGTAATCAGTTTACTTCCCATACCTACACCAACGGCACCGGCTTTTAGCCATGCCCTTATATTTTCTGCATCGGTTTCAACACCTCCGGTAACCAAAAAATCGATGGAGGGAAATAATGGTCGAATTGCCTGTATATAATGAGGCTGTAAAACATTACCCGGAAAAAGTTTTAATAAAGACCATCCTGCTGAATATGCAATATGAATTTCGGTAGGTGTCATACATCCCGGAATCCATAATATTTTGTTGATGTAGGCCACATCAGAAACATCAGCATCAAACACCGGGCTAATCAATACATCAGCACCTGCTTCAATAAATAAATTTGCATCCTGTGGCGTGGTAATTGTTCCTATACATAATAATAAGTCTGGCATAGTGCGATTACGCTCTGATACCAGTATTTTAAAATTTTGCAACGCATTTTCGCCCCTATTGGTAAATTCAATAGCTCTTATACCACCTTTGTATAATGCATGCGCAATAGCAATGGTTAATTCTGCATCAGCATGATAGTATAGCGGCAATATACCTTGTGATGTAATGATAGAAGCTGCTTGTTTACGATTGTGCATATTGTTGTATTGTTTTTTGTATGTCTGCAATAGTTTGTCGGGTAGTATCGCCCACTTCCTGCAATTTACCAAATGCAGCAGCTGCAGCAAAATTGAGGATAGTTTGTGGGTCTTTCTGTTGAATTAACCCAAAAATTAATCCTGCCATAAAACAATCGCCACTGCCTACTCTATCTTTTACACTTGTACAATGCATATTAGCTGAAACATATAATTGTCCATTTGTGTACAATGTACCATAGTATTGTATGCCTCCATTGAATGTGTCGAAACGAAATGTATTGGCAATGGTATAGCATTTAGGAAAATGCTGCAAAATATATTCAGCAGTTGAAACTGCATGCGTAAGATAGGCTGACTTTTCAACATCTTCTTGCCCTGATAGTTGAAGCGGGGCACCTAATAAAGTATTAGCCGACCAAATATTACCCATTATCACGTTGCAGTACTTAGCCAAAACAGGAACAATATTTGCCGGATTTCGATTATTTTGCCAAAGCGATGCTCTAAAATTTAAATCCAGTGAAATAGTTATATTTTTTTGCGAAGCTACTTGCAACATTTCTTCACAAACCTTTACAACAGTATCATTTAATGCAGGAACAATGGCTGAAAAATGTATCCAGTTAATTTCTTCAAGCACTTTTTCCCAATGAATGGTACCGGGCTGTAAAGTAACAAATGAAGAAAATTCCCGATCAAAATAAACGTGTTTATTTTTAACATCAGTACCCTGTTCTAGAAAGTAAAGCCCTATCCGTTTACCTTGCATCTGAATATGGGTGGTATCAATGCCATCATTCTTTAAACCCTGAATAATATCTTTCGCTAAAAAATTATCCGGCAATGCAGTACAATAAGCTACCGGCATATTCCATTGAGCCAGCGCATATGCCACATTTAATTCAGCTCCACCCACATAAACAGGCAGTTGATGTTGCTGTAACCAAACGCCATTTGATTGGGGCGACATTCTTAATAATAATTCACCAAAGCACAATATTTTTTTCATAAAAGTATTATACTAAACAAATTGACCACAAGGTTTTAATGAGCAAAAGAAGTGTAATGTAACTTCAAATTCCATTATTCGTTTTTTACCAGTTAAAATAATTTTTAGCATTGTAAAAGCAAATGTCCTGAATAACTTTTCCAATCCATGAAATATCATTCGGCAGTTCACCATTTTCAATTTCTTCTCCAAACAAATTACATAAAATTCTTCTGAAATATTCATGCCTTGGATAGGATAAAAAGCTTCTAGAATCAGTAAGCATTCCAACGAAACGGCTAAGCAAACCCATGTTGGATAGGGCATTCATTTGTTTTACCATTCCGTCTTTTTGATCCAAAAACCACCATGCAGCACCGAACTGAATTTTACCTGCAACAGAGCCATCATTAAAATTGCCCACCATTGTTGCCATTAATTCATTGTCGGCAGGATTTAAGTTGTATAAAATGGTTTTCGCCAATCGGTCATCGTTATCTAATTTTCCAAGAAACTTAGATAAGTTTTTTCCTTGTTGAAAATCACCAATAGAATCCCAACCGGTATCGGGGCCTAATGTGGCTAACATACGAGAATTATTGTTGCGTAATGCTCCCAGATGATATTGTTGTATCCATCCTTTTTCCCAATTCCATTCTGCAAAATGAACCAACATAGCAGATTTAAACTTACGCTGTTCCAAATCATTTAAATGTTTGCCTGAATGTACTTTATTGAAAATACTGTCAATTTCAGAACCTGTAAAATCTTCTGCATAAATTTCTTCTAACCCATGATCACTTACACCACAACCCATTGAAGCAAAAAAATCATGTCTATTTTGTAATGCAAATAAAAAATCATCGAATGAAGAAATTGAAATATTGGTTACCCCTTCTAATTTTTTAAGATAACTATTGAACTTTTCGGGATCTGCCACGTTCATGGCGTTATCAGGACGAAATGCAGGCAAGATAGGAATTTCGAAGCCATCATTTTTTAACTTCTGGTGATATTCAAGTGTATCTGCAGGATCATCGGTAGTACATACGGTATATACATTCATTTTACGCAACAAACTTTTTACTGAATAATCAGGTTGCTGTAACAAAGCCGTGCATTGTTCATAAATACGATCTGCAGAATGTTCGTTCAATATTTCAGTAACGCCAAAATAACGTTTCAGTTCCAAGTGCGTCCAATGATACAATGGATTTCGTAAGGTGTAAGGAACAGTAGCAGCCCATTGCGTAAATTTATCTTTATCAGAAGCATTGCCTGTGCAAAATTGCTCATCCACACCATTGGTGCGCATGGCTCTCCATTTATAATGATCACCATATAGCCAAATTTGTGTAATATTTTTAAACCTTACATCGTCTGCAATTTGTTGTGGAGACAAATGACAATGATAATCGATAATGGGCATGGATTTAGCAAATTCATTATATAATTTAACTGCCGTTTTATTATGTAATAAAAATTCTTCATCTAAAAACTGTTTCATATTCTTGTATTTATACTTTCAATTAATCGTAATTTTTTATTCATCTGTAATACACGATGTAAGATTGTATTACAAACTTACACCCCGCTTCCAGGGAATAAAGTCATCCTGATTTAGTAAAACTGCTTTTGGTATTACTTCACCACTGGCTGCTTTAATACAATATTCTAAAATTTGTGTACCCATTTGTTCAATTGTTAAATCACCTTCAATAACGGGGCCGGTATTAATATCGATAATATCTTGCATTTTTTGTGCTAAAGCGGTATTACTGGATACTTTAATAACGGGACAAACTGGATTGCCGGTTGGCGTACCCAAGCCTGTAGTAAATAAAATTAAATTAGCACCACTGGCCGCTTTTCCGGTAGTTGCTTCCACATCATTACCCGGTGTGCAAACCAAACTCAATCCGGGTTTAACAGCTTTTTCAGTATAATCGAGTACGTCTACAATGGGTGATGTGCCTCCCTTTTTGGCAGCGCCTGCACTTTTAATAGCATCTGTTATCAAGCCGTCTTTGATATTTCCCGGAGATGGATTCATATGAAAACCAGAACCCACTTTTAATGCAGCGGCACTATATGATTGCATTAAATCAATAAATTTTTTGGCTATGGTTTCATTGTTCATCCTATCAATCAACTCTTGCTCTACTCCACACAATTCAGGAAATTCGGCCAACAAAACTTTGCCTCCCAAAGCAACCAACAGATCGGCACAATAACCAACTGCCGGGTTTGCAGAAATACCACTGAATCCATCACTTCCACCACATTTAACACCCAATGTAAGTTTAGACAACGGTGCAGGCTTTCTACCAATTTCATTGATTTGCATCAGCCCTTTAAAAGTTGCTCGAATGGCTTCAGCAATTAGTTTGCTATTATTACCAATTTGCTGCTGTTCAAAAACAAAAAGTGGTTTTTCGAAGTTGGGGGTATAGGATTTAATTTCTGATAATAATTCCTTTAATTGAAGATTTTGGCAACCTAAACTTATTACGGTTACGCCACCTACATTTGGATGATTGGAATAGGCTGCTAATAATTTACCAAGCACGGCTGCATCTTGCCGTATACCGCCACAACCGCCCTGGTGATTGAGGAATTTAATGCCATCAACATTTTTAAACAAGCGGTTTACAGCAGGCTTTGAAATAGTTTCAAAAGTAATGTCATCAATAGATTCATTATTTTGATAGGCTGCTATCAAATGCCTGGTAAAGTTTTTGTATTGATCAGTTACTGCATATCCCAAAGATTCCTGTAATGCATCTTTAATTACATCCAAATTCCTGTTTTCACAAAATACAGTAGGTATAAATAACCAATAATTGGCTGTTCCTACACTTCCATCGCTTCTATGATAGCCATTAAAGGTTACATTTTTAAATGCAGAAACATCCGGTGGATGCCACTGATAATGGCCTTCCCTGTAAGCATAAGGCTCTGCTGCATGTTTCAAATTGCCGGTAGTCATTAATGACCTTGCAGGTATAAATTGTTGGGCCTTACCAACCAATACGCCATACATAAAAGCAGCATCGCCGGGTTGCATATCATGTATAAAAAACTTATGCTTAGCAGGTATATTCTCAATTAAGGTATATTTTTCACCTTGAAAGGATACTGTTTCGCCATTTTTCAAATCGCGTAAAGCAACGATCACATTATCTTTTGGATGAATTTTTATAACAGAATTTTTCATAACAATTATATTTAAATAACAGCATTTGCATTTTGTTGCTGCAAACTATTTTTTAATACCTCTAATACTTTTCCTTCCATTAATTCTGTTAAGAAAGCTTTTACCTGAATGGCAAAAGTATTACTGGTAGTTGCATCCATTCCCATAAAATGTACATCTGTTAAAACAGTTTGAACTAACTCATCGATACTGCCAACTTCATTCCAAAGCTTATTTAATTGCAATGCAAAATCATCCTGAACAATTAATTGTTGATTGTGTTGTAGCTGAACGGGTTGCTCTAATGTATTCAATTCAGTTTTCATGAAATATAAATAACCCGCAAAACCCAAAGCCATTAAAGGCGGAACAGTTTTAAACTGTTGTAAATACTTTGTTATTAAAGGCACATTTCGCATCTTCATTTTAGAAGTATACTGCATGGTAATACTAAACCAATGGTGGGCAATAGCAGGATTTCTGAAACGATCCAGAACCTGCAATGCAAATTGTTTGGCTTTTTGCTGGGTTAATTTTTCACTCAGAATAACGGGTGTAATTTCATACAACATTAAATTCGTGATAAAGGAAGCCATTACTGAAATATCCATAGCATCTTTCACAGTATCAAAGCCGGCAAGAAATGCTAATCCGCACGAAAAAGTGTGTGTACCATTTAACAAACGCAATTTTAATTCTCTATACATGGAAATATCATCATCTATAATTACACCATTATCGGCTGCAGCAAAAGATAATATTGATTTAGTTCTATCACTCGATGTTTCAATTGCCCATAAACGATATGCTTCACTCATAATCATTAAATCATCCTGATAGCCTAATTGTTGAGCAGCAAGATCTGCATCCTGTTCAGGTAATTTACCGGGAACAATTCTATCAACCAGCGAGTCACAAAAATCATTGGCATCCTGAAGCCACTGAATAAATTCATCTTTTAAGCGGTTTATTTTCGCTAATTCAAGCACAATTTGTTTTAACTTTTTTCCATTATTTACAATCAATTCCGTGGGAATGATGACCATTCCACTTTCGGGCCTTCCATTGAAAATAGTGTACCGGTGATATAAGAAAGCAAGTAATTTCCCGGGATAAGAAACAGGTGGTGCAGCAAAAATACCATCTTTGGGAAGCAATGTAATACCCACCTCCGTTGTATTTGAAATAACAATCTGCATTTCAGAATTAGCAGCACAAGATAAAATTTCGTTCCAAGCATCATTAGCATTTAAAACCCTGCTAATGGCAGCATTTAACCAATATTCCTGAATAGTAGCATTGTTTTCAATACCTCTAACAGCAATCGTGTATAATCCATCTTGCTCGGCAAATGCATCAGCATTTCCGGAATTGGTTGATTTTACTACTACTATTCTTCCATTAAAGATACCTTTCTTATTTGCTTTATCCACAAAATAATCAGGTAAGCCTCTTAACAGCACACCCGTGCCAAACTGAATTATTTTTTCAGGCAATGAAAATATGGCTTCATGCGGCAACGATAGTTTGTTATTTTTTCGAATAGAAGCCAGTGTTTTTTTAGATAGTTGCATACGCTTTTAATTTAAAATTGGATTCCATTTATCTCCAAATATCCAATGTACATTAATATTTATAGCAAGTGGTGCTCCTTTTGCTGTTTGTAAATTATTTTTAAACCAGGCATAATCGCCACCCGCTTTATGACAGTTATTGTAATACACCCGATAGCCCCATTGTATAACATTGTTAGTAGGCACCCAATAAATGGGTTTGTTAGCCATATTTGCTGCGAAGTGACAATCAATTAAATAAAATTGTGCATCTCTATGAAACCTGCCTAACATAAAACCATCATATCCTTTAAACCGGCAATTTTTTAATACAGTTTTGGCATCTTCATTGGCTGAGCCATCATGCCAAATACAGGCCGGTCCGGTAGTGGCAATAAAAGTGCAATTCTCTGCATAGGCCCACCCCCGTGGGCAATAAAAATCAACACCGCCCATCATGGTACAATCTTTAAAATAAAACATACCTTCAGTTACATTCCACGGACTTACAGTATCGCCTCCAAAAGCTTTTAAATTACAATTAATAATTTGTAAACGAGTAGTAGCAAATGTTCGCAGTGCCATTTGATGCCCATCTTTTCTTATTTTCTTTACATAGTTATCGACAGTATCTGAAGCACAGCGCACAACGCTTGTATTATTTTCAAAACCATATGTATTTTGAATGGTTAAGTTTTTAATGATTATATCACTTCCACTTATATTTAGTGTTGCTACCCCCCAATCATCTGCATGATTGCAACGCCATATATCACGTGCAATAGATTGTGTAATGATGGTTTTGTTTTTATCTTCTCCTAACAATTCAATCCAATTGTGTTGTATAAATATTTTCTCGTTATAAGTTCCATTTCTAATAAAAATGACAACTTTTTTTGAAGTCTGTTCGGGAATGCTGTTAACGGCATCTTGGATGTGTTGAAAGCATGCAGGATTGTTTTGGCAAACAATAAGCGTATCGGCCTGAGCAGTTACATCTATACAAGTAGCTAAACTACTAATAACAAAACATATGAATATAGATAAGTGTTTTCCCATTTTATTGATGCTTTACTTTTTGAATAAGCCATTGAACCCAATTATTTGCAGCTGCATAATTTTGGTATTGTTCAGGCAATTTTCGTTCATCAGTATATTCATTATACAACCAGGGATCTCCGGCTACAAAAACAGTTCCTTTACTTTATTTTGCTACTGCAAAAATGGTTATATCCTTTTTAACTAAAGCTGCATAAGCAGGCTTTTTAACTTTGGTGGAACAGATTTCCTTTTCAAAAAATGGTTTGAACATCTGGTAAAATTGGATGATTACCCGGAACAGATATGGCACCATTTTCAAAATTTTTTCCTACTACCTTTTGATAATTATCTTCATTTAAATGAATACCAAAACATTCGGCTAGTTGGTTCATGTGTTTAAAATCTGCATTCCCTTTATCATTGTGTAAAATAGCCAATACCCCACCGGAATATTGCCATAAGGCAGTTAAATCCTTAAGTACCAGCGCATCTTCATAGTTCCATTTACGCCTAGCATTATTCGCATTTACATGTTCGCTTAAAATTGTTGCATCTGCTATTTTTTTTAACAACGCAATATCCTCACAAAATACAACCTGCGATGATGTGATGAAAAAAAACAGAAACAATATTTTTTTCATAACGTTTAATTCAATTGAACAACGTTTTTATTTGCGCCAAAACCGGTTTTTAATACTTGAATTGAATTTTGCAAAGAAGTGTTTTTCAATACAATGTTTTTTGTACGCCCACCTTGTACTTCCAATAACAATTGTGTATTTTTATTAAAATCAAATTGATTGAAATAAACATCACCGGCATTTAACACATATATTAAAGGATTGGTTGTTTGGGCCTGGAGATGAAAATAATTGATCTGAATATTTTTTGCTTCTTCAATATCCACACCCGCCTTTGTATACATATACATATTGTTCAATACAATATTTTGAATCGGCATTTCGGGTAACCCTCGAATAAATAAGGCTTTAGATGCACCATTACAAACAATATTTTGTAGATAAAAATTTTTAAAAACAGGTGTTGCTTCTGTTACAGGCAAAATTGATACTTTAGGAGGTACTCTTTCTTCACCATATAATGGTACAGGATCTTGAGCCGAATAATACATATCAAATAATACAGCTTCGCCAAGAATATCCTTCATATTGATATTTGCCACATAAATATTTTCTACAACACCGCCGCGGCCACGCACCGTTTTAAATCTTAATCCAATATCAGTACCCATAAAACTACAATTACGCACATATAAGTTATTAGCACCACCACTCATTTCACTTCCAATAACAAAACCACCGTGTGCATGGTATACAACACAATTTTGTATCAAAGCATTTTTAGTAGGCATATTTCTTTCCCTTCCTGAAGCATCTCTACCACTTTTAATACAAATTCCGTCATCTCCCACATCGAAGGTGCTATTGGTTAATAAAATATTGCTGCAACTCTCAATATCAATACCATCCCCATTTTGAGCATACCATGGATTCTTGGCATAAATATTCCGAACTGTTAGTTGATCACACATGAGTGGATGCAAACACCAAGCCGGTGAATTTTGGAATGTTACGCCCTCCAACAAAACATTTTTACATTGTTGTAATACCAATAAATTAGGGCGTAGAAAGGTTTTAATAGAATCAAAATCACTTAACTTTTTGCCATTCTTTAATACCCCAGGATCTTTTGTATGCGCACCTTTAAATGTTTCAGCAGTTGGATACCATGTTTTTTTATCTTCACTTAATATACCACCGCTATTCACTAATTTTTGCCATTGAGAATTGGTCAATTTGTCCCTCTTTACCATCCGCCAGGCATCGCCATTACCATCTATAATTCCAGAACCGGTAATAGCAATATTTTCAGCATGTTGGGCAGATATGGGCGATTGATTTCGGGCTGCGGGCTGACCTTCCCAATTACTTTCTACAAGTTTATATTGCGTAAAATCTTTGGTAAATTGCAACAAAGCGCCTCTACTAACATATAAATTTACATTATTTTTTAATTCTATAGGACCTGTTACCCAAAAACCATCCGGTACTGCAACCACGCCACCCCCATTATTAAAACAGGCATTAATAGCTGCTTGAATGGCCTGTGTATTTAAGGTAACCCCGTCTGATACAGCACCATATTTAATAATATTAAAAGTATCTTTTGCAAAATGCGGGGTATACACAATCGGTAATTGATAGGCAAATTTGTTGTTGAAGTCTGTTTTTAATAATGCAGCTGCTACAGGTAAATTCGTCTGCCGAATGCCTTCGCATACCAGTGAAGCCATATATTTTGCACCATACTCAGAAAAATGCGTGTCATCTTTTCTTCCATCCGAGTAAGCATCAAAATGATGAGGGGGTATCCATAAATATAATTTTTTAGATGCTTCCGGCCCCAATTGCTGCAACAAGGTTTTGCTGGCTGTAAATAAATCAATGAAACTTATGTGCATAGAATCGGCTACTTCTTTAACTACAGCAGGATAATCACCATGCATCCTATCATCTACTCGGCCCATGGCATCAAATCTTCTTCTGGCAACAGGTGTAATTAAAACCGGTATAGCATTTTTTGCAATTGCATCTTTAACAAAGTGTATTAGGTTATTTTTGTATAAACCATGCGCATCGGCAAATCTTTTAGGATCATCTTTTTTTTCATCATTATGACCGAACTGAATAAAAACATAATCACCCGGTTTTAATTGCTGCACAACGGCATCCCATTTACCTTCATCTATAAAACTTTTTGTACTTCGTCCATTTACTGCCCTATTTTCAATTTTTACAGTATGGTTAAAAAATTGGGCTAAATACATACCCCATCCTTTTTCAGGATTATCGTTTAATGGTTTATTGGCCATGGTTGAATCACCCACCAAATAAATAGTTGGAATTTCATCTTGCATTTTAAATGCAATGATGATTAGCATTAGCATAATAGCAAGCAATCTTTTCATGCGTTATCATTATTTTTATTTTAAGCAAATAACCCCTTGCTTAATGCACCATCCATTTTAAAAACTTACGCATACATCTTTATTGATTTAAAGGATGCAAAATAAATTTCTAACAATCAAAGGTGCTCATACCATGGCAAAACAACTCTTACATCTAAAAACTAATTTCACCTACCCTCAAATCTATAGCGATGCTACAATTATATTCAATAAATAAGAAGGTTTTAAAGGATTATTTTTACGCAATCGTTCCCGATATCGATGGCTTTACAAGCCGGAAAAACAATTCTATTACTTTTAAAAAATTATTGCTTTGTAACATTGCACCAAATACAAAAAAACATTTTCTTTATATCAGGATTTAATCCTTATATTCATTCAATAACACAAACATTTTACCTTATTCCATACAAAAATTATTGTGGGGTAAATACCGGTTATAACCAATTATTATCATCATGAAATTTGAAGCAATTACAATTAAAGACATTGCCAAAGCGTTGGGGCTATCAACCTCAACGGTAAGTCGTGCTTTAAGAGATAGCTATGAAATAAGTGAAGAGACCAAGCAACTGGTATTGAACTATGCAAGGGCAATGAACTACAGGCCAAACCCAATTGCATTAAGTTTAAAAGAGAAAAGAAGCCGATCAATTGGCATTATTGTTTCTGAAATTGCCAATAGTTTTTTTTCGCAGGCTATTAATGGCATTGAATCAGTAGCACATCAATACGGTTATAACGTAATTATAACGCAAAGCAAAGAAAGTTATGAGCGAGAAGTGGCGAATATTCAATACCTGTCTAGCCGCTCTGCAGATGGTTGTATTGTTTCCGTTGCTGCAGAAACGGAAGATTTTTCGCATATAACCGAGTTATTTCAACGCAACCTACCTATTGTTTGCTTTGATAGGGTAATTGAAGATTTAAATACTTTTAAAGTTACGGTTGACAGTTTTAAAGGCGCATATGATGCAACTGTTCATTTAATAAAAAATGGTTATCGAAAAATTGCCATGCTAAGTGGATCGCCGGTATTATCTATCAGCAAAGAACGCTTAGCCGGTTATCAACAAGCACTTAGTGATTATGCAATTAGTTTTCAGGAAAATTATGTTGCCTATTGCCAGCACGGTGGTTTAATTTATGAGGAGGTTAATGATGCATTAAATAAGTTGAGGGCATTAAAACAAAAGCCGGATGCTATTTTTGCCGGAGCAGATAAACTAACTACTAATTGTATACGTTACTGTAAAGCCCAAAAAATAAGTATACCACAACAATTGGCTGTAATAGGATTTAGTAATTTAGATTTAACAGATTTACTATCACCTCCGCTTTCTGTGGTAAGGCAACCGGCCTTTGAAATGGGCAGAATTTCGGCAGAATTATTAATTAAAATGATAGAAAGTAAACGACCTGTAACTACTTTTGAATCGATAATTTTACCGGCTGAAATTTTTGCCAGAGAATCAACTACAGCTAAACCCAATAGTAAAAAGCAAACAAAATAATGGTGTTTTTTATTGAATTGAATGAAGGTATGCATGAGGAGGATGCCAGCTACCGAAAATATTTTTTAGTGTAAATATTGCAGCTTCCTGTTGAGATAGTTGGCGAACCCAAGGGTAACGTTTTTCAGGCAAGGCACCGGGTCCAACATTTTGGAACTCAGCAAATCGGGCAGTTTTTTCATTTGCTACATTTTTCCAATTATTCCATCCACCGGGAATAATATGAGCTCCTATATAACAATGCAAATAAGTAACACTTGCATAAGGTTGCCAAGGCCTGCCCAATGATACATTGTGCAATGAACTATCTGCTAACAAAGTACAATTTCTAAATACAAAACCAAAGGGTAATTCCTTGGGTGTAGAGGCAGCGGAAACATGTGAATTTTTTTTACTGAAAATAGTGCAACTATCAAATACTGCTGTTGCAGGTCCGAAAATAAAATCGGTTGTACCTTCAATATAACAATTTCTGTAATATTGTCTACTACCCGGCCCGCTACAAAACAATACATCCTGAAAACCGGTGATTGAACAATTATAAAAAGCCGCACAATCGGCATAAACAAATAAAGCTACTGCCTGTCCGGCATAAAAACCTGCATTATTTTCAAAGTGAATATTTTCTGCAGTAAAGTGGTTGGCATAAATAAAAAAACTAGCCGAAGTCCAGGTATTAATGGTATCACCATTCGCTAAATGCATACCACTATGATTATTGTAAGTTACTAACACATCATTTTTATCCTCTCCTTTTAAGGTTACAAATTGTTTACCGCTGTCTAAAATCAACCTTTCTTTATAAACCCCTTTTTTTACAAGAATGGTAACGGGTTGGGTATTGTTACAAGGAATGGCATTAAAAGCATCTTGTATGGTTGCATAATTTCCTGAACCATCTTTAGCCACCACTATACAATTTTGCTGTGCTAAGGCAAAGCAACTGCACATACAAGTTAGTAAAAGTAAGATATATGTTTTCATATAATACAATTCAATTATTTAAAAAAGGCCGCTGTGAACAGCAGCCTTTAAACGGTATAATCCAACTAATGAAACCACACAATATTCAATATGATTAATAACCCGGATTTTGCGAAAGATTATAATTTGCATCCCTGGCCGGTTGTGGTATAGGTAACAACTCAGATTTATTGGGTGTAAAACCTGTAGCAAATCTGGCCAAGGCTGTTGTTGCTATTGCACTGCTAACCCAAGTAATTTTAGTGGTATTGGCTGGTGTAGTTGATGGGGCGGGTTTATACAATGAATTGGCCCATATGGTATAATCATCACCGGTAGCAGTTTTGTAATAGTACATAGATTTGGGTAAGTTGGCATAAACACCACTAGAAGTAGACATGGCCGTTAATGCATTTTTGGTATTGGTTAGTACAGTATTGATTAAATTCCAACGAATTAAATCATATTTACGAACACCTTCTGTTCCTAACTCTAAAGAACGCTCTTTAACAATGGCATTAAAAAAATCAGATTTACTTAAACCGGCAGGCAAATCTACTGTAGCATTGGGTGTATTGATTGGTTGGCCATATCCTCTTCTTCTAACCATATTTACTGCATTATAAGCAGCGGCAGTAGGGCCGTTTAATTCATTTTCAGTTTCAGCAAACATCAATAACACATCTGAGTAACGCAAAATTTGCCACTTTAAACCCAAGTATTGGGTTTTATCTGTAGGAGAAATGGGCGGATTTGAAATCCAATCCCTACGGTACTTACCATCATTAATGGCAGTAATTGTTTGACCTGTTTTAGTAATTCCGTCTGCATTTACAATATAAGGTGCACAAGTAACGTCTCTTCTTAAATCTGTAGAATCGAACAAATAAAAATAGGTAGGTAAAATATTAATGCTTTTATTACCATTACCATTTACAGTAGGCCCGTCATAATAACCTAATTTACTATCGGCAGTGCCATTGGCACCAACAGCAGATACCTGAAACATAAGTTCTCCATCCGGATCGCTAACAGCACGGGCACATACATAATTTTTGAAAAGATTTTTATAACTGGGATTTAAGTTATGCTGGCCGGAGGTAATAATATCATTACATTCATCATGTGCCATTTGGTAATAGGTAAGATAATCAGTACTGCGCTCCATTTGCCCGGATGAATTTCGCAAAGAATAGCCCCCTCTAAACAATGCAATTCTTGCTCTCAACCCTTTTACTGTTCCTTTGGTAATTCTTTCATCCATAGGATCTCCGATGGATGAAAGTTCATTTCTCCATGGCACTATATCTTCTGCAGTTTTTAAATCAGTTAATATATGGTCGTATAAACTATCGCGATTTACTCTTAAAGGAAAAGGGTTAGCAGCTGCCACCTGTGAAGCAGGTAAAAAATCAGCCGGCAAATCGCCCCAGTTTCTAATGGCTTCAAAATAAAACTGTGCACGTAAAGTCAATGCCTCGCCGTACATACGTTGTAATTCTTTCTTTTCTTGATCGGTACCATTTTTATATTGGGGCATGGTTGGAATATTGGCTATACAAATATTTGCATATTCAATTCCGGTAAATAACTGACGAAAGGGTTTATCTAATTGTGCATTTCCGGGTGTTGCCTGATAGCGAGCAATATCTCTTCTATCATTATCTCCATTCCCCGTTGGGCCCTGCGTTTCATCATTATCTACTGTATAATACAAACTTAAGCGAATACCATAACCCTGGTCGCCGGAAAGTTGTGCATATACACCGGCCAATGCCTGATAAGCATGCGGAACATCACTAAACACTACATTGGTGCCATATGATGTTATGGGCATTTGGTTTAAAAATTTTTTGCAAGATCCAACAAACAATGCAGCCATTACCAATACTGCTATTGTAAAGTAATAATGAAATGATTTTATGCGCATAGTACAAGTAATTTAATTGTATAAACAAGTTAAAATATTACGTTAACACCAAAAATATAGGTACGACTTTTAGGAAATGCTGAATAATCTAAACCAGGAGTTGTTGGATTACTACTAACACTCACCTCCGGATCATATCCTGAATAACCGGTTAAAGTAGCTACATTATTTAAAGTAGTATAGAACCGTAAACGATTAATTTTTAGTTTACGTAAGGTTTTGGGTGCTATGGTATAACCTAAAGTAATATTATTGATTCTTAAAAAAGATCCATCTTCAATTGCCCAAGAATGCAGGTAAAAGGCGCCACTGCTGGTTAAGGGGCTCCATATTCTTGCATTTGCATTTAATGCTGCTAACTGTGTAGGATCTTTTACTACATTACCATTGGCATCAATATTAGTGAACCGATTATTCATGATGGCCAGTAGATTTGAGTTTGGAACATATCCATTCGAAAATTCAATTTTATTGGCATTGTATACACTGTTGCCATAAACAAAATTCACAAAAATACTCATATCAAAATTTCTATAAGTGAATTGCTGGTTCAGTCCACCAAAAAACTTAGGTTGAGAATTGCCTAAAATTTTACGGTCATGATCTAAATCAACTACTCCATCACCGTTTAAATCTTTCAGTTTTAACATACCGGGTTGCGGTGGCCCTACTATGCTGGCATCACTTACTACACCTTGTTTTAACGTGTAAGTTTGGGTAGTAGCATTATAATTAAAATCACTTACTTTATAAAAACCATCGGTTACAAATCCATACATGGCACCAACAGGCGCACCTACTTGTATAATATAATCAGATGGCTGCCCTGATACACCCCAACCGGCACTTTGCAGGAAGGATGTTTGCCCGGTTCCCAATGCCACTACCCTGTTTTGGTTAAAGGAAATATTAAAATTAGCATTCCAGGTAAAATTCTTTTTTTGAATGACCATACTGCTTAACTGAAATTCAACTCCTTTATTGGTTGTTTTACCAACATTCTGTAGTTGGGTTGCATAACCATAAGTAGAAGCTACCGGCACGTTCAACAATAAATTTTTGGTAGAATTGGAATAGTAATCTACTGAAAACTGAATTCTATCATTGAACATCGACAAATCTAATCCCAGGTTTTTATTGATAGTGGTTTCCCATTTCAATAGTGGATTTACTAAGCTGGCTGAAGTATAACCATAAATGGTTTGATTGTTGATGCCATAATAATTTACATTGTTATTAAATGCATCTAAATACAAATAATCTGCAATTCTGTTATTACCAACTGCACCGTATCCTACCCTCAGTTTCATATCATTAATAAACTTCACAGATTTCATAAAGTTTTCTTTCTTAATGCGCCATGCAGCAGATGCGGCCGGAAAATAACCCCATCGTACATCGGGTGCAAATTTGGAGGAAGCATCTGCCCGCATATTTACAGAAAACAAATACTTTTGTTGGTACGCATAATTAATGCGCCCAAAGAAAGAAAGAGAGGTATATTTTGTAATAATTTGTTTGGGATAACCTGTAAAACTGGTGCCTAAAGATAAATCATTAAAGGCTTTATCAATAGGTGTAAAAGTGGGGATGTTTTTGAATAAATCGTAAGTAGATTCTGTTCTTACCTGATAAGTTTCCTGCCCTAACAAAACATCAATATCATGCTTGCCACCTAAATTTTTAAGCGAATAAGTAAAAACATTTGAGTTATTGATAGATGTGCGATTGCTGGTATCTAATTCAACCACCGGCTTAGCACCACCTTGTATAATAGAAACAGGGCTAATAGAATCGCTGTATTGGCGATTGATATAATGATTATAGTCGTATCCGAAAGTAGAACGGAAGGTTAAGTTTTTGGTAATTTGATAACTAACGTAACCGGAAATATTCAAACCATCAGTTGATTTTTTGCGGTATTCAGCATTAGATAACGCAATGGGGTTGACTAAAAACAACCCGTTTCCGGTACTGTTATCTACTAAACTGGGGTCAATAACATCGGGAGTTGTAATATTGGGTGATAAGAAAGGCCTGTATTTTACTGTATTACGCAAACGGTTATATGTTGATCCATTGGGAGAAGATGTACCGGCACCATACACATTTTGGTTCAGATAACGAAAAGTGGCACTCATTCTTATTTTCTTTCCAATTCTTTGATCTACTCTTAAATTAATGAGGTTACGGTAATAGTTAGAATTTAATACCACTGTTTTATCGGTATTATTGGTATAACTTAAATTAAAAGTAGTTTTACTGTTTCCGCCATTTACACTAACATTATTGCTTTGCATCATACCATTTCTGCCCAACACTAATTTCTGCCAATCTACCGGTGCAATACTTTTATATACTGATAAAGTATCCCAGGTTGTTCCATAGGTTTTTGCAAATGTGGCACTATCGGTTGAATTTGATCTGGAACGCTCATAATTCCATCGAATAAATTCCCAGGGACTCATAACGGGAAGTTCTTTGGCTAATTTTTCTAAACCAATAAACCCGTTGTACGACATACGGAGTTTACCCTGTCTTCCGCCTTTTGTTGTAATAATAACTACGCCATTGGCACCTCGTGCGCCATAAATGGCAGTAGCTGCTGCATCTTTCAATACATCAATACTTTGTATATCTTGTGGCGCTAAAGAAGCTAAAGCATTTTCAATTTGTACCCCATCAACAATATATAAAGGAGAATTATCTTGTGTAATAGAACCACCGCCACGAACACGAATGGTAATATTTGCATCTGGTGAACCCTCAGAACTGGTAATTTGAACCCCCGCCAATCGTCCTGCTAATGCCTCGGCAGCAGAATTGATGGGAATATCTTTTAAATCTTTCGCTCCGACAGAAGATACAGAAGCCAATAAATCTTTACGTTTTACGGTTTGATAACCAATTACCACTACTTCATTGCCCGCATCATTCGTTCTGGTAAGGTGTACTGAAATATTGCCGGCGGCATGCACATCAACCGTTTTAGTAGCATAACCAACATAGCTGATCAATAAACTGTTTTTATCGCCATCATTAAGAACAGATAAAGTAAAATTTCCGTTATTATCTGTTTGAACACCTTTCTTTGAGCCTGCAATGACAACGGATGCACCGGCTAAAGGTTCATTATCCTCACCCACAACTCTTCCTTTAATTTGTCGGGTAGATATTTGAGAGAAGGCAGTAAAGCATACAGACAAGAGAATACATACAAGTGTGCCAATTTTTTTCATACAGCAATTTGTTTTTAAAACATACAACAAAAAAAGCCGGGTATTTATAACCCTTATTTAGCAATCGTTTAAAGCATTTGGTACTTCAATACTAATTAGATATTTCGTGTTGGCATAGCATTAACAATTATTTTTTTACGCAAACGTTCCCGATAACGATGGAGTTGATAATGCACATGACAACGAAACCTGCTTCTATCTTTTTAGCATCCATTCAACTATACCACTACTTACATTTATTTTTCCAGTTCAATGAAATATGTTATTTTGATCAAAAAAATATGGAGGGCTTTTTTAAAAATGTTACAATCCGTTGGAGTGATCTGGATCCCAATTTTCATGTAAGACATAGTGTTTATTATGATTGGGGTGCTTATGTAAGAATTTGCTATTTGAACGAAACCGGTTTAACGCCACAATTACTTTTGCAACACCATCTTGGTCCTATTCTTTTTAGAGAGGAAGCCATTTTTAAAAAAGAAATTCATTTTAATGATGTGATTTATGTAAATGTGAGCATGCGTTCAGCAACAGCAAGTGGTACCCGTTGGAGTTTACAACATGAATTACTAAATAAAAATGGAACTTTACATGCCATTATTAATATAGATGGTGCCTGGATGGATACGAAAGCACGTAAATTAACCGAACCACCTGAAATTTTTCTTCAAAAATTTTTAGCAATGCCAAAAACAGAAAATTTTATGCTTTTGTAATTGTTTGAAAACAATATGATATTTAGCTGCGCGATATAGCCAACTCTAATCCTCTTAATTCCGCCAAACCTCGTAAACGCCCTATGGCTGAATAACCGGGATAAGTTTTCTTTTTCAAATCATCCAACATTTGATGCCCATGATCAGGACGCATCGGTATACTTATTTTTCGCTGTTGCATAACTTGCCACAATGCTTTTACAACAGCATACATATCTACATCTCCTTCTAAATGATTGGCTTCATAAAAATTACCATCCGCATCTCGTTTTGTGCTGCGGAGATGAATAAAATGGATATGACCTGCAAAACGCTCAATCATGGCTAATAAATCATTATCAGCCCTTACACCAAATGATCCGGTACAGAAACAAATACCATTGGCAGATGAGGGTGCTGCTGTCAGTAAATCTGCCACATCGGCTTCAGTGCTTACTATTCTGGGCAAACCAAGCATCGGGTAAGGTGGATCATCAGGATGAATAGCCAATTTTAAACCTGTCGATTCGGCAACCGGAACAATTTGCTGCAAAAAGTAAAATAAATTTTGCTTTAATTTTAAAGCGTCAATCGCTTTATATTCCTGAAGTGCTTTTAAAATTTGTTTGGGTGTAAACCTTTCCTCACTTCCGGGCAACCCAAGGAGGGCATTATTAAAAAGTGTTTGTTTTTCTTCCTCATTCATTGATTGAAATGTGTGCCATGCATTTTCTTTTTCAATAGCTGTATATTCTGCTGCTGCACCGGGCCTTTGCAACATAAATAAATCAAATGCAATAAAAGTCAGTCGGTCAAAATACAAGGCTTTACTGCCATCGGGCATGGTATAATTTACATTTGTGCGCATCCAGTCTAATATGGGCATGAAATTATAGGTAATTACCTCTAAGCCACATTGAGAAAGGTTTTCAAGGCTTTTTTTATAATTAGTAATGTATACTTCGAAATTTCCTTTCTGTTTTTTGACAGCCTCATGCACGGGCAAACTTTCTACAACAGTCCATTTAAGGCCAACAGCCTCAATCATCTTTTTTCTTTCCAGAATGGCATCAACAGACCAAACATCACCTACCGGAATATGATGCAGTGCCGTTACTACACCGCTACAGCCGGCTTGTTTGATATCTTGTAAACTTACAGGGTCAGTTGGACCAAACCAACGCATGGTTTGTTGCATGAAATATTGTTGATTCATAGATGAACAGGAATTATTTTATAAAATATGCCGATGAAGAATCACCGGCAGTTACTAAACGACTACTTATGCATAAAGATAAAGCGATAAGGAGTTTTGTACACAAAATTTTTGGGGGAGACAATTCAACTACTATTTGTTTTATTGAATATTGTTTGTAAGTAAAAGATAAGCTAACAGGCAAAGGGGGTTTGTTGCCATGTTAACTTATCTTACTTAATATATGCACGGTTAAATCATTTGCATGAATTATTATTGTTGTGCTTTAAGTGCATTTAAAAATCCACTATATGCAGGTTTTCTTGCAAAATTGGCATCAAATAATAATGGGTTATCAACTTTTTTCTGAGATGTGATAATCCAACTTTCAGGATCATCAACGCCCCAAACTGTAATGCCATAGCGTTGCGCTTTGGGAATATATTTTAAATAAGAGTTTACAACATAATTATACATATCTGCCTGATAGCCATAAAATAGTGAGGTTGGCATAAATCCGGTTTTATCATTCGGATTAATACGAACATCTAATTCTGAAATTCTAATCAATAAGCCGGTAGCTGCCAGTTTTTGGAACATAGCATCAATACCTGCATAACTGGTATTCCAGGCAATATGCATTTGTGTTCCAATGCCATCTACTTTTGCACCATTTGCTTTTAAAAATTTAACATACGAAATCAACGAATCTAATTTTACTGAATTAGATTCTAAACCATAATCGTTTATGAACAATAATGCATTAGGATCTGCCGCTTGTGCGTACTGAAATGCATGCAGGGGATAAGTATTTCCCATATAATTTGACCAAACCAAAACATCCGATCCTGTTATGGAAGTATTACTGTTATTGCGCAATGTACCATTATCGGCAAATAATTCATTGATAACATCCCAGTCTTTTACCACTCCTTTATATCGGGTAACTGTATTGGTAATAAAATTATTGAGTGCCGAATCTAACTTCACCGCAATTTGCGAGCCTGATGGCGCTGCTATTACCTGCTTTACACTGGCATTATCAATATAATAGGTATTAGCGGCTTGCCCCATGTCAAACAAAATTCTGGTTTGAGGTGAGTTTGCAGTGATTGTCCAGGTAATTAATTGCCAGCTTGTGCCAATGGTCTGATCTCCCTGATATTGGGCAGAACCACCGCCACTGGTTTGGGTAGAAAGACGGATAGAACCACCCGCAGCTGCTGCATATACCCAATAAGAAACGGTATATTGATGACCAACCGTTGTATTAAACAAATCACTGGCTACCTGAACTTTCCATTGACTACCGGGGTTGGCAACAGGATTAACCACCATCATTGCACGTGTGCCACTATGCACTTGACTCGGGGTTGTTGTTACAGAAATGGTAGCACCGTTAGATGCATTATAAGTTGACCAGTTACTAAAAGAAGTTGCATTACCCAACTCAAAACCGGGATTCGCCAGTAATTCAGTTGCTGCAGGAATTGTAATACCAGCATAACTTTTTAAGTAAGTAGCGTTTTGGTTTTGATGCCAGCCTAAAGTATGTCCATAAATTTGTAAACCTGCATTTACACATGCATTCACCAGTGCATCTGTATTGGTATAATTTAAACTACCATCATTTTGAACAATAGCGCCATGCTTCATTTGATAACCAAACGTTACACTATTTGCTTCCCGGGTAACTGTTCCGGCATAAACCGGATTATTCAACATAGGGGTGTAATCAATTGCCAACCCAAACGGAAAACCATCTGCTGTGGCTGCTGTTTTAATCAATCCGAATGTATCTGAATAATTGCCCGGATTCATAATATTATTTACCGGAACCTTTTTGCAGGAAGATAATCCTGCATAACAGCAAATCGGCAAGGCTATATAAAGCAATACTTTTTTCATATAATTTGTTTTCTTATTAAAAAAAATTAATACCCCGGATTTTGATATTGTGCCCTATTTGCATCAGCAGTAGCATTCAACTGACTTTGGGGAATAGGCCTGAGTGTATGAAATGGTTGAATATTTGCGGCACCATCCGGATTATACAATTGTACACGCTGCACCAATTTACCGCGCATGGCCAGATCGGGCCATCTTAGGCTTTCGCCGCATAATTCTCTGGTTCTTTCATCTAAAATAAAATCAAGTGTTACCTGCGATGCATTGATATCCATTGCAACTACACGGGCTGATAAGTCGGATGCAGATAAACCGGGCCTGTAAGCAGCTCTTTCCCGAATTACATTGATAAGTGTAACTGCCTGATTAACCTTTCCGGTTTGAAAAGCAGCCTCAGCAGCCAATAAATACAATTCAGATAATTTTGCAACAGGAAATGGGCGTCCGCCCTCATCATTGGCCTGCATTTTTTTACTGTCTTCATATTTGCGTAAAGAAGGATAAATATTTTGGGTGGTGGTACCTCCAATAATATAAAACTCTCTCGGAGCAATTACCCTGTAAGGTTTTGGAATGGCATTCATAGAATCGGCCATTGCATTGGTATATGCCAAAACAAAAGCGGTATCACCTACATTAAAACCGCCACCTGCCTGGGTTGCCAGCCATACCGTTCTAAAGCTGCCATCATATCTGCTATCATTCAATTTATCAGCAAAAGCAACATTATATAGCCATGCTGTAGGGCAAAACCTTCTAATTGGCCTGCCATATAATACAGTTCTTGTTGCACATGGCGTAGTAGATGAATTTGCCTTAGGTGATTTAACCGTAGTATAATCGGGAGTAAAATCATTGCTTGCATCTACACCTTTACCGCCTCCAATGCCTGATGGATTACCTACTTCATTATCGTTATTATCACCCGGAATCCTTTCAACAGAGTATAAAATTTCCGGATTATATTCATTCCCTTCTCTATTCACATCAGCAAAATTTTGCAGTAAAGATGTTCCGTACTTAGCCTGATTATTAATTACTTCCATTGCGGCATTATAAGCATTTGCAAAATCAGAACTTTGTTTTGCGGCAGAGTATGCTCTAAAAATATAGGTTCGTGCCAGCATTAAATAAGCTGCCGCTTTTGAAAGTTTGAATGTATTGGCCGGGCGCTGGTCGGGCAAGTACTGTGTAGCATAGGTAAAATCATTAATCATAGCCTGATAATCTTTTACCAGCAAATCGGCGGTAGGTAAGCGATTAAAACCTTGATATGGAGTTGCGTTAAAATGCAAATCGCCTGCACCTAAATCAGTAGGTACTGCACCAAATTGTTCAACCAATAACAAATAGTATAACCCACGGAGAAAATGCGCCTGGGCAACAATTCCATTACGAATGGTGGTATCCATGTTTACAGTTGGGGCTAAATCAACCACTGCATTGGCTAAATTAATATTGGAGTAATTTCTGTTCCAAGGCGTCAATATGGCGCCGTTAGAAGCATCTAACGTATAATTACCTAACGTTAAATAATCAGCAGTACCACCGGCACCGGTTCTTGGCTGGTCTGCATAGGTCCATTCATCTGTTCCGTCACAGGTAATACCTACTGCACCTTCTGGGCCGTAATTAAAGCGCATACCGGAGTATAAAGCATTAACAGCACTTTGTAATCCGGTAGGTGTTTTAAAATAATCTACCGTAAAAACTGTGTAAGGGTGCTCTTGTAACTTTTTACTACACCCAACACTTAACATAGCAACCAAAGCAGCTGGTATGACTGAAATTTTATACAATGATTTCATATATATTATTTTAAATATTAAAAGCTAATATTGGCACCTACAATAAAATTTCTGGGAAGTGGTGTACTGGCATTAATGGTAACCATGCCATTATTACCACTTCTTAAATTTCCCGGATTTCCCACACCTGCATTACCTACATTGGTACCAATCGGGTCAATACCGGTTTGGTTTTTATAGGGAGAGAAAAGAAAACCAACATTATCTACTGTGAAATACAAGCGAATTGACTGTGCATTAACTCTTTTCAGCATGCGATCTCTAAAGCTATATCCCAGATTGATGCTTCTAATTTGAACAAAAGAAGCATTGTAATAACCGAGTGTTGTCCACGCAGTACTAATTGGACTGATGGATGTTGATGGCTCGGGAAACCAGTTGGTTGGGCTGGTTGGTGTCCAGTAATCTACTTTAATACCATTTCTTTTACCATCCATTACCGTTAAATAAGAAGCAACAGGCTGATGAATCTGACTCACCAATAACCCGCCAAATCGTGCGTACGCTACAATCGACAAATCGAAATTTTTATAGGCAAACCGATTGGTCATACCGCCTTGTAATTTCGCATCACCATTACCAATCACATATCTGTCATTATTCGCATCAATTTTACCATCCGGTTTTCCGCCCGGACCGCTATGGTCTTCTAACTTAATTTGACCGGGAACAGAACCATATTGCGCAGCTTGTGCAGCTTCATTTTTCTGCCAGATTCCCAACTTTTTATAATCATAAATTGCTGTCATGGAATAACCAACAAATAACTGATTGGCAATATCCTGTGCTATTCCACTACTTAAGCTAAGCAGCTTGTTCTGATTGAAGAACAAATTCAAATCAGTTGTCCAGCTAAACCCATGCCTGTTTTGAATATTGATGGTAGAGACGGTAAATTCCATACCCTGATTTTGCATAGATCCTACATTGGTTGTATAATTTCCTGAAACACCTGAAGTTGGAGGCAACACCACACTGTACAAAATTTTATCGGTATGCTGATGATAATATTCTATTGAACCGGTAATTCTGTTTTTCAAAATTCCGAAATCAATACCTACATTAACAGTTTTGGTATATTCCCAGTCTAAGTTTGGGTTTGGTAATGCAGAAACATTGTAACCTGTTACAACAGTTGGGCCATAATTATAGCGAATTACATTTCCCGGACTTGCCAAACCATTATTATTAGAAACCAGTCCTAATGATGAATATGGATTAATGGACTGATTAGAGGTTTGCCCAAAGCCTGCCCTTAATTTTAAATTAGAAAAGTTATTGGATAAAAATTTGCTGTTTCTAAAAAATTGTTCATTATTCAAATTCCAACCTGCAGAAACCGCAGGATACTGATGCCATTTATGCCCGTTGGCTAATCTTGAAGAACCATCTATCCTACCGGTGAGCGTTAGCATATACCGATTATCATAATTATAATTTAAACGCCCCATGTAAGATATCAGTGCCCATGACTGCTCACCTCCGCCTACTGCAGGTGCAGGTGTAGGATTTGACAGGCCTAAAGCATAGAATTGAGAAAAATTATCGGTAATTGAATCTTTGCTTACAGAAGTATTATGTGTGTGGTACTCCTGAATACTATACAGACCTGTAAAATTTAAACGATGTTTTTTGATTGATTTATCATAGGTTAATATATTTTCAACAGTATAACCCCAGGCTTCGGCATTGTTTACATAAGCAGTATTCCCTTTTTGAGGTCGGAAATAACTGGGATTGATGCCAGTGGGATCATCTGATGCCTGAAACTGATCATCTTCTTCCTGTGTATAATTTAAACCAATATTGGCACGGTATTTTAAACCGGGCATGATCTGATATTCAGCATACAAACTATTAAAAGTTCTTAATCTTCTTACTCTGTCAACCCAGCTATTGTTATTGTGATTAAGCAACAAGGGGCTGTATTGAATTTGTCTGTCATCATTATTGCCATTAGGTGCAGTAATTATTTTTCCGGTGCTATCATAAGCCGGCATTAAAGGGCTTAAAGCTAATATAGGGAACATGGGATTCACAAATTGAGAACCGTTGGTAACACCCACACTGTTCATGGTATTTAAACCAATTTTTATTTTATTACCTACTTTTGAGTCGATGGTTGCTCTAACAGAATAACGGGTAAAATCCTGTCCGGGTAATAATGCAGTTTCGTTATAATAACCACCACCGAGCGAGAATGTACTACCGTTAGCCGTTCCGCCTGATACAGTAATATTTTGATCCGTTTTATGAGAATTTTGATACATCAGATTCTGCCAGTCAGTAGATTTACCCGAAGCCATATATGCCAGTTCTTCCGGCTCATAACCCTGATTCCATGGAGAGATGTTGCGCATAGCCTGATATTCGGCGGCATTAAATACCGGATATTTATTAGATACGGTTCCAATACCATAATAGCCACTGTAGGAAACTCTGGTAGCGCCTGCTTTTCCACGTTTGGTAGTAACCAACAATACTCCGTTTGCACCCCTTGATCCATAAATGGCCGTAGCCGAAGCATCTTTCAATATTTCTACCGAAGCAACATCATCGGGATTAATATCATTTAAACTACCATCATAAGGAATACCATCTAATACCAATAACGGATCATTCGAACCACTGATTGACCTTGTACCACGGATACGGATTTGCGCACCTGAACCTGGCTTGGTTCCTACTGTCTGTATTTCTAAACCCGCTGCTTTACCTTGTAAGGCTTGTTGCATATTGGCAACCGGTACATCCCTTAAAGTCTGTTCATTTACAGAAGATACAGATCCGGTAACATCACGCTTACGTTGTGTTCCATAACCAACTACTACCACCTGATCTAAATCATTATTGGCAGATTGCAATTGAATAGAAATATCAGATGTATTTTTATTGATATCAATAAACTTGTTTTGATAACCAACATAACTTATTACTAAAGTTGACTTTTCAGGAACAGAAAGTGAAAATGCACCCCGTTCATTTGTAGTAGTGCCAACTTTTAATCCCTGAACAGTAACAGAGGCACCTACAACCGGTTCATTCTTTTCATTTACTACAACCCCTTTCACAATTTTTCTTGACTCATTATTTTGAGCATAAAGTAGCTGAGTGGAAACAATCAATAAAAAAGTTGAGAATATGGCTAATGAAAATGAGAAATGAAACTGCCGTATTAACCTGCCTGGCAGTTGCTTCATTTTTTGAGCAATCATTTTTTTCATAATTATTTGTTTTGATATTTATTTATTTCTCTTTACTGAGTGGTTCAGTTTAATTATTTTTTTAAATTATTAGCTCGAATTGAAATTATATGGCATAATTAAATTAGTTAATAAGTAAATAAAATTTAATTTGATATTATAGAAAGAGATGCTGGTTTAGAAGCACCTAGTTCAATGCTTCGTTTATCCGGCAAGGAGCCTCCTGCATAAATATCAATGGTTCCTTTCGGTAAATATGATTCACCTTTCTCATTTACCAATTCCAACATATCCGGGCTTATGATAAATGAAACTTTTTGAGATGCACCAGCACGAAGATTAATTTTTTTGAATGCTTTTAGAGCATAAACCGGCGCATCCGCAGGTGCATCTTTATGTTGAACATATAATTGCACCACTTCAGAACCATCATATTTGCCGGTATTTTGAACTGTAACAGTAAATTGAATACTGTCTTTTGCTTGAATATTTGATTTACTAACAACCGGCTTGTTATATGAAAAATGAGTGTAACTCAATCCAAAACCAAATGGATACATGGGTGTTGACTTCATAAAGCGATATGTACGGCCCTGCATACTGTAATCATCATAAGGCGGTAATTGATCATAAGACATAGGAAATGTAACAGGTAATTTTCCTGATGGTGAAGATTTTCCAAAAATAATATCAGCTACTGCATTACCTCCTTCTTCACCCGGATACCAGGCCAATAAAACCGCATCTGCCAATTGATGCACTTCTGACAAATTCATTGGACTACCACCTGTAATAATAACAATGATTGGTTTCTTATTCCCCTCTCTTAACTTTTTTAGAAAATCAATTTGATTTTGTGGAATATTATAATTTAAACGATCTCCATAGGTTGAAGAAGCAATTGATTCGCCTTCTTCGCCTTCCAATAATCCTGAAATACCTAATACAGCAATGGTTACATCAGAATTTTTAGCATCACCGGTAGTCCAATCAATTGGATTCGCAGATGGCCTGTCTAATAAACATCCCATTTTATATTGCAACTGACTACCCGTTGCAATATGATTAGCAAAACCTTCTAAAAACGTAACCAACCGGTTATTTACGCCATAATAGTTTCCTAATAACACATCAACGTTCGATGCGTTTGGACCTGTAATAAAATATCTCGGTAAATTATTTTTTAGAGGAAGTACACCATCATTTTTTAGTAATACAACAGACTGTAAGGCAACTTCTTTGGCTAATGAACGATGAGCAGAGCTATTAATAACTGACTCCGATATCTTGTTATACGGATTGGCATTTGCGTCATCAAACATGCCCAGTTTAAAACGAGTAGCTAACAGTTCTGCTAGTGCGCTATCAATTGTTGATTCATTGATTAAATGTTGGTGTACCGCATCAATCAAGGCAGGATATTCAACACCGCAATCCAAACTCACACCTTTTTCAACAGAAAGGGCAACCGCCTCTGCTGCAGTTTTTACATACTTATGGCCTTCATAAATATCACTAATTGCACCACAATCAGAAACAACATGCCCTTTAAAATTCCATTCCTTTCTTAATATATCATCCAACAAAAAAGTATTTGTGCAACAGGGCTCACCATTCGTACTATTGTATGCACACATAACAGCCTCAACATGTGCATCTTTTACCAAAGCTTTAAAAGCAGGCAAATAGGTTTCTCTTAAATCTTTTATAGAAGCAACCGCATTAAAGGAGTGACGCAATCGCTCCGGCCCACTATGTACCGCAAAATGTTTTGCACAGGCAGCTACTTTTAAATAATTGGGATTATTGCCTTGCAGTCCTTTTACAAAAGCAACGCCAATCTTTGCAGTTAACATTGGATCTTCTCCATAAGTTTCCTGCCCTCTTCCCCAACGTGGATCCCTGAAAATATTGATATTAGGTGTCCAAAAAGTTAAACCAGCATATTGTTCATAAATACCACGTTTTACAGATGCAGTATACATAGCCCTTGCTTCATCGGAAATGGCTGTAGCCTCTGCAAAAGCAAGGCTATCATTAAAAGTAGCAGCTAAACCAATTGCTTGCGGAAATACCGTTGCAACACTAGACCTGGCAACGCCGTGCAATGATTCATTCCACCAATTATAAGAAGGTATGTTTAACCGTGGAATAGCAGGGCTGTTATTCATCATCTGACTTACCTTTTCTTCAAGCGTTAAGCGACTGATAAGATCATTTACCCTGACAGGTATAGGAAGAGCTGGATTTAAATAAGATGCAGATTGGGCTATAGCAAAATGAATTTGCAGCAACAAAAAGAAGTAGGTTAATTGATAACTAAACCTTTTCATAAAGCAAGCATTTTAGGTAACAGCAAACCTTTTAACAGGTCATAATTTTATAAAAGCATTCGTTTGACAAAACGAATATAGAAAAGAATTTTAAAAAATGCAACCGATTGCAAAAAAATTTTAAAAAAAATTAGAATTACTTTGTACCGCTTACTAATTATACATTATTGAACATGGCCCCTGAAAAAGAAGTTACTATATACGATATAGCACGGTATTTAAACTTATCGGCGGCAACTATAAGCCGCGGATTAAAAGACCATCCTGCCATCAACAAAAAAACAAAGAAAAAAATTATAGAAGCCGCAAAAACATTAGGGTACCGCAGTAATATGTTTGCCAGTAATTTGCGGACACGACAAACCAAAACTATCGGTGTAATTATACCCCGTTTGAACAGCTACTTTATGTCAACGGTAATTGCAGGCATTGAAAGTATTGCCAATGAAGAAGGCTATAACCTTATCATCAGTCAGTCGCTGGAAAGTACCGAAAAAGAAGCTGCAAACGCCATTACCATGTTCAACAGCCGCGTAGACGGGGTGCTGGTTTCATTAGCATCAGATACAAATAACGTAGACCACTTCAACGCTTTTCTACAGAAAAAAATTCCAATCATTTACTTTGATAGGACAATGGCTACATCTGACTGCATGGGCATTTCGATCGATAATTTTAAAGCAGCATTTGAAATAACTACGCATTTGATTGAGCAGGGTTGCAAACGCATTATGCATTTGGGAGGAAATATTACCCGCAACGTATATGCCGACCGTTTAGCCGGCTATAAAGCAGCTTTAAAAAAAGCAGGCCTACCTGTTCACGAAAATCTGATACAATTCAGCAATTTAAGCGATGAAGCAGGTACAGAAGCAGGAAAATACATTTGTTCGCTTACTCAAAAACCAGACGCAGTATTTGCCGCAAACGATACCTGTGCCACTTATTGTATGTTGTATTTAAAACAACATGGCTATAAAATTCCTACCGACATTTTGTTTGCCGGATTTAACAACGACCCCATCAGCAAAGTAGTAGAACCCAATTTAACTACTATTAATTACCCGGGCTATGCTATGGGGCAAATTGCGGCCACTAACCTCATCAATCACCTTAAAGGCATAGCCGATATCAGCACAACAAATATTGTTATTCTAAGATCCGAACTCATTATAAGAGCATCTTCAAAAAAATAAAAATTTGTCAATTGGTTCAAAATACAGAATTTTACGCAACCGATTGCAATTATGACCCCAAAAAAAGATGTTACCATATATGATATTGCCAGGCAGTTGAACATTTCTACATCAACTGTAAGCAGAGCTTTACAAGACCATCCGGCTGTAAACAAGCTTACCAAAAAAAAAGTATTCAAAACTGCCAGAGAAATTGGCTATCAATACAACACTTTTGCAGGCAGTCTTCGTAAAAAATCAACCAGTACCATCGGGGTAATTGTGCATGAATTAAACAGTAATTTTATTACTTCCGTTTTAGCAGGAATTGAAAAGGTAACTTCAGAAGCCGGTTATGATATTATTATTGCACACTCATCAGAAAGCTATACAAAAGAAGCCGCTAATGCCGTTAACTTATTTCATAAACGCGTAGATGGATTAATTGCATCATTAGCATTCGACACAAAAAATCTCGATCATTACCAACCTTTTCATAAAAAAGGCATTCCGATAGTGTTTTTCGATCGGGTTGAACCAACCGATAATAGCACTGTTGTAGTAATTGATAATTTTAAATGTGGATATCAGGCAACCAAACATTTAATTGATCAGGGCTGCAAACGCATAGCACACATAACTGCAAGCTTAAACAGAAATGTGTATGCACAACGATATCAGGGTTACAAAAAAGCCCTATCTGAACATAATTTACCTTTTGAAAAAAAACAAGTTATTATTAATGACCTGAGCGAGGAAGCTGCCCGTAATGCAGCATATCAATTATTACAATGTACACAAATTCCGGATGGTGTTTTCATTACAAATGATTTTACTGCAGCTGTCTTTATTCAAACATTAAAAGAAAATGGTATTGTAGTTCCAGACGATATTGCCATAGTAGGTTTTAACAATGATGCCATTAGTAAGTTGATTGAGCCAAAAATTACTACATTTAATTATCCGGGTATTGAAATGGGTGAAATAGCCGCCAGGCAACTGGTTGCTCATTTAAAAGGCGAACAAAACCTGCAGCTCACCAATACAATTATTATCCGTTCTGATTTAATTATACGGGAATCTTCTCTTAAAAAACATACCCCACTTAGTATTGCCGGAACCTAAATAAAGAACACACTAAAAAATAATTTAATTAGCATGACTAATAACAAACCTTTAAAAACAGCTATCGTTACCGGTGGTGGCTCCGGAATAGGATTAGCAATTACTGAATTGTTCATTCAAAATGGCATACGAACCATTATTATTGGCAGAGATGTAAAAAAATTGCAAGCAACTAAAGAAAAACTAGGCGAATTATGTATTCCCATAGCATTTAATCTGACAGAGTTTGAAAAAATTTCGGAATTAACAGATTCACTAATAATGGAATATGGCCCCATTCATACGTTGGTAAATAATGCAGGAATTAATTTAAAAAAAGATTTTATATTAGTTACGCACCAAGAATTTGAAAATATACTATCAACAAACGTAACAGCGGTATTTGCACTCTCTAAAGCGGTGGTTAAACATATGCGGTCTGAAAAAAATGGCAATATTATCAACATTAGTTCAATGGCTTCGCAATATGGCATTCCAAAAGTAATTGCTTATACCGCATCTAAAGCTGCTATTGAAGGCATGACAAAAGCAATGGCAGTAGAGCTTTCGCCAATGGGTATACGTGTAAATTGTATAGCACCCGGATTTATAGCTACTGAAATGAGCGCCAAAGCACTAAATGACGATAAAGAAAGAATGCAAAAGGTACTTTCAAGAACACCTCTTGGCGTTTTAGGAAGGCCTGAAGATATTGCTGCGGCAGCTTTATTCCTATCATCAGATGCTGCAAAATTTATTACCGGAACCATTTTGCCTGTTGATGGCGGCAATTCAATTGGCTTTTAACCTCAAAAAGAATGATGCTATGATAAAAAAAACAATAGCAATTGTTTTATTCATCGGATGTGTGCATGCAATGTTCGCTCAATCGTTTATTGTTTTCAACAAACAGGAAAATACCTGGAATATAACTGACCCCAAACAAAACCTGTCAATTTATACCGATGATACAGATGACTGGCTGGTGCAAAAATCAGCAGCTTTGTTGCAATCTGATTTAGAAAAAGTGATTGGCAGAAATATTGCACTTACACATGATTTACAACATGCACAGGAAAATTTAATCATAATTGGAAGCATAAAAGGTTCAACAACTATCAACAGTTTAAAAGAATCTCATCAAATAAATGTAGATGCCATTAATAGCCAATGGGAAGCTTTTCAGTTACAAACAGTTGAAAAACCTTTTAAAAATGTATCGAAAGCATTCATCATTACCGGAAGCGATAAACGTGGAACGGCTTACGGAGTATTTGAATTTTCGAAACAAGCAGGAGTTTCTCCATGGTATTGGTGGGCAGACGTTCCAATTGAACAGCATAAAAATATTTTTATAAAAAATGGAATACACACATTCAAATCTCCAACCGTACAATACCGAGGCATATTTATTAATGATGAAGCGCCTGCATTTTCAGGATGGGCAAAAGAAAAATTTGGCGGCGTTAATCACCATGTGTATGAAAAAATATTTGAATTGCTATTACGTTTAAAGGCAAATTACTTATGGCCTGCTATGTGGGGCAATGCTTTTAATAATGATGATACCCTTAACCCGATTTTAGCAAATAAATACGGCATTGTTATGGGCACATCGCATCACGAACCAATGATGCGGGCACAACAGGAATGGAAACGATATGGGCATGGTGAATGGAATTACCAAACCAATCAGGCTGTATTAGATTCTTTTTGGAAAAAAGGAATCGAGAATATGGATCATCACGAAAGCATTGTTACCATTGGTATGCGTGGTGATGGGGATGAACCGATGACGACCGGTACTGCTACTGCATTATTAGAAAAAATAGTAGCACGTCAAAGAAAAATAATAGAAGAAGTAACACATCTACCTGCAGCAGAAACGCCACAAGTTTGGGCATTGTATAAAGAGGTGCAAGATTATTATGATAAAGGCATGCGTGTACCCGATGATGTTACATTATTATTGTGTGATGACAACTGGGGCAATATTAGAAGATTACCAAAACTTTCTGATACAGGAAGAACCGGAGGTTATGGCATCTATTACCACTTTGATTACGTAGGTGACCCAAGAAATTACAAATGGATTAATACCAATAATATTGCAAGAGTTTGGGAACAAATGCATCTGGCCTATGAATACCATGTTAGAAAAATATGGATTGTAAACGTTGGAGATATAAAACCAATGGAATTACCCATTAGCTTTTTTTTAGATTATGCATGGAATACGCACCAATGGGATGCAGATAAAATATTGCAATATCATGTTCAATGGGCTACACAGCAATTTGGGAAAAAATATGCCAATAAAATTGCAGACATCTTAATTAAAGATGCACAATATAATAGCAGAAGAAAACCGGAGTTATTGTCACCGGAAACTTATAGTCTGATACATTATCATGAGTTCCAAAAAATTGTAGATGAATACACTCAAATTGAAAATGAAGCAACAAAAATTAATCAGTTGTTGCCACAAAAATATCAGAATGCATTTTATCAATTAGTATTATATCCGATAATAGCAAGCGCCAATTTGAATAAGATGTATTTGGCAGCCGCAAAAAACAGATGGTATGCCAATCAAAACAACAGTAAAATAGCACAATTATATGGCGATAGTGTTCATTATTTTTTCAAAAAAGATTCGTTGATGGCCAATTATTACAACCACGAGCTATCCAATGGGAAATGGAATCACATGATGGATCAAACACATATTGGCTATACCTACTGGCAACAACCGCCGGTCAATAAAATGCCGGAAATTTATTTAACACCATTTTCGGATAGTACCCATCATCAATCAGAAAAAAACACAAAGCAAATTCATCCAAAATTTTTTAACAATAGCATTGCTTCAAAAAATAAAAATTATTTCATGGAACAAGATGGATATGTGTCAATAGAAGCAGTACATTTTTCAGAGCAAACCCAAAGTAATGGTATGCACTGGCAAAAAATTCCATATATCGGTAGAACAAACGGTGGTATTACTGCATTTCCAGTAACGGCACAACAACAAAATACAGGCACCAATGCCACTACATTAGTATATTATTTTTATGCAACAGACACTGGTAGTATAAAAATAAATGCATACTTCTCTCCCACATTAAACATCCACCATGATGAAGGACTAAAATATGCAATTGCAATTGATCAGGAAACGCCTCAAATCATATCCATCAATAAAAATGATGATAATCCAAGAGAATGGGGCAAATGGGTGTCAGATAATATCATTATTAAAACAACCGGCCACCATCTTCAACAACCCGGATTACATAAAATAACTTATACATTAATTAACACAGCCGTGGTGCTTCAAAAATTAGTGATTGATCTGGGTGGTTTAAAAGAAAGTTATCTGGGACCACCAGAATCAAAAAAAAATTAAAATGAAATACCTCATTCCCATTTTTTCATACTTCATACTGTGTATGCATCAACCGGCATTAGGGAATGTAACATTACCCAAATTGGTTGGTGACAGTATGATATTGCAAAGAAATGTACCTGCTAAAATATGGGGATGGGCATTGCCGGGTGAAGCAGTTCATATTCAATTTATTTCAAAAGATTTTAACACCATTACCGGAAAGAACGGGCATTGGGAAATTACATTACCGGCTATGCAGGCCGGTGGCCCTTATTCCATGAATATAATAGGTAGCAATCGCATTGTATTGAAAGATATATTCATTGGTGATGTTTGGGTATGTGCCGGACAGTCAAATATGGTACATCAATTGGGCATACATCTTTATACTTACGCCAATGAAATAAAGCAGGACAATTTCCCACAAATCAGGCAATTCATAGTGCCTGCCACTGCCAATTTATTAAAGCCTGATACTAATTTTACTTCAGGCAGATGGAACTCTGCTACCGGACAAAATTTGCTGCAATTTTCAGCAGTTGCCTATTTTTTTGCAAGAAAATTATTTGAAAAATATCATATTCCTATCGGCATTATTAATGCTAGTGTTGGCGGCACTTCTATTGAAGCCTGGATCAGTGAAGCAGGATTAAAACCTTTTTCTGATATTCAAAATTTAATACAAAAAAACAGAAATAACGAATATATACAGAAAAAAATAAATAAAATTTTGGCAACAAATAAAACTTTACAAACCATTTTGGAAGATGATAGAGGAATAACAGAAAGCCCAAAATGGTATGATACCAATTATATTCCTAAAGAATGGCACAACATGAATGTGCCCGGATATTGGAACGATCAAAGTATCCGTAATGTAAATGGTGTGGTATGGTATAGAAAAAACATACACATACCCAATACTTTCACTGGCATTGCTGCTGAATTAGCATTAGGCAGAATAGTAGATGCGGATGAAGTATACATCAATGGCATATTAGTTGGTAAAACTGCTTACCAATATCCACAACGTTACTATCATTTGCCTACAGGTATTTTAAAACCAGGTAATAATACCATTGTAATTAGAATTACGAATACAAATGGAAAAGGTGGTTTTGTGCCGGATAAACCATATTATATTGCCGCTGCAAATGATACTATCGGTTTAAAAGGTGACTGGCAATTTAAAGTTGGCATAGCATTGCCTCGTAATCAAATATTTTCCAATGACTTTTCAATCCAAAATCAACCTGCCGCTTTATACAATGGAATGATTGCATCCATTACAAATTACACTATCAAAGGAATATTGTGGTATCAGGGTGAGAGCAACATCTCAAATGCAGCACTATATATTCGACTATTCTCTGCACTTATTCAAGACTGGCGTAATAAATGGAGGCAGGGGAATTTGCCCTTTATTTATATTCAACTTCCCAATTATGGAGCAGTTCATTATGAACCTACAGAAAGTGATTGGGCTATTTTGCGTGAAGCGCAATTAAAAACATTAGCAGTTCCAAATACAGGAATGGCTGTTACAATTGATTTAGGAGAATGGAATGACATTCATCCTTCCAACAAAAAAGAAGTGGGCATCCGTTCAGCATTAGCTGCCGAAAAAATTGCTTATCAGGAAAACAATATTGTTTATTCCGGCCCAATATATCAATCTTCAAAAATAGAAAGTGATTCCATCATCATCCGCTTTAATCACGTAGGGAATGGTTTAATATCCATTGATGGTGAGTCTTTAAACCAATTCGCAATTGCCGGAGCAGATAAAAAATTTGTTTGGGCAAATGCAAAAATTGAAAACAATACAGTTGTGGTTTGGAATAAAAATATTCAACACCCTGTATATGTTCGATATGCATGGGCAGATAATCCGCGTGACGCCAACCTATATAACGCGAACGGATTACCGGCTGCCCCCTTTAGAACAGATACAGATAATAAATAATGAAAACAATGAATTTATATTATTCATTTATTGCACTTTTATTTCCGTTATCTGCCCTTTTTGCACAAACAGATACTACATGGAATCAAAAAAAATGTGCAGTTGTACTTACTTATGATGATGGTTTAAATATAGATCTTAGTCATGTAATTCCAGCTTTAGATTCAGTGAATTTAAAAGCTACTTTTTATATATCAGATTATTTCAACGGTTTGAATGCTCAGCTTCTGCAATGGAAAAAAGTAGCAGCTGAGGGGCACGAACTTGGCAACCACACCATCTGGCATCCTTGCGATAGCAGATTATCGGGAAGAAATTTTGTACAATCTGATTATGATTTAGCCAACTACACTGTAAGAAGAATGGATAATGAAATTATAGCCATGAATAATTTCTTACAAGCTATAGATGGTGCAACAACCCGAACCTTTGCCTACCCATGTGGTGATACTAAAATACATGATACGGATTATTTAGCACCCTTATATAAAAATTTTATTGCTGCCAGAGGTGTAACACCCATGATGCAAAAAATAAACGAAATTAATATATACAACATAGGCTGCTACATCATGAATGGGCAATCTGGTGCAGCAATGATTGAGTTGGTTAAACAGGCTGAACAAACCCATTCCTTATTGGTATTTTTATTTCATGGGGTTGGTGGCGGGCATAGTTTAAATGTTAGGCTGGATGCGCATCATGTATTATTACAATATTTAAAAGCCCATGAAAATAGCATTTGGGTTGCACCGCTAAAAACAGTTGCTGCTTACATCAAAGAAAAACAAAACAAAAAATAAACAATCATCTACATTTTTATTTATTAAAACTTTACCATGAAAAGAAAACTTTTCCTTCTCACTACTTTTATAGTCCGAATTTTATGGCATGCAGATGCACAAAACAAATTGGGTTTAAAAGACTATTACAAAAACTATTTTCCTATAGGGGTGGCAGTAAGTGCCAAAAACATCATGAGTAGCGATACAACATTTATTTTAACGCAATTCAATAGTGTAACACCGGAAAATGCCATGAAAATGGGGTCCATCCACCCTAAAGAAAATGAATATAATTTTAAAGAAGCAGATGCCATAGTAGATTTTGCACAACGCCACCACTTAAAAGTAAGAGGCCATAATTTGTGTTGGCATGAACAAACACCTGATTGGATATTTACGGATAATGAAGGAAATCTGGTATCAAAAACCGAACTCTTAAAAAGATTAAAAGACCACATTTTTGCCGTAGTAAAAAGGTACAAAGGAAAGGTTTATGCATGGGATGTTGTAAATGAAGCCATTGATGATAACAGTACCCATTTACTACGTAATTCATTATGGTACCAAATATGTGGTATGGATTATATTATAAAAGCATTTGAATATGCACATGAAGCTGATCCCAATGCCATTTTATTTTATAATGATTACAATACAGAACGACCTGAAAAAAGAGCCAGAGTGTTTCAATTATTAAAACAACTCAAAGCCCTGCATGTACCGGTAATGGCAGTGGGTCTGCAAGGACATTGGAGTATCTATGAACCCACGCAAACTGCATTGCAAACAACCATTCAATGTTTTACAGCATTAGGGCTTCAGGTGCAAATTACAGAACTGGATATTTCAATTTACCACTGGGAAAAAAATATCAGAACAAAAACCAATACAGATATCGATACATACACTGCTGCATTAGAGAACAAACAGGCACAACAATATAAAATGGCTTTTAATTTATTTCGGCAAAATAAAAAAAGCATAACCGGTATTACGTTTTGGAATTTGACAGATAAATACACTTGGTTAGACCACTACCCAATTCCCGGAAGAAAGAATTATCCTTTATTATTCAATGCCAACTATCAACCCAAAAAAGCATATTGGGATGTGGTGAACTTCAAACAATAATTTCTGAAAACATGAAAAAACTGCTACTACTTCTTGTAGGATTATATTTATGGGAAACAGGTTTTAACCAAACAACCATAGAATACCAAAATCCAATATTAGCCGAATTTTATCCTGACCCCAGCATTTGTAAAGTAAAAAATGATTATTATCTCACCAATTCTACTTTTGCCTGTTTTCCCAGGTTACCTATTTTTCATAGTATCGATTTATTGCATTGGGAACAAATTGGCTTTGCATTAAACAGACCAGAACAACTAAATTTATTAGATGACGAAGGGGTTTAAGGGGTTTATTTGCTCCTGATATTAGTTATCATAATGGTACATTTTATATTGTTTGTACCCTTATTGATAAACTGGGTAACTTTATTATTACAGCGAAAAATCCGGCTGGTCCCTGGAGCAATCCTGTTGCAATACAGGAAATAAATGGCATTGATCCTTCTCTATTTTTTGACACAACTACAAACAAAACCTATTTATTATACAACAGTGTAGCACCCAATAACAAGCCATTATGTGATGGCCATCGTACAATTAGAATGGTTGAATTTGATATTAAGCATTTAAAAGTAATAGGTGAGGAAAAAATTATTGTAAATGGTGGTACAGATTTATCGAAAAAACCTGTTTGGATTGAATGTCCACATTTGTTTAAAAAAGATGAATATTATTTTTAATTGCATCAGAAGGTGGTACAGCCTATAATCATTCTGAAGTAGTCTTCAGGAGCAAAAAAATTGAGGTATATTATGATTCTTATCATAATAATCCCATCTTAACACAACGTCAATTAAATCCCAACCGACCTTTCCCCATCACAACTACCGGGCATGCTGATTTTACTCAATCAAAAAATGGAGACTGGTTTGCTGTTTTTACCTTATGAAGCCGACTATTATAATACAGGAAGAGAAACTTTTATGGCACCGGAAAAATGGATAAATGGATGGCCTGTTATAACACAAGGTAATGAAGTGATTCAATACCATAATCCCAAAACAAATACTTTACAAGAAAGTGCCACACATATAATTATTTAAGTTTAACATGCATCGATTCTTTTAGGAACCAACAATTAAACTTAAGTTGGCAATTTTTAACAACCCCATTAAAAAAATGGTGGAACTTAAATAAAAGTGGGCTAACCATTCAGCTACAGCCTGTTACCTGCAGTGATTTAACAAATCCCTCATTTTTAGGCTGGCGACAATCACACTTAAAAGAGTATGCCAGTACACCTTTATCTTTTACTACCAAAAATGAAAAAGCCGGTTTACTAATTTTTCAAAATGAACATACTTTTTATTATTTGTGCCAATCTATTGAAAATAATGAACCAATCATTCAATTGTTTCAGGCGGAACATTCTGACACCGCTTCAAAAATAAAATTGGTTGCTTCTAAAAAATGACAATTTCCACTTCAACTTAAAATTGAATCAAATAATTAATTTTATTCATTTTATTATGCAACAAAACAAAACGAATAGTAATTGCTAAAAAGAAATTTAGATGCAAAAGTTTTGAGCACAAAGGTTGCCGGTGGTTTCGTTAGTTGTATGTATGCCTTATACGCCACATCATTGAGAAAACAATCAGATAATCAGGCCTTATTTCATTGGTTCACAATTTGTAATCAGGATACGATATATCCAAAACTAAATTTTAAAATTGAGCAATAAAACTATACTACGTTTCCTTCCCACAACAATTCCCTATTTTTGTCATACTAACAATTGTTCGTATGACAGATATTGAATTTAACAGAAATGAAGATTGGATGAAATTAGCAAATAGCGCAGTTAAAAAGCAAAAAGAAAAAATATGGCTGGGGGGTGGAAAAAAAGCCATAGAAAAACAACATCAAAAAAATAAACTTACGCCCAGAGAACGTATTGATTATTTAATTGATAAGGGCAGGCAATTTTTAGAATTGGGAACATTTGCCGGATGGGATATGTATCATGAGGAGGGTGGCTGTCCTGCCGGTGGCACAGTGGGTGGTATTGGAACAATTAGTGGCCGTCAATGCGTTATCATTGCAAACGATCAAACTGTAAAAGCCGGCGCCTGGTTTCCAATAACCGGGAAAAAGAATTTACGGTTACAGGAAATTGCAATGGAAAATAAATTACCCATTATTTATTTGGTGGATAGTGCCGGCGTTTACCTGCCTTTACAAGATGAAATTTTTCCAGATAAAGATCATTTTGGCCGTATTTTCAGAAACAATGCCAAAATGAGCGCCATGGGTATCACACAAATTGCAGCAGTACTGGGTGCCTGTGTTGCAGGTGGTGCTTATTTGCCTATTATGAGCGATGAAACATTGATGGTTGAAGGGAATGGCTCTATTTTTCTAGCAGGCTCTTACTTGGTAAAAGCAGCTATTGGAGAAGTAATTGACAATGAAACTTTAGGCGGTGCCATTACGCATACCGAAATTAGCGGAATAGCAGATTATCGGTTTAATACTGAACAAGAATGTTTAGACCATATTAAAAGAATGATACAGCAAATGGGTCATTTTCCCATGGCGGGCTTCAATAAAATTACAGCGATACCCCCATTTAAAAATGCAGAAAAAATATACGGTATCATGCCGGTTGAAAATGCCAAGCCTTATGATATGCATGAAATCATTGAAAGAATTGTGGATGCAAATGCTTCGGGCACCGGCAGTTCTTTTGAACCTTTTAAAAACGATTATGGAAAAACAATTATTTGCGGATATGCAAGAATTGAAGGCTGGAGTGTAGGTATTGTTGCCAACCAACGCTTAATTACAAAAAACAAAAAAGGAGAATTACAAATGGGTGGTGTAATTTATAATGATAGCGCCGATAAAGCTGCTCGTTTCATTATGAATTGTAACCAAAAAAAAATACCAATTGTTTTTTTACAAGATGTTACGGGTTTTATGGTTGGCAGCAGAAGTGAACATAGTGGTATCATTAAAGATGGTGCAAAATTAGTGAATGCGGTTGCCAATTCTGTAGTACCAAAAATTACCATTATTATTGGTAATAGCTATGGGGCTGGTAATTATGCCATGTGCGGAAAAGCCTATGATCCACGATTTATTTATGCATGGCCTAGTGCTAAAATTGCCGTAATGGGTGGTGAACAGGCTGCTAAAACCATGCTCCAAATTCAGGTGGCAACCCTAAAAGCACAAGGCAAAACAATTACTGAGGATGATGAAAATAAACTATTGAATGATTTAAAAGAAAAATACAATCAGCAAACTACTCCTTTTTATGCGGCTGCACGGTTATGGGTTGACGAAATTATTGATCCTCTTGCTACAAGGTATTATATTGCAGCAGGAATAGAAGCAGCCAATCACAATGCTGATATTCCCGATTTCAAAACAGGTGTTTTTCAGGTATAATCATAAAAAATATTGAATGAAAGCTTATCCAATTTATCAGGTTGATGCGTTTACAGATGTGTTATTTGGTGGCAATCCTGCTGCAGTTTGCCCTTTACAATCATGGCTTCCAACAACTACTATGCAACAATTGGCCATGGAAAATAATTTATCCGAAACAGCATTCTTTGTGCAAAAAGGTAATTTATTTGAAATCAGATGGTTTACGCCTGAAATAGAAATTGATTTAGCCGGTCATCCTACATTAGCCACTGCATTTGTAATTTTCAATATTTTAAAAACTGCAACCGATACAATTCAATTTGAAAGTAAAAGCGGTACTTTAATTGTAAAAAAACAAGGCGATCGTTTCATAATGAATTTCCCTTCCAGAATGCCAGTAAAAAAAGAACAGGTGCCACCTGGTTTACTAAAGGGATTCAATATAGTACCTTTATCAGTTTGGAAGTCGAGAGATTATTTACTCATTTATCCTGATGAGGCTACTGTTCAAGCATTAGTGCCGGATTTTAACCAACTCAATACTGTTGAAACACTGGGTATAATTGTTTCTGCTCCTGGCAATGCATCTGATTTTGTATCAAGATTTTTTGTACCCAATTCTGTTATTGGGGAGGACCCTGTTACGGGTTCAGCACATGCAACATTGATACCCTACTGGCATCGGGTGCTAGGCAAAAATCAAATGCTTGCCAAACAAATATCTAAGCGTGGTGGTAATTTATGGTGTGAGATGTTAAACGACCGCGTTACCATTGCAGGTAATGCTATTTTATATATGAAAGGTGAATATTATTTATCGGAATAAAATATTTTTTCGTAATGGCTTTATATTGATTCTTTGATTATCTGTATGTTTACAGCATGCAAGCCGCTCAAACAACACTTAAAATTTATACAGATGGCGCTTCCAAAGGCAATCCCGGACCCGGAGGCTACGGTATAGTAATGCTTTGGGGAGAAGTTAAAAAAGAATTATCAGCCGGATATCGGCTTACCACGAATAACAGAATGGAATTAATGGCAGTAATTGTTGCATTACAGTCGCTCACCAAAAAAAACATACCTGTTACTATTTACACAGATAGTCAGTATGTTGTAAACAGTGTTGAGAAAAAATGGCTTGATAACTGGATTAAAACCAATTTTAAAGGTGGTAAAAAGAATAAAGACCTTTGGTTAAAATACCATCAAATAGCTAAAAATTTTGAAATAAAATTCAAATGGGTAAAAGGGCATGCCGATAATCAATGGAACAACCGTTGTGATGCATTGGCAACTGCTGCTGCAGATGCTGAGAATTTATTGATTGATGAGGGTTATGAAAATGAAGTGAATTTATTACAATGAGTAACAATTGATTGCAGTTCATGATAACTATTAAGGTTTATTTTTGTTATGTAAGCAAATAAAAATATGCAACATAAAATCATTGTAGCGATAACAGGAGCAAGCGGATCTATTTATGCAAAATTATTATTGGATAAATTAGTTGCACTCAAAAATCAAATTGCTGAAGTGGGTATTGTAATGAGTAATAATGCCAAAATTGTATGGGCTACTGAATTAGGCAATTCTGATTATCTCCAATATCCTTTCAGATATTATGATAAAAATGATTTCAATGCTCCGTTTGCATCGGGTTCAGCTAAATTTAATACCATGATTGTTGCCCCTTGCAGTATGGGCACCATGGGCAGAATTGCAGCAGGTGTCAGCGATGATTTACTCACCCGTTCAGCTGATGTGATATTGAAGGAAAGAAGAAAATTAATTTTAATGATTCGAGATACACCCTATAACTTAATTCACATTAGAAACATGGAAACAATTACCCTTGCAGGCGGAATTATTTTACCAGCAACCCCATCCTTTTATCATCAACCCACTACCATAGAAGCTGTTGCCGCTTCTGTGGTTGACAGAATTTTGGATATTGCCGGTTTGAATATTGAAACATTTAGATGGGGAAGTAAATAAAAACATTATGAAAAAAATTTTCTTACTCATTGCAGTCACCATTTGTTGTTTCAATATGGGTTGCTCAAAAAGTCAGCCAGCAGTAACCTACAGTCGTAATGATACTACACTTTTTTTTAAGGGTGCCGATGTTAGCTGGGTTACAGAAATGGAAGCAGCCGGCATTTCATTTTACGATTCAACCGGTACTAAAGCTGATTTATTTTCTATATTAAAACAAAAAAAAATTAATGCCATTCGACTAAGGGTTTGGGTAAACCCCACAAACGGATGGTGTAATACCAACGATTTAATTGTAAAAGCAAAAAGAGCCCAACAGGCAGGCATGAAAATTATGCTCGACTTTCACTACAGTGACAGTTGGGCTGATCCGGGTAAACAACCCAAACCTGCCGCCTGGTTAAACTTATCGTTTCCCTCACTGGTAACAACATTAGGTACTTATACTACCCAAGTATTACAAGCTTTGCAACAACAAAACATTACCCCCACCTGGGTACAAATAGGAAATGAGGTAGACAATGGAATGTTGTGGGAAGACGGCCGGGCATCTACCCATATGAATCAGTTTGCAGCACTTATTCAATCGGGATATACTGCGGTAAAAAGCTTTAATACAAACATTAAAGTCATTGTACATGTATCAAATGGATACAATAACAGTTTATTCCGCTGGCTGTTTGATGGTTTGCACGCAAATGGTGCACAATGGGATATTATAGGTATGTCATTATATCCGGATAGTACCAATTGGCCAACTTATAACACTCAATGCATTGCCAATATGAATGATATGATTGCCAGATATCACTCATCGGTTATGATATGTGAAGCAGGAATGCCGGTAAACCAACCTACTATTTGTCGTCAGTTTTTAACTGACCTTATTCAGAAAGTTCGTTCTATTCCCAATCAACAAGGTATAGGTGTATTTTACTGGGAACCCGAATGCTACAATAACTGGCAGGGTTATAATTTGGGTGCTTTTGATAATGCAGGGAAACCAACCGTAGCAATGGATGCATTTCTGCAATAAAAAGAGGCTGTATCAAAAGTGCTATGCAGCCTCTTTTTACTCGGTAAGAGAGGGCAGAGCATTGGAGAAAATTTTCGTTTATGCAAATCTCTGCCCCTTCTTTTTGCTTTTAATACATCCTCATACTCATTCACGCATCAACAATGAAATATTTCAGTTATGCTTTCGCATTCTCTTCTTCCGGAGCTCTTTTTAACTGAAATATAATTTTCCCGTTTTCTTTATCGAGCGAAGCAATTAATACATCGCCACTTTTTACATGCATATTTAATATTTCCTCTGCCAATGGATCTTCCAGATATTTTTGAATGGCACGATGTAAAGGTCTTGCGCCGTATTGCACATCATAACCTTTTTCGGCAATAAAGTCTTTCGCTTCATCCGTTAATTCAAGCGTGAAGCCCAGATTCACAAGGCGCTTCATCACACCCTTCATCAAAATATCAATAATGCTGAAGATGTTTTCTTTGGTAAGAGCATTAAAGATTACCACATCATCAATCCTGTTTAAGAACTCAGGTGAAAAGGTTCTTTTCAAGGCCTTTTCAATCACTGCTTTATTATTTTCTTCTTCATTCTGAATTCTGGCTGCTGTAGCAAAACCAACACCACTACCAAAATCTTTTAACTGTCGAACGCCAATGTTGGAGGTCATGATAATCAAAGTGTTTTTAAAATCAATTTTCCTTCCTAACCCATCTGTCAGTTGGCCGTCATCCAACACTTGCAATAAAATATTATAAATATCTGGATGTGCTTTTTCAATTTCATCTAACAAAATAACGCTATATGGTTTACGACGTACTTTTTCTGTTAATTGGCCGCCTTCTTCATAACCAACATAACCCGGAGGTGCACCAATTAAACGGCTTACCGTAAATTTCTCCATATATTCACTCATATCAATGCGTATCAACGCATCTTCCGAATCGAACATATAACGTGCTAATGAACGGGCCAATTCTGTTTTACCAACGCCGGTAGGGCCTAAAAATATAAACGTACCAATAGGTTTCTTAGGATCTTTTAACCCCACTCTATTTCTTTGAATGGCTTTTACAACTTTACTAATAGCTTCTTCTTGTCCTACCACCATTCCTTTCATATCGTCAGCCATTCGGCGAAGTTTATCAGTTTCAGCTTGAACCATTCTTTTTACGGGTATACCGGTCATCATACTTACTACTTCGGCAATATCTTCTTCGCCAATAGGGTACCGCTTATTTTTACTTTCTTCTTCCCAAATAAGTTTAGCCTTTTCTAATTCTTCACCCAAACGTTTTTCTTTATCGCGTAAAGCAGCCGCTTCTTCAAAGCGCTGACTTTTTACTACCCGATTTTTTTCGTTTTTAACTTCTTCTATTTGTTTCTCTAATTCAACAATTTCTTCTGGAACATTGATGTTTTTCAAGTGTACCCTTGCGCCTACTTCATCTAATACATCAATCGCTTTATCGGGTAATAACCGATCGGTCATATACCTATCGCTCAATTTTACACAAGAATCAATAGCCTCTTCATCGTATACTACATTATGAAAATCTTCATACTTGCTTTTAATGTTGTTCAAAATCATAATGGTTTCAGGAACACTTGGTGGCTCAACCAAAACTTTTTGGAATCGGCGATCTAATGCCCCATCTTTTTCAATATACTGCCTGTATTCGTCTAAAGTAGAAGCACCAATGCATTGCAATTCACCACGAGCAAGGGCGGGTTTAAAAATATTAGAGGCATCTAATGAACCACTGGCGCCACCTGCACCAACAATGGTATGAATTTCATCGATAAACAAAATAACGTCTCTGTTTTTCTCTAATTCATTCATAATAGCTTTCATGCGCTCTTCAAACTGACCTCTGTATTTGGTACCTGCTACCAGTGCAGCCAAATCGAGCGATACAACTCTTTTATCAAACAAAACCCTACTCACTTTGCGTTGTACAATACGCAATGCTAAACCTTCTACAATGGCTGTTTTACCTACACCCGGTTCGCCAATTAAGATGGGATTATTTTTCTTTCTGCGAGAAAGAATTTGCGAAACCCTTTCAATTTCAGCCTCACGGCCTACAATTGGATCTAAAGAATTGGTTTCCGCCAATTTAGTAATATCGCGGCCAAAATTATCTAATACCGGGGTTTTACTTTTTACATTGCCTTGTTTGGCTGAACGTTGCTGATAGGCTTTTTGTTTTTCATCATCAAAATCATCTTCACCCTCATCAGAGAATTCATTTTTGGGCGGAGGTGCTGAATTGGTACCTACCATTCCCAGTTCATTTCTGAAAATATCATAGTCCACATCAAACTGATTTAAAATTTGCGTAGCGATATTTTCTTTATTCTTCAGAATGCTTAACAGTAAGTGCTCTGTTTCTACCAACGGACTTTTTAATGCTTTGGCTTCCAATACGGTTACCCTTATTACCTTTTCGGCTTGTTTGGTTAAAGGCAAACTATTGATGTTGGCAATATTTTTTCCTGTTTTATCTTTTACGGCCAGTTCAATTTCCTTCCGTAATTCATACAGGTCAACATTCAATTGCTTCAACACTTTTATAGCAAGATTTTCACCATCTCTAATTAAGCCTAGCAACAAGTGTTCTGTGCCAATAAAATCATTCCCCAACCGCAAAGCTTCTTCGCGACTGAATGAAATGATTTCTTTTACCTGGGCTGAAAAATTATTATCCATAATCTTTTTGGATTTATACAATTATAACGAATATTTTTGATCAAAGTTGCTTTCAACTTATTCACAAAATGTTTAGAAATTCTTTTTATGAAAGTCAAAATTGATACCAAGGAAAAATTTACCGTTTTAACCCCTGAAGTACCTAATATTTATGACAATATGGCTGATGAATTGGCTGCTGCATGTCAACAATTTCTTCAGGCGCCTATCAAAAATCTAATTTTAAAATTAAGCAATGTTCAAGATATTGACGGCAATATAGCGCAAAAGATTATTGATTTGCAACAAAGTTTTTACGATAAAAGTGCTTCTTTTCTGGTTTGTGAAATGAATAAAAATATTGAGGCTGTTTTTGAACAGAACGATTTGATTGAAATGTTGAATTTTACGCCTACAGAATGCGAGGCATGGGATATTGTTCAAATGGAAGAGATTGAACGGGAGCTTTTAGATTCAAACGATTTTTCTTTTGATACGGATGATATGTCATAAACTGTTTTTTAGTTTTACATTCATTTTTTTATTATATTGAAGGAAAAAGAGCAGCATTCAATATAATTTTTAACAATTTCTTGCAGCTATTCCGGTATTAAATTGCCTCCCATACACTGCAAAAAAAATTCACAATATGTTTGGTGTAACTATTTTAGGGAATAACTCAGCGCTGCCGGCTTATGACCGTCACCCTACTGCACAGGTAGTTACCCTGAACGATCAGCTTATATTAATTGATTGTGGAGAAGGCACACAAACACAATTGTCGAAATACAAAATCAAACGAAGCAAAATCAATCATATCTTAATCTCGCATTTACATGGCGATCATTATTTTGGATTGCCGGGATTAATTACCAGCATGGGTTTGTTAGGAAGGGAGCAAGATTTGCACGTGTATGCACCTGCTGCATTAGAAACAATTATTCAATTACAATTGAAGGCAGGAAATACCGATTTACCGTATACATTGCATTTTCATGCCTTAGAAACGTATGATGATTTATTAATTGATGAAAAAAAATTTTGTGTTCAAATTTTTACTACTGAACACCGGGTACCATGCTGGGGTTTTATTATAAAAGAAAAACGAATGCCTCGTAAAATTAATAAAGAAGCGGTACTGCAATATGCAATACCGGCTTCATTTTACGAAGCCTTACAAAAAGGTGAAGATTATACAAACAAAGCAGGCAATACCATTCAAAATAATGTATTAACGATTCCAAATAAAGCATCCAAATCATATGTGTATTGTGCAGATACCCGCTATGCCGAGAAAAACATAAGTGTATGCAGCCATGCATCATTACTATATCATGAAACCACTTATTTACAAAACTGTGAAGATAAAGCTGCGTTACGATTTCACTCTACTTCTATACAGGCTGGTACATTTGCCACAAAAGCCGGTGCAAACAAATTAATTATTGGCCATTTTAGCAGTAAGTATGAAACATTAGATCTGTTTTTAAAAGAAACACAGGCTGCTTTCGCCAATACTGATTTGGCATTAGAAGGTGTAACTTTTTTGGTTTAATACAGTTGCATCAGCCAACGATAAAATGCAGGGAACTCCTCTCTCCAGTATTTTTCCTGATGTGTACCCGGCGGATACACAGAGCGACGAATAGTATGGCTGGGGTAAGCATCTAAATTTTTGATCACCTCATCCATATCAGACAACATGGTGGCACTCTCTTTCCCACCTGCATAAAAATAATAAACCGGTTTAAAATCAGCATGCACAGCGGGTTTTAATTGTTGTGGCGAATAAAGCCAAAATGCCGGTGAAAAGATGCCGGCAGCGCCAAATATATTGGGGTATTTCATGAATGCATAGTAACTAATGATAGCTCCCATACTGCTTCCGGCAATATAAGTATAATGTGGCCCTTTTTTGGTTCTGTATTTGCTATCAATAAAAGGCTTTAATGCATTAACAATAAAATTTATATAATAAAATCCTTCTCCTTTTACGGAATCTTTGCCCACTTTTCCTGCAGGAATGGTATAAGGGCTGTATTCGCTCAAACGCTTGTCCCCACCATTATCAATGCCAACTACTATACAATATTTACCTAATTTTTGCGCTAGTGTATCCAAACATTCATCAATGCCCCATTCGCCTGCAAATGCAGTTTGGTCATTGAATAAGTTTTGTCCGTCCTGCATATATAAAACGGGATATGTTTGGGTTGACTGGTAGTAATTTCTGGGGAGGTACAGCCAAATTCGCCGGGTGCTATGTAATTGTGGAATATAAAAAGCAGTATCAATAATTGAAACTTGCGGACTGGCGGTATAGGGTTTGGGTTTTTCAGGGTAATCATCTTTCCAACCAGCAATGGTAAAAGAAGAATCAATATCCGAATCTACCTGTAAAACCCTGTCATTCATATCACGCCCATCTGCCAAACATTCCACTTTATCAAAACTGCCTCTGGTAAACTTAAAAGCATAATTACCCGGTGTCATATTTTTAATTACAATCCCCACCCTGCTTCCACCAAATGGCTTTAACCGATATTGCTCATCTTTCGGATTCCAGTTGTTAAAATTACCACTTACATAAATGGGCTCATCTTGCCGAGTAGCCACTTTTGTAACCATTAACTTAACGTTAAATTGTGCCTGTACTACCGGTATAAGCAGGAGTAGTAAAGCAAAGCTGAAAATTATGTTTCGCATGTAATAAAGTTAAGTAACCCACATAAAAAAAGCCACCTTTTAGAGTGGCTTATGATTTATTTCATTCATTTTTAATCTAATAATTCTGCATCGGCAGGATAGTTGGCGCGGTTAAAATTAAACATGCCATCCGGCAACTTCGCTGCCGTATTCATGTTACTGATTAACACCACAGTTTTATTGTTGCTTTTATCTAAAATTACCGCTTTTGTTACTAAGTGTTTTAATTTATTGATAAACAAATCAACTTTTTGGAAACTACGCCTGTCATCTTTTGGAAACATTTCTATTTGATAACTACTGCCGTTGGAAGAAATGAGTTTGTAATTAAAATCTTTATCATAAGAACCGGATAGTAATTTTTGTGGGCTCAATGTTGCTGCACTTTCTTCTACTGAAGATTTTGTAATGGTTTTATTGCCATCATAATTGTAAACATTGGTGCCATCACAAATAATAACAGTTTTACCCTGTTTCAGTAAATATTTATCACCTTTCATAGAAAGCGTTCCTGCTTTAATACCATTGGGCTTTCCTTTACTGGTAATGGATTCCAGCATAAACTTTGCAGTAATTCCTTTGGCTGATTTTACTTTTTCTCCTACCTCATTTAAAACCTTTTTAGCTGCAGGATCATTTTGTGCTTTTACCTGTATTGACGTTCCAATCAATAATCCTGCAACAAAAAACAAATACTTCATTGTTTAAATTTAATTTGAAAAATGAATCAAAACAGCACTGATTAGATCAAACTTTTTTGATTTTTTAAATATTGGGCGCAAAGATAGGGCTTTAAAAATTTTAGACCTGTATTCAGGTGGTTTGTTTAGCGGTTGTTAAAAAAAATGGAGGTTAATGAATGCGTTTCAGCTAACAAATCATCTATGGAATGTTTCAAATCAGCATTTGCTAAGGAATAGAATGCAGGTATTCTTCCAGTTCCGATTCTGTTTTAAAACGTACTTCTCTTGCTTTACTGCCCAAATTAGGCCCAACAATGCCGGCGGCTTCTAACTGATCCATTAACCTGCCGGCCCGATTATAACCCAATTTCATTCTTCGCTGAATGAGCGAAGTGCTACCTACCTGATTTTGCACAATTAAACGCGCTGCATCTTCAAACAGTGGATCACGATCTGTAACATCCATTTCTCTGCCTTCCATATCTTTTTCATCTACATATTCCGGCAATAAAAATGCTTCAGGATATCCTCTTTGTTCCCCAATAAAATTACATACCTTATCTACTTCAGGTGTATCAACAAAAGCACACTGTAATCGAACAATTTCCCCATTGTAATTAATCAGCATATCGCCTTTCCCAATTAACTGCTCTGCCCCTCCTGCATCTAGAATGGTTCTGCTATCTATTTTAGAAGACACTTTAAAAGCAATTCGGGCAGGAAAATTGGCCTTGATGGTTCCTGTAATAATATTTACCGATGGTCTTTGTGTAGCAATAATTAAGTGTATACCAATTGCCCTGGCCAATTGCGCTAACCGGGCAATGGGCATTTCAACTTCTTTACCGGCAGTCATAATTAAATCTGCAAATTCATCTACTACCAATACAATGAATGGAAGGTATTGGTGTCCTTTTTGCGGATTTAATTTTCTTTCTGTGAATTTTTGGTTGTACTCTTTAATATTTCTAACACCTGCTTCTTTCAGCAAATCGTAACGGTTATCCATTTCAATACACAAAGCATTTAATGTGTTTACCACCTTTTTTGTATCGGTAATAATAGCTTCTTCTTCTCCTGGTAACTTGGCCAGAAAATGTTTTTCAATAACCCGGTACAAGCTCAATTCTACTTTCTTAGGATCAACCAGAATAAATTTTAATTGCGATGGATGCTTTTTGTAGAGCAATGAAACCAAAATGGCATTCAAACCCACCGATTTACCCTGACCGGTAGCACCTGCCATGAGTAAGTGAGGCATGGAAGCCAAATCAACAATAAAATTTTCATTGTCAATTTTTTTACCAATGGCAATAGGTAATGAAAAATTATTTTTTTGAAATTTATCGCTCGATATCAGCGTTCGCATACTTACCACCGTTTTCCTGATATTGGGTACTTCAATACCAATGGTACCTTTGCCGGGTATAGGTGCAATAATTCGAATGCCTAAAGCAGCAAGACTTAGTGCAATATCATCTTCCAGATTTTTAATACGGCTAATACGAACTCCAGGGGCAGGAACAATTTCATATAACGTTACTGTTGGACCAACGGTAGCGGCTATGCGTTGTATTGCAATATCATAGTTTTTAAGTGTTGCAATAATTTGATTTTTATTTGCTTCTAATTCATTGGGGTCATGTACAATTTTTTCACTGCCATGTAAATCAAGCAAATCAAGGGTTGGAAATTTATAATTACGCAGTTCAAGTGTAGCATCATAAGGCTCATCTAATACCGGCAATGCTTTTTTTGCAGCAACAAAGGCAACCTCTTCGGAGGCAGGTTTTATTTCTAATTGCATATCAACCGAATCATCTATCATCAATTTCGGCTGCATGCTAACTGATGCATGTTCATGAATAGTATTATTTTGAATGACTGCTTCAGGTTCTGTTGCTGTGTCTAACTCCGTATGCTTATGCATGACATCAACAGACTCATCTGCAATTAATTCTGTTTTTTCCAAAGCTATGCCCTGCTGTTTTTCCTGCAATTCAAAACGGATTAAAGGATTAGAGGCATCCATCATTGCTGATTCATCAGGCATAATAACGGTTACATTTTTTCCTCCGTTTTTCAGTTTGTTGGCTGTAACCCAAGCTTCATCTGTTGCAGGATATACCTCCAACGGCACTTCTTCAATTTGTTTATTCTCAGCATCCCATTGTTGGTAAACGGGTATTTCATCAGCAGAAAGTGTTGTGGCTTCATTTGAAGTGATTGGCTGTGAAACATTCCGGTTATTTTTACTGATGCGCTGAGGCCATTTAGGGAGTTTAAAAACAGGATTGAACCGCCATATTACATAAGCAAAAACAGCTATCAGTAAAAATGCTGCGGTACCCAGTTTACCCATCCATTTAATGAACCAGCTATCCAGCATATTGCCCACTGCACCACCCCATGAAAACTGACTGTTGGGTGTAATAAAAGCTGCGGCTACACTAATAATCAATAATCCCACTAAAACATAACGCAAATTTCGCTGAATGGAAAATACCTTTTTGCTAAACAATCCATTTACCCCAATTACAAAGAAAAAAGTACACAACAAATATGCTGCAATACCAAAACCCTTGTACATAAAAAAATGTGCCATATAAGCGCCGGAAACACCAAGTAGATTGTTAATTTTCACATCTTCTAACGAAAATATTTTTATGCCGAATTGCTGCACTTTATCCTGATCATCCTGCCAGGTAAATAAATAAGAAGTAAAAGCAATAAAAAGAAAAAAAGCAAATAAAAGGGCTACCGCACCAGCAATTTTTGTAGTGCGCTCATCCTTCACCACTTCAGATACGGAAATATCTACCTCTTTATCCGGTTGTAATTTTTCAGGATCTGGTGGCGGCGGCACATTTTTTTTTAAGCGGTTTGCCATACTAACAAATATAAGCGAACTACTTGCGAAATTGCCATATTAGAAAAGTATGTGGATTATTTATTGGCAGCGCATCTTTTATTCAGATTACTAAAAAGCCTATCTTTTCAGTGATATAGTGGGAATGATTACAATCTGTATTAGCTTTTCCGATTAAGGGCGACTACCATGCAAAACCATCCTGCTATAAAAAACACCCCTCCTATAGGTGTAATAGGTCCCACCCAAATTAATCCACTGGTATGATGCATGGCTTTCATGATGGTGATGGCATACAATGAGCCACAAAAGAACAAAATACCCACAGCAAAAAATCGGCCTGCTATACGCATCCATTTTCCCGGAAACGATTCGTATAATATCCCTGCAAATAACAACGCCAATGCGTGAAACATTTGATAATGAATGCCTGTTTCATATACATTGAGGGTGTCTGCATCTACCCATTGTTTAAGCGTATGTGCGCCAAAAGCACCTAATATTACGGTAATTAAACCCAGCCAGGCTCCGGTTTTTAAAAATCCTCTAAGCATATTCACGATTGGTTGATGTTGAATTGTTTATTTTCAAAAGATTGTATAGCTGTAATCATTGTTTCTATTTGAAGTTGTTCGCCTTTTAAGTGAATATCGGCTTTACCATAAAAACGGCTTCTTTCTGCTAATTTTTCCGATAAAAAATGCGTGAGTGCTGCTGTATTTTCAAAATTGGCCACCAATGGGCGATGCGATTTTTCTTTGAGCAGTCTTTCAGCCAAAGTATGCACCGGTTCATCAATCCAAATAGTAATCCCGTGTTGGTTCATCCATAACATATTATCATGAAAACAGGGAGTACCTCCACCCGTGGCCACTACAACGCTATTTTTATTGCTAAAAGTTCTCAGTTCGGCTGCTTCTTTTTCCCGGAAAAATGTTTCTCCCTTTTCATTGAAGATGGCAGCAATAGACTGTTGGTATACTTTTTCAATTTGTGCATCTAAATCTACGCCTCCAAAATTCAGTTGCCGGGCAATAGCTTTACACCAGTAACTTTTACCGCTGCCCATCATTCCCACCAAAAAAATGGGGGGAAATTTTGATGATGTCTTTGTTTGACTGAATGATTCATTGTTCATATATAATCTCATCAATCCTGCTTATGTAAATGCATTAAAGCCTGTAATATCCATTCCAGTAATTAAAAGGTGAATATCATGCGTTCCTTCGTATGTAATCACACTTTCCAGATTCATCATGTGGCGCATCACTGAATATTCGCCTGTAATGCCCATGCCACCCAATATTTGCCGGGCATCTCTTGCAATATTTGCGGCAATTTCACAACTATTCCGTTTAGCCATACTTACCTGAGCCGGTGTTGCTTTTGCTTCATTCATTAATACACCCAAACGCCAAACCAATAGTTGTGCTTTGGTAATTTCTGTAATCATTTCAGCCAGTTTTTTCTGCTGCAACTGAAATGCACCAATCGGTTTCCCAAATTGAACCCTTTCTTTGCTGTATCGCAAAGCTGTATCATAGCAATCCATCGCTGCTCCCAATGCACCCCAAGCAATACCATAACGGGCTTTTGTTAAACAATTTAAAGGACCTTTTAACCCTTTAACATTGGGTAAAATATTGGCTTTAGGCACTTTTACATCATGAAAAACCAATTCGCCGGTGGCACTGGCTCGCAAACTCCATTTTCCATGTGTTGTGGGTGTTGTAAAACCTTCCATACCTCTTTCTACAATTACGCCCTGCACTTCACCCGCTTCATTTTTTGCCCAAACTACCGCAACATCAGCAAATGGCGCATTACTAATCCACATTTTAGCACCATTCAAAATGATATGATCGCCTGCCTCTGTAAAATGGGTAAGCATACCCGCAGGGTTACTGCCGTGATTGGGTTCAGTTAATCCGAAACAACCCAACCATTCACCAGAAGCTAATTTGGGCAGATATTTGTTACGCTGTTCCTCATTACCATACGCATAAATAGGGAACATCACCAACGAGCCCTGAACACTGGCAGTAGAACGAACCCCGCTATCACCCCGTTCCAATTCCTGCATCATTAATCCATAACTAATATAATCTAAACCGCCACCGCCATATTGTGCCGGAATGGTGGGCCCGAAGCAGCCTAATTGACCCAATTGTGATACAATTTGTTCGGGAAAAGTTGCATTTTGTGCATATTCTTCTATAATGGGCGAAATTTCTTTTTTTACATAATTACGCACAGCATCCCGTACCATTTTGTGTTCTTCGGTTAATAAATCATCTAACTGAAAATAATCTGGTGACTGGAATAAATCGGTTCTGGCAGCCATATTCTTTTTTTTATTAGAATGAATCGTTGAATTTCAGGAAAACAGGTTTTAAACTACACACCTAATACAATTAAAACAAATGTAACAAGATGCACACATCTCTCCGCATTTTGTTACATTTTTCTTTTAGGATTGCCCTTGCTTCGAACGCAATATTGATTGATGAATTGAATCTTCATCCGGCATCTGTTTTTTTATGAATAATATTTAATGGGTTTCAACTTTATATTTGTATATCAACTACTTGAACATTACACTGCTAAACAAGCTATTTTGAAAAAAATTCTCAGCCACTTAACTTTTTATGTTTTTATTGCAATTATTACTGCTATTGCATTGGGTGTTTTTTCCCCTGATACAGCCGTTTCCATGAAGTTTTTAGGCACTTATTTCGTTGATTTAATAAAAATTTTTATTGTTCCCATTATTTTCTTCACCATTGTATTGGGTATTTCGAGCATGGGCGATTTGAAAAAGGTGGGCCGAATTGGTATAAAATCCATTATTTATTTCGAGCTCATTACAACGCTTTCCTTGTTGATTGGAATGGGTGTAGCGTTAATACTTAAGCCTGGAAATATTAATAAACAGTTATTACCTGTGGCAGCAGCGGTAAAAGCAACTACTGCATCCGAATCATTTAACTGGCTCAGTTTTTTGCAATCCAATACCACCATTCAAGCTTTATTATTGGCCATCATTGCAGGGATTATTATTAACAAACATAAACACAGAATCAACATTATTCATCAACTAGGCAAATTATCACATTATGTTTTTATTGCACTAAAATATGTGATGTATCTGGCGCCGGTAGGCGCTTTTGGAGGAATGGCTTTTACCGTAGGTAAATTTGGATTGGCTACGCTGCTGCCACTTGCCAAATTAGTGGCTTGTGTTTATGGAGCATCTGCCTTGTTTGTTTTTATGGTATTGGGCAGCATTTTAAAATATTACAATTTAAGTATCTGGAAATATTTGGTGGCTATAAAAGAAGAGCTTTTATTGGTGTTGGGAACCTCTTCATCAGAAGCTGCCTTGCCTACTTTAATGTCGAAACTAGAAAAGATGGGCTGCAGTAAAACGGTAGTAGGTTTGGTAATACCTACCGGTTATTCATTCAATTTGGATGGTACTTCCATCTATTTATCAATGGCAGTCATTTTTATAGCACAATTGTATCAGGTACATTTAAGTTTTGAGCATTTACTGATGTTAATACTGATACTAATGCTTACCTCAAAAGGAGCTGCGGGTGTCACCGGCAGCGGCTTTATTGTATTAACCACTACCCTTACTGCCATACACACCATACCTGTAGAAGGTTTGGCATTTTTATTAGGAGTAGATAAATTTATGAGTGAAGCAAGAGCCATCACCAATTTAATTGGTAATGGCGTTGCTACCATTGTTATTGCAAAAAGCGAAAAGGAGTATGTGAATCCTGCTACCTGATTATCCAAAAATCTGATTCATTAAACCGGCCAAATGCACACCGCCTTTTAATAATTGCTCATTAGCAGTTTGAATATGGTCGTACACATATCGGTAACTTAATTTTTGATCGGGTGCTTTTACTTCAGCATATAGTTTTTGTGCTATTACATAAGAGTCATAAATCCATTGACTAACGGGTTGCTGCATCCAGGCCTGGCGTTGCGCTTTGTTGGTATAATTGATGGCATTGGTATATTCCGTATAGCTTAACTGCTCACTGCTGATTAATTTATCATCCCAAACCGAATGTAAATTGGTAGGCTGGCCAAACCAAAACACTTTAATTTTATTTCCGCCGGCATCTTCTTCCCGGCTAACGTGCATGGGCTGATGTACATCCCCAACGATATGAATCAATAAACGTACATACATTTTTTTGACATCCTTCGATAAGTCTTTGCGTTTTAATTCATTGGCTAAAAAATTAATTTTGGTATATGCATCTGCAATGGTATCCTGCGCCAGATAAGCATTCAATTCCTCCTGCGTTAAATTATCGGCTACATTTATGTAATGCCATGGAGAGATATAATCGTATTCATGATCAGATCTTACAAAATCGGCCCATGTACTGGCTAAAGCCATGGTTTCATTGCCTAAAATATCTTTAATGGCTGCAGCAGCTTTTGGAGTTAAATAACTTTCAGCTATCTGGCCAACTACCCGATGGCCTAACATGCCCCATGCCATTGATGTTAAAGGCACATAAAACAGTATTGCAATAAAAAATAGTTTTCTTCTCATAATCTCATTTTTAAACGAAAATAAAAGATGCTGTTTAAAAAAATGGATTAATAAATTAAGAACGGTTAAATGGGTGAAAATATCTGTTAAAAAGGATTTTTGGAAAATTGCTGCAAAAAAATGTAATTTGCTGCTTGAAATTGTCCCCAACAAATCAAAAAAGAAGATAAAGCATGAAGTTTAGTGGATGGCAGAATTATGCTAATTATTAACCAATACTTACGTGCATGTACAGATTTGTTATGGTAGATGACCACTACCGAACCCATTGGCGCTTTAGAGATTTTTTTATAGAGCGTACCGACTTTGTGATGGAGAAGGCTTGCTACTCCGTTTATGAATTTTTAGTGTATATCAAAGACCTGGAAATTGCAAAGAAGCCCCTGCCTGACTTATTGGTAATTGATATTAATATGCCCGGAGCAGATGGAGCATCGCTTGCCCATTACATGAAGATTTTTTATCCCAATATTAAGATTTTAATACTCACCGTTCATGATACGGAAGAAAACCTATTTAATGCCACACTTTGTCTGGCAGAAGGGTTTATCATGAAGCCCTTCTTTGAAGACCTGATTATTGATGCTTTTCAAAGAATTATGAATGGTGAGGAGTTTTATCTGGATCCCAGAACCTCATTGCCTTATCCTACCATCATTGAAGATTCGTTAGCTTATCGGGAAGTAAAAATCAGAAATGTTAATCCATATAATTATACGGAATTAGAACGCAAGTATCTTATTTTTCATGTAATGGGTCTTACTGTTCCGCGTATGGCTTATTTGCTGGATATTACAGAAGATGAAGTGCGTAATTTGCATGAATTAATGGTAAAAAAAACCGGCATTCAAAATGTTCCAAAAATTAAAGAAGACAGTAATCTGCGTTATTTTTCCATTAAACATAACTTAGCCCGAATGGCCGATTACAGAGCTTTTCTAGCAAGCTAACTTTACAAATAAAAATAGTCTTATAAAAAAGGCCGCCCCATTTTGGAGGCAGCTTTTTTATTGTCTGAAACTTGTGTGCTGTTCATTTTTACTTACTCATGGGAATATCATTATCCATTTCAGTAATATCTACATTCCGCTCAGTATGATCGCCCATTAAGTATTGTGAAAAATAATCGGCCATGCGCCACCAGAAATACTCAGTCATATCACCATAACCATGTCGTTGGCCGGGCAGCATGATCAAATCGAATCGTTTATTGGCTTTTATGAGTGCATTCGCCAAACGAATGGTGTTGGCAGGATGCACATTGTTATCAATATCGCCAGTAGAAAGCATTAGATGACCTTTTAAATGGCTGGCAATGGTTGGATTTTTATCGATACTATACACAAAACTGGTATCGCCTCCTTTAATTACCTCTTTTACACCATGATGCTTCTCACTCCACCAACGGTTATAAATACTGTTATCATGATTACCCGATGATGCAACGGCTACTTTAAAAAAGTCAGGATATACCAACATGGCAGCTGCACTCATAAATCCACCCCCACTATGCCCATGAATACCCACACGATTGATATCCATGAAACTATATTTATTACATAACTGCTCTGCAGCAGTTTTTTTATCGGCCAAACCATAATCACGTAAATTACCATATCCATACGTATGGTACCATTTGCTGTACGAAGGGTTGCCACCTCTGTTTCCAACTGTTACTACTACAAAACCCAATTGTGCCAACCGATCGGTTCTGTTCATATTGGTAGAAAATGCTGTATTTACTGCCTCCGTTTGCGGGCCTGGATATACATATTCTATTACGGGATATTTTTTGGTGGAATCAAAATCAAAAGGTTTATACAATACACCATATAAATCGGTTATACCATCATCGGCCTTTACACTAAATGGTTCGGGAAAATGATAACCAGTAGCCATTAAAGCAGATAAATCTGCCGTTTCCAAATTCATAACTGCTTTACCTTCACTGTTGTATAAAACTGAGGCAGGCACAGTATTTACCCTGCTGAAATTGTCTACGAAATAACGGTTATCATCATTCATCTCCACCACATGATCAAAATTCCCCGGATTAAGTAAGGTTAATCCTGTACCGTCAAAATGAATACTATAGGCATGCAGGTAATAGGGATTTTCATTTTTCTCTCTGGCATTGGCAGTAAAATACAATATTCTTTTATTTGCGTCAATGCCTAATATATCCTCGCAATGATAAGGGCCTGATGTGATTTGGTTTTTGAATTTTCCGTTGCCATCATACAAATAAAAATGACCCCATCCATCTCTTTCACTCCATTCAATAAGTTCTTTGCCATCATTTACCAGTCCTAACCTCCTTACCTCTACATAAGTATTAAAACGCTCTTCAATTAATGTTTGAATAGTATCGGGCATTACCCAGGCTTTGCAAATATCAATTCTTTTTAAATCGCGGCTGGTACGAGTAAAATAAAAGGCCTGATTATTACCTAACCAAATGCTGGGGCGGGTATCATCATCCCGATTATTCTTTTTATCCGGTGCTGCCCATATGCTAATGTCCTGATCTTTAAAAGCATTTACTTGTAATTCTTTGCCTTCCTGTTTTTGCATGTCAAAAAGATACAAATGATCTACCGGTGATTGTTTTTCACCGGGCATCCAATATTTATACGTTTCTAAAGTAGGCCGGGGTTGTGCCATGCTGTTAATGACCCATAAATCCTGTACATTCCGATTATCTACCCTGGTTAAAGAAAAATAACGGCTATTGGGCGACCAATAAGCCCAAACAGCTTTGCGTTTCTTTTTATTTTTTTCCTTATCTACATTCGATTCACCGGTTCCTGATAAATTAGAGGCGTTGTAATAACTAAAATTTTCAATTCCATCTTTTGTTAAAGCATGTTCTACAATGGTAGAATCGTCTTCATTTTTCAAAGCTTTTTCATAATTCAGCTTATCCATCCAATACAAATTATTCTCTCTTCCAAATAAAACAATGGAACTATCGGGCGAAATATTTGCCCAGGCGGGTTTGCGAAGCGGGCGCTTAAAATCTTTCAGTTCCACCAACTCATTGGTATTGATGTTGTATTCAAAATAAAATACTTTTTTCTTTGGTGGGGTTGCTTCATTTTTATTTTTGGAAGTATCGGTTTGCACTTCGTCTAATGAGCTTTTAATTTGAAATTGAATCCAGTTTTCGTCTTTAACAAATTTCAAACTATCAATCGGCAAATGCTGTGCATCAAAAGGGTCTTTTACAATTAGTGTAATGGCAGCAGCCAGCTTATCATTATCAAACAATAACTTTTTTTCATTTTTCGACGGATCTATCAAGAACCACTTTTTACCTGCTGTGGTTTCATACATATACCAAAAACGATTCGATTTTTTGAGCCAGTGCGGATCAACAGATGTACTAAAAACCATTTTCTTTAATCTATTGGGCGAATATTTTGCGGCCATTTCATAATTGGCTTTTGTAACCAATTGTTGGGCATACAATATGGATGTACACACCAATAACACCATCAATAAAAATAATTTTCTCATAGCATTTTTTTGGAAGATTAAAAATAGCCAATTAACCAATACGCAAAAAACCGCTTATCCATAAACAGCCGAAAAATATTTGAAGCAAATAGAGTTAATTTGTACAAACAGAAAATGATGACAGCCTACAGTACAGATTTTGCATTTGCTAAAAATGCCGATGAAAATGATCCTTTAAAAATATATCGTAATGCGTTTTATTTCCCAACCATTCATAATAAAGCGGCCATTTACTTTTGTGGCAACTCATTAGGATTACAACCCAAAAAGGCTGCAACCATCATAGAAACGGAATTGGCTTCCTGGCGTAGCCACGCCATTGAAGGCTTTTTTACCGGCACCCATCCCTGGTTGTATTATCAGGAATACTTAAAACCGGCACTGGCAAAAATTATGGGATGCTTGCCACATGAAGTAACGGTGATGAATACCTTAACGGTGAATTTGCACTTACTGCTGCTCAGTTTTTATAAACCTGATACAAAAAAATTTAAAATTATTATGGAAGCCGGTGCTTTTCCTTCCGACCAATATGCGGTTGAAACACTGGTTAAACATTTTGGTTTAGATCCTGCTACTACTATTATTGAAATTGAACCGAAACCGGGTAATAAAACTTTACAAACCAAAGATATTATTGACACTATTGAAAAAAATGCTGGCCAATTAGCCTTGGTTTTAATAGGTGGCATTCAATATTATACCGGTCAATTGTTTGATATAAAAGCTATTACAGCTATTACACACAAAGCAGGTGCCGTTGCAGCTTTTGATTTGGCACATGTTGCCGGTAATGTACCGGTTCAGTTACACGAATGGAATGTAGATTTTGCCGTATGGTGCAGTTATAAATATTTGAATGGCGGGCCGGGAGCAATTGGAGGTATATATATTCATGAACAATATGCCACCGATATTAACTTTCCGCGTTTAGGTGGATGGTGGGGAAATGATGAACAAGAACGATTTAAAATGGAAAAAGGTTTTAAACCAAAAAACAATGCCAGCGGTTGGAACATAAGCACTACACAAGTGATGAATACTGCCGCACTAATGGCATCGCTCGAAATTTTTGAAGCAGCAGGCATGGATGCAATTCGCAGGAAAAGCATAGCATTAACCGGTTATCTGGATTTTCTATTAAAGCAATTACCCGGTATTGGGTTTGAAATGATTACACCCGCAGCACCTGAAGAACGGGGTGCACAATTATCGCTTTATTTTAAAGAAAATGGCAAAACCATACACAGCAAAATGTTGGAAAAAGGAATAATAGTAGATTTCAGAGAACCGGGGGTAATTCGTATAGCTCCGGCACCATTGTATTGCAGTTTTCAAGATATATTTGCATTTTATGAAATATTAAAAAATGAATTTTAATATGAAACCGATTCATCAGTTACTTTGCCTCGGCGATTCCTACACCATTGGTGAAGGTGCACCATTGTATGATAGTTTTCCTTATCAACTGATGCAGCTGCTTCGCCAAATGCAGATTCATTGCAATGCGCCCGAAATAATTGCCCAAACCGGTTGGACCAGTTTTGAGCTGGCAGAATATTTAATTCATCACCCGTTCAGCACAAATTATGATTTTGTAACATTATTAATTGGTGTTAATAACCAATACAGAAATTACGATATTATTGAATTTGAAAATGATTATCAATTCCTGTTACAAAAAGCCATACATTATACAGGGAACCAACCTGGCAAAGTAATGGGCATTGCAATTCCCGATTGGGGTTATTCGCCTTTTGCAGCGCGTAAACATGCAACAAACATTGAAAAAATTCACAAAGAAATTGATACATTGAATGTTATTTGTGAAGCACATTGCAACAAAGCAGGTGTACATTTTATCAATATCGCCAACTTAACAAAGTATATTGTTGAAGAAGGATATTTTACGGATGATGGGTTACACTACACCGCTACAATGTATCGGCAATGGGCACAAATGATTGCAGCACTGATAAAAAAATTACAGTAATTTTTGAGAAAGTATCTGTTGCATAATCAATTGGTATTTTGCAGCTGCAGCAGCTGCAGTTATTTGAAAATTTTCAGTATCATCTGCATAAATAATGCTTCTACTGGCATTTACTAAAAGTCCAATATTTTTATTCCATCCAAAATCAGCCACTTCATTTAAATTGCCGCCCTGTGCACCAACCCCCGGCACCAGAAAAAAGTGTTCCGGAACAATTGAACGAATTTGTTTCATTTCCACAGTTTTGGTTGCACCTACCACAAACATTAATTGCTCAGTTGTTCCCCAGTTTGCTACTTTTTCTATAACTTTTTCGTACAGTTTTTTTTGTGAATAAGCACCGGAATTACCGCCTGTTTCCTGAACGATTAACTGTTCAAAATCTTCACTGCCTTTGTTTGAAGTTAAGCCCAATACAATGGTGACTTTCTGGTTATACTCTAAAAACGGACGAATACTATCTTCACCCATGTATGGCGCTACTGTTACAGCATCGAAAGGATATACTTCAAAAAACGTGCGGGCATATTGTGCAGCGGTATTGCCAATATCGCCGCGCTTTGCATCAGCAATAGAAAAATGCGTAGCTGGGATATAATGCAAGGTTGCCTCCATTATATCCCAGCCCTTTGCACCCATTGCTTCATAAAATGCAGTATTGATTTTATAACTCACACAATAATCTTTCGTTGCATCTATAATAGCCTTATTAAATTGAAGCACAGCATTGGGCTGCTGCTGTAAATGTTTGGGCAGTCGCTTTAACTCTGTATCTAAACCAACACATAAAAAGCTGTTTTTATTAATGATGTGTTGTGTTAAATTTTTTAACTGCATGATGAAATTATTATTATATAGAATGTATTTTTTTGTTAATGCAATGAAATATATTTTAATATACAAATACCTTATAACCCCAGGCATTTAATGGCAATGACATGCCTTTTGTTACACTTACCTTTTCATTCGTAAATAATTCAGTAGTATTACCTATAATTTGTGGATGATTCAATGTAACGGTAATGGGCTTGCTACTCCAGTTCAAAACAACTAAAACTTTTTTATTGTTCATGGTTCGTAAATAAGCAAATACTTTATCATCGGCATTGGTATGAATTTGCATAAATGTTGCATTTGCAGCCAAAGCTTCATTTTCACTTCTTAAATGCAATAACTTAGCATAAAAGGGTGCCCGTTCGTATTTATTAAATACCATAGTATCTTTATCAAAAAAGCGAATAGCCCTTAATACAGGTTCTTCCTGGCCGCTGTAAATGAGGGGAACACTTCTCACAATTGTTTGCGTAAATACTGCAAAAGGGGCATGACTGGCGCCGGGCATGGTTGAGAAATCGGCTCCATTCCAGCTATTCTCATCATGATTACTGGTAAAATACATGCGCAAGGCATTTTTGGGAAACAAACTATCTGTTCTATGCAAGGCACTATCTATTGCATAAGCCGGCTTTTTACCTTTTGCAATTTCTTTCATGATATTAAAATCATTCCAGGTATAAGTGGCATCAAAACCATCTTCATTTAAAGCAGGCTTATCGCCTTCGGCCAACATAAAAATATTTTTATCTTTTCGTAATGTAGCAATGCATTTTTTCCAGAAATCATCTGGAACATCACTGGCCACATCACAACGATAACCATCTATTCCGGTAGAATCAATCCAATATTTCATTTGCGCAATCATTGTATCGCGTAATTCATTATTGGCATAGTTTAATTTACGCGTATCGGCCCAATCTGCTGCCATTGCAGGTTTGCCTGTACTGTCTTTCACATAAAAATCAGGATGTTTGGTTAACCAATAATGATCGGCTCCTGTATGATTGGGTACCCAGTCTAATAGTACTTTAAAACCTTTTTCATGGCATAATGCAACCAACTGCTTCCAATCTGCCATTGTACCAAATTCAGGATTTACATCCATATAAGTACTTACTGCATAATAACTTCCTAAGCTGCCTTTACGATCTGTTTTGCTGATGGGATTAATGGGCATAAACCATAAAGTTTGTACACCCATTGCTTTCAGTCGGTCTAAATTGGGCTCAAAAGCTTTAAAAGTTCCGGCAGCAGTGTACTGACGGATATTTACTTCATAAATATTGCCCTGCATAATCCAGGCAGGATGGCCATCAATCATTGCAGTATCACTTTTAGCTACTGCTGATTGCTGATGGGATGACTGGTTACAGGCGGTTAAAAAAACAATGGCGGTTAAAAAGCTCAGGAATGATTTCATCATTTTAAAATTTAATTTTTTAATCCCGCATACTGATGCACACCAAACAAAAATAAAGTTCTTGGCTGAAGTATGCTTTGGAATTGATGTGTAAAATAAACACATTTAAGCAAGTTTAAAAAATATACCAGAAATATACCAGCAAAATGGCATAATGGATTGCAGACAAAACAAAGAGAAAATTAAAAAAACAAAGGAATCTGAATCAGAAGTTTTTTATTTGTACTATTTACCACATTAACGATTGCGTTATGGCAACAAATCAACCTTATTATCATAACTATTTGCAATTAGATAAAATTTTATCCAGCCAGCAGCCCACTAGTTTTGAAAAAGGAAATGAGCCGGCACATGATGAAATGTTATTCATTATTATTCATCAGGCATATGAGCTTTGGTTTAAACAAATTTTATTTGAGATAGATAGTATTACTGCCATTTTCAGAAAAGAAACCATAAATGATAATACGGAAGATGCGGGTATTATTTTGCAGCGCATTAAAAGAATCAACACCATCTTGAATTTATTAAACCAACAGGTACGCATTTTGGATACGATGACACCACTGGATTTCCTGTCGTTTCGGAATTTACTTGTTCCGGCATCCGGCTTTCAGAGTTTACAATTTAGAATGATTGAAGTCAAATTGGGTTTAAAAATGCAACAACGACACCGATCTGATTATTACAAAAGAACCAACAATGGCGGCTTTACGATGACAGATTATTCAATCATTAATGAGGCAGAAGCTACACCATCATTAGCTGAATTATTGAACAAATGGTTAGAGCGTATGCCTTATTTAAAACCGGATTTATGGAAAACTTACCGGCCCATTTCATTAACTCCATCTTCTATTACAGAACACCCTTTCTGGAATGATTACAGACATTTATATGTTACAAGCTTAAACATACATGAAAAAAATAAATCAACAGATTTTGATTTTGTTTTATTCAATCAAAACAATGGTAATCTTACAGAAGAAGAATGTAAAGCACTCAGGCACCAGTTTACCGCATCTGCACTGCAATCGGCCTTATTCATGATTCTATACAGAAATTATCCTTTGTTCCAAACTTCATTCCAAATTATTGATGCATTGATTGAAACAGACCATTTATTAAGCACCTGGCGCCATCAACATTTAACAATGGTGCGCAGAATGATTGGCATGCGCGTTGGTACCGGCAATACCAGCGGAGCCGGCTATTTAGAAGGCGCTGCACAACAACATTTTATTTTTAAAGATTTAGCCGGCCTGTCTACCTTTCTGATTGAAAGAAAAAAACTACCGGCCTTACCTGAAGCTGTTTTACAGCATATTACTTATACATTGTAGTATACATTATTTTTTAAGTTTTGTTTGTACTTCATTAAGTGGAGCAATATAAATGCTGCGCCCATGTGTTCCTAATATAATTTCGTTGGCAATAGGTTGGATGGCAATATCGTGTATCGGAATACTAAAAGGCAAACCATTATCCCATCCCATAAACGTAATACCATTGTCGGCACTTACATACAATCCGCCATCAGTACCCACGTAAATTACATTTTTGAGTTTGTTGTCTTCTTTTATAACATTGATTGATTCATATGGCAAATCAGCACCAATTGACTTCCAGGTTTTGCCATAATCATCGCTTACAAATAAATAGGGCTTAAAATCATCATTCCGATAACCATTTAAACTTACATACACCCTGCTTTCTTTAAAAGCACTGGCAGTTACCCTGCTAACATATAAGCCTTTAGGTAAACCATCCTGAATAGATTGCCAGGTATAGCCATCATCAAAACTAACATGTAATGAACCATCATCGGCACCGGCATACAACAAACCAAACCTCAAAGGACTTTCACTAATGGTAGTTAATGTGCCAAATGGCACATTGCCCTGTGGTGGATTGGTTGTTAAGTCATTACTTAATGTTTCCAAATCTTCGCCCCGGTGCAATGAACGTTGAAATTTATTACTGCCATAGTATAAAATATCCTGATTATGTCTGCTTAATAAAATAGGTGTTTGCCAGTTAAAACGCAATGGCGCTTCTCCTAAATCGCCACGCGGATGGATATAAATAGTTGAATCCTCTTTTGCATTAGCAGCAGTAACCAACTTTATTGAACTTTCCGATTCTCCCGGAACTGCATCTGCGTCCGGCTCATCAACAGATGCACGCCTGTTTTTATTGCTACGCATATAATTTCCAAACTGAAATCCGGAATAAACCGTTGTATTATCGCTCCAATCAACCTGCACCTGCATACCATCGCCACCGTTAATTGGTTTAAACGCATAGGAACCACTCGCCATCCATCCGGGATTCTCTTTATGGTTTGAAGGGCCGAACCAACTGCCGTTATCCTGTAATCCACCATAAACATTGTAAGGGGTAGCCATATCATAAGTAACGGAGTAAAACTGACCAACGGATGGGGTATTCGCCTTAAACCAATGCGCACCATCATCATAAGTAATATTGCAACCTCCATCATTACCAATAATCATGTGTTGATCATCAGCAGGATTTATCCAGGCTATGTGATGATCGGCATGGGTTAATACATTATTAATTGGTTTAAATGTTTTACCACCATCCTCACTTAATTCAACATCAAAACCGGTAATCACCAATTTATCATCATTGGCAGCACTGGCAAATATTTTACCAAAGTAATAGCCATAGGTATTGTATAATTTCAATTGTTTATCATTCATTTTTTTCCAGGTTTTACCTGCATCCTCACTCCTGTATACTTCGCAACCAATAATGGGTGTTGTGAATAAAGCAGTATTTGCATCCATTAAATAATCCCAAATACAGGTGGGCTTTAATTCATTTGCTTTAACTTTTTCTTTAATAATTTCTGCGGTGTATTTTTCAGGAATCCCATTTCTACGCAGTCGTAAAAAAGTATTTAATTTTTTATTATCTAAAGCAAGGAATGCTTCTTTCGATAAATCTTTAAAATCAGTGAGGGTGTATTTTGATGTATCGGTCATTTTTTTTGCAGTATCGGGCAAATGAAAATTATTATCTACCACAGCATACACCCAATTGGAATGTTGATGAGCAGTTGCTAACCCAATTCTGCCAACGCCTTTGCCAACCGGGAAACCTGCACCTTCATTCGTTATCAACTTCCAGGAATTACCGCCATCCGTACTTTTATAAATACCGCTACTCGCTCCACTTTCTTCAAAGTTAGCAGCAGTGCGGGTTCTGTACCATGCCGCCGCATACAATACCGATGGATTTTTTGATTGAATATCCAGATCTACTACTCCTGTATTTTCATTCACAAACAAAGTTTGTTTCCAGGTTTTACCACCATCTGTTGTTTTGTATACACCCCGCTCTATATTGGGAGAATACAAGTGGCCCAGTACAGCAACCCATGCAATATTTTTATTGGTGGGATGTAGTACAATTTTTCCAATATGATGACTTTCAGGTAATCCCATGTACTGCCATGTTTTACCACGATTGTTTGATTTATATACACCCAATCCTGCATATGATGAGCGACTGCTATTTACCTCGCCTGTACCTACCCAAATGGTACCGGATGTCCAGTCAACCGCTATGGCCCCTATTGTAATCACTTGCATACTATCAAAAACTGGGGTAAAGCTCTGTCCGTTATTTTGGGTATACCATAATCCTCCGGTTGCATAGGCCACATAAAACTGAGTAGGGTTTTTAGGGTTTACGGCTAGGTCAACAACGCGACCACTCATAATGCTGGGACCTACATTTCTAAATGGAATTTGATTAATAACTGATTGAGCTATCAAGGCCGATTTTTTCTCCAATCCCTTCAATCTTTGATCAGCTGAAGTTGGAGGCACTTGTGCAAACAGGCTTATGGCAATACACAAGCATACAGTGGTAAAAGTTAGTTTTAGCATAATTTTCTCATTTAGCATTTCATAAACGAATGCGGAACTATACCGTAAACCTTAATTGCGGAATAAAAAGTACATTCGTAAATCTAATATACAATTTATGCGTTGGTTAATCATACCGCTTATAACTATTTTTCATTCCGGTGTTTTTGCACAATGCAAAACTTTTATGATTTCTGATCGTGGAGATACCCTGAATTGTATAGATATGAACAATAAAAAACAGGGTAAATGGCTCATTCATTTAGATGAATTAAGGGGTGAACCCGGTTATGAAGAAGAAGGAGAATACAAAGACAATTTGAAAGAAGGCAGATGGAGAAGGTACAGTTTGATGGGTGATTTAATTGCCGTTGAAAATTATCGCTGGGGAAATAAAGACGGCCAGCAGGAATATTTTTACAACGGTTCACTTGAACATGTGGAAAGTTGGAAAGCAATAGACCCACAAAAAAAATATGATACCATTTATGTTCCCGATTTGTATGATGAATATAAAGTTGACAAAAAAATCATTAAAATTAATGCATATGCGGTGAAAGACGGGGTTTGGAAATATTATTTACCGGGATCTTCTTCTTTAATAAGAACAGAAACCTACAGTTATGATGCCATCGTAAAGCCAAAGCCCGTTGGTGTGCATCAAAAAGACACTTCAGCAAACACAATCAATAAAAATACATTATTGCAGGATAGTTTACCAAAAGAAAAAGTAAACACCGGTAATAAACCAAAAGAAATTTTACAATTCGAAAAAAAGAACCAGCATCGAAAAAAAGTGAAAGTACGGGATGGAACAACAGGTAATTAAATACTACCTTTTATTATTTTGCAAGGGTTGGCATGCAATTTTTTTCAGTTGACTTTGATTGTTTTGAGGGGATTTTTTTTTATAAATATTGATGGTGTGTGAACAGATAAATTTTAAGTTTTATTTCACCTGTACGCATACAAATAGCTATTTGGAATAAATGAAGATTGGGGTTAGTAGCTGCAAGCTACAAAAAAGTACGCGTAGGCTCAGTCATACGAAGATTGAAAATATTTAGGTTGCTGCTGTGCTGGTATTTTATAATGTCCTGCCCGGAGCCGCCACCGATTGAAAAACTGCTGATGAAGATAACAACAAAAGCTGATAGAATCCCGTCGGCTGGATATGGGCTGATAGCGATATGAAGCTGAGAATATATTCGTCTGCCAGCATAGCAGCAAACTTCCTGTTATGTGTTCGCCCTTCGTCTTGGTAACTCGAATTGAAAGTTTGTGTCCACCGTGGGATTGCTTACAACGGTTCGCAAATTGCCGAAGGTGGCGTTTAGTTTCACGTCATTGTCCCCGATTGAAAAACTTACCCGTCTATTGGCTCTAATACTCACTATATTTTTTGTAATATTTTTTGAACCCAAACAAACGAGCTACGCCACCTAATACGAAACTCATTATTTTTTGGGCAGGAATTGGTGGTCCTGAAATATAAATTTCGTATGTGTTGCTCATAGCCATTACCTGCAGGAACTTTGGAGAACCGTCCGCTTTAGTTTTGCCATCGTTAGCCAGTCCAAAAAACTGCTCAAAAAATATTTCTGTTTTCAGTGCCGGTTCAAATTTTATTTTCATTTTTACAGTCGTGTCGGGCGAATTGTTCCACCATTGGTGTGGTTGCCCTTTAGGAACAACTATTTTGTCTGACGCGCTTAAATGCTTGGTTTCTCCATTCAATTCAAGTCGAAGAGAGCCTGATAGTATTTCAAAATGCTCATTTTGCGAAGGGTGAATATGCCTCACGGGAACATAGCCTTTTGGCGCAACATCAAACTCAAATAAAATGTATTTACCATTGGTGTCGGCACTTGTTTCAACCCAGGTAATTTTTTCACCAGTAATTTTGTTTGTGATTGTTTTTCCTTTTTTCATATTGATGTGTTGTTATTTCTGTTTGGTAACGTTAAGCGATTGTTTGTTCGTTATATTTTTCTTAAAAGTTCGTGTGGGGCTGTCCCACGAAAAGGTTGTCAACCTGAACGCTGTCCGAGAATAAATGTCTGTCCATCCACAATTTTATAAACACAATGCCGTGGGCCGCCCTACTTCTGTTCCGCGAAAGTTCCTTTAAAAAGTAATATGCTTTGCAATAGTTTCCAGAAAGAAAAAATAAAATGCCGCAAACGCCTTCACACGACTTTTTAAAAGCGAAAACGATGTTACAAAAATCATTTTCCGCCTTTTATCCTTTTGCCATTATACCAAGTTGAGCCATTCCATACAATGATAGCAACACCCTCATCGTTCGATTTACCAATTTTCCAATTCTTTCCTTCCTGGGCCTTCATCAATTCAATCGGATAATCGCTATCACCGGTTATTCTCCAACTCCCTTTAATAATCTTACCATCCCAACTGCTGTTCCAGGTGTAGCTACCGTTTCCATCAATTCTTATACTTCCCGGAAGTACTCCGGTACCTGCTGAAGTTCGGAGTACCTCAGTTTTGTTTGTATAATCTGGCACAGTGTAGGAAGTACCGGGAACCCAATAATTATATAAACCAAAGAAATAACTCACTTCCTGCTTTCCATCTCGTGCTACCTGCCCCTGCTTTTTACCTGTTGGTTTTATTTCCTGTCCTTTATAAACCTCTATTTCTTTCGCCTTATAGGGTTTTGTTTCCTGGGCATTAGCGCTAATTGAAGAAAAGATTGTGTATGCCAATGATAGTACAACTGATGTTTTATTTAGTGTCGACATAAGTGAATTTTATTTTGACTTGTCCTAAAAAAAGTTTACACATTTTGGTTAATAATACTACTACAAGTTTACATAAAATATGTGTTAATACCTATGAGCTTACTGATAAAACCAAGAAGTTTAATAGCTGCATCAGGTGGATTTTTGGCAATGATCTCGTTACGGTAATTGTTCATGAGCACACTCATATACAGTATGGACTTCAGGTTCATTTTAAAATCTTTTGTTCTGTTGTCCGTAAGCTTGTCAAGCACTTTGCAAACGTCTTCAAAATAATTTTCCATTCTAAGAGCAGGCTGGTGCGTGTTGTAAACCGTCACAATTTTCTCAGTCGGGTTCCTGAAGGCATGAGTCAGTACGATTGCTTGCCGCTAACGAACAGGTATTGTCGAAGTGCAGGAAATAGAAGAATTCCGTCCGCCCCGGTTAACTGCAGCTGAATAAAGATAAAAAAGTTGTTGATAAGAACTAAGACTAAATTACTAACGTCAAGCTGATATGAAGCTAAATTGAAAAATAACAGTTGAAACAGGGCTTCCGTCAGCCTGCACTGGCGTTTTTATTGACAGTCAATTGATTTACAATTTTCCATAATGAAGTGCAATTACACCACTCGCAAAAGTTTTAGACTCTATGAATTTCAATTTAGTAGTCCCAGTTATATCTTTAAATAGCGGCATGCCTTTTCCTAATATTATTGGATTAACAAAAAGCCAAAACTCGTCAATTAATCCTTCATTTAATAACGATTGTGAAGCACTAGGACTTCCAAATATTAAAATATTTTTCCCCTCCTGTTGCTTTAATTTATTGATGTTGTCCGAGAGTTGGTCGCCAATAACTTTGGTATTGTGAAGTCCAGTTTCATAAATAGTTTTAGATAATACAACTTTTGAAACTTTATTATACCAATTTGAATGCTCTATGTCATGTTTTGTTGCGTTTAGTTGTTCGCCTGCTTTTGGCCAATAGCTTTGCATCATTTCATAAGTCACCCGGCCATAGAGTGCTGTGTCTGCTTGTGCTGTCATTGTTGCAACAAAATCAAACATTGTGTCATCTAAATTTATCCAATCCATTTCTCCGTTAAGTCCTGCTACAAAACCGTCAAGTGAAGTGTGCATAAAGAAAATTAAGTTTCTCATTAAATACATTTATTAATTAATAATTTTTTGTCTGTCAAAGCTTTTATAGTGTTGAACTACGCTTGCAGGCAACGTCAACACATTGGCGATGACATGGAATTCAATGTACCTTTCGCCGGAACAGAAGCCGAATAAAGAACTAAAGTACAGAATAAGAACCAAAGTTCAACAGAGAGTTTTCAGCCGGAACAGAAGCCGGATAGCGAACAAAAAGCTGACGAAATGCACGTCAGCCCTGCTATCGTCAAGTCTCCATGTAACCTAAAAAGCTCGTTAAAGAAGCTGTTGAGGCAGTTAAGGTAGCAGTCAATCAAAAATTGCTGCAGTAACTTTTAATTTCATTATCAAACCTCAATAGCCATGAATAAAGTTAAAGCAAATTTCTGCGGTCAAACTGTTTTTGTGGGTATGGATATTCATAAAAAGAGTTGGAACCTAGGTATCTATTTGAATGATCTTTTCATTCGAAATATCCATCAGAACCCAGGCCCTCAGGTGATGGCGGATTACCTGCATAAACATTTCCCCGGTGCCGTTTTTTAAAGCCACTTACGAAGCCGGAAAGTTTGGTTTCTGGATACAACGGCAACTCTCAGGGCTTGGCATTGAATGCCTACTGGTTAATCCTGCCGACATTCCTAAATCACAAAAAGATTCTCTTCAAAAAACAGATCCGCGTGATGCCCACAATCTTTCTATGAGATTACAATCCGGAGTGTTACACAGCATCCATATTCCTGATGAACAACAGGAAGCCGACCGGGTATTCTTTCGTCATCGTAAGAGAATCTGGAAAGATTTGACTCGTTGCAAAAACAGAATCAAAGGTATGCTTGCATTTAGCGGTATGGATATTCCTGAACAATATGACAATGCAAGCTGGAGCCATAATTTTATTAACTGGCTAAAAGCTTTGGACTGCAAACAACAAAGCCGCAGAAGGGCACTTGATTATATGATTTCGCAAATGGAGTATTTACGAAAAGAACTTTTATCAATCAGCAATGGCACTGTATTTCCAGGAACAAATAAAACGAAAGGATAGTAAAATTGTAATCATAAAAATTGTAAGAATACTTTTCAACAGGATCCGCTTTGTGCTAATCAACCAACAATCTTATGAATTTGGAATTGTAAAATATTCATGAACCCTGACTACTAAACATGAGGTGTAAGCAATTTACTGCGGCAAGTCTGTAGCAGGGTTTATTTATTTAAAAAAAATAACAAAAACAATAATATTCACAACATGCCAAAAAAATAACCGACAGGCTACCTTAGGTACATAGGATACATTTGTTGGCTGCCTTAATTCTATTTCAATTTATAGCTTGATAATTCCCAAATGCCGTTTCCCGGCAGTGGTCCTAAGCTGTATTCATTTTGATAGAACTTTGTCATTCCAATATTTGGCGTTAACCAAATAGTGTCTTTGGTGAACGAATTAACAACGTAACCAACCGTTTTTGATAATTGGAAAGTATTATCAAATGTGCCTGCTGGAACTGTTAAGTTGCTTTCATTTAAGACTTTTGTTGTGTCACCAAAAAATTTGTCTGTAAACCATTTGTTGTTTACTTGCAAAGGAAAAATATATCTGCGTTTTTCGTCGGGCATTGGGGTTGTACAAGTTAAACATGGTACTCCATAGAAAACTGCCTTTTGTTCGTCAACAACTACGAAAGAACTATCCAGTAAATATTCTTGATTTGTTGCATCTTGTAAAGTGCTTGTCCAAATTGTTGCGCTTTGTCCATCTGGAAGTGTCCCAGTTCCAACAATGTCAACGAAAATGTATTGTTCGCTATTAGAGCCGTCATTGTACTTATAAACCCAATAATTACCTACCTCATTAGGGAAAACTTGATTTGAAGGTGTGTTTGAAGGCGGATTATTTTCTTTATCGCATGATGCGATGAAAAGCAGAAAGAAAAAAGTGAAGTAAGATTTCATAATCTATCTTTTTAAAAGATGACAATTTTGTCCACCGAAACAGTGCAAAGATCATGGCAGACAAAGGTTTCGGGCTTTGCGTTGGTGGGCTTTTGAAACCGAAAACTGTCTGCCAGCATCAACGTTTATTAATTGCTCAATGTTTCTATTCCCACTGTCCGCCCACTAACGCAAAACCCGTCGCCTGCTGGCCTTATTGGTAAGCCATTGTTTTACTTTTGTCGAACCCATTTTAACCTGCGATTTCCATTTAGAATTTTCAGTATTAATGTGTCGCCGCTAAAAGTAAATGCCCGTTTGATGTCTGTTCCCCAAACGGAAGGAATAGAACTTGTTATACGTTTATGCGTAACAATGTTTGCGGTGTCGTCAATACTGTAATTTGCTACATAAACATAACTTGATGAAAATTCAACAACTGCAGCTTTGAGGTCTGGTAAAGACATTGAATCTACTTTCTGCTTAACAAAGTTTTCATTTATTGATTCAACCTCAGTAAACCATTTAAAATCTTTGTATCCTTTTGGTGTTATTTGAACTGCCATGTGTCCTAATCCGTCATATACAATATAACTGTCTCCACCTTTTGCCCAACTATCTTCATGCCATGTACCTGTTGAGTCTTGATTTTCCATTATCAATAATTTGTACATTCCTGCTAAGGATACTTTTTTGGAATTTTTTGATTGATTTGAACAACTTGTCAAAAACAATATAGTTACAAATAATATTGTTAGACACTTAATATTTTTAGGCTCTGGAATTGTCATAATGAATTATGGTTTGTCAAAATTACTATTTGAATTCCGTCCCCCCCGGCTAACTGCTGCTGAATAAAGATAAAAAAGTTGATGATAAGAACTAATGCTAAATTACTAACGTCAGGCTGGATATGCAGCCCAACAGAGTTATTACAACAGTTAAAACACGGCTTTCGTCAGCCTGCATTTTGGCAATACCCCTGCTGTATGTTCGCCCTTCGTCTTGGTAACTTGAATTGAATGTCTGTGTCCACCGTGGCAGGGTGTGTCCCGGAAGCGTTGGAACAAGGCAGGCTCTTTTGCAAGGTTGGCTTTTGTGTGTCGGCTCTGTGTGCCTTGCAAATGTGCCTGACTTGGTGCGTTGGGTTATACGATTTGTTCCTCCACTAAATCTTTCCAAATAATAAACCCTTTCTTTTTGTCTGAATAGTCATGTAGTATTCGTGAAAAACCTTCAGGATTTGTCTCTAAAAATGCTTGTCTGCCTTTGTTGCGTATTATGTCTAAATGCTGGTCTATTTCTTTTACTTTTTCTACAGGGGCTTGTTTGTTTTTGTCAATGTGCCATAAATAAGTTGCTTCTTCCGTATCAAGTGTTTCCAAAATGATATGGAACTGTTGCTCGCCCGATAATAGAAATACGAATGAAAAGGGGTTTAACACAAACCTGATTTTTAGATGCGTCCCTTCATGCCTGTTTGCTAAAAAACGTAATTGCTGCGAATGTTTAAAATTCTTTTTCTTTAGAATGTCGTCCAAAAGTTGTTGTCCATCTGAATAAAGTTGTTGCTTGCCATTTTGTAATTCAGTAGTTGTTAAAAGATTTTCTTCAGCTATCTGTTTCTGTCCCAAAAAATTCTTTGTAATAAATTTGAATTTCACCCCTTCAAGTACCTCCCGATTTATTTTCTCAATATCAGCGGAAGTTGCCAACTGAGAAACCAGTTTACTGTTTTCAAACTCGGCATGGATGTAAACTTTTATATTCTTTGAGTTAAGTGCTTTTGCAAAATAGGGTTTCAAGACTTCGAACTCAGGTCTTACTTCAAGGTTTTCTATTTCAAATTCAAGTTCGTCTTTTACTTCGTGAATCAAATATTTAAAAGCAACGCTGCCATAACGAAATTCAAGTTCTTCAATCGGAATTTTTATTTCCTTCTCAATTGTGGTAATGTTGTTTGAATCAACAATTTCTTCTGTTGGCTCATCAAATAGCGTAGCCTGTTTAGTAATCTTTCTGTAATAAGTGTTTCGTTTAAGAAACAATTTATTCAAATAGTCAATTTTAATATCACGATAATCATAAATAGTGGGAGCTACTTCAGAACGTTGAACTCTCCCTATATATTGAATTAGCTTGCCTTCAAATGAAAAAGGGTAAACCAGAAATAAACAGTTTGCATTTTGTAAATCAGTTCCCTCTCCGAAAAACTGTCCTGTCGTTATTACTGCCTGATAATTTCCGGCTTTTAAAATTTCCCATTTAGATTTTTTATTGATTTCAGAATCCTCCCCACTTAGGGTTATCGCCTCATACGATTGTTTCAGATATTGGTATAGTGAATCAATATGCTCTTTTCGTTCAGTGATAATAACTACTTTCTTGCCTTTATTTATTTCGGCTTTCACATCTTCAAGGATAAGTTTGTTTCTTAAAGAATCATGAACTAATATTTTTGAAAGTGTTTCAAACTTGTCAGTCTTAGAATTGAAAGGAACATCAAGTTCCGTATTTCTGATAATGATTTTAGCCTGCTTGCTTGTACTTATTTCGTTTGTTTTTATTTCAGCAATAACTTCACCTAAATGAATAAAAATTAGTTTGCCATCATTATATTTCCTGAAAGGCGTTGCTGTTAATCCGTATAAATAAAATGTTTGAAGTTTAGTAATCGTATTTCTGAAAGTTTCGGCAGGAATGTGATGGCATTCATCAACGATTATAGTTCCGAATGCAGAAAGAATGGGTTTGCTTTCTTTTTTATCAATTTCTTTGGCTAAACTTTGAATTGTAGCAACTGTAATTCTATTTCCAACCTTATTTTTCCCTTGTCCGATTTTTCCAATTTCTTGTTTTGGTATTCTAAGAAATGTTTCAATTCTTTCAATCCATTGTTCAACTAGTTGTTTTCTATGAACTATAATTAAAGCAGGTTGCTGTTTATCCGAAATTATTTTTAATGCAACAATTGTTTTTCCAGAACCGGGTGGAGCTACAATTACCCCTAAATCTTTCTTAGTAATTGATTCTACAACTGTTTGCTGATGGTCTCTTAGCTGGGCATTGAATAAATACGGTATTGATTTATGCTTTTTTCTGTCATCAATGAAATCATGTTCAATTTGATTCTCTCTGCAGTAGCGAATTAATTTTCCTATGAAACCTCTTGGAACTATAACTTCGGTTTCCGCTTCTTCCACAAATTTGAAATAACGTTCTGTGCCGAAAGTACTCTTGCCTATTTTCTTTTTGATGATAAACTCTGTACTTGCAAAATTTAATTCTTCTTTCAGAAAATTTATTAATGGAGTTATCATTCCTTCACGACTGATTCTTGCTTCGTTGCATAATGTAATGATTAATTTTCCATTGCTTGCTTTTGGTGGAGTGGAAATAGTGAGCGTTGAAACTGATTGATAATGTTTGTTTAATTCTGAAATGGAAACCCTCTTGATGTTTTTCAGGAATTCAAACTGTTCTTTTATTGGTTGTAAAGTTTCTGCATCAATAAAACAACTATTTCCTTGTTCCAATGTTTTTTTGAATAGCGGCAATGCAATTAAATTTCCTAAGCCTTTCCTATAATGAAAATCCTGATTGGGAAATAAACGGTCAAAACTTGAACCCTTGTCAAATATTGAGAATGCTCCCGATTGTTCAAGAATGGAAATGAAAATCTTCCTGCTCCTGATTGCAGGGTAGGGATGTTCAAAAAAAATCCATACATGTCCGCCTTTGCCTGAACGAGAACGTTCCAAATATGCAGGTATTCCTTTTTCGTTACATACTTTGAGAAATTTTCTTGAATCATGAACCCAATTGTCCTCATCAAAGTCTGCTGTAAGAAACCATGAAGTATTATCAGGCAGTAACGGATAGATTCCGATATATTGCTCTCCTTTTAAATGTTTGGCAATTTCATCATCAGTAAGTCTTAGGTATGTTTTATCTGTATAGTTTTGAAAAGTCCCGCCCTTCATTTTGTGAGCCCGGTATCTGTAGGGGTCGAAATGATATGCAGGCATATAGCCGCTTTTATCAGCTTTTTCCCATCGAATGGCAAATACATCCTCCCGGCCCCTGAAGACCGATTTAAATAATTGTATCTGATTTGCGGAGTTCTCATTCATTGCTGTTTCCCTTAAAAAACCGGCCAATTCCCGGCCAATTAGCGGCCAATACGGCCAATTAGCGGCCAATTATTCTTTTAACTCATACTTGCTTCCCCTTCCTTTTGAACCGGTTTGTTTTATTAGCTCTTTACCAATCAAGTCCTTCAATTCTTCAGTAGCCAGTGTCTTAGCAACTGCATTTATTTCCTGATATTTTGAATTGGTAATACTGCCGTGTTCAACAACATACAATATCGCTTTTACCTGTCGCTCATTCAATCCTAATATTTGTAGCTGGTATTTACTGTATTTATTTTTAAAGAGGGTTACCAATATGCCGCCATCCTGTTCAATAATTTCAGGGTCAGGTAATCCTGCTTCTTTGCAGGTACTGATAATCTTTAATGTTCCGCTTCCCCAAGCATCAATGTAGCCGCCCTTAAAACATACATCGGCGATTAATAAATTTCTTGGCCTTGATGGATGCTGCCGTTTGAGGGAATCCAAACTGATACCGGCAGGCAATTCGCCTTCATTCCAGATATTAAAGTGGTTGTCGAACATACGCATCTGCACAACAGATGAACCTAAGTAATTTCTATGCACTAATGCATTGAGCAACATTTCACGGAGTGCTGCGATAGGATATTCACCTTTCTCAATTCTTTGTATGCCTTCAAACGAAATAGCACGGGTTAGAAACTTCCGGTTTAATTGCTCCAGCACTTCTTTTAGTAAATAAACAATATTGCCTTCAACTGTCTCCTGGAATCTCAGGTCGCTGCTGTCTTTACCGAAGCGGCCAATTTTTACAACGCAATTATTGAAAAATTTTTCCGGGTTCTTTCCAAACAAAACAATGGCTGCCCTTTTAATGTTACCATTATCATCTGTCAGGCGGAGCTTGGCAATCAAATCTGCTTTGCTTAATCCCTCCACATCTGAAATCCTTCCAGCATGAAGTGAAGCTGCTATGTATGATTTTAAACTGGCATCATCAATGTCATCAAGTGTGGCTGTTGGCTCCGCAACTTCATCCCATGTCTTACCACTTTTACGAAGTAAATAATCGGTAAGTGCTGCACCAATCAATTCTTGTTTGGTGCTTCCGCTGCGGTAGTAATACCTGCCACGCAAAGAAATGGGTACTGCATAAGGCTGCGTAATTATTTCAAGGTAGTACAAACCTTTTTCTTCATGCAGATTTATATCAAGTAAAATCCCCATCAGGTCTTTTGGCTTGTTAGGTATTTCATCCATCAGTTTTTTGTAATCACTAATGCCGACTACTTTGCCATTATCATCTTTACCAATGACTATTGCACCACCTTGTGCATTGGCAAAACCACAAACCCATTTCAGGTAGTCATCATGCCAACTTTGTTTATATTCTATATTTTGTTGTTCGGGCATTCTGTTGATTAAATTTTCTTTTTTAATTTATCAGATACAACTTTTTTAACTTCATTTACATTTTTTTTCGCTTCGGTAAAATATTCTTTCTTCAATTCAATTCCCAAATATTTTCTTCCGTTTAACGAGGCTGCAACTGCTGTCGTTCCTGAGCCAAGAAATGGGGAGCCTTCACTGGCATATCTATGAGTTGAAATTTGCAACAAAATTTTCTGGCTCATCAGGTGTCAAAATTATTTTTTTTATCTATTGTCTTAATCAAAACAGTTTTGTTTCTTCTTTGCATACCAAGTCATACTACCAATTTTCGTATTTGCAAATTTCCCAAAATACCCAAATAGTCCACCAACTCCAAATGTCCTAACAGCCCAACCAATTTTTTCTTTGTCTAAATACTCTACACTTTTAATTTGGTTTCTGTCAATTTTAACGTCTGATAAAAGTCTATGAATAATCAATTGGTCAGTCGAAAGTTTATAGTCAATTGGTCTAAATGCGAATGCAATAAAATATATCAATAGTAATGCAGCAGTCGTGTAAATTGGAATTGCTCTACCTGTGTCTTTGAATATTGAGTATTGCCCAAAAATTATAAATGCAAATAATAGAGTTACTCCAATTGTGACTCCTTTTGCTAAATTGTCTAACGATGTTTTGTATGTCATTATTTGAAATTTTAGAGTGTTGAAAAATGCTTGCAGACAACGGTTTAGGGCTTTGCGTTCGGGCGGGTTTCCGGGCACAAAGTTTCAATTTATTACTAAAGTTTAATCGAAGCACAAAGCTCCAAGTTTGCACGTCAGCCCGCCTGACGCAAAACCCGTTAGCCGTTCGGTTTTATAATTTGTCTGTCAATTCTTGAATGATTTGTTGTTTCAATTTCTTTTTAATTTCAGGTGCTTCAAGTTGTAAATATTCAAGACCGACAAATGAATTTCCTTGTTTTCTATTTTGTCGTGGTTCAATGCTTTCAATAAGAATTGCCTCTAAAATGTCGCCCAAATTTTGAATTGTAAAGTCTTTGAATTTTACACCTAAATTTAGTTTTGCGTCCTCTGTCACTGGATAAAAACCGAACCAACTAAACCTGTCCCAGCGTCCAGCAAGTCTGTCTGTCGTGTGGTCTTTTAGTCTTTTGCCAAGAGACTGTTCAATTGCTTGGCCAACATAAACTGTTTCCCTGCTGTCATGCAATAAATAAATACCAATTTGGTCTTTAAAGTTTACTTCGGTCGCACCGATTTGTTGAATGCCCAATAAGTCTGGTTGTGATTTCCAATAAACAAGATTTCTGTTCCAGTAAATTCCAAAAGCATTTATGATTTTATGGCTGTCTTTAGTTACAATTTTGTCGTTTACAATTTCAGGTTCGCTGTCGTCAATGTCATTGTCGTCAGGTTGATTTAAAAACTTGCGTAAGATGTAATAACCTTTGGCTGTTTTTGCAAAGATTGATTTCTCTTTCTTTGTGTTAATGTCAGTTGTAAGGTTTGCACTTACCGTGTCTTGCGGTGTTGCTCCCAATGATTTTCTGTAACCTCTTTCAGCAATAAGTTCAGCAATTTCTGTGTAGTGAAGTTGTTTCTTTTCTTCATTCAACACTTTTTTAATTGCTTCTTTCCATTTTAATTCAGCCATATTTTCTGTCTATTGAATTTTGTTGTTAAGTGTCGTCCTAAACTGACCGCTAACGTTCACGCATTTGCGTTAATGCGGTATTTGAAATTATTTTGTTGAATTAATTGTTTAGTCCAGTAAAGATAAAATGTTCATCACTTGAATTGTCGTCTAACCGCATTAACGCAAATGCTCTTGTTATTTGCAGCTATTTTTTTATAAACTCTGCAACGATTTCAAATTTTTTCTGTCCAATCTGAACTCCTGATGATCTGGTAGAGTTATTAAGATCATGGTTGTCAAGTAATATATATCCAAAATGAGTACAACCTATCTTTCTTTGTTCACCTGGAAATAATGTATATAATAATGTATTTGAAGTAGTGTCGTCATTTGTCAAAGTAGTAATTTTTACTGTAAAAGTTTTGCTCTTCGATGATGATGTATTTGTTAATACTACTTCTTTAGGTACGACTTTCATTTGGTTTATTAAACTGTCAGCCGTTTTTTTATTTTTGAATTCTGTCTCTTGAATTTCCATGTTATTTCCCCCAATTGAAATATCTATTGGCATACTTCTTTTTGTCCATATATAATCCACATTATCACAAGTATTGTTTATGTCCTTAAAGGTAAGTTTGCCGTCTTTACAACTTATAAAAAAAATAAAAAAAGCTAAATATAAATATTTCATATTGAATAGATTTAGTTGCAAATAACGTTCAGGTATTGCTGCAGGTGGGGATTTTATAATGTCCTGCCCGGAACTGAAGTTAAATAGAAATACAAATGTTTAATGTTTTAAAAAAAAGCCGACCTGCGTTTCGTCTGATGGAACAACTGCCCAGTAGCCATATGCTGCTGATAATTATTCTGTCAAGCCGCTATGACTCCAAACCCATGTTGGCAGTAGCCTTAGTCATGTCAACGGAAATGATTGAAAAACTAAAGAAACTGCGTCCTTTGTCGCCCACCGTTAACCAAAAGTATGTGGATGTCAGTTTAAAAATTCTTGATGCAGCCAAAGTTCTGCACCAAACGTACACTCTGGAAGAACTGCATGATTTCGTGTTTTTCAAAGAAGTCCCACAACGCAAGATTAGTCCAGAGCGGCTAACTACTCACTTGTGGGAAATTGTCAAAGAACATTGGTCGGCGACAAAAGCCGAAGGTGAACTTGCTGAAATTTTGGTCAGTCCAGCCTTTCAACAAAAACTCCAATCTGGCAGTTGTAGTCAGTAGGGTCAGATGGCGAAAGCATGTTGATGCCGTAGCCGTGCCCCATTTCATACAGATGCTCTTCCAGTTTGAAATTGATGTTAACCACTTTGCATTTATGTCCCTCAAGGGTTACGATGTCGCCAACAGAAATGAATTGAGAGTTGTCCCACTCTTGCCGCTTAATGTTCAGCAAGTCGTCAAGGTCCTGACGATTGTAGATGTAGCAAATTTCACGTTTGTTGTCGCCGTGATACTTAAAGAGCATTCGTGCAAAGAAGCGTTCTCGCTTTGGTTGTGTCATAAAAGAAATGTTTGTATGGAATTTGCCGAAAGGTTACTGCCAACGGTTCTGAGCTTTGCGAAGTGGCGGATTTTTAGCACTAATGTTTATTAGAATTCCGAATGTTGAGCCTTGCACAAAACTGTCATAGAAGCACGTCAGCCGCCATTTTGCAAAACCCATGTTACAAGCTGGCCTTCTGTCCACCGAGTAGTTGAAACGCTTTGCTGTCAATGGTTTTGGTGTCTGTTTAGAAACTGATTTTTGTCTGTCGTTGTTCTGTGCGTTTGCGTATTTTTTATTTTCAGAAGGGTCGGGAAATTTTTTTAATTCAATTTTTTCAGGGTGGGGCAGGCACACTCTTTGCCAAGTTTTGGCTTGCGGGTCGGCTGGTGCGACTTGGCAATGTGTGTGACTGCTGCGTGGGTTCATTACTGTCTGTTTTTCTTAAAGTTTTCTGCTTGCTCAAATATCTCTACATACACTTCATCTCTCTCCACTGGTGGATAGCCGAACTCATCTAAAATCAAAATCAACTCCACTTTCAAGGCTGATTTTATGTCGTCACGTTTATTCCAGTCAGGGAATTTGGCTTGGCTGTCAACAATGAGTTTTACGGCTTTGGATAAGTCAATGAGTTTGTCGTCAGGGTAGGTGAAGTCGTATTTTTTGCAAAGCTCTTTTAATATGTCGTAAAAGGCTTTTTCTTCAAAGTCAATTCCTAATTCGTCACCTGTTTTAAATTCTTTGTGAACGTCCCAAATAAGGTTTGTCAAGGCTTCTGCCATTTCCTCATATACTTCGCTTCTCAAAATGTCGTTTGCGTCACGGTTGTTGTAGCGTTCAACGATGGCTTGCATTTTCTTGGTGAAGTCAATGCCTTTTACTTTGTTTACTTTTCTGATTTCTCCAATAACTTTAGCAAGTAGCTGTTGAAGCAATTTGATTTTCGTGTTCGGCAGTTGGATTTTATCAATCTTAGCCAAATAGTCTTCATCAAAAATGTCTTGTTCGCTTTCTCCTTCTTCTCCAAGTTTGAAAATTTCTTCTACTCCATCACTTTGCAAAGCATCTTTTATCATTTCCCTTACTCTTACGTTCATCTGTGCTGTGTCAGGGGCATTGCCTTTGGTCAACTTGAAAACAATGGAACGAACTGCCAAATAGAAATGGGTGTAATCTCTTTCGGTTTGGGTCAGTTTTTCGCTTCCTGCACAAATATCATAAGCGGCTTTCAGTCGCTTCACCAAGCCCATAAATCGGGTTTCCATTTCTTTGGTTTGCTGCACAAACTCCGCAGCCATATTTAAGGTGTTGAGTTGCTCTATGGTGCTGCCTTTGAAATACTTTGTATTGTCAAACTTGTGCATCAGTTTAGCCAATAAATCCAAGTGGTCTTTTACCACTACCAACGATTGGTCAATGTCTTCAAAATTATCTTCATCGCCTTTGTTGTATTTGGCAAGGGCAAGATTCATTTGTTTTTTGATACCAATGTAGTCCACCACCAAACCTTTGTTCTTGCCTTCAAACTTGCGGTTTACCCGTGAAATAGTCTGAATTAAATTATGTTGCTGGATCGGCTTGTCAATGTAAATGCTATCTAAGAACGGAACATCAAAACCTGTGAGCCACATATCCACCACAATGGCGATTTTGAAATTGGATTTCGGATTCTTGAATTGTCGGTCAAGTTCTTTTCGGTCATCAGAAGTGCCCAATAAATCCCAAAGTTCTTTTGGGTCGTCTTTGCCTCTTGTCATTACTAACTTAATGCGTTCAATCGGCTTAAGTTCCCGCTTGTCTTTGTCGGTTAATTCTGCACCTTCTTCCGCTTCTCTTATTTCGTTCCATTCTGGTCTAAGGGCAATGATGTTTTTGTAAAGTTCATACGCAATTTCACGGCTGCTGCTCACAAACATTGCTTTTCCTTTTACGGTGGCACCCTCTGAAATTCTGTTTTCGTAATGGGTTACAAAGTCACTGGCAACTTCTTTCAAGCGGTCAGGGTCGCCAAGTATGGCATACATATTTGCCGTTTCCTGTTTGCTTTTGTCAATCTGATATTCGTTGGCTCCCAACTCGGCTGCTTCTTCATAGTATTGCTCAATCTTTTCCAGTTCACCGTTTTTCAAAGCTACTTTTGCGGCTCTGCCTTCATACACAATCCTTACGGTGATTTCATCCTTCACCGATTCTGTCATGGTGTAGGCATCTACTACTTTACCAAACACATCAAGCGTTGCATCAATAGGTCTTCCTGTAAAACCTACATAGGTTGCGTTGGGTAACGAATCGTGCAGGTATTTGGCAAAGCCAAAAGATTTCTTAACTCCGCTTTCGGTTACTTTTATTTTTTGGTCAAGGTTTACCTGACTTCTGTGTGCTTCGTCCGAAATGCAAATCACATTTTCCCTTTCGGTAAGCAGTTGGGTATCTTCTGTAAACTTGTGAATGGTGGTCAGGAAAACGCCACCGCTTTGTCTGCCTTGTAGTTTGGCTCTCAGGTCGGCTCGGCTTTCCACACTTTCCACGGTGTTGTCGCCAATAAATCCTTTGGCATTGATGAACTGTGTCGACAATTGGTCGTCTAAATCTGTTCGGTCGGTAATCAAAACTATAGTGGGACTTTCAAAGTATTCACTTTTCATCAATAACCTTGTCAGGTAAAGCATCGTGAAACTCTTTCCGCAACCTGTGGCACCAAAATAAGTTCCGCCTTTTCCGTCTCCTTCGGGTTTTTGGGCTTTTTTGATGTTTTCATACAAAGCTCTTGCAGCGTAATACTGCGGATAACGGCAAACGATTTTTTCTTCCTTTTTGCTGTTGTCGGGTATGTAAATGAAGTTGCGAATAATGTCACGCAAACGGTTTTTATTGAACATTCCCTGAACCAGCGTAAACATTGAATCTATGCCGTCAACGTCCTTGGCTAGCCCCGCCACTCTACGCCAGGCATAGAAAAATTCGTAAGGGGCAAAGAACGAACCTGCTTTGTTGTTTACGCCATCACTGATTACACAAAAAGCATTGTATTTGAAAAATTCGGGAATATCTCTGCGGTAACGAACCGTTAATTGTTTGAAAGCATCATAAATGGTGGCTTCTTCCCGAATGGCACTTTTGAACTCAAATACCACCAAAGGCAAACCATTGATGTAAATAATGCCGTCAGGGATTCGTTTTTCATTGCCAATGATTTCCAACTGATTCACAAACTTGTAAATATTCGTATCTGCTGGATATTGTTCTTCGGGTTCGGCTGCTATGGAAATTACTTCGTCTTCGTTGGGTTGGCGGTGTTTGTTGAGCCCTGCATAATTGAGAAGCTGAATGTAAATGTCTTTTTGGTTGCGGTCTTCTCGTTTCAGAATAAAACCGTCCGCAAGCATTCTCAAAAAGGTTTTGTTGCTTTCGTATAGGTCTGATGATGGAAGCGATTTGAGTTGAAGAATAATTGAATTGGTTTCATTGAGTGTAATACCCTGCGGTGCATATTGCATTAAAAGAAAATTTCTCAAATCGTCCTCAATCAATACTTCATCGGGCTTTCGGGCAATGGTAATGCCCAAATGGTGGGGAAATCCTTCTTGCCCCAACAACTCGGTAAACGCCTTTTCTAATTTTTCTTCGGTAAATCTCATTTTTTAGGCTTCTTCAATTTTTTTATGTCTTCTTCCAGTTCTTTCAGGCTTTGCTCTTTCTCTAACGCCTTTTGTACAAGTTGGTATTTTTCAAATTCTTCACCCGATTTTTCCAATGCCATTTCGTGGCTTATTTTTCCGGCATGGGTCAATAATTCCCTGCCGTTTAGTTGCAGAATAGTATCCAAACGCTCAATCCAATCTTTCATATACATAGGGATGCGTTGCTGTGCCATGGTTTCAGCAAAGGCAAGGTATTGTTCCACTAAAAGCCCAAGGAGTTTTATTTCATCTTCGTTCAGGTAGTTTTTAGCAATGCTTACGTCAGTTTTTTTTATAGAAACGGTTCCTTTTTTATCATACGACTGCATACCCATCAACGGCAGGGTAGCGCCTGCCCTACGATATACCAACTCGGCTGCTGTTTGCTGGCTGATGGCCCACAGGAGTTTGTTTTGCACCACTTTAAAAAACTCAATGGTCTTTTCATCTTTTGGGTCGTAATCAATGCTGGTGGTGTAGATGTCTTTGATTTTCTGATAAAAAAAGCGTTCCGAAAGGCGTATTTCCCGAATGCGTTCCTGCAGTTCGTTGAAATAATTCATCGTATTGCCGCTCTTAAAGCGGTCGTCATTCAGGGTAAAACCTTTAATAATGTATTCTTTCAACCGTTGGGTAGCCCAAATGCGAAACTGTGTACCCTGGGGCGATTTTACCCGATAGCCAACGGAAATAATGACATCCAGATTGTAGTAAAACGGGGCTTTTTGCTGAAATTCGGAAATTCCGAATTTCTTCATTGTAGTGGTTTCTACCAGCTCGTTTTCCTCATAAATGTTTTTAATGTGCTCGTTGATGGTAGATTTTGCCTTACCAAACAAGGTTGCCATTTGGTCTTGGGTTAGCCAAACGGTTTCTTCTTCCAGCCGCACATCTATTTTGATGTTGCCTTCCTGGTTTTGGTATATGATGATTTCGCTGTTCATAATTGTTTATGGTTAATTATTAATGATAAATGTTTGATTTCTTTAACCATTAACCATTTATCATTAACCATTGTATTTGCCTTTTCTAATTTTTCTTCTGTGAATTTCATTGTCTAAACGTCATGGGAAAAATTATATAAATAATCCATCATTTCTCTTGCAAAACTCCTGATGTCTTCTTCATTGCTACTTGTGAAAATGTGATTATCACCATTTAATGTAGTTCGGAATTCATGAAATTTTGCTCTTACTACATCTTTATCTGAAAATATTTGATCTATCTTATCGCTAAGGTTTGAACAGGTAATTCCATTTTGCTCAAACTCTATCAATTTTCCTATATAAAAATGTGGGAAATATTGGCTTTCCAAAAAAGTCCTTAGATATGTCCTTATATCTTCTTCACTTTCCCTATTTATAAATCGATATATTTTTGAAACAACTCTTTCATAGGTCGTTTCGGTGAAGGTTTTACTTTCAATTCTTCTTAAAAAACTTGTCGAATCGTTTTGAGCAATCTCTATAAAAGAAATAGGGAAATCATCATTCATTGCCCTTTCAAGAAAATTTCTGATAAAGTGTGAATAATGAGTTAGTACAACAATTTGACTTACACTGCGCAGGGTTTCTTTGATTCTATTAATGGATTTTAAAATGCGATTATCATCAAAGCTTGTAACTGGGTCATCCAATACGATTATTGCTCTTTGTTTTTCATCTGGTGAAAGAAAATCCAATCTTGCCCAAAATAATGAAAGTGCCAAGGCACGCTTATCTGACTCACTAAATACCTTGGTAATATTAGAGTCATTAATTTCTACATTCTTGAATTTTACTTTTAGAAAATATACTGGTTGATGACCTCTATTGTCAGTACCCCTTTCAAGGGTAAAGTTTTCACTACCGAACTGCTTAAAGTGAAAATCAATTCGAGTATAGAATCTGTCAAGATATTGATTCTGATTGGCAGATAAAGCCTGTTCATTAGCAATTATTCTTGTCTCAATAACAGTGATTTCTCGTTGCTCCGCTTGATAAGAAACACAAGCATCATTTTGCTCAACTCTTGCAATTGCTCTTTTTTTAATCTCAATTTCTGTTTGAAGTTCAGAAATTTTTGTTCTTATCTGGGATAAGTCACGATATGGCTCTTTAAATAATTGAATTGCCTCTCTTATACTTTCAATGGTTTCCGCAATCGCTGATAAATTACTTTGGTAGCTAACATGACTTTCTAATAAGCCAGTAAAATCAATTGATTGAACAGGTTCATGTGGTTTTCTTTCTTTGATGTTAAAAGCTTGAATTACCTGTTGAGAATAGTGACTTGTAAGGTCATTAAGACCTGTTTCGTTTGCTGAATCTATTAACTCATTTAAACGAGTAACTAATGCAGTGAAATCCTCTGTATTTATTAACTGAGTATATTGTAACAATAAAGCCTGCTTTGCTATGACCAAATTTAATGAATTGTAGTTAAGTGCTCCCCACTGTCTTCTTAAGTTTTCAACTTTATTTTCAATATCGGAAATATACTCTCGGTATGCTTCATTAAAATATGAGTGGTAAGCATTAAGTAAATCAGTGGCGTTTTCTAAAGATTGACCACAGAATGAGCAATTATTAGAATCATTTTTTCGAGTGTCTAAACCCTCTTTAATCCATTGCGTGGCGTTTTCAGTTATTTCAAAATTATTTTCAATATGCTCTTGAAGTTTCGCAATTGCAGCAGAACTAATCTCGTTAAACTCACTCTCTAATAGAACATTTGTTTGGTTAGTTAAATCTTGGATATTATTTGTGGGAACAATAAACTGGGAAAAATCTTCAATTGATAATATTTCTGTAGGTCTCTGAAGTCTCTGCTGTTCTTGCCTTAATCTTTGTTCTAATTGAGATAATTGTTGCCTTTTATCTTCGATATTTATCGAGTTTGGGTCTGTAGTCAAAAATGGTGCATACTCTTGTTCTTGCTTTCCTCTTAAATACAATGGAAGCAAATTTGGAAGGTTGCTTTTTTTCTGTCTTAATACTCTTTTATCTTCTGCGATTTGGGTTGCAAGTTGAACTCCTTGTTGTCCAAGAATAAATCTTGTGAAATTTTCTTTATTCTGTCGTTCAATGGAAAGTCCTGTAAATAAATTTTTGTGAATAAAGTCTGAACCAAAAATATGTAGGTAATCATTTGAATGTACCTGTGTCCATGAAGTATTTGAAAAAATACATGGCACTTCATTAGTTGATTGATGTGGCCTGACTGATATTCGAACACCTTGATTTGAAGGAACATTAGGTATTGATTTTCGTGTTGTTATAAATGACGGGTCATTATCTTTGAGTGAAGTGAGTATGTCTGTTAAAGTTGATTTACCTCTTGTGTTAAGCCCGTATATAAAAGTGAGTTTCTCAAATTGAATTGAGCCACCATTATCAAATTCTCTGAAACTGCCAACATTGTTTATACTTATTATTCTCTTTATCATACGGCTAATTTTCAATGGTTTGCTTTTCCATCCTCTCCACCACACCCCGCATCAACACAGGGCAAAGCGGTTTGATGGTATTTTTCAATTGCTCATTGATTCGTTTGCGAGTTTCCAGTGTGTGGTAAATGGTTACGATGGCTTCCTGCACTTTGATGTCGGGAATAGGCAATTTTACATTGCACATATCAGCCCAATCAAAGGTTTCTCTTGCACTGCCCCAAGAATGAAATCTTGCGTATCGGTCAAATTCAGGACGTGTAAACCACAAATACAGATATTCAGGAAGTAGTTCAGTTGTTTTTGTTACCCTGAACACCGTATAAATTGCAGAAACGATGCAAGGTTCACTAGTATTCATTGCTAGGGCAATTTTGTCTCCACGTCTTGAAGTGTCTGCTACATATACAAATTCGCCTGTCCGAACTACTTTGTAATTGTGAAAGCTAAGTCCATTGGTATTTGCTTTGGTTTCAATCAAAACTTTATTTGTTGATACACCTTGCAGAAAAGTTACTTGCAAATCCGTATTCCTTTCATCCGACTGCTGAATATATTCTCCTAGCGTTTTCGGTGCTTCGGTTTTTATCAGGTTTTCAATGTAGGTGTCGCATATCAACTGCAAATCTGCCAAGCTGTTTTCGTAGGTTTTTTGGTTGTTGAGCAAACCTTGATACAATGCCACATACTTGCGTTGTTCGTCAATGTCGGGAATGGGGATTTCAATATCGCAAAGGCGTTCCCAATCTAAACCACCTCTGACACTCGAATCGCAATAAGTCCAAGCCCTTCTGTCAAATTCAGGACGTTGAAATTGCATCATCAAATATTCGGGTAACAATTTGTTTTTGTCAATTACTTCAAATGTGATGTATGCAGGTGAAACAATTGCAGGTTCTTCATTAACAAACAATGCAACTGGTAAAATTTCATCTCTATTAACGTGCATTAAGTTTGTGGCAAACTGACCTTTTTGTATAAGTTTGTATTTAGACAAATCAAGTCCTGATGCATTGGCAACTGAAGGCATAAAATTCTTGTAAATGTTTATGCCCATAAGATTTGTTGTAATCAAATCCTTGTTTCGATTATTCACAAGCCGTATATAATTGCCAATTCTTTTAAAGCTCATATCCCAATACCTTAAAAGCGTTTATCAATTGCTCCTGTGATGCTTTTTCTTCTTTCAGCAGTACTGCAAAATCCTTTTGGATGCGTTTCATTTCGGTGTTGAAGTCAATGCCGCTGTCACGGTCAACAAACTCAATGTATTTGCTCGGCACCAAAGAAAAGTCGTTGGCTTTAATCTGCTCAAAGTTGGCTGAGTAGCAAAATTCAGGAACGTTTTTATAGGTATTTTGCCAGTCGGTTTGTTGCCAGTTGTGGTAATTCTCGGCAACTCTTGCTATTTCATCATCCGTCAGTTCAATAAACTGCTTTTCAAACTCCACACCCCAACGCCTCAAATCCATAAATAAGATTTCCTGCTCACGGTCTCGGTAGTTTTTCATTTTGCCGTTTACTTCTACGCTTCGGGCTTTCTTGTTTTTATTGATAATCCAAAGCGTAACGCTGATGTCGGTGGTGTAAAACGTATCTCGTGGAATAATCACAATGGCTTCCACCAAATTATTTTCAATCAGCTTTCTGCGGATTTTATATTCTTCACCATTTCCACTCAATGCACCATTCGCCAATATGAAACCAGCCACTCCGTTTTCGCTGAGCTTGCTCACCATATTCAAAATCCAGCCATAGTTGGCGTTGCTTTTGGGTGGCACATCAAAACCTCTCCAACGTGGGTCGTCTAACAATTCATTTTCTGCCCGCCAGTCTTTTTGGTTAAAGGGTGGATTCGCCATTATAAAATCGGCTTTCAGGTCTTTGTGTTGGTCATTCAGAAATGTGTCAGCGTGTTTCTCACCAAGGTTTGCCGAAATTCCCCGAATGGCAAGATTCATCTTTGCCAGTTTAAACGTGGTAGGCGAAGACTCCTGTCCGTAAATGGAAACTTCTTTTTTATTTCCGTGGTGGCTCTCAATAAACTTGATACTTTGCACAAACATTCCACCACTACCACAAGCAGGGTCATAGATAATTCCCTTGTAGGGTTCTATCATTTCGGCAATCAGTTTTACGATGGTCTTTGGCGTGTAGAATTCTCCTTTCCCCTTGCCTTCGGCAATGGCAAACTTGCCAAGGAAATATTCATACACCCGTCCGATAATATCCTGCTCTTTGTCTTTGAGTGTATTTACCTTGTTGATTTCGTCAATAAGTGAAGAAAGTTTGGAGGTGTCCAAGCCCAAACGAGAATAGTAATTGTCGGGCAATGCACCTTTCAAAGCCTTGTTGTCTTTTTCAATGAGGTGCAAGGCGGTGTCAATCAAAAGCGGTAAACCTGCACCGGCTTGATTTTTCTTTTTGATGATGGTGCTCCACCGTGAATCTTCTTCTAAGAAAAACACATTGTCCTTCGCATAAAAGGCTTCCATTTCCAGATACTTCTCTTTGCCTTCGGCAATCAGTTTTTCTCTGTGTTCCTCAAATTTGTCGCTGGCAAACTTTAAGAAAATTAGCCCTAAAACAACGTGTTTATATTCGGCAGCATCCACACCACCACGCAGCTTGTTAGCTGCTTCCCAAAGGGTCAGTTCAATTGGTTTTTCTTTTGTTTCTTTCTTCTGTTTCGCCATTTTATGGTGTCAATATTTAAAATTTTTAATGTCTGCTAAGTTAAGTTTTATCGTTGCATTGTCGTCATAAGTGCGTTGGCAAAAAAATGGCTCTTTTGGTTTTGCGAAGCGTTGGCTTTTGTGTCGGGCAAAACCAAATGTGCCATTTGTGCGGTGGCAATAAAATTGAATTAAAAAAATGTGCGGTGGGGAAAATAAAAAATACAGAAGGGTAGGCAATGAGTGTCGGCTCAGTTGCTGTCCGTTTGAAATATGGTCTGTATGTTGGTCACCTGTCAAAATTAGCGTTTCAATTTATGTTTATTGTCGTCTGCTTGGTCGTTGCTGTGTCGTCTTTTATTCCGTCCGCCCCGGCTGACCGCTGCTGCGTAAAGATAAAAAAGATGATGATATGCACATAGCTAAATAGATAAGGTCAAGCTGGATATGCAGCCCAACAGAATTACAACAGTTGAAACACGGTTTCCGTCAGCCTGCATTTTGGCAATACCCATGTTGTATGTTCGCCCTTCGTCTTGATGACTTGAATTGAAAGACTGTGTCCACCGAAGTAGGGTGTGTCCCAGAAGCGTGGGAACAAGGCAGACTCTTTTGCAAGGTTGGCTTTTGTGTGTCGGCTTTGTGTGCCTTGCAAATGTGCCTGACTTGGTGTACTGGCTACTTGAAGAACCCATAGTTTTTGTCAATCAAAATTCTCCTGTCAAGAAACGAATTGAATTCTTCGCATGAAGTTTCGCTTATCAGCAAACACGAATAACAAGCTGCGTAATTAAGTCCTCCAACTCCTTGTCCATCGCTTTCATAGCAAATCGGGTCGCTGCTGCAATCTCTGGCTCTCAATAAGGCTGAAGAAAGAATCTTGGGAAAGTTTTCGCTGTCGGCTTGCTTAATCAGTCCGCCAAAACTTCCTTCACTTCCTGCAATGGTGTAAATCAAAAGTCCGTTCATTGCATCGCTGTCGCAATAAATTCTTTCCGATACAGAAGAAGAAGGATAGCCGCAAAGAAATTCCAACTCCTTAATGATTAAGTGAGAGAAGCTGTGAATGAGAAGAAACTTTGCCAAGTGAATTGTATTCGTGAACTTATCCTTGCTTATCATTTCGTTTTGATTCATTCGCTGATAAAGAGTGAGAATTTCAGATTTAGCTTTTTCATTCTTCATCAAGTCATCCACAAAAGATTTCATTCTTTCATCGTTCCACTTGATAAAAATTCCTTCTCCGAAATTTTCTACTCCTGTTAAATACTCCGTCTCGTTTGGTTTGTTGACTGTGAACTTTGCTTTCAACGGAATGTCTTTGTTGTCAAAGCGAATAAACTTGTCTCTGCTATTAGAAAAAGTATCTCTGTCCATAGGGCTTAACCTTGTGTAGCCAGTTTGAACAGATGTCAATTTTAGCCGTTTGATTTTTATGATTTTCTCAAAGCCAAAATTCTTTAGAGTATCGTTCAAAGGAATGTCTTCAAGAATCAAATCCTTTTCATCTGATGTGAAGTTTCCAGTTTTCAACAAATACTGATATTCATTCAGCAGATAGTGATATTCGTTTTTGCGAAACTCAGTTTCAGTTAAATAAACTCCTTCGCCTAAAACCTGCTGAATGTCTTTCAATGCAATCTTGGTAACTGCTGCAATTTGTTCGGGTGAGTTTCCTGTTGTGCTCAGTAATCTAATTGTGGCTTTCTGGTCGTGAGTAAGTTTTATTTCAGGTTGTGGGATGAACAAACTGTTCATTACGATTGGATAATAAATACTGTTGCTCGTTCTGATTAACGGTTTGAAAAAAACTGTATAAGTTTTTTGCTGACTGTCTGTAATGGTTCCCTTTCTTCTGCGAAGATTGAAGAAACCTGCAAGTGTTTTCTTTCGGTTGCAACTCTCACATTGAATTGTGATACCTGCTAAGTCAGAAAGTTTTGTTGAACGAATGTATTGAAGTGAAACATTATCACAGCAAGTATCTTGTCCTAAAAGGTATCTGCCGCTTTCAAGTCCTTCTGATTCTTCATCGGTGTTATTGGCTCCTATTCTTTGAGCTGTAATCCATTTCGTCCAGTCAATATCTCTAATCTCTCCGTCAGGCGAAACGAAAACAAAACGGACTTGCTCCAACTTGTGATATTTTCTTTTCGGAGTCCCTGTAAGCAAATTGTCTTTGTAACAACAATAGCAATTCGGTCTGCCTGAAAGTTTTGTATCGTAAACAAATCTATCTCTGATTCTGTCAGGGTCATTTATTCCCTCATCGTTTTTTAAAACATCTTGCCAACCATTCCACCATTCACCAATTGTTTTAAACCTTTCGCATGTCTCACAAAAAAACCATGTCGGAAAATATTCTGCTCTTCCAATCTGATTTTCCTTCGCTGGCATTAAACGGTTGTCCTCGTTCTGTGCATTTGGCGGAACTTGAATTATTCTTTGAAGGTTTTGAAAAATTCCTGTGCCCCTTAAACGATTCAGTAAACGAGGTTCTTTGATTTCAAAAATGTAATTGCCATCATCATCTGTCAGTAAATAATTGCTTTGATTGTTTGCATTAAAAAACCACCACTGATTTATGTCCATCACTTTGTAAGCACCAACTGGACTTTCAATTATTGCCTGAACTCCTGATGTAGCAGTAACTGCCTTTCGTGTCTGTGTATGTATGAAGCGTTTCACTGTTCGCTGTGATTTTCCCTTCTTAAAAATATTTGCCATAGTTAATTTGTCTGTAAATCGTTTATGCGGTAATAAGTTTCTGTGTCGATATCACGAAGTGAATTCATAGTCAGCCAAATTTCTTCAAAGGGGTTCACATCGGTAGATGTCTTTTTCAAAAGCGTTGCGTAAGTCAGATTGTTGATTCGCTTTTTCTTCGCTGCCCAACTCTTAATTAAGTCATCAAGCAAAGTGTTTAAGTAATCGCTGTTGCCGAATCTACCTGTGATGTAAGTTTTAAAAGCATCTGCCATTTCAGGTTCAAAGTGTTTTGCTTCGGAATTTTTTGTCAAGCCCGAAACACTGTTTCGCATAAAGGCAACAAACATTGTTGTCAGCATTTTGCGAATTGTATTTTCAGTAAAAGGAGTAACACTTAACGGCTCAACAAATTTGTAATATGCCTGATGAAACGAATTGAAATTTTCAAAGTAGGATTTATCTCTTGCCTGATTTGGATTGAACAAAGAGAAAACAATTCCGTCATGCTTTCTTCCTACACGACTGCTCGCCTGTATGTATTCCGCTATGTTTCTGGGCATTCCGTTTACCAACATTACATTCAATCTGCTCACATCAATACCAACTGAAATCATGTTTGATGCAAGAACTAAATCCAAACCATCTTTCACATATTCATTTCCTTTCTCCGAAGTTTCAGTTGCGAATTCATCTTCCAACCTTTTCAAAGTCGCTTTGATGTTGTTGCTTTCAATTCGGCTTGTAAGCTCAAGTGAACGACTATCAAGGTCTCTTATCAAATAACGAAGTGCAGAATTATTTCCGAAGTGTCGGTAGAATAAAACATTGGTGTTGATTTGAATTTCATCATTGGTCTTGTTGTAAATCTTCCCTACATCTTTCAATGAGTTGTAGTAAGAAACAATTGTCCAATAAAGATTGAACGCTTTCAATTCATTCTCATTGAAAAGTTTTATTCGTGTGAAAAGCAAGTAGGGAAGAACCCAAAGTTGTGTATTGATTCCCGTTTTTCCTGTTGGCAAAAAACCAACATATTTTCTCTTGCTGATTGTTTCCTTCGCAAAGAAACTGTCGCTGTAAGAAATTCCTGATGGTGGAAAAATGTTTACTTGTTTTCCTGCATACAAGTCGCTAATTTGATGTGAAGTGTTTCGTGTTGTTGCAGTTGAAGAAATAATTTTCGGTTTGCGATTTCCCTTGCTACACAAATAATCAATCACACTTTCAAAGATTCCAACAATTGAACCCAATGGTCCACTAATCAAGTGCAACTCGTCTTGAATTATCAAGTCAGGTGGAAGTGAATCTGAAAACGAATTAAAAAACTTATGTGTCTCGCCTTCTTTTTGTGAAGCAAGAATTGCAAACTTGTCAACCGTGGCGAACAAAAGAGTTGGCGGTTGCTTGTAAAGCATTTCATCAACTACCTGTATAGGCAATCTGCTTGCATGAAATGCACACTTGTTATTCACACACTTGAAATAAAAATATCCCTGTGTGCCTGCCTGACAATCGTAACCGTGTGTCCAACCAGTTGCGGTTTTTGAAACCAACTTTGTTCCGCACCAGGGACAAGCCGTAAGTTGCAATCGGCTTGTGTACTGGTCTGCCTTTTCAAAATTCCCTGTGGCATCTTCCACAATTTTGTTTGCATCATCAGTTCTGTTTGGTGATGCACCTTCTCCAACCCAAAGCCCGATTGAAATTTTTTCCTTGTGCAACTCACTTTCAAAATTTCTTCTCAAAAACTCCAATGCTAAAATTAATCGTGATGCTCTTTCAAATTGTTGTGATGTGAGCAAACGCAAAGTGTAACGCATCAGAATACTTGTTCCCTTTGAAGTTTCTGCATTGTTGCTCAATCGTCTCCAAAGAATTGTAAACGCTGTTGCCGTCAAATATGCTTCTGTCTTTCCGCCTCCTGTTGGGAACCAAATCAAATCAACAATCTTGTTTCTGTCGTCTGAATTTTCATCAATGATTCCTTCAATGCACAAAAGCATAAAAGCCAACTGAAACGGTCTGTATCGTGGTGGCTCTGGTTTGTCGGGATTGATAAAAGTCCAGTCGTTGTAATCTTCAAAAAACTTTAGCGAACTGTATTCTGCTTTTTCAACTTCATCAGTCAAGTGGCGTTCCTTATTTCCAAATCGTCTGTCGTTGCTAATTATCATCTGAATAAACATCGCAGTGTTCGCCAACTGAAAACAATGAAATGCTTTTTCGCTATCGTCTTTTTCTAAAATTTCAATTCCTCGGATTAGCCGTTTGTGATTTGCTTCTTGTCGGCTGACAAGGTTGTTTGCAATCTTTTTTTCTTCTCCCTGAAAATTGTTTGCACTCGTTTGTTGTGTTGCAATCCATTTCTCGTAAAGCGAAACAAAAAGTTTTAAACTCTTTATGATTCCTTGTTTGTCGTCATTGAAATGTGAAAGCTGTTTTACTTCTAAACATTTATTCAAAGCATCAAAGTCATTCGGAAAATCTTCTTTGGAAAAATCATTCTTCATTCCATAAACAATTCTTTCAGGCATGAAAGCAGTTTGAATTACTGTTGGCGTTGGTGAATCATTCCATTGAACTGAACAGTTGTGTCCAACTCCGTAACTCTTGATGTCTCGGTAAATGAAATTGATTTCGTTTTGCTCCTCGTCAAACGGATGCAACTCTGATTGCGACTTGTAAGGTTTGAGAGAAATGTTTTCTACTGAAACATTCGTTTGAAACAAACACTTACGATTCAAGTTCTCATTTGAGTTGCTGTATTTATTTGAAGGGTGGCTTGAATTATTCAGCAAAAGAATTTTCACATAGTTGTTGCCTTTGTATTCGTAGGTCTTAACCATGTAGCAAACTGAAAGGACTTGACTGCCGTATTCCTTGTGAAATATTTCAACCGGCTCTTTTGTATTTGCAACTGGAATTTCTTTGTTGAGAATTTCAATCGCTTCTCGTTTCCAAATTCTACCCAAAAGTTTTTCAAGAATATGAATGTGCTTGTAAACTTCTTTGGTTCCAATGTTTTTGTAGTTCCTGAATTTGTCAAAGTCCAAATATTCTCCGCTTCTTTTTTCTCTACCGCCTCGGCTGCCGTTCAACTTTCTTGAAAGTTGCATGAAGCCATCGTTGTATGTGAGAATGTCTTTGAATGAAAGTTGTGTTTCAATTTCAGCATCAAAGAAACTTTCAAAACCTTCTTTGGAAATGGCAATTTTTATTTCGGGTTGAGGTGGTTCCAACTGGTCGTAAATGCCAAATGAAAAATTCACTCCGATAAATTTTTTCGGCTCAATGCAAAAGGTAAAACCTATGTGGGTAGGGAAGAAAGCGTTTTGAATTAACTGGTAATCTTGTGTATCAGAAGTTTGAGAATTGTCTTCTTCGTTGCCTTCTTCCTTTTCTTCGGCATCACCTGTCTCTTGCCTTTCTTCTGCATTGTCATAATCATTCTCGTCTGTTTCTGATTGGTTGTTGCTGCTCTCAATATCTTCTTCTGAAAGTGGATTGCCCGTTGAAGTTGGAAAATCCTTTTGCGGAAATAAAATTCCTGAATAGTATCTGTTCAAAGGATAATCAGAAATCAGTTCTTCGCTGTCGGGAACTCCAAAAATGTCAGAACCAGTTCCGACTAAACCTTTTTGTATTTCTGTATAGAATGAATCTCTGTAATTAGTCATCGTTATTTGTTGTAATTAATTCAATGTCTTTGATAGTTTTCATTGGTATTTGCGAAACGATATTTTCAATCTCTGCTGTTGTCAGCCACTCGGAAATAAATTCGTCTGCTTCACCTGTAGTAATGAAGTGATTTATGCTACTGCTGAACTTGAAGCCGTATTCAATTTCTTTCCCTCTGTATTCTTCAATCTTTGGTTTCATTGTGTTTTTCAAAAAGTCAAATGAAAGCCGTGGGTCGTTAATTGTTTTGGCAATAATGATTAAGTCAGAAAAACTTCTTGGGAACATTACTTCACCATCAAGATATTTTCTGAAAGTGTATTCGCTTACAGAAAAATGATTTCTCACTAACTGCAGATAAAGCGGTTCAGCCATTATGTTGTTTTGATAAACATCATTCAAACAAGTCCGCCAAAGAAGTGAATACTCGTCTGCCTTTTTCATCAGTTCAGGATTCTTCAACTCCATAATGTCCCTCAAAAGTTTTTTGTCGGGGTTTGCATAAATCAAAACTTTGTCGCCAATATTCAAATCTTCTACTAACACAAGATACTTTTCATTGCCTTGAATTTTCAGAACTGTTTTTGTTGACGGCAGTTTCATTTTGCTGCTGTCATTAAAAGTGATTCGGTAATTGTCGGTTTCTCGGTGGTCGTGTCTTGTTGAAGCAAGTGCTTCAATCAACTCATCGTAGCTTGAGAACTGATAATAGTTGTCGCTGAACTCAACTCCGCTAATCTGAAAACGGTCTTGCGAAATGTATTCCTTGTTTAAATCTGAAATGTAAGTTTCAATGTGGTGCTTCAATGCCCTTTCTTCAATGCTGTAAAGGAGAAGTTTGTATTCCGATTTGGCTTTGCCTAATCGTTCAATCAGCCTATCAACTTTTCCGCACCCATAAATTGAAGAAATCACTTTGTGATGTTCCTCATTTGAATCATCACTCTTTGAATAAGAAAGAATTTCTGTTTTCGTTCCGTTTGCAGTCAGCGAATAAAAAGTTCTGTTCGGATTGCTTGAATGATGTGATGCTGCACTTTGCAACTGGGTAATGTCTTGAAGTGATTTCACTCCGACATGATGATGAGATTGCCTTGCAATCTCATTTAACTCTGCTTTGTTGGCGTTGCACAAAAACGAAGGCAAAACAAGTTGATGAATTTGCGTTTGATACGATTTCAGTTTTTCAGTTTTGTTGTTGCTTCTGATTGCCTTGATGATTTCAGCAAACTTTGCTGAAATAGGTTTTTGATATTCGTCAAAATCAAAGTCAGGAAAAATGTTTCCTAATGTTTCAATCAGAAGTTGTTTCAATGCAACATCAAACTCTTGTTGGATTAGTTGGAGTTTTGCAAATGTTGTTTCTTGTTTCAGATTCCAGTCGTAATACAATCTTCTTATGAAACGATAAATTGATTTCAGTCCGACAGTGTGCTTGGTTTCAATTTCTCTGATTGCCTGATAAAATTCTGTGATGGCTTTTTCAAGTTCGTTGTTGTGAATTACAATCGGTCTGTGCTGAATGTTCCTTTCGCCTTTGAAGAAATTTATTTCGGGAATTGTCCATTTCCATCTCAATGGAATCTGGTTGTTGCCTAAATCAATCTTGATATCTTTCTCACCGATGAAAATGACCTTAGTAAATCGTCTTTGATTGTAATAGTTGCGAATGATGTTGATAGAGTTCTCAAACTTGGAACTACCAACAAAAATGCAAGTACTGAAAGTCACTTGCTCTCCGTTTATTTCTTGTTGTTGGTAGTTGTCAAGAAGATTTATGTTTTTTAAAACTGCAATCTTAGGCAAAATTGGAGAGTTGTATTCAATCTCTGTATTTCCATTTTCGTTTTCAGAAACGAAACAAGCTGGATATTCCTTCGGGATTGTAAGAAATAAATTACGGTTCCCAATTATCAATAATTTTTCATTGTTGTAGAAATCGCTTTGGTTACAGGCTTTAAAGATGTTCTGAAATGAGGAAATTCTGTTCAATAAATTTCCCGCCCTTTCAATTTTGTAATTTGAAATTGGTATGTATTTATTTAGATTTTCAACTTTACGTTGAGAATCGAGTTCAATTTGTGGATGAATTTTTCTAATTGTGTAAGGGCTAAGAAAAGCTTTAAGAGCAGACTTACTATATGTTAACTTGATATTTTTAAGGAGTGCTAATCTTTGACCAGGCTTAAAATCAAAAATTTTGTTTGTATCGCATAATTTAATGCATAATGTGGTAAGGATGAATTCAAGGTTTAGCATTTTTTCGTCTATGATGAAGTGCAAGTTTTTGTTGCAGTTGTTTATAAAGTTTAAATGCAAACTGGAAATATCCTTTTCTGTCTCAAATTTGGAGAGTACGGAATTGAGATATTTTTCTGGAGCTTGTAGCACTGGTAGCTAATTTAGGTTTTAATTGTAATTTTAAGCAGAAGTAGTATTGATAATTAAGCTTTGTCAAAATAGGGTTAGTTGTCGGGCAAAAATTTATTGCTGATGTATTGAACAAAGGATAATAGATGTTCGTCAGCCGGGGTGGTTAGGCTGTGCGTTGGCATTTTTAGCTCTTTGCAAGGTTGGCTTTTGTGTTTTGGCTTTGTGAGCCTTGCAATGTGCTAAAAATGGCGTTGGGCAGCTTGGCAAAGTCATGTTACTTTGAATTTAAGTAGGATGCTGTTTAGGGTGACATACAACGATCACGGCTTGGCGATGTGGTGGTGTTTGAAAATCGTCAGCCGGTAACCGCAGTTAAATTTAAAAATAAAAGTTCATTGTTTATTCTATTGATCGGCGTTATTCATCGGCTGGAACTGAAGCCGAATAACGAACAAAACGTTGAGAATATATTCGTCGCGCCGCCATATTGCCAAACCGCCTGTTGCACGCAGGCGGTCACAAATTTAGTGCTGTCCGAATATCTGTATAAATCTGTTGCACGGGATTTGTCTGATAATAAATAGGGATGTCACGCAATGCTGTCTCTTTTTTGAATTTTTGAGTAACTCCAAATAGTCCTTCAAGTCCGGGACGTTGTACAAAAAGGTTAGCGGTTGGTAAAACGGTAAGGATGTCCGCAGTTGTAGCGGCTGTTGTCGCATTGCCAGGGTCTTCGTCAACAAGTGCGAAACACTCAATTTGAAATCTATTCAGAATTTCTACCATCGGCTTTATGCCTGAAATACTTCCACATTCTACTACGGACACATTCGCCTTATCTAAATCAACAGTCATTGTTTCAAATGCTGACTTCACCGCAATTTTATCTGCAGGTCCTTCTACAAGAACTACTTTAGATGCAAAAAACACTTCGTTTAATTCATCATCAAATTTTGAAGCGGCTTTGATTGCGTCGAAGTTTGGTATGCTTCCATTAAAACCATTTACGGTAGTGTCTCCAGAATCTTTTTTTACTAGCTTGATATATTGATAGTCGGCTATGTTTACAAAACTACGCTCGTGGGTTGTATAAAATATTTGCACATTATGCGTTGAAAGTTCTTTTAGGAGTTTATAAAAATGTCGGCAAGCATGCGGGTGCAGAAAAAGTTCAGGCTCTTCAATAGCAAGAATAATAGGAAGATTTGTTACAGTTGCATACGTTCGTGCTATCGCGATAGCAACAGCACTTTGAACTCCAGCACCTTCTTCATCAACATCGACCTCAAGCCCATTCGCGTCTGTTATTCTGGGTCTTAGTTCCTTTAAAAGCATTGTAGGGTCAATAATTGACATTCTCAGATTAATTTGTTTGCCCGTTTGCTCTCGTACATAATTTTGCAAATGCTGCTCCGCAGTTGTAATGTATGGGTTAAGATTAGTTGTGTAAGTATTAGTTATGTCCTGCAAAAAGGCAGTCTTATGTTGTGGTTGAATTGAGTTAGCAATGAATTTCAAGAGTTTCCCGTAAATAGTCCATTGTGTAGGTTTTATTTGTTGGTAAGAAAGTCTATCCAATGTGATATACATTAAACTTACTTCCTCTCTCATTTCATTTGTGACTTTTTTTTCTCTACCGTTGAAATATGTCAATGGCTGATGATTGTAACCTAAAGCAATATAGTTTGCTTCAACTCCGTCGCACTGAAGTCTAAAACCATAAACTTGGTTGTCACATGCAAGTCCTTGTGAAAAATACAGGTCTATTAGTATGTGGTTAGCCTTATTTTTTTGATAATAGTCACAGTCGTCAAAAGACTTAATTGTTGCATAAGTAGAGCCTATGACCAAATTAAGAGCTCTTAAAATGTTTGATTTACCAGAACTGTTTGCCCCGATAAAAGCGTTAATGTCGTCCAATGGCAAGTCAAGAGATTGAATTGAACGATAATTTTCAATGATTAGTCTTTGTAACATATGGTGGGGTTGTCTGTAGCTTGCGTGCAACGAACAGGTATTTGCGAAGGCAGGGGATTCATTAATTGTCCAGCCAGGTACAAATGCCCAATTGAAAATATGTTGTTGAAGTTAAGAACTAAAGCTGGAAATTGAACGTCGAGCCTGAACTGCTGCTGATGCTTGCACATAGTTGATGTTACAATGTCCAGCCCTGCTTTTGCAAATACTTTTGTTATAGGCAGCCTTATTTGTCACCCCAAAAGCTGATTCATTTCATCTTGTGCTTCTCGTTGTAATTTATAGTGGGCTTCAGTTCCTGTTTTCGAAACCTGAAATATTTTTTTAGAATCAACTGCGTTTTTTAACAAGTTGCTTGGATTAGATAGTTTTATTCCGTGGCCTTTCAAAATTTTAGTAACATCCCTTACTCTAAAGTTTTTTGACGGTGATGTTATTTGTATGAAGTACCCAGCTAAAATTGCTTTTGATGTGTCACTTGTCCCTTTGGGAATTTTGCTTAACCATTCACCAAAGGTTTCAGGAACAGAATTACCATTTGCTGCTGTCTCCTGTGTTTCTGTCGTATCTGATGTTTCTGTCTGATTAGTTAGCTTGTCAACTGGTAGTTTTACTGAAATTTCAGAATACGTTTTTAAATGGGCTTCAACTTTATCATATTGATTTGATACAAATTCAGCAGGACCTTCAATTGAAATTTCAATTTGCCCGATTTTTAAATTTACTCTTGCAATGTCTGACATGTTAGTTTAGTTTTTAGGTTTCCAATTTTCATAATTGTCTTCAACATATTTGCTGCCTGGCGGAAGTAAATACACCTTCTCGTCAGCTGTAAGTTCGATAAACTCTAATTTGTCAAGTTCTTTTAAGAGTTTATTTTTCAAATAAGTTTTATTGCTGTATTTCAGGTTAACACATAAATTGTCAATAGTAGAGTACTGGTCATTTTCGGCATATAAAAGAAGTAATACTTTGTCCTTAATTTGAAGCTTTGGATTGAGTATTCTTTTTAATCCGTTTATTTCAAACACTAGCTCAAGTTTTCTGGTTACAAGAGTATTAACAAGAGATTGAGCTTGAGGAAGAGTGATTTGATAATTCAACCTGTAAAGCTCAGCCAATATCCATTCAGCAATTGTTATAATTATTAGAGCATCGGCTTTATTTGCATTTATATCTCCACTTAAATGTCCAACACCACGTCTATTTCGGATATTATAAATTGCTCCTAAACATCTAGGAATATGTAGTCGGTAAGAGTCATGGTTTGTTGTAGAACTCGATTCAATTCTTTGCAATTCAGCGAATGTATTTCTTATTGAAGTTCCAATAGGAGTGTATGTCCCACTGAAACAAGTAAATTGTATCATTCGTATTGTTGCCTCAACAAATTTACCACCGTTCAATTCTGAAGGTTCCCATTTCTCCAAAATGAAATTGGTTTTAATTTCTACATAGCTGTCTATGAGTGCGTCAACCAAGTCATTTGGAAACACTGTTTTAAAATCATTTTTAAATTGGTCGAGTAGTGTCATAAAGGTTGCCTATAACGTTTTGCGGCTTTGCGTTCGTGCGGGATTTCAGGGAACAAAACTGTCAACCCAGCACTAAAGTTAAATTGAAAAACTGCACTTGAATTTACCACCGTCACCCCGCATGACGCAAAACCCGTGTTACCGGCTGGCGTTCTATCATTCCACATATTTCAAAAGTTCTCTTACAAGTCGGAACACAGTCGTTGATGATTCTTCTCTAGCTGGATTTGTATGGTCAAAATGATTGTAATTTCTCTCTGCTCTATCTATTGCAAGTTCAGCTCTTTTTCTGCTCGTTTTGTCGTCTATTCCGTCAAGTAATTCAAAAAAATCTTCTTCTATTAATTTAGTCCCGTTACCATCATAAATTACTTTGAATGGTTTGAGGTGTTCGTTTATCTTGTCGTTATAGTTATCTCTGTGCATTCCTCCACCCTGATGGTCATTAAAGTGTAGTATCAGCCAATATTCAAATGATTGATTTGAATAAGCTACGCCAAAGTTATTGGCTACAGCAATTTGAATTGCAGAGTTAAAATCATTATCATTAAAATCGTCTTTATCAAACACACACCACACTTGGTCGTAGTTACCCTGCTGAGCTAACACAAGGGCTCTATTAACTAGAGAAACTGTATTATATCCTTCACCAACTGATTTGACTTTTGCTGAAGTAATTCTGAATTGATTGAAATAAGAGGGTTCGGTGTTTTCTCCTTCACAAACAATAAGAATAGAAGGCTTTTCTGTCAACTCCGCAACAGGTCTTTCTAAGCTCGGTTCTTTTCTTCGTTGAGCCTTTAACTGTTCAAGGTGTTTTTGCTTTGCTGCTTTTTGTTCAGCTTTTTTGTCCTTCATTTTCATTTTCTGTCAAGAAAAATTTTAGGTTATCAAAAAAGCCAAGAAATGGAACTGCACCATATTTTCCCTTGATATAGTTGTCTTCAAAAGGCTCGGTTTTTCTTACTTCATCCGATTTAAAGTCAGCTAAGGAATAAAGTTTTGCTTCTCCGAATTTATTTTTGTTTGTAAACCAAGTTTGGTCTCTTCTAAATAGACCTGAGCTTAATAAGTTTGTGTCGTGTGTATTAAAAATCAATTGTGCATTCTTCTTGTTAAACTCATTTGAGTTAAAAAGTGAAACGATTTTACAAACCAAATTTGGATGAAGTTTTGAGTCTAACTCATCAACTACTAGAGTATAACCATTTTCAATAACATCGAGAATAGGACCTGTAAGAGCGAAAAACTTTCTTGTTCCAGACGATTCATCATCTTCTAATGAAAAGCTAACACTTCCTACTGATTTTAAGTCTTCGTTATATTTTTTATGCTTTATCAATACGTCAGATACATATTCTTTTTTTTCTTCTCGCACTTCTCTAATTAACTTCTCCTTGAGTTCTTTGGGCATTCCCTTGGGAAGACTTTCAATGTCAAGTTTTTGTAGTTCGATGTCTTGAATTCCTAAATCAGCGGCTTTCAATAGTTCAAGAATTTTAACTTTGTGTTTAGGGTCTTCGGTTTTACCCATAGTGAAACCCTGGTATCCTGATTCTTTTAATCCTGACAAGGTTTTAAGTCTTTTGAACCAATCTAAAACATTGATTGCAGTCTTTTCATTAAATTGAGCAGCAACAGAAATTAATAACGCATTATCTCGAACAAGACCTTCCTTAACAACAGTATTGCCTTTGGTGAAACTTCGTTCGTGAGTATTAAAGGTGCTTCCTTCTCTATAAAAAAGTTCAACTTCTTTTGTTTTTGGTTTGTGATAAAGCCACTCAGATACAATTCTTTCAGTTGTTGCTTCAAAACCATAACGATAAAGCACATTTTTATAAATGAAAATGATTTCAAATTCAGATGGTTCGTTTTCTGTCTGTGTGCTTAGTTTAAATGGCTCAACTTCAATAGCCTCACCTTTTTGGCTTTCCTTGGAACTATTGATTACGAAATATCGCATAAAAGCAAATGCATCAAGTAACTTGCTTTTACCACTCGCATTTGCACCATAGATAACTGCACTTTTGAGAAGTCTCAGTCCAAAGCTGTCATTTATTACAATGTTTTCGTGTTCTCTGGTGTCTTTATCATAGTTAGAAGCAATAAGGCTCAAAGTCGCTTTGTCCTTAAATGTCCTAAAGTTTTTAATTGAAAATTGCAGAAGCATCTTTCTGTCCGTTTTTGATTAATTGTCTGCAAAGGTAGTCTTTATTTTATAATTACAAGCAAAATAAAAGCCATTTTGACCGTTTCGGTTTGAAAAACTTGTTTATGTCGCATTTTTACGCTTGCCGGTAACGAATCGGTATTTGCGATGGCAGGATATTCTGTGTTCCGTCACGCTGATACCGAAGCTAAATTGAAAAATTTAAAGTTGAAAATATGATTTATTGTTCGTTAGATAACGTCAAGCCCGAACCGCCTCCGATTAAAGTTATGCAGCACAACTGCGGCTTGTCAAGCCCTGCTATTCGCAAATACTTTTGTTGTGCGTTCGGCTTTTTGTCCAACGTGAATTTTATTATGGTTTGTCAATCGCTAATTAAGCCTGTAACGACTGCGAATTGTCAAACGAAATTTAACCGATAGTCGTTCAGGTAAAAAACTAATGTCTGAACAAAAAAATGAACCAAAATTTAAAGAACAAACAAACAAAGAATTGTTTGAGGAACTTTGGGAACGTGGCTATTTTGTAATGAAACTTACTCGTGACGGAGATGATGATATTGATTATTTAGTGGTGTCCACATTGCCGCCTAAAGATGAAGTTCCTATTGACCACAACGCCAATTAAGGTTGTCGCCTTTTTTCGCATTGTTGTCCCAATACAGAGGTTGTAAATTATTAATTTCATCACCGCCTCCGTTGGCAACTGGATTTATATGGTCAATTTCCCAACCATAATTTGAATTACGATTACCATGTTCAGAATATTGCATAGCGTGTCCACATTTGTCTCTGCGATAAATGTTGGAATCATAGCCATCAATGGTTGCGCCTTTTGTCCATACAGCTTTTTTCTGTTGTTCTGTCCATGCGTTACCAACTCTGTCGGTATTTGGTTTACGAGCCATAAAATGTTTTTTTTGAAAAGGTTTAAAAATTACGAAGCGTCTAAGCTTCTGACTAACGTAGAAATCGTTTAAGTTGTTAAAAGCCCCAGGTCATCATTAGTCAGTCCAAATTTATCTATTTGTTTTCGAATGCGTTTAACCAGGCCGAGCTTTCTTTTTTCATCGAGGAAAAGATAATGTGTGGGTGGCTGATAAGGAATTTTTTTGACTACCATATTCCAGATGATGACAGCCAGCTTTCTGGCTGTGGCGCTGACGGCTACGGTTCTGCCTTTTCGGTAACAAACTCTTTTAAAAAAGTTAGACAGATGTGTGTCTTTTAAATTTCCGATAGCATTGGCAGCATTACGCAATGCTATTTTTAACCGGTTGCTTCCTTTGGGAGTTTTGGTGCTGAGTAGCTTGCCCCCGCTTACTTTATTGTTGGGAGCCAACCTGAGCCAGGAAGTAAAATGTTTGGCTGTTTCAAATTTAGTAAAGCCATCCGGTCCCACTTCGCTGATGATGCTTAGTACAGTAGCATGCCCAAGCCCTTCTATTGTGAATAAGTCCACTCCTTCAAAATATTGACAGGCTGCCTGGTTAAGGTCAATACCGGTAATAGCATTTTTGTTGAGCCGCTTATGTTTCTTTTCCGGGGCCTGAAGTTTTTTCTTTTTCGGGCTGCTGTTGATTTGTTGTTGGAGAAAGCTGCTGATTTGCTTTTCGCATTCAAGCATTTTATTTTGGATAAACAGGTAGGCATCGTATTCCTGGCGTAGCCCGAATAAATAGTCCTGCCGGTTATTTCCTTTTAGCGCTTTTGTAATTTCCTCTTCACTTTTGCGGCAATTAAAGTGGCGGTGTTTGGCAAGCGAAGCAGCATCCAGGTTTCCTTTGCATATATCTTCAATAATTTTTAACCCGGTAAGGCCGCATACATCCCGAACGACGACATCAAGCCTGAAGTTAAGGAGCTTTAAATACTTTTGCATTTTATGGGTAGCTTCTACTGATAAGTCCTGCCAGTTCTGCCGCTGCCGGCAGTAGGTTCTTAATACTTCGGTAGTTTCGTCGGGCAAAAAACTGCCGCTGAGCAGTCCAATGCTATGGAGTTTTTGTATCCAGCGGGCATCTTTTACATCGCTCTTTTTGCCTTTGATGTTTCGGGTGAATTTACCATTGCAAAGCACTACTTCAAAGCCGTGTTTGATTAATTCCACGTAGAGGTTTTGCCAGTAGCTTCCGGTACTTTCCATAGCAACAGAGGTAATGTAGTGTTGTTTTAGATGTAAGCAGATTTGAGTGAGGTCATCGGCATAAACGCCAAATTCTTTGACATCATTTTCATCCTGGCCTACCGCTACAAAATGAGAACGGCTGCCGATATCAATACCGGCAGCGTGCGGATGGATAATATCCATCTTCAGTTTTTTGTTTGTCATAATAAAATATTTTAAAATGACTCTAAGGGAATGTAGCTTTGACTTGTAATTATTCTGAACGGGCTCTCCACAAGGGGGCACCACTGAAATTATCACATCCCGGTGCTTAGTACACCCGGATTTTACATTCCAACCAGAATGACGCACGGGCTTTGATGCACCAATGCTTAAAAGGGTCTTGCAAAGAGTCGCTTTAAAATTATTGAGGAAAATCCAAACCGTGAATTCCCGTTAGCACCAGAAATTATTTTTGTTTCGGAAAATGGGGAATGACGCACAACGAACAGGGCTTGCTGCTATGGCGGCATTCATTGAACGTCCAGCCCCGAACAACAGCCCAATAAACATACAAAAGATGAAGATAAAAAACAAAAGCCCAATTGCGTTTCGCCAGCCGGGACTGCTGCCAAGGTAGCGGCATGTCGCTGAACCTGCGTTCCGTCGCCCCGCCATAGCAGCAAACCCCCTGTTGTGTGTTTGTGCTGTTGTCCAACAAAAGCTCTTTGTTTATAGGTTTATCACTTCGCTTATAGTCCAAAGTCGGCTGTCCAAAAAGTGTTGTGTCAAACCGAATTACTTACACAAGTTTGGGCAGCCGCAACAATGGTATGTCCGAAAAAAACAGTCAACCGATATACAAGACAGTCCCAGTTAGAGAAGCGGTCGCAACACTACACAATATTGAAGTAGGTCTTGATGGTCTGGAGAATGAATTTGAATATTTTGAAGTCCTCCAGCAAGCCAATTCACTTGTGTCAAGCATTATTCATTATGGCATGTCTAAACAAATACTTTCCTGTCAGCGGATTGAGTTACTCGATGGTGGCAGGAGCAGTAGTTAAAAATGCCGAAATCGTTTGCTTACCATTTACAGGCGCACCGTATTCGACTAACCTGATTAGGTAGCGATTGCCTTGATGGTGTAGAACATCACCTTCAAATGGTCTAAACTCAAGTTCGATGCTGTCTTTTTCGCTGAATGTTTTGTCGCCGGTCTTGAAGAATAATCTAACTGTCATAGTTGGTTTATGTGGTTTGTGAATAAAAAGAATGTGTCAACCTGTAAGAGGTCTCTAAGCATGACACACAACGTTAAAGCATTGGCGATATGGCGGTATTCTGTGTTCCGTCTGCCAGATGCCGCTGCTGATTAAAAATACAAAAGCTCATTGTTTATTCTGCTGCTCGGCTTTATTCGTCCGCTGAAACCGAAGCTGATTAGCGAACAAAAAGTTGAGAATATATTCGTCGCCCCGCCATATTGCCAATGCAATGTTAGCTGTTGTATTTTTTGTCAAAGGCTGCTTTCATTTTTATCATACTTTCCTCAACCTCATCGCTTTCTGGATACAAAATTTCATTTGGCATTGGTTGAAAATATTTGTCCCAAAATTTGCCGTCTGCGTTATCTACTAGAAATTTCGCAACCATTCTATTGGCTAAATCATCACTGTTTGTCTTTGTTGGTCTTATTGGATACTTCCCAACTAGGTAGCCTTCTTGATATCTTGGTCGTAGAGCCTTTACAGGAACAACATTTTGCAGCTTAATGAGAACAATTCCTAAATCTGAATAGTAAGAAATGCTTTGGTTTGGGTATGGAAGTCCGAACACATAAACATATCCTGTTTTAGATTTATTAAGAGCAAAACTTGCAGCAACCCTTAAAGATTGAGTGATGTCAATTAGAGGTGTCGGTAATATTTCATAGTGTTGAAAAAGAGAATAGTAATATTCATTAAAATAACTTCTTCGTCCACGCACCAACTCTACCATTTTAGATAAATCCTCGTAACGTTTACTAATTTGAGTTTTTCTAATTGAGTGTTTGGGAGTTCCGTCATCGTTCAATTCGGGTCTGCAAATAGAAGGATAAATTATAGTCTTTGGAATACGTTCTTTATAGAAAACAGCCTGGTTATTTTTGTAATCTTTGCGTTGCCCTCTGTAATACATCTCATAATTCCTATTGCTCAGTGTCACATGAGCGACTTCGTCCATAAGCTGTCGGAAACTTTTTACAGGAAACCCTTCACTTGCTCTTATTCTATTAACTGTGGCATCAAGTCGCTCCCAAACAATTTCATCTTCAAGGTCGTAATCAAAGTCCTTCTTAAATACATATTTTGTCACCTTTTTTTGAAATGGAGAAAATAATTTACCTTCTATTGGTTGCATTATTGGAGAGTTGAATTAATATAACAGCTAACGAACAGGGCTTGGCGATGGCAGGGGATTTTATAAAGTCCAGCCGATAACCGAAGCCGATTTAAAAACCAAAGTTGAAGTTAACAACTAAAAGCCAAATTACTATCGTCAAGCTGCAACAGAAGCTGATAGCAAACTACGCAGAAGCTAACAACGTCCCGCCCTGCTATTGCCAAACCCATGTTACAAGCCGTTTTTGTCCACTTACAAACTAAAGAAACTATGATACAAGTAAAAGAATTAATTGTTACAGATTTGTCCAGAAAGGGAACTGGCACAAGTGAAATAAGTCCAGTAAGAACCGTCCTTGAAGTTTATACAAAAGACGGAGAATTGGTCGCAACAAACGATACACTTGGTAATTACTCGGTTGAGGATTTACATTCTCTGGCTGCTTTTTGTCTGGCTAATAAAGAATTATCAGCCAAAGAAGTGTTGCAGAAGTGGCGAAAGGATTAGCTGTCTCTTTTGGCAATGTTGTCTTTATCTTTTTGGGGCAGGTTTATAAAAACCTCATTAATCTTTTTTGGTTGCGTAATGAAAAAGTCGCAAATAATGTTTACAAAACTAAACAAAGCGTATGCAGTTTCCGGTTTATCGTCTAAGTCAATTACACCAGGATGCACGGCATGATTGCCAATTACCCTTACACTATCAAGTGCCTGCTGCAATTGGACAGGCATACCTTTCTTTACCAAACTGGCAATGTCGTCATTTATATTTTTGCCTTTCTCGCCTAAGTGAACGCATAGCTTTTGCACGGCAAGTCGCAGCAAAGCCGCTGAACCTCTTGGTGAAATATTTACAATGTCTTTCGCTTCATTGTAGTCGTTCATTATATCGGCTGGCAGGTCTGGGTTTGCCATTTCAACGTTGCCGGTCAAAGGGTAAACCATTTTTTGATTTATCCAAATTGAAATTTGTTGGCAATGCCCACATTTTGATGTCATTGTATTTTGTAAAACATATTGGGTATGCCCTTGTCCGCCGTTTGGAAGTTGTCCAGTATAATGACAATGGATATTGCTTGACCATTGTTGGGCGGATAATACACCGCAGTGTGGGCAGTGAAATGATTGTTGTCCTAAAATTGGTGGAATATGCTTCATTTACGATGTCTAAAATAAAATGGCTTGTAACGTTTTGCGGCTTGGCGAAGGTGGCGATTTTTACCACAAATGTTGATGCGGAGAACCAAACTTTGATTTACCACAAATGTGTCTGCGGAGCACTGAACCGCCACTTTTGCCAAACCGCTGTTGTGCGTTCGTTCTTTTTTTTACACCATTGCTCTTCCAAAGCCAACTGTATCTCTGTATGCTTGTGGCGAAATGTCGGCATTGTTTTTAAAAAATCTACTAAAATAATATTCGTCTATGTAGCCCAACTCATACGCAATTTCTTTTACTGCTTTGTTGGTCAAATACAGTTCTCTTTTGGCTTCTATAATTATTCTCTCAGAAATTAAATCGGTTAGTGTTTTATTAAAATGTGTTTTAGTAAGTTTAGCTAAGGCCTTTGCTGATATATTCAACAAGTCGGCATAATCACTAGCCGAATGCTTGGTCTTGAAATGAGTTTCAATATAATTTTTAAGATTTTGAAGAATAAAAGGTTCTTTGTTTTCTTCAGGATTAATTTGAGTTTCGGTTTGTTGCGCTGTTTTTAGTCTGGATGCAGTGATTAAAAATATTTTTATATAAGAAACCAATAATTCATATTGAGCTAATGCAGGGTTTTGCATTTCAGATGTTATTTGTTCAAGCAACATTTTAAAAGTGCTGTTTGCAGTTTCATCAACAGAAACAAATGGCGGATTGTATATATTATTAAACAACACACCATTACAAGCTACTTCTTGCTGATGCTTGTGAATGCAAAAAAAATCGGGATGGAAATTTATGACAACCCCTTGTAATTCCTCATCTTTTTGAAACATAAAAGGTTGATAAGGCGAAAATGCAAATAAGGTATTTTGTGTAAAATCATGTTCTGAAAAATCAGCTTTTGCACTTCCTCTTCCATTTCTTATCCAAATTAATGAGTAATAATTGAGTCGCTGAATATGGTCGAAATGGCTGTTATCGTTAAACGAAAAAACTTTAAATGCTAAGTTTCCTGTTTGCGGATTTATCAAGGTATATGTATCAGAACTCATCATCTATTTTTAACTTTATTTCAATTTTCTATCTTTTTCATCAATAGCCAAATCATTGATACTAGCATATCTTTTTTGCATCAAGCCGTTTTCGTCAAACTCCCAATTTTCATTGCCATAAGCACGAAACCATTGTCCATCTTGGTCTTGGTATTCATATTCAAACCTCACTGCCATTCTGTTTTCACGAAAACCCCACAATTCCTTTTTGAGTTTATAATGCAATTCTTTTTGCCATTTTCTTTTCAAGAAAGCTACCACTTCTTCTCTACCATTTATAAATTCAGTGCGGTTTCGCCATTCGGTATTTATGGTGTAGGCCTTAGCAATTCGTTCTGGGTCTTGACTATTCCAAGCATCTTCTGCCAATTGTACTTTTTGCAAAGCCGTTTCCATTGTAAAAGGTGGTAGTGGTAATTTTTGTTCTGTATTTTCCATTTTATATATCTTTTTAAAAAAAATGCGAACCAACATCAATGCTGGTTCGCAAAAGTATTAATTAAATTGCTGGTGCTAAAGGAAAATCAACAGGAACTTTGGTAAGGTTGTGCAAATAATTCATAGCAGTTTTATCACTTACTTGAAGTATTAAATCAACCAAATTTTCTTTGGTATAACCTGCTGCAAAAAAAGCATCGACATTTGTTTCGCTTGCGTTGCCCCTGTTTTTAGTAATATCGGCAGCTAATGCAACCAATGTATTTAACTTACTATCAGACGATTTTCCGTGTCTAATTTCGGTTAACTGTTCATCGTTAAAACCATTCATTTTACCCAAAACCAAATGAGCACTTTGGCAGTAAATACAACCATTTACTTGGCTTACAATTAGGTTTACGGCTTCTTTTTCTTTGTTTGAAAGGGATGTTTTAGCATTTTGATAAGCCAAAAATCTTTCTAAACCATTTTTTGAATAAGCAATAGTTGCGTACAAATTTGGTACAAAGCCCAAAGCTTTATTTAAATTGTCAAAAATCGCTTGGTTGTTTTCTGAAACTTCTTCTTTTGTTGGAACTGTGAATGTTGTCATTTTTTTATTTTTTTTAAATTGTTTGTCGTTATTGACAGTGCAAAGATGCGACAGCTTTAAATCTTATAAAATGGACAGACAACGCAATTAGATGGACGATTTTTCTATCGCTTTTTTGTCCGTCTTTTTAGAATGACGCACAACGCGTAAATTTATGTTATAATCCGTTACTTTCCTAAAAAAACACACCTTGATAGCCAACTACTTAACATTATACAATTTCAATTTTCGTTAGGACAATCCACTCGGCTCTTTTTGTAAAACAACTTTTTATTGTTTATCGCTATTACTCCTTATAGATTGCTTAAAATCAATGCTTTACTGTTATCAAAACCAAATTGTCGCCCCCGCACAGCGGTTTTACCATTCTATGCTTTCTTTCTTCATCAAATCATCCAATGGGCTACTAATGTTTACCAAATGTAGTTTGCTTATGTGTAAATACCGTTCCGTTGTCTTTATGTTAAAATGCCCCAACAAATCCATTAACGCTTCATCTCAAAATATAATTCATCCAACAGGTTATTATACTACTTATTTTTCGGGTGCTATAATGCTTCTGCGAAATACATATACATTTTTAAACGCTTTCGTAAAGCCAACCCTACCCTTTTCGTTTTTTTTCAACGCCTGGTTAACATACCTACAGCTTCGCCTCCCTCACCCACAATCAGAACTACTTCCCTATCTCTCCGGGTAATGTATGGTACAATTATACCAATATTTATAAAAATAAATATATGCACTTTTAAAACATCATCCAAATTTTATATTTAAAATATTACCTGCCACTTCCATTCCATTTTATACTGTACTGAATGGTGGGGCCAATTTTAAACCAATTAAAAACCGCTTTCTCTAAGGCAGGTTTAATGCTATCAGTTCATTATGATACAATTTAAAACTACCAAATATTAAAATACTGCCATATCGTCAGCAGAGCTACCTCTGATCTGATAGCAGACTGATTCGAGACTGATTCGACTCAACAGCGTTAAAAACAGAAATAGCATCGAACCAGTATCTAAGTAGGTGCATGGCTAATTGATGCCATTTATGCAGTAAAATAAAATTATTGGGTTTTGTGGTAAACCAGGAATTCATACCCCTGTAATTCAAAATCTATTTTGCCTGAAAAGGTGAACTGCAGGCCGGAAAAGGGATTGGTAAATGCACCGTTTAACCATTCATGCTGTACCGAAAATTTTTGTTTGTCATCCCCACTCAGGTTTAACAATACCAGCAATGCTTCATTATGCCAATGGCGCATGAATGCCATAATGTTATTGCCACTTACGGGCAAAATAAAGGTTTCACCTTTCATGATAAGATCGGTTTGCCGCAAGCCGCATAATTGGGTATAAAAATCTTCCAAACCCAATGGTTGTTGCCATTCAATTAAATCTTTATCAAAAAATGAAATTCGCTTTTTATTCGGACTTTCCTGGCCACTGTATATCAATGAGAGCCCCCTCCACAAAAAACTATGTACGGCCAACGGCAGGGCGGCACCGCCATATTTTTCGTATTCCGTTCCATTCCAGCTGTTTTCATCATGATTGGATGTAAAAAACAACTTATAACTATCTGCGGGATATTGTGAATAATCGTGCAGGGTATTGTATAAATTATTGATGCCGGCTGTACCTTTGGCATAGGCTTCGGTTTGGTGCATCCATTGCCAGGCATAGCTTACATCAAATGCATCGTGGTATTGTACATTTTCGGTTTCGGCCAGCCAAAACATAGGCTTAACGGCATCGCATTGCTGCCGGGCTTCCATCCAAAAATCTAAAGGCACTAAATGGGCCATATCACATCGAAACCCATCAATATTTGCAGTGTGCATCCAAAACTGCATGGCGGCTATCATGGCTTTGCGCATTTCGTTTTGTGTATAATCTAAATCAATCACATCTTTCCAGCCATTTTTTTCGGTAAAATTTCCTGAAGCATCTTTCACATACCAGTCGGGGTGCTCTTTTGTCCAGTGATGATCCCATCCGGTATGGTTGGCTACCCAATCTATTATCACTTTTAAACCCAATGCCTGTGCTTGTTGTACCAAGGCTTTAAAATCATCAAGGGTGCCAAATTCAGGATTTATATCCGTATAACTGCTGCAGGCATAATAACTGCCCAGCGTTCCTAATCTGTGCACCTTACCAATGGGTGTAATGGGCATAAACCAGAGTATACGTACTCCCATTTGTTTTAAACGGGGTAAATGTTTTGCAAATGCTTGAAAGGTTCCTTCCGGTGTGTATTGTCGAATATTCACTTCGTAAATAACGGCTCCGTTAGCCCAGTATACCATTGGAAAATGATTGGCCATAACTGCTGTATGTTTACAACAAAGAAAAGCCTTATTTTGTAAATTGAAGATGAACAAACCAAAACTAGACAGAAAGATTAGTTTATTACAGGCTACCGCTATTAACATGACAGATATGGTGGGCATTGGCCCCTTTGTGGTGTTGAGTGTGGTAGCAGAAAGCATGAACGGCCCCTGGTATTTATATGCCTGGATTGCCGGTGCCTTGTTATCGGTAATTGATGCCAATGTATGGAGCCAGTTAGGTGCCACATTTCCATTGGCAGGCGGTAGCTATAATTTTTTAAAAGAAGGTTATGGCCCCCGGTGGGGGAAGTTGATGAGTTTTTTGTTTGTATGGCAAACCATGATTCAAGCCCCATTGGTAATAGCATCGGCGGCAATTGGTTTTGCACAATATGCTTCCTTTTTGGTTCCCTATAGTACCCCGGTTTCAAAATGTATTAGCGGTTCGGTGGTTATTGCTATTGTGTTTCTGTTGTACAGGAAAATTGATGCCATTGGAAAAATCAGTGTGTTTTTGTGGACGGGGGTATTGTTTACCATGGGCTGGATTATTAGCGGAGGTATGTTGCATGGGCATTTTATGCAACCCATACTACACATCAACGATGGATTGACGATTAATCATGCATTTGCTGCCACATTAGGCTTTGCGAGTGTAAAAACCATATACAGTTACTTAGGTTATTACAACGTTTGCCATTTGGGGGGCGAAATTATGCACCCTAAAAAAAATATACCCCGCAGCATGTTTATTTCCATTGGGGGTATTGCCGTGTTGTATTTGCTAATGAATGTAAGCATTGCCAGTGTGTTACCGCTGCACACCATTCAACACAGCCAGTTTGTGGTAAGTACTTTTATTGAACAGATAGCAGGTCCTTCTGCCGCTAATGTGGCTACGTTGTTAATTTTGTGGGTGGCTTTTGCCTCGGTTTTTTCTGCCACACTGGGTTATAGCCGTATACCCTATGCCGCGGCTGCCGATGGGGCTTTCTTTTCGGCATTTGCCAAACTACACCCTACTAAACATTTTCCTTATGTATCATTATTGGTATTAGGCGGTACTGCCTTTGTGTTTAGTTTGTTGTTTAAATTACGTGATATAATTGATGCCATTCTGGCTATGCGTATTTTAATTCAGTTTATTGGTCAAGCATTGGGCTTAATTTTATTGGTGAAAAGAAAAGGCCGGAAGTACTTTGCCTGGCACATGCCCTTGTACCCTATACCGGTATTGCTGGCTATAGCCATGTGGTTCTATATTTTTATTTCAACCGGCTATACCATGATGCTGGGCGGAATAACGGTAACCCTATTGGGTATTATTGCCTATCTGCTAAAAGCAAAACGTAATAAAGAATGGCCCTTTGTGAAAGGATTAGTTGTTGGGAAGCAAAATTTGGATGAGCCGACTGATGATGGCAACGAGTAAAGTACCAATTACATTGAGCCATAAAAAACTAACCCCTATAATATTGTATTTGTTTAATATAAACACCAGTATTACAACGAGTTCACTTACAATGGCCGCCCAGAAAACAGCATTCCCTTTTACTGATTTCATATAAAACGCTACTAAAAATATACCGAGTATCACTCCATAAAAAAGTGATCCCAAAACATTTACTGCTTCAATAAGACTGCCCATGCCAATCACAAACTCTGCTACAACTACACAGAAAATACCCCATGCAAGGGTATAAAATTTTGAGATTTTATAATTATTAAGTGCTTCATCATAAGAAACGGGTAAATCTTCTTTCTTTTTTTGAAAACGCAAATGAAAATCAATAACTGAAGTAGCAGCCAATGAATTCAGTGCTGCTGCAGTTGACCCCCAGGCTGCTAAAAAAATAATGGCAATGAGTAATCCTACTAATCCATGCGGTAAATAGTCTACAACAAAGCGCAGAAAAATATAATTGGTATCATTGGTATCGCCGGTAATACCTGCTTTTTGAAACAAACCCTGATAACTGGTTTTGAGTTGTTGCGAATGTACATTCAGTTCCTGCAATTTTGCTCTTGCCTTATTGGGTTCAGTATTCCATGTTTTAAGAGCCACCTGCTTTTCGGCATTTATCTGGTTGTATTGTTGTTCTAACGATATGGCATTGTGTTTCTGGCTGCTGCTCAGTAACTGTTCATGCACCACATTGTTAAAAAAAATGGGCTGGTCACTAAACTGATAAAAGGTAAACAATAAAGCGCCAATGAGTAAAATACCAAATTGCATAGGCACTTTTACCAATCCATTTAACAACAAACCCATTTTGCTTTCTTTATCGTTTTTGGCGGTAAGATAACGGCCTACCTGACTTTGGTCGGTACCAAAATAGGAAAGCGCCAGGAAGAAACCGCCAATAATACCGCTCAGCAAATTATATTTGTCTTTCCAGTCGAACCCATTTTTAGTAAACCCCGTGGTAATTACATTTAATTTACCATTACTGCCGCTAATTTTTAAAGCATCCATAAAGCCAAAGCCGTTGGGCAATAAATGTACAATCATAAAAGCAGCAATAGCCATTCCTGCAAATATGATAATGAGCTGTAATTGCTGGGTATAGGCTACTGCTTTTGCCCCGCCACTTACGGTGTAAATAATCAACAGTCCGCCCATAATGATATTGGTGATATAAATATTCCAGCCAAACAATGAAGACAGAATAATGGCGGGTGCATAAATACTGATACCGGTTGAAAGACCACGTGATAAGAGGAATAAAAAAGAAGTAATGGAGCGGGTTTTAATATCGAAACGATGCTCTAAAAACTCATACGCCGTAAAAACTTTTAAACGGCTGAACAAGGGTACAAAGCTGATGCAGATAATGACCATGGCAATAGGTAAACCAAAATAATACTGCACAAAGCGCATACCGTCAGTAAATGCCTGACCTGGGGCCGATAAAAAAGTGATGGCACTGGCCTGCGTACCCATTACACTTAACAATACCAAATACCAAGGCATGGAACGATTGGAGAGAAAATAGCCTTCCAGGTTCTTTTCTGTTTGGCTCTTGTATAGCCCATAAGCAATGATGCCTACCAATATGAGCGTAAGAACAATCCAGTCAATTTGGTTCATGAAAAATATTGTGTAAACCAGGTAAAAAATATAATTTCTGCAATCAACACTACAATTACCAACAGGTACCATTTATTCCAACCGGAGAGAACAATTATTTTATTGTTTTGTGGCATTTGATTAATTTTTTTCTGAACCCTTTTAAATGACCCGATAATAACAAATTAAACAGCCTTTAAAAAGCAATTGAATCTTTAATGCAATCATCATATTCACTTCAGTATCATTCCTTTTGCAGTTTAGCTAATTATTCTCATATCATCAAGTCTTATAACGGGAATACTGCTGCATTTTTGCTAAAGTTTTATTAAAGCTGTTTATACACTGCTATTTCCCATTTACCAAACTGCCTGCAAACAAACCCAAAGCCAACCCAATAACCAAACCGATTTTTACATTTTTAATTAAAAAACCTAAGGCAATACCAATAATCAATACCGTAAAAAAACCTATTTTTTTTCTGGGGTGCATCTGCATTATTCGTGTTTAGGTAAAGCAATTAAATTTGCCAATAATTTATAAGCACCTGGCACTCCGGCAGGTAATTGCCGAAACAATACCAAACTTACATACGCTACATTTCCCTTTCCATACGGTGCCATGATTAAACTGCCGGAGGAAGCAGGTTCATCGGTATCGTGCATACTCAGCGGAGCTTCAAAATGGGTATCGTTGGTTTGTGCCTGATAGGTACTGCGTTCCTGTACCCATCCGTCAAAATCCTTTTCCGTAATCCTGTTGGGATAATTTAAAACGGAGTGCTGTGGCAGCAAAAAATGTACGGGTGTATTTTCTTCCGTAACACGCGGACTACCATTGACTAAGAACTTATATGGACCTGCCTGAACCGGTTTGTTGTTGATAAAATTACTTTTAAAATATTGGATAATGAAGTTACCGCCATTGTAAATGTACCTGTTAAAAATATCATTCTTAGTGGTTAGAAATTCGTGAATATTGTACGCACGAATACCGATTACAACGGCATCAAATTGACGTAACTTTTCATCAGTAATATCCTGCTCCTGTAACAACTGCACCGAATAACCCAATTGTTGAATGGCATCGGGTACTTTATCGCCGGCACCGGCTATATAAGCAATCCGCTTACCTACTACTTTTATCGGTTTGGTAATTACATTTACGCTATCCGTATAAAAATAATGAATGGTGGGTATATGATTATAAGCAATCTTCTTCACATTCAAATCATAAGTTTCATTTTTACCTTGTATGGGTATGGTAACAGAAGGGTGAATAACGGGTATTTTTTGCGCATCAAAAGTACCGGCCAACGGTACAGACCAGGCGTAATTTTTTCCGGTTTCAAAATTTAGAACAGTATCTTTCGTATAAATAACGGTATTGCCTTGTTGTAATCGATATTGCACCGGAACATTTGGAGCAGCGTAATTGGCTTGTATCTGCAAGTTTAAAGCAGGCTGATCAACAGGCTTACCCTGTCTTTCCACATCACTCAATACTACATTTGGTTGTAAACTTACCGCAACAGGCGGTGTAACCACAAAAGGCTGGTATACTTCTCCTTTTACCGGGTCTAAGTATTTGTACTGTACGGCCTTTTGAATAGTAAATTGAACATCATCAATTGAAAAAGTAAATGCAACTGCATAAGCAGGCAGACTTTCGGGTCGGCCAATTAAGGTTTGATCGGTTACAGTAAACATACCCACATTTTCCATGGGATGCACCAACCAATAAGGTTGTGAAACCGGCTGATGCAACGCTACCAGAAATTTTCGTTCAAAAGCAATATTATCATTTACAGGTAACAATTGAGCAATAGCCGTATCAAACAAAACCTGTTGCCTGCTCATTAAGGTTAACTTTTTCAGTTGTAAAGCAGCTGGTAATCGTTTGTTCACAAAAAACTGTAACTGCATGTGCTGCCCTTCTACTGCATATTCATTGCTACTGGTAGCTTCTGCCATCAATCCACTGCAATCCACAATCAGGTTTATCACTTCTTTCAGCTTCTCTTTGGTCCAGTTGTTTTGTTCGGGCAATTGTTGAATGGAATGGTACAGCCCTACCAGGGCAGGTAAAGAATATTCAGGATGTTGAATATTGTATTGTTGAATCAATTGATTTACTTTCGGAATAATGGCGGCACCGCCTTTGATGCGGCTCCAGGTAATATTAATGCCATCCATCAAAGTACTATCGGGCGGGGTACCACCGGTAGTGGTAAAATATTCGGTAATACTACCTTCCCTCCTGGGCCTGCCTTCACCCTGGCTTTTGTGCATGCTTCTGGCTTCGCCTCCAATTTCTCCATAACTTTCGCCCAACAACGCATTATAGCCGCCTACTTCAATTTTTAACTGGTCGTTGGAGGTGGTATTAATGCTGCCAAAGTTGTAGGTATTCCATAAAATACGTTTGGCTTGCCAAGGCTTTACGCCATATTTAAATTGTTCAGGAAATTTAGTAGAATCGGCGGCGGCAGTATATGCTTCATTGGCCAAAATAGCAGAAGCCCAGTGATGGCCATGTCCTGCTCTTTTATCACGAGGGAAACGGGTAATGATTACATCGGGCTGGTATTTGCGAATTACCCAAACAATATCGGCCAATACTTTTTCTTTATCCCAAATATGCAATGCCTCTGTGGCACTTTTGCTAAATCCAAATTCAAATGCCCGGCTAAAATACTGGCCACTTCCATCTATTCTCCTGGCAGCCAGCAATTCTTCCGTTCTAATCAGTCCCAATTCAAAACCCTGTTCATCTCCAATTAAATTTTGACCGCCATCTCCTCTGGTTAAACTCAGGTAAGCTGTTTTATACAAAGCTCCTTTTGCCAGATAAGGCAACAGGGTATTGTTTTCATCATCAGGATGTGCAGCCACATATAATACACTACCCAGCACATTTAATTTTTTCATCTGCAAAAAAATAGTTGCACTGTTTGCAATGGGCGGATTTTGTGCCAACACAGTTTTACTGCATAACAGGCCTGCAGCCCAACAAAAAAAGAATACTAATTTTCGCATATTTTTTTTCTATAAAAAATTTTACAAATATGTTTAATGTAACAGATACAATACAATTGATAAGCTGATGTGCTCTATAATAATACGAAGATAAATGAACCATTTAAAAACTGACTGCATGAGGTGATGAATGGCTGGTTAACTGCTTAAAATACCGTTAAGATGTTTTATTGATAGCTCCTATCCGATTTGCTACATTGGCTGCACATAAGCCACTCTCTTCGGCATCATCCATATAACCGCCATAGTTTTGTGCTGTTTCAGTACCTGCCCACCAAAGTTTGTTGCCCAGATAACCTTTTGTAAACAATGCATCTCCGTTATTTTGATGCGGTGATAGTGTCAATTGTTTTTCATCCATACCAATCGTTTCATTCAACCAAACGGCATCCCAATACTGCAGATAATGGGCCGCCTGTTCGCCAAAATATTGCACCAATTGCCGGGTTACCATTGCTTTTCTGGTTTCAAATGATTGTGAGCGCAACATGGGCAATAAAAAACCTTTTCAGTGCAAAAGTTGTTGGGTTGCATCGGTATGATCATAGATTTCGGTGGCAGTACCTTTGTCGCTAAATAGGGTACTGACAGGTTTGTTTTGCTTCCAAAAAGGTTGTTCATATTCAACGGCAAAATTAATAGCCAGGTTTGGGTATGGTGTATCACCTGCAATAATCCGGCAAGTAATTGCAGCTCAAATACCATGGTTTGCGCAGCTAATTGCGGCTGAATGGCCAAAATAATACCGGCAGTCTGGTTTAGTGTTCCATTGGTAGCAGTTAATTCCAAACCATCACCTTTATCTGTAATACTTTGTATGGTGGTTGCCGTGTGTATATGATGACTGCCAATAGCATCCGCCAGTGTACGGATTAACGCGCTGCTGCCGCCTGCAATGCGAAAATACGGATCGGCCTGTTGTGGCAGGGCATATAGCCCTATCTCGCCCTGTGCCTCTATCATGGCATAACCACCCTGCCATTGATGAAAACGGTCAATTTTCAATTCCTGCATCAATTGTTGCAGATATTGATGTTGCGGTCCAAACCAGGTAGCACCCATTTCCATGGGCGTATCTTTTTACCCAAATGTGTCTGGATTCTGCCTCCCAAATTGGGCTGTGCTTCTACCACCAGCAACCAGCACATCTGCCCCTAATTGTTGTAAACGCCAAGCAGCTACCAATCCGTTTAAACCTCCGCCTATAATGATTATTGCATTCATGCAGCACTTTTCTCTTTTTAACATTGCTTCATCCATTGTACAACCACTTGTAATGCATACAAGCTATTGATTTCATGGCCACTTTTAACAAATTCACCCATGCCATCCAATAGATACATCATACGATCTATTTTAAATAAAAAAAGCATCAACAAATAAAACCTCCATTTTTTTGTAAAAAATATTTTAATTTTTGTTTAATACATTACAATTTTTTAAAAACAAATGTAATCAAACACCCTGCTTGCATATATAATAGTTATTTATAACGAGTTGAAAAAATCATCCTGCAAACCACTAAAAAAAATTGTAGCTTCGGGCAGTTGATTAAATATGCACATTAATTAAAATATTAAATCATTGAACTGATGAATGCACCGATTAAAACTGCGCTGCTTTCTTTTGGCATGAGTGGAAAAGTATTTCATGCACCCTTTATTGATGCGCATCCAGGTTATATTTTAGTGGGTGCCTGGGAAAGAACTAAAAAGCAAATTCAACAAATTTATCCCTATGCCAAAAGTTACAATACATTAGAAGAACTGCTGGCAGATGATATTGACTTGGTGATAGTGAATACACCCAATGATACGCACTATGAATATACCCGGCAGGCTTTATTGGCAGGAAAAAATGTAGTATTAGAAAAACCCATTACTGTAACTACTGAAGAAGCCAATGCCCTAAAATCATTGGCTTTGCAACAGAGTAAAATAATTTGTCCGTACCAAAACCGTCGCTACAACAGCGATTATTTAACTACCAAACGCATCATTGATTCTGGGGTATTGGGTACTATAGTGGAAGCTGAATTTCGGTTCGACCGATATGCACCTCACTTAAGTTCAAAAGCACATAAGGAAACCGGCAAGCCGGGCACCGGTGTTTTGTATGATTTAGGTTCGCATTTAATTGACCAGGCTTTGCAATTATTTGGTAAACCCGAAGCTTTGTTTGCAGATATTGCTGTTACCCGGCCAGGCTCTGTGATTGATGATTATTTTGAATTGCTATTGTATTACAAACATTGCAGGGTACGTTTAAAAAGCGGCTATTTTGTGCGGGAACCCCTACCGGGTTACATTGTATTTGGAACAGCCGGCAGTTTTTTAAAATCGAAGGCAGATGTGCAGGAAAATCATTTAATAGAAGGCAAAAAACCAACCACGCCCAATTGGGGTATTGAACCCGAAGCTGAACAGGGTTTATTGCATACAGCAATAGACGGAAAAATAATACGGGAAAATGTACCTACTGAAAAAGGTGATTATATGGGTTATTTTGAGGCGTTGTATCAGGCATTAGTGAATCAGCAACCCCTGCCCGTTACCATTGATGAAAGCACAGCTGTAATTGCTATTATTGAAAAAGCTTTTGAAAGTAACCAAAAGGGATGCAAAGTAATGCTGAGCTAAATTGAGCATCATTGATCAGATGTTTGAAGTAGTTGAGCAGGATATTGACGAAATGTTTTTTCTAACAATGCATACAATTGCGGATGATGCTGTTGTAACAAATGTGGCTGAGAAAAAAAATATTCACTCACCACCGCTAAAAATTCGGCGGGATTAGTGGCGCCATAAATATTGATATCGCTCTGTCCGGCCTGCATTTCCTGAATGGTTTGGTGCATTAACTGCACCCAGGGTAATATATAGGGTTTTTCCAATAAATTTTCAGGAATACCATCGGTAGCACCATCGGCTTTGTCTAATAAATGTACAAATTCATGAATGGCGGTATTACTTTTCGAGTGTTCATTCATAAAACCTTCTCTAAGCGCTTTTTGCGATAAAATCATCATTTGGTTTAAGGTGCCTGTACCTACCATTCCCAATACATCTCGGTTCATACCTTCTATCTGAAAGGTTTTTTCTTCAAAAGCATTGGGATACAATAAAATGTGTTTTAAGTTATAATAGTGCCAGTTGGGGAAGCCCCAGATGGGTATAATGGCGCTGCTGGCAATAAGTATTTTATCCAAATCGGTGAGCGTAGTTTTTACAGGATGTATCTGTACATATTGCAAAAAATCCATTACCCTTTTCTCAAATAATTTTTGTTCTGCCTCACTCAAATGCCGGTAAAAATGAAGGTGTTGCAATAGCAATTGTTGCCAGGATACCGGCATCGGTTTTGATTTTTTTTGTTTGGGCCAAAATATAAGAATAGCCACCAATGCAATTGAAACCACCAATAACATCCAACCTGTCATGTCATCTCTGTTTTAAATGTTAAAAAAAATCTACACAGTTTATATGTAGATTTTTTTAAAAGAATGAATGTGATTGTATTTACATTTTTTTGGCATCTTCTAAAAACTTAGCCAATCCTATATCGGTTAAAGGGTGTTTCAATAAACCGAGGATAGAATCTAATGGACAAGTGCAAACATCGGCACCGGCTTCGGCACATTTTACAATATGCAATGAGCTACGGATGGAGGCTGCCAATATTTCTGTTTCAAAACCCTGTAAGGAATAGATATGCGCAATTTGTGCAATCAGTTCTACCCCATCCCAATTGGTATCGTCAATACGCCCAATAAAGGGTGATACATATTTGGCGCCTGCTTTAGCCGCTAAAATAGCCTGACCAGCAGAAAATACCAAAGTACAGTTGGTTTTAATACCATTATCGGTAAACCATTTAATGGCTTTTACGCCATCTTTAATCATGGGAACTTTTACTACAATATTGGGGTGGATGGCTGCTAATTTTTTACCTTCAGCAATAATACCATCAAAATCAGTTGAGAAAACTTCTGCACTAATATCGCCATCTACCATTTCACAAATGGTTTTGTAATGGTTAATTATAGCATCGTTGCCTTTTACACCTTCTTTTGCCATTAAAGAGGGATTGGTGGTAACACCATCTAAAATACCTAAATCGTTTGCTTCTTTAATTTGAGCAAGATTAGCGGTATCAATAAAAAATTTCATGATGAATTATATTTAAAACGTGAACAATAGACGGAAGAATAATTGCTTTTACGAAAGCATTGAGCATAATAAAAAGGCAGGCTACTCACATCGCACCGCTACAACCGCTTATCCTTGCTGCATTCCTGCCCTGGGGAGGTTCAGCAGGAGCTGGTCGTGTAAGACCTGCCGGCTGCAAATGTAAGGCAACTAATTAAATTTTTAAACTTCATTTTTAAGAACTGCTGTTAACAGCCCACCAACCGGTTAGCTACCTAAGCAGAATGTATGCTTTCTTTTTGCAATGGATATAGGTAGAAAAAAACTGGATACCATCTAATAAAAATAGTAATTTTGCACCTGTTGTTATTTACCCTATTTACCAATGGTATACAACAACGCAACAACACCTGCATTCACCATTACCCGATAAAAAAACTATTTTTTTTTGACCAGTTTTTTATTGTGTGTAATGGAGAAGAAACAAGTTTATGGGCTATTGGTTATTTGGTTGGTAATGAACCTGGTACAAGCCCGGTTTACCAATATTCAGGAAGATGAAACGTACTACTATTTGTACAGTTTACACTTAAGTTGGGGGTATTTTGACCATCCCCCTTTTGTAGCCTGGATAATTAGAATAGGTTCTTGGTTTTTTCATGATATTTTAAAAGTTCGTTTTGTTACTGTGGTACTTCAACCACTTACACTGGGGCTCATTTGGCATCAACTACGGTTTAAATCACCTGTATCACAACAACAAATTATATTCTTTTTTTTATCAGCCTTTGTAATGGTGATGTTTTCCGTGTATGGCTTTATTACTACACCCGATGCGCCATTACTATTTTTTACGGCTTTATTTTTCTTTGCCTATCAGCAATTTCTGCAAAAAACAGATACCGCTACTATACTTATCATGATTGTAAGTGTAACAGGTTTGTTATACAGCAAATACCAAGGCATATTGGTGGTATTTTTTACCGTTGCATCTAATAAAGCACTGTTCAAAAAACCGGCCTTTTACATAATAGCACTCAGTAGTTTGATACTTTTTTTACCACATGTCTATTGGCAATTTAGCCATCGGTTCCCTTCCTTACAATTTCATGCAGTAGACCGGGCAGAACCATTTAAATGGGCGTATTTTTTAGAATATGTTCCCAACCAAATGCTGGCCTTTAATCCCTTTATATGGATAGCTGCCGCATATATTTTGGTGAAGTATCGCTACCAAGACTATTATCAACGGGCATTGTATTATAATATAGCAGGTATTTTTATTGTTTTTTGGATAAGTACTTTTCGGGGGCATGCAGAACCGCACTGGACCATTGTAACCGCTGTACCTATGCTTATTGCAATAAATGAGCACCTGCATGAGCATACTGCCTTTTTTAAAAATATTCGAAAACTGCTGGCTTTTTCTGCCGTTTTAATTTTGATGCTGCGTGTGGCTTTAATTGCCGGTTGGGTACCGGAACAATTGGGCTTTTCAGCAAAACCGGCTTACTACCAATCTATTGCAAGGGCGGCTGCGCATCGGCCGGTTATTTTTGCCAACAATCATATTGAACCTGCATTATATACCTACTTTACCGGAGATACTGCTATTTCATTTCCCACTTTACAAAATCGGAAATCGCAGTTTGACATCTGGAATTTTCAATACAACTGGTTGGGTAAACCGGCTTTTTGTGTAGGTAATTATCAAGGGAAAGCAAGCACTTATTATGCCAATGGCAGCATATGGTATGGGTTTGGTACCGACTCCCTGTATATTACACAAGCCCTTCACTTCAACTATACCCTACCCCATACCCCTATTCATCAGGGCGATACTTTGCGCATCCCTTTTCTATTACAAAACAATGGGCTACAGCCATATTGTTTACAAAGCAGCGATTTTAGTACCGTATCTGGTATTGTACTGGTGAAAGCACAACAGTATATATTACTCCCTAATAACAATCCACTGCCCCAACAATGTATAGCTCCGCAAGCTTCTATGCAGGATACCATGTATATTGCCATACCGGCTTTGGCTAAAGGCAATTACCAATTAACCCTGTACACCGGCAATTGCCTGGGAAATACCCCCAATAGCAAAACCATGCCCGTTGTTATTGAATAATACCGACCGAGAGAGGATCGGATTGCCTTACTGTCGGTTAAATCTGGAATTTATGGTGGTAACACCTACTAATTCATCATATCGGTCATTTAAAGAACGGTAATACACAAAAATGGTATAATCGTTTTCCGTTTCCCAACTATTGCCATCGGTTAATTTTAATGACCCGGGGGCATTAGGATCATCGGTAGGTTGGGTAACATAGGTATAATTGTAATACCCTTGTTTTAAAAAAAGCGTTTTTTCATAAATACCCTTATCGGCATTGAATTGCATTTGGGCATTACGGGTTAAGCGATTACCCGTTAGTGCACCCAGAATGTATACGTTTTGTCCGGTAAAAGGATGATTGCCCGGCGGAACAAAACTAAAATGCACATAAGCATAATCGGTTTGCCACCAGGGATTCACCATTTCAGTGGTGCTGATCATATACCAGCCATTCATATCGTTCATCAATAAATAAGGCTGACCCGATAAATCGTAATCGTTTTTCAAATACACCTGATAGGGAAAAGTACCCTTATCAACAGCCGCTACCCGTTCACTCTGATAGCGAAAGCTTTCTAAATTAGCCCAACGATATTCTTTCCCGCCGGGAAAAATACAATCCTGCTCGGCATTGTATTGATAAATATTGTTATTAATAAAAATAGGCTGTATTCCTTTAATAGCATTATCCCAGCGATAGTTTTGCATAATTAGCACTTTTAATTGCTGTTGCGGATTTAAAATATTTAATTCGCGGGTATTGATGCTTAACTGTACTTTTTGATGTGTTAAAAATAACTGACTGGTAAAAGGCTGAGCAATATTGGCCAAAATATCAACCCGGTTATGTACTACAAAAAAACGGCGGGTAAATGCCAATTTAGAAGTATCGCCATCTAAAAACACTTTTAAAATATAATTACCGCTTACAGCCGGCATGGCATTGGCATCGGGTAATACCAACTGATAAGAAACGTATTGCTGTGGCGTAATGGAGGAAATGCGGTATTGGTTAATAGCCTGTTGCTGAAATCCTTTCAGATAATCAAATATACTTACATCAGCCGGTGTCCAGTCGGCATTACACAACACAAAAGTGTAATAAAAATTTTTGGGATAAGCTACCAAATCGTCAAAATACAATTCCAATAATTCACCGGAATTGAGGTGAATAACGGGCATGCTTTGCTGATTGTTTTGTTTGAAGAAAGATACATTGCCAATGGATGGCATATACACCGAATCAACATAGATTTGCGCCTGCAACGAAGTGCATAACAACATTACCACCAATAGCTGTAGCCATTTCATGTTTCAAACTTTTAATAAAAATACAATACTGCTGATTATTGCCATAATTTAATTGGTTTTGCTGATTGCCCCGCAGCACGTAGTTTTGAAACATTTTAAAACCGTTGCCTTGGATGTTGCTTTTTATATTGCCAGAAAAATAACTTTTAACCACGAAAAAACATTTTCGCGATTTATTATTCGTTTGGCCATAGTGGCTACTGCGGTAAGCGTTATGTCGATGATTGTTACCTTAGCCTTTGTAAATGGATTTCAGGAAACCATTTCTGAAAAGGTGTTCAGTTTCTGGGGACATATACGCGTACAACATTTTGAAGTAGATAAAGCCCTGGTAGCAGAAGAAACGCCCATTGAGCGCAATGATACTGTAGAATATATTCTGCACCACCAACAAGGTATTCAGCAGGTTCAGGTATATGCTACCAAAAGTGCCGTATTGGCTTATCACCGGGAAATTGAAGGCACTTTATTCAAAGGTATTAATGCAGGAGATGACAGTTCCCGGCTAAAACCGTTTTTACAAAAAGGAAGATGGCTGCAGTTTAATGACAGCAGCTATTCCAAAGAAATCATCATCTCAACAAATATTGCCAATAAACTCAATATTCAATTAGGCGATACCCTGCGTATTTTCTTTATTTCAACTGATGGCAGTGGCAATACCTACCGTAAACTGAAAGTTGTTGGCCTGTATAAAACAGGTATTGAAGAATATGATAAACTGTTTGCAATTGGTGATATACGCCTCATTCGCCGCATTAATAACTGGCCTGCCAATGCTATTGGAGGTTACGAGGTTTTTTTAAATAATTACAAGGACATGAATAGTGTGAACCAGGCATTACTGAATCAGCTTCCCAATGTCTGGAGCAGCAAAACCATTCAGGATGTATACCCGAATATCTTCGACTGGTTGAATATACAAGATGTAAACCGCAATGTAATTTTTATCGTAATGTCAATTGTAACCATTATTAATTTGGTTACCTGCCTGCTCATTCTGGTATTAGAACGCACAAGAATGATTGGCATTCTGAAAGCCATTGGCGCCAACGATTGGCTGATACAAAAAATATTTCTGCTCTATGCCTGGTTTATTGCAGGTTTTGGTATTGGCATTGGCTTAATTGCCGGGCTGGGTATATGTTTGCTGCAACAATTTGCCGGATTTATTCACTTAGATGAAAGCAATTATTATGTATCAGTGGCGCCTGTTCATATTATTGGATGGCAGGTTGTATTAGTTTGTGTAGCTACTGCTTTGGTTTGTTTGTTGGCATTAATGGTGCCTACTGCACTGGTTAAAAAAATTCAACCGGTAAAAGCCATTACTTTCCGGTAAGATGCGATAGTAAAATACCCGCAGCTACTGCTGCATTCAACGACTCCGCCTGCCCTTTGCCGGGAATAGTAACAGGGTGTGTAATGGCAGATAATATCGCTTGCCGAATACCACTTCCCTCACTTCCAATGAGCAATACTGCATTGGGTAAAAAGGGCATTTGTTGTACCGGAACCCCATTCAGTACAGCGCCAATAACGGGCACCCGCAGTTTTTCAAGCCAGGATGGCAAAAGGGTATACCAATGGTTTACCCTTAAAAAACTACCCATGGTGCTTTGAATTACTTTGGGATTGTACCACTCCACCGTATCGGTGCTGCAAACAATATGCGCAACACCAAACCAGTCTGCTATTCGAATCATGGTACCCAGATTCCCCGGATCCTGAATGCCATCTAACACCAGTACCAACCCCTGTGGTGTAGCAGTTACCGGCGTTTCAGCACGTTGTTGCACCACCAATACCACTTCGTTAGGTGTTTGCAGATTGCTGATCCTATCCAATTCGGCCTCCGATACAATGGTTACAGGCACTTGCACATCCCTTTGATGTGCCACCCAGTGTTCCGTTGCATAAATTTTTTTAATGGTATAATCGGATGCCAGTATTTCAGCAGCTATTTTGGTTCCTTCAGCTATAAATACACCTTCTTCTGTTCTTTGTTTTTTGTGGCACAAAGATTGAATATATTTGACCTCATTCCGACTAAGCATTGATATGAATTTTAAGCTACAGCAATTATTACGATATACCACCCTAATCCTGCTACTTCTATATTTAGCCGCCTGTTCTATTGTAAAAAATTACCCGATCAATAAACCTTTTGTTTATGAAAACAGAATAGAACTATACGGAAAGGTATCCAAAGATGAGAAAAAACGCTTAAAAAATGAATTAAGCAATTATTGGGATGATAGTTTACAGGCCCGTTACATCAGCGAAATTAAGCTTTCCTTCAAACAACCCATTATTAGCAAAGTATTGAAAAATCCACCTGTATTTGATTCCACCAACATTTCGCGTACCATTCGGTATATGAATGCCTATCTCAACTCGCAGGGGTTTTATTATGCACAATTTGCTGATTCAGTACCCAGGTTCGATACAGTAAAAAACCAGATACGTGCTACCATTATCATGAAAATTAATCTGGGTAAAAATATTACCATCGATTCTGTGCGCTATCATTTGCTGGATACAGCCATTCACCCTGTTGATTCCAGTTTACAAAAAATGGCATTGGCTGCCAGCGGAAAAACCTTATTAAAAAAAGGTACGCCTTATACCAAACAGGTAATTAGTAACGAATTAGACAGGCTGGCGCTTTTATTCAGAGATAGCGGGTATTATAAAATTTTAAAAGACGATTTTTATGCTGAAATTGATACCACCAATACTCAATTACTGCAATTGGCCTTCGATCCATTAACACAAGCCAAACTCATTGAAGAAGCCAATAAAGCCCGTTACGAAAATCCGAAATGGAATGTTGAAATTAAACAGCACCAGTTTAAGGACAGCAGTAAACTTACCCAATATTACATTCATCATATTTACTATTACCCTGAACTAAAAATTACTGACCAGCCAGATAGTGTTTTATTGCAAAAGAATTTAAAGCAATTCAATTACAAACACTTAACCATGGTGTATCAGGATGGTAAATTTATTTACAAACCCTTAATTGAACATACTTACTTAAAATACAATCAACCCTATAGTGAATCAAAATATTACAAATCCATCAACGATTTGGGCCATTTACCCGCCTGGCAACAGGTTGATGGTAAGGTAGTACCTTATGGAACAGATTCATTAGACCTGTATTTTTTTTTAACCCCTGCCCTGAAACAAAGCTATAGTGTAAATTTAGAAGGCAGCCGCAATACCGGCGATATTACCATTGGCAACCTGTTTGGTATTGCCACTAATTTTACTTACACCAACAGAAATTTATGGAAGCGGGCCATACAGTCTCTCACCAGTTTGCGCCTGGGTACAGAATTGAATATTGGCCAGGCACAAAACCCGGGGGTAACGGGTACGCCTTTGTTACAAACCTTTCAGGTCAGTTTAAGTCATACCTATAACTTTCCAAAACTCATTATCCCAAGGGTTATTGATTCAAAATTTTTCAGATCGGCCGATAATAAACGAACCTTACTTTCCGTTGCAGGCTCTTATACCGACCGGAGAGATTATTACCAGTTACGCTCTCTTACCACCAGTTGGGGGTATGAGTTCTCAAAAAATGCACGTAAATCCAATGCCGTCACCAGCGTTTCATTCAAGCCATTGAATGTGGAGTTATATAAAATTGATACCTTACCCGGATTAGATACCCTTTTCAAAAACAATCCATTTCTTCGAAATTCATTTCGCGATGGCAATGTAGCAGGCTCAGCCATATCAGCCATCCGAACATTCAACAGTCCGAGAGACCCTTCCAAAAGCCATTTTATCCGTTTGGGTATTGAAGAATCGGGTACATTAACATCGTTACTGAATATTTACACCGACCGAATATTCAAATACATTAAAACAGAAGGGGAATACCGTTATTTAAAAAAATACCACAAAACAGAACTGGCTACCCGCTTTTTTATCGGCGCCGCCTTTCCGAAGGCAGGCCAGAATATTCCGGTGTATAAACAATATTTCTTAGGAGGCCCCAACAGTATGCGGGCATGGAGTTTAAGAGAATTGGGCTTGGGTTCTTCCATATTAGTAGATACTATTTCAAATACCAACTACAAAGAACGCTTTGGCGACATGGCGCTGGAAGCCAATATAGAATACCGCTTTCCATTGTTTACATTTAGTGCATTCAAACTATCCAGCGCATTGTTTACCGATATGGGCAATGTATGGAGCCTTACCCCCAACCCTTCCGATCCCAATTCAGTTTTTGCCTTACAAAGATTAGGGAAAGATTTGGCTATAGGCGTGGGTTCAGGCCTGCGTTTCGACTTCTCCTACTTCTTATTGCGCCTCGATTTTGGTTATAAATTAAAGGACCCGGCCCGGCAATACAATGGTGGCTGGGCAGAGCTCAATAAACTAACCTGGACCGAAAACAGAGGCAATGCAGTCGTCAATAATTACGCCATACAATTCGGTATTGGGCTACCCTTCTAATAGCTGAATAAAGTTGATAATACCGGCTGCTAACCTTCGTGGCACCGCCTGTTGCGTCGCAATCACTTCATCGTTCCAAACATTGGGCAACAGGCAGTACGTTTTGAAAAGAAAATTTTTTTAAAAACCAACAATGGCTACCCGTTCGTATCTGTTTTAAAAATTTGTACAGATTGTTCAAATGCTTCAATTGTACTCGCATCTTTCAATTCAAAATTACCAATTGCAGTTCTGCACAAACTGCTTAAATAGCCACCAACGCCAAGTGCTGCTCCAAAATCGTTTGCAAGACTTCTAATATATGTTCCGGTTGAACAATGTACTTTAAAATGCACAACAGGCATTGCTACATTTGTTATTTCAAAAGAATGTATGGTTACCGGCCTTGCCGCTACTTCTACTTCAATTCCTTTGCGTGCAAAGAGGTACAAGGGTTTGCCATCTTTTTTTATAGCAGAATGTTGGGGTGGCATTTGCAGAATTGCACCGGTAAATAGTTTTGTAGCTTGTTCCAACATGGGTTCCGTAATATGATCAGTTGATGCAACAGGTTGCGGAGTGGTTTCCAAATCGTAAGAAGCAGTGGTGGCTCCCAGCGTAATAGAACCGGTGTACACTTTATCCATTCCCATAAAATCGTTAATCTTCCTGGTAAAAGCACCGGTACAAACAATCAATAAGCCGGTAGCCAGCGGATCTAAAGTACCGGCATGGCCAACTTTTGATATACCTGTGGTAATTCTGACTTTCTTCACCACATCAAATGAAGTCCAGTGCAACGGCTTATTCAACAACAACATTTTCCCATCTAAAAAAGGTTGCAAAGCAGGTATAACAGACTTTTGTTTCAATGATAAGAATTAAAAAAATGATACACACATGCTATTTGGTTCCCACACCATTAGCAGCATTTTTTGGGTACTTTCTTCAATCAAACTGCAGCAACCCTCTCAGCAAATAATGTGAATTGGTTTGCAGAGCATTGTTGATTAATAAGCCCGGGCAAACAATACACGTTGCACAGAGGGTTTTCCGGTTAGTATACATGCACCCGTTTCCTGTTGGTTATCGAGCGGAATACAACGAATGGTAGCTTTAGATAATTCTTTAATTTTATCTTCTGTTTCTGAAGTGCCATCCCAATGTGCTGCAACAAAACCACCTTTATTGTCTAATACTTCCATAAATTCATCCCAACTATTCACAGATGTTATATGTTCATTACGGTAAGCCAGTGCTTTCTGATAAATATTTGTTTGAATTGCATCCAATAATTGCTCAACAAAAACATCAATACCCTCCAATGAAACTGTTTCTTTGGTTTTGGCATCTCTTCGGGCCACTTCCACCACGTTATTTTCAATATCACGAATGCCCAAAGCCAACCGAACCGGCACACCCTGCATTTCATACTGTGCAAATTTCCAGCCCGGCCTTGTATTTTCATTATCATCAAATTTTACACTAATCCCTTTTTTCTTTAACTGTTGAACAATAGCCAAAGCTTTTTCGGCAATCATGGCTTTTTGTTCATCACCTTTATAAATGGGCACAATTACCACTTGCAGCGGTGCAATTCTAGGCGGCAATACTAATCCACCATCATCACTGTGTGCCATTACCAAAGCGCCAATTAAGCGGGTACTAACCCCCCAACTGGTAGCCCATACATAAGTTAACTTATTTTCTTTATCACTAAATTTTACATCAAATGCTTTGGCAAAGTTTTGCCCCAGAAAATGCGAAGTACCTGCTTGCAATGCCTTTCCATCCTGCATTAATGCTTCAATACAATACGTATCTACTGCACCGGCAAAACGTTCATTGGCGGTTTTTACTCCTTTAATAACAGGAACAGCCATCCAGTTTTCGGCAAAATCGGCATACACATCCAGCATCTTACGGGTTTCTTCCAATGCCTCTTCCTGTGTGGCATGTGCAGTATGCCCTTCCTGCCATAAAAATTCAGCAGTTCTTAAAAACAGGCGGGTACGCATTTCCCACCGAACCACATTAGCCCATTGGTTAATTAATAAAGGTAAATCGCGGTATGATTGTATCCAGTTTTTATAGGTATTCCAAATAATGGCTTCACTGGTAGGTCTTACTACCAATTCTTCTTCTAATTTAGCATCCGGATCAACCATTAATTTACCCGGCCTGTCAGGATCCGTTTTTAAGCGGTAATGGGTTACCACGGCACATTCTTTTGCAAATCCTTCCGCATTTTTTTCTTCCGCTTCAAATAAACTTTTGGGTACAAAAAGTGGGAAATAGGCGTTCACATGGCCGGTTTCTTTAAACATTGCATCGAGGGCATTGCGCATGTTCTCCCAAAGTGCATACCCATAGGGTTTTATAACCATACAGCCTCTAACTGCACTATAATCAGCCAAATTAGATTTAATGACCAAATCGTTGTACCATTGGGCGTAATCTTCAGCACGTGAGGTTAGTTCTTTCGCCATAACTTTTTGTGTCTTTTTTTGTTATTTACTTGAAGCCCGTAATTGACATATCGTTAACATAAAAATTAAGATAATATTAATGCAGGCAACATTTTTGATGTAATTTTAATTTGAAAAAAGAATGCAGCAAATGTATGTAACTTAGTATTACGAATTTTGTAAAACGCATGAATATGAAAACAACTTTTTTATTAACAATAGTTTTTGCAGCCCTGCTAAGCAGTTGCTCTACCGCTTATAAATCAACCCAAACACCAGATGATTTATATTATTCACCTGCTAATGGCAATGCATTTGTTAACCAAACCCGTCAGGAAGATCGTTATCAGGAGTTTCAAAATTATAATGACGACCGTTATTTAAGCATGAAAGTGCACAACTATTATTTGTGGGCACCTTTAGATGATTACAGTTATTGGTATGACAGCCGCTATAATTTTCCAATATACAATAACTGGGCTTATCTGGGATATAATGGCTGGAACCCTTATTGGAATATGTGGAGCCCTTATTACACCTCCGGTTATGGCATGATGCCATTTTATGGCTATGGTTATGGTTACGGATTGGGATATGGTTGGAACAGTTGGTACAATCCTGCTGCTACTTTAATTGGCTATAAAAGCCCATCCATCATCAGCAGATCTACATCAGGTAGTTATTTATCTGCCTACCTGAATAGAAATTACAATAATACCAATTATGTTCGCCAACTGAAAGAAGGCAGCAATATGTATGCGCCTGGTAACAGTTTTGGCAGTTTGGTGCGCCGGGTATTTTCTACTTCTCCCACAGGCAACAATAATATGCCCAATAACAATAGCTGGTACCGCCCCGCCCGAACTTTTAATACCAACGGTAATACCTTTACGCCCAGCAGTAATGCCGGTGGCAGAAGTGGCGGATTTAATAGTGCAGGCAGTAGTGCCTCCGGTAGCCGCGGACCCAGAAATTAATTTTAAAAAAGATTGAAACCTATTCAACTATTTGTAAGATTCAGCACTAAAGCCAATCTATGAAGAAATTAATACCCATTCTATGCATTTTAGTGAGCCAGAGTTTATGGGCTCAAACTCCTGAAGATGCTTTGCGTACTGCATGGTTTACCCAAAATGGTTCTGCCCGAAATATGGCTGTAGGTGGTGTTATGGCTTCATTAGGTGGCGATATTTCCGCAGCCAACGTAAATCCGGCCGGGTTGGGATTGTATAAAACAAGAGAGTTGGTATTATCACCCGGTTTTTTAATGAATAACAACAAACTCAATTACAGAGGCACCGATTCAACTGCTAAAAAAAATGCATTTATGTATGGTGCCAGTGGTATCGTAATTGGTACACCCAGCAGGTATAGCGACAGTAAATTTACCAGTTCTGCTTTTTCACTTTCGGTAAATCAGTTAGCCAATTACAACAATCATATTCAATACAGTGGATTTAACAATATGAGTTCTTTTACCGAACAGTATTTAGAAGAACTGACCCGCGACAGGGCGGATACCAATGCCGCCTTAAGCAATTATATTTTTGGTTCATCTCTGGCATTCAGAACCTACCTGATTGATACCTTAAGCGGCCCCAACGGATCAGTAGCAGGCTATCAAAGTCTGGTACCTATTTCAACAGGTGTTATCCAATCGTACGATGCAGTAACTAGAGGTGGCTACAATGAAATTGCTTTAGGTCTGGCCGGCAATATGGCCGACAGGTTATATATTGGGGGTAGTTTAACGGTACCCATTGTATCGTATCAACGTGATTTAACTTATTCTGAAACCGATGCTACCAATAACCCCAACAATAACTTTGCTTATTTTACTTATCATGAAACGTTTAAATCGCAGGGGGTTGGCGTTGGTTTAAAACTGGGAATGTTATACAAACCAAAAGAGTTCTGGCGTATAGGTTTTGCATTGCACACCCCACAACTCATTTCATTTAACGATCAAATACGTTCTTCCATTACTGCCAACACCGAATCATATGCAGGTTTGAGAACCGAAACCAGCGACAAATTAAATAGCGGCAATCCGGGAACACGTCAATATAGTATCGTTACCCCATGGCGCGCCATTGCCAGCGCCAGTTATGTATTTAGAGAAGTAGCCAACACCCATAAACAGAGAGCTTTTGTTAGTGCCGATTTAGAATATGTAAACTACCGCGGTGCCCGGTTCAGAGCTGCCAGCAATGCAGACCAATCGAGTATTGATTATTACAGCCAGCTTAACAGTACCGTAAAAAATTATTACAAAGGCAATATTAATGCCCGTATTGGTGGTGAATTAAAATTTGATCCCTGGATGTTTCGATTAGGTGCAGCTTATTATGGTAGTCCTTATGCTGCATCAGCAGTAAAGGCGAATAGAATTGTAACCAGTGGTGGTGTAGGATACAGAAACCATGGCATATTCATTGACCTGACTTATGTTTACACTTTTATGAAAGATGCCAACTTTCCTTACTATTTAAATGACAAACCCAATACCTATGCCATACAAACCGGCAATTTGGGCAATATTGTAGCAACTATTGGTTTTAAATTTTAATTGGTTTAGCCACACAAATTCATACGCAATTATTAATAAGAGGAAGTCTCAAAAGAAAAATGAAGCGTTTGAGAATGGCTTAAATGAAAATTTTTTCCACCCCATTTACCGAATAAAAAGAGGCTGCCTCTGACTTTTGAGACAGCCTCTTTTTATTGAACACAATAGTTGAAAATTGAAAAAGTATGAACAGGAAAAATTGATGTACACAATGCATCTGCTAAACAGTGGAAAAGTTACATAAAATGATTACCATTTGAAAAATTACACCATCAACAAATAATCTGTAAATTGCTGTTATAAAATATTTATAAAAAAAATTGCACTATGTACTTTGCTTTCAAACTAAATACAAAAAAAATAAATATATTGTCAATTATTGTAATTATTTTTACGGTTACAGCATGTTTCCCTTTTCAGCTATATGCCCAAAAAGAAAACAATCTGGTTGGAGCAGGCAAAAAGATCGACCCTTTTCATTACACCATTCATAAGTCTGCCGGCTTTCTGCATGCATCCGTAGCAAGTGCACATCCGTTAGCCAGTATGATTGGTGCTGCCATAATGCAGGAAGGTGGCAATGCTTTTGATGCCGCCATTGCAACACAATTGGCACTGGCAGTAGTGTTTCCTGAAGCCGGAAATATAGGTGGCGGAGGTTTTATGGTGGCCAGAAAAAGTAATGGTGAAAATATAGCTTTAGATTTTAGAGAAACGGCACCCGAACATGCATCAAGAGATATGTACTTAGATAAGAATGGCAATCCCGATATGCATTTATCGCAAGATGGTCATTTGGCCAGTGGCGTTCCGGGTACCATAGCCGGTATTTTTGCTATGTACAAACATGCCAGATTACCATTTCAACAACTCATTGCACCCGCCATTGAATTAGCTGAACACGGATTTGTAATCACCACAAAAGAAGCACATCTCTTAAATGCCAAAAGAGCTGAATTTATACGTTATAATACTAAGCCCAATGCATTTGTAAAAGCAACACCCTGGAAGGAAGGGGATACACTGATACAAAAAGACCTGGCTAAAACATTGATGTGTATCAGCAAAAAAGGAGCAAAAGGATTTTATGAAGGTGAAACAGCCCAATTAATTGCAGCCGAAATGCAACGTGGTAAAGGCATTATAACATTGAATGATTTAAAAAATTACCGGCCTGCAGAACGCACTGCCCTCACTTTTAACTTTCAGGATTTTACCATTATCGGAATGCCCCCGCCCAGTAGCGGGGGTATTATTGTTGAACAACTCATGAAAATGATTGCCAATAAACCTTTAGCATCATATGGTTTTGAATCGGTTAAAATGGTACAATTAATGGTAGAAGCAGAACGGAGAGCATTTGCAGACCGAGCCGCCTATATGGGCGATCCGGATTATTGGAAAGTTCCATTAAAAACCCTTACAAGCGATGCATATATTGCTCAACGCATGGTAAATTACGACAGTACAAAACCTACACCCAGCAAACTGATTAAAGAGGGACAAATACCCGAGCACGAAGAAACCACACACATTAGCATTATGGATGCAGAAGGTAATATGGTAAGTATTACGACTACGTTGAATGGATGGTATGGTAGCAGAACGGTTGTAGGTGGTGCCGGATTTTTTTTGAACAATGAAATGGACGATTTTAGTGTAAAGCCCGGCGTACCCAATATGTTTGGCGCAGTAGGCGGTGAAGCCAATGCCATACAACCCGGTAAACGCATGCTCAGTTCTATGTCGCCAACAATTGTATTAAAAAATAATACACCATTTATGGTTTGCGGTACACCCGGTGGTACCACTATTCCTACCTCTGTATTTCAAACATTGGTAGATGTACTTATTTTCAATATGAGCGCAGAACAAGCCATTGCTGCTCCAAAATTTCATCATCAATGGTTACCCGATGTAATTTTTGTAGAACCCGATTTTCCTAAAAGCACCATTTCAGATTTAGAAGCAATGGGTTATACCATTCAACAACGGGGTAGCATTGGCCGAACAGAAATTATTAAAATATTACAGAATGGAGAAAGGCAAACAGCTGCAGATACCCGTGGCGATGATGCAGTGGCCGGGTATTAAACAACCGATATATTTTCAATATTTCGTTAATATATTACACATACAGCATTTTTTCATCGGCTAACATTTTATATGATACCAACATTTGGCGTTGCTTTCGATTTAGATGGAACACTCATCAATAACAACGATTACCACCTACAATCCTGGCAAATATTTTATCAGCAAAGAAATATTCCCCCGCTAACAAAAGCAGAATATTTAGCACATTTTAACGGCAAAACAAATGTAGATGTTTTAAAATACATTTTTGGCAATCAGATTTCTGAAGCAGATATAAAAAATTACACGAACGAAAAAGAGGCCATTTATCGGGAAATCTATGCACCATATATTCAACCGGTTGCCGGGTTAATGGAGCTATTAGAAACGTTAGTAGAACATGCAATACCTATGGTAATTGCCACATCGGGCATAAAAGACAATATAAATTTTATGTTACAACACCTGCCCATTCGGCAATATTTTAAAGAAATTATTTATTCAGTTCATATTACACATGGTAAACCACATCCTGAAATTTATGAAAAAGCAGCCCTTGAGCTGGGATTACCACCTCAGCAATGCATTGCTTTTGAAGATGCAGTAACAGGTATTACTTCAGCCAAAACAGCAGGTTTAAAAGTAATTGCATTAACAACCACACATACAGCCGGTGAATTAGCAGCTGCCGACAAAATTATTACAGATTTCACCAGCATCACCTATCATCAACTGCAGCAGCTCATTCAGGAATAAAAATCTTAACAACTTCAATGCACTTTCATCGCAATCATTTACATAGAAGCCTTAGTTTTGGTACTGTATTTGGAATATTGCGTTGATTGATTAATTTCTGTTTATAAAACTACTCACCTGAAAAGAACACTCACCATATTAAGGCGTTTTGTATTTATTGTAATAGCGCTTGTTTTATTGGCATTTATTGCCATACAAACAACTATCGTTCAAAACTGGTTAATCGGCATTGCCACCAAAAAATTATCTAAATCCTTAGGTACAGAAGTAAGCATTAAAAAAATAAACGTTACCTTATTCAATAAACTCAATTTAGATGGAACTTTAATACGTGACCGGCAAAAAGATACTTTATTATATGCAGGTGCTTTAAAGCTTAGAATAACCGACTGGTTTTTCTTAAAAGATTCAGCCGATTTAAAATATATTGGACTGGATGATGCCGTTGTAAAATTACAAAGGAAGGACAGTGTATGGAATTTCCAGTACATTGTTGACCATTTCGCCAGCCCAAAATCAACCAACACAAAAAATGGAATAACCCTGAATCTGAAAAAACTTGAATTCAATAACATTCACTTTATTAAAAATGATGAATGGCACGGAGAACGTATGACGGCAAAATTGAATTCTCTTTTATTAGATGCAGACAATATCAATTTAAACAAAGGAATTTTTTCTATCAATCAATTAAATCTGGATCATCCTTATTTTGAAATAGCCAATATTCATGAATTACGCCCCGATTCAATCAGAATTAAAGACCACCAAACCAATACACCCGATACAGGATTGCAGTTCAATACCGGTAATTTTTTAGTGCATCTCAAAAAACTCAACATTAAAAACGGAACACTTTCTGTTCAAGGAAATGATAAAAAACCACTACCATATTTTGATGGAAGCCATATTTACATTCAACAATTAACCGGGCATTTTGATGAGGTAAGTTTGATAAAAGATACTTTACACTGCATTGCAGACATTGCTGCAAAAGAAAGAAGCGGTATTGAAATAAAAAGATTAAAAACAAAACTAACCATCAATCCGCACATTATAGAATTGGCAAAATTAGATCTGCTTACCAATAAAAGCAGATTAACCAACTATTATGCCATGAAATTCAAACATTTTAATGATGATTTTAGTGAATATATTCATTCTGTTACCATGGTGGCTAAGTTTACGGAGGCCTCGGTATACAGTGATGATATTGCCTATTTTGCACCGGAACTAAAAGACTGGAAAAAACAAATCAATATTAACGGACATTTTGAAGGTACAGTAGCCAATTTTTCGGTACAGGATTTATTTGCCCGCATTGGCAGCGGCAGTTATATCAGTGGCAGCCTTGCTATGAAGGGTTTACCCAATTTAAATAAAACCATCATCAACTTTAACAATGGCACCATTAAAACCAATTATAATGATGTTGTTCTTTTTGCGCCTTCGGTAAAAGATATGAAAGTACCCGATCTTACCACTTTAGGCGATGCATTGTTTAAGGGAAATTTTAATGGCACTATTTATAATTTTACTTCTAATGGTACCATCACTTCAGGATTGGGTGGTGTTGCGGCCAATGTTACCATGCAAATACCACAAAAAAAGGATATTACTTATTCTGGAAATATTATTACCAACCATTTCAATATCGGCAAATTTTTACGCATCAGCCAGTTAGGTTATGTTGATTTTACAGGTAAAATTTCAGGCAGTAATTTTGATATTGAGAAACTCAAAACACAAATTGAAGGAAAAATTGCATCGCTCGATTTTAATCATTACACTTATTCAAACATAACCACCAACGGTACCTTTCAAAAAAAATATTTTAATGGTGAAGTTAAGGTTGATGATCCAAACATGAATTTTAATAGTAATGTAGAAGTAGATTTAAGTAAGCCGGATCCCAGCTTTAACATTTTGGGCGATTTGGTGAATGCCAATTTAAAAGTTTTAAATTTTTATAAAGACAGCTTGCAACTAACCGGGTTATTAGATATTTATTTTACCGGTAAAACAATTGACCAGTTTTTAGGTAGTGCAAAATTTTTAAATGCTACCATCACATCTGCCGATACCCAATTAAGTTTCGATTCACTGAACCTTACTTCCGGTTACTCAGCCGATTCAGTAAAATTTTTAAAAGTTGGCAGCAACAATTTCAACGGAACAATAGCAGGAAAATTTACCATTCTTGATTTACCCAACAGCTTTCAGTCATTCCTGCATCGCTACTACCCTGCCTACTTTAATGAGCCTGCAAAAATTGCCGTTAATCAGGATTTTACATTAACCCTGAAAACCGATTATATTGAGCCCCTGTTGCAGATATACAACAAAAAAATATCCGGATTAAACGATATAGATATTTCCGGACGTGTAAACACTGTCAAAAGTATATTTCAACTTTCTGCATTGGTACCATATGCAAAATATGACCAATATGCAGTTTCGGGCATTAACTTAAATTGTATTGGAAATTACGATAGTTTGTTACTATCAGGTAATATCAGCGATATTCAAATAAAAGACAGTCTTCAATTTCCCAACACACAATTATCCATCAAAGCTTCTAACGATCACTCTGTTGTACATCTTTCTACAAGTACCAATAATGTTTTGAAAAATGTGTTGCTGAATGCTGATGTGTATACCTTAAATGATGGTGCACGTATACACTTTAACCCATCTTCATTTATATTAAATGAAAAAAAGTGGAATTTAGATAAGCAGGGTGAAATTGTAATGCGTAAAAATTTTGTTTCGGCCAGTAATGTAAAATTCATACAGGGCTTTCAGGAAATTACCGTAGAAACCGACGAAGAAGAAGGCGGCAATACCAATAATCTTATTGTAAAATTAAAAAATATATTTTTAGGAGATATTACGGCATTATTTATCAAAAATCCCAAGCTGGAAGGCATCACCAATGGAGAAATTTATTTACGTGATTTTTACGGTCCATTTACTGCAGAAGCTAAACTATCATCTACTCAATTTAGATTGAATGATGACTCTGTAGGTATAGTGAATATACAATCTTTATATACCAGTATATCAGGAAAATTAGATTTTACTGTTACAGCACCAAATAAAGAATACCATATTAATGCTACGGGTTATTATAAAACCAAAGACAGTACCAACAAACCATTGTATGTTGATATACAATTGGAAAATACCAAAATCAATTATGTTGAACAATTTATTGGTGATATTTTCAACAGGCTAAAAGGTTACGGAACCGGTCATTTAATTATTCAGGGCAACCCGTCTGAACCTGATTTAAATGGCAATATTACATTGAAAAAAGCTGCTCTGAATGTTTTGTATACACAAGTGTATTATACCATTGATTCTGCCAATATATCATTTGAAAATGATGGCATTAATTTCAATGAATTTTATATAAAAGATAGTTTAAATAATATTGGACTGATTAAAGGAAAATTATACGAAAGAGGATTTAAAGATTTGGCTTTTGATTTTGATTTGTTTACCAACAAATTAATTATGTTGAACACCAAAGCCATCGACAATAGCCAATTTTATGGTAATGCTACCGGAAAAGCCACATTAAGTTTCAAAGGCCCCGAACAAAATGCCAAATTAACCATCATTGGAGACATTAATGTTCCATCACACATATATATACCAAACTCGGTTAGTAAAGAAAGCGGCGAAGCTGATTTTATTGTATTTAAAACCTATGGAACAGAAATGACCAATGAAAGGCAGAACAGTAATTTTAATTTACTGGTTGATTTGGATGTTGCTGCCAATAATAAATTAAATGTTGATGTAATATTAGATCCCTTAAGTGGTGATGTGATTAAAGCCAAAGGAAATGGCCGATTAAAAATCAGGGTAGGTACTAAAGACCCTTTAACCATTCGGGGAAGATACAATATTGAAGAAGGAAGCTATGATTTCAACTTTCAATCTTTCATCAGAAAGCCGTTTATTTTAAAACCTGATGCCGGTAATTTTATTGAATGGAACGGAGATCCGTTTAATGCAGATGTGCATATTGATGCCCAATACACTGCAGAAAATATTAGTGTAAATGATTTAATTAGTAATCAATCCGGCCAATTCAGCGGAACAAGCCGTGCATACCGTGGTTCGGTATATGTAATTGCTGAATTAAGAAACCGATTAAGCCATCCTGATATTACGTTTAAATTAGATTTTCCGCAAGGCAGCCCGTTAAAAACAGATCCCACTTTTAGTGAGTTCATCAACAAAATAGAAAATAATCAAAACGAAATGTTGAAACAGGTAACCTACCTGATTGTATTAGAACGTTTTGCACCTTACGGTGATATTGGCGGAGCAAATACCAATTTCACCAACATTGGTGTAAATACTATTTCACAAATTATAACACGTGAGTTGAATAAAGCAGTGTCAAATATTGTATATAAAATTACAAAAGATAAAAGCCTGAAAGTAGATTTGGGTACTTCTGTATACAGCAGCAGTGATATTTTATCCTCTACAACAGGCGCAGGTATTGGCACCAATACCAATGCATTAGACAGAAGTAGGATTAATTTTAAAGTTGGGAAAAGCTTTTTTAATGATAATGTAATAGTAAGCTTTGGCGGCGATTTTGACTTTGGTATTAGTGCAGCAGCCCAAAGTGGCAACTTTCAATGGCTTCCTGATTTTAATTTAGAAATTATATTAACCAAAGACAGACAATTACGGGCCATCATTTTCAGTAAAAACAGTTTAGACATCAATGCTGGTGCGTTAGGTAGAACCAGCAGGCAAGGCGCCGGTTTATCGTATAAAAAAGATTTTGAAAAGCTGTTCGGTAATAAAGAAAAAAATACAACTATCAAACCACCTGCCGATAGCACACTGATACAATAAAAGATGGTTTATAATTTTAAAGGTGTAGGTAATGCTTTACAATTTTTCATTCTATATACATAAAAATACCGCACTATTTTACCACCTCTTATTTGATTAATCACCTCCGGTTGCTCAATGGTGGTAAAATATTTATCAAATGCTTTATGAGGATCAAATGGTAAATTAGAGGGTACCACACAATAAGCATCATCCCCTATTTGCAAAGGTTTTCGGGCATTATTTAACCAGGCAAATTTGTGTATTTCATCTAATGGCCCTATCGCAATTACTCGATGTCCAGTAATTCGATGGGTATAATATTCCAAATGCCCGCCCGGAAACATTTTGCCTACAATAATGGGTGCATCGGGCTGCATTGTTCCTTTAGCAACATCGGCTTTCATTAATGTATCTAACTGATGACTAAAGGTTGTCCAGCCACTTACATCTAATGTTGGGCAATATTCACCAAAATTGGCTTTATCCTGACTGCCTAAATTAAACGGTGCCAACTGCACCAATAATATACCCAATAAAAGCGTACCACCCAGCAGCCAATAAGCAGTTTTTAAAAACCCAGGTACAGTTATAACCGATATTTTTTCTAAATAAACGGCCCCAAAAAAATACAATGGAATATAGGCCGGCCCACTCCAATGCGGCAGCGTTGCATTGAACATGGAAATGCCCCAAAATAAAAAAATCATCGGTATACTCATGCAAATAATCCAGGTATTGATGATAGCATTAAAAATGGCAGAACGATTTTTAATTACATAAATAATGGCAACAATTAATAATATAAAAACAACCGGATTCTGATAAGCAAATTCGCCAATTACTTCTCTCAAAAAATCATCTACCTGAATGGTGGTATGTGTTACTCTTTCTGAGTGATACCGATAAGTAATAAAATCGTTTTGAATATTCCACCACACAATGGGCACTACAAACAACAAACTTACCAACACACTTACATACAATCGGTAATTCAACAACCATTTCGGTTTTTTAATGATAATGAATAATCCAAACCCTGTCCATAAATACAAACCATGCACTTTACTGTATAAGGCCAGTCCAATCATCAAACCCAATAACAACCAAATGCCCAACGATTTTTCTTTGTTTTGCATCAATAATACTGCCATCAGGTATAAAGCGGCCGTCCAAAATACCATTTGCGGACTATCAGGCATAATGAACATGCCTGCGATAATTGCCGTATAAATTGAGCAGTTATAAATTAATGCAGCATACCAACCAATGCGTTCATTTTTCAGTAATCGCCCTGTTTTAAAAATAAAAATAGTGGCCACTGCACCGGAAAAAATAGCCCCCAACCGCATACTTACATCATTTACCCAATGCAGGTTAAGTGTAGAAAGCCTGATTAAAAAGCCTACCATAGGAGGATGATCAAAATGATTCCAATCCGGCTGAATGGCATACATCCAGTAATAAGATTCATCAATACCTAATTCCACAAAAAGTGAAATGAAAATTTTAACCAAAATGGTAATGATGAGGAGTCGATATAATAGTTTTTTGTAAGAAACAGCCATCATGGTATTTGATTTTAGCCAAACAAAAATAACGGTTGTATATGGAATTAGTAGGAATGGCTTCAAAGCCATATAGATTACCAATTGAATAAACCAAGCAGCACAGCTTCTCTCCATATACAACCCTTGCCTCAAAAAGCAGCCATGCAGCAGTACAATTTTCTTATTTTTGCAGCATAAACACATTACATCTATTTCGCACAAAAAGAATGGCATAAAATGTTGCAATTGTATTAAAATAACGGGTAGCTATTTATTTGTGCCCTAAGAAAATATAACTGAAACAATAACAATTGGCAGATAATGTTATTCAAAAAAAGTAGCTGGTAGCAGCTACATGGAACTAAAATAGATACATGCAATAGTTATGTGTAAGGTTACTTAGAACAAAAACCAACTATGCAACATGTTACATGTAATGAATGAAAATATAAAAAAGAACACATGAAAGTAGATACCATGCGTGAAATAGATAAGTATGCAGGCGTTCCGCTTACTTTTCTTTTATCCATCATTGCATTAATTGCCCGGATTTTTAGAACCATACCTCCTAAACCTGATTTAAGCAGAACCCTGTTTATAGAATTATCTGAAATGGGCAGCGCCATTATTGTTGACCCTGCCATGCGTAAACTGCAACAGGAAGCCCGGGCAGAACTCTACTTTGTCATTTTTAAATCGAATAGCAAAAGTTTAGAAATTTTAAATACTGTTCCATCTGAACATATTTTCAGAATGCGCTCAGAAAATATCGGTATTTTATTTATGGATGTTATTCGCTTTATATTTTGGTGCAGGAAGAAAAAAATAACCACGGTGATTGATTTGGAATTATTCTCCCGCTTTACGGCTATCCTTACTTTTTTCTCAGGTGCACTATCCAGAGTGGGCTTTGCCAGTCCGCATGATGAAGGTTTATATAGAGGCAATCTGATTAACTATCCGGTTCGTTATAATCCGCATGTACACATTGCCGTTAATTTTTATTCATTAATTAATACCGCATTAGGCTATCATGATACTTTTTATGCAACTACCCCGGTTCATTTCAACGATATTCATTTAGAAAAAGCCGGGGTTAATCCGCAGGCCGTTACAACCGTTCAATCTAAAATAAAGCAACTATACCCTTCTTATACCCATCAAAATATTTACTTATTAAATGTAAATGCATCTGATTTGCTGCCACAACGCAAATGGCTGCCCGAACGTTTTGCAGAAATTGGGCAGTTATTATTGGCGGCAGATAAAGAAGGTATTGTATTAGCCACCGGTGCTGCCGCTGAATTTGATTATGTAGCCAATGTGGTGAATAGGGTAAATGATGCACGCTGTATAAACGCAGCAGGTACTTTTAAATTTGAAGAACTCATTCCTTTATATTCTATTTCCAAGTTAATGCTCACCAATGATTCAGGACCAGCTCATTTTGCAGCGGTAACCAATTTAAAAGTTTTTGTCATTTTCGGACCTGAAACACCACATTTGTATTTACCGTTGGGCGGCAATGCAACGCCCATTTATTTAGGCCTGCCCTGCTCGCCTTGTGTAAGTGCTACCAATCACCGTAAAACATCCTGTATTACACGCCCCTGTATAAGCGGCATACCTACACAAATGGTATGGAGTTATATTGATAACTATTTACAAAATAACGCAGTCATTCCTGTATAAAAAAAGCGCAATCCAACTAAATTATTGCTGTGCTGAAAAAAAATTTACAGCCAATTCATATCCCTTTAAACCAAGCCCAATAATGCTGCCTACAGATTTAGCACTGACGTGTGATATTTTTCGAAAATCTTCTCTGGCATGTACATTTGAAATATGCACTTCTATTACGGGTGTTGTGATGGCAGCAATTGCATCGCCAATGGCAACGGAAGTATGTGTATAACCTCCCGGGTTCAAAACAATTCCATCATAATTAAAACCAAACTGCTGTAAAGCATTAATCAGCTCACCTTCTACATTGCTTTGAAAATAACTGAAATGAATATCAGGAAATTTATTTTGTAGCGTAATAAAATAGTTTTCAAATGTCTGGTGCCCATATACATCGGGTTCTCGCTTACCGAGCAGATTTAAATTAGGACCATTGATGATTGCTATTTTCATGTAAAACAGTTGCTTAGATGGTGCGGTGCAGTTTGAATAGCCCGCATGATCATTGTAATATTACTAAATAATACCCATGATTGTATCAGCAATGGGTACTAATCTAAATACTATTTTTTGAATGGCAAGCGTATTAGTTTTGATGCTGTTTGATTAACTGAATAAAATCATCGAACAAATACCTGGAATCATGGGGGCCGGGCGTAGATTCAGGATGATATTGCACACTAAATGCCGGCTTGTTTTTTAAGCGAATACCTTCAATACTTTCATCATTCAAATTAACATGCGTTACTTCCACATCGGCATGTGCTTTTACGGCAACAGGATCAATCCCGAAACCATGATTTTGTGTAGTAATTTCACATTGCCCCGTGATGATATTTTTTACCGGATGGTTTAAGCCTCTATGGCCATGGTGCATTTTAAAAGTAGCAATACCGTTGGCCAATGCCAATAACTGATGTCCTAAACATATTCCAAATACAGGTTTATTATCTGCTAAAATTTGTTGTACCGTTTTAACGGCATAAGGCATGGCAGCAGGATCGCCGGGTCCATTGGAAAGAAAGTAACCATCGGGATTCATGGCTTTTAGGGTTTCAATGGGTGTTTTGGCAGGGAATACTTTTAAATAAGCACCCCGTTGCACTAAACTAACCAAAATATGTTTTTTAACACCGTAATCCATTACGGCAATTTTATATGCGGCATCCCGTTGGCCCATTTCATAAATGGCATCAGTACTCACTGTACTGGCTAATTCTAAACCATCCATATCAGGACAGGCTGATAATATTTTCTTTAATGTATCTATATCAAATATTTCTGACGAAATAATGCAATTCATGGCGCCTTTGGTTCTAACATGTGCTACCAAAGCACGGGTATCTACCCCTTCAATGGCAACAATATTATTTTCCAACAAATAGGCTTGTAAAGAAGATTCTGCCATATAGCGGCTGTATTGTTCTTCCAGATTACGGCCAATTAAGCCTTTAATTTTTACACTATTACTTTCCGTATCGGTATTTTTTACACCATAATTACCAATATGTACATTATTCATAATTAACACCTGTCCGGCATAGCTGGGGTCGGTAAAAACTTCCTGATAGCCCGTCATTCCGGTATTAAAACATATTTCACCGGTAGTGGTACCTTTTTTTCCAAATGCAAAACCTTGTAAAAAGGTTCCATCGGCTAATAATAAAACGGCGGGATGTTGTTCCTGATTCATAGTGTACGGAAATTGTTGTGCAAATAAAATGTTTTTAAAGCAGGTGTACATAAAAAGTTTTCCTCAATGCAAAAGGCCGCTGTACACATAAAAAAAGCAAGACCATTCAGTCTTGCTTGATTGATATTTTTAAAAGCTTTCACTTATTCTGCTGCTTTTGTTTCGGTTGAAGCAATATCAGTTGCCGATTCTGCCTGAACAGTTTCAGCAGCATTTGTTGCTATTTCTATAGTTTCAGTAGATTTTTTAGGGCGACCACGTCTTGTTTTCTTTGCAGGTTCAGCTGCTGCATTGGCTGTTTTACCGTAAATTTCATTGAAATCTACCAATTCAATCATGGCAATCTCACCATTATCACCGGGTCGGATGCCCAATTTGATGATACGGGTATAACCACCGGGTCTTGAAGCAATTTTAGGAGCCACTACAGTAAACAATTCTTTTACTGCTGCCTTATTTTGCAGATAGCTGAAAACTACTCTGTGCTGATGGCTGATTTGCTCTTTGGTTTCACCCTTTTTAGTTTTGGTTAATAGGGGTTCAACATAAGTGCGCAAGGCTTTAGCTTTTGCTAAAGTAGTTACAATACGCTTGTGCATAATTAAAGCACTGGCTAAGTTGGATAAAAGTGCTTCTCTGTGTGCCTTTTTACGGCCAAGATTTTTGATTTTGTCTCCGTGACGCATGACTTTTAGTTTTAAAGCTTATACCGTGTCAGGAATATAAGCTGTGAATAATAAGGCGAATGAATAAACGCCTGATTGTTTTGTTTAATTATCTAAATTATCAAGACCTAACTTTTGTAAATCCATACCAAAGTGTAAACCTCTTTCGTGCAATACCTGTTCAATTTCAGATAATGATTTCTGACCAAAGTTTCTAAACTTCATCAGGTCTTCCTGCTCGTATTGAACCAGTTCGCTCAACGAATTAATTTTTGCAGCTTTCAGGCAGTTGAAAGCACGCACAGAAAGATCTAAATCTTCCAGCGGTGTTTTCAATACTTTACGCAATTGCAAAATTTGCTCGTCAACTACATCTTCTTTTTTATCTTCTTTATTATCGAATGTGATGTTTTCATCCGTAATAATCATCAGGTGTTGAATCAGAATGCGTGAAGCTTGTTTTACGGCTTCTTCCGGATGAATGGTACCATCGGTGGCCACTTCTAAAATCAGTTTCTCGAAATCGGTTCTTTGTTCTACACGATAATTTTCAATAGAATATTTTACATTCTTGATGGGTGTATGAATAGAATCAATTGCGATGTAGCCAAATGGTGCATCCTTGGGTTTATTTTCTTCAGCGGGAACATAACCACGGCCTTTGGCAATGGTTAATTCAATATCTAATTTTGCGGTAGTATCCATGGTACAAATGACCAGTTCGGGATTCATTACCTGAAAACTGGAAGTAGCAGCACCAATCATACCTGCATTAAATTCGGTTACGCCTTTTACAGAAAGTGTAATTTTTTCGTTAGCAACTTCCTGATCAGTAGTACGTTTAATTCTAACTTGTTTTAAGTTCAGAATAATTTCAGTAACATCTTCAGTAATACCTTTAATGGTAGCAAATTCATGGTCTACACCATCAATTTTAATACCTACAATAGCAAAACCTTCTAAGCTACTTAATAATACACGACGTAAAGCGTTGCCAACAGTTAAACCATAACCTGGTTCAAGTGGGCGAAATTCAAATAAGCCTTCGAAATCGGTTGCTTTTTGTAAAACAATTTTATCGGGCTTTTGAAAGTTTAATATGGCCATATTAAAACTTGGTTTTTATTTTTCATCAACCCCAACATGAGGCTGAATAATTTGGTTTGCTTTAATTAACTGAAAAAGGGAACAAATTATTTAGAATACAATTCTACAATCAGTTGTTCTTTGATGTTTTCTGGTACTGCTTCCCTTTCAGGGTAGGTTATAAATGTACCTTTCTTTTCAGTTTCATTCCAATCTAACCAGTTGATTTTTGCATTTTTACCACGTACCTTGCTGGTAATGGAAGAATTGTGCAGGCTCTTTGTTTTGTAAGCAATAATATCGCCGGGTTTGCATGAATAAGAAGGAATGTTCATGGTTTCACCATTCACGGTAATGTGTTTGTGTGTAACCAATTGACGTGCTTCAGGACGGGATGCTGCTAATCCTAAACGAAATACAGTATTGTCTAAACGAGCTTCCAGCAATTTAATTAAGTTTTCACCTTTTACACCTTTCATACGAGAGGCTTCATCAAAGGTTTTACGGAACTGGCGTTCTAATAAACCGTAGGTATATTTTGCTTTTTGTTTTTCTTTCAACTGTAAAGCATATTCACCTAAAGTTTTACGCTTTTTTGAAGCGCCATGCTGCCCCGGAGGGTTGCTGTTTTTGTCTAAATATTTGGCATTCCCTAAAATAGGTTCTCCAAATTTTCTGCAGATTTTGGTCTTTGGACCTGTGTACCTTGCCATAGAGTAATTTAAAATTATGATTTTTTAGTGTCGAACAGCTATCATTAAAAATCTAAAATCAATACCTGTTCCTTTATAATGATTCAAAAATAAACGAAGAATTAAACCCTGCGTTTTTTGGGAGGGCGGCAACCATTATGCGGTAAAGGAGTAATATCTTTGATAGATGTTACTTCAATCCCATTTTGCGCAATGGAGCGAATAGCTCCTTCTCTGCCTGCACCGGGGCCTTTCACAAACACATCCACTCTTCTCAATCCGGCATCTGAAGCTACTTTTGCAGCATCGGCGGCAGCCATTTGAGCAGCATAAGGTGTATTTTTTTTAGAACCACGGAAACCCATTTTACCGGCAGATGACCAGCTGATTACCTGACCTTGTTTGTTGGTAAATGAAATGATGATGTTGTTGAAGGTAGCGCTGATATGTACATCACCGGCAGCATCTACTTTTACAATTCTTTTTTTAGCAGCAGCTTTTGCGCTGTTTTGTGCTTTTGAAGTTTTTGCCATAATTGTTTTGAGGTAATCGGTTTAAAAAATTGATTTCGAACATCGAAACCCGGATACAACTCTCCTCCTGCCCGGCAGGGATCCAATGTTGTTCCAAATATAAAAAAATGAAATACCTCTTGTAGAAGGGATATTTCATCAATTTATTTCTTCACTGCTTTCTTCTTACCGGCAACAGTTTTACGCTTTCCTTTACGAGTGCGGCTGTTGGTTTTGGTACGTTGTCCGCGAACGGGCAGCCCTTTACGATGACGCAAGCCTCTGTAGCAGGCAATATCCAACAAACGTTTAATACTCATTTGAACTTCACTGCGCAACTGGCCTTCTACCTTAAATTCGTTGGTAATGGTATTTCTGATGGCAGTCAGTTCATCATCATTCCATTCATTTACTTTTTTATTGTAGTCAATACCACATTTATCAAGTATATAACGTGCAGTAGAGGGGCCTATTCCATAAATATAGGTTAAGCCAATTTCGCCTCTTTTGTTCTTAGGTAAGTCAATACCGGCAATACGAGCCATATCTGAATTTTAGTTTTTATTTGTTTTCAAATTATCCCTGACGTTGTTTGTAACGAGGATTCTTTTTGTTAATTACGTACAACTTCCCTTTGCGTTTTACAATTTTGCAATCGGCGCTGCGTTTTTTAATTGAAGCTCTTACTTTCATATAAAGGTGTTTTGCTATTCGCTTTTTTAAATCTAACGCTCTTATTTATATCTATTTATATCTGAATATAATTCTTCCCCTGCTTAAATCGTATGGGCTCATTTCCACTCCTACTTTATCGCCCGGTAAAATCCGAATATAGTGCATCCGCATTTTTCCTGAAATAGTTGCCAAAATTTCGTGGCCATTTTCCAGTCTTACTCTAAACATTGCATTACTCAATGCTTCGAGAATGATTCCATCTTGTTTAATCAGCGGTTGTTTCGACATACAATTTTTGGGGCTGCAAAGATATACTTATACAACCGAAATATGAAAATTTTGATAAAAAAATTATTGATTTTCTATGTTTTTTGCAGGAATTACCCTTTCAAAAGGGCAAAACTAAGGGTTTTACAGAAATTTTCCGGTATAACTTTGGGCTACATGCTTCAATTCTTTTGGATGGCCGGCATATACCAGATACCCTCCTGCATCGCCTGCCTCCGGCCCTAAATCAATTACCCAGTCGGCCGAATGAATGATATCAGTATTATGTTCAATCACTATCAACGAATGCCCCTGCTGAATTAATGCCTGAAAAGATTGCAACAATTTTTTGATATCATGAAAATGTAAGCCCGTTGTGGGTTCATCAAATATAAATAAAATATGACCATACCCCTTTCCCTTCCCTAAAAAGCTGGCCAATTTTACACGTTGCGCTTCTCCGCCCGACAATGTACTGGATGACTGGCCTAATTTAATATAGCCTAACCCTACCTGTTGTAAAGGCAACAATGACTGGTAAATATTTTTTTCTTCTTTAAAAAATTCAACAGCTTCATCTACACTCATTTCTAGTACATCATAAACTGATTTTTCTTTATAATGCACTTCCAGCACTTCTTCCTTAAACTTTTTACCACCACAAACCTCACAAGGCAAATGAATATCGGCCAAAAATTGCATTTCTACCAATTGTTCGCCTTCTCCTTTGCAAGCATCACATCGCCCACCATCTACATTAAAAGAAAAATGTTTGGGCTGAAAACCACGTATTTTAGACAAAGGCTGCCGGGAAAACAAATCCCGAATTCCATCATAAGCTTTGATATAAGTGATGGGATTACTGCGGGATGACTTTCCGATTGGGTTTTGATCAATCATTTCAATATGATCGATGGCTGCAACATCACCGGTAATGGCTTTGTGTACACCTGTTTTTTCTGCAGGCTGCCCTTTTAGTTTTTGCAGTGCCGGATACAGAATTTGTTTTACCAAAGTGGTTTTTCCACTACCACTTACACCACTCACTACACAAAGCACCTCCAAAGGAAAATCGATGGTAATGTTTTTTAAATTGTTTTGTCTGGCACCTTCTACCCGTATAAATTTTTTGGGAATTCGTAATTTTTCAGGTGGATCTATCCGCAGTTCGCCTTTTAAATATTTTCCTGTTAAACTGTTTTTATTTTCAATAATCGCGTGGTAATTACCCGCTGCAATAACTTCCCCCCCCAAATGAGCTGCAAATGGCCCCATATCAATAATATAATCTGCTTCCCGCATCATTAAAGCATCGTGCTCTACCACAACCACCGTATTGCCCAAATCACGCAGGTTTTTCAATACCTTTATTAATTTTTCGGTATCGCGGGAATGTAGGCCGATAGAGGGTTCATCTAAAATATACAATGAATTGGTTAAGTTACTACCCAGGCTTCTGGCCAATTGTATCCGCTGACTTTCACCACCACTCAGGGTATTGGCCAATCGGTTTAAACTTAAATAACCTAATCCAACATCCATCATGGTTTGCAGGCGTTGTACAATTTCCTGCAATACCCTTTTGGCTACCTGCTGCTGAAATGGACTGAGTTGTATTTCCTGAAACCATTGCTGCAAATCTTTTATTTGCATGGCACATAACTCGCCAATATGTTTGTCATTTACTTTCACATACAAGGCTTCTTTTCTTAACCGATAACCATAGCAATCGGGACAAGTAGTTCGGCCTCTGTAACGGCTTAACAACACCCTGTATTGAATTTTATATAAATTATCTTCCACTTCTTTAAAAAATGAATGAATACCCAGTGCTTTTCCGGTTCCATTCCAAAGCTGTTCATATTGTTCTGTTGTTAAATCGGCAATAGGTTTATGAATAGGGAAACCTTTGGCATTTTGAATAAACTGATCTTTCCACCAACTGAGTTTCTCACCTTTCCAGGCAGCTACAGCCCCTTCGTAAATACTGAGACTTTTATCGGGGATTACCAAATCTTCATCAATACCTAATACCTGACTAAAACCTTCGCAGGTGGGGCATGCTCCATAAGGATTATTGAAAGAAAATAGGTTGGGCACCGGTTCTTCAAACACAATACCATCTAATTCAAATTTATTACTGAAATGCAATAGTGTTACCTCATTTACTTCTACAAACATTTCTCCTTCCCCTTCATAAAATGCGGTAAGTATGGAATCCGATAAACGATGAATATCTTCTTCTTCAAATGATTTTACAATCATTCTATCTACCAGCACAAAAGCTGCTGCACTGTTTTTAAAAAGTGAATGCGCTAAGCCTGCATCTTCTTCCAGCAGATCTTCAATATTATACAATGCCGGCCCTTTTTGAGCATTAGATGTACCCGAAAAATAAATACGCGAAAAACCCTTTTGCAATAAAATATTCAGCTCTTCTATAACGGAGCGGGATACATGCTGTTTGAATTGAAATAACAAATAACATTTACTTCCGGTTTTTAATTGTTGAATGGCAGTTAATACATCTGCCACATCATCTTTTTTAACCGCTTTACCGCTAATGGGAGAAATGGTTAGCCCCACTCTTGCATACAGCAACCGCAAATAATCATAAATTTCTGTCATACTGCCCACAGTACTTCTGGGCGTACGGGTAATTACTTTTTGCTCAATGGCAATTGCAGGGCAAAGGCCTTTTATATAATCCACATCAGGTTTAACCATACGCGACATAAACTGCCGGGCATAAGCACTTAAACTTTCTGCATAACGACGCTGGCCTTCTGCAAATAAAGTATCAATTGTTAAAGACGATTTTCCACTCCCGCTTACACCTGTAACTACAATGAATTGGTTACGCGGAAATGCAACCGTTACATTTTTAAGATTATGCACCCGTGCACCTTTTACCAAAATAGCATCATTACTTTCAGTTATCTTGGGCAATAAGTTTATTTTCTTTTTTTCTTTGGAGACCATATCTACAACAAATAAACACATTTCCTGCGGTTATGTTGCAATCGGGTTTTTAAAATGTGAATATTGTTAAACACATATAAATAGTTGTCAACATTAACCCATATAATTTGCAGGGAGAAATATGTTATTTAATTTCAAGCTATTTACCGGCCTCCAGAGGTAAAGGCCTACAATATATGGATACAGAAATAATGCGGTAAACAGAAAAAAGATTGTCGCACTGAAAACTGTATTCATTAAAAAATTTTGTTACTATTTAAAAAATGATTCGGCATATTCACCCAAAACAATGAATGGTCATTTTCTAAATGAACAACCACAACAAACAAATACTTATGAAACCACTACAACAATTGCTTGACAACGATTTAATACTTTCCTTTCAGGAAGGAAATCAGGCTGCCTTAGAAACGTTGGTAAACAGGCATAAGGAAAAAATTTTTACCTCTATTTTATTTATGGTAAAAGATAAATACTTAGCTGAAGATTTATTTCAGGATGTATTTATTAAAATTATTGATACCCTACGAAGTAACAGGTACAATGAAGAAGGAAAGTTTATTCAATGGGCTTTGCGTATAGCGCATAACCTATGTGTAGATTATTTTAGAAAAGTGAAACGCGGCCCCATTATTAGCAGTGATGATAAAGATGTTTTTGATATGCTGAACCTTACCAATGAGAGTGCAGATACATCAATGATACAATCACAAACGCGCCAAAAACTACATGACATGTTGAGTCATTTGCCGGAAGAACAAAGAGAAGTGATTGTTTTAAGGCATTTTGCCGACATGAGTTTTAAAGAAATAGCCCAAATTACCAATACCAGTATCAATACTTCATTGGGCCGTATGCGTTATGGCTTAATTAATTTACGAAAAATGATGGTAGAATACCAAATTGTTTTATAAACGAAGTGATTAGATCATAAAACGAAAGCAGCTTCTATTTTTGTTCCGCATTGAACTTTTGTTTTACTGCGTCTAAATGCTGGATGAATTTGCTTACATCCGGATTATATCCATACTTCACCTCACTCAAGGGCTGGCCGTTTAAATCGAGAAACATGTAAAGCGGCTGTGCATTCAATCCAAACTTGGTCACTTCATAATTCAAATTCTTTTCTCCAACTGTTGTTAATTTATCGCCATTAGGCAACGTTATTTGTTCAGCAGCAGGGAGTTCGGTACTCTCATCCACATACAAACTCACCAGCACAAAATTGTTTTTAATCCTACGCAATACATCCGGATTTTTCCATACCTGTTCTTCCATTTTACGGCAATTGGGGCAGGAATGGCCGGTAAAATCAAGCATTATCGGTTTCTTTACAATTTTGGCAGCAGCCATGCCTTCTTCCAAATCAAAATAAGCGGTTAACCCAAATGGCACTTCTAACCTATCGGTATATTTTTTTGGAGGAAGTGGTTGTACACCATTATTTGTGGCAGAAGAAAAATGCCCATTCTTCAAGTCGTCAATTTTATAATTTAAATTTTCTAAGTTAAAATCCTGAGTGGTTGCGGGAGGTATAAATCCACTAAGTGGTTGCAGCGGTGCACCCCACAAACCCGGTATCAGATATAAGGCAAATGAAAAAGTAATAATGGCAAAAAACAAACGGGGTACCGTTAAGTAAGGCAAATCACTATCGTGAGAAAATTTTAACTTACCTAGCAAATACATGCCCATTAAGCCAAATACCACAATCCATAATACCAGAAACACATCACGATTTAATAAATGCCAGTGATAAATTAAATCAACATTCGACAGAAACTTCAAAGCCAAAGCCAATTCTATAAAGCCAAAAGTAACTTTTACCGAATTTAACCAACCGCCACTTTTGGGTAAGGCAGAAAGCATGGAAGGGAAAAAAGCAAATAATGAGAATGGTAATGCAAGGCCTACCCCAAAACCCAGCATTCCAATTACGGGTGCAATGCTAACACCTTTTGCACTGGTTTGTCCCAATAATGTTCCAACAATGGGTCCAGTGCAAGAAAAAGAAACAATAACAAGTGTTAATGCCATGAAGAAAATGCCGGATAACCCGCCTTTTCCTGCTTTTTGGTCGGCTTTATTGGCCCAACTACTTGGCAGATTTAGTTCAAAAGCACCGAAAAAAGAAATGGCAAAAACAATAAATATGGCAAAAAATAAAATATTGGTAATTGCTGAAGTAGAAATGGTGTATAATACTGTATCACCAAAAATTAAAGTAAGCAATAAAGTGGGTATGGTATAAATGGCAATAATTGAAATGGAATACCACACCGCATTGCGAATCCCTTCCGTTCTGGTTTTACTTCGTTTTAAGAAGAAACTAACGGTAACAGGAATTAATGGAAAAACGCAGGGTGTAATGATGGCCAATAATCCGGCACCAAAAGTGAGCAAAAAAACAGACCATAAAGATTGACCAGCTACTGCTGTATTGCCGGTACTATTTGCTGTATTTAAAACAGATGGCAACTGTACCAAAAACTTTTCCTCATTGCTGGGGTAATTCTCTCCCTTTTTGCCCAGCCACACAAATGTTCCTTTAATAGTTGTGCTGTCTTTGGTTAAATGTAGCGGATATTCAAAAGTTACACTATCGGGATAAAGGGTCAATGTATTTCCGCCATTATCTTTTTCAGTAATGGCCCTGCCTGTTGCTTTTACCCTATGTAATTCAACTATTGTACTACTGTCGGCATGTAATTGCGCCGTAAATGGATTATCGGCAGCCGACTGTTCAGCAGCAAAAAAAGCAGTACTATCTGAACTTTTTAATTGTATTTTTAAAACACCCGAAGTATCTGTTAACCTTTCTGCCTGGTAAGAAAATTTTACCGGATGTTGTGGCTGTGCTTGAAGTAGTATGGCAAAACTAAACAGCAACAGTAAGAATGAAAACAAATACTTCATGAATGGTTGATTTAGGTGTAGCCTATAGACTAAAATTTATAATAATCCTTACAATTCGAGTACAGTAATTTGGCAAATGATGCCCTTATTCAACACTTTAATGTATAAATGTATGTTTTCTAAAAAGTAAATGATTTTTAAAATTATAATTTAATATCAAATGATTTTTTAGTAGGAGGCAAACATTGCTGATCATCACAAACCATATATTCAACAGTGCCGGAAATATTGGTTTTAACATTGCCTCTCAATTTCACCATTTGTTTAAAAAATACCTGGCCGGAATAATACAGCACTTCGGTTTTAAAATTATTATCATATACTTTTTGCAATTTGCCTACTTCTATTGTTTTACCTCCAACAGTAACCAATGGATTTTTTTTAAATGTAATACTGGTAGGCACCGGCCCCCCTGCTCCTGTATTTTGCGAATAGATGTGCCAAGGTTTTTCAACTGTAGCAGTAATTACAATTTCATAAGTATCTGCACTTTTTTTAACTGCTTCATATTTCCATCTCACCGGATCTTTAATTTGTGCCTGTGATGCAGAAAAAAACATTCCCAATATTAAAATACCCAATAATTTTTTCATGTTGATTTTATTTTTGATTATTTATTACAATTTACAAGATGTAAAAGTTCTGTTAACCGTTGCCCCCCATTTTAAGAAGCCAACCCTAATAATGCAAATATTTTTTTGCCATCGGTATTGCCCAATAATGGTGAACTGGCCCGTTCCGGATGTGGCATCATACCATATACGTTTCCATTGGCATTTCTGATGCCGGCAATATTATACAGCGCACCATTCGGATTGGCATTGGCCACAATATTTCCTTCCGCATCGCAATAACGAAACAAAATTTGATTGTTCGTTTGAAGATTTTCTATCACTTCTTCTGATGCATAATACCTTCCATCGCCATGTGCAATCGGAATGGTAAAAACTTCTGCACCATTGGTAATAGTAACATTTTTGCATATATATTGCTGATGAATATTTTGCAATAATACCCCTGGCAAAAGGCCACTTTCACATAAAATTTGGAACCCATTACATACGCCCAATACTTTTCCTCCTTTATTGGCAAATTGTATCACACTTTCCATCATCGGACTAAAACGGGCAATGGCACCGCAACGCAGGTAATCACCATATGAAAAACCTCCAGGTAAAACAATACAATCATCGGTAGTAAACATACTCAGGTCTTTATCTTTGTGCCAGAGCATCACCACTTCCTTATTCAAATCTTGTTGCAATGCATCTTGCATGTCTCTATCGCAATTAGACCCGGGAAAAACAACAACGCCAAATTTCATACAATGGTTTTAATGAATTTCAATAGAAAAGCTTATTTAGGTTCAATGCAAAAAATTATTAAGCACCCTATCCATTACTTTTCAGTCAGTGCAAATTTACAATTGCCTGCGCTAAGATGCCGCTAAATTTTAGCTAATAACCAATTATTATGAAAAATCAACAGTAAAGCCAGCCAAAAAAAAATGTTTGGCAACAATGTTTTTTTGGAATATAAAAAATAATTGGCAAAAAATGCAGATAAAGGTATTATCCATACAAAAGCAGCCGTTCGACCTGCATAGGCAAAAATAAATGGTCCAAAAAGGCTAACCAATAGCAATACCAACACAATCAGCCAGTTTTTTCGGATTTGAATCACCATTCTGTTTACATGCAGTTGCCAGAAATAAAAAGAAAGAATGAATAACAGCAACACATAACCAATGGTAATACTTAACCAGTGTGCAGGCAATGCCAATGGCCAGGCTAATTGAAAATGGGGTAAAATGCCATAGATATTATTGTTTTGATTGGTAATAAACAGAAAAGCAGCCACCACATAATAGGGGAATATGGCTCCAATTAACAGAACCAACCATTCAGCTGCCCGGAAAGGCCTTACAACTGCCAACGCAAAAAATATCACCAATAATAAAGTAATGGTGGGATGATAAGATAAGATGGTGCAACCCGAAATAAGCCCGATATTAAACAATAGGGTTTTAGGCGCAGGGTTATTGTATAATCGTATTAATTTAATGAATACCCACACAATCAGCGTATTGGCCAGTAATGCCGCATTAATTTGGCTCCAACCGGGTAAAAAACCCGAAAGCAGTATATAGGCCATGCCGCTGGTATAACCCGGCTGCTGAAACATGTGTGCATTGTTCAAAGCAAAGTTGAAGTGAATGGCCTGCACTAATACCAATGCAGCATAAATCAGGAACAGCAAATACCCGGGTAAAGGTTGTATGTATTGCTGAATGAATACTTCAAAAAAACCGCTATGGGTGGGTGTGGTAATGATGGGAGCCTGCACAAAAAAATGTGAATGCACTACTAAAAACAGCAGCGCCAGAAAAATGATGCCACTATATGATTTGTTCCTGAATAAATTTACCACGCTGCCATTTTTATATTACAAAACAACTTTGGCAAAAGTAATATAACCGCGGTATTGACAAGGAATTATCATTTGCCTCAACCCGGTTTGTTTACCCTGCCTTGGCATAAACTGGTAACCTCTGTCTAAATTTTTGAATAACGGGTTTCTTATAATTTGCCCATCGGGTGTAATACTTTGGTCGGTTAGCAGCGATTGGCGCCTTTCAACAGTATTAAATAAAAAGTGTAATTGATCGCCGGAGTTTAATAATCCATATCCTATAAAAGCATCAGAGTTATCATCGTATTGTGATTTGTGAATTACATTACTCCATTCTAAAGAATCACCAGGGTTGAAAGAAAGAATCATGATATTATCGGCGTAAAACCGGTTCACACTGTTCATTGGGCCACCAAAAGACCAGGGATAAAAATAAGAACCCATCATACCTATACCGTAGCCATAACCATAACCATAATAATAATCATAAGGATTAAAGAAAGGTGATCCATACATATAATCCCAACGGTTGTAGGCATTACCTCTTGAGGTGGAATAAGCTGATTCTGCAGTAAGCAGGTATCCGCCATCTTTTCGCATAATAATGTTATGAATATAGTAGTTATTGAAGGCATTGCGCATACTGCTTTCACCCCTTGCATCATTTCTTAAATCATCATTAAATGTGAGAATCCCTGCATGCAATGGGGCTAGTTTGGTTTCATTCCAAATATAATTGTACAACCCTTCAACACTTCCCCTTCTTTGTTTGGCAAAAAAACCGGTAACCAAACAATGCTGATTTTCATTATCGAATTTTATATGTAAATCATCTAAAAACAAACCTTTTACGTTTAATGGAGTGGCTACTACGGTATTCTCCATAGCAGGCTTAAAGTAAAAATCCATTCCAATAATATTGTCATTTTGCGAGGTTCCCCAGGCACGCAAAAAAGCCAGATTGCCATGATTATCTACTTCAAATGCAGTGAGGTAATCATTTTTTTCGGGCATAGCAATATTTATTGTACTTCTGTGCAGTAAACTTAAATCAGCATTGAACAACAGTGTGGTAACTATATACTGTTTATCGCTTTTGGTGTTAATTTTAAAAAAGGTAATGCGTTGTTTATTCTCACTATAGGCAGATGAATAAATTTTATTACTGGCATTGAATGCCAATACGGTAGTGTCTAATTCCAGGGGATTGCCAATTTGTTTACCCATTGCATCTATTTTTTGTGCCATGCAATACACAATGTTTTTCTTTTGATATTGGTAAAACATGTAACAGTAATCAGGATAAGCAATAAAATCGGCATTGAATAATTTATCCGGCAGACCTTCAATTTTATTTTTGGTAACCAGCTTCATATCATCTCCATATACGCTAATGGTGTGAATATTTCTATAATTTTTGTATATCAGAAAATTACCCTTCAGTTTTCCCAAAATTTCATAGTTCATATTTCGTACATCTTCTCTGTCGGGTGCAGAATAAGTAATATCCTGTGCCATCACATACAGGGAAAATACAAGCAACAGACATAAAAAAGCCATTTTTTTCGTATACATATATTATTTTTTTGGGTATCAATCACTTCATTCAGTAACCATTGCAGGGCATTACAAATATTCCCTTCAAATTTATACGAACATTGCAAACAAAATTAAGTGAACCTTGCAAAGAAATCATTAAAAAAGATTTGCGTTTCCTGCTACAGATGCCGGCCGTCTAAATTTTTTTACTATACATTTGTTAATATTTTTTTACGCAATTGTTTACTGTGAACAAAACCATTAGTAAAGTTACACCGGCCAGTTTGTTAATTGCTTTGGGGATTATTTACGGAGATATTGGAACCTCACCGCTTTATGTGTTGAATTCTGTTATCAGAGACCGGCCTGTCAATGATCTTTTAATTATTGGAAGTTTATCCTGCATTATCTGGACACTCACGCTTCAAACCACCATTAAATATGTTATTTTAACCTTACAGGCCGATAACAAGGGCGAGGGTGGCATTTTCAGCCTATATGCATTGGTACGCAGAAGAAAAAAATGGCTGGTTTACCCTGCCATGCTTGGTGGTGCCGCTTTATTGGCCGATGGCATTATTACTCCTCCTATCTCTATTACCTCTGCCATTGAGGGATTACGACAATTACCGGGTTTAAACATTGTAGAAGGCGATCCCATTATTGTATACATTGTTATTGGTATTTTAACGCTTTTATTTTTTGTGCAGCAATTCGGCACCAATTTTATTGGCCGCTTTTTTGGCCCTATCATGTTTATCTGGTTTAGTATGCTTGCCGTTTTAGGTGCTACGCATTTGTTAGATGATATTGCCATTTTCAGAGCTTTTAGCCCACATTATGCCATTGAACTGTTAACGCAATATCCCAAAGGTTTTTGGATACTGGGTGCTATTTTTCTCTGCACCACAGGGGCTGAAGCATTGTACAGTGATCTTGGACATTGCGGCAAACAGAACATTCATATTTCCTGGATTTTTGTAAAATCCTGCCTCATCGTAAATTATTTGGGGCAGGGTGCCTGGTTATTGGCACAACACAACCATGGCATTATTACATCTGAAATGATTGATGGCGGATTTAATCCATTTTATGGTGTAATGCCGCAATGGTTTAAGTTGGTTGGAATTATCATTGCCACAGTTGCCGCTATTATTGCCAGCCAAGCTTTAATTTCAGGCTCTTTTACCTTAATTAGTGAGGCACTGCGTTTGAACTTATGGCCTAAAATGAAAATCAATTATCCCTCAGAAGAAAAAGGGCAATTGTATATTCCCGGCGTTAACCTGCTTTTATTTATTGGTTGTACGGGCATTGTGCTTATTTTTCAAAAATCATCTAATATGGAGGCGGCCTATGGGTTGGCTATTACCATGTGCATGATCAGTACTTCCATTTTATTTGCCAATTATTTGGTAAGCCACAGGGTTTTCTCGCTTTGGATATATTTATACTTGGCAGTGTACCTTACCATTGAAGTTTCTTTTCTAATTGCCAACTTAGAAAAATTCCCGCATGGTGGTTATGTTACTTTACTAGTAGGTGGTGGCTTATTCTCAGTAATGTATATTTGGTTTAGAAGCCGTAAAATTAAAAACCGCTATGTTGAATTTGTACGACTGCAACATTATATACCGCTATTGAAAGAATTAAGCCAGGATGACTCTATTCCTAAATATGCATCACATCTGGTATATATGACCAGCGCCAATAATCCCAAAGAAATAGAACATAAAATTATCTATTCCATCCTCAACAAAAAACCAAAAAGGGCCGATACTTACTGGTTAATACATGTGGATGTTTTGGATGATCCGTATACTTCTGAATACAGTGTAGATCACATTATGGCGGATGATATTATCAGGGTTGAGTTTCGCCTCGGCTTCAGGGTAGAGCAACGTATACACGTAATGTTTAAAAAAGTGGTACAGGATCTGGTTGCCAATAAAGAAGTAAATATTACCAGCCGATATGCCAGTTTAGAGAAGAATAATATTGCTGGTGATTTTCAGTTTATTGTATTGGAAAAATACCTGAGTTCAGATAATGAATTACCCTTTATGGAACGCATTATTATGAAACTATATTTTTGGCTGAAAGAAATTTCCCTGAGCGAAGAACGTGGATTTGGTTTAGATCCCGGCTTTGTTACAGTTGAAAAATTTCCGCTGATCGTTGCACCATATACCAGCCTGAATTTAAAACGAGTACAATAAAATTAAGCAGTTTTTTACTAAACTAAATGGATGCTTATTCTTTATTCTTGTTTTATTGCACTTTAAATGCCACAAAATAATAATTATTGGCAGCAGCGATTAATTGCAGGTTGCAGTAATAAGATTGAATAAAATCCTGATAGGCTTTAAATTCATGGGTAGGTACTACAAATTCATCAAAGAAAATAATATCTCCTTTTTTTAAATAAGGCGCCAGCGAAGTGAGCGCATATAAGGTGGCCGAAAACAAATCAGCATCCATCATCAACACATTTCTTCGGGTATTATCTAACTGCTGCACAAACACAGGTATGGTTTGTTGAAATAATCCTTTTAGAAACAGGCCTCTTGCATCCCCACTAATATCCGGCAATACCTGGTTACTGCTAAAAGCTCCTTTTTTAAATGGGCCCCAGTCTTCAGGTAATCCATCAAATGTATCAAAACCATAAAATGTACTTTGTGGATGCTTATTTTTCTGCAACCACCAGTTGAAGGATTCGCCCCAAGCCACACCAAATTCCAGATAATTGATGGCTTCCTGTTCAAGCCTTTCCTGCTCAATTACCCATTCATACATTTTTTTCCTGCGCTGATAATCCCACTTGCAGGGAAAATCATTATAAGCTACTTTTCTGTTCTGATAGGCCCATTTTGAAAACAACGTGAGATAGTACATATTGGCAAAAAAATTACCCATCCAACCAAAAATTCGGTGCAATTGCAACCAGATAAATAATAGTTTGGTATATCGTATAAAAAATAATTTCATGAGTGTTTTAATTTTATGGGTATTGCATTCATAATAAAACGTCAAGATTTATATACAAACGCAAAGCATGTTGCTGTTAAAATACGGCGCAATAATACGTTAAGTTAATGGCTGTTTACTTAAATGGGTACGACTTTTGTTTTTTTATTTTGCTTTATTTTGTCGGGAATAGCCATTTCTATTTGTTGCTTCAAAACTTCTACCAAACGGCGCTTTACATAATTGCGGTGGGTAACCATACTTACTTCGCGAACAGGTGCAGGACTTTTAAAATAACGGAGACAAGCTTGTTGTTTGCTGCTCATATCTAAAGTAGCCAGTTCAGGCAAAATGGTTACCCCATCGTATAAATCAACCATGCGGCGCAGGGTTTCTAAACTACCCGCTTCATATTCAAAATGGCCACCTTCTGCAGCGGGCTTTCTCAGTTCACACAAATTTAATATTTGAGAACGGAAGCAATGGCCTTCTTCCAAAAGCCAAAGTTTGCCGGGATCAATATCTTTAGGTAACACATACGTTTTTTTAAAAACTTCATTGTTTTTAGAAACATAAGCTAACATTTCTTCATAAAACAGCGGTTCTTCTTTTATCCCTTTCTCATGCAAAGGAGTAACTAAAATACCCACATCAATATTACCTTCTTTCAGTTTTTGAATAATTTGGTCGGTGGTATATTCACTTACCTGCAATTTTACTGCAGCAAATTTTTTGGTAAACGCATGAATGAATAAGGGCAATAAATAAGGCGCCAGTGTGGGTATAATACCAATTTTCAATTCCCCATGAATAATGCCTTTTTTGGCATCCACCATTTCCAGCAACACATCCCGATCTGCAAGAATTTTGCGGGCCTGCTGAATAATATCCATACCATATTCCGTAGGTAATACTGGTTGCTTACTCCTGTCAAAAATTTTTACGCCCAGTTCTTCCTCTAATTTCTGTATCTGCATACTGAGTGTAGGTTGCGTTACAAAACAGGCTGCTGCTGCTGTTGAAAAGTGCCGGTGTGTATCTAAAGCCACAATATATTCTAACTGAACCAATGTCATTTTTCAATCAATTTTGTTGATGAAAATATACAATTAATTGTTTCATCCTATTAAAAAAGACAGACTTTTATACATTCGAATACTTATAGCCCATTAAAATCCCGTTCACACCGGTATTTCGGCTGCCCAATACCGAATGAACAATACACACTACAAGTCTGATTTTCATTGCCGTATATTTTCAATCCACAATCATCCCAATCTGTTTAACTTTATTGCAAAAACAATACAATGACTCCGGAAGAAAATTTACAAAGATTGAACCTTGTTTTACCTCCGCCACCCGATCCTATTGGTGTATACAAGCCCTTCTTAATTGACAACAATTATGTATATGTATCAGGCCATGGCCCTTTAATTAGCAAAGGCAAATTTATGATTGGAAGAATTGGTGAAGCCATTTCGGCGGATGAAGGAAAAGCTGCTGCCCGACAGGTTGGGCTGGCCATTCTGGCAACATTGCGTGCCAATTTGGGAACACTCAACAAAATTGAAAGAGTGATTAAAGTATTGGGAATGGTGAATGCCACCACCGATTTTCACCAACACCCTTTCATTATTAACGGGTGCAGTGAATTGTTTGCTGAAATATGGGGTAACGATGCAGGCATTGGCGTAAGAAGTGCAGTAGGCATGGCAACGCTTCCGGATAATATACCTGTTGAAATTGAAGCGATGTTTAAACTGGCATAAGTTGCTTTCACAATAAAATTATTTTAGAATGGAATGGTATAGTATTCAAAATATTGATACGGTTGATTCGCCGGCTTTATTGGTGTATAAAGAAAAAATGCTGGCGAATATTCAGTCAGCATTAACAAGGATGCACCACCAAACTGAACGAATCAGACCGCATGTAAAAACCAATAAAACACCCGAAGTATGTAAAGCAATGATGGAGGCCGGCATCACTCAATTTAAATGTGCTACCATTGCTGAAGCCGAAATGCTGGCACAATTAAATGCACCGGATATTTTGCTGGCATACCAACCCGTTGGCCCTAAAATACAGAGATGGGTGGCATTGCAACAACAACACTCCCAATGTATTTTTGCCTGCTTAACCGACAATATTGTTACCGCAAAGGAAATTGCAGCAGCACATGCAAAAGCCAATATTTCTGCCCAATTATATATTGATGTAAACAATGGCATGAACAGAACTGGTGCACCCGTTGCTACAGTTCCGGAATTATTGCTGCAATTATTGCAAGTGAATAACCTAACGGTAATGGGTTTACATGTGTATGATGGCCATATCAGAAAACAAAGTTTTGAAGAAAGAAAGCAGGAAAGTGATGCAGCGTTTGCGCCTGTTGCAGCCATGCAGCGGGCATTGCAGGAACAATATCAAATACCATTACCCATTGTTGCAGGCGGGTCTACAACTTTTGCGGCACATGCACAAAGGAAGAATGTGGTATGCAGTCCGGGTACCTTTATATTTTGGGATGCCGGTTACCAACAACTGATGCCTGAAGAGCCTTTTCAATGGGCTGCCGTTTTAATAACAAGAGTCATCTCCATCATTGATGCACAAACCATTACCACCGATTTGGGTCATAAATCAGTAGCTGCTGAAAACCCTTTTCCAAGAGTGGTTTTTTTAAATGCCCCCGCTGCCAGGCCTGTTGCACAAAGTGAAGAACATTTGGTTTTAAAAGTGGCAGATGCAACTGCCTACACACCCGGACAGGTACTGTATGCCATACCCATACATATATGCCCTACCGTTGCTTTATACAATAGCTTGCAGGTAGTAGAAAATAGTGCAGTAACCACTTCGTGGAAAGTAATAGCAAGAGACAGATCCATTACCATTTAATATACTTTATAACAATTGCCATGTTTTTAATAGATGCCCATCTCGATTTAAGTATGAATGCCATGGAATGGAATCGCGATCTGCGTATGCCAGTGCATCATATTCGAGCAACTGAAACAGGATTAACCGATAAACCCGACCGTGGTAAAGGTACTGTTTCATTACCGGCATTAAGGTCAGGTAATATTGGTTTGGTAGTGGCTACTTTAATTGGCCGGGTTCAATTACCGGGCCAACCATTACCCGGATGGGCTTCTGCCGAACAGGCATGGGCACAAATACAAGGCCAGTTAGCCTGGTATCAAGCAATGGAAGCCGCCGGTGAATTAACCATTATTCGTAATCAACAACAACTTCAGGAACACCTAACTGTATGGGCAACTGATACAATCCCTAACCAACAGAAAGTCATTGGCGTTATCATCAGTTTAGAAGGTGCCGACGCATTAATTACTCCTGAACATGCGCTCCTGTTGCAACAACAGGGATTGATATCTATTGGGCCCGCCCATTATGGCCCGGGCAGATATGCCAATGGAACAGATGCCACCGGGCATCTCACGGAAAACGGTAAAGCTCTGCTGCAAATAATGCAGGATCATCACATTGTTTTAGATATTACACATTTGTGTGATGATGCTTTAAGTGATGCACTGACTTTATACAACGGAACATTGTGGGCATCGCATCACAACTGTCGTGTATTGGTGCCACATAACCGACAGATGAGTGATGCGGTGATACATGAAATGATAACCCGCAACTCCGTAATTGGCATGGCTTTCGATGCCTGGATGATGGTATCCGGCTGGCAACGCGGTATTAGCACATCACAACAAATGCATTGTAATATAGCAGCCATTATTCCACACATTGATCATATCTGCCAAATAGCAGGCAATAGCTTACATGTAGGCATTGGCAGCGATTTAGATGGTGCCTTCGGTACAGAACAATCGCCTTATGATCTGGATACCATTGCTGATTTGCAGCAATTAAGTTATTTGTTAGAACAGAAAGGGTACACCGCTAGTGATATCGAAAATATATTCCACAAAAACTGGTTAAGGATGTTTCAATTAGCATTGCCGAAATAGTTTCAATTATTGTCAACATTGGGAATAGCGATACAACTATTCTATGCATGAACAAGTACCTATCACCCAACTACCCATCCACAATTCTACCATCTTCCATACAGATAATACGATTGGTTTTAGCGGCAAAATCAGGGTCGTGGGTAACAATCAGCATAGTTTGATGCAATTCATACGACAATTGTTTAAATATATCGAACACTAATTCACTGTTTTTTTTATCTAAATTACCTGTAGGTTCATCGCCCATAATAATATCCGGATCATTGATCAATGCACGGGCAATGGCTACCCGTTGTTTTTCGCCGCCCGATAAACGGGCAGCATTCTTCAAAGCCAGCCCTGCAATACCCAATGTTTGCAATTTTTCATAGGCCCTTGCCTCTACCTCTTTTTCAGTATATTTCCGCAATTTTAAACCGGGCAACATCACATTCTTCAACACGGTAAATTCATTCAGCAAATAATGAAACTGAAAAACAAAACCAATTTTTTCATTTCGCACTTTGGCTAAATAAGCTTCTTTTTTTTGTTGCATGGAAATGCCATCTATTAACACATCGCCCTCATAATTGGTATCCATGGTAGAGAGTACATACAACAAAGAAGATTTGCCACAACCTGATTTTCCAACAATTGAAACAAAATCGCCACGATTAATGGCAAAGTTTACGCCATTCAACACCTTCACCTTTACGGGATCGTAAAAGTACTTCACAATATTCACGGCTTCCAGAATGGTGTTTTGCATGTTATTTTCCTCTGATAATGATGACCGGATCTATTTTACTGGCTTTGCGGGCCGGTAACCATCCGGCTAAATAAGTGGTAATCAACGAAAAACTTATCCCTATCAAATAAAACAATGGATTATAATTAATGGGATATGTTTTTACCGTAGGCAATGCGGCTGTATGAAAAGGAACATGATGAATGAGTACCGACAACCCAAACCCGGAAAGCAAACCGGTGAAGCCGCCAAACAAACCAATACCAATGGCAATGACTAAAAATATTGCTTTTACATCGCGCCCTGCAAAGCCGGTGGCTTTTAAAATGGCAATGGTATCCATCTTTTCATAAATCATCATGTTCAAAATATTGTAAATACCAAAGCCGGCTACAATTAACAAAGTAATGCCAACAGCATAGGATATTAGACTTCGCACAAAACTACCTGTTTCAAACTGCGAATTGGCTGTTTGAATATCTTCGCCATCAACCCCATAAATACGGGCAAAGGTTTTGGCCAAAGCCGGCGCTCGGTTAATATCGTATAATTTTATTCTTATATCGGTAATGTATAAGGACGATTTGCCAAGTATTTTTTGAACAGTCTGGATAGACGCGTAACTCTGTGCTTTATCAAAATCCTGCAAACCCGATTGAAAATAACCTACTACTTTTAACTGAAATATAGATCCGGTACTGGTAGTAATTTGTACCACATCGCCCACATTGGCTACTAATTTTTCGGCCAAAGCTTTGCCCAACACAATGCTGTTGGGTACGGTATTTAAATCGGCTGCTTTACCTGCTACGATATAATCATCAAAATGAAACAGTTTGGTTTCTGCAGCTACATCAATACCATTTATCGCCCCATTAATATCTACCGTACCATCATTAAAAAAAACTTGTGCCGTGATAGTGGGTGCAACACCCATTACCTGTTTATTTTGTTGCAATGCCTGAATAATGGGGCCGCTATTATATATCTCCTGCCGTATATTCCCCGATTTTAAAGAACTGATAAACGGATAACTATTTCGGTAAGCCGGCCAAAGGGTAACGGGCTGGTCTTTATGTGGCCTAATATCATTATACAACCGAATGTGTGGCGTACGGTTTACTACCAGCCCATCCAACAAATCGTTTAAACCACTCATAAAACTCAGCAGTGCAATAAACATGGTTATACCAAAGGTTACACCAACTGCAGCTACCAGTGTTTGCCGCCAGCGCGCCATGAGCAGGGATTGTGCAATATTGACAATTAATTTTAAGATCATGAATGATTAAAAAACAAATTAAATGATTTTTATAATTGCAGTAAAGAAGTATAAGCCTTTACGGGCATTTCATTCCATCAACTCATCCTTAGTTGTAATGCCCGATACGATTTCAATTTTTTGATAATCTTTTATCCCTACCACAACTTTTTGTTTTTTGCCATTGGCCAATAAAACAGAATCGCCGGGCAATAAATAATTGGCAGGAATGGTAATGGCATTTTGTTGTTGCCGAATTACAATATTAGCTTCTAAAGTAAGGTTGGGATACAATACCGGCGGCGATTGTACCAATGCAGCATCTACCTTAAAAGTGCGGGAATGTTCATCCATGGCCGGGTAAATTTTAACCACTTTTGCCTCAAATACTTTACCCTTATAACTATCCATGGTGTACAATACCTGCATGCCATTGTGTATGCGGGCTATATCATGTTCATCTATCTGCAATTCCAATAAAAACTGATGTGCAGCCCCTACCAATGCCAAGGCTGTTTGTGGACTCACCAATTCTCCTTTCTTTTTATTCAGTTGAAACACCATCCCATCTACATCGCTTTTAACGGTATAATCGTTTTTGGCTGTTCCGGCAATGGCTAAATTTTTCTGAGCCTGTTGGGCACTAAAATCTATTTGCTTTTTTAGATCATCGTATTGCAATTGTGCTGCCTGCCATGCATGCAGGGCATTGGTATAGGCCAGTTCGCGCTGGTCTAAATCGTTTTTTGTACCGATTTGTTGTGCCCACAAATTGCGTTGGCGTTGTAATAACGTAGTGGCATTGTCTAACTGTGCTTTGGCATTTGCAATGCTAATCTTTGCCTCATTTAAACGGGCAGCATTGGCTGCTACCGATGCATTGGCTGCCACTAAAGCTGCATTTTCGGTATTTAAACGGGTGGCCGTATTAACGATATGCAAGATGGGCTGCCCTTTTTTTACCAGTTCCCCTTCGGTTACATATATGGTATCAATTAATCCGGTAACGGTGGCAAATGCCTCGTATTGCCGGTCTGATTTTACCATTCCGGAAGCATATACTGCCTCTGTAATGTTTTCTTGTTGGGGATAGATACTGCCTTTTTTGGGCTGACAAGCCACTAATAATACAAAAGCAATACAAACGATTATTTTTGAATACATATTGGTATATATACCTTACAAAGCTATTGATTTATTGATGACGATGGTATGATATTGCTCAGCCGCTGTAGAGGGGCATGCACGGGTTTTTTGTAGGGTATTTCACGCAAAGTTCGCAAAGGCTTTTTTCTGATGTTGCCTGGCGTACTTAGCCGTTGATGATTCTTGAACCGCAAAGGCGCAAAGTTCGCGAAGGTTTCTCTTAGCGACCCTTAGCATATTTGGCGGTTTGTATTTAAATCGCTGAGACGCAAAGTTTGCAAAGGATTTTTCTTAGCATACTTTGGCATACTTAGCGGTTTTTATTTCTCTAACCTCAGAGGAGCAAAGTTCGCAAAAGGTTTATATAAAAAAGAGTGCTGACTAATTGCCAACAAAAATCAGGATATTCAAAAAAGCTGGCCTTTTGATACCTGTAACCACCATCCCAAAATCGCATCCTCGGAAGCCCTAAAAGTCATCTGCAACTTCCATTTAGGTTGAGGAGGATGTCAATATGGTTCATCAATAATTGTAAAGGCTTGGGACCTTACCCAATGTCTAAAAACCAAAAACCGAATCATTCCTCCCGCAACACCACTTCTTTTTCTGTAACCATTAGTTGATGCTTTACCCTCAATTTAACAGCCATGTTAGGTTCACCATGACTTACCGGAAAATGAAAAGCCACAGGATAGGTATATTCAGCCACATGTTCCCGTACAATTTCCTCCACTGTTTTGCCAAAAGGAATGGTGGTATCTTTCATCTCGGTAAAACCACCTACCAATAAACCGGCCAATCGCTGCAACATGCCGGCCCTTTTCAGTTGTACCAGCATACGGTCTATGTTATACAAATATTCACCCACATCTTCAATCAGCAAAATTTTATCGGCTGTTTGCAGTGCATCTTGACTGCCGATTAAATGTACAATGATTGACAGGTTGCCCCCCACCAGCTCCGCATTGGCTATCCCCTGACGGTTCAAAGGATGCACCGGCACGGTATAATGCACCGGCTTGCCAACCAAAATGGCTTTGAGCGAAGCCACTGATTCCCGCTCAGCTCCCCCCTCATTAAAAGCCCCGGCCATAGGTGCATGCAGGGCAGGTACGCCCAGCCGGTTTAAACGGGCATGTAATACCGAAATATCACTAAAGCCAATGATCCATTTGGGATATTGTAAAAAAGCGGTAAAATCCAGTTCATCTATGATTCTGCTTAACCCATAACCACCACGTGCACATAAAATGGCATCAATAGCCGGATTATTGAGCATGGCCTGCATGTCGGCCAGCCGTTCCACATCTGTACCGGCAAAATAATGGTATTGCAAACCCACTGTTTTACCCAACTGCACCCGGTAACCCCAGCCTTGCAGGGTATTTACACAGGTTTGCACTTTTTCGATAGGCATATAACCGGAGGGGCAGATAATGCCGATGGTAGCGACGGTTGGTAAATGAGACGGTAAAACAACCATGCTACAATATTACAAAAAGGATAATAAAAAAACTGCTGAAAAGTAATATTCCAGCAGGTTAAATAATTTTAGTGTTCTATTGAATTACTGTAACATCAAATAATATTTGTGCCCCTCCACCACCAGGCCCAATTCTATTACCATTTTGAGATGCAAAGCAAATCGTCAACACACCATTTGCACTTATTCTACACCAACTTATTATAACGTCATTCCGACCAGTATTTAAGTTATTTCTAGGATTTATCATAACAGTAGCCCCTGGAACGGCATTTGCTAAATTACCAGTTAAAGTAACAGTCACAATTAAATCACCACCAGGACCTCCTGGAATATTCTGATTAGGTATAGAAATTGTACCTTTTATTATCCCATTTAATACTGTACCTGTACCATTCACCCCAATTTTAGCGGTACCATTCACGTCTAAATTAGCTTGTGGGGTAGTAGTTTGTATGCCGACCTGTCCATTAGGATCCACTATACTTAAAGCCGTACCTGCTGAATTTTGCCATTCCTGCAAATTATTGGTTTGTGTGCCATTTGCTTGTATAATCAACCCTTTTCTATCGGTAGTATTCAATATTCTTGTATTGTAATTTCCAATACCACCCTGGAATGTTGGGAAAGTTGCAGTTCCTCGTCCACCTAAGAAATCCATACCCCAATAGGCACCTATTTGCAAGTTACGGCCTCCACCACCCTGCCATACAACATCACCGCCACTACTACCGATTCGAAAATCGCCGGTACCCGCAGAATTTGTAAACAATATTTGAGCAATATTGGTCTGGCTACTCTGTGCATCCACTTGTAAGATACTGGATGCACCAGGCTTAGATATATTAACCGTACCGGCCACATCTAATAAATTAGCCGTATTGGGTGTTCTACCAATACCTATTTGACCAGTAGACAATATTCTCAATCGTTCTAAAGAATTAGTTTTGGCAACAAAATCTACAGCATCTGTAGTACCAATAAAGTTGGTACCTGCGGTAGTACCGGTATTACCGGTTAAATACCAACCATTATTTGGGCCAGTTGGACCAGTAACTCCCGTAGCTCCTGTTTGGCCGGTTGCGCCTGTATTTCCTGTAGCACCCGTTTGACCAGTAGCACCTGTATTTCCTGTTGCACCTGTGTTACCAGTGGCTCCGGTTTGACCAGTGGCTCCTGTAGTTCCTGTTACACCTGTTTGGCCGGTGGCGCCGGTCTGTCCTGTGGTGCCTGTATTTCCGGTGGCGCCTGTATTTCCTGTTACTCCGGTTTGACCAGTCGCTCCTGTATTTCCTGTGGCACCTGTTTGGCCTGTGGCACCTGTTTGGCCTGTGGCTCCGGTTTGGCCTGTGGCTCCGGTCTGTCCAGTGGTGCCTGTTTGACCTGTTGAACCTGTGTTACCTGTTGCTCCAGTTTGGCCAGTGGTGCCTGTGTTACCAGTAGCACCTGTCTGTCCAGTGGTGCCTGTTTGACCTGTTGAACCTGTGTTACCTGTTGCTCCAGTTTGGCCAGTGGCGCCTGTATTTCCGGTGGCGCCTGTTTGGCCAGTGGTGCCTGTGTTACCAGTGGCTCCTGTTTGACCGGTTACTCCTGTGTTACCTGTTACTCCGGTATTTCCTGTGGCACCTGTCTGTCCAGTGGTGCCTGTTTGACCTGTTGAACCTGTGTTACCTGTTGCTCCAGTTTGGCCAGTGGCGCCTGTTTGACCGGTTACTCCTGTGTTACCAGTAGCACCTGTCTGTCCAGTGGCGCCTGTTTGACCGGTTACTCCTGTGTTACCAGTAGCACCTGTCTGTCCAGTGGTGCCTGTTTGGCCGGTGGCTCCGGTTTGACCGGTGGCTCCGGTTTGACCTGTTGAACCTGTGTTACCTGTGGCACCTGTCTGTCCAGTGGTGCCTGTTTGACCTGTTGAACCTGTGTTACCTGTGGCGCCTGTCTGTCCAGTGGTGCCTGTTTGACCTGTTGAACCTGTGTTACCTGTGGCGCCTGTCTGTCCAGTGGTGCCTGTTTGGCCGGTGGCTCCGGTTTGACCGGTTACTCCTGTGTTACCAGTAGCTCCGGTATTTCCGGTTGCGCCGGTTTGACCGGTAGCACCTGTTTGACCGGTGGCGCCGGTATTTCCTGTGGCACCGGTCTGTCCAGTGGTGCCTGTTTGACCTGTTGAACCTGTGTTACCTGTGGCTCCGGTATTTCCTGTGGCACCTGTTTGACCGGTAGCACCTGTATTTCCTGTTTGGCCGGTGGTGCCTGTATTTCCTGTTGTTCCTGTATTTCCTGTTGTTCCTGTGTTACCTGTTGTTCCTGTGTTACCAGTTACACCGGTATTTCCTGTTGCTCCTGTTTGGCCGGTAGCACCTGTTTGACCGGTGGCTCCGGTCTGTCCAGTGGTGCCTGTATTTCCGGTGGCGCCTGTTTGGCCAGTGGTGCCTGTGTTACCAGTGGCGCCTGTTTGGCCGGTAGCACCTGTTTGACCGGTTATTCCTGTATTTCCTGTTGCTCCGGTCTGTCCAGTGGTGCCTGTTTGACCTGTTGAACCTGTGTTACCTGTTGCTCCAGTTTGGCCAGTGGTGCCTGTGTTACCAGTAGCACCTGTCTGTCCAGTGGTGCCTGTTTGACCTGTTGAACCTGTGTTACCTGTTGCTCCAGTTTGGCCAGTGGCGCCTGTATTTCCGGTGGCGCCTGTTTGGCCAGTGGTGCCTGTGTTACCAGTGGCTCCTGTTTGACCGGTTACTCCTGTGTTACCTGTTACTCCGGTATTTCCTGTGGCACCTGTCTGTCCAGTGGTGCCTGTTTGACCTGTTGAACCTGTGTTACCTGTTGCTCCAGTTTGGCCAGTGGCGCCTGTTTGACCGGTTACTCCTGTGTTACCAGTAGCACCTGTCTGTCCAGTGGCGCCTGTTTGACCGGTTACTCCTGTGTTACCAGTAGCACCTGTCTGTCCAGTGGTGCCTGTTTGGCCGGTGGCTCCGGTTTGACCGGTGGCTCCGGTTTGACCTGTTGAACCTGTGTTACCTGTGGCACCTGTCTGTCCAGTGGTGCCTGTTTGACCTGTTGAACCTGTGTTACCTGTGGCGCCTGTCTGTCCAGTGGTGCCTGTTTGACCTGTTGAACCTGTGTTACCTGTGGCGCCTGTCTGTCCAGTGGTGCCTGTTTGGCCGGTGGCTCCGGTTTGACCGGTTACTCCTGTGTTACCAGTAGCTCCGGTATTTCCGGTTGCGCCGGTTTGACCGGTAGCACCTGTTTGACCGGTGGCGCCGGTATTTCCTGTGGCACCGGTCTGTCCAGTGGTGCCTGTTTGACCTGTTGAACCTGTGTTACCTGTGGCTCCGGTATTTCCTGTGGCACCTGTTTGACCGGTAGCACCTGTATTTCCTGTTTGGCCGGTGGTGCCTGTATTTCCTGTTGTTCCTGTATTTCCTGTTGTTCCTGTGTTACCTGTTGTTCCTGTGTTACCAGTTACACCGGTATTTCCTGTTGCTCCTGTTTGGCCGGTAGCACCTGTTTGACCGGTGGCTCCGGTCTGTCCAGTGGTGCCTGTATTTCCGGTGGCGCCTGTTTGGCCAGTGGTGCCTGTGTTACCAGTGGCGCCTGTTTGGCCGGTAGCACCTGTTTGACCGGTTATTCCTGTATTTCCTGTTGCTCCGGTCTGTCCAGTTACTCCGGTTTGGCCGGTGGCTCCTGTATTTCCGGTGGCGCCTGTTTGGCCAGTGGCTCCGGTTTGACCGGTGGCGCCTGTATTTCCTGTTACACCTGTTTGGCCAGTGGCGCCTGTTTGGCCGGTAGCGCCTGTTTGACCGGTTATTCCTGTATTTCCTGTTGCTCCGGTCTGTCCAGTTACTCCGGTTTGGCCGGTGGCGCCTGTATTTCCTGTTACACCTGTTTGGCCAGTTACTCCGGTTTGGCCAGTAGCTCCCGTTTGGCCGGTGGCTCCTGTGTTACCAGTTACACCGGTATTTCCGGTTGCGCCGGTTTGGCCGGTAGCACCTGTTTGACCGGTTATTCCTGTATTTCCTGTTGCTCCGGTCTGTCCAGTGGTGCCTGTTTGACCTGTTGAACCTGTGTTACCTGTTGCTCCTGTGTTACCGGTTATTCCTGTGTTACCTGTTGCTCCTGTGTTACCGGTTATTCCTGTGTTACCTGTTGCTCCTGTGTTACCGGTTATTCCTGTGTTACCTGTTGTTCCTGTGTTACCAGTTACACCGGTATTTCCGGTGGCACCTGTCTGTCCAGTGGTGCCTGTTTGACCTGTTGAACCTGTGTTACCTGTTGCTCCTGTTTGGCCAGTAGCTCCCGTTTGGCCGGTGGCTCCTGTGTTACCAGTGGTGCCTGTTTGGCCGGTGGTGCCTGTGTTACCAGTTGAACCTGTGTTACCAGTAGCTCCTGTATTTCCTGTTACACCTGTCTGTCCAGTGGTGCCTGTTTGACCTGTTGAACCTGTGTTACCTGTTGAACCTGTATTTCCTGTTGCTCCAGTTTGGCCAGTGGCTCCTGTTTGGCCAGTGGCTCCTGTGTTACCAGTCGCACCTGTTTGACCGGTGGCTCCTGTGTTACCTGTTATTCCTGTGTTACCTGTTGCTCCTGTGTTACCTGTTGCTCCTGTGTTACCAGTAGCACCTGTATTTCCTGTGGCTCCAGTTTGGCCTGTGGCTCCGGTTTGACCGGTGGCGCCTGTATTTCCGGTGGCGCCTGTGTTACCTGTTGTTCCTGTGTTACCTGTTGTTCCTGTGTTACCTGTTATTCCTGTGTTACCTGTGGCTCCGGTCTGTCCAGTGGTGCCTGTTATTCCTGTGTTACCAGTAGCTCCGGTTTGGCCTGTTACTCCGGTATTTCCTGTTGCACCTGTCTGTCCAGTGGTGCCTGTTTGACCGGTAGCACCTGTATTTCCTGTTTGGCCGGTGGTGCCTGTGTTACCGGTGGTGCCTGTGTTTCCTGTTACTCCGGTTTGACCGGTTACTCCTGTGTTACCAGTAGCTCCTGTATTTCCGGTGGTGCCTGTATTTCCTGTTTGGCCGGTGGTGCCTGTATTTCCTGTTGTTCCTGTATTTCCTGTTGTTCCTGTGTTACCGGTTACTCCTGTGTTACCAGTAGCTCCGGTTTGACCAGTGGTGCCTGTTTGACCTGTTGAACCTGTGTTACCTGTTGCTCCAGTTTGGCCAGTGGCGCCTGTTTGGCCAGTGGCGCCTGTTTGGCCAGTGGCGCCTGTTTGGCCAGTGGCGCCTGTATTTCCTGTGGCTCCGGTTTGGCCTGTTGCTCCTGTGTTACCAGTGGTGCCTGTTTGGCCGGTGGTGCCTGTGTTACCAGTTGAACCTGTGTTACCAGTTGAACCTGTGTTACCAGTTGAACCTGTGTTACCAGTTGAACCTGTGTTACCAGTAGCTCCTGTATTTCCTGTTACACCTGTCTGTCCAGTGGTGCCTGTTTGACCTGTTGAACCTGTGTTACCTGTTGTTCCTGTGTTACCTGTTACACCGGTATTTCCGGTTGCGCCGGTATTTCCTGTGGCACCTGTCTGGCCGGTGGTGCCTGTTGTTCCTGTGGCTCCAGTTTGGCCTGTTGCGCCGGTTTGACCGGTTATTCCTGTATTTCCTGTTGCTCCTGTCTGTCCAGTGGTGCCTGTTTGACCGGTTACACCGGTATTTCCTGTCGCTCCTGTAGTTCCTGTTACACCTGTTTGGCCAGTTACTCCGGTTTGGCCAGTAGCTCCCGTTTGGCCGGTGGCTCCTGTGTTACCAGTGGTGCCTGTTTGGCCGGTGGTGCCTGTGTTACCAGTTGAACCTGTGTTACCAGTTGAACCTGTATTTCCTGTTACACCTGTCTGTCCAGTGGTGCCTGTTTGACCTGTTGAACCTGTGTTACCTGTTGAACCTGTATTTCCTGTTGCTCCAGTTTGGCCAGTGGCGCCTGTTTGGCCAGTGGCTCCTGTTTGACCGGTTACTCCTGTGTTACCAGTCGCACCTGTTTGACCGGTGGCTCCTGTGTTACCAGTGGTGCCTGTTTGGCCGGTGGTGCCTGTGTTACCAGTTGAACCTGTATTTCCTGTTACTCCGGTTTGACCTGTTACTCCTGTGTTACCTGTTATTCCTGTGTTACCTGTTGCTCCTGTGTTACCTGTTGCTCCTGTGTTACCTGTTGCTCCTGTATTTCCTGTGGCTCCAGTTTGGCCTGTTGCTCCGGTTTGACCGGTCGCTCCTGTGTTACCTGTGGCGCCTGTGTTACCAGTGGCTCCAGTTTGGCCTGTTGCGCCGGTATTTCCTGTGGCACCTGTTTGACCGGTAGCACCTGTATTTCCTGTTACTCCGGTTTGACCAGTCGCTCCTGTATTTCCCGTTACTCCGGTATTTCCTGTGGCACCAGTTTGACCGGTTACTCCTGTGTTACCTGTGGCGCCTGTATTTCCTGTTGTTCCTGTGTTACCTGTTGTTCCTGTGTTACCTGTTGTTCCTGTGTTACCTGTTGTTCCTGTGTTACCTGTTGTTCCTGTGTTACCTGTTGTTCCTGTGTTACCTGTTGTTCCTGTGTTACCGGTTATTCCTGTGTTACCGGTTATTCCTGTGTTACCTGTTGCTCCTGTGTTACCGGTTATTCCTGTGTTACCGGTTGCTCCTGTGTTACCGGTTGCTCCGGTATTTCCTGTGGCTCCGGTTTGGCCTGTGGCGCCTGTTTGACCGGTGGCGCCGGTTTGACCTGTTACTCCGGTATTTCCTGTGGCACCTGTCTGTCCAGTGGTGCCTGTTTGGCCGGTGGCTCCGGTTTGACCGGTTACTCCTGTGTTACCAGTAGCTCCTGTATTTCCGGTGGTGCCTGTATTTCCTGTTTGGCCGGTGGTGCCTGTGTTACCAGTTGAACCTGTGTTACCAGTAGCTCCTGTGTTACCTGTTGCTCCTGTGTTACCTGTTGCTCCTGTGTTACCTGTTGCTCCTGTGTTACCTGTTGCTCCTGTGTTACCTGTTGCTCCGGTATTTCCGGTTGCGCCGGTATTTCCTGTGTTACCTGTTGCTCCGGTATTTCCTGTTGCACCTGTGTTACCGGTTACTCCTGTGTTACCAGTGGCTCCAGTTTGGCCTGTTGCGCCGGTATTTCCTGTGGCACCTGTTTGACCGGTAGCACCTGTATTTCCTGTTTGGCCGGTGGTGCCTGTGTTTCCTGTTACTCCGGTTTGACCAGTCGCTCCTGTATTTCCCGTTACTCCGGTATTTCCTGTGGCACCGGTTTGACCGGTTACTCCTGTGTTACCTGTGGCGCCTGTATTTCCTGTTGTTCCTGTGTTACCTGTTGTTCCTGTGTTACCTGTTGTTCCTGTGTTACCGGTTATTCCTGTGTTACCGGTTATTCCTGTGTTACCTGTTGCTCCTGTGTTACCGGTTATTCCTGTGTTACCTGTTGCTCCTGTGTTACCGGTTGCTCCGGTATTTCCTGTGGCACCTGTCTGTCCAGTGGTGCCTGTTTGACCTGTTGAACCTGTGTTACCTGTTGTTCCTGTGTTACCGGTTACACCGGTATTTCCGGTTGCGCCGGTATTTCCTGTGGCACCTGTCTGGCCGGTGGTGCCTGTTGTTCCTGTGGCTCCAGTTTGGCCTGTTGCGCCGGTTTGACCGGTTATTCCTGTATTTCCTGTTGCTCCTGTCTGTCCAGTGGTGCCTGTTTGACCGGTTACACCGGTATTTCCTGTCGCTCCTGTAGTTCCTGTTACACCTGTTTGGCCAGTTACTCCGGTTTGGCCAGTAGCTCCCGTTTGGCCGGTGGCTCCTGTGTTACCAGTGGTGCCTGTTTGGCCGGTGGTGCCTGTGTTACCAGTTGAACCTGTGTTACCAGTTGAACCTGTATTTCCTGTTACACCTGTCTGTCCAGTGGTGCCTGTTTGACCTGTTGAACCTGTGTTACCAGTGGTGCCTGTTTGGCCGGTGGCTCCGGTTTGACCGGTGGCGCCTGTATTTCCGGTGGTGCCTGTATTTCCTGTTACACCTGTTTGACCAGTGGTGCCTGTTTGACCAGTGGCTCCTGTAGTTCCTGTTGCTCCGGTTTGACCGGTCACTCCTGTATTTCCTGTTACTCCGGTTTGGCCAGTTACTCCGGTTTGACCTGTTACACCGGTATTTCCTGTCGCTCCGGTTTGTCCAGTAGCGCCTGTATTTCCTGTGGCACCAGTTTGGCCGGTGGCTCCGGTTTGACCGGTCGCTCCTGTGTTACCAGTAGCACCTGTCTGTCCAGTGGTGCCTGTTTGACCAGTGGCTCCTGTAGTTCCTGTTACACCTGTTTGGCCGGTGGCGCCGGTCTGTCCAGTGGTGCCTGTTTGACCTGTTGAACCTGTGTTACCTGTTGCTCCAGTTTGGCCAGTGGCACCTGTTTGACCGGTTACTCCTGTGTTACCTGTTATTCCTGTGTTACCTGTTGCTCCGGTATTTCCGGTGGCGCCGGTTTGGCCTGTGGCTCCTGTTTGACCTGTTACTCCTGTGTTACCTGTTGCTCCGGTTTGACCGGTGGATCCGGTATTTCCTGTTTGGCCGGTGGTGCCTGTTGTTCCTGTGGCACCAGTTTGGCCGGTGGCTCCTGTTTGACCTGTTACTCCGGTTTGGCCGGTGGCTCCGGTTTGGCCTGTGGCGCCGGTCTGTCCAGTGGTGCCTGTTTGACCTGTTACACCGGTATTTCCTGTCGCTCCGGTTTGTCCAGTAGCGCCTGTATTTCCTGTTGTTCCGGTTTGGCCTGTTACTCCTGTTTGACCTGTTACTCCGGTATTTCCGGTGGCGCCTGTCTGACCGGTAGCACCTGTATTTCCTGTTTGGCCGGTGGTGCCTGTGTTACCGGTTGTTCCTGTATTTCCGGTTGTTCCTGTGTTACCTGTTATTCCTGTGTTACCTGTTGCTCCTGTGTTACCTGTGGCTCCGGTATTTCCTGTGGCTCCGGTTTGACCGGTTACTCCTGTGTTACCTGTTATTCCTGTGTTACCTGTTGCTCCTGTGTTACCTGTGGCTCCGGTATTTCCTGTGGCTCCGGTTTGACCGGTTACTCCTGTGTTACCTGTTATTCCTGTGTTACCTGTTGCTCCGGTATTTCCTGTGGCTCCGGTTTGACCGGTAGCACCTGTATTTCCTGTTTGGCCGGTGGTGCCTGTGTTACCGGTGGTGCCTGTATTTCCTGTGGCTCCGGTTTGACCGGTTACTCCTGTGTTACCAGTGGCTCCGGTTTGACCGGTTACTCCTGTGTTACCAGTGGCTCCAGTTTGGCCGGTTACTCCTGTGTTACCTGTGGCTCCAGTTTGGCCAGTGGCACCTGTTTGACCGGTTACTCCTGTGTTACCTGTGGCTCCCGTATTTCCTGTAGCACCCGTTTGACCAGTCGCTCCTGTATTTCCTGTGGCTCCAGTTTGACCTGTTACTCCGGTTTGGCCAGTGGTGCCTGTAGTTCCTGTTGCTCCGGTTTGACCGGTCACTCCTGTATTTCCTGTTACTCCTGTGTTACCAGTAGCACCTGTCTGTCCAGTGGTGCCTGTTTGACCGGTTACTCCTGTGTTACCTGTGGCACCTGTCTGTCCAGTGGTGCCTGTTTGACCTGTTGAACCTGTGTTACCTGTTGCTCCAGTTTGGCCTGTAGCGCCTGTATTTCCTGTTACTCCGGTTTGGCCTGTTACTCCGGTTTGACCGGTTACTCCTGTGTTACCAGTAGCACCTGTCTGTCCAGTAGCACCTGTCTGTCCAGTAGCACCTGTCTGTCCAGTGGCTCCGGTTTGACCAGTCGCTCCTGTATTTCCTGTGGCACCTGTGTTACCGGTTACTCCTGTGTTACCTGTTATTCCTGTGTTACCTGTTGCTCCTGTATTTCCGGTGGCTCCTGTGTTACCGGTTGTTCCTGTGTTACCGGTTGTTCCTGTGTTACCGGTTGTTCCGGTTTGACCTGTTGCTCCGGTTTGACCAGTCGCTCCTGTATTTCCTGTGGCGCCTGTCTGTCCTGTGGCACCAGTTTGGCCGGTGGCTCCTGTCTGTCCAGTGGTGCCTGTATTTCCGGTGGCTCCGGTTTGACCTGTTACTCCTGTGTTACCTGTTACTCCTGTGTTACCTGTTACTCCGGTATTTCCTGTTGCTCCGGTTTGACCTGTTATTCCTGTGTTACCAGTAGCTCCTGTATTTCCGGTGGTGCCTGTGTTACCTGTTGAACCTGTGTTACCAGTAGCTCCTGTATTTCCTGTCGCTCCGGTCTGACCTGTTGCTCCGGTATTTCCGGTGGTGCCTGTGTTACCTGTTGAACCTGTGTTACCAGTAGCTCCTGTATTTCCTGTCGCTCCGGTCTGACCTGTTGCTCCGGTATTTCCGGTGGTGCCTGTGTTACCTGTTGAACCTGTGTTACCAGTAGCTCCTGTATTTCCTGTCGCTCCAGTCTGACCTGTTGCTCCGGTATTTCCTGTTGCTCCGGTTTGACCAGTCGCTCCTGTATTTCCTGTGGCACCTGTGTTACCGGTTACTCCTGTGTTACCTGTTATTCCTGTGTTACCTGTTGCTCCTGTGTTACCGGTTACTCCTGTGTTACCAGTAGCTCCGGTTTGACCAGTGGTGCCTGTTTGGCCAGTGGTGCCTGTTTGACCAGTGGCTCCTGTAGTTCCTGTTACACCTGTTTGGCCGGTGGCGCCGGTCTGTCCAGTGGTGCCTGTATTTCCGGTGGTGCCTGTATTTCCTGTAGCACCGGTTTGACCAGTCGCTCCTGTATTTCCTGTTGCACCTGTGTTACCGGTTACTCCTGTGTTACCTGTTATTCCTGTGTTACCTGTTGCTCCTGTGTTACCTGTTACTCCGGTATTTCCGGTGGCTCCGGTATTTCCGGTGGCTCCGGTTTGACCGGTCACTCCTGTATTTCCTGTTACTCCTGTGTTACCGGTTGTTCCGGTTTGACCTGTTGCTCCGGTTTGACCAGTCGCTCCTGTATTTCCTGTGGCGCCTGTCTGTCCTGTGGCTCCGGTTTGACCGGTTACTCCTGTGTTACCTGTTATTCCTGTGTTACCAGTAGCTCCGGTTTGACCAGTGGTGCCTGTTTGACCAGTGGCTCCGGTTTGACCGGTTACTCCTGTGTTACCTGTGGCTCCGGTTTGACCGGTTACTCCTGTGTTACCAGTAGCTCCGGTTTGACCAGTGGTGCCTGTTTGACCAGTGGCTCCTGTAGTTCCTGTTGCTCCGGTATTTCCTGTTACACCTGTTTGGCCGGTGGCTCCTGTTTGGCCAGTGGCGCCTGTGTTACCTGTGGCGCCTGTTTGGCCGGTGGCGCCTGTTTGGCCGGTGGCGCCGGTTTGGCCAGTAGCGCCGGTTTGACCAGTGGTGCCTGTTTGACCAGTGGCTCCGGTTTGACCTGTTACTCCTGTGTTACCTGTGGCTCCGGTTTGACCGGTTACTCCTGTGTTACCAGTAGCGCCGGTTTGACCGGTTACTCCTGTGTTACCTGTGGCTCCGGTTTGACCGGTTACTCCTGTGTTACCAGTAGCTCCGGTTTGACCAGTGGTGCCTGTTTGACCAGTGGCTCCGGTTTGACCGGTTACTCCTGTGTTACCTGTTGCTCCGGTTTGACCGGTTACTCCTGTGTTACCTGTTATTCCTGTGTTACCTGTTGCGCCGGTATTTCCGGTTGCGCCGGTTTGACCTGTTACTCCGGTATTTCCTGTTGCTCCAGTATTTCCTGTTGCTCCGGTTTGACCAGTGGTGCCTGTTTGACCAGTGGCTCCTGTAGTTCCTGTTGCTCCGGTATTTCCTGTTGCGCCGGTTTGACCTGTTACTCCTGTGTTACCTGTTATTCCTGTGTTACCTGTTATTCCGGTATTTCCTGTGGCACCTGTCTGTCCAGTGGTGCCTGTCTGTCCAGTGGTGCCTGTTTGGCCGGTGGTACCTGTTTGGCCGGTGGCTCCGGTTTGACCGGTTACTCCGGTATTTCCTGTGGCTCCGGTTTGACCTGTTATTCCTGTGTTACCTGTTGCTCCGGTATTTCCTGTTACACCTGTTTGGCCGGTGGCTCCGGTTTGGCCAGTGGCGCCTGTGTTACCTGTGGCGCCTGTTTGGCCGGTGGCTCCGGTTTGGCCAGTAGCGCCGGTTTGACCAGTGGGCCCGCTAGATCCTTTTAAAGATGCCCCAGAATTTATCCAGGCACCTGCATTTTTGGTATAAACATTTCCATTGGTTATATCTACATAACTATCCCCATTAAACCCCAATGAAGGAACAGGCATTCCTGAACCGGTTAACACATTCGCACCTGGTGTACCGGTGGTTCCTGTAGCACCGGTGGCCCCGGTTGCACCAGTAGGCCCTTTGGGAGAGTTTAAGGCATACAAGGCATAAGGCACACTCAGCATTTCTGAGGCGCCCATATTCACATAACCTTGTCCTAAATCTATTTCTGTTTGGATGTATTGTTGTAATGGATTGGCCCAATTGATGTCCGCAAATTTGGCACTGGTGGTCGGTGTTCCCCTTCCAATGTCTAAATAAAACAGGCCATATTGATTGGTAGTAACAGTTTGTGTTTCCTGGTATTCCAAGGTACGGTTGGGACTGGTTCCCAACAATATACTGATACGTACATTGATTTGCTGGTTACTAAGCAAAGCACCATTTAAACCCCGGGCAACAGCTTGGTATTTAAAGGATTGGGGTTGTGCATAGGATACAGATACAAAGCCTGCCAATAAGAATAAGGTTAGTAAAGTCCATTTCACACAATCAAGATATTATTGTAGGTTGTATGCGCAATCTACGGTTAAATTCCTATTAACAATTTACTTCACGAAAATAATCATATTAAAAAGTTAAACGTTCAAGTAGGAATAAAATTACATGGTCGAAAAAATTCACCCGAATGGCTTATTTTACAGACGCATTAACTTCAATTCCCCACGGAAATTTTTATCGCTTCTTATTCTGATAAAATAAAAAGCCCTTACTAAATTAGTTACATCCAAATCAACATAAAAGAAATTATGATTAAAATACTCTACAGTAGTGGTTTGTAACACCCTTCCTAAGGCATCAATAATATCAATTGTATAAATTCCATTAGGTACATCCCTAAAACCTAATTTGACTTTCCCATCAATGGTTGGATTGGGAAATAAAACAAAATAGTTACTAAAATCACGATATATATTCTCTTGTATTTCAGGATCGGGTTGCTGAAAACCGGCTGTTATGGCTTTTCCCTGAAATAGATTGGGAAATAAATCAGCTACCGGCTCGCCTACGGTAAAGGAGATAGAAACGCTGCCCTGATCGGTATATCCACCGGCGGTAGCAACTACCTGACGTTGAATAGATTGCGCAGATACAGTAGTAGAAACAGCCAAAATAACTGCGATTATTGCTACAAAATAGTGTAGATTTATATACATTCATGTAGTTATTTAACTACAAAAATAATAATAATTTTGTAAGTACAAAAAAGTTACAGTAACTACACTAAATTTATTTTAATTGTTAGGTAAGATTGTTAACGCTATGAGCTGATATTTTTGAATATCGTTACAAAAGCTGTTAAAAATTTTGAAAAGAATATTGAAATTTACCATGAATAAAATTGAATCATTATATATATTTACATATTATCCATTCAAATGGCAGCAACCCTGTAAACTATTTATTTATATGAAGGAACACAAGCATGTATACCTGCTTTTATCCATTGTAATGCTCACAACGCTGGTGTATTGGAATCATTTTCAGAATGATTTCCATTTTGATGATTCACACACTATTTTAAACAATGTTTACGTCCGCAGTTTAAAAAACGCCCCCTCTTTTTTTACGGATGGTACTACATTTAGTTCCCTGCCACAAAATCAGTCGTACCGCCCATTGGTAAGTTTATCGTTAGCCATTGATTATTGGTTAGCCGATGGCTACCATCCCTTTTGGTTTCAGATGGATGATTTTATTGTTTTTCTGCTGCAGGGCATACTAATGTTTTATTTTATCTGGCAGTTATTTGAATTAGTGCAGCCCAATCCACAAAAAAATTACTGGCTGGCGGCTTTTGGTATAGCCTGGTATATGCTTCATCCCGCTAATGCAGAAACCATTAATTATATTATTGCCCGCAGCGATTTACAATCTACCTTATTTGTGGTATTGGCCTTTGTAGTGTACCAGTATTTTCCAAAATACAGAAAAAAATACCTGTACCTGCTGCCGGTTATTCTGGGTTCATTGGCAAAACCAACAACCATAATGTTTGCACCAATTTTTTTTATTTATCTTCTTTATTTCGAATACCGGTTAAGTATAGGGCAATTATTTCAAAAAAAATACAGTAGTGAAATCAGGCAACTTACCAAACAGGTAATTCCGGCATTTTTTGTATGTGGATTCATGTATGGGTTCATTGATTGGATGACGCCCCCCACCTGGGTACCCGGAGGCACTTCTGCCATACAATACCTGCTTACACAACCCTATATTATTGCCCATTATTTCGGAATATTTTTTGTGCCCGTACATTTAAGTGCAGATACCGACTGGGGATTATTATCCGGTATTACTGACCCCCGTTTTTTTGCAGGATTGCTATTTGTATTGGCATTGGTACTCATTGCCATGATTACCTCTATGTACAAAAACTGGCGGCCGGTTAGTTTTGGTATTATCTGGTTTTTTCTGGCATTAATTCCAACATCCAGTATTTTTCCTTTGGCAGAAGTATTGAACTACCATCGTATTTTCTTTCCTTATATTGGTTTAATGATTAGCGTGGTATGGACCCTGGGCAGGGTATTAACCCCAGTAAAAATCTGGTTCCAACAAAAAGCATTACCCTATACAGCAACATTAGCTATTCTTGCAATGCTTTTTTTATCTGTATATGCTTATGGCACCATACAACGCAATGCAGTTTGGCATACAGAAGAAAGCCTTTGGAAAAATGTAACAGAAAACAGTTCCGCAAATGGCCGCGGCCTCATGAATTATGGCTTAACCCAAATGGCAAAAGGCGATTATGCAACGGCAGAGCAATATTTTATAGAAGCCCTGCATTTATTACCCAATTACCATGCTTTGCAAATTAATTTGGGTATTATAAATGACATAAAGGGTGATACAACCGCAGCAGCCGTTTATTTTAAAAGAGCATTGGCTTTAGGCCCTGCCTATCCGGAGAGCTGGTTTTTTTATGGCAGGTTTTTAATAAATCATCAACAATATGCAGCAGCCATTCCCTATTTTGTTAAAACAATTGAATTGTCGCCGGCACATATGGACGCCCGAACACTGCTGATGAAAGCCTACAGTGAAACTGCCCAATGGACATTGCTGAAAGATTTGGCCAATAATACCTTAACTATTTTACCCGATAATGCAACGGCAAAAGAATATTTGGTAATGGCATTAGCGCAAAAAAGTGGCTTGGCCATGCAGGAAGCACAAATAGACCAACAACCAGATGCGGGTAAATATTTAGACCTTAGCTTGGGCTATTACCAAAAAGGAGATTATATAAGCTGTATCAGAGCCGCAGAAAAGGCATTACAGTTAAAACCCAATTATCCGGAAGCGCTCAATAACATTGGCTCGGCTTATATTGGGCTGCACCAATATAATAAGGCCATTGAACCACTTCAAAAAGCAATTGCTTTAAAGCCCAACTTTCAACTGGCAATTAATAATTTGCAATTAGCCAACAAATTTATTCAATCACCAAAAAAATAGCCACCCACTCAATACTTTTATATATTAGATCAAATGCATCACATAACTTATAAAAAACTTAAATTATGACAGAAAATACATCCAATTTACAACCAGAGGAGAAAGAATTGAAACCTGCAGTAAAAAAATTATTAATCATTGCAGGCGTTGTTATTGTATTAAGTATTCCATTGGTTATTCTATTTTCCAGTGCACCCAAAAATAAAAACAATATAGCAGTTGAAAAAAAAGATACTGATATAGCTGCATTAGAACAATTAGCAAACAGCAATCCAACCTCTGCCAATGTTATTGCATTATCTGTGGCTTACATAAACAATAATATGCCCGGAAAAGCTGTAAAACCTTTAACCGATTTAATTAAAAAAGATCCTAAAAATGCTACCGCCTACAACAATTTAGGTGTGGCCAACATTCTATTAAAAAATTATCAAACCGGTATTGAGGCCTGTACAAAAGCCATTCAGATTGATACCAGTTTTCAATTGGCAAAAAACAATTTAAAATGGGGTTTAGATGAAAAGAACAAAGCCCTGAATTCCATTGAGGCCATGCAGGCTATTACGCTTGAAAAAAGAGATGCAGGTTATTTTGTACAATTAGGTTTATTGTATTTACAGGTAGGAAATTATGAAAAAAGTATGGCCACCTGGCAGTTAGGCATAGATAAATTTCCGGAAAATAAAGCTGTTTATTACAACAATATTGGTACCGCAATGGTATTAAAAAAAGATTATGATAAAGCAATTGAAATGTTTAATAAAGCATTAGCTGCCGACCCATCCAATCAATTAGTAAAAAACAACATTAACTGGGCACAACAGGAAAAAAAAGATAATGCACCACAATAGCAGTTCAATAATAAGTGTATATCATGTATATCATTTAAAGTACCAATATTCCCGGTATTTTTTTCATTTTTATCACCATGCCATACATCAAAAACAATTTAGTAATCATACTGCTCACTTTTGTATGCATCGCAGCGGGCAGCTATCTGTCATTTGAATACATTAATCAGCCTTTGGCAGGAACAGATGATGCAAATATCTTGTTTGTATATGCCAGAAATTTTACTACTGGTGCCGGTATTGTTTACAATGTGGGGGGCGAACATGTAGAAGGTTTTACCTGTTTGTTATATTTTTTTATTTGCAGTGCATGTTATTTGTTTAGCCCCAATCCCGAAGCATATATTTTTCTTGTTAACCTGTTTTTAGCTTTTGGGAGCATTGTGTTGTTAATGCAATCGATAGCAACAATTGCCATAAAGCTAAGTTTTAAAAAAATCAATACCTTGTTTTTGCAGGCAGGTTTGTTACTCTGGCTTTTCAGTAACCCGCTGTATTTTACATGGAATATTGTATCGCTGATGGATAGTGGCTTATATAGTTTTATAATTATAGCAGCGTTCAGTTATTTGATTCATTTAGCATTAACTGATGCCATTGATGAAAAGAAGATGGCCATTTGGTTAGCCCTGCTCATTGTTGCAATTATTTTAACCAGGCCGGAAGGCATTGTTTGGTGTATTTTGTTTATTGTATTGTATGCATTTATTTATTACCAAAAGAATAAATCTTTTTATCAGTTAACAGCATTATTAACCTGGCCTGTTATGGCATATTTTGGCAGTTTTCTATTATTAACCCTGTTTAGGATACTTTATTTTGGTTATCCACTACCCAATACCTTTTATGCAAAAGTTTCTGCTTCTATTACACAAACCATTGGTGATGGCGCTCAATATTTTTGGAACTTTTTACACTTATATGGCTTTCAATTGATTCCATTTTTAGTAATTGATATGGTATGGATAGGCTATCAATTTATTCGAGGAAGTAAAAATAATAAATTTTTAACATGTATAATTATCTTTATATTTAGTATAACCGGTCTGCTTATTCCCATTTTAGAAGGCGCCGATCATTTTAGAGGATTTAGGATGTACCAACCCATTTATCCATTATTATATTTCATTTATATTAGTCCTGTATTTATTTTATCGCAGTTATCCTCCTTTAAAAAAATAGCTGCATACATGGGGGTATTGGGAGTAGCAATTTTTATTTTTGCAATATATGATTGGAATAAGTTTAAAAATAGCCAGCAATTTTCAAATTCATACAACAATTACCAATTCTCTATTTTTAATGAATTTTATATAGCCGCTAATGAGCGAGAGAATGGCCGGCATTTATCTGTTATTTTTGAAAATCGTTTACCAAGCATTGGTTACGGCTCTGCCGGAGGCATTGCCTATGGATACAAAGGCAATGTGTATGATATGATGGGTTTGAATAATACACTTATGGCACATGCAGATGCCATAAAGGAAGGTCCTAAAGGACATGAATCTTTTAATAAAAATGTATTCTATGATTTATCGCCTGACATATTGATGGCACAAACACCCAAGCCAACAAATGTAAATTTGCAGGCAGTTGACAATTATTATACCGACAGAAAGAGTTGGGATAATTTAATTTTTAAAGATCTATTCAATGATATGATGTTTAGAGACAAATATCAGTTGGCGGCTGTTATCAACCTGCAATATCCTGAATATTGTTGTGTGGGTTATTACAGAAAAGATTATTTGCAACAACTGATGATGCATCCAAATTTTAAAATAATGATTCATTAACCCATCCTATAAAAAGAATGAATAGATAAAAATAAATGAATGAATGGATGACAGTTATATTCAGATCAGAACAATAGGAGTACAGAAAAAATACACACCAACTTATTTATTTTTCTTGAAAAATGATTGTATAATGAGGCTTATCATCACAATAAACATAACAACAACAGGTATTACCCTGTTGAATCGGATTAATAATAGCAAATTATTTGTAATTAATTTGCCATGCAATAAGAAATAGAGATTGGGTAAATCAATAATCACCGCTGAAACAAATAGCAAAGGAATCCATTTTTTATAAAAAACATTTCTTTCCTGACTTGTCCGCCTTTCCATAATCCAAACAAATAGTTTCTGATAATCAACTACTTATGATACTTTTTATCTATTTTGACCGCACTAACCAGGTCAAATGCTACACATTAGAATTGTAAAAACAAAGGGAAATTCTCGTTCTGTACAAGTTTATCATTATCAAAACAGTAAACGGGTTATCATCAAACATATTGGTTCAGGAACTACTAACGAAGAAATATTTGCCCTGGAAGAAATGGCCAGGCTATTTATTGCTGATTATACCAAACAATTATATCTATTTGAAGATTCCAAACCTGGCGAGGAGGCAGTATTGGTTAGTCAATGTGAATTCATAGGGATTTACCTTACTTATTTGTACGATGTATTGAGAGCCGTGCAGCACCAAATTGGTTATACTTTAGAAGCGGATGCTTTGTTGAATGATTTTGTAGTGATTCGAATCGTTGAGCCTGGTTCCAAACTTCGTTCTATTGAGTTAATAGAATCTTATTTTGGCATTAAACACCGCAGGCAACAGTTTTATGAATCAGCACATAAATGGCTTGTTTTAAAGGAAAGAATAGAGAAAAAAACGCTTGATTTTGCCAGAAAACAATATGGATTTGATTTTTCTTTATTGTTCTATGATGTTACGACCCTGTATTTCGAAACATTTACGGAGGACGAACTTCGCAAGAATGGATTTTCTAAAGACAACAAGTCGCAACAACCACAAATTGTGGTGGCACTCATGGTTACACCCGAAGGCTTTCCTGTAAGTTATGAGGTGTTTTCAGGTAATACATTTGAGGGTCATACGTTGATTCCTGTCATTAAATCTTTTATCAAAAAACATAAAGTAGAAAACTTTACGGTCGTTGCTGATGCAGCCATGATAAGTACCGAAAATGTGGAGGCATTGAGAGTAGAAAAAATCAACTATATAGTAGGTGCAAGGCTAGGTAATGTGTCGGCCCACTTGTTGGAAACAATAGATGCGAAACTTCCAAAAATAGATGGGAGCGTGATTCGGCTTAAAACAGAAAATGGCTATCTAATTTGTAGCTTCTCTAAAAAGCGCTATAATAAAGATAAATTTGAGATGAACAGGCAAATAGAGAGAGCAAAATTGATGCTGACTCAACCCTCAAAAATGAAGAGGGTAAAATACCTCAAATCAGGCGATAGTAATATGATGCTGAACGAAAAGCTTATTGAAAAAACCACAAAGCTACTGGGGATTAAAGGATATTATACAGACATTAAAGAAGCTGTTGCCGATAATGCAACCATAATAAGTCGCTATCATGATTTATATAAAGTAGAACAAGCATTTAGGGTCTCAAAAAACGATTTACAAACTCGCCCAATTTTCCATTTTAAAGAAGAGCCCATACAATTACATATACTTATTTGCTTTATGGCATTAGCTATATCAAAACATATTGAAATAACAGCAACATTGTCCATAAGAGCATTTTTAACCCATTGTAAAAAGATCACAGATGCCCGATTAATAAATAAAATAACCAAAAAAGAAATAAGAATGAGAGCTCATGTGCCGAATCATCTACAAGAAATTATCACAAAAATTCTTAGACCGCACTAAATCGGACAAGTCAGGAGGAAGGTCCTAAAGGACATGAATCTTTTAATAAAAATGTATTCTATGATTTATCGCCTGACATATTGATGGCACAAACACCCAAGCCAACAAATGTAAATTTGCAGGCAGTTGACAATTATTATACCGACAGAAAGAGTTGGGATAATTTAATTTTTAAAGATCTATTCAATGATATGATGTTTAGAGACAAATATCAGTTGGCGGCTGTTATCAACCTGCAATATCCTGAATATTGTTGTGTGGGTTATTACAGAAAAGATTATTTGCAACAACTGATGATGCATCCAAATTTTAAAATAATGATTCATTAACCCATCCTATAAAAAGAATGAATAGATAAAAATAAATGAATGAATGGATGACAGTTATATTCAGATCAGAACAATAGGAGTACAGAAAAAATACACACCAACTTATTTATTTTTCTTGAAAAATGATTGTATAATGAGGCTTATCATCACAATAAACATAACAACAACAGGTATTACCCTGTTGAATCGGATTAATAATAGCAAATTATTTGTAATTAATTTGCCATGCAATAAGAAATAGAGATTGGGTAAATCAATAATCACCGCTGAAACAAATAGCAAAGGAATCCATTTTTTATAAAAAACATTTCTTTCATATAAAACAGGAAATAACGCCAAAACGGGTGCAACAGAAGCATATTGATACTCCCACACTGTATTATAACTCAGAAAAAAAGTGAATGTAATGGCCATTAATAACAATAAGGCAGTTTGAAATTTCATTTGTCTGTTTGATATAAATGGGACCAAAAAGGATAACAATATAGTAAGATATATAGGCAATTTATACCAAGCTGCATTCAATGGGTAGCCCAATAAAGTATCTATAAATACGGGAAAAGAAAATACATCTACATGCATTAACCTGTAATCGCTTTGTGCAATCAAATTCAGCCAGTGAATACTGTTGTCCTTCATGTATGCATTCAACACAAAATGATTTTGGTAAATGTTCATGTTGTTTTTTATGAATCCAAAATCAGTTGCCACTTTCAGCAGTTTTTCCAAACCAATTCCTTCCGGATTTAATACGGGAACAACGATAAATAGAAAAGAAACCACAGCATAAATACCTAAGCAAACAAGCGTAGTTTTTTGGGTTTGTTTCAGCAACAATAACAATGGGAGCATTAGTAAAACAATGGGTTTTGTAAAAAAAGAAATCAATAAACCCGCCATCAGATAACGATTCGCCTGTTGAATATTTGTATCAGTTAGTTCTGTAAAAGAAAAAGTATCTATTGCCAAAAAAATAAATGTTAATGCCAATATTAATGGCGCATGCATATTTCCTACATAAAACATCCAGAAAGTAGGAAAACCAAATAACATGAGCAACCAGGCCAATCTTTTTGACAAAAAGGAAGCCGCTCTTTCAGCTACTAACCAAGCAGCAAACAGCATCAGTAAAAAAGAAAAACCAACAAACAACCAGTAACTTGTCCAGGGTGCAAAAAATGCAAACCAACTACACACCAATACCCCAAAAGCAGGATGCCCCAAATACCAGGTTGCATAAGGGCCATAAGGTACTCCACCCCAAGTATCGAACATACTGATTCCTGCTTTTAAATTTAAAAAAGTTTTGGGCAAAGCAAAATAGTCAATACCCTGTACCTGCAGATTCGCAGCATCATAAAAGAATGCATTGAGCCAACCGGTTTTTAATGAAGCCAGCATTATTATACACCATACAATGGTAATAACAGGTAAATAAAGAACCAAAGTATTTTTTAACTTAGTATTCATGTATGGGTTATTTTACAATCTTTGCTTTACAAAATTGATACGTCCTGCTGTATCCTAAAATTGCTTTTAATAAGCATCAAGCTAATTTCACCGCAATGCCTGCAACCAGGCCTCCAATAATGGCATTTCCTGTTCACCAACCAATTGCAGTTGAATCAAAGCATCATAACATTTTTTCAAGTTATCGCCTAAATGAGCTTTGCTGCTTTTTAATTGTAACCCATCTAATGTTTGCTTTATTTGTTCATTGTGCAGGTAACCGGGTATTTCCTCTTCAAAGTCGCGCATTAAGTTATGTACATTACGTTTCTGCCACACCGTTGGTGAATAAAACAGCAGGTGCCAGTTGTTTTCCCAGGCAATGCGCTGGGCAATAAAACTGCGCCATATATCTGTCATTCTAAAACTGCAATAAGAAGGTAAATACAATAACGGGAAAGCTTCTGCATACCAAACCGTATTCTGGCTGTTAAAAGGACACCAGGAATGTTTACCCAATGCAATTTGTTTATTGGCATCAAAGGTAATCCGCACATCACTCACCAACCGGTATACCGCATCTACATCGGGATTATCGTTGACCAAACCCTGTTGAATGGGTGCTGTAATGGTTTGCGGAACAGCTTGCTGGAAGCCGGCAGGTGTATCTAAAATACGATCTAACGGCAGCCCTCGTGGCCATATCTTTTTATCGGTAAAATGTTGATATACATTTACCCAATTACCCGTAGCCTCATAAACGGGCTGTGTGGTTTGCAGCGGAAAAAAATTGAAAAAATGTTCCGTACCAAAATTATCATCATCTGTTTCTATGATAACGGTACTGCCCTGCTGCATGGCCAGTAAATAACCAATATTTTTTCGGGCATAATGTTTTACAGGTAACAATGCAGCAAAGAGTTCATTTACCTGCTTTTGTTGTTCTATAGATAAAAATTGGCAGTCTTCAATAAAAAAATCATTGGGCGATTTGGTATCACCAATTACAATATAGTCTACATTATGTTGTTTACATAATACAGCATAGCTTTTCAGCACTTCATTGGGGGCTGCTATTGAGGTAATGACCAGACTAATTTTTTGTTGCATGATTTATAATTGATTGGGAGAACGTTTTGAAAAACGATTGACAAAATAATGCCACAACACTTCAATTGAATTTTTAATTGCTTTTTTAGAAACACTGGGCGAAGGCGCCTGATAGTGAATAGGAATTTCAGCATATTTTGAATGGCGCAATAAATACCTGATTTCCGTTTGATAAAAGTGCGCTTTTGATAACAAAGGATACTCAATGATTTTTTTAACAATGGAAGCATGAAACCCCTGGTAACCGGAAGTCATATCATACATTTTTGTACCCAACAGCAGGTTCGATAAAAAAGTGCCGGTACGCGATAAAAATACCCGGGATGGCGGTGATTTTACCATAGAACCTCCATTAATAAACCGACTGCCGAAAGCACATTCATTTCCTTCATTCAATACCCGCAAAAACATGGGGATGGCTTTGGGGTCGTGGCTCATGCCTGCATCCATTTCAATGATAATATCGTGACCTTTATGGTACGCTTCTTTATATCCACGGATATAGGCATCTACCACATTTTTATTTTCAGGAGCAAATACCGTAATAAATCTTGCATCTTTTTTCGATAATGCACGGCAAAGTTCTAAAGTGCGGTCTTTTGAAACGGTATCTACCACCAAATAAACGGTACCGGTTTGCAGTCGGTTTAATACGGCTGTCAATTCCTGTATAAACTCATCAAAATCTGTTTCCTCATTGGCCATGGGTATAATGGCTGCCCAGTTATTATCGTAGTACATCAGTTGTTGTTAGTGTAATGAATGAGTGTTGTTAATGGTTGGCATCGGTGTGCTCTAATTTTGTTTTCATCAGGGCAATTTCCTGTGATAACTGTTTAATATCGTTTTGCAATTTGGAAGCCACAATACTTAAATGTAACAGGTAAATTAATATGGCAAAAATAGCACCGGTAAATACCAGATTCGGGGCTTCATATACACCCAGCAAATGTGCCATTATATCTAATCCCTTCCGCCAAAAAGAAAATACCATGATAAATAAAGTACAGATAATCCATACAATGGCATATTCCTCCCTTAATTTCCCTTTTACAATTAAGCGGGCAATATAAGCTAAGAATAAAATATTGGTAACAATAGTGAGGATTTGAATGCGTATCATAATCATGAATTTGAATGACGAATAAAGGTAAAAAACATACTCAGTGTAACTTTTAAGCTATAATAAACAGAGGCGGTTTTTCCAATAGAAGATGCTCCGCCCTGCCGTTCACGCATCAATACCGGCACTTCAACAATGGTACAACCGGCTTTAGAAAACAAGATTAATGATTCAGGTTCAGGATATTCATCGGGATAATAGGCAGCCGCAAGTGCAATAGCTTTTTGGTTGAGGAGCCGAAAGCCCGAAGTACTGTCGAATATTCTATTACCGGTAAACAAACGGTTGAGCCAGTGAAAATAGCGAATGCCCATTCGGCGAATCAATGACGACTGAAACCCACCACCGTTACCCACAAAACGCGAACCAATAACCACATCGGCCTGTTGTTCTTTTTGTGCCGCTAATAAAACCTGTACCTGATTAGGTGGATGCTGACCATCGCCATCTAACTGAATGGCCATATCATAGCCATTGCGGTACGCATATTTAATACCTGTTTGAACGGCACCGCCAATACCCAGATTCATGGGTAAATCAACCAATGTTACCTGAAAACGGCGGGCCACTTGTGCTGTTCCATCTTTCGAACAATCATTGACCACCAGCACATCTACCTGATAATTTTCCGGGAAACAGGTAGCTGCCAACTCGGATAACAGACCTGGCAAAGCTGTTTCTTCATTGTAACAAGGTAAAATCAGCAGTACTTTTTGTTGCATAGCAAATGGTTGGCAGCAGAGCTTTACTGCCTTTTACTTTCAATAATAAGCATTTTATGAAATATAATTTTCATTCAGCAAAAATATTCATACACCGTACTGCTTTACTTTCCCCATACCCCCAGTGTTGCCAGGTAAGATAATCCATTGAATAAATATACTGCCGGTGCATTCCAGTTGATAGCAATTTCGTTGCAGGCATAGGCTTTATCATTATCAGTATAAGCAGTTTCAGGAAAAGTATTGGGATAGATTTGCCCATCTTGTTTACCGGGGTTAGGACCACCCACCAATAATCCGGGAACAGGAGGTTCAATTCCATCGGCAATAGAAGGCCGATGGTGCGGATGCATGGGACTTTTTGAACCGAAGCCGGTAACATAACAATATCCTGTGACATTGCGGCCCAATAAATAATCGGCATTGGATAGCGCCCCGTTGATGTAGCGTCGTTGGCCGGTGAGCATAAAAGCATGCAATAACCAAATACCCTGATTGGCTGCAACAGCATTGCTGCCCCAGATAAAATCGTTGGCCGATTGTCCCATTACCGTATGCATGGCCCCATTGGCATGTTGCAACAAGTCATCTGCCTTTTTTATGAATACAGCATAAAGCGAATCGGTTAACGGCAACAATTTTTGAGGCAATGCTTTGCGGTGTTCCAACAAACTATACATACCCAGCGCTGTTACCTGGCTCCAGGAAGGAATGGTAACGGGAGGCACTTTATATTGCAACAGCCAATTGGCATACACGGCCTCTTTAGTGGTAACTGCCAGTTCGGCTGCTGCCCAAAACCATTCATCTAACAGTTGGGTATCGCCATAAGCGCCCGTTGTAATAGCGGGTTTAAATTTTGTATTCATTTGCTCTTGCCGGTAATCGATATTGGGATGCAGTTCGGCCCATTGCCAGGCATGTACAGCGGCCTGTTTGCAGGAATCTGACAAGCCCGGTAATTCCTGATTCCATTTGGCAAATAATCTGGCTGCCTGAGCCATTACTGCAGCAAAATCTAAGGTAGCAGCAGTAGATTTTTGTACTATATAACGGGGTTGCGTTGCTACATTGGGCATTACCATACCATCAAAAACAGCATTGGTGCATTTGTGGTATACACCGCCATCGGTATCCTGCATGGTGAGCATCCAACGCAGGTTGTACAAAACTTCATCAATAAGATCGGGTAACCAATTGTTACTTTCCGGAATATTGAGTGCAAGGCTATCGAAATATGGTGCAAAATCGGAATAAGCGCTCAGCAAAGTGGCTACCGTTATGCCAGAATTTACGATGTATTTGTTGTAATCGCCTGCATCGTACCAGCCGCCGGGCACTGAAACAGTGCTACCTGCCGGGCGTTGTGGTGTTGCAGCGGATGGATGAATCATTACCAAAGTATCGGGATGCCCTTCGGCCCTTTGCCAGATGCCTGCATATTGTTGCAATAAGGGCATTGAGGCGCGCTGATAATAAAAGCCTTTGATGAGTGCCTTACCAACCATATAAAAAGGCTGTGCGTTAATGTTGATAACAGGTTGGTTTTGTACCCCGGTCACTAATAGCCGATAACTACCCGGTTGCTGAAAGGCACTAAAATCGGCCAATTGCACCGGCATTTGGTTGGCATACTGATCTAACCTGGCAGGTAACAATTGCCCGGTATAAACCGTATCACCTGTTGGCAATGCGGTAAGATAAAAGCGGCTACCTTGTGCCATATTGCATACAGCGGCAATTTTGGGGGCAAGAGTACCATAGCCCAACTGATTAACTTGTATTTGCTGTGCCTTGCCGGATACTGCGCATACCATTCCTGTTACAAACAGGGCAATGGAAATTTTATAAAGTTGCATGGTTGCAATTATAAAAGATGAAAGAATTAAAAGAGCAAGTTAAAACAAAAGCGTGAGCAACATCATATATTAAAAAAAGAACCATTCATTGATAAATGCCGCATACTTGCGGGTAATGCTTATTTTTGCGGGCTCAATTGCCGCATAGCGCATTACAGTACAGGTGTGCGACGCAACGGAAGTTGATTAAAGTGATATAGATGACTACAAAAAACTATCAAAGATTATTGGTAACCGCCGCCCTTCCCTATGCAAATGGCCCGGTGCATATTGGCCATTTGGCGGGTTGTTATTTACCGGCAGATATTTATGTGCGCTACCAGAAAGCACAAAAAAGGGATGTACAATTTGTGTGTGGAAGTGATGAACATGGGGTACCTATTACGATACGTGCTATGAAAGAAGGCATAACACCGCAGGAAGTAGTAGATAAATACCATGCTTTGATCAAAGAAAGCTTTGCACAAATGGGCATTGCATTTGATATTTTTTCCCGTACCTCTAATCCAGTGCATCATGAAACTGCTGCCGCTTTTTTTAAAAAATTGTATAATGAAGGTTTATTTGAAGAAAAAGAAACCGAACAATATTTTGATGAAACCACCCAAACATTTCTGGCTGACCGGTATATTACCGGCACCTGCCCGGTGTGCGGCAGTCTGTCTGCGTATGGCGATCAGTGTGAAAAATGCGGCACTTCATTAAGTCCGGAGCAACTGATCCATCCACGCAGTACTTTAAGCGATGCCATACCTGTTAAAAAGAAAACCAAACACTGGTATTTTCCGTTACAAAACTATGAGCCCTGGTTAAAAGAATGGATTATTGAAGGGCACAAAGAATGGAAGAACAATGTATATGGGCAATGCAAAAGCTGGTTAGACAATGGTTTGCAGCCACGTGCCATGACGAGAGACAGCAACTGGGGCGTAAAAGTACCATTACCCGATGCGGCAGGAAAAGTATTGTATGTTTGGTTTGATGCCCCTATCGGATATATTTCTGCCACCAAAGAACTTACCCCGCAATGGAAAGATTACTGGTGTAAAGAAGATACTAAATTGGTACACTTTATTGGCAAGGATAATATTGTATTTCATTGTATTATATTTCCGGCCATGTTGAAAGCACACGGTAATTTTGTGTTACCGGATAATGTGCCGGCCAATGAATTTTTAAATATTGAAGGCGAAAAAGTATCTACCTCACGCAACTGGGCTGTTTGGGTACATGAATATGTAAAAGACTTTCCTGAACAACAGGATGTGCTGCGGTATGTGTTATGTGCCAATGCCCCCGAAACAAAAGACAATGATTTTACCTGGAAAGATTTTCAAGACAGGAACAACAGCGAACTGGTGGCCATATTTGGAAATTTTGTGAACAGAACTTTTGTGCTGATGCATAAATTATGCAACGGAAAGGTGCCACAGTTACACAATGTACATTTAGATGAAACAGACCACGCTTTAATTGCCGATATTCAAAAGGCAAAAACAAAAGTGGAAGAAAATTTAGAACAATATAAATTCAGAGATGCATTATTTGAAGTGATTGACCTGTCAAGAAAAGGTAATCAGTATTTACAGAAAAAAGAACCCTGGAAGAAAGCAGGAAATGTTGCAGAAGATCCTATTAGTCAGCAACTGATTGACAATTGTTTGCACTTAAGCTTACAACTAACCGCCAATCTGGCTATTTTAATCAACCCCTTTCTGCCGCATACTGCCGGCAAAATGTTGCACATGATGAAAGTAGTAGAGAAAATGTTAGAATGGCAAAATGCCGGTAGTTTAAATTTATTGCGAGTTGGCTATTCATTAAGAGCACCGCAATTGTTGTTCAGAAAAATAGAAGATGAAGAAATTGCCGCACAAGTACAAAAACTACAAACACAAAGTAAACCTTTAAACAACACAGCCGCTATGGAAACTACAGCACCTGAATACAAGCCCCTAAAACCGGAAATTGTATATGATGATTTTGCAAAATTAGACTTTAGAGTAGGGACAATTGTTGCAGCCGAAAAAGTGGTCAAGGCCGATAAATTATTGCAATTAACAATAGATATGGGCTTTGAAACACGCACCATTGTATCGGGCATTGCAGAACATTTTACACCGGAAGCCATTGTTGGTAAACAGGTAACCGTTGTGGCCAATTTAGCACCGAGAAAAATGAGGGGTATTGAAAGTAATGGCATGATATTAATGGCTGAAGACAGTAAAGGCAAATTACATTTTATACATCCCGAAGATGTAACTGAAAATGGAAGTGAAGTAAGATAAAGGCTGATAGAATACATCATAAAAATGCCGCTCTGAAATATAAATGGAGCGGCATTTGTGTATTTAAAAATAGTAATTACGCTTTATCGTAATGGGCACATTCTTTCATTTCTTTTTCTGAATAAGCCAGCCCATATTGTTTTAACACATCATCGGGTACACCATTCCATTGGTTGGGCACATTACCCATATAGCCAATATCTTTCACACCCATTTCTGAGGTATAAAAACCGGTTACCACCAAATCACGCATTTTATTAAAAAAAGAAACCCCTTGCGACATTTCGGGTTTTGCTTTATTAGGATAAGCAATAGCATCTACCATTTCTAATTGTTGTTGTGCCGTGCAATCTTTAAAAGCATGGCCATATTTATTGAGGCAATGCATATCTAACCAACGCAAGCCACCCCTTAAGGGTAATTGGTGTTCGGGCATATCATTGACAATAAACGCAATAAATTCAGGCACTTTTGCTTCAGTTGCGCTTCCACTTACTTCATCTTTCGGAATAATAATATCTGAAAGAATGGCAATGGTGGCCATTTCATGCTCATCAAAAAACTTTTCTGCTGCTACTTTTTCATAGTGTTTTTTTTCTTCCGCCATTCTGTCGGGACCAAGGAAAGGGTTGGCACTTAATGTAGAAGCATCGGTAACTTTTTTATCTGCATTTTTACAGGCTTCTACCAACACGCCTGCAGAGGCAGTAGTAATGAATAATGCTTTAATAGATTTTCTTCTGTCCATAAAATATTATTTTGTATGAATTGTAGATTGTTGAGTGGCAAGAATCAGTATCAGTAAGCTGTTGGTGCCATAAAATTGCACAGCAGCATTACAATACTGCCTGAAATGCACATTTGCATCCATATCATTTCTGCTTTTTCCCATTAAATATTTTGTTTTTTCATTTGGTCAATAATATATTCACTGGCACGCATAGATAAAGCAAGAATAGTCCAGGTAATATTTTTATCTGCCTGTGATACAAATTGTCCGCCATCTACACAAAATACGTTTTTACAATCGTGCGCCTGACTCCATTTATTCAGCGCAGATGTTTTAGGATCATTACCCATTCTAACGGTGCCGGCTTCATGTATAATATTACCTGGATTTGCAAGACCCCAGTTATTGTGCGGACCATTATCTGCACCCCAGGTTATAACGGCACCCATTTGGTGCATAATTTCCTGAAAGGTTTCGTGCATGTGTTTGGCTTGTTTAATTTCATAATCGGTATAAGTAGTATTGAAACGCAGTACAGGAATACCGAATTTATCTACCACACTCGGGTCAATTTCACAATAACTGTCGGCTCTTGCTATGGCTTCGCCCCTGCCGGCCATTCCAAAACTGGCGCCATAAAAAAAGCGGATATCCTCTTTTAATGAAGCACCATAACCGCCGGCTTCTTTGGTTTTACCATGTACTGCAAATTTTCCGTTTAAAGATTGTATGCCCATGCCAATGCCATAGGCAGGTTGTTGCATGCCTCCCCAATATTCAATGTGATAGCCACGGGGGAAATCTAATTTTTTATTATCTAACCACCAGGGCGTATACACATGCATACCGCCAACACCGTCTTCATTGTATCGTTTTCTGTCAAATAATTGTGGCAATACCCCACCCATACCTGCGCCTGTAGAATCGTGTAAATATTTTCCTACCACATTGCTGCTATTGGCCAGCCCATTGGGATGCCGGCTCGATTTAGAATTGAGTAATAAGCGAGCACTTTCACAGGCACTGGCCCCTAAAATAACCACTCTGCCCATTACCTGATATTCCAGCATATCCGTTTTATTAACATAGGAAACGCCTGTAGCCAGTCCGTCGCTACCGGTCAGTACTTCTCTTGCCATAGCATTGGTAATTAAATCAACATTACCGGTAGCCATTGCAGGTTTTACCAATACAGAAGAAGAAGAAAAATCGCCATATACTTTGCAGCTTCTGTTGCATTGAGCGCAGAAGAAACAGGCACCACGGTCTTTATTAATGGGTTTGGTTAAAATAGATAAACGAGAGGGAATTACCGGAATATTAATACCTGCTGCTGATTTCTGCAGCATCAATTCATGCAGCCTTGGTTTGGGGGGTGGTAAAAAAACACCATCCGGATCGTTGGGCAAACCTTCATTGGTACCAAATACGCCAATTAAGCGGTCAATTTTATCATAGTAAGGTTTCACATCCTCATAGCCAATTGGCCAGTCATCACCCAGGCCGTCAATACTTTTTCTTTTAAAATCTTTAGGGCCAAAACGTAGCGAAATTCTTCCCCAGTGGTTGGTGCGGCCACCTACCATTCTAGCACGCCACCAATCCCATTTGGTACCATTGGCATGGGTATAAGGTTCACCATCAATTTCCCAGCCCCAGTAGCAACCGTCAAAATCGCCAAAAGGACGAAACTTGGTGCTGGCGCCACGCCGGGGTGACTCCCATGGATTTTTTAACTGATCAGAATTAATAGCCGGATCGTAATTGGGTCCGGCTTCTAATAAACATACTTTTAAGCCTGCATTGGCCAGCACATAAGCAGCCATACCGCCACCGGCACCGGAGCCAATAATAATGGCATCGTACTTTTTTGCTGCTTTTTTAATTTGTAATACACCCATAATATGGTAGGATTTTAATGTTTGATTCGGATGTTTGAAAGTAATGATTTTTGCAGCAATTCAAGTGAAAGATGGCCATTTTATTTTGCAGGTTAAAGCAGGATTAAAATTGTATGACAAGCAGTAAAAATAGTACCATATTTTGATGGTTAAGTATAAGCCACAACTTCAATTATCCTATAACTTTTTTCATTGAAATAAAAAACAGCAAAAAACAGTGCAGGAATCTGAAACTTACTTAACTTAATTGCATCATTAAAAAAATAAAAACAACCATGCAAGCCATTCTATTCACACATGTGTACAAGCATACCCGAAAAAAAATGTTGCTATTGGCCGTATGCATCAGTTTAATTGTTACAGCAAAGGCAACAGACAGTACTTATGCAGAAAAATTAGGCTTTCCAAAAGGAGCAAAAGTAGTGATATTACATGTAGATGATGCCGGCATGAGCTATGAATCGAATGAAGGTGCCATATTAGCATTAACCAAAGGGGTGGCCACTTCAACCAGTGTAATGATGCCCTGCTCATGGGTGCCCGGATTTGTACAATTTTTAAAAGAACATCCACAGATAGATGCCGGGTTGCATTTAACCTTAACCGCTGAATGGAAAAATTATCGTTGGGGACCGCTCAGCGGCAAACCTGCTACACAGGGACTGGTAGATCAGCAGGGCTGTTTATGGCCCAATGTGGCCGATGTAGTACAGCATGCCAGTGCCGCGGAAGTAGCTACTGAAATCAATGCACAACTGCAAAGAGCTTTAACAATGGGCTTTACACCCACCCATGTAGATACACACATGGGCACCTTATTGGCTACACCTGCTTTTGCAGAACAATATATTCAATTGGGTATAAAGAACCATATTCCGGTGATGTTGCCCAGCGGACACGCTACCCTGATTGCCCTGCAAATGCATGCATCGCAACAATTGATGGCACAAATGCATTTCATGGGTAATTTATTATGGAAAGCCGGCTTACCCGTTTTAGATGATTTGTACAATGAAAGCTATGATTGGGTAAACCCAACAAATACATTACAAAACGATAGCCTTTTGCAAGCCTACAGAACCAATCGTTATATAGCTGCATTAGATAGCCTGCAACCCGGCATTACCATGGTAATTATGCATTGCACAGCTACTACCCCACAATTCAAATATATATCTGACAGCGGCCCCACACGCCGCGGCGATTTATTAGCCATGCTCGATCCACGATTAAAAGCTTATATTCAAGAAAAAGGGATTATTTTAACTACCTGGCGGGAATTAATGCAACGAAGAAGTAAACTACCCTAACACTCCCTATCCTTACTTTTGTAAAAGCCTGTATTTTCCTATAAAATTAGTTGCATAGCTAACTATTTTTTATTTAGCTTTGGAGGAAAGTTTTGTTTTTAATCAAGTTACATGGTCATAATGTGTAAAACGCATGTTTACATAAATGAAGTTACAACAACGCTTTATTGGTGGTAAACATGTATTTAAAAATATACTATCACAGGATGGTTTCAAACAATTAAAACTATCGTATAAAAAAATACATTAGCATAGTAATCACCAACTTTCGGTATTACTGTTGCTTGAACAGGAAATAAAAAAGAAAATTACAAACACATGAAACGTATTATTAAAAAGGTAGCTGTTTTAGGAAGCGGCATCATGGGTTCACGCATTGCCTGTCATTTTGCAGGAACAGGTGTAGAAGTATTGTTATTAGACATGATTGGCAAAGATGCAGTAGAAAGTACCAAAACTGCATTAAGAAACAAATTGGTAAATGATGCTTTACAAACGGCATTAAAAAGTAATCCCTCGCCGGTATATACCCCTGATGTGGCTAAGAGAATTACAACCGGCAACTTTACCGATAATATGAAAGATATAGCTACCGCCGACTGGATTATAGAAGTTGTAGTAGAGCGTTTAGATATAAAACAACAAATATTTGCAGAGGTAGAAAAATACAGAAAGCCGGGTACGTTAATTACTTCTAATACTTCCGGCATTCCCATACATTTAATGGCTGCCGGAAGAAGTGAAGATTTTCAACAACATTTTTGCGGCACGCATTTTTTTAATCCGCCCCGCTACTTAAAATTACTGGAAATTATTCCAACTGCACATACCAAACAAGAGGTGATTGATTTTCTTTTACAGTATGGCGATTTGTATTTAGGAAAAACAACCGTATTGTGTAAAGATACTCCCGCATTTATTGCCAATCGCATTGGGGTTTTCAGCATCATGAGTATTTTCCACATCATGGAACAGCAAGGTTTAAGCATTGATACAATAGATGCATTAACCGGCCCTATTATTGGCAGGCCTAAATCAGCTACCTTTAGAACAGCCGATGTAGTGGGTATTGATACATTAGTGAAAGTTGCGAAAGGGGTAGCCGAGAATTGCGCCAATGATGAAGCCAAACATATATTTCAAATACCTGCCTGGCTCGAAAGTATGGTGCAGGAAAACAGATTAGGTGATAAAACCGGACAAGGCTTTTTCAAAAAAATAAAAAGCGCCGGAGGAAAAGATATACAGGTTATTAACCTGCAAACATTAGCGTACGAAGCCCGTCAAAAACCAAAATTTGTCTCTATAGATGCAGCCAAACCCATTGAAGATGTAAAAGAAAGAATAAAGCTATTGCAACAATCGAAGGACAAAGCAGGTGATTTTTACAGAAGTTTCCACTATGCTTTGTTTTCCTATATATCCTTCCGCATACCGGAAATATCAGATGAGCTGTACCGCATTGACGATGCCATGAAAGCCGGTTTTGGATGGGAAATAGGCGCATTTGAAACCTGGGATTTATTGGGCGTAGCCAAAACGGTTCATGAAATGAAAACAGCGGGTTATACTGTTGCAAACTGGGTAGATGAAATGTTAGCAGCAGGCAAAACTTCATTTTATGCGTTGGAAAAAGGCAAAAAGAAATATTATGATATACCCGGTAAGGCATATCGTTTTATGCCTGGCGAAGACAGCTTTATTGTATTGGGCAATTTTACCGACGGACTTATATGGAAAAACAGCGGATGTAAATTATATGATATTGGCCATGATGTCGCAGCATTAGAATGGAGTACCAAAATGAATAGCATTGGCAGCGAAGTATTAGAAGGCATACAGAAAGGCATTACCGTTGCAGAAGAAAAATACAAGGGATTGGTGATAGCAAACCCAGGTCCTAATTTTAGTGCCGGGGCTAATGTAGGCATGATTTTTATGTTGGCTATTGAGCAGGAATATGATGAATTAGATATGGCTATCCGATTGTTTCAAAATACCATGATGCGGGTACGGCATTCTGCCATTCCCGTAGTGGCAGCACCGCATGGATTGGCTTTGGGTGGTGGTTGCGAGTTAAACCTGCATGCCGATAAAGTATGCGCTGCAGCTGAAACATATATTGGGTTGGTTGAATTAGGTGTTGGATTGATACCCGGAGGTGGCGGCACCAAAGAATTTGTATTGCGTGCCTCAGATGAACTACACAAAGATGAACCGGAATTAAATCCATTAAAAGAACGTTTTTTAACTATTGCAACTGCTAAAGTAGCTACCAGTGCTTTTGAAGCCTATAAAATGGGCATACTCAGAAAAGACAGAGATGCCATACTATTAAACCCCGACAGAAGAATTGCAGCCGCTAAAAAAGCAGTGATTGATTTATATGATGCCGGCTATACCATGCCTACCCAACGAAAAGACATTACCGTTTTAGGTCGTTCAGCTTTGGGTGCCCTGTTGGTAGGTATCAATGCCATGAAGCGTGGCGGTTATGCAACCGATCATGATGCCCTGGTAGCCACCAAATTGGCACATGTAATGTGTGGTGGCGATTTAAGTGCCCCCACCCAGGTATCTGAACAATATTTATTAGACTTAGAACGCGAAGCATTTTTAAGTTTATGTGGTGAAAAGAAAACATTAGAGCGTATACAAAGTGTATTAAAAACAGGAAAACCCTTTCGTAATTAGGCTTGATGCAATTTTTAATATGATTGGAAGATTTAGAATAAATGAGCAGGATTAAATGAGAAAGGAATGAAACAGGAAATAGTACAAATGGCTTTGCTGGTGCGTGATTATGATGAAGCCATTGCCTTTTATACCCAAAAATTACAGTTTACTTTAATAGAAGATACAGTTTTAACAGAATCTAAAAGATGGGTGGTGATAGCGCCACCCGGCAGTAAAGGATGCAGGTTATTGCTGGCCAAAGCCGCAAACGAACAACAGGAAAATATGATTGGAAACCAAACCGGAGGAAGAGTATTTCTGTTTCTGCATACAGATAATTTGCAGCGTGATTATGAAAATTTGCAACAGCACAAAATCCGCATTATTCGGGAACCGGAAGCTCAACCTTACGGTACCGTATTGGTATTTGAAGACCTGTATGGCAATAAATGGGATTTGATAGAACCTGCTTTAAAAAATTAATACATGCAATATGGCATCAGAAGAAATGAATTTCCATACCCGAAAATGGGTAAAACCGGAAGATTTAAATCCGAATCATACTTTGTTTGGCGGCAGACTGTTACAATGGATTGATGAAGAAGCCGTGATATATGCCATTATACAACTAGAAAACACAAAAGTAGTTACAAAGTATATTTCAGAAATTAATTTTGTAAATGCACCTAAACAAGGCGATATTATTGAGATTGGCATTATTGCAACCGAATTTGGCAAAACCTCTATCACCATGCGCTGCGAGGTACGCAATAAATTAACCCGTGAACAAATATTGACGATTGATAAATTAGTATTTGTGAACTTAGGAGAAGATGGTAAGCCGAAGGCACATGGCAAAACGCAAATAACTTATGTAAAAGACAGGGTAGTTCCTAAAAGTTGATGCGCTTTGATAATCTATTGAACACCATTATTATCAACTGCCACAACCGGTGTAGCACCTAACTTTTTGATTACCTGCATTACCTTTATGGCAGTACCTAAATGTGAAGTACTATCGCCATTAATTACTACCGAAGGTTTATCAGTTTCTTTGGCTAAAAAGGCCTGTAATTGCGATTCTAACTGATCAAATGGCACTAATTTTTGTCCAATGTAGATATTCTGATCTTTATCCACTGTAATTACAACAGTTTGTTTGGCTTTGGTATCGCTTTTTGCTTTGGGGTTGGCTACTTTTATTACATTGGGATTGGCCAAAGTAGAAACAATTAAAAAAAACAGTAACAGAATAAACAATATATCGTTTAAAGCACCGGTGTGCACTTCTGCATGTCGTTTTCTGATTCCCTGACGTATGTTCATGAGTATAAAAACGGTTATTTATGATTGAAAAGCTGATTCTTATACTGCAGTTGCAGTGTGCGACGCCCAAAGTTCTGCAGCCGGTAACAAAATCTTTCTCAACTTTTATTTGGTTGGTTCCTGCAATATATCAATAAACTCTGCACTAGCCACTTCCATTTTATTGGCGGTTTTATCTATTTGTGTACTTAAATAATTGTATGCTACATAAGCCATTAAACCAATAATTAATCCTGTAGCACTGGTTACCATTTTAGTATAAATACCCCCGGCAATGGTATTCAGCGTATATTCTCCGGTTGAGGCAATGCCATAAAACAATTGTACCATTCCTACAATGGTTCCTAAAAATCCAAACATGGGGGCAATACCTGCTATCAGCGATAAAACAGATAAGTTGCGTTCCATATTGTACATTTCTAATTTACCTACATTTTCCATACTTTTTTCAATGGCATCAATGGGTTTACCAATGCGTTGCAAACCTTTATCGATCATTTTAGCTACCGGATTGGGCGTATTTTTTGCCAGACTACGGGCAGCACTAATGTTGCCGGTAAGAATATTGTCGCGTATAATACTCATAAAATTAGGTTCAATTTTAGAGGCTTTACGAATGGCAATAAGTCGTTCAAAGAAGAAAAAAAGCGCTAACACCAACAGAAAATACAACGGATACATAATGAACCCGCCTTTTTGCAGCATATCCCACATAGAAATTTTTTCTTCTACCGGTGGAATGGCTGTAGCGGCTTTATGTAATGTATCTGCAATGGGTGTTGCAGCAACCTGAAGCAAATGAAACATGCTGGTAATTTTTTATGGTAACACTAAAGTAAATGCTAAACAAACTTAACAGGATACTTGTGCATAAAATTGTGCAGCCTTTGCGTTTTAGCAAAGCTTTTACACATTTGGGAACCTGAGCTTACAGCAAGTTCAGTGCCAGATACGATGATGGCAACATTTAGGACTTATTGGTATTCATTTGCAGCATGGCTTTAATTTGTTGCATATTTTTATCCATACCCTCGGGGCTGCCATCTAAAAAAATAACATTGCCATTGCTTACCTCAGCAAAGTTTTTAATGGCTTCTGTCCACATACTGAATAAAATAACATTGGTATCTAAATTGGCTTGTTTCATTTGTTCTGCGGCCTGGCTCATTCCTTTTGCTACTTCTTCCCTAAATAATGCAACCCCCTGCCCTCTTAAACGAGCAGCTTCTTTCTCGGCCTCTGCAGAAATTTTAATGGCATTGCCCTCGGCTTCTGCCGCTTTGGTTTTGGTAATGAGTAAAGCCTGACCTTCATTTTCGGCAGCGGCTTTTAAATTATTGCTGGCCACTACCTTGCTCATACTTTCCATAACGGCTTTATCAAAAGTAATATCGTTGATTTGCAAGTCTTGTAAATGATAGCCCCATTCTTCTAACGAATGGTCAATTTGTTGTTTTACATATTCTACAATTTCTCTGCGCAGCAATAAAATTTCGGCCTGCTTTTTTGTAGCTACATAAGCGCGGATAGAGCCTTCAACAGTGCGGATAAGCGCCTGCATCAAATCTTTATCACTGATAAATTTAAACGCTACTTTTTTAATGGTTTCTTCATCTGCATTAATTACAGAATACAGCAGCATACTCTTAAAATATACATTGGCCTGATCAACCGTAACTGCTTGAAACTCCAGTTCAACAGAGCGATTTTGTATACTAATCACTTTATATATCTGTTCGAAAACAGGAATCTTAAAATTTAATCCCGGCCTTAAGATTCTTCTGTATTTCCCAAACATTGTTAACACAGTGATATTACCCTGTGTAACTGAAACCATTCCGGTGAAAAGAATGATGAGCAGTACAATTAACCACCAAAAAGAAATAAAAGTTTCCATAGAAATTTTTTTTGAAAGATAATTTTTTTTAATTGAAAAAACCAGTGTTTAAAAAAAGATATTTTGCCAGATAACATTTCCATTCAAATTCATGTTCATGCTTTTTGGTAACAGGCCGAACGATTGCACAAAAAAATATAATGATACCATAATCAGTAAAATTTTAAAACAATTAGAAAACAAGCAGCAGAAAAAACGAAAAATCAAATCTTCCCATTACATTAAAATTTCCTTATAATTTAAAAAGCTAACAAATATCATATTCGCCGGGTACCAGATAGCAAACCTTTGTGGAAACAAAACAGTTTATCATGAAACAGCAAGCTTCAACAAAACGGACAAAGAAAAATATAATTACAGTTTTCTGCATCGTATCTGCAGCACTGTTATTTCCAGCCATATCGCAGGCACAAACCAGTACCTGGAATGCACCTGCATCTGCCAATCAACTCAAAAATCCATTAGCGGGCAATACGGCGGTATTAAAGGAAGCCAGGCAATTATATATTGCCAATTGCGGACCCTGCCATGGCAATAATGGAAAAGGAGATGGCATAGCAGCCGCTGCTTTAAAACCCAAACCAGCAGACCACACTTCAGCCGCAGTTCAAAAAGAAACAGATGGTGCTATTTACTGGAAAATGACTGAAGGGCATACCCCCATGCCCTCTTACAAACAAGTTTTAACGGATACACAACGGTGGGAGTTGGTGAATTACATCCGCTCTCTGGCTAAAAAAAGATAATGATAAAAAGCAATTGAATCACTTTCAAATATATACAATATGAAAAATAGATATTCTAAACTTTTGGGATTATTTGCCCTTTCAATGGGCTGTGTATTTCCCCATTTGTTTGCACAAACTACCAATGGCTTTGACTCTACTGTATTAGACAGATTGAATGCATTGGAACAACAAGCCAATTATCAAAAACCGGGCAATGATCATTTTATGGTGGCCGGATTAACAACCTTTGGATTTATAGCCAGCAAAAGTACCAATACACTGGGTGGAGTTAGCTCCATATCTAAAACCAACAGTTTAGCAGATGCAGATCACTACGAATTCAGCCCTATGTTTTTGTGGCGTCACGGAAAAAAGTTTTTGTTAGAGTTTGAACCTTCTTTTAGCAATAATGGCTTGGGCGTTAACTGGGCAGATGTATCTTATTTTGCGGCACCCAATGTTATTATAAGAGCAGGATATTTGGTATTGCCTTTTGGTACCTATGCCAAAAGAGAAGCTGCCGGATGGATTGACAAATTAGCTACCGACCCCATGGGTATTGCAGATATGACGCCTACTGATTATGGTGTGGAAATAGAAGGAGGGTTACCTTTAGGCAGCATGAAACTGAACTATGATGTAGCATTAAGCAATGGCAGTCAGTTATTGGGTAATGGTACATTAACCAGTGGCAATATTGTAGATAATAACAATAATAAAACCATTACTGCAAGAATTGGCTGGTTACCGTTTTCTAATTCATCATTAGAAATTGGAGTATCGGGAATGTTTGGTAAAGTAGGAGATCTGGGTTCGCCCTACCAAAATGCAACGGGCAATATGTATGCATTTGATTTAAACTATGTCAAAACCTTCAGCCCCGTCTTAGTAAACATTAAGGCTCAGTATGATATACAAAATATCAGCAATGAGAATTATTTAAATCCGAATGACAGCACTCAAAGTTACTCATTCAATAACCATACCACAGCCGGGTTTGTGCAATGCTCTATCCGACCAACTGAAGCCAATAATTTTTTGAAAAATTTTGAAATTGCAGGCAGATATACCAGTTATAATTTACCGGGTAACTCTACCTTTGGTGCAGACCAACACGCTGTTACAGTAGGTTTAGATTATTGGTTAACCTGGAGAACTGTTGTAAAAGCCACTTACGAAACTTATACCGGCAACAGTACTGCCAGTAAATTATTAAGTGCATACAACGGCACCACCAATACCAATACATTTTATCTGCAATTCTCTATTCAACTTTAAAAATTAAAAAGATGAAAAATCGTAAACCACTCTATACTATCACGCTGGCACTCGTTATTGTTTTTGCAATAACAGGTATATTATCCATCAATGGTTGTGCGCCTACCAAGGCAGTTGCAGCCAAATCGGGAGCACAATTATGGGCAGAAAATTGTCAGCGTTGCCATAACACCCCATCTCCTGTATCATTTTCGGCAGAACAATGGGAAACCATAGGCATGCACATGCAAACAAGAGCATTAATTACACAGGCAGAAAGAGAAAAAATTGTAGCGTTTTTAAAAAGCAGCCGTTAATTACCCAATACCCTTGATTAAAAAAGCCGGATTGTTGCAAAACATCCCCGGCTTTTATGTTGCATAACTATTCAATTATAACAAGGATTTAATGGCAGTATCAAAATCACTTTGTGCTACTATCCCATTTTTTCTAAAAACTTCCTGTCCGTTTTTATAAATAATAAATACAGGAATAGCGGGCAAATTCATTTGTTTCATGATATTAGACTGTTTGCCGGCATCAATTTTTACAATATTGAGTTTTGAACCGTAGGTATTTTTCAAAGCCTCTAACACAGGCTGCATTTTTCTGCAGGGCGGGCACCAGTCGGCACCAAAATCAACTAAGGTAACGGTATTACCTTGCTGTATCATTTGCTTGTATTGTTCCATGTTTATTTGCGGCTCATTTGATTCACCCACTAAAGGTTTATCCGCTTGTTTCCAAGCCTGTATACCGCCGGCTAAATGATATACTGTTTTATATTGATGGGAACGCAACCAATCGGCGGCGGCAGCACTTCTAACACCAGATAAACAGTACACATACACCGGTTTATCTTTGTCTATACTCTTTACTCTTTCCTGAAACTGATCAGGTATGAGCCAGTCGGCCTGCAGTGCATGATCAATATGCCCACTTGCAAATTCTTCTGCTGTCCTAACATCCAGAATTTGTACACCGGGTTGTTGTATTTGTTGCTGAAATACATCCGGTGTTAATGCTTCATTTTTAGTGTTTTGCGCCTGACAGGACAATAAAATTCCTGTTAAAGTCACGGTTAACCATGTTTTCATTTTCATATTTATTGTGTAATTGTTTTTTCTTCCCAAATTTGTGCAAGATGTACCAAAATTTCAACAGCCAACTCCATATCTTTTATACCCACCCATTCTTTTTTACTGTGAATACCCTGCATACCGGTAAATAAATTCGGACAGGGCAAACCCATAAAACTTAAACGGCTGCCATCGGTACCACCCCTAATTGGTTCTTTTCTTACAACAAGGCCAGTACGTTGGTAAGCTTCTTCCGCATATTCAATTACTTGCGGATGATGCTGTAAAATCTCATACATATTTCTGTACTGCTCTTTAACCTGCATTTCAAAATAGGCACCGGGATGGCATCCTACCACTGTTTCAGTAAAATGTTTTAATCTTTCTTCATACTTCAACAAAGTAGCAGTATCAAAATCACGAATAATAAATTCGATAGTAGCTTTTTCTGCAATACCCTCCATACGTACGGGATGAACAAAACCCTGTTTTTTATCAGTGGTTTCGGGGCTCCATTCTTCCTTTGGTAAAACGGTTAACAGTTCACCTGCCAGTTTTAATGCATTCACCAATTTATTTTTTGCATAACCCGGATGCGCACTTACCCCATAAATGGTAATAGTTACACTATCTGCACTAAAAGTTTCTACTTCCAAATGGCCCGCTTCACCCCCATCTAAAGTATATCCGTAATCAGCCCCTAAATATTGCAGATTTACTTTCTCTGTGCCACGGCCTACTTCTTCATCCGGCGTAAACAAAATTTTTATATCGCCATGTTTTATTTCAGGATACTGCATTAAATAATTGGCAGTATCCATAATAATAGCAACGCCGGCCTTATCATCGGCACCTAATAAAGTATTTCCGGAAGCAGTAATAATATCTTTTCCGATATGTTCTTTTAAGTATGGATAATTATCGACTGTTAGTACCTGTGTATCATCATCCGGTAACACAATTGGGGCGCCGTTGTATTGCTGATGCAAAATTGGTTTAACATTTGTACCACTGCAATCGGAACTGGTATCCATATGGGCACAAAAACAAATAACAGGTATATTTTTTTGTGGGCTGTTAGAGGGAATTGTACCATAAACGTAACCATATTCATCCATTTTTGCATCGTCAATACCCATCTGCTTCAATTCAGCTGCCAACAACTGTGCTAACTGTTTTTGTTTTTCTGTGGAAGGGAAATTAGTTATAGCGGGATCACTTTGTGTATCAATTTGCACATACCGCATGAATCTTTCTACTACTGAATAGGAATAATCTTTTAACATATCCCGAAAAATTTTGAAGGCAATTTAATACAATTCTTGTGCAGTATGCCTAAATATACAGTTTAGCAAGATAATCTTAACGATTCATGCATAAAAAACCCGGAACAATATATCCGGGCTTATCAACTAATTCAATAATAGGTTATGGCATGATAATTAACGGGCTTCCGCCAGCAATGGCAACCAATTCCAAATCAAAAATCAAATCTTTTCCAGCCAAAGGATGGTTGGCATCAAGAATAACTACTGTATCTTTTACATCAACAATCACCACAGGAAAATTCTGGCCCTGGCCATTGCTCATGTTTAATTGCATTCCTACTTCCGGTGTCATATCGGCAGGAAAACGATCGCGTGGAAATTCCATAATCATTTCTTCCTGAACAGGTCCATATGCTTCATCAGCAGGAATATGTATGGTTTTTTTTTCACCTACCTGCATTCCGGTTACGCCATCATCAAAACCGGCAATTACCATACCACTGCCTACTTCAAACTCAAGTGGTTCACGGCCTTCAGATGAATCGAAGGTAGTACCATCTTCTAACTTTCCGTGATAATGTACTTTTACAGTATCACCCTTTTTAACTTGTTGCATTGTTTGCTTTTTTATTGTTTAAGAAGTCAGCTCCTATTTCACCTCTCCACTGTGGTTGCATCGCAAACTTCTACGGAAGCATTCAACATCAACTATCAGAAAGAATTGAAAACCGGCTTCGCCTGCAAAATACGCCGAACTGCTATAACAGACAATTATTTTTCGTTAACTTTCAACTCCCATATTCAAAAGAAAGAATAGACCATATGCAAAAATGTATTCTAAATAATTTAAATTTAACAATGAATCGTACAGCAGTTCAAAAAATAATTTCAATTCAATCCTACCTTTTATTGGCAGTTTACCTGCTTATTTTCAATTCAAATTTTGCACAAGCAACGGTTCCTATATTGCCGGGTGCTTATCAAACCCAGACCTATTTCAAATGGCTGCAACACAAAAATGTGGCACTATTTGCCAATCATACCGCTACGATTGATGATACGCATTTGGCAGATACATTATTAAAAGCGGGTATACATATTGTAAAAGCTTTCGGCCCCGAACATGGTTTCAGAGGAAAAGCAGATGATGGTAAAGTAATTCAAGATGATATAGACCTCCTTACAGGCATACCCATTATTTCGCTATATGGCAAGAAAAGAAAACCAACACCGGATGACTTAAAAAATGTTGATGTGATTATCATTGATATTCAGGATGTTGGAACACGATTTTATACCTTCATTTCTTCGGTACAGGAGATGCTGGAAGCGGCATTTGAAAACAATAAATCGGTTATACTTTTAGACAGACCCAATCCAAACGGCTTTTATGTTGATGGGCCTGTTTTAGATACTGCATATAAAAGTTTTGTAGGCATGCAACCTATACCAACGGTGTATGGCATGACGATAGGGGAATATGCTAACATGCTGATTGGAGAACACTGGCTTTCGAAAGAAGCAGACAGCCATTTTTATCAATACTATGCACAGCATGGCTTTTCCAGGTATCTGCCTTCGTTTTTAATTGTACGTTGTAAAAATTATGATCACAACAGCAAATACAGGCTGCCCATTCCCCCATCGCCCAATTTACCAGACATGGCCAGTGTTTACTGGTATGCAGGCAATTGTTTGTTTGAGGGTACTGTTCTGAGTGAAGGTAGAGGAACACCACACCCATTTTGTTATATCGGGCACCCGGATTTACCCAAAAACCTGTTTGCATTTACACCAACACCCGGGCCTGGTGCAGCAAATCCAAAATTAAACGGTGTAACTTGTTATGGATGGAATTTGTATCAACCCGAAAAAGAGGTATTACAAGCCATTAACAACCACTTGCCCATACAATATATTTTAAAAGCTTATGCATTATTTCCCGACAAAGCACATTTTTTTATTTTACCCAAAAAGGGGAATGAAAAATTTAATGCATTTAACCGATTGGCAGGTTCCAATCAGCTAATGAAACAAATACAAGCCGGATTAACAGAAGATGAAATAAGAGCAAGCTGGCAGCCCCAATTAGAGGTATTCAAAAAAATCAGAAAAAAATATTTGTTGTATAAAGATTTTAATTGAGCGGAAAACGGGACTCGAACCCGCCACCTTCAGTTTGGGAAACTGATGCTCTACCGGATGAGCTATTTCCGCTAATGCTTTGCAATGTACAAAAGAAATTCATCCCCTACATTTGCAGCATGCAAGTTTCTGATATCAGAATCATTTTTATGGGCACCCCCGATTTTGCGGTAGCCGCTCTCGATTCGCTGGTGCAGGCCGGCTGCAATATTGTAGCAGTAGTTACAGCACCCGATAAACCTGCAGGCAGGGGCATGCAGTTACAACAAAGTGCAGTAAAACAATATGCCGTGACGCATGGTTTATCTGTACTTCAACCAGAAAAATTGAAACATCCCGATTTTATTGCAACATTGCAATCGCTTCAACCACAGTTGCAGGTGGTGGTAGCTTTTAGAATGTTGCCCGAAGTGGTTTGGAGCCTACCCCCAATGGGTACCATTAATTTACACGGATCATTGTTACCACAATACAGAGGAGCAGCTCCCATTAACTGGGCTATTATAAATGGGGAAAAAGAAACAGGTGTTACCACTTTTAAATTGCAACATGCTATTGATACTGGCAATATATTATTGCAACAATCCATGCCCATTTTCCCGGAAGAAACAGCAGGCGAATTACACGACCGTATGAAAATAATTGGGGCCGAATTATTGGTTACAACCTTACAACAGCTGGCTGCAGGAACGCTAACAGAACAACCGCAGATAGTGTCAGCGAACGATACAACACTTAGCATAAAACACGCACCTAAAATTTTTACAGAAACTTGTCAAGTAGATTGGCATAAGCCGGCTGATAACATCCATAATTTAATCAGAGGACTTTCACCTTACCCAGGAGCATTTACATTTTTGAAAGGAAAAAAATTAAAAATTTATCGTTGCACTGTTGAACCTATGCAAACTGCTGCAATACCGGGCAGTATTTATACCGATGGGAAAACATTTTTAAAGATGGCCGCCCTGGATGGATGGGTTCTGCTATCTGACCTGCAATTAGAAGGCAAAAAGAGAATGGATACAGCAACTTTTTTGAGAGGATATCATCATCTGCTGCACATGGAATAGCCACTAATATTGCACTGTAACCGGAAATCGTTTATCAGCCATACCCAATACTGCTGCTGCAGCATTACTAATACGCAGCAACAAACCATCATCTTCTTTAATATTGGGCAGTGCACCCAATACTTTAGCATACACCACTTTTTGATTGCTTTCTATTTTTACAACGGTACCTTCAGGAATATTATTGATTAATATATAATATTTTTTATCCATCCAACCGCTGGCAGTTTTAAAAATAGAAGCATCACCTGAAATTGACTGCCCGGTCTGTTTATAAAAATCGGTGAAAAAACCGCCGGTAGGAATGTCATCTGTATTTGAATTACTGCTATTGTTAACAGGAATTACCTGATTTTTTGTTGTATTATTCTCAACAGATGTATTTGCATTTTGAACAACAGGTGCAACAGCAGATGTATTTGCAGCCGCAGGTTTTGCAGGTGTAGTGGTTGGTACATTTTCATTGTGGGTAACAGGTTCTGAAACTTTTGCAACAACAGGCTCACTTGCCTCAGTACCAATTGTTAAATGCTGACCGGTATGAATATTGCTAGAAGTTAAATGATTCCATTGCTGAATTTGTGCCACAGTTACTTTATATTTTCTGCTGATGGCATACAAGGTTTCTTTCGGTTCAACAATGTGAATGATTGTTTTACCTTCATTTTGAGAAGTTGTTGCAACTGTTTTGGTTTGTTTGAGAACGGGTGCTTCAGCGTGTGCAACCTTAGTTCCTTTAACAGGTATTTTTACTTTTTCCCCAATGCGCAGAACACTTTTACTGTTCATGCCATTCAAACGCATAATATCGCCAACAGTAGTATGATATTGGTGCGCCAATGCCGATAAAGTTTCACCCTTCTTGATAACATGTTCAATTGCAGAACCATTTGTTTGCGCATGCAGTGCGCTAAACAGAAAAATTACACAACAGCATAAAATTGCTTTTAAAATAGAAGATACATTCATTTCAATAAATTTTCAACTTCGTAAAATTAATCTTTTAAAATTCTCCATTCAGCCGGATAATAATTATTGATTCGATTGGGTAAAACTTTTATCCAACCCAATCTTAATCCACAATAGCTAATGGTACACCATCCTTTGGCCCCCTGAATAGCCGGCACCTGTTTACGTAAATAATGTAAAGCAGTTTCCAAATCTACTTCAACATTGTTCATTTGTGTTAAAGGCAGCAAACTTAGCGCTAATTCATGCGAAGGAACAAAATCTTTTCCTTTCAGGCTACCCAGTTCTATCCCGGCTTTTTTTATGTAGAGTTGTTGAGCCAGTTGTTGTAAAGGTTGCCAATAATGGTTTTGAATGGCCCTAAATTCATTCTCCTGCATAAATACCCTGTAATTTTCTGGCAATTGTATATGTTCAGAAAGTAACGCTAATTCTTTGCCTGGAGGTTGTGTTAAATTATTTTCCAATCGAAATACAGGTTGTATTCCTGCCGATTTTTTTCGAAAAGCAGCAACAAAAAAGCCTTCTCCTTTTACCTGATCAGGGAAAAAACGATAGCCCCATGCCTCCTGTTGAGTGGTTCGTACTTCTACAATACCCCAATTGGGTTGCAATTGTATACGAAGTGGTTCAAATGCATATTCCTGAACCATCCAGTCAAGTATTGCTTCATCTTCGGCAGTTGAATAAGAACAGGTGCTGTAAATAAACAAACCATCGTGTTTTAAAACACTCATTGTATCCCGAATAATCCTTTGCTGCCTTAAACTACAGGTATGTACATTTTCAAGACTCCAGCCGGCAATGGCACCTGCATCTTTTCTAAAAAGTCCGCTGCCGCTACAAGGCGCATCAAGCAAAACCACATCAAAAAATGCAGGAAGGCGGTGAAAATGTACAGGATCATTATTGGTAACGATGATATTATCTGCACCCCATTTTATCACATTCTCCGTTAAAATTGCAGCCCTTGACTTAATTACTTCATTCGCTACAACTAAACCATTTTTAAAATAACCGGATAATAAAGTTGTTTTACCGCCAGGTGCAGCACTTATATCCAATACAATTTCCTGCTCTGGTTGTGGTATTGCTTGTTGTAAAATTTGTTCAATAAACATACTGCTGGCTTCCTGAACATAGTAGGCGCCACCATGCAAAAAGGGATCAAACGTAAACGAGGGGCGCTCTTTTAAATACCATGCATCTGAAGTCCAGGGTACCTTTTCATCTAATTGATGGGCAAGGGGTAATTGTTTTAATAATTTTTTTTTGAAAGGATTAAAACGGATAGAAGTAACAGGAATATCATGCACATGCGCAGCCAGAAAAGCTTCTTTTTGAAAGCCTTTTACACCCTGCATAGATTCAATAAAAGAAATAGGTAGCACTGAACGAAGTTAAGCGAGTAATGAACGACTATTAAAAAAACGACAATATTTTAACCAAAATTACAAGGCTGTTATTCCATTCATATTGATATTAAAATACAAGAATGCCTTACAATGTTTTTATTTCATTGATTAAATCCTGCAGCACTTTTTTGCCATCACCAAACAGCATGGATGTTTTGGGCTGATAAAATAAATCATTATCAATCCCTGCATAGCCTGGCTTCATGCTGCGTTTATTAACAATAACGTTTTTAGCCTGTTCTACATCTAAAATAGGCATACCATAAATGGGAGATGCAGGATTGTTTTTTGCAGCCGGATTCACCACATCATTGGCACCTAATACCAGTACCACATCGGTTGATTTTAAAGTATTATTGGCTTGTTCCAATTCCAACAATTTATCGTAACTAACATCGGCTTCAGCCAGCAAAACATTCATGTGGCCTGGCATTCTGCCTGCTACAGGATGAATGGCATATTGCACTTCTACTCCTTTATCTTCAAGTAATTTTTCAAGCTCATGACAGGTATGTTGTGCCTGAGCAACCGCTAATCCATAGCCTGGTACAATCATCACTTTGTTGGCATAACGCATTACCATTGCCGCATCGCTAGTAGAAATTTCCTTGTAAGAACCACTGTTTGTTGTAGCTGAACCCGATGTTGTATTTTCTTTTGATCCGAATGAGCCAATTAATACATTGGTTAAACTTCTGTTCATGGCTTTACACATTAATATGGTAAGCAGTGTTCCGGCTGCACCTACTAAAATTCCACCTGTCAGCATGGCTTTGTTATTATACAAAAAACCACCACAGGCTGCAGCCACGCCAGTAAACGAATTCAATAAAGAAATTACAACCGGCATATCTGCACCACCTATGGGCAACACAAACAATACACCGTAAATTAAGGCCAACAATACAGTTGCAATAAAAAAGTAGTCGGCATATTGATTTGATGCGAAATAGGTAACAAATGCCAAAACAATTACCAGCGCAAAAACCAATAAATTTAAGCTATGTTGTGCTTTAAAAACAACATCTTTAAAACTGCCATTCAACTTACCCCAGGCTACCATACTTCCGGCAAATGAAATACTACCAATAATAGCCCCGGCAGCAATGGCTAAAAAATGTCCGGTTGCCACTGAGTCGGCAAAATGCAGAGTTTGCACTTTTTCTGCAGTCCGAAACACATAATCAAATTCAATAACTGAAATGAGTGCTGCACAGGCACCGCCCATTCCGTTAAAAAAGCTTACCATTTCGGGCATAGCAGTCATTTTTACTTTTTTTGCTGCTACTACCCCAATTATAGCCCCAATAATAAGAGCGGCAAAAATCCAGCTGTAATTGTGTAATGAATTACCATTTTCATCTTTATACAAAAAGATGGTACCGATAATGGCCACTAACATACCGGCTGCAGCCACTAAATTACCGCGCCTTGCTGTAGCAGGAGAGGATAACATTTTTAAACCCATGATAAAAGTAACGGAGGCGGCTATGTAACAAATGGTCAAAATATCCAACTGCATATACAATACTTTAATAAATAATTATTTTTTCTTCCTAAACATTTCCAGCATACGGTCGGTTACCACAAATCCGCCTACTACATTTAATGTGCCCAGTATTACAGCCAAAAATCCTAAAATGAGCGCCAGATAATTGGTTTCAGCAGCACGGCCCATTACAATAATAGCTCCGATAATAACTACACCGTGTATGGCATTAGCCCCGCTCATTAATGGTGTATGTAATACACTGGGTACTCTGCCAATAATTTCAATACCCAGAAATATCATCAAAATAACAATGTAAATCATTTGCTGATTTTCAGAAACCCATTTTAAAGCTGCTTCCATAAAATAAATTTTAATCGCGAATTATTGAATCAAAGCCAATACTCTTTCATTTACAATTTTACCATTGTGTGTAATGCAACAACCCTGCACAATATCATCTTCAAATGGTATATAAATATTCCCTTCAGATGTTACAATTAATTGAAGAAAATTCAATAAATTTTTGCCATATAATTTACTGGCATCGAATGGCATGGTAGCGGGTAAATTACTGTTTCCAATAATGGTAACACCGTTCCCTGTTACAATAGTTGCATTGTTTTGAGTGAGAGGTGTATTACCACCCGTAGCAGCAGCCAAATCAACAACAATACTACCATTGCGCATTTGTGTAATCATGGCTTCGGTTAACAATTTTGGTGCAGGTTTTCCCGGTATTTGAGCAGTAGTAACAATAATATCAGCCTTTGCAGCAGCTTCAGCGATAAGTTGTTGCTGCTTTTGTTGATAAGCCGCAGATTGTTCCACTGCGTAACCGCCTGCATTGGAAGCATCCGCAGCACCTTCAACTTCCACAAACTTTGCTCCAAGGCTCATTACTTCTTCTTTTACGGCAGGCCTTGTATCAAAAACCTCAATTACAGCACCTAGCCTTTTTGCAGTAGCAATAGCCTGCAAGCCTGCCACACCTGCGCCCAAAACCAGAACTTTAGCAGGAGGAATACTTCCGGCAGCAGTAATAAACATGGGGAAAAATCTGCCATAATTAGCGGCAGCTATTATAACGGCTTTATAACCGGCTATGTTAGCCTGACTGCTTAGTACATCCATGCTTTGTGCACGGGTAGTCCGGGGAATTGCATCTAAGCTAAATGTGGTGATGGATTTTGAAGCCCAATCCTGCATGGTTTTATATGCATACAAGGGTTGAAAAACACCCACTACAATTGTTCCGGGCTTAATCAGTTGTATATCATCATTGGTAAGGGGATGAATAGAAAACAGAACATCAGCCTGCTGCAAAATTTCCGTTCGGTCATTTATATTTGCGCCTGCTTGTGTATAAGCTGCATCAGTTGCATAAGCTGCAATGCCGGCCTGTTGCTGCACCCAAACCTGTATGTTTTTTTTAAAAAGTAACGGTAATTGTTCGGGTAAAAGTGACACCCGATTTTCTCCTGACGGTTCTTTTAATACCCCTGCTATCATGTGCATTACATTATAAAACAAATGTAGGCGATTTGAAGTTGTTCAAGAGATTTTTTACATGAAATACAATGTCAAAATTTAAGAACCAAGATTTTGCAGATTCTGAATGTATTTTTTCATGTGCTCTTTTATATTGATTTTGACCACATGGAATTCGACTATGCTCATTCCTGTTGGTATTTAACCTAATGATGGCTCATTGCATGCTAAAAAAAGGTATTACAACAGTAACAATCAAAATCGTATGGTAAAATGCTGTTTCGATTTAAACGATTTTCGAAACAATACAATGCCAATAAAAAACAAATCTATTGTGGCGGTAACGGCGGGATTATTTTGAATTTCATGCCAGGCTTGTTCCATTTCTTTACTCCAGTGAATATCATCAAATATCATAATAGTATCTTCATTGGAATGCTTTAATAACCAATGGAAATATTGTAAGGTTGGTTGTAACCGATGATTCCCGTCAATAAATACAAAATCGGTTACCTTATTAATTTGTTGCAACAATTCGGGTAATACAATATCGAAATTTCCTACATAAGAGTGAATATTCTTCAATCCCAAAATTTCAAAATTTTTATTGGCAACTGCAGCCACCACTTGTGCGCCTTCAATAGTATAAACCGTTGCGTTGGGATTGGCTGCAGCCATATAGGCAGCAGTAATTCCTAAAGAAGTACCCAATTCAATAATGGAAGCGGGTTGATAAAATGCCACCATTCTGGCCAATAAACTGCTGTATTTTCGGGGCTTTAATGAAGACCGGGCAATGGTAGCAATACTTCTTTTACTCTGCTTCACCACTCTGGATCCGGCTCCAAAATCATCTAACAGTATTTCCTGTTGGCTTATTTTTAGTTGTTGACGCATTCGCTCAATATCAGAAGCAGCTGCTATATGAATTTTAGGGACCAATACCTGCTGAACAAATTCAAATACAAACGGAGAGTGAATACCATGCCCCTTACCGTTAGAGGCTTTTATCCAGTACTGTATATATTTTGAAGCCAGTTTAGTTTTTGAATACATAATATTTTGAGGCTGTATAGCGAAAAAATTTTGTTGCTACATCTGTGGAAATCTTATCCAATTTTATACTTTTCGTTCCCAGCACTGAAAAGCGTAAGCGTACGCATGTTTCGCATCGGCATTATACTTTATTTCCGATGTTAAGCGCCATTCCGTTGTACTGAATGCAGGAAAAAATGCATCAGCATCTTCAAACACATGATGCACTCTTGTAATATACATTTTGTGCGCCAATGCTATGGTTTGCGCATAAATTTCACTCCCACCTAAAACCATCAATTCTTTATAACCCAATTGAAGTGCTTTTTGCTGGGCTTCCTCAAATTCGTGCACTACTGTAATACCCGGTGATTGAAACAATTGATTACGGGTTAATACCATATTATAACGCCCGTTTAAAGGCTGATTATTCAATGCGTTAAAAGTTTTTCGGCCATATACAACCGGCATTGCCCATGTTTTATTTTTAAAAAACTTTAAATCGTTGGGTAAGTGCCAAAGCAATGCATTGTTTTTTCCAATGGCATTATTTTCGGAAGCAGCTACTATCAAAGTAATAACCGGTTTGTTTAGATTAGTTGGTATTGATAACAAAAGCTACATTATTTAATTTGAATACTAAACAGCTACCGGCGCTTTAATGGCCGGATGGCATTGATAATTTTCTAATATAAAATCATCATAATTAAAATCAAATATATTGGTTATCTGTTTATTTAAGTGCATTTGTGGCAGCGGAAATGGTTTTCTGTTCAATTGCAAAGTTGCCTGTTCCATGTGATTGTTATATAAATGCACATCGCCAAAAGTATGAATAAACTCACCGGGCTTTAAATTACAAACCTGCGCTATCATTAAAGTTAACAAAGCATATGATGCAATATTGAAGGGCACACCTAAAAACACATCAGCACTACGCTGGTATAACTGGCAACTTAATTTGCCATTGGCAACATAAAACTGAAATAAGGCATGGCAGGGCATTAGGGCCATTTTAGGCAAATCTGCTACATTCCATGCACTGACAATCAGCCTCCTGCTATCCGGATTGGTTTTAATTTGTTGAATTACTTCTGTTATCTGGTCAATGCTTGTACCACCAGCACCCTGCCAGCTTCTCCATTGATGGCCATATACCGGGCCCAGTTCTCCATTTGCATCTGCCCATTCATCCCAAATAGTAACACCATGATCATTGAGGTATTGAATATTGGTGCTTCCCTTTAAAAACCACAGTAATTCATAAATAATACTTTTTACATGCATTTTCTTGGTAGTAACCAAAGGGAACCCTTTTTCCAGGTCAAAACGCATCTGATACCCGAAACAACTACGGGTACCGGTGCCGGTGCGGTCATGCTTTTGCTGACCATTTTCAATAACATGCTTTAATAACTGTTGGTATTGCTCCATACTGCAAAATACAAACTGGTACTTAAACCTGCCTGAAAATAAATTTAAAATGTTTAAAAGCTGTGGATATTTGGGATAATGTATTGAAGGAGTGATATTTATCACTTTTTCTACGCGGCAATTGCTTATATTTATTTTCTTATTAGCCTGAAACAATTACGAATATTTTACAAAATTATTCCTATTGAAGTAAGGTTACCGATGCACATCAAATACCGCATTCAAACGAATAATGATTGCTATATGCAAAAGCATCAAAAGCCAATTTTAACCAGTATGAAAAATAATTTCCTTAGCTGCTTTGCAACAACGCTGGTATTGGCAACCAATGCCCGGGTAGTCATCGAAAATATTTGGCCTGAGGAAACCTTGCATTTTAAAAACAACAACCAATGGTTGAAGAAAAAATTTCAAAACCTTATTGTTGCAAAAGAGCGCTCTGCTTTTAATGCAGCATTTAAAAATTTTGCTGCTGCATCATTAAAAAAAATAACAATTAAAACTTTTTTACAAAATGAAAAAGGCAAAAAATTTTCGGCTGAAATAACCATCCAAAAAATTAAAAAATTAAATGTTTTCCTGCAATATGTTTTTACCATTCAAAACATTCAACCCGTTCAAAACAAAACAAAATCATTTCCGGTTGAACTTTTGTTAAGAGAAAAAATGATAGATAATGTACATGCCATTATTGTTATTTTAGATTCAAATGGAATGGTTACTTATCTCAACAAAGCCGGCGAAAAAATTTGCGGTTACACATTAAAATCAATATTACATCAAGACTGGTTCAGCATTTTTATTCCTGAAATTGAAAGGGAAAAAGCGAGACAAATATTTAAAAAATTAAAAACAAATAAGCAGGCAATTGATTTTGAGAATAGCATACTAACCAGGAAAAATCAACTCAAAACCATACAATGGAAGAACACACCCATATTTTCCGATAATATTTTTAAAGGCTCATTAAGTATTGGAATTGATATTTCGGATTTAAAAAAAACAACCATTGCCTTACAGCAGAGTGAACATAAATTTAAATCATTAACAGAAGCCATACCCGTTGGTATTTCTTTTTGCAATACACAAGGCGATATAATTTACATCAACAAAGCATTTACAAAAATTTTTGGTCATACCGGTAAAAATTTAAAAACAATTCAGGATTGGTTTAACAAAGCTTACCCCGATAAAATGTCAGCACAACAAGCTAAAAATCGTTGGGCCAATCATGTACAACAAGTGCAACATGAAAATATGAGCACTACACATGAGTTAGTATTGTTAGCTAAAAATGGCACCAAAAAAATTATTGAAATAAAAACTGCTTATAGCAACGGAAATATATACAATATTTTTATTGATTTAACTGAAAAAAGAAGTATTGAAGCCGAGGCAAAAGAAACTGCTTCAAAGTTCAAACGTATTATCGAAAACTTTCCTGTTCCTATGGCCAGTTGCAATTTGAATTATAATTTATTGTTTACCAATAAAAAATTCAAAGAAATATTTGGTTATGAAATGGAAGAAATTAAAATGTACCCTGCCTGGTTTAAAAAAATACAATTCGATTCTCCTGAAGCAGAAGCTGAACACGATGCTGAATTTTATGGTTATTTAAAAGAAGTACAAATCAATCCCAAAAAAATAGCACCTGTATTATACAGACAGATATACAATAAAAAAAGAGAACTAAGAGATATAAATATCATTTTTAATTTATTTGACAACGAATTGTTTGCCATTTTAGAAGATGTTACCGAACAAAACAATTACATCAAATTATTACAGGAAAGTGAAGAACGGTTTAAAGCATTGGCACAAAATATGCCCATTGCCATTGGCAGTTATAATACGGATGGAACTGTAAACTTTATCAATAACTATTTTACCAAAACCATTGGGTATGTGGCAGAAGATTTACCCACCATTGAAGACTGGTATTACCGTACACAACCCGACCCGGTAAAAAGAAAACAATATTATGAACACTGGGTAGCATTGATTGATGCTTTCAGTAAAAATCCACAACAGGAAATTCCTTATTTAGAAAGCGATATTACCTGTAAAGATGGCAGCATTAAAACATTCAGCTATTTATTTAGCATTTACAAAAAAACAGTTTACATTATTTTTGTAGATGTTACAGAAAGAAAAAAAGCTGAAAAAGAGTTGATAGCTTCACATATACAATTGCAACGTTTATCGGCTCACCAACACCGAACCAAAGAGCAAGAACGCAAATTTATTGCCGAGCACATACATGATGCCATTGGACAACAGGTTACAGGTATAAAAATAGATTTAACCGTTCTTAAAAATAAAATTCAAAAAACAGATCCGGGTTTTGCTGAAAAAATTAACCATGATATTGAAATTGCCAATAGTGTTATTTTGGCTATTCGTAAAATGGCCGCTGATTTAAGACCCAGTATTTTAGATGATTTTGGATTGGCTGCTGCCATTGAATGGGAATGCAGGGAATTTGAAAAAAGAACAGGAATTCATTGTTTTTTTGAATATGATAATAGCCTCAAAAATGAATCGGCTGAGTTACAATCCAATTTATACCGAATTGTACAAGAAGCACTTTCAAACATCGATAAGCATGCAAAAGCCACTAAAATAACCATCAGCCTGCAAAAAATAGATAATGAAATTATACTATCGGTAAAAGATAACGGGAAAGGATACCACTTAGAAGAAAAAAACAAAAGCCTTATTATTATAGGGATTAAAGACAGAGCCAGAAACTTAAAAGGAACCTGTATGCTAATAAGCAACAAAGAAGGGGAAGGTGGCCATTTGTTGATTAAAATACCCGGAAAACCGAATACATAAAATAAAAAACTACATTTAAATTAACCGAAATCTATCTGAATTGTAGAAAACACACTACAAATAAATGATACGTTTGGCTACTGAATAGCCCGTATTATGAGTGTTACTTTGTTCTACCAAAATACGAATACCTATTGAGAGCCAATTTTACTCCGATCCGTCTTTAATACCCAATATCCCCTAATCTTATTCCTTTGAAAAGTAGAAACATCCATCTCCCAACAAAAGGGAGAATGGTGTTTTTCTAATACGGGGTATCAATTAAAAAATACTCGTATTTAACTCGTATTTAAAATGTAGCACTATGATCATTTATAAAAGTGAAAAATTGGCTATGGCTAAAAATTTGAAAGTATTATTAATAGATGATTCAACCATCATACTTACAGTAATGTCGGAAGTACTGGCCACTATTCCCTGTGTAGCAACTATTAAAACCAGTTCAGCACCAGTGCAGGCATTACAAACCATTGAAGAATTTAAACCGGATGTATTATTGTTAGACATTAATATGCCCGAAAAAAATGGCATAGAGGTTTTAAAAGAAGTAAAAGAACATTATCCTGCTGTAAAAGTAATTATGCTCACCAACCACTCAACTGAATATTATAGAAATACCTGCTACAACATTGGTGCTTATCATTTTATAGATAAAGCCAATGAATTTGATCAGATAGCTCCTCTGATGGAAAAAATCAGTACTGAGTCAGATGAAATTTTAAAAGCTATGTAATAAAAGGTTAACCCTGCTTTTAAGCTTTGATGGTGTCAGCCAATTTTCTACGTTTCAATTCTTTCTTAATTAAACTCAGCTCCCTATTGGTTTGTCCACTTACACTCGAGTTTTCCTGAGCCCTTCGCATTAAATAAGGAATTACATCCCGAATTGGACCAAATGGCACATACTTACTTACATTAAAACCGGCTTTGGCCAAATTAAAGGTGATATGATCGCCCATACCATACAATTGAGAAAAATGAACATGTGCATGAGCCGGTGAAACACCTGATGCATTCAAAAGTTCGGCTGCCAATAAATTACTGGCTTCATTGTGAGAGGCTATAATGGTAGAAATTTCGTGCATGTGTTGGATGCAATACCGAACTGCTGCATCAAAATCGCGGTCGGTATTTTCTTTAGTAGCCTGAATAGGACTTTCATATCCCATTTGTTGTGCTCTTGCCCGCTCTTTTTCCATATAAGCACCACGTACCAATTTCATACCCAAAATAAAATTTTGGGCTTTTGCAATTTGATGTGAAATCTGTAAAAATTTCAATCTATCGTGCCGGTATAGTTGAATGGTATTGTAAACAACTGCTTTTTCTTTATTAAAAATTTCCATCATTTCCATAGTCAGTCGATCGATTGGATCCTGAATCCAGGTTTCTTCTGCATCAATTAAAACCCCAATATTTTTTTCGGCAGCTGTTGCACAAATGGCATACATTCTATCAACCACCCTGTTCCATTCATTCATTTCTGATTCATTATCATGAATACCACTACGCAACCGGGGTGCTTCATTTAACTTTTGTAACAAATCAAACCGGGCAATTCCTGTAACCTTTACACTTATAAAAGGAATATTTTTTTGAGTTCCGGCATATTCAATGGTTTTAATGAAAGATTCTGTTGCATGATCAAAATCTGCTTCATCTTGTTTTCCCTCCACACCATAATCTAATATTACCTGAACGCCATATTTTGCAAGGGTTTCCACAACAGGTGTAGTTTCCTCTAATGTTTCTCCACCTACAAATTGTTTAAAAATGGTTTTACGAACAATTCCATGAATCGGCAAGCCCGTTTTCATTAAAAAAGGAGTGACACGTGTACCGATAGGCACGAATAAAGGATAGCCCATGGTATTAAACAAAAATCTTGATTGTTTAAGCTCCTTATCTGTTTTATAGGCAAAAGCCTGTTCTGTATTTTCAAATGAAATATCCATACTAACAATTGTTCGCGATGCGAATATCGTATGCAAACAGTAAACTAAAAAATAGGATAACGGTTTTAGAATAAAATTTGCAAAAAAGCGAAGCAGAATCGTCAATTCTTATTAGTAAATTAAATAGCCTGATGGTTAAATGGTTGTAAAACCATTTCGCTTACCACACCGCTGGCCGGTTGCTGACAAAGGAACCAGATAGCTTTTGCAGCTTCTTCTGCCACAATCATCTTATCTTTTTGTACACGCAAATCAATATTATCCCAAAATGGAGAATCAACACCTCCTAAATACAAATTAGTGAATCGAATTTCGGTTCTCTTCACTTCTTCCCGAATACTTTGCATCATGCCCACCAACCCATATTTAGAAGCACTGTAAGCAGCAGCACCTGCCATGGGTACTTTACCCAATACCCCGGGTATATTAATCAAAAGGCCTTTTCTTTGTTGTTTCATGGCGGGTAAAAATGCCTGAATTAACAAGAAGGGTGCCAATAAATTGTATTCTATACTTTTTAAAAAATCGTTGGTTGATAATTGTTCAACAGGCTTGATAATACCTATTCCTGCAGCATTGATTACAATATCTATATTTTCAAATACAGAAAAAAAAATATTTTTTAATGCAGTTACTTCTTCCTGCTGACTAATATCTGCAACAAACATTTGCTGCGCAGGCAATTTTAGCGATGCTGCCAATGCTGCTAACTTTTCCTGATTTCTCCCGGTAATAAACACACGTGCACCTGCATAATGCAACAATGGTAACAATTTACTGCCTATTCCACCGGTTGCTCCTGTTAATAATACGCATTTGTCTTTTAAAGTTTCCATAGCTGTATGATTGTGGAATACCAACAAAATGGAAATGCTTTTGTTTATCAAATGATTTAAACTATAAAATTAAAGTCATTGATTTCAATGCAAAACGTATGGGAAAACACTGAAGCACATGTTTGAATATGCTATATACAACAAGAAAAGAATAAAAATTAAATACGCTTGAAACATTAAATATTATTTTTAATAAAAATGCTTACTTTTTCAATAAATTATCAAAGTGTATACTAATATTCATCTAATATACTGAGGAACGAATTGCTTACTATAAAAAAGCTATATTTCCATCCGAATGGGCCACAACTACAATTGAAGCCATATTGATAAATAAACCATTTTCAACCACACCAACAATATCATTAATACGGTTATGCAATGAAGATGCATCTTCAATTAAACCAAAATCAGCGTCTACAATATAATTGTGATTATCGGTTATCAATATATTGTTTTTTTTTGTTATGCGTAGTGTGGCAATTGCGCCCAAAGCCTGAATTTTACGAATGGTAAATTCGTATCCAAAAGGTACCACTTCAATTGGCACTTTAAACTTACCCAATTTATCTACTACTTTATGTTCATCAACAATAATGATATAAAATTCTGTTGCAGCAGCTACAATTTTTTCACGAAGCAATGCAGCACCGCCACCCTTTATTAATTGACGATCACGGGTGGTTTCATCCGCCCCATCAATGGTAATATCAATTTTTGAGATTTCGGCAAAATTCGTCATTGGTATGCCCAATGAACGGGCCAATTCATCACTTTGTTGTGAAGTAGCAATACATTGAATAGCCAGTCCCTGCTTCACTTTTTCTCCTAAAAATTGAATAGCCCAATAAGCTGTGCTACCGGTGCCCAAACCAACAGTCATTCCACTTTTTACATAAGTAATGGCCTTTTCAGCAGCTTTTTGTTTCAGTTGAATTGTATCCATTGTACAAATATCTATTTTCTTTTTTAAAACTACAGCAACATCATTTAAAATGATGCAACTTGTATACTGCCATATATGCCTCTATAAATGCTGGTTTTTATTTTTTCAGCGAACATTGTATAAATTTAGGCCTCACAAAATACCTGAACAGATCAAGATGAAAATAAAATATATTTCAATTTACAAGTATTCAATTCCCATGGTACCTTTCACTATTGCCACCGGCACCATGCATTTTGCTCAGAATATTTTAATTAAAATATTTACGGATGAAGGCATTACAGGGCTGGGTGAATGCTCAGCATTTCCAATGATTGTTGGAGAAAATCAAAATTCCTGCTATACACTGGCGAAAGATTTTGCACTTTTATGGAAATACAAAGACCCACTTGACATTGAATGCAGGATGCAGGAATTGCATCAACACATCACCGGTAATTATACCATTAAAAGTGCATTTGACATGGCTTTATATGATATAGCTGCTCAATACCAACAGGTACCACTCTATGCATTTCTTGGAGGTAAGAATAAAACGATTGAAAGCGATTTAACGATTGGGATAGATACCCCTGAAGCTATGGCTGAAACTGCATTCAAATTTGCACAAAAGGGTGTGCGTTGTATTAAAGTAAAATTAGGAAAAACCAAAATGGACGATATTGAGCGAATAAAACAAATACGCAACGCAATTGGCAATGCAATTACCTTAAGAATTGATGCCAATCAGGGATGGAGCCCTGCTGATGCATCATCAATTTTACATGCACTTGCCCCCTACCACATTGAATTTTGCGAACAACCCATGGCCAAATACAATGATGACTTTTTGCCTGCATTATGTGCCGGTTCGCCTATTCCAATAATGGCAGATGAAAGTGTATTTACACAACATGATGCGGAAAGAATTATCAGAACAAAATCCTGCCATTCCATTAACATCAAATTTTCTAAAAGCGGGGGTATACTGGAAGCAAAAGCAATTCACCAGACAGCTGCTGCACATAGCATACCTTGTATGATGGGGGGAATGTTAGAAAGCAGGCTGGCATTAACTGCCATGGTACATTTTGCAATTGCACACAATAATATTCATTTTTATGATATAGATACATGCTTGTTAGGACATTTAGAAGATCCTGTTTTGGGTGGTGTAACCTATAATGGATTACAACTTACCGCTACTGAGGCACCCGGTATTGGTGCAACGGTAGATGAAAGCTACCTGAACGCACTGGAAAGTACCACAATTTAAAATTGCTTTTTTTACTGCAAGGGGCTATTGTACTATCTTCGCACCCAAATCAATCCATCATGCAAGGCAGAAAAGCAAGCAATAGTTTTACCATTATGAATGAATTGGTATTACCAAACGATACCAACAGCTTTGGCAATTTAATGGGTGGTCGTTTAATGTATTGGATGGATATTGCTGCTGCGCTCTCGGCCATGAAGCACAGCAATACACCCTGCATGACTGCGAGTGTAGATAATATTAGTTTTAAAAATCCCATTAAATTAGGAAATATTGTTCATATTGAGGCAAAGGTTACGAGAGCTTTCAACACATCTATGGAAATATTTTTAAAGGTATGGGGGGAAGACAGCCTGCATCAATACCAATATGAAAGCAATGAAGCTTATTTTACATTTGTTGCATTAGATCCAAACGGTAAGCCCAGACCTGTACCGGCATTAATACCAGAAACAGAAGAAGAAATTAAATTATTTGAAGGGGCATTAAGAAGAAGGCAATTAAGGTTAATATTGGCAGGTAAAATGAAACCCGATGATGCCAATGAATTAAAAGCATTGTTTGGCAAATAAAATTATTGTAGCCCTGAATGATGATGCAGACCTTTCAGCATAAATTGTCTGCTTTGTTCTATTGCATCCATTACCTGTTCTAAAATTATATCGACACCAGCATCATAATCAATTTGTAAGGGTGGTTTAAATTGTACTCATAGCAAAACACCTCTTTTTTTAAACTGCAATCCTTGTATAGTAAAAGCTCGCCAAAATCCATTAATCACAACAGGTATCACAATTTGCCGGTTATTTTTAATGATATAGGCAGTTCCTTTTCTGCCGGGTGCAAAGGGCTTTGTTGTTCTCTGAGAAAAAGTAATTACCCAGTTCTTTTCCAATGTACGATGGATCTATCTGGTATCAGAAAGATCAAGCCCTCTTCTTACTTCTGTTGCTTCATGCCGACGACAGGTACGTTTAACAGTCAAAGCGCCGCCTAAAATAAATAAACGATAATCCACTGCTACGCACGGAATCTTCAGCAGCAACAAAATAAACAGGTATAAATGGATTGAATAAGTAAAACGGCAATCTTAATCTATTATATCTGCGCCATTTTACTGCAAAAAATATGTGTATAAAAACAATAACATCTGCGAAATATGTTTGATGATTGCTTACAAATAAAACATTATTTTCAGGCAACTGTTCCAGATATTCAGTACCCAATTTTAGGTGGGTTAAAAATGGCAATTCCCGGATAAGATTTCAAACCAACAATGATATAAATACATCTGCGAACTATCTTAAAATGTTTTATTTTTTCTATGAAAGACAAGTACAAGTATTTTAAAAACAAAACTGCACAATATAAACATTGTTATTAAATTTTCTTTGTTTGATAGAAGTGAATGAGCATTGAATTTATCACTCATCATTTATTACATTAGAATACCTTTGCGCAAAAAAATAATGGCACTAAATACTGTAATATTTGATATGGATGGTTTATTAATTGATAGTGAGCCATTATGGAAAGAAGCAGCAGATGAAGTTTTTTTGCACTATAATATTCAACTAACCGAAACTGAATACCATACTACTACGGGTTTACGTACCAATGAATTTGTAGCTACTTGGTTTTCCAAATTTAAAATTCCAGATACTGAAATAAGTATTGCTGAAACAAAAATATTAGAGGTTGTTAGTTATAAAATTGCAGAAAAAGGCGAAACAATGCCCGGCGTTGGGTATATTTTTGAATTTTTCCAATCACATCATTTTAAAATTGGGCTGGCCTCCTCATCTCCACAATTTATTATAGATCAGGTAATACAACAAATAAACATTGCCCCCTACCTTATGGCCACGGCTTCGGCAGGTAATTTAAAATATGGGAAACCGCACCCGGAAGTGTATTTAAATTGCGCGTCAGCACTCAACTCAGTTCCAACTGAATGTCTGTGCTTTGAAGACTCATTTAATGGCATGATTGCAGCGAAAGCTGCCAGAATGAAATGTGTAGTAATCCCAATGTATCATCAGCAAAAAGAAGAGCGGTGGAGGTCTGCAGATTTAAAATTAAGTTCTTTGCAAAATTTTGGGGCACTGCATCTGAATGTGCTCAATCAATAATTTTTAAAAAAAATTGTGAAAAAAATTGGTGATTGTTAAATTATCTTTAACTTGCTGTGCCGAATAAAAAAAAGGGTCATCCCGTAGAAACAGAACGACCTCTAACGATTGCTTGCCATATGAAAATTCTTGAGTCTTATTCCTGAAAGGTAGGTACAAAAAGTATTACCTTAAAATTTTGCCTCTAACGATTTGCCACTCTAACGATTGCTTATTGCCTTTAACTCATCTTTCTTTAACAAAAGTAAGGTGGGTTTTTTATTGGTAGAAATCAATTTAGGCACGATTTTATTACCTTAAACCGTAATTAAAATACGAAAAAACCGCGTAGAGACTGTGTTTCATAAAAAAAAATACATGATGTCCAACAGAAATTCAGACCCATTATTTCTATTAATTCAATCCTTACAAAAGTCAGAAAAAAGGCATTTTAAACTTTATATTAAAAGAAGTTCTAATAAAGACGAACTAAAAATTGTACAATTATTCGATGCATTGGAAAAAATGCAGGATTATGATGAAAAAACTTTACTGAAGCGTTTAAATAATATTAATAAACCACAATTAGCCAATTTAAAAACACATCTGTACAAACAGGTTTTAGCCAGTTTGCGTTTACTAAAAAGTACTGACAGTATTGATTTACAATTGAATGAGCAGTTAGATTATGCCAGAATATTGTACAATAAAGGCCTTTTTTTACAAAGCCTTAAAATTTTAGAAAGAGCAAAGGAAATGGCCAAAACTGCCAATAAGTTCAATTTCATGACGCAGGTACTTTCACTGGAAAAAAAAATTGAAACCCTCCATATTACCCGAAGCATGCCTGGTAAAACCATGCAAATCACTTCCGAATCAATAAAAGTAAGTGAGCATGTTACACAGGTTGCTGCATTATCCAACCTGGCTTTACACCTGTATACCTGGTATATTAAAAACGGACATGCCAGAAATGAACAGGATGAGGCAGATGTAAAACTATTCTTTAAAGAAAACCTTCCTGCAAATGCCTATATTTTAAAAGGGTTTTATGAACGTTTGTACCTATACCAAAGCTATACCTGGTATGCATTTATTCGGCAAGATTTTTTAATGTATTATCGTTACAGTGAAAAATGGCTGGGTTTATTTGATGAGCAGCCGAATATGATTGCAGTTGAAACCGGCCATTACATTAAAGGATTGCACAACTTACTCAATGCTCATTTTGATTTAAGAAATTTTGATAAGTTTCAATTGATATTGCAACGTTTTGAAGCTTTTGCTGCAACTGATTTGGCTAACCAGCACGACAATTTCAGAATTCAAACCTTTATCTATATTCATAGCGCAAAAATTAACTGGCATTTAATGGCCGGTACCTTTTCAGAAGGGTTAACCATCGTTCCTTTTATTGAGGCTCAATTACATCAATATGGGCGATTTATTGATGCACACCGTATTCTGGTATTTAACTATAAAATAGCCTCATTATACTTTGGCAACCGGCAATTTGCCACCTGTATTGACTATTTGCAAAAAATAATTAATGATAATTTTTCTTTACGAAATGACCTGCAATGTTATGCCCGTTTAATGCATTTATTAGCACATTACGAAATGGGTAATAATGATATTATTGATTCTTTAATAAAATCGGTATACCGGTATATGGCCCGCATGCAAAATTTAACCATTGTTGAAGAAGAAATTTTTGCTTTCTTACGGAGATCCTTTTATGTAGCTGAAGAAAAATTACAACCCGAACTGGTTATTTTACTTTCTAAAATAAAACATCTTGAAAAGAACCGTTTTGAAACCCGTGCATTTGCCTACCTGGATATTATTTCATGGGTTGAATCGAAGGTATATCACAAAACCATGAGTGAAATTATTTACAATAAGTACAAGGAAAGTAAAAAAAGAAGATACCCTTAAAGAAGCCTTTTAACTGTATCCGAGCCGACCGTTTCACGAATGATACACTGCTGTATAATTGGTTAAAAATTAAATGTTCTTCAAAAAAAAACGTCCCATGTCGGGTTCAACATGAGACGTTAACTTATTCGAAAAAAGGATTTATTTATTTGCTATCTCCTTCTTTTTCGTCGCCTTCTAATTTGGCACGAATATCGGCCAATGCACCTAAATCGCCTAAAGTTGCTTTTTCAACTTTGCTCTGAATATTCTTTACGGCTTTTTTGGTTTTTTCAGCTTCGGCTTTGGCTTCTTTCTTCACTGATTCTTTTTCTTCAGCCTGCGCCTGTTCCCAAATTCTGCTATGGCTCAACACAATTCTTTTTTCATTTCTATCAAACTCAATTACTACAAATTGTGCAGTTTCATCGGCACCAACAGATTTTCCATCTTCTTTAACCAGATGACGGTTAGGAGCAAAACCTTCTAAACCATAAGACAGTTGCACTACGGCACCTTTATCATCTTTACGAATCACAGTTCCTTCATGAATAGTTCCAACGCCAAAGGTTTCTTCCAGTGCATTCCAGGGATCTTCTTCCAATTGTTTGTGGCCCAATTGTAATTTTCGGTTTTCTTTATCAATACCTAAAATGATGGTATCAATATATTCGCCCACTTTTACATATTCACTGGGATGATTGAAGCGTTTTAACCAACTTAAATCACTAATATGGATCATTCCACCAATTCCTGCTTCCAATTCAACAAACACACCATAAGGCGTAATGTTTTTCACTAATCCTTTGTGTTTGCTGCCTTCTGCAAATTTGATTTCAATGGTGCTCCATGGGTCTTCTGTCATTTGTTTGATAGAAAGACTCATTTTGCGTGCTTCTTTATCTAAAGTAACCACTTTAGCTTCATACTCATCACCTAATTTAAAGAACTCTTTTGCGTTGATGGGTGTATTTGCCCAGGTAATTTCAGAAACGTGTACCAGGCCTTCAACACCGGGTTGAATTTCTAAGAAAGCACCATAATCTTCAATATTCACCACTTTACCTTTTACAACTGCACCTTCTGCTAAATCAGCAGGTAATACATCCCATGGATGTGGCGTTAATTGTTTCAGACCCAGACTGATGCGTTTTTTGTCATCATCAAAGTCTAATACAACCACCTGTAATTTTTGATCCATTTTTACCACTTCTGATGGGTGAGAAATTCTTCCCCATGAAATATCGGTAATATATAATAAGCCATCTAATCCACCTAAATCCATAAATGCACCAAAGTCTGTAATATTTTTTACAGTACCTTCTAATACCTGACCTTTTTCTAACTTACTCATAATTTCAGCTCTTTGAGCTTCAATATCACTTTCAATCAATGCTTTGTGTGATACAACGGCATTTTTAATGGTTTCATTAATTTTAACTACTTTAAATTCCATTGTTTTTCCAACAAACTGGTCATAATCAGTAACCGGTTTCACATCAATTTGAGAGCCAGGAAGGAAGGTTTCCATACCAAAAACATCAACAATCAATCCGCCTTTGGTTTTAGAGGTAACAGTTCCGGTAACAACTTCACCGGTTTTGTGTACTTCTACAATTTTTTCCCAAGCACGGAAAATACGGGCAGATTTGCGGCTTAAATGAAGATTGCCATCTCTGTCTTCTTTTTCTACCACCATTACTTCCACTTTATCACCAATTTTCAAACCGGGTGTATCGCGGAATTCATTGAGAGAAATTAAACCATCACTTTTAAACCCGATATTAATAACAGCATCTGTTTTGGTTAAGCCAACAATATCACCCTGTAAAATTTCGCCATCTTCAATTTGCACAAAAGTGTTTTCATACACTTTGTCATATTTAGCTTTTTCATCAGGGGTGTACAGACTTACATTGCGTTTATCAATACTCCAGTCAAAATCATCATGAGCGGTTGCCACTTCTTCAACCGGCTCAGCTACAGGTACATTTGTTGTCGCTGCAGATTGTTCCTGTACTGCTTCCTGAGCAGCACCGGATACATTCTCCTGTGCATCAGCGTTTAATTGGTTGTTAATAGAAATCATAATAATACCCGATTGTTTTAATTCGGGCTGCAAAAGTATGTATTTCAAGCCAAAAAAACTGATTTTATAGCAGTTTTTTTACCAATCTGATGCCTCATAGCAACGTTAATAACCAAGACATTAATAAAATATTAAAAGAGGAATAAATGTTTATTGATTTAAAATTTTATTTAAATTTAACCGGGTTATTCAAAACAGATAAACCCTGCATTCAACTACTTTATTCACTAAAAACACAAAAAAATGAAAAGAATTTTTGCACTGGTGCTGGCTTTAGCTATTTTCTCAACAGCATCTTTTGCGCAGGCAGCTAAAACTCAGCCTAAAAAAGAGAAAAAAGAAATGACAGCGCCTAAAACAACCCATGTTAAAAAAGATGGTACTGCCGATATGCGTTACAAAGAAAATAAAGGCAAAAAAGAGGCAGCCGGCCCAATGAAAAAAGATGGCACACCGGATATGCGGTATAAAGCCAATAAGCCCGCCGACAAAAAGAAGAAAGGATAAATATTGCTATGAAATAATAAACTGTTCCTGTTGTTTCAGTGAGCAGTTTTTTTATGCACTTGCTGAACTATCTGCAGCAATGGCTTTCGCTGCCATAAATGCTGTTGTCCATGCGCTTTGAAAATTAAATCCGCCTGTTATACCATCAATATCTAACACTTCACCGGCAAAAAACAAATGAGGTATTTTTTTACTTGCTAAAGTATTGGCATCTACTTCAGATAAATCGATGCCGCCAGCCGTAACAAATTCATCCTTAAAAGTAGTTTTGCCCTGAATGGTATACTTATCCTGCTGCAATTTCAATACCAGTTGATTGATTTGATGATTACTGATATCGGCCCATTTTTTTTGAGGTGAAAGATGGATTTGTTCTAAGAAATAAAGCCACAACCTTAGAGGAAAAGAGAAATAGCATTTAGAACCAATCATTTGCCGGGATGCATTCATTCTGAAACCATTCAGGGTATTTCGCAATACCTGCTCATTCATTTCAGGAATCCAATTGATAAGTATATCAAAAATATAATTTTTTTCAGCCAAATAACGGGCACCCCATGCCGAAAGCTTTAAAATGGCAGGTCCGCTGAAACCAAAATGGGTAATTAACAGAGGGCCTGTTTGTTTCCATTTTGTTCCGTTAATTTTTATTGCAACAGCAGGAACACTAATACCTGTTAATTCATGAATAGGGTGCGAAGAAAGGTTGAATGTAAACAACGAGGCTACAGGCGGAACAATAGTATGACCTAAATTGGCCAACCAATTCCACTGCAATAATTTAGGAAAACCACCTGTTGTAATACATACATAATCTGCTACCATTTCTTTTCCATTTACAGCAGTTAATTTGAAATAATTTTTAACAGGCAAAATTTTGATAATATTTGTTTTCAACAGAAGATTAACCTCATAACGTTTTGCTTCGCCTAACAAACAATCAATAATTGTTTGAGAGGTATTGGTATCGCTAAACATCCGCCCATCTGGTTCTGCAATCAGGTTTACATGGCGCTCTTTAAACCACTCAACCGTATGTTTTGCATTAAACCAATGAAAACATTTTTTTAAAAACTGCGCACCACGTGGATAATATTGAAAAAACTGATTGAGTTCGAAACATGCATGGGTAACATTACAACGCCCACCACCACTAATTTTTACTTTTGAAAGCACTTTATCTGATTTTTCAACAATCATTACCCGCAAATCAGGGTTCATCCGCGCAGTGTTTACCGCACAAAAAAAACCGGCAGCACCTCCTCCAATTACTATTAAAGATTTTGAATTACGCATTTATTGCATTATCATAATTGAAATGATTTCTTGAATACCATTCCAAAAATTACCCATTTGGATATTTTCATTGGACGCATGTTGATTATCATCGTAATTGGCAATGGGTATAGAAATGGCTTTGGCATTGAGTTGTTGTTCAATAACATACAAAGGCAAGCTGCCACCTGTAGAAGGCATGATTACTAACCCCTTTGTTGAAGTTGCAGCAAGTGCACGAATGATTTGCTGCGAAACTGCTAAGTCCATTGGTGTTTTTTGCGCATTATACCCATCACTACAAATAATTTTGGCAATGAATGGATGAGCCATTCGTTCCACATCAGTAGGATCTCTGTTAATGATGTAATAACCTTTATCTTGAATATGCTTAATGACTCTTTCCTGCTGTACTTTGTAATCGTTTCCGGGCACCAAACGTAAATCTAAACTTACAGAAGCGGTAGCAGGAATACTATTGGTAGACAATGCACCAAACTTTCCGCTTTCGATACCATTGATATTTAAAGTGGGTAAAAGAATGGCTTCAGATAAAGCAATATTTTTCATTTCCGGCATAATAAAACCGAATTGGTGTTTCAATTCTGTATCATTTTGATCTAATTGTGCCAATACATTTTTCTCCAGATTGGATAAGGGTGTCACATCACTATAAAAATTTTTGATGGTAACATAACCACTATCGTTTTTCATGGAAGATAATAAGCGAACCAGATTCCATGCAGGATTGGGTGCCCAATTGCCATAGTGACCACTATGTAATGGGAATTTGCTTCCATACAAAGTGATGTCTATATGCGTATCGCCCCGAACACCGAATGATATCAAATTTTTTCCGGATGAGGGTTGTGGGCCATCGCAAATAATCCAAACATCAGAGCGAAGCAGATTTTTGTATTTGAATAATACCTCAGCCAAATGTGGCGAACCGGCTTCTTCTTCCCCTTCAAAAAAGAACTTTACATTTACTGCAGGCGCAATATTTTTCTTTTTTAAAGCAATGTAGGCATTGATGATTGCCATTACACCGGCTTTATCATCGGCAGCACCACGAGCATAAATTCGAAATTCATCCTGCAAATTATTAATAAATTCATCTTTCGTCAATGGCTTACCGCCAAGTTCAATTTTATTACTGTATAAAGCAGGTTGAAAGGGATGTAAACCGATATGCCAGTTAGCGCTATCAACGGGCTGTCCATCATAATGGGCATAAAATACAATAGTTTGCCTGGCTCCGGGTACTATTATTTCTCCATATACTACCGGTGGTGCTGATTCATCTTCAGGAAAAAGAAAACGGGTATGTTCAATACCGGCAGATTGCATTAGCCGCATTAAATATTCCGCATTATTCTGCAAGGCAATCTTATTTACTGCAATATTAGGGATGGCAATAAAATCAATATAATCCTGCAGAATAGTGGCTTTTTTTTGCTGTTGATAATCTTTGAACCAAGGCAATGGATGCTTTTGCTGTGCCTGCACTTGCATGAGGGCTAAAAAAAAAGCAAACGATAAAATATTCAATCTATTCATGTATTTATTTTATAGTATGTAACAATACAGTCAATGCATTATATTGCAGCCAGGTTAAAACACAATTAAATACACCATGCACTTGATTTTCTGGATTATTTAGAATAAAATCAAGTACTGAAACAGATTATGCGTAATAACTGGTATTTAGATTCGTATTGCTTTTTTCAGCAGCTTCTATAATGCTGTAATCAGATAGAATGAGCGGATGCTCCTTCTTCACACAAACATCGTGTTCAAAATGTACAGAAACTTTGCCATCCCTTGTTCTAACCGTCCAGCCATCTTGTTCTGTATACACGTCTTTGGTACCTAAATTAATCATCGGTTCAATAGCCAACACAAGATTTTCTTTCAGTTTTGGCCCATTACCGCGTTTACCATAATTAGGCACTTGTGGCTCTTCATGTAATGAACGTCCTAATCCATGACCTACTAATTCACGCACTACCCCATAACCCATTTTCTTTTCAGTATGTTCTTGAATGGCGAAAGAAATATCACCTACTCTGTTACCGGCTATTGCTTTTTCAATTCCTTTATAAAGGCTTTCTTTTGTAATTTTTACCAATTGCAATACTTCAGGTGCAACCTCTCCAACAATAAAGGTATACGCATGATCGCCATGCCATCCATTTAAAATGACACCCATATCAATTGAAACAATATCACCTTCTTTAATTAGAGTATGATTCGGAAAACCATGTACCACCACGTCGTTCACCGAAGCACATACTGAGTATGGATATCCGTGATAATTTAGAAATGAAGGAATAGCCTGATGATCTTTCACAAATTCAAAACAAAGTTTATCTATTTGTAAGGTAGTAACGCCGGGTTTTAAAAATGTAGCAACAGCCGTTAATGTTTTACTAACCAGCAAAGCGGCTTCTTTCATCAATGCAATTTCCTGTTCAGTTTTAGCATACATCATATTTACATTATTTCTTCGTGACATTTGAAAATAAAATTAATTGATTCAATTTAAATTAGTGCTATTATCTAAAGTATAAATGGAACGTCAATAAAAAGAAAACCTGCTGAGCCAAGGCCCAACAGGTTAATATTTAAAAAGCAATTCTTCAATATTATAATACAGAAGATGTTACACCTTGCCTTCCCTGTATTCTACCGCCACCAGACATTAATCCATCGTACTGACGCATTAATAAATAAGTTTCTATTTGTTGCAGCGTATCTAAAATTACCGCTACCATAATTAACAAAGAGGTACCTCCATAAAACGTACTGAATGAACTGGTTACACCTAATTTTTGAGCAAAACCTGGCATGATACCTACAATTGCAAGAAAAATGGCACCGGGTAAGGTTACTTTATCCATAATAGCGCCTATAAAGTCTGTTGTAGGTTGGCCGGGTTTAACACCGGGTATAAAACCGTTATTACGTTTTAAATCTTCAGAAATTTGTTTGGGGTTGAATATTAAAGCGGTATACAAAAAGGTAAATCCAATTACCATAACACCATAAATCAGCATGTACCAAGGGTTACTGTGATCATTGAATATTTTTATAATTCCTTTTGCAGATTCAATATTAGTGAAAGAAACCAATGTAGGTAAGAACATAATTGCCTGTGCAAAGATGATAGGCATTACACCTGCACTATTCACTTTTACCGGTAAAAATTGTCTTGCACCGCCAAACTGACGATTGCCTATAATTTGTTTGGCATAATTCACAGGTATTTTACGTACACCTTGCACCAATATAATTAAGCTCATAATGACAGCAACCAGAATGGCAATTTCAATCAGGAAAATTAATAAACCACCACCCGCTTTTTCACTTTTGGCAGAAAATTCCTGAATGGTTGCCTGTGGAAAACGTGCTAATATACCCACCATGATAATAATAGAGGTACCATTCCCCAAACCTTTATCCTGGATTCTTTCTCCTAACCACATTACAAACAAAGTTCCTGCTGAAAGTGTGATAACAGTGGTAATTGTAAATACTGTTCTGTCTAATAAGATAGCCTGTGCATAGCCGCCCTGTGGGTTAGTTAAATAAGCAACATAAGCACCTGCCTGAAAAGCGGTTACAATTACAGTTAAATAACGAGTCCATTGGTTAATTTTATTCTGACCGCTGGTACCTTCTTTTTGAATTTTTTGTAATTGAGGCACTAAAATGGTCATTAACTGCATAAAAATAGAGGCAGATATATAAGGCATAATGCCCAATGCAAAAATGGAAGCTTGTGTAAAAGCTCCACCTGCAAAAGTATCGAACAAACCTAACAAACCTTTATTTGCAGCATTTAATTTTGCCTGATCTAATAAATTCGGGTCAATTCCGGGTAATACTACATGGGTACCAAACCGGTATACTAATATTAAAGCAAGCGTTACAATAATTTTATCACGCAACTCTTCAATACCCCAAATATTCTTAATTGTTTTGATGAATTTTTTCACAAATACTGTTGTTAAGAGATTAAAACCTAAAGCATTTCAAACGCTAATGAATGCGGGAGGCAATATACAGTAAATTATTTAATTAGCTCTACTGTACCGCCAATAGATTCAATGGCAGCTTTTGCCTTATCGCTAATGGCATTTACTTTAAAATTCAATTTAGTTTTTAATTCTCCATTACCCAGAATTTTAACTTTATCAGTCCTGTTTACCAATCCGTTGATGTATAAGTTTTCCAATGAAAATTCTGAGAAAGCATATTTTTCATTCAATGTTTCTATTTGACCTAAGTTGAACACTTTGTATTCAACACGATTAATATTTTTAAAGCCACGTTTTGGTAAACGACGTTGGATAGGCATCTGACCGCCTTCAAAAGCATTTTTACGTTGGTAACCGGCACGGCTTTGTCCACCTTTGTTACCTTTTGTAGATGTACCACCTTTACCAGATGCTTCACCTCTGCCTAATCTTTTTTGTTTGTGCGTTGCGCCTTCTGCGGATTTTAAATTGTGTAATTTCATTGTATTTGATTTTGTACTTATCGGGGAATCGCCCCTCGCTTGATGAATAAATGATAAATGCGAAATGATATGCGAAATTAATTCACATATCATTTAGCATTCAATGATTGAATTACTTTACTTCTTCAACTTTCACTAAGTGGCTTACTTTATTGATCATGCCAACAATTTGAGGAGTTGCTTCTACTTCACGTGATGCATTTAACTTATTTAAACCAAGGGCTTCTAAGGTTTTTTTTTGACGTTCAGACCTGTCGATACCACTTTTTATTTGAGTAACTTTAATTTTTTTCATAATCTTCAGAATTTTAACCTCAGCAAAATATGCTAAAGTTTACCCGTTAAAAACTTTATTTAATTTTACGTTACGATTTTTGGCAACCTGAATTGGCTCACGTAATTCGGTTAAAGCTTTAATGGTAGCCTTAACAACATTATGAGGATTGGCAGAACCAAGACTTTTGGCCAATACGTCGGTAACACCTGCACTTTCCAAAACAGCACGCATGCTGCCTCCAGCAATTACACCGGCTCCGTGTGCTGCGGGTTTAATTAATACTTTGGCTGCACCGGCTTTTGACCATTGTTCGTGTGGTATGGTTCCATGCATTACAGGAACTTTTACCAAGTTCTTTTTTGCATCATCAATACCTTTTGCTATAGCTTCCTGAACTTCTTTTGCTTTTCCCAAACCCTGGCCAACAATTCCTTTTTCGTTACCAACTACTACTAAAGCAGAGAAACTAAAAGTACGTCCGCCTTTTGTAGTTTTTACAACACGGTTAATCGCAACTACTTTTTCTTTCAGTTCAATTTCACCGGTTAGCTTTACTTTATTTTCAGTTATTTTAGACATGGACCTAAATTATTAAGTATTTGTTTAGATTAGAATTGAAGACCACCTTCTCTGGCACCATCTGCTACACTTTTCACTCTGCCATGGTATAAGTTCCCGCCTCTGTCAAAAACACAGGTGGTAATACCTAATTCTTTTGCTTTATGTGCAATAGCTACACCTACCATTTTAGCTTTTTCAATTTTTGTAACTTTTTGAGCAACTAAATGTTTATCTCTTGAAGAGGCAGCAGCCAGTGTTACGCTATTGTCATCATCAATTAATTGAGCATAAATTTCTGCATTACTTCTAAAAACCGATAAACGGGGTTTAGTAGCTGTACCGGCAACTTTTTTACGGATACGGTACCGAATTTTTTGTCTTTGAACAAGTTTACTATTCATTTCTATTTATTTTGTCTTCCGATACTGCCGGAAGTGTCATTTATAATTGTTATTTACCAGCAGCTTTACCAGCTTTTCTTCTGATAATTTCATCGCTATATTTTACACCTTTTCCTTTGTATGGTTCAGGTTTACGTAATCCGCGTATCTTAGCAGCCACCTGTCCTAATAATTGTTTGTCAATACTTTCTAAAGTAATGGTTGGGTTCTTACCTTTTTCAGTAGCAGTGGCAACTTTCAACTCTTTAGGCACTTCAAAAATAATGTTGTGAGAGTAACCTAACGATAAATCCAATGTATTACCTTGATTCGCAGCTTTAAAACCCACACCCACCAATTCCAGATCTTTTCTAAATCCTTCTGTTACACCTTTTACCATGTTAGATACCAAAGAACGGTACAAACCATGCATGGCACGATGGCGAATTTGATCAGTAGGTCTTTTTAAATTCACTTCAGTGTCAGAAATTTCAATCACAATATCTCTGTCAACTGCTTGCTTTAATTCACCTTTAGGCCCTTTCACTGTAATTACGTTATCTTTTCCAAGTGTAACAGTAACGCCTTTGGGAAGTATTACGGGTTGTTTTCCAATCCTAGACATAGTCGTTTCGTTTTTTATAATTACAATTTAAGTTGTGTTCAGCCCCGACTAAAAGGCTTAATTATCTACTTAAATCAAAAAGTGATTAATAAATATAACAAAGCACTTCACCACCAACATTTTGCGCTTTTGCCTGTTTGTCGGTTAATACGCCTTTAGAGGTGCTGATGATAGCAATACCCAACCCATTAATAACACGTTTCATATCAGCGGGTTTTGCGTATTGACGTAAACCTGGTCTGCTAATTCTTTCTAAGGAACGAATAGCAGGTTGTTTACTCGTAGGATCATACTTCAGTGCAATTTTGATAATACCTTGTTTGGTATTTTCTTCAAATTTGTACTTTAAAATATAACCCTGCTCATATAAAATTTCAGTCATCCGCTTTTTTAAATTAGAGGCGGGAATTTCTACCAGTCTGTGACCGGCCATTTGAGCATTACGAATCCTTGTTAAAAAGTCTGCAATAGGATCAGTTACCATTGTATATTAATTAAATGCTGTTCTAAATTTTGTTTACTAAACGGATTAAAATTACCAGCTGGCTTTTGTTACACCAGGAATTTTACCATTTAAAGCCATGTCTCTGAATATTACCCTGGATACACCGAAATAACGCATATATCCACGAGGTCTGCCGGTTAACTGACAACGATTTTTTAATCGTACCGGTGAAGCGTTTTTGGGTAATAAATCTAAAGCAGCATAATCACCTGCAGCTTTCAGAGCAGCACGTTTTTCTGCGTACTTGGCCACCATTGCTTCTCTTTTTACTTGTCTGGCTATGATTGATTTTTTTGCCATAATTTTAATGTTGATTCTGAATGGGCAAATTGCCCATTTATATTTTAATTATTTTCTTTTTTTGCACTTTTAAAAGGCATTCCCAATTCTTTCAACAGCTCATATGCTTCTTCATTGGTTTGCGCAGTTGTAACAATGGTTATATCAAAACCGGTAATTTTATTAACTTTATCAATATCAATTTCCGGAAATATAATTTGTTCAGTTACGCCTAAAGTATAGTTACCACGCCCATCAAAAGCTTTATCACTAATTCCTTTAAAATCACGTACCCGGGGTAATGCTACAGATACCAGCCTGTCTAAAAATTCATACATTTTTTCGCCACGTAAAGTAACTCTTGCGCCAATGGGCATGCCTTTACGTAATTTAAAATTAGAAATGTCTTTTTTAGAATAAGTAGGTACGGCCTTTTGACCTGTAATTTGTTCTAATTCGTTTACGGCAACATCTACCAATTTTTTATCGGTAACAGCACCGTTCACGCCACGGTTAATACAAATTTTTTCGATTTTAGGAGCCTGCATTACACTTTTATAAGCAAACTTCTTCATCAATACGGGAATTACTTCCTGGCGATATTTTTCCGCCATTCTCGGAGTGTATTTAGTTGTACTCATTATTTAATAACCTCCCCTGATTTTTTTGATATTCTAATTAATTTACCCTCTTCTCGGCTTTTTTTAATTTTTGCAGGGCCGCCGGCTTTTGCATCCCAAAGCATTACATTACTGATATGCACAGGAGCTTCTATTTTAACAATACCACCTTTTGTATTTTGAGCATTGGGTTTGGTATGTTTTGTAACAATGTTTACCCCTTCTACAACAACTCGTGCTTCATCAATCAGAACTTCTAATACCTTTCTGGGTTTTTTCAAGTCCTTGTCTTCACCGGCAATTACTACAACAGTATCGCCTTTTTTGATGTTAAATTTGGGTTTAAATCTTTTACTCATGGTGTTTACCCTTTTATATAACCCTTTTTTAAAAGGTTAGTTATTTGTTTTGTTACCAGCTTTTAATCTATATTCAGCTTCGTTGCGTCGCACACTTGTACTTGTACAGTTGTTACGCTACGGAGCGATTTATAAAACCTCAGGTGCCAATGAAATTATTTTCATGTAGCCTTTATCTCTTAATTCACGGGCAACCGGCCCAAAAATACGAGTTCCACGTGGCTCATCAGCATTGTTTAATAACACAACAGCATTATCATCAAAACGAATATAAGAACCATCTTTTCTGCGTAATTTGTTTTTGGTTCTTACAATTACGGCTTTGGATACGGTACCTTTTTTAATACCACCGGCAGGAATGGCATCTTTAACAGTTACCACAATTTTATCGCCAATTTTGGCATAATCCTGGCCACTATTTCCAAGTACTTTAATACAAAGTACTTCTTTGGCACCGCTATTATCAGCTACATTTAGTCTGCTTTCTTGCTGGATCATTGTTTAATAATTTGATAGTTAACAGGCTGCTATAAGCAGGCTATCGATAATAATTTTATTTGGCTTTTTCAATCACCTCAACTAATCTCCAACGTTTGGTTTTGCTTAGTGGGCGGGTTTCCATTATTTTAACCATATCACCAATTGTGCACTCATCTTTTTCATCGTGTGCATGGAACTTAGTCGTTTTCTTAACGAACTTTCCATAAATAGGGTGTTTTACTTTTCTTTCTACAGCAACGGTAATGGTTTTAGCCATTTTATTACTGGTTACCACCCCAATTCTTGTTTTACGCAAATTTCTTTCAACCATTGTTAGCAATTTATTGGTTATTAAGCCATAGCTCTGTTATGTAATGCCGTTTTTAAACGGGCAATATCTTTTCTTAACTCACGAATACTCATTGGATTTTCCAACGGAGAAATTGCGTGTGCAAATTCCAATTTCTTTAACCTTAAGGTATCCTCCTCAATTCTGGCTTTAATGTCAGATTCAGTCATCTCCTTTAGGCTCTTATTAAAATCAAATTTTTTTGCCATTGCAAATAATATTAAAGTGTTTATTTTATGCTTGCAAGTCTCTCCTTACAATAAATTTGGTTGCAATTGGTAATTTTTGAGCTGCCAAATGCAATGCTTCTCTGGCAACTGTTTCACTTACACCATCACACTCAAAAATAATACGACCCGGTTCCACTACAGCAGCCCAAAATTCAGGGTTACCTTTACCTTTACCCATCCTTACCTCTAAAGGTTTACGGGTAATAATTTTATCGGGGAATACCCTAATCCAAACGTTTCCTTCACGCTTCATGGCACGTGTCATACTTTGTCTGGCAGCTTCAATCTGACGGTTGGTTAACCAAATGGGTTCTAAAGCTTTTAATGCAAACGAACCGAAAGCAATAGAGGTGCCCCTTTTAGCAACATTCCTAATGCGGCCTTTTTGTTGTTTTCTATGTTTACTTCTTTTTGGCTGTAACATTTTTTTGTTGTTTTTACACAGTATTTACTGTGTGGTATTCAAAAAAAGTATAGCAAATTGCTAGTACCTGTTTTAATGCTGTGGTTTTCTTGGTCCTCTGGAATCATTGTTCCTTCCACCGCCACGGTGATCTCCGCGATTACCGCCTCCGCGTCTGTCATCTCCACCGGTTCTCTCTCTTCTATCGCTTAGGTCATTTTTTCCGCCAACAAAATTTGGGTTCAATTCGCGTTTACCTAATACTTCACCTTTACAAATCCACACTTTGATACCGATTTTACCATATACAGTTTGTGCAAATACACTTGCATAATCAATATCCATACGTAAAGTATGCAATGGTACACGGCCTTGTTTAAATTCTTCACTACGAGCAATTTCAGCACCGCCTAAACGTCCGCTCACCCTTACTTTAATACCTTCTGCACCCATTCTGAGTGTTGAGGCAATGGCCATTTTAATGGCACGCTTAAAGTTAATACGGTTTTCAATTTGCCGTGCAATAGTATCGCCAACAATGGTTGCATCTAATTCAGGACGACGTATTTCAAGAATATTGATTTGAACATCATCCTTACCGGTTAATTTCTTCAATTCTTCTTTAATACTATCTACTTCACCACCACCTTTACCGATAATAATACCTGGTTTTGATGTATGAATGGTAACGATAAGTTTACCAAGCGTACGCTCAATAACTATTTTTGCTATACCACCTTTGTTTATACGGGCATTCAGGTAAGTACGGATTTTTTGATCCTCAATTAACTTAACGGCAAAGTCTTTTTTATTGCCATACCAGTTACTTTCCCATCCGCGGATGATACCTAACCTGTTACCAATTGGATTTGCTTTCTGACCCATAATATGGTTTCAATTAGTTTTTAGAATCTACAATGATTGTTACATGATTGCTGCGTTTTCTTACTCTGTAACCACGACCTTGTGGTGCCGGGCGCATTCTTTTTAAAATGCGGCCACCATCTACAAAAATTGTTTTTACAATAAGACTACTATCTGCAGCACTGGCTCCATTATTTTTTTGTTCCCAATTATTAATGGCACTCTTCAACAGTTTTGCTAACGGGGTAGCATTGTGTTGCGGGTGAAATTCTAATATAGCCAAAGCCTTTTCTACTTCCATTCCACGGATCACATCGGCTAATAACCGCATTTTGAGCGGACCAGTGGGATAATTTTTCAGTTTAGCTACTGCTTCCATTTTGATTTGATTTCTATCATTCGGCAAACTGTTTTACTGTTTGCCCTGAATTAATTTATTTTTTTTGTCCTGAGTGACCTTTGAAGTTTCTGGTAGGCGCAAATTCTCCTAATTTATGTCCAACCATAAATTCAGTTACATATACAGGTATAAACTTGTTACCATTGTGTACAGCAAATGTATGCCCAACAAAATCGGGTGTAATTGTACTGCGACGGCTCCAGGTTTTTATCACCCCTTTCTTTATTTTACCTTCGTTGATGGCGGTTACTTTTTCATCAAGATTTGCGTCAACATAAGGACCTTTTTTAATCGAACGACCCATTTGGATTTACGATTTAGTGCGTTTATCTAAATATTGTTACTTGGTAATTTTTTTACCATCTCTTCTTTGAATAATCAGCTTATCACTGGCTTTGCCTCTTGTTCTGGTTTTTTCACCTTTGGCATATTTACCGGTTCTGCTGCGTGGATGACCTCCGGAAGCTTTACCTTCACCACCACCCATTGGGTGATCTACGGGGTTCATGGCTACACCTCTAACTCTTGGGCGGATTCCTTTCCAACGATTTACACCTGCTTTACCGGCAGTTTGTAAATTATGATCGCTATTAGATACCACTCCAACAGTTGCGTAACAGTTAATTAAAACTTTTCTCAACTCTCCGGAAGGCATTTTTAATACGGCGTATTTTTCTTCCTTATTGGCTAATTGAGCAGATGCACCGGCACTACGTGCTAATTTTCCACCTTGTCCGGGTTGCATTTCAATATTATGAATATTGGTACCCAAAGGCATATTCTTCATTTGAAGTGCATTGCCAATTTCGGGTGCAACTGCATCGCCGGCAATAACTTTGGCACCTACTTGTAAACCCTGAGGAGCCAGAATATATCTTTTTTCACCATCTGCATATTGTAACAGCGCTATAAAAGCAGTACGGTTTGGATCGTACTCAATTGATACAACAGTTGCTTCAATATTTTGCTTATTGCGCTTAAAGTCAATAATACGGTAATGTCTTTTATGACCCCCGCCTATGTAACGCATTGACCTGCGACCCTGAGCATTACGTCCACCTGTTTTTTTAAGTGGTTCTAACAAGCTTTTTTCAGGCTCATTAGTGGTAATTTCAGCATAAGCATTGCCAATTCTCCAACGAGTGCCGGCAGTGATTGGTTTGTACTTTTTTAATGCCATTGTTTCTTAAATTTTAATGCGAAATTTTCAGCTTCGCTACTATAACTAAATGTTTGCGTATAAATCAATTGTATCACCCTCAGCAACTGTTACCAATGCTTTTTTATAAGATGATTTTTTCCCTTTGATAAAACCAGCCTTTGTGTAACGGGTTTTGTTTTTTCCTGGAACTACTACAGTGTTAACATCCACTACGGTAATGCCATAAAAGGATTCAATTGCCTGTTTTATTTGAAGTTTATTTGCTGCACGAACTACTTTAAAAGTATAACGGCGTAACTTTTCCTGTTGGACATTTGCCTTTTCAGATAAAATAGGCTTAATTAAAATATCAGTTGGTTTCATTCTATTTCTTTTGAAACGTTTGTAAATTATGCTTCTACCATTTCGTTTTCTGCAAATATCTTCGCTGCATTTTCTGTTATTACCAAAACATCTGCATTCATTACATCATAGGTATTGATATCTGCCAATAATGTACTGGTAATATTCGGGATATTTCTGGAACTTAAATACACATTATCATTATACTCAGGCAAAACAATAATTGCTTTCTTTTCAGCTACCTGCAAAGCACGCATGATATTGGTAATTTCCTTTGTTTTAGGTGCATCCATTGCAATATCTTCTACTACAATAATGGCATTTTCTTTTGCTTTATAACTAAGGGCAGAAATTTTTGCCAAATCTTTTACTTTACGGTTTAATTTGAAAGTATAAGCGTGTGGTTTAGGTCCAAAAATAGTACCACCACCTTTGTACAAAGGGTTACGGATATTACCTTTACGAGAACCACCGGTACCTTTTTGTTTGTGTAATTTACGGCTGGCACCATGTACCTCAGCACGTGTTTTTACCTTATGTGTACCCTGACGTTGAGCAGCTAAATGTTGTTTAACAGCCAAATAAATAACATGGTCATTGGGTTCAATACCAAAAATATCTTCCGGTAATTCAACCGTTCTGCCTGTTTTTTCGCCTTTTATATTTAATATTTCTAATTGCATGATTTGTGTGAATTATAGGTGACTACTTCTGGATATAAACTATAGAACCGTTATGACCCGGTACTGAACCACTGATTAACAGATAATTTTTCTCAGGGAATATTTTTACTATTTTCAATCCTTTCATTTTTACATGGTCATTACCCATTCGACCTGCCATTCTCATTCCTTTAAAAACTCTTGAAGGATAAGATGAACCACCGATTGAACCGGGGGCTCTTGAACGGTCATGTTGACCATGAGAAGCTTCACCAACACCACTAAAACCATGACGTTTCACAACACCCTGAAAACCTTTTCCTTTTGTGGTGCCAATTACTTCAACAGCATCACCTTCAGAAAAAATATCGAGTGTAATGGTTTCGCCTAATGCTTTTTCAATGGTATAGTTGCGAAATTCTTTTATAAATCTTTTGGGAGCAGTTTGAGCTTTTACGAAATGATTTAACTCAGACTTAGTGGAGTGTTTTTCTTTTTTATCGGTGAAGCCTAATTGCAAAGCTTCATAACCGTCTGTTTCTTTGGTTTTCACTTGTGTTACTACACAAGGACCTGCCTCAATAATGGTACATGCCACCTGTTTGCCATCTTGGGCAAAAATGCTGGTCATTCCAATTTTTTTTCCAATAATACCTTTCATGTTTTGCGGTTTTTGCCCCGCTAAGGTGTAGAGGACATTTTGCCATGAAGCAAAATTCAATCCTTGTTTGCTGCCGACCTTTTCCCTTTTGCCACCAAAACCCGGTGGTTTTGCCTGCTCTTTGAAATATACACTTCAAAGACGATGGAAGTACCGGAAGTAAACAAACCTCGAAGGGCCTGTTTATATGTCAAATTTTATATTCAAAAGCCAGAGCTCCTTTTTCAATAACGATTGGGAGGTAGCCTACTTAATCAACTTTATCAAGCTTTGATTTCCACTTCAACACCGGAAGGTAAATCTAATTTGCTCAAAGCATCAACCGTTCTGGATGATGATGTATAAATATCTAATAACCGCTTATGCGTACACAACTGGAATTGCTCTCTGCTTTTTTTATTCACGTGGGGTGAACGCAAAACAGTAAAAATTCTTTTATGCGTAGGCAAAGGAATAGGTCCGGTTACAACGGCACCAGTACTACGAACAGTTTTCACAATTTTCTCGGCAGATTTATCTACCAGATTGTGATCGTATGATTGTAATTTTATTCTGATTCTTTGAGACATAATCTTTACCTAATTTTCCGATTGGGTTGCAAAGGTATGGCTACAGGTTTAAATGGGCAAGAAAAAAGAAAGTTTTTTTAAAAATATTTATAAGAAAAGCGAAATATTTTTTTGTTAGGATAAATGCTGCTAAAAAAAAGAGCCACACGCTTTAAAATGTGGCTCTTTATGATGTATTTACTTGTTCTACATCCTAATCTTCTACTTTTACTTTCCCTTTATTTTTGGCCATTACTTCTTCTGCTACGTTATTTGGAGCAGGTGCATAATGAGAAAATTCCATGGTGGAAGTAGCACGACCTGAAGATAAAGAACGTAATTGGGTTACATAACCAAACATTTCACTCAATGGAACTTTGGCTTTAATTACCTGTAAATTGTTACGGTTATCCATTCCTTCCAACATTCCTCTTCTGCGGTTTAAGTCGCCGGTTACATCACCCATGTACTGATCTGGAGTTAATACTTCCACTTTCATAATGGGTTCTAATAATACCGGTTTGGCTTTTTTGGCTGCTTCACGGAATCCGGACTTAGCACATAGTTCAAACGACATAGAATCTGAATCCACGTCATGATAACTACCATCAAAAACTCTGATTTTCATGTTATTAACCGGATATCCTGCCAATACACCGGTTCCCATTGCTGTTTCAAAACCTTTTTGGATAGCAGGTACAAATTCACGGGGAATAGAACCTCCGAATATATCGTTTACAAATTGGAAATTCTTTCCTTCATTTTCTTTTAACCATTCTTCATCGGCGGGGCCAATTTCAAATTGAATATCGGCAAATTTACCGCGACCACCGGTTTGTTTTTTCAATATTTCGCGATGTTGAATGGTTGCCTGGAAGGCTTCTTTGTATGCTACCTGTGGTGCACCCTGATTTACTTCTACTTTAAATTCGCGGCGCATCCTGTCAAGAATAATTTCCAAATGCAATTCTCCCATGCCACGCAAAATGGTTTGCCCGGTATCTTCATCTGTGTTTACACGCAAAGTAGGATCTTCTTCTACCAATTTGGCAATGGCCATACCCATTTTGTCCACATCGGCTTGTGTTTTAGGCTCAATGGCAATGGCAATAACTGGCTCAGGAATAAACATATTTTCCAGTACAATTGGATGCGCTTCATCACAAAGTGTATCTCCGGTTTTAATTTCTTTGAAACCAACTGCAGCAGCAATATCGCCCGCTTCAATAAAATCGATTGGGTTTTGCTTGTTGGCAAACATCTTCATAATACGGCTGATACGCTCTTTTTTACCGCTTCTTACGTTTAATACATAGCTGCCGGCATCTAAATGGCCACTATAACAGCGGAAGAAAGCCAAACGACCTACGAATGGATCAGTCATAATTTTGAAAGCCAGGGCTGCAAAGGGCTCTTTGGCATCGGGTTTACGGCTTACCTCTAAGCCGGTATCAGGATTAATACCTGTTACCGCTTCAATATCAACAGGAGAAGGCAAATATCTACAAACGGCATCTAATGCGGTTTGTACGCCTTTGTTTTTGAAAGAAGAACCACACATCATGGGCACTATACTTAAATCGATAGTAGCTTTACGAATGGCTTCATGAACCTCATCTTCGCTAATGGTATTCGGATCATCAAAGAATTTTTCCATTAAATGATCATCGTATTCTGCAACCGCTTCAACTAAGTTTTGTCTCCAGAAATTTACTTCTTCCAACATATCTTCGGGCACCGGAATTTCATCAAAAGTCATTCCCTCTGTTTCAGCATGCCATACAATGCCTTTCATTTTAATTAAATCTACAACCCCTCTAAAATTATCTTCTGCCCCAATGGGTAATTGTAATGGTACAGCTTTGGCTCCGAGCATTTCTCTTACCTGTTTTACCACATTTAAGAAATCGGCACCGGAACGGTCCATTTTATTGACAAAACCAATACGAGGTACTTTGTAACGATTGGCCTGGCGCCATACGGTTTCTGATTGTGGCTCTACACCATCCACAGCCGAAAACAAGGCAATCAACCCATCTAATACTCGCATTGAACGTTCTACTTCTACAGTAAAGTCAACGTGTCCGGGAGTATCAATAATATTAAAATAATATTTTTTTGTTTCAGGGGTAACTTTACCTAATACGGTTGGAAAATTCCATTGACAGCTTACTGCTGCTGAGGTAATGGTAATACCCCTTTCTTTTTCTTGTTCCATCCAGTCGGTAGTGGCAGCGCCATCGTGCACCTCACCAATTTTATGTATCATACCGGTATACCGTAGGATACGCTCGGTAGTTGTGGTTTTACCGGCATCAATGTGAGCGGCAATACCAAAATTGCGTTGAAATTTCAAATCCGCCATAAAGTGATTGTTTATTTTTTTTCAGGCGGCAAAGGTAGGGATTTAGGAATTTCTACAAGATTTTAATCAAAGATTTAATGATTAGTTGCTCAAATATGCAATTGATGGGTTAACTGTAAAGCAATTCGAGGAATGAAACTATGTTTTTTATTGAGAATAATGACTATATGTCAAGAAATTAGCAACCAATATCATTTCTTATAGCTTCTACCAATAAAAAAGGCCACCTGATACAGGCAGCCTTTTTCTATGTTATTTTTTATTTACACTTTGAAATGTGAGAAAGCTTTGTTGGCTTCGGCCATTCTATGCACATCTTCTTTCTTTTTGAATGCACCTCCTTCCCCTTTGCTGGCAGCAATAATTTCATTAGCCAGTTTATCGGCCATGGTTCTACCGTTTCTTTCGCGGCTGTAGCGCACCATCCATTTAATACTTAAAGATATTTTTCTGTCGGGGCGCACTTCAGAAGGAATTTGAAAAGTAGCACCTCCAATTCTACGGCTGCGTACTTCTACAGCAGGAGTAATATTAGCTAAAGCTCTTTTCCAAACTTCATAACCATCTTCATTGGTCATTTTAGACACTTTATCGATGGCATCGTAAAATATATTAATGGCAGTACTTTTTTTGCCATCCCACATTATATTATTGATAAAACGGCTTACTAGTTTATCATTAAACCTACCGTCGGGTGCTATAGGTAATTTTTTGGCTTGTGCTTTACGCATGTTATATAAAAATTAGCTGTTTAACTGATTTATTTTTTTGCTTTTTCTTTCTTTGTACCGTATTTAGAGCGGCTCTTTTTTCTGTCTTTAACACCGGCAGTATCTAAACTACCCCTTACAATATGGTAACGAACACCGGGTAAATCTTTTACACGACCGCCTCTGATTAAAACGATAGAGTGCTCCTGTAGGTTATGACCTTCACCGGGTATATAAGCAATTACCTCAATTTTATTTGTTAACCGTACTTTGGCCACTTTACGTAAAGCTGAGTTTGGCTTTTTAGGTGTTGTAGTGTATACACGGGTACAAACACCACGACGTTGTGGACAAGCGTCTAATGCTCTTGACTTACTTTTAGCCCTGATAATTTCGCGGCCTTTTCTAACTAATTGTTGTATAGTAGGCATTCTACTTTATTTAATTTTTAGGACGGCAAAGGTAATAGCCCTTGTCGTAAATTCCAAAAAGAAAAATCTTAAAAGATAAAATTTATTTAAAAGATGGCGTTAGCAGCATAAAAAGCTAAATTTTATACAGCCAGCCATGGGTATCTGCCACTTTTCCATAGCGTAATTGATTGAGTTTTTCACGAATGGCCGGGGCAATTTTCCAATTGTCGGTATCAAAAACCATTTGCTCATTTTTATAACGTAATTCTTTTATAAGGGCTATGGTTGCTGCCGTTCCTGTTCCAAATACTTCTTGTAATGTTCCATTTTTATAGGCTACCGTTACTTCATCTATGTTTATTTTTCTTTCTTCCACCGGTATACCCATTTCTTGCAACAACACCAAAACACTGTTTCTAGTAACGCCATTTAGTATGGTACCTTCTTCTAACGAAGGTGTAATGGCAATATTATTAATAACAAAAACCACATTCATCATGCCCACTTCTTGTAGCCATTTGTGTTCAACAGCATCTGTCCAAAGTACCTGATCATACCCCATTTCATTGGCTTTTTTGGCAGCCATCATGCTACCGGCATAGTTGCCTGCATTTTTTGAAAAACCAACGCCACCGCGGGCAGCACGAGTATAGGTTTCTTCCACAAATATTTTCATGGGTTTGGCATAATAGGGGCCTGTTGGACTTAATAAAATAATGAAAGTATAGCTTTCAGATGGCTTTACGCCCAGTGTAACATCTGTAGAAAACATAACCGGCCGAATGTATAACGCATGTTCCGCCTTTGCCGGAATCCAGTCTTTATCAATAGCCAGTAACTGATGCATGCCATCTATAAAAATATATTCAGGAACTTCCGGCATACACATTCTTTCGGCCGATAAATTAAATCGTATAAAATTATCGTAAGGCCTAAAAATAAAGGCTTCTCCGGAAGCATGTTTGTAGGCTTTAATGCCTTCAAATATAGCCTGGCCATAATGCAAGGCGGCCAGGGAGGGCTCCATTTGTAATGATTGATATGGAATAATTTGCGGATCCTGCCATGCCCCATTTTTATAAGTAGCCATAAACATATGGTCAGAAAAGTATTTCCCAAATGGGATATTCTCTAAACTTAAATTGCTTAACCTACTGTGCACAACTTTTGTAACAGGAAAGCCTGATGCCTTTATCATATCTTTATATTTTTGGTGCAAAGAAACAAAAAACTAACAAGTGTTTATTTAAAATTAATTCCGATGAAATTTGAAGATATACAGTTACCTGCAGACTATATTGCTTCCATGTACAAAGATACATTGGTAATTATAGATAATCCAAATATAAATGACCAACCACAAAATGCACCCATTCAGGAGCATCTGAAAGAAAAAACTGCAACAACAACACTACAACCCAACAAAAAACAGGTAGTTCAGGCAGACAATAATTTAGACAATGCAACTGTATTGCCATTTTTAGGAGAGAATAAAAAGAAAATTGCCATTTTAGTATGGGATGAAACCGTTCCTTTTATTAGAGAAGAATGGCTGCAATTTTTAAGTAATATACTTTTAGCCTGCAAACTGAATATAGGGGATGTAGCAATCGTAAATCAGTATACAACAATACAAACTTTCAAAGCATTACAGCAAACATTACAGTCGAATTATTGCATCATGTTTTTATCAGATATGCAGACCCTTGATTTACCATTTGTTGTACCTGCCTATCGAATGCAAAAGCATAGCAATTGCAGTTTTTTACCGGCAAAGCCCCTCAGCACTTATTTACCTGATGATGCTATTACAAAAGAAGAAAAAAGAAAACTTTGGTTAAGTTTGAAGAACCTATTTAACTTAAAATAACCTGTCAATTTTTATGCAAACGCTCCTATTTGCCACCAACAACCAACATAAAGTTGAAGAAATACAAAAAGTTTTACCGGCCCCTTACCTTGTAATGAGCTTACTTGAAGCAGATATAACAATCGAAATTGAAGAACCCTACGATACATTGGAAGAAAATGCGCATAAAAAGGCCCATACCATTTTTGAGATGACACGCAAAAACTGTTTTAGTGAAGATACCGGACTAGAAGTAGATAGCTTAGAGGGTGCTCCGGGTGTAAAAAGTGCACGATATGCAGGCATTGAAAGAGACTATAAAAAAAACAATGAAAAACTGTTGCAGGAATTGGCTAACAAAAATGATCGCACTGCCAGATTTAGAACAGTAATTTGTTTAATAATGGATAATCATGTGCATTATTTTGAAGGAATTTGTGAAGGCACCATTGCACTTGCACCTAAAGGAATTCAGGGTTTTGGATATGACCCCATATTTATTCCAAAGGGGAGTAACCATAGTTTTGCGGAGATGAATATAGCAGAAAAAAATAAATTTAGTCACCGTAAAAAAGCCATCGATAAAATGGTTGCTTTTTTAGAAAGCCTTCAACATGAAAAGAGTTAAACTGCAACTGCCGGATGTATTTCCATTTTCCACAGAAATGAAAATACGAGTAACCGACATGAATTATGGTGGACATGTAGGTAATGACCGATTTTTGGCATTACTACAGGAAGCAAGAATGGAATACCTGCAATCACTAGGCTATAGTGAACTAGATATGGAAGGTGTTGGACTAATAATGCGTGATGCAGTCATTGAATTTAAAAAGGAACTGCATTATGGCGATACCATTCAGATTGATGTAGCAACTTCCAGAATTGATGCTATGGGTTTTGATTTGTTTTATAAAATTTCTATCAAAAATGCAAACGAATGGATATTGGCAGGTACTGCTAAAACCGGCATGTTGTGTTATCATTATGCGCTGAAGAAGTTAGCGCCAATTCCTTCAAAAGCATTGGAAAAACTGAGTCATTAACCATTCCATATTTTCCAGTTTTCTTCTGCCTGAATCACCAGCATATCATACCCATTTTGCGTAATGGCACCATTTTCTCTGCCTTTTTGTAAAAAAATCGTTTCTGCCGGATTATAAATTAAATCGAACAAATAATGGTGCTCATTGATACAATGATATGGTATGGGCGGAAAAAATTGAATATTCGGAAATGTGCCTAACGGTGTAGTATTGATGATGATTGTATAGTTCTGCATCATAGCATCATCTAATTCAGAATAATGAATGCTGTTATTGGCAGCAGATGGTTTTCTTGAAACATATATATACGGTATACACAGTTCATCCAATACAAATGCTACAGCAGCCGCGGCTCCACCGGTTCCCAAAATCATTGCTTTGGTATGATGTGCCGCTTTCTTTTTGAGAAAAGAATTTTTAAACCCGATAACATCTGTATTAAAGCCACTCAGCAAACCATTTTGAATATGAATACAATTGCAGGCATTCATTTTTTGAACTGCAGGACTCAATTCATGCAGATAAGGAATAATTTGTTTTTTGTAGGGAATGGTAATGGCCAACCCTTTCAAATTGGGTGTTGCTTTTAATAAATCAGTAATGCCTTCAATTTTTTCAATAGGATACAGAAAAAAATTTGCATCAGTAATATTTTCTGATGCAAATTTTTGATCAAAATATTTTTTTGAAAAAGAATGCGATAATGGATAACCAATTAAACCAAATATGCGCATAATGAATGTTGAATTTAATGCACTCAATTACTTGTTACGATATAAATCAAAAGTATCGCCTCTTAAGCCAATTCGCATGGCTTCTAATGGTATTACTTCATTGGGAGCAATGTTACCAAGGTTCACATTACAGCCTAATAATTGAAGAAAATACAACTGCTGTGCTTTTTGTGGCGCTTCCCATAATATTTTTTCCTCAGGTATTTGTGTTAATATTTCAGCAACTAAACCCTGCCTAACTTCTCCACTGTCTCTGTAAATACCTACATTACCGGCTTCTCTGGCTTCGGCAATTACATAAGAAGCGCCTGCTTCTAATTCTGCACGCATCAATTCAATCCATTTATATGGCGCCATAATATTGGTAGCATCTTTACTTCCAACTTCACTTAAAACGGTTCCATATTTGGTTAATTTTTCAATATATCCGCATTTTTCAGCGTGAGGAATGGTAATGGAGCCATCACTCACTTCCATATAAGTGATATTATATTCCTTACAAATAGCAATATAATCATCTATTTGATTGCGTATTAAAAAAGCTTCAAACAAAGTACCCCCAAAATAAATGGGCATGTTGTATTGATGGTATAAATTAATTTTTTCTTTTAAATTGGGCGTAACTGCAGAAGTACCAAAACCTAATTTTACAATATCAACATGTGGACCCGCGACGCTTAAAAAATTTTCAACTTCATTCATACTGAGGCCTTTATCCATTACCATGGTAATACCATGATTACGGGGCTTTTTCATCCTTTCAGGGATTTGCGTTAGATTATAATTCATGGGGCTGTTATTAATTGGGCGCAAAATTAAAGCAATTCGGGTAAGTGAATTGCTTTAATTATTGAAAATTGGAATAGAATAGTTAAAATCTTTTCCCTTTTTTGTATCTGGCAATAATATCAATCACCTTACTGTTTTGTAATAACGATGGGGCCAGTTCAATCAACTTTTTCAGTTGCCTGGGTGCTTTTTCCATAGCACTCTCCAAGTATAAAAGTCCCTCCTTGCCTCTGTTTAGCGCAAATGAACAAGCTGCCTGATAAAATATAAACAATGGCTTTTGTTCTGCAGCTTTCATGGCCTGTAAACATTGCCCTGCAGCTTCTTCATAATAACCGGCAATGTACAGACAACGAATTAAAGCCTCCCAACCGGCTATTTTTTTGGGTTTATGTTTTACTACATAACCAAAATAAAACAAGGCTTCTTTAAATTGCTGCTGATGCAATTTACACTCACCCATAGCCAAATTATATTCTGCCACATTGCGTTGTATGCGCAGTGCATTTTCTAAATGTTTGATGGCATTATTCCATTGCCCTTCTTGCATATAGGTGGTGGCAATTTTAAAATGCAGCTTGCTATCATCTGTATTTAGATGAACCGCTTTTTTATAGTTGAACCGGGCTTGCGCAGTATGACCCATTTTATGGTAACAATGCCCAATGGCTTCATAAATTACGTCTTCCGGGCGAGACAATTCCAATACTTTTTCCAGTGCTTCAATTGCTTCCTTGTATTTGCGTAAGCGTAAATATGCATCGCCCATATTTCTGTATGCATATTCAAACTTTTCATCAATCACCAATGCATATTGATAAGCATCAATGGCTTTTTCATACAACTTCAGCCCCTGAAATGCTGCTGCCAAATTAAACCAGGCAATTTCATTGTATGGATAATTATCGATAATTTTTTGGTGGATTTTGATACTTTCTTCATTCCTTCCGGTAAAATCTGTCCAAAAACAAATTTTATACAGTGCTTCTTCATTGTTTGGGTCTTCTTCCAAAATTAGCTGCAGACAGTCAAATACTTTATCAAACTCTTCATAATCATCATAAACATCGGCCAACTCAAACAATAAATCAATTCTTTCCTCTCCTTCAAATAAATGAAGGGCTGTTTCCAAAAGCTCTACTGCTTTAGGTTGTTGATCTAGTGCCAGATACGCGTCTGTTTTTAGAATATATAAATTGATGTCTGTACTATCAAACAATTCCGCTTTTTCCAATAATTCAAGCGATTGGGCATACTTTCTGCGGGCAATTAACAAGTCTGCTTTCTTAATCATCAGGTGGGATGAGTATGGATACAGTTCTAAGCCGGTTTCAACGGCTTTAAATGCTTCATTCAAATCATCCCTTTCGTCATAGTAATCCACAATTTTTTCAAATGCCTCCTCTTCCAGAAAAGAATGGCCCCGACCTGTTTTTAAGTTTTGATACTGCTGTAGCAGTTCTCTTAATGAATCTCTGTCTTCGTCGTGGTAGGATGGATCTCTCATAGATGTAACGTTTATCTAATGTACAGTAAAAGTTTTACAATTTTGGCATTATTTTGGAAAAGAAATTTGTTAAAAATCAATTAATAAAAAGAAAATTGTTAAAAATTGTAAAAAATGTATAATTTTGTATAAATGTTTAACAACAGATTCATATCTAAACTGGCTTTTCTAACACTATTCATTATTGTTACGAAATGTGCTGTTGCTGCTGCTATTACATTTAGTGGCACAACAGATGAATCAAAAAACAGCAGTAAGTATTCTTTAAAAAACTTAAGCCATTACAGCCATAAAACCTTCTCCCTTTCGCTTATTAAGGCTGGTTTAGAATACAATGGTACACATATTCTTAAAACTCAGAATTACGCTTCGGGTGCCGAGGTAAATTCAATCATGCAATACAAAAGTGGAAATACGACTTATGTTTTTCCTTATAAATTTAAAGTGCATGTTCCCAAGTTTAAAACACCTTCTCCAATAGCTAACTAATAATTGATAATTCTATACCCTTTGGTGGGCAATTCAAATTCTGAAAGTAACACAGGATCTAAACTGATTTTTGTTGCTATAAAATGTACTTTATTCTTTTTATTGTCTTCTGCTTGATACTCAAGTACAAATCCGGGTACATCTTTAAATTCATATTCAAAATCTTTTACTGATGGAACTATAGCGGTTGCATAGTAAAGTGTATATACAGAACTATCTTGCAGTAAAAGTTGTGCTTTTTTACAATTATATCCCAATATGGTTTTGGTATCGGGTAAAGGAACAAATTGAATGCCTGCAAACTTTTTATTGGCAGCCACCCATTGTGTTTTGGTTAATACAGTCATGTACTTGTTATTTCCAAAACTTCTTAACACCACTACTTTGCCGGTTGACTGATCAATGATAGTAGAAATTTGATAAGATGGACTTACCACATTTACCCTACTGTTATTCCCTTTTATGTATACCGTTTTATGTACCACTTCGTTTGCTGCAGAATAAGGGTTAGCAGACTGATTTACATCAATTACATTTTGAAAATAAATGGTACATTCAGCAACAGTACGTTGCTGCGAAAAAATGTAAATTGATGGAAAAAATAAAGCCACCAAAATTAGTTTCATAATTTTCAATTTAAATAAAATGTATTTGATACAGCGTTAATGAATAATGCAAAGCTAATGTACTTACAAATTACAATGATTTACTTAAAGAAGCTGTTAATTCAGCTCATAAACCAACCAGGTAAGCTGCAAGTAAAAATTGAATACAAATTTTAATAAGCCAATTTTCTTAACTTATCTCAAATTAAAAAGAGACTGTAAGGCTTATTGCAAACAGTCTCTAAAACTATCTTAACAGAATTTTTTACTATTTTTTCTTTTGAGTTCTTTCTTTTAATTCCTGCACTTTTTTCTGCGATTCCATCATTTGTTCATACCGTTCCTGCCACTTACTTTTTGTTTTGGCTTTCGGCGATTTACGTTTTTGATCAATTTTTGCTAAAATTTTATCGTGGTCAATAATCCTTTTTTGAATGATGAACTGTAATATTAAGGTAACTGTATTTGAAACGGTATAATACCATGTTAAAGCTGATGGCATGCCATTGAAGAAAAACAACATCATAAATGGAAAAATATATGGCATGTATTTTAGTGCCGGATTATCCTGCGTTGGCGTAGATGCCATATTATAAATAGAAATAAAGAAACTGGTTAATACAGCCGTAATGGTAAACAAACTGATGTGATCACCAAAATTAAAAGGTAAACTAAAAGGTAACCGGGCTATTACATCGTAAGAGGATAAATCTTTACTCCATAAAAATGGCTGTCCACGCAATGCAATGTTAGAATTAAAAAAACTATACAATGCAAAGAATATGGGCACTTGCAGCAGCGCCGGAATACATCCTCCCAATGGGTTTACGCCCGCCTCCCGATACAACTTCATTTGTTCCATTGCAAATCCCTGCTGGTCTGTTCCAAATTTTTGTTTCAATGCATCTAACTCAGGCTTTAAAACTTTCATTTTTGCACCACTTAAATAACTGCTATAGGTTAATGGAGAAGTGATTAAACGTATAAAAAGCGTTAATAAGAAAATAACCCATCCGTAATTACTAATAAACCCGGCAAAGAAGTTAAATACAGGCATAATAACATATAAGTTAATAGGTCTTACAAAAGCATATAAACTTCTACCCAGGTTAACAATTTGGTCCATGCCCTTGGCTTCTTTTTTTAATATGGCATATTCATTGGGTCCATAATACAATTGCATGGGAATTGTTACAGATGCCTCTGCAGGTATTTTCACGTGCAGGTTAGCGGTGCTGGTAAATAAAGTTTTTGAAGAGTCATCCGTTTCTCTCTTCCACTTTACTTCACCCCCGCTAAAATCGTTTTTTGCAACCCATGTTACATTAAAAAATTGTTGTACATTAGAAAACCAGCTTACCGGTTTTTCGAATTGGTGGGTTTCTTTTGAAGATAAATAATCAAAATTTCCACCTTCATAAAAGCATAAATTACTGGTTATCCGTTCATAGTGTGCAGAGCGTTCCATTTGCTGAGCATGATCAACCCACATAAAATTCATTTCATTGCCCGTTAACAAACGATTGGCTCCCTGCATAGTAATATTCCAATTCACCATGTAATTATTAGGCTGAATCACAAAACTGTGTACAATACTTTGTCCTGCACCATCACTTAAAGTGTATTGAATGGTTTGTGTGCCATCAGTATTTTTTATAATAGCAGATGGAGTAAAATATAAATCATTGGTGTTGGCTGAGCTATTGTTACCGGTATTGATATTGTAACCTAAAATGTCATTCGTTGAACCCAACATAACCTGTTGGCCGTTGTATGATTTGTAATTTTTTAATATTACAGATTCAATTCTTCCACCTTTATTGGAGAATACAATTTTCATAACATCGTTCTCAACTGTATCGAATGATGTTTTGCCAATGGCTGCGGTTGCAAAATTTCCTGCAGTTGATAATTTAATCAATGAATCCTGTTTCAATGAATCTTTTACAATGGCCTCCGGATCTTGGGTTTGCCGAAGCGCATTGACCCGTGCAATAGAATCCTGCACATGTTTTTGCTGTTTCAGCATTTCCTGCTGAGACTGATTATTCATCCAAAAAAACGCAAAAAATAAAATTGCTAACAAACCAAAACCAATAATCGTATTCTTGTCAAAATTCATATTGAAAAAATATTGAGCGGCAAAGGTAGGGATTGACAACTGAATGCGCTTAGGCTATTCCCTAAATATTCATTGATCAGGCAATTATGACCAAAATTTACAATTTTATAATATCCATTTAAAAATTGTACAATTATTGCTTTTTAGCGTGGCCCCGGAAGACAATACTGCTGCAAATAGCGGGTATACAAATGAATTAAGTGTTCTCTGGTTCCAGGCTCTTCAGAAATACTATGCGTTCTGTTGGGATAACTCATCATATCAAACTGTTTACCATATTTCACCAATTTATTTACAAGCAGTTCCATATTTTGATAATGTACATTATCATCGCCTGTACCATGAATCAATAACAAATGACCCTGTAGATTTTTTGCATAAGTAATAGGAGAACCGGCAACAAAATCGGCGCTATCTTCCTGTGGCAAACCCATATAACGTTCCTGATAAATATTATCGTAAGTAAACTGACTGGCAACGCCTGCTACTGCAATACCGGTTTTATACATATTTGGATACTGAAACATTAAATTTTGAGTAGCCGAACCGCCCCCGCTCCAACCCCATACCGCAATTCGGGAAGTATCAACATAAGGCCATTGCAAAATTTGGCTGGCAGCATCTGCCTGATCGCTGATATTTAAGCGGCCAATTTTTCTATAAATACATTTCCGCCATTCACGGCCTTTCGGCACAGGAGTACCCCTATTGTCGATGGAGATGTATATATAACCATCTTTTGACATATTTCCATTATACAAAAAATTATGGGCAATGCCATATTCATCTTTTACATTTTGACCCCAGGGTTCGGTGTACACATAAAATACAACCGGATATTTTTTGGTAGAATCAAAATGTTCTGGCATCACTTTCCAACCATCCATCTCAATCCCATCTTTATTTTTTATCTTAAAAAATTGAACATTAGAATTAGCAGGATTGGCCTGTGCAATAGCAGTATTCACCAAATTACCATCTAAACCCTGATGATTGGGTAATGAAATCCATTCGCGTACAAAAGGTGTATAATGGTTCGAAAAAATATGTTCAGCAAAAAGAGCTGTTGGTGAAACTGCATATTCATGAAAACCATTTTGGTTTTCGGGCGATAAACGCTCTGCCGTTCCAGTTCCATCTAATTTTGTTCTGTATAAATATTTTTGAGTTGCATTGAAAGGGGAAGCCAAAAAATAGACGTATCCATTTTTTTGATCAATTGCGCTAATACCCATTACATCATAATTACCATTTGTAATTTTTAGTTCTGATTTGCCATTTTTACGAATACTGTATAAATGACGCCATCCATCTTTCTCACTGGCCCACAAAAATGCATCACCGTTATTGAGCCAGTCCCATCCGCCATAAGAATAATCTTCATCCCATAGTGCCAAAATATCAATCCACGCACTATCGGTTTCATGATAAATGGTTTTTGGCTGGCCTGTTTTTATATTGCAAAGTAAAATATCAGAAACATTTTGTTTTCTGTTTAAATGTTGCAAAATCAATTCTTTATTATTGTTTGCCCATTCCATTCGAGGAACATATGATTGCAACACAGGATCTGTAGGAATCTGCATCCATTTTGTTTTAGCTGTGGCAATTTCAACCACACCAATTTTAAAAGGTGAAGGTGCCTGACCTGCAATGGGGTATTCTACGGGTTTTATGAAAGGGTAACTTGAATCGGTATTATTAATCATTAAATAATTTCTGGTATTTTTTGCATTGATTTGCCAGTAGGCAATTTTAGCACCATCCGGGCTCCAACGAAAACCATCTCTGCAAAAAAATTCTTCTTCATAAGCCCAATCGAATGTACCATTGATTAAGAAATAATTACCATCAGTTGTTAAGGCTTTAATAGCATTTGTATTTAAATCTTCCACATATATATTATGTTCACAAACATAGGCCACTTTATTGCCATCGGGTGAAAATTTTGCAAACATGAGTGAAGATGCCGGCCTTCCTTTTCCTAATTTGGTTAGTTTTTTGTTTATCAGATTCAACACCCAATAATCGCCTCTGGTATCATAGCGCCAAACTTTTTTAGAATTAGTATAAATCAACAATTTTTTTTCATCATTGCTAAAGAAAAAATTGCGAACAGCAAGTGGTTCAGTTGCACCTGTTGGAGTTAATTCGGCAGCGCTGATTAAAGTACTGCTTTCCATGGCAGGGAATTGCGTAGCCACAATATTATTATCCTGCACGGTAAAAACTGTGTTTCCTGCTTTATTCCAATGAATGCCCTGAGGAGGCTGTGCCATTAAATTGAATGAAATAAAGAAAAGAAAAAATAAAAAAAATGTTTTCATATAAAATAAATTTATCTAACCAATTTCATCCTACTCTTTTTCACACAACAATATAATGATATTCGTTGAAAGCAAATATCATTTTAAATGTTCCTCAAAAAAAACGAACAATATGATTTAACATATTGTACGTTCAAGTATTTAAAAAAATTGAATATTTATATCAATGCATCCTGTATGGCTGGAGAATTTAACTTCAATTGTTTTTTTGCTTCATGATATTTTTTTACCGCCTTTACAAAATGTACAAACAGTGGTGCCGGTTTCTCTACAGTACTTTTTAATTCGGGGTGGTATTGTACACCGATAAAGAAAGGATGTGCCGGTAACTCCACAATTTCTACAAGCCCTGATTCAGGATTAATTCCACTCGCAATCATACCATTTTGCTCAAAAATTTCTTTGTAAGCATTATTAAATTCATAACGGTGCCGATGTCTTTCACTAATTAAAGTTTGTTTATAAATATCAAAAGCCAAAGTATCTTCTTTAATAGCACAAGGATACGCACCCAGCCTCATGGTACCTCCTTTTGAGGTAATTTGTTTTTGATCTTCCATTAAATTAATAACCGGATTAAGGGTATTGGGTTCCATTTCTAACGAATGTGCATCTTTAACACCCAATACGTTTCGTGCATATTCTATCACTGCCATTTGCATTCCTAAACAAATACCAAAAAATGGCAATTTATTTTCCCGGGCATATTGCACGGCAAAAATTTTTCCATCAATACCGCGATTACCAAATCCTGGCGCAACCAACAGCCCATCCAGACCCTCCAATTTTTCGGCTACATTTTCTTTTGTAATATGTTCGCTATGCACATTTACAACCTGTACTTTTACTTCATTCGCTGCACCGGCATGTATAAAACTTTCTAGAATGGATTTGTAAGCATCTTGTAACTCAATATATTTGCCAATAAGCCCAATCGTTACTTTCCCTTTTGGATATTTTATTTTATCTATATAAGAAATCCATTCATCTAATTTAGGTTCCTGTTTAGAAGTAATTTGTAATTTATTCATACATATCACATCTAATTCCTCACTTTGCATTAACAGTGGCACTTCATAAATAGAAGCAGCATCCATGGCTTCAATTACTGCTTCTTTTTTTACATTACAGAATAAAGCAATTTTGCGTTTTATATCATCATTCAGTGCTTCTTCCGTTCTACATACAATAATATCTGGATGCACACCTGTTTCACTGAGCATTTTAACGCTATGTTGTGTTGGTTTTGTTTTCAGTTCTTTTGCAGCTTTTAAATAGGGTATTAAAGTTAAATGAACTACCACCACATCTTCTTCAGGTAGTTCCCATTGTATTTGACGTACAGTTTCAATAAAAGGCAGGCTTTCAATATCGCCCACGGTACCACCTATTTCGGTAATTACAATATCAAACTTACCATCCTTACCCAACAATAACATTCTGCGTTTTATTTCATCGGTAATATGTGGTACTACCTGTACGGTTTTTCCTAAAAAATCGCCGGCTCTTTCTTTATTAATAACGGTTTGATAAATTCTACCCGTTGTAACATTATTGGCTTGTGAGGTATAAATATTTAAAAACCGCTCATAATGGCCTAAATCCAAATCGGTTTCTGCACCATCTTCGGTAACAAAACACTCGCCGTGTTCATAAGGGTTTAAAGTTCCGGGATCTACATTGATGTATGGATCGAATTTTTGGATAGTTACGCTAAAACCACGAGCCTGCAAAAGTTTTGCAAGACTGGCTGCAATAATACCCTTTCCTAAACTGCTTGTTACCCCTCCGGTAACAAATATATATTTGGCCATAAAAAATGGATGTTGTTTTAAACTTTTACCTGCACAAAAAGCGTTTCAGCAAATAACATTACATAAAAAATGAATACAATTACACCTTTCATTAACAAAAGCCGGCTTTTGTGTAACCAACAGACCTTAAGAGAATTGAAAAAAGTTGAAATGATAACTCTTGGAGGTCGCACAAACCTACGGCAATTTTTTCTCTCTAAAAAATGGCTGTAGAAAAATTAAACACTTCATTGTATTTTGTGTTAACAAGCGAACAAAATTTAAATAAAAGAAGTTTTATTTAATTTTAAAGAATACCAATCGTGCCAATAAAAACGGAATGAATTGGTACATCGTTCACAAACCAAAAAAAATTTATGAAAAAACTTATGTTACTTGCCGGCACAGCACTTGTTGCTGCAGTTTTACTAAGTGCAACTTTTAAACAAAAAGAACCTGATCCTTTAACTCCTGAATGTTACATTAGTTGTTTTAATGCAGAAACCCGCCAATTAATTGAGTTAGATGCAGCCAAACCAGGTTTTGGCAAATTGCACCCCAACCCCATCATATTAAAAGATTTTAAAGCATTAGGCAAAACCATTCAATATACAACTACAGGCGGCAAAATGGCTTCCGGCTATTTGATTAAAGCAAAAAATCCAACCAAAAAATGGGTATTGGTTTTTCAGGAATGGTGGGGCTTAAATGATAATATTAAAAATGAAGCCGATAAACTGTATACTGAATTAGGGGATGTAAATGTATTGGCGCCGGATATGTACGATGGAAAAGTAGCCACTACACCCGATAGTGCGATGGTGTATATGCGTAATGCCAATGCAGACAGATTAGATGCAATTGTAACTGGTGCTATAGCTTATGCAGGAAAGGATGCTAAAATTTATACCATTGGCTGGTGCTTTGGTGGTGGCTGGAGTTTACAAGCCGCATTATTAGCCGGGAAGCAGGCAGCAGGATGTGTAATGTATTATGGCAGGCCCGAAAACAATATTGAGCGCTTAAAAGGTTTAAATTGTGATGTGATTGGTTTCTTTGCCAATCAGGATCAGGGTATTAATCCGGAAGTAGTTACCCGCTTTGAAGAAAACATGAAAGCTGCCGGAAAAAAAATAACTGTGTACAGATACAATGCCGGACATGGTTTTGCCAACCCATCTAACCCCATCTATAATAAGGCAGCTACAGATGATGCCAATGCAAAAGCTTTGGCTTTTTTAAAATTGCATTAATAGCTATTGAGGAAGAACAAAATAAAAATACCCGGCAGCTTTTGAAGTTACCGGATATTTTTATTGAATAGATTTGTATTTATTGTAAACCAACAATTACTGCCTGATAAGGCTCCATTGAAATGGTTTTGCCGGGCAAGAAAGAATTGTAGTTATTAATAAGCGGGGTTGGTTTTACCTGCATGCCTTCAGGAATATCCCAACCCACATGGTCTTTACTAAAATTTAAAATAACCAAAACCTTATTAGCGCCATCACCTCTTGTGTAAGCATAAATTTTTGGATTATCAGGATCTAATAATTGATATTTTCCGTACACCAAAACATCTTTATATGTTTTACGAAGTAACACCATTTTCTTAAAGTAATTCAAACATGAATTAGGCTCTTTTGCCTCATCTTCCACATTTACGGTTGCATAATTGGGGTTTACTTTAATCCATGGCGTACCGGTAGTAAAACCGGCATTGGGTGCATTACTCCATTGAAATGGTGTTCTACCATTATCCCTTGCCGATATTTTTTGTGCATTTAAAAATTCTTGCAAATTGCCGCCTTTATTTTTAATTTGCTGGTACATATTGAGTGTTTCAATATCTCGATAATCATCAATTTTATCGAATTTTATGTTACACATGCCCAACTCATCGCCAAAATAATAATAAGGAGTAGCCCGCATAGAAAGTAAAAATGTGGTGAGCATTTTAGAAGATGGCTCTCTAAATTCGGGACTATCATTGCCCCAACGCGTTACCATACGGGGTTGATCATGGTTTCCCAAATAGATGGTACCCCAGCCTTTAGTAGCAAAAACACTATCCCAACGGGTATAAATTTGTTTAAATCCGGGAAGTTTGTATCCATCCGGTTCCGGCGTTTTAAATTTACCGGGTACATAACCATAACTTACCCCATCAAAATTATATAGCATATTTAATTCATGTCTGTCGGCATCAACAAATTTGTTCGCTGTTTCTAAAGTAACGCCGGCACCTTCGGCTACCGACATATCAGTGTATTTACTCAGCACCTGTGCATTCATTTCGTGTAAATATTCATGTAAATTGGGACCACTGGCATAGTATTGTGCCCAATCGCCATTGTATTTTTCTTTTAAAATTTCAGGCGTTATTACCGGGAAACTGGTATCCTTCGATATGAATGGGATAACATCCATTCTAAAGCCATCAATACCTTTATTAAACCAGAACTTCATCATATCAAATATTTCTTCACGCACTTTTGGATTTTCCCAGTTTAAATCGGGTTGGTATTGGCTAAAATAATGCAGGTAATAAGAATTGGTTGCCGGATTAAAAGTCCATGCACTGCCGTTTATATCAAAAAAACCCTGACGGAACGGCGGTTTGCCTTTTTCTGCAGGCCACCAATGGTAATAATTATAATATGGGTTTTTACGACTTTTGCGTGCTTCAATAAACCATTTGTTTTGATTGCTGCTGTGGTTAGCCACCAAATCCAATACCAACTTTATTCCCCGCTCATGCATGCCATGTAACAGGGTATCAAAATCGGCCATGGTTCCAAAATCTTTCATAATGGCTTCATAATTACTAATATCATAGCCATTGTCTTTATTGGGCGATTCAAATATTGGATTCAGCCAAACCACATCAATTCCTAAGCTTTTAATATAATCTAATTTAGAAATAATACCTTTTAAATCGCCTACTCCATCTCCATTACTGTCTTTAAAACTTCGTGGGTAAATCTGGTATACTACTACTTCTTTCCACCAGTCTTTTTTGGAGGCCATACTATCGGTTTTAACATGTTGTTCTGTGGCAGAATTATTACAGGCAGTCAAAAAAAATACCATTCCAACCATTGTACTAAGGATGAGATACTTCATAAGGTTACAATTAAAAAATGAGCCAATCATTCAAAAACAACACTGCAAATTGCTATACAAAGCTTATAAAGCTTACAGCCTGTTTAGGAAAAATTACATTGAAGGAATAAAGGTAGGAATTAAAACACTTCGCCAATATTTACATAAAAACCACCTGAACCATTCTTACCAAAACCATAATCTACACAAAGGTTGGTGCCGGAATGTTTATTTAATTTAACGCGAATACCTAACCCATAGCCAGGTAACAGGGTATTATATTGTTGTGAGAGATCGCCGGAAAAATTTTCAACATTGGCAAAAACCACACCGCCAATTAATCCGTTTCTAGAAATACGATAGCGGTATTCACCTTCCAGATATACCATGTTTCTGCCGCGAAACCTTCCTTGTATGTACCCTCTTCCGGTATTGTACTGATCGTCCCAACCGGTACTGGGCAATAATAAATAAGGTGGTGTTCCGGAGAGTGTTAGCCAGTTATAACTCCACAATGCCAATGTATTTTTAGAATATTTATGTGGGAAAGGAAGATACTTTCTTACATCGATTAATACCGACTTAAAATTTTGATCACCATCCAAAAATGTAAAACTATTTCTTAATACAAAATTGGCATATAAGCCCTGGGTAGGATTGATTTGATTTTCCCGGTTATCATATAAAAACTTTAATACCGGACCGGATGCGATTTCATCGTAACCCAGCTCTTTAGTTATAATTGTATTAATACGCCTTGTACCTAGATTAATTGCTTTGATATTCCAAAACTGATCATAATAATATCCTACACCCGCATATATATTTTTACCAACCGACCTTAAAATACTTTCATGCAATTTTAACCCAACAAAATCAATCGTGTGTCCTTTATTGGGGTCTGTTCTACCCCCTAAACCGTAAATGCTGGAGGGATAATCAATAAACCGGTTATCAGATACAATATTATATTTATCATTTTTTGTCCATATATTTAATACCAATGGCACTATAGTTTGTTGGTATTGTGAGTAAGTTATACTGGTAGTAATACTGGATATTTTATTAGATCCGGTATTGAAGTAGCCAATATTAGCGCTTAATATTCCAGCAAAACCAGTTTGTAAAGTATACCCAACAGCAGGTACAATGGCCAAATTGTATTTATGATGTTGTTCGTTTTTTTGTGTGGTATCTGTTGAAAGTTTATTTTTTTTATGAAAAAGATGATGCGTAACATCTACCAAATCTCTTTCCAATAAGCTATCTACACCTGTATAAACAGAATGAACTGCAGCCCCCGAATTAAAAATGGTTTGTGCATTAACCTGTATACACCAAATAAAAATCAATAGAGAAGTATAATATAATTTACGCAAACAGGATTATTTTTAAATAAGACAATTAAACTGGCTATATGTTTAAGTATTTAGTTGTTAAGCCTAACCTAATAAAATACCTTTTATAGTAAAAACGCTTCACATGTCGTCTAATATTTTTTTATAACTTGTAACAATACCTTTAATAAGCGAGGAGCTAAAGCCTTGGTGTTCCATTTCATTCAATCCGGCTATCGTACAACCTTTTGGTGTAGTTACTTTATCTATTTCCTGTTCAGGATGTGTATTTTTTTGCAGTAATAATTCGGCAGCACCTTTCACTGTTTGTGCTGCTATTAATGAGGCAACTGATGCGCTAAAACCAATTTCAATCCCTCCCTGAATATTGGCACGAATGTAGCGCATGGCATAAGCTGTACCACAAGCGCCCAATACTGTAGCCGCATCCATCAATTTTTCTTCAATAAATACTGTTTTACCCAGCTTATTAAATAATTCGGTTACAAAAGCCGTTTGTGCAGCAGAAGCCTGAAAGGCACTGATACAGGTTAAACTTTGCTGAATGGCAATGGCTGTATTGGGCATAGCCCTGAAAATAGTAAACTGATTGCCAACCATTTTCTGAATATCCTTAATCCAAACGCCGGTTGCCACACTAATTAGAACATGTTTATTGGGTTGCAAAAGCGGTTGCAGTTGTTGTAATACTTCTCGTATTTGAAATGGTTTTATAGCAAAGATGATGTAGTCGGCAAAATGAATTGCATCACTATTGTTTGAAAATACATGCACGCCTTTTTCTTTGAAAGAACCAAGGGTTTCAATATTTCGTTTAGTAATACATAAGTTCTCGGGCAAAATAAAGCCACTGTTCAGCAGCCCTTCTGCAATGGCAGAACCCAGATTACCACCTCCTATAATTGCAATTTTTGCTTGTATTTGCATATTTATATGTTGAAATAAAAAATTAGTAGGATAAATACTTATGAATTATTTTAAGTTGCCTAATAAAATTTTTGTGGTTTAAGATAATGGCGCACATAATCATCCACACCCTTTTCTAAAGAATAAAAGGGTTGTTGATAACCAATATTTCTAAGTTTTTGCATATTGGCCTCGGTAAAATACTGGTATTTATCCCTAATATCTTCCGGCATATCAATAAACTTAATATCGGCTGTTTTATCCAATCCATCAAAAGTAGCAACAGCTAAATCATAAAAACTACGGGCTTGTCCAGTGCCCAGGTTGTAAAGTCCATTGTTTGTTGGCAACCATTTTTTTTGTAACATCTGCTTCATCATCCAAAAAATTACGGCAACAACATCTTTTACATATATAAAATCTCGCAGTTGTTGACCATCTTCAAAGTCGGGCCGATGGCTTTTAAATAGTTTTACAAAACTGTGTTGCGCAATTTGGTGGAAGGCATGAAAAATAACACTGGCCATTCTTCCTTTATGGTATTCATTCGGACCATATACATTAAAAAATTTCAATCCTGCCCAATAGGGTGGCTGCGAACCTAAAGTAAATGCCTGATGCAATGCCCATTTATCAAATTCATTTTTGCTAACGCCATATGGGTTTAAGGGCTTTAACTGCGCAACAACTGAGTGGTCATCATTGTAACCAAAACTACCATCCCCATAAGTAGCAGCAGATGAAGCATAAATTAAGGGCACTTTATGTGCAGTACAGTAACTCCAAACATCTTTTGAGTATTGTACATTGAGTTTTTCATGAACAGCATAATCAAACTCAGTTGTATCAGTTCTTGCACCAATATGCAGCAATGCGGCAACGTTAGGTTGATGTGTTGCCAGCCAGTCAAATAAAGAAAGTCTTTCTACAGTTGCTATAAATTTTTTATATTCCCAATTCCGGCGCTTGGTTTCCACGCCAAAATCATCTACCATTACAATGTTTTCAATACCGGTATCATTCAGTTGCTGCATCAAACAAGAACCAATAAAACCGGCAGCTCCTGTAACAATAATAATATCCTGATTATTTGCTGAAATTTTTGTTGCCATTATTGAATCAATTTTTGAATTGCAGTTTCATATATATTTTTCCATTCGTTAATCTCACCCCAGTCTTCATTGTTTACAGCAATGTTGCCTGCAGTTACCTTACCTAATTGATGTACGGGAACTTTATATTGTTGAGCCAATTGCTGTATGCCCGGCCATTGTGTTGCAGAACAAGTAATCACTGCTCTTCCCTGTGCTTCACCCAACCAAAACGCATCTGCACGAAGGTGTTCAAATCCTTCTGCACTTACCTGAAAGCCGAGTAAACGGTTAAATCCTTTTTCCAACAAAGTTGTAATCAATCCGCCTTCACTAATATCGTGCGCACTTTGAATGGAATGGTTTTTAATTAACTGCAACAAAAACTGCTGCATTAACAACTCTTCATCCAAATTAAAATAGGGAACATTCGAGAACTCGTGTTTTTTTAATTTATGCAAGTATTCAGATGAACCAATATCATTTACCTGTTTGCCAACTAAAACAATTACATCATCCGCTGATTTAAAATCTAATGTCATTCTGTTTTTAAAATCATCAATCACACCAACCATACCAATAGTAGGAGTTGGATAAACCGGACCATCAGGGTTCTGATTGTAAAAACTAACATTACCACCTGTTACAGGCGTATTAAATGCACGGCATGCATCGCCCATACCTTTAATGGCTTCTACAAACTGATAATACACTTCCGGATCATAAGGATTACCAAAATTCAGGCAGTTGGTAACCCCCAATGGTTCGCCGCCGGAACATACAATATTTCTGGCAGCCTCTGCTACAGCAATGGCACAACCTGTATAAGGGTCTGCAAATACATATTTGCTATTACAATCAACCGTCATGACCAACGCTTTCCCTGTGCCTTTTGCTAAAACTACAGCAGCATCGCTGGGTGCATTGGTACTGGCATTGGCAGTACCTACCATACTATCGTATTGCTCGGCCACCCATTTCTTACTTGCAATATTGGGTATTTGAATTAATTCAGTAACAACAGATTTTAAATTTGTTATATCTTTAATAGATTTAATGTCAAAGCTTTGTATTCTATTTAAATAAGCCGGTTTTTTGTATTCCCGTGTATATTGGGGGGCTCCGCCTCCTAAAACAAGTTCTTCTGCAGGAATTACAGCTTCCAATTTTCCATGATAATAAAATTGCAATAAGCCGTCATTGGTTACCTCACCAATGTTACTGGCACTTAAATCCCATTTATCAAAAACGGCCAATACCTCTGCTTCTCTTCCTTTTTCTACTACCAATAACATACGTTCCTGGCTTTCGCTTAAAAGTAATTCCCATGCTTTCATATTTTGTTGCCGGGTAGGTACTTTCTCTAAATCAATGCGCATACCCACTCCGCCTTTTGCACTCATTTCTGAAGTTGAGCAAATTATACCGGCTGCCCCCATATCCTGCATACCCACAATGGCTCCTGTTTCAATTACTTCTAAACAAGCTTCCAATAATTTTTTTTCCTGAAAGGGGTCACCTACCTGCACTGCCGGCAATTCTTCGGTACTATCGGCTGTGATATCTGCACTGGCAAAACTGGCACCACCAATTCCATCTTTACCGGTAGCACTACCTACAAAAAACACCGGATTACCAGTTCCTTTTGCAGTAGCACTAATCATTTTATCTGCCTTCATAATACCAACACTCATGGCATTTACCAATGGGTTGGTATGATAACAATCTTCAAAATATACTTCACCCCCAACTGTAGGAACGCCAAAACAATTACCATAATGGCCAATGCCTTTCACGACTCCTGAAAGCAAACGTTGCGTTTTTTTATCTTTTAAATTCCCAAATCGAAGGCTGTTTAAGGAAGCAATAGGTCGGGCGCCCATTGTAAAAATATCGCGCTGTATTCCACCAACACCTGTTGCAGCACCTTGAAAAGGTTCAATAGCAGAGGGGTGATTGTGGCTTTCAATTTTGAATACAACGCCGTACCCGTTTCCCATATCCATTAACCCTGCATTTTCTTCACCGGCAGCAACCAGCATCCTCCCTCCTTCTCTGGGCAGTGTTTTTAGCCATTTGATAGAGTTTTTATAACTGCAGTGTTCGCTCCACATGGCACTAAAGCAGCAGAGCTCTGTAAAATTGGGGATTCTTCCAAGTTTTTGTTGAATAAGCGCAAATTCATCTTCCGTTAAACGAAGTTGTTTTGCAGTAGTAACTGTTATTTCCATTGCTTAAATTGTAAGAATAACATTGGTGTGTTGTACCAACAATGTTGCAAAGGTAATAAAGAGCCGGTTGCCAGCAATTGAAAAACTGCTGCAAGGCACGACAAATTGAAAAATGATTCTATAAATAACCTATGCTGTATGCGAAGCAACTTGCTGATAGACTTCAATTAATTCAACATCATTTAATTCACTGCGCAGTTCATCAGACAGTAATGGAACCAATTGATGCAAATACCTGTCATTACTGCTTTTACCGGAAATGGTGTCTAACCAAAACATCTTGTTCATATACCTGCTTTTCAGCATGGTATAACTCCATACAATACTTTCTGATTCTGAAGACAGGCCATTTTTGGCAATGTCCATTTTTTGTTGAATCAATTTTTCTGAGAGTTTTACAACTAAACTCGCCAATCTAATTTTGGGAGAAAAAGGATGCTGTCTGAACCATGGTTTAATTAAATACATAGCTTTTGGTTTTTGCGGATGGATTTGGATAAAGTTATGTGCTTGAAAAAGTTTTATTTTCATTCACTTGTGCTAATATACAGATTTTGATGCAAAATACAACTAAGAAACTTTACCAGATTATTAAGAAAATTATTTACCAAAAACCAAGACAAAGTGTAAAAAGTACCTTAAGAAGCTAAAAGACTATATGTTCAACCATTTCTTCATCAGACAAGTAAGGGTTTAATTCATCGGCAATATGAACTAATTTTTTAAGATATCGTTCATTACTGCTGCAAGGAACCACATCTACCCAGTAGTCTTTGTACATGTAACGGCTTTTCAGCATACTGTAATTCCAAATAATACTATCTGAAACATCGGCAACTTTTCCAACGGGGCATTCGTATTTCTGCCAAATAATACGCTTAATACGTTCTGTAATAGCCAATATCAACTTTGCAAAACGTATTTTTTTACAAAACTGTTCTTTTTTAAACCAGGGGCGTAAGTATAACATAGTACGGCCAATTTTAATTTTTCAAAGAATTGGCATAGAAGTTGGTCATTAATTACCAAAATCAATGCCAATTCTATAAAATATTTATTTAATATTCATTTATAATAATCAGGTAAAAATTTAAACTACAACTATCACACAAACTATGCTACATCGGATTTTTCGAAGGAATTTGGGAATAAGAACAAACGAAGACAGTTCACCAAAAGCACATGCTCAAAACATTAGACCAAATATTTATTAAAAAAATATTTGTATTTCCAAATATAACGTCCATTCGTTTTATTTATTGTATCACAAGCCATATAAAGCAATGGGCCTTCAAACAATTGTCAAATAGCTGCATTTAGTACATTTTTGTAATTACTTTTAGCCTGCAATTATTTTAAATAAAATATTTTTTTCAAATGATAGCCGGCGATCCTACCATTTTACAAGATTTAGTTCGCGTAAAAATGCCTTTTGGCAAGTATAAGGACCGGCTTATTTGTGACCTGCCCATTGCTTATTTGGAATGGTTTGCCAGAAAAGGTTTTCCCAAAGGACGGCTGGGCATATTATTAGAAACCATGTATGAAATTCAGTTAAATGGACTTTCCCATTTATTAATAACTTTAAAAAAATAAAAAATCTTGCTCAATAATCAGCCGTTATCAATAAGTAATATATTTAAACAAAGTATTACAAAAGACACAAATACACATTATATTTATTGAAATGTTTTTATTTTTTGCATTTTAATGGAAAATTCATAAGCTAATTCGAAAATTTTTGCAATTTTTCTAAAAAATTACTTTTATTTTGTAGCTCAAAATCAAAAAAAATATGTCATTACGATTTCAGGCAATCAACAACCTTTCTAATCAGCCTGCCGATTTAGCGGTAGCAACCAGCAAAATTTCAGCAATTTTTGGCGAGAATGTGTTTACTTTAAAAACCGCCAGAGAATATTTGAGTGATGATGCATATAAAAGTCTTTTAGGCAGTATTAAAGGCGGCAAAAAAATAGACCGTGCTGTTGCGGCTTCTATTGCCAACGGAATGCGTGCATGGGCCGAAAGCAAAGGCGTTACGCACTTTACACACTGGTTTCAACCCTTAACCGGTACTACTGCCGAAAAGCATGATAGTTTTTTTACTTTAAAAGGAGATGGTACTGCTTTGGAACAATTTGACGGAGATGCGCTGATTCAACAGGAACCGGACGCTTCTTCTTTCCCAAGTGGCGGTTTAAGGGCTACTTTTGAAGCACGTGGATATACTGCTTGGGATCCTTCTTCTCCGGCTTTTATTATAGAAATTGGCCAGGGAAAAACTTTATGTATTCCTACCATCTTTGTCTCCTATACCGGCGAATCATTGGATTATAAAGCGCCTTTATTAAAAGCCTTAGAATCTTTAAATAAAGCCGCTGTTGATGTTTGTAATTATTTCGATAAAAATGTAACCAAAGTAACAGCTACCTTAGGTTGGGAACAGGAATATTTTGTGATTGATGAACGCCTTGCCAATGCACGTCCTGACCTGGTTCAATGCGGCCGTACCGTATTTGGAGCTGCACCGGCAAAAGGACAGCAATTAGAAGACCATTATTTTGGCTCTATTCCGGAAAGAGTATACCATTTCATGCGCGACTTTGAAAATGAGTGTTATAAATTGGGTATTCCTTTAAAAACCAGACACAATGAAGTAGCCCCCTCGCAATTTGAAGTAGCGCCTATTTTTGAAGAAGTTAGTGTAGCAGTAGATCACAATGCTTTATTGATGGATATTATGGATCGTGTTGCACGCCGCCATAAATTAAGAGTATTGATTCATGAAAAACCATTTGCAGGTATTAATGGAAACGGCAAACACAATAACTGGAGTATGGCTACCGATACCGGGGTAAACTTATTATCGCCCGGCAAAACGCCCAAAACCAATTTAATGTTCTTAACCTTTTTTGTGAATACCATTAAAGCTGTTCACGATTACTCAGATTTATTAAGGTCTTCCATTGCATCTGCTGGTAATGATCACCGTTTGGGCGCAAACGAAGCACCTCCGGCAATTATTTCTGTATTTGTTGGCCAATATTTAGCCAAAGTGTTGAATGAAATTGAAACCCGTGTAAGCGACAAATTTGACGAGCAGGATGAAGCCATTTTAAAATTAGACATTCACAGATCGATTCCTGAGTTGATGTTAGACAATACTGACAGAAACAGAACTTCACCATTTGCATTTACAGGCAATAAATTTGAATTTAGAGCAGTTGGTTCTTCTGCAAACTGTGCAAACCCCATGACTGTTTTAAATGTGATTATGGCTGAAACACTGCAACAATTTAAAAAAGATGTGGATGCATTAATTGAGAAAGGCGATAAAAAAGAAATTGCCATTATGCAAACCATCCAAAAATATATTGTTGAAAGCAAAAAAGTATTATTTGAAGGTGATGGTTACAGTGAAGCCTGGCACCATGAAGCTGAACGCCGAGGTTTACCGAATGTACCCACTACCCCATTAGCATTGGATGCTATGGTTACAGATAAAGCAAAGAAATTATTTGAAAAGAATGGCGTATTTTCTGTTGCAGAATTAGAAGCCAGACACGAAATTGAGCTGGAAAAATATATTAAAAAGGTACAGATTGAAGCCAGAATTATGGGCGATTTGGCACTCAACCATATTATACCCACAGCCATTAAATATCAAAATGAATTGATTCAGAATATTACAGGTTTAAAAGCAGCAGGTATACCGGAAAGCCAATATAAAAGCCAATTAGAAATTTTGAATAAAATCAGTGAGCATTTGCAGGTAGTATATGAAAAAGTACATGCACTGGTAGAAGCCAGAAAAGTTGCTAATAATATTGAAAATACAAGAACCAAAGCTATTGCTTATTGTACACAGGTGAAGGAAACGTATTTTGATGTAATCAGATACCATGTTGATAAATTAGAAGCTTTGGTAGATGATGAACACTGGAGCTTACCCAAATACCGTGAGTTGTTATTTTTAAGATAAAGCCTAAATTAATCCAAATTTTAACCCCAAAAGCCCTGTTCATTTTTTTGTTCAGGGCTTTTGAATTTAACCGCATTTTTATTCCTTTCGCCGAATAGAATAGTAATGTAATAAACCCTGTTGTAGCTTTAAGGTCGTAATAAACAAATATTAAAAACAAATAAACAAGATTGTATGAAAAAAATTTTTATTACACTAATTATTTTTACCGTTGGTTTTGCAGGTAAAAGTATGGCCCAGCGGATGGGCGGCAATTTTGATCCGGCACAAATGAAAGCCCGTCAGTTAGAGCAGCTGAAAGCCTCCAACTTACATTTAACCGATGTTCAGGCTGATTCGGTTGTTTCGATTAATATGGACATGATGCAGCAAACGCGTGGCATGCGTGATTTAAGTCGGGATGAAAGAATGGCCAAAATGAAAGCATTGAATGATTTACGAATGAAACGCTGGACTGCCGCTTTAAACAACGATCCGGCACTTGCACAAAAAGTAGCAGATTTTTATGAACAGGAACGCAAACAACGGATGCAAAACCGAAACCAACAATAATGCAACAGAATAAAAACTGATATTATTACCCCGCTTGTTTTAGATATGTTTCAAAAAAACCCTCTAAGAAGTTTAATCTTCCAAAGGGTTTTTATTTTTCATTCAGGCAAATCTTTTTTATTGCATTTTAAATGTTTCTAAAAACTTAGTTGTAAAGTTGCCACTCCTGAAATCTTCATTCTTCATTAATTGCAAATGAAAAGGAATGGTAGTTTTTACACCCTCAATTACATACTCACTTAAAGCCCTGTACATAGTATCAATGGCTTCTTCACGGGTTTGTGCAACGGTAATTAATTTACCAATCATAGAATCATAATAGGGGGGAATTACATATCCGGCATATACATGGCTATCCACCCGAACCCCGTGCCCACCTGGCGTATGTAAGGTAGTAATTTTTCCGGGCGATGGCCTGAAATCATTATAGGGATCTTCTGCATTGATTCTGCACTCAATAGCATGCATTTGCGGAAAATAGTTTTTTCCTGAAATACGTTCGCCCAATGCAATCTTGATTTGTTCTTTAATTAAATCGTGATTAATTACTTCTTCCGTTACACAATGCTCTACCTGAATACGGGTATTCATTTCCATGAAGTAAAAATTTCGGTGTTTGTCTACCAAAAACTCAATGGTACCAACGCTTTCATAATTAATGGCTGAAGCAGCTTTAATAGCTGCAGCACCCATCGCTTCACGCAATTCGGGAGTCATGAAGGGTGATGGGGATTCTTCTATTAACTTTTGGTGCCTTCTTTGAATGGAGCAATCTCGCTCACTTAAATGGCAAACATTTCCATACTGATCACCGGCTATCTGAATTTCAATATGGCGGGGTTCTTCTACAAATTTTTCCATATACACCCCATCATTTTTAAATGAGGCACCGGCTTCTGCTTTAGCGGTATTAAAAGCACGTTCCATTTCACTTTCTTGCCATACTTCACGCATACCTTTTCCACCACCACCTGCAGTTGCTTTTAAAATTACAGGATAGCCAATTTCTTTTGCCAATACTTTTGCTTGCTCTACACTTTCTAATAAACCTCCACTACCCGGAACTACAGGTACGCCAGCTTTAATCATAGTTTCTTTGGCAGTAATTTTATCGCCCATTGCATTAATCATTTCCGGAGTTGGCCCAATGAACTTAATGCCATGATCGGCACATATTTGAGAGAATTTTGCATTTTCTGCTAAAAACCCATATCCGGGGTGAATGGCATCTGCATTGGTAATTTCAGCAGCAGCCATTATATGAGGTATATTTAAATACGATTCAGAGCCTGCAGGTTTTCCAATACAAACAGCTTCATCGGCAAATCGAACGTGCAAACTGTCTTTATCAGCAGTTGAATAAACGGCTACAGTTTTAATACCCATTTCTCTACAGGTTCTAATAACTCTTAAAGCAATTTCACCCCTGTTTGCGATTAGTATTTTTTTAAACATTTTTTTTAAGTTGTACTGTTGAAAACAAATAAAATAATTGAACTACACTAATAGAACTGATTTTCAATGGATGAATTTCAGTAATTGATAGGATGTGCAGCTTTTGTAATTGAACAGATCAAAAACTTGGCTACATCAATACATCAACAATGATTTGGTAATAAATAATGCTTAGTTAGGTTCTACCAAAAATAATGGTTGATCATATTCTACAGGAGTACTGTCTTCCACTAACACTTTAACTATAGTACCTTTCACTTCACTTTCTATTTCATTAAATAATTTCATTGCTTCGATGATACATACCACGGTACCTACTTCAACTTCGCTTCCCACTTCTACAAAATTGGGTTTACCGGGTGCTGATTTTCGATAAAAAGTACCAATCATTGGGCTTTTGATAGTTAATAACTTACTTTCTTCAGTAGGCTTTGGAGTTGCAGGTGCAGCAGTGGGTGCAGGGGCTGGAGCTGATGCTACTACTGTGGGAGCAGCAGGCGGGGCAACATTGTATACTTGCTGTGGCGGTGCCGACATCGTAATTACCTGCTCTTCTTTTTGCTTGATGGTTACTTTACCATCTTTGTCTTCAATACTTATTTCTCCGATGTTGCTTTTATTAATAATCTTAATGAGTTCGTGAATTTGCTTTAAGTCCATAGTGCATATTTTTTGCTTAAAAAAGGGGTTTTTTAACTAAAAGTGGGGCAAAATAGCTAATTTTTGTTCAAATTAAGTCATTTTTTGGAATTTGATTTTTTTTCCTGTTCCAAACAAACCTTGTATAATAAAAAATAGCCCCGCAATTTGCGAAGCTATTTTTATTGTAACGTGAATTTATTCTTTTACGCGTTCAATATAATCGCCGGTTTTAGTATTCACTCTTATAAGTTCACCTTCTTCTACAAACAACGGTACATTCACAGTTGCACCGGTTTCAATGGTTGCAGCCTTTAGTGCACGGGTAGCGGTATCGCCTCTTAATCCGGGTTCGCAATACGTAATTTTTACAACAATTTTCTCCGGCAATTCTGCACCAATTGGTGTTTCTGTTTCGGTATTGATGTAAACAAATACTTCTGAACCATCCTTCAAAAACTGAGGTGCATCAATCATTTCTTCTGAAAGGCTAATTTGCTCAAAAGTTTCATTATTCATTAAATTATAACCACTATCATCTTTATATAAAAACTGAAAAGCTTTTTTTTCTACCCGAACAGGAAAAATATTTTCACCACTATTCCAGGTTTTTTCAATGGTGCGTTTATTATCTACACCTTTTAATTTTGCCCAAACTTTTGCAGCGGCACGTGCTGTTTTATTCTCTCCAAAATCAACAACACTGTAAAGGCTTCCGTCTAATTTAATGATTAAGCCGCGGCTGATGTCTGCTGTAGTTGCCATTATTCAATAATTTAAATAAAATTTAATTAAGGTTGCAAATGTAGGGATTGCTTGGAAAAATGCACAAAACTAATCATGAATTATCCCGGTGATTTTTTTATCTGCCAAAGTTTTCATGTAATTCATAAACCGGCATCATCTTATTGGGGCATAATTCATTATTTTTGCACATCTTTTTAATTTCAATTTTTTATTATGTCTGTATTAGTAAATAAAAGTTCCAGCGTTTTGGTACAAGGATTCACAGGAACGGAAGGCACTTTTCATGCCACGCAAATGATTGAATATGGCACCAAGGTTGTGGGTGGTGTAACACCCAATAAAGGCGGTACCAGCCATTTAGACAGGCCTGTTTTTAATACGGTAGCCGATGCTGTAAAAGCAACCCAGGCCAATGTAAGCATCATTTTTGTTCCTCCTGCCTTTGCTGCTGATGCCATCATGGAAGCAACTGAAGCAGGTATTGAACTGGTGGTTTGTATTACAGAAGGAATTCCCGTACAAGATATGGTGAAAGTAAAAAATTACTTACAAGGTACAAATACCCGCTTAATAGGACCCAATTGCCCAGGTGTGATCACAGCAGGCGAAGCAAAAATTGGCATTATGCCCGGCTTTATTTTTAAACCCGGTAAAATAGGCATCGTTTCAAAATCAGGCACTTTAACTTATGAAGCGGCTGACCAAATTGTAAAAGCAGGTTTAGGTATCAGCACTGCCATTGGTATTGGTGGTGACCCCATTATCGGCACCCCAACTGTTGAAGCAGTAAAACTTTTAATGAATGATCCTGAAACAGAAGGCATTGTAATGATCGGTGAAATTGGCGGTAGTATGGAAGCTGATGCTGCCCGTTGGATTAAAGAGAATGCAACCAAACCTGTAGTAGGCTTTATTGCCGGACAAACCGCACCTCCCGGTAGAAGAATGGGACACGCAGGTGCCATTATTGGCGGCGCAGAAGATACTGCTGCTGCAAAAATGAAAATTATGGCCGACTGTGGTATTCATGTAGTAGCCAGCCCTGCAGATATTGGCAAAACCATGGCTGCTGTTCTGAAAAAATAATACAATAGTAATCTATAGAATGAATCCTGCTTATGGCAGGATTTTTTTATTGCCCTATCATGAATGAACTCATGTATGCAAGCCCATTCTTAATTTTTTATCACTAATATTGTTACATGCACTTAAAAAAAACGGCAGTAATTATTTTTTTATTTTGTAGCCTTTTATTAGTTTTTACACAGGTAGAATCAAAAACCAATTTCAATACGCGGAATGGAATAGAAATTCATTTAAAAACACCTGCTTTTTTAAGAGAGGGCGATTTGGCATATCTAACCGTAAACATTCACAATAAAACCAATGCCGAATTAACCGGACAAATGCAATTACAACTTACAGATGCAGCAACAGGAAATCCGGTAGATGGCTGGTTTGTCAACACCTTTCCGGTACAGTATTTTACTGCATCCCAAAGAGATAGTGTTGCTATCAATTTTCCAATTCAGGTTCCATACGGATTCAATCAACCTATACTACTTTCTGTAAAAGCAGTATCCGGTAATTGTACAGATAGTGCAAAAAACACAATCCCCATTTTCCCGAACCGTGCCATCATTCATAAAAACTTTTCATGCACATTTCATACAGGCAATGGCAATTCTATTTATTTGAAAGATTTGAACAATGCCAATGAAGAAAGTATTTCCAACAAATCATTTACAGCAATTATTGCAACACAACCAATATGGCAGGCCATAGAAGCCCTGAAAAAATTGCAATTTGCAAACAAAAACAATCCAATGTCAGTTGTATCACAATTCTTTTCCCAACAACTTTTACAAAATTATCAAACATTACCTGCCTGTTTATCATTATTGCCCTCGCCTGTTTTTACGGCATCAAATAACACCCAGCCCACTTCTAAATTCAATTTCTTTCATTTAAGTAGTAATGCACCACAAAAAGAATTGCAAGATGAAAATGCTATTGAAAGTTTAAAAAAATTACAACAAACCAATGGCAGTTTTGCAACAGGTTTGAATAAAGAAGTCAATGCACTGCTTACTGCAAAAATTATTACCATCTTAAGTAAGGTATATATAAACCATCAAACTGACAGTGCTACCAAAGCAGCATTATTTCCTTTGATGCAACAGGGATTGTTGTTTGTTCAAAAATCACTATCCAACACAATAGCACCTGATTTAACAACTACAGCATTACTTTACTGCTATAGTAAAAGCCTGTTGAAAAATTGGCTGGTTACCTACCCTTCAAATACTATTCTTTTCAACAGCTTAAAAAAACATGCTACTCAATACACACTGGCTAATCAGGCATTAATGGGAGCCATATTACAACAATATAACGATACCGGATTGCTGTATAAAACTATACTGCAAACCATTCAACAGAGCGTTATTACAAGTGCAAACAATGCAACTGCAAGCTGGCCATCGGGAACAAAAGATATTTTTTCACCCAATGCGTTTGACACGCAAATTCAGATCATTCAGTTTTTACAAAATGCAGACGTGCACCAATATCCATTTATCAAAACCGTTTTACCCAAAGCCTTACACACATTGGCTTTGCAGATACAACACAATAATAATATTGCCGAAAGCTGGTTAATAGCGCAGGCAGGTGCTTTAATATTGCAGGAAAGAATATTGTTAAATCCTCCTGCTACTCTTACACTGGGGAATCATATTTTTTCAATTGAAAAGAATTGTAACGTTCATATTTCCGGCAATAGCATAGACTCAACTCTGGCCCATATTACTATTCAAACCTCACAAAACGAAACGTCAATCTTTTATGGCAATATTCAATGGCAATATTTGCAGGATGTTGCTGCAATTCCTGCTACCCATCAATCTTGGAAGCTGAGTAAAAAACTTTTTGTACAAAAAACATTCAACCACCAAACACAACTACAGCTTTTATCAGAAAATGAACCACTTGCCATTGGCGATACAATTATGATTCAACTCTCCATTCAAAATACATTACCTTCAGTTAAGGCAGTTACCATTACAGATAATTATTCTGCTTGTATGCAAATCATTGCCCATCCTCGCCAATCAACTGTTCTTGTAGCTGAACAAATCAACCTTTCTGGCAATCATTTTTTCATTGCTTCCCTGCCTAAAGGAAAAACTAATCTGCAATATTTTGCTGTCATTACACAATCCGGACGATTTTCATCGGGCATTGCAAGTATTGCAGCCGAACTTCAGGAATACAAAAGCTATGCGCCTTCAATACAAATCAATGTTTCAGAAAAAAAAATTAGCCTCATCCGGTTCATTTTATTTATATTTTTGAAAAATGGAAGTGGATTATTTAATTGTTGGGCAAGGCATTGCAGGCACTATGCTCAGTTATTATTTATTACAACAAAGCAATACCGTTACTATTATTGATAATTACAATCCGTCATCTGCTTCTAATATTGCCAGCGGTGTAATAAATCCTATTACAGGCAGAAGATTTGTAAGAACCTGGATGATTGAAACTCTTATGCCATTTGCAGTAAACGCCTATCAGGCATTAGAAAAAGAATTGAATATTTCGTTGATACAACAAACCAATTTACTCGATTTTCATTCCACGCCACAAATGCAGCTGGCATTTACCAATCGATTACCCACCGAAACTGAATATTTACGTGTTCCGGAAAATTCGCTTCAATGGAAAAAATATTTTAACTACCCATTCGGTGTTGGCGAAACCCATCCTACCTGGCTGGTGAACCTGCAACTGCTCATTCAAACCTGGCGGAAAAAATTATGTACACAGCAATTACTGATTGCAGAACATTTTAGCATAGAGGCATTACAAATCCATCCCTCTTATATTCAATATCAGGGTATTCAAGCAAAAGCTATTATTTTTTGTAATGGTACACAGGCTGCCAATTTACCTTATTTTCAAAAACTTCCTTTTGCACCCAATAAAGGAGAAGCATTGATTTTAGCAATACAACAATTACCAAGGCAACACATTTATAAACAGAGCCTTAGTCTGGTGCCCTGTCAAAACAACCTGTGGTGGGCAGGGTCTTCGTATGAATGGAATTATGAACACGCTAATCCAACAGAAGTTTTTCGTCAAAAAACCCTGCAACAATTACAGCAATGGCTACAATTGCCTTTTGAAATAAAGGCACATGTTGCTGCTGAGCGGCCTGCCACACTGGAACGAAGACCTTTTATAGGAATGCACCCCTATTTTCCGCAAATTGGCATATTCAATGGATTGGGTACCAAAGGTTGTTCATTGGCACCTTATTTTGCTAAAGTATTCAGCGAACATTTAAAGTATGGTCAGCCACTTATACCGGAGGTGGCCATCCATCGTTTCCATAAAATTTTAGCTCCCTGATTTGTTCATAAAAAATTAATATTGCAGACTATTTGCTTAATTCATCAACCCAAACGAATGAAAGTGCCTCAACCTGCAATTATTGCCAATGGTTTAGCCAATCCAATAGATATGGATATCGATACAATCACTTCCGAAAAACAATATAATATTCCATTAAAATACCGAAAAATGGAAAACCTGCACATAGTTTTCTGGCTGTTTAAAGACATTAGCTGGTGCATGTTTTGGCGCCCGTTAGGCATTGCCATGATTTTTCCAACCCTGATTATTTCTATTGTTATTGCATATCGGACCCGGCAATTCATGTCGGAGTTGTGCCACAATTTGGCCATAACCGTTTGGATTACTGCTAACTCTTATTGGATGATTAGTGAATTTCTCCATTTTGATGAACAAATGGTTTTACCGGGTATCACATTCAAACATCTGGCCATGATTCCCTTTAGCATTGGTATTCTTATTTTGGCCTTCTACTATTTGTATTGGAAACCCAAACACAAAAATGCATTGGATAGTTTGTAAAACAGCAATAGTCGTACTTACACACAACATTATCGGCAAAAGGCCATACAACTAACGGCATAATTCTGCATCCATCAAATCGCATTTCAGCTATATTTGCAGCCCATAAAGTTAGTTATGTTACCGGCTTTTGTAGTAGGTTCAGCTTCGTTGCGTCGCACACTGCAGCGCCTTCCTTACTGCCCGGCAACCTTCTAACAGGGGTTTACCCTTACAAAAAATAACCCATTTTAAAACATACTTTGGCAATATAAATACAAATATTAAAAAAAGAATCATGTATAGAACGCATACCTGTGGAGAATTAAACAGCAACGATGTACAAAAAAATGTAACCCTGGCAGGCTGGGTGCAAACCATTCGGAAATTTGGCAGCATCACTTTTGTAGATATCAGAGACCGGTATGGCATTACGCAACTGCTTTTTAATGAAAGTTTGAACGATACTTTAGAAGCCAATCCTTTAGGCCGCGAATTTGTAATTCAGGCAAAAGGCATGGTGCAGGAAAGAAGCAATAAAAACCCTCAATTAGCTACCGGCGATATTGAAGTAGTGGTGACTGAATTTAGCATTCTAAATAAATCGGCTGTACCACCTTTTACTATTCAGGATGATACCGATGGTGGTGATGATGTGCGCATGAAATACCGATTTCTCGACTTACGCAGAAATACTGTAAAGAAAAATTTAGTGCTTCGATACGAAGTGAGCCGTGCAACCCGCAACTACCTGCACGAACACGGTTTTATGGATATAGAAACGCCTTTCCTTATTAAATCTACCCCCGAAGGGGCCAGAGATTTTGTGGTACCCAGCCGCATGAATCCGGGACAATTTTATGCACTGCCGCAAAGCCCGCAAACATTTAAGCAATTGCTAATGGTAAGCGGTTACGACCGATACTACCAAATTGTAAAATGTTTTAGAGATGAAGATTTAAGAGCCGACCGCCAGCCCGAGTTTACACAAATAGATTGTGAAATGAGTTTTGTGGAACAGGAAGATATTTTAAACATGTTTGAAGGGTTGGTGAAACACATTTTTAAAGCAGTAAAAAATATTGACTATACAGCACCGGTTGAACGCATGTCGTGGGAAGAAGCGATGTGGCAATTTGGAAACGACAAACCCGATATTCGTTTTAATATGCCCCTGTGTAATATTAAATTTCCGGCACATGCATTTTCTGGTAAACAAAATCAGGCACATCTTATTAATGGTGCCGATTTTAAAGTGTTTGATGAAGCCGAAACCGTTATTGCCATTGCCATTCCGGGCTGTAGTGAATATACCCGTAAACAAACCGACGAATTAACCGAATGGATAAAAAGACCACAAATTGGCATGAAAGGCTTGGTATTTATTAAGTACAATACCGATGGAACACTCAAAAGCAGTGTAGATAAGTTTTACAGTGAGGATAAGCTAAAAGCCATTGCAGCCGCAGCCAATGCACAACCCGGCGATTTAATTGTATTATTAGCCGGAACAGAAGAAAAAACACGTAAGGCCATGAGCGAATTGAGGCTTGAAATGGCCAACCGTTTAGGCTTACGCAAAAAAGATGAATTTAAATTATTGTGGGTACTTGATTTTCCATTGTTTGAATATGATTCAGAAGACAACCGATGGGTTGCCAGGCACCATCCTTTCACCTCGCCCAAACCGGAAGACATTGAAACCATGATTCAACACTCGCCAGTTATTACTGATCCTGCAAAATATTTAGAGCACCCCTATGCCAATATAAAAGCCAATGCCTACGATATGGTATTGAATGGCAATGAAATTGGCGGTGGTTCTGTTCGTATTTATCAACGCCAACTCCAGGAAAAAATGTTTGATGCACTGGGTATGGATGAAGCAGAACAACAACACAAATTTGGATTTTTACTCGGTGCATTTGAATATGGTGCACCACCACACGGCGGATTGGCATTTGGGTTCGATCGGCTTTGCGCCATTTTAGGCGGCAGCGAAAGCATCCGCGATTTTATTGCATTCCCCAAAAACAACAGCGGCAGAGATGTGATGTTAGATGCCCCCGGCCCTATTGATGAAAAACAATTTAAAGAGTTACAAATAAAACTGAACCTACAGTAACCGATTCAAATAACAACACCTCAGCAGTCTGAAATATTGAAACAGTAAAAAATAAGTATGAAAATATTAAGTATTTATAGAATTCTTACCATCATTTTACTTCCCTTTGCTACCCTGTTTGGCTTTGAGAGTGTAATTTCCATTTTTGCCGGCATTGGCAATCCAACTGTTATGCTAAGTGCTGTGATATTGGCCTGTGTGGTAATTTATATTTTTGCCAGTGCTGTTTTTTTATACAAAGGCATCTTAAAAAACAGCCCTTGTAAAGCAACCTTGAAAGATTGGATTAAAATTAATGCTGCAATAGCTATTATCTTTTCAGTATTAGCCATTATATCTTGTGTTTCCATTTTATATTTCTTTTCCAACAAGGACATGTATGCCAAATTTTTAGCTGTATTAAACGAATCTAAACCAGCTAACTTGCCTGCCAACATCACTTCATCCGAATTAATGGCTGCCATGCACAATGCCATTTTAATTATGCTGCCTTTTTCTATTGTTTTATTTGTGCATATTTTAACCACCTACCAACTCATGAAAAAATATGCAGCTTTATTCTTAAAATAATTTTTTGTTGGCCATACCCTGAATATTTTTTTTTACTTTTCAGGCATGAACACAATGCCTCCTTTGGCGGAAAGAATGCGTCCAAAGTCTTTACAGGAATTATCCGGCCAACAGCACCTTACCGGAAAAGACAGTATTCTCAATAAAGCGCTGATACAAGGTTATATTCCTTCCATTATTTTATGGGGACCACCTGGCGTGGGTAAAACAACCTTAGCCAATATTATTGCTAATACTTTACAGGTACCTTACTTTCAACTCAGCGCCATTAGCAGCGGCGTAAAAGAAGTAAGAGAAGTCATTGAAACAGCCAGGCAAACCAAACGTGCCATTTTATTTATAGATGAAATTCATCGCTTCAACAAAGGCCAACAGGATGCATTATTAGGCGCTGTTGAACAAGGCATTATTACCTTAATTGGTGCAACAACCGAAAATCCTTCTTTCGAAGTTAATGCAGCTTTGCTGAGCCGTTGCCAGGTATATCTTTTAAAACCATTACAGGAAAATGATTTGTTGCAACTATTGCAAACCGCTATTGAGAAAGATGCAACTCTGCAAACCTACTCCATTCAATTAAAAGAAACCATTGCGCTATTGCAACTTTCCGGAGGTGATGCCCGAAAATTGCTCAATTTATTTGAACTGGTTATTCTATCCTCCAAAGAAAAAAATATTACAATTACCAACGAAATGGTAACAGCCATTGCCCAACAAAAAGTGGCGCTGTATGATAAAAATGGCGAGCAACACTATGATATTATTTCTGCCTTTATTAAAAGCATGCGGGGAAGCGATCCGAATGCTGCTGTATACTGGCTGGCACGTATGATAGAAGGCGGGGAAGATGTTAAATTTATTGCCCGGCGTATGGTTATTTTTGCCAGTGAAGATATTGGCAACGCCAATCCCAATGCGTTATTATTGGCCAATGCCACTTTTGATGCAGTGAATAAAATCGGATATCCGGAAAGCAGAATTATTTTAAGCCAGTGTGCCACGTATTTAGCAGGTTCACCAAAAAGTAATGCTGCATACGAAGCCATTAATAAAGCATTGCAAACAGCAAGAACTACCGGCGATCTTTCCGTTCCATTACACATTCGCAATGCCCCTACTACTTTAATGAAAAATTTAGATTATGGAAAAAACTACCAATATCCGCATTTGGGTGAAGGTAATTTTTTGAATCAGGAATATTTGCCCAAAGAAATATCTGGCACAACGTTTTATTCACCCGGAAACAATGCCAGAGAAAATGAAATCAGAAAATTTTTAAAAGAACGCTGGAAAAACAAATACAATTACTAATCTTCAAAACCATCTTTCTATTTATCTTTAAACAATAAACAAATGCTATGAGAAAATTTTATTGCACCCTACTGCTTTTAGCAGTTAGCTCTTCAGCTATTTATAGCCAAACCATTATTGACCGCGATCCTGAAATTGCAGCAATGGTAAAAGAAGTATCTTCCGATTCACTACACAGTTACATTAAAACTTTAGTAAACTTTGGCACACGCAATACGCTCAGCACACAAACCAATCCTAAAAGAGGTATTGGTGCAGCCAGAAAATGGGTATTACAAAAATTCAATGAATTTGCTACTGCCAGTAACGGCCGTTTAACTGCTTTTATTGACACGGTTACGTATCATCCGGATGGAAAAAGAGTAGATAGTACCATTATTTTAGGCAATGTAATAGCTACTTTAAAAGGCACTGATCCGAACGACCATCGTGTTTTTATTATCAGCGGGCATTTAGATAATATGCGCACCAATGTAATGGATCGGGTAAATGATGCACCCGGTGCCAACGACGACGGCAGCGGTTCAGCAGCTGTAATTGAATGTGCCAGAATTATGAGCCGACATGCTTTTCCTGCTACTGTAATTTTTGTAACAGTGAGTGGAGAAGAGCAGGGTTTATTAGGTGCATACTATATGGCCAAAAAAGCCAAAAAAGAAGGTTGGGATATTGAAGCTGTACTAAACAACGATATCATGGGCAGCAACAACAGCAGCGAAACCAATATTATTGACAATACAAGAATCAGAGTTTTTAGCGAAGGATTACCGGCTTATGAAACAGAAAAACAAGCCAAACGTATTCGGGCATTAGGTTTGGAAAACGACGGTAAGGCCCGTCAGTTAGCCCGTTATGTAAAAGAAATTGGCGAAAGATATGTAGACAATATTCAGGTGGTAATGATTTACAGAAACGACCGCTTTTTAAGAGGTGGCGACCACTTGCCCTATGTTGAAAATGGTTTTGCTGCAGTAAGGTTTACTGAAATGAATGAAAACTATTACCACCAACATCAGGATGTAAGAAAAGAAAATGGCATTCAATATGGCGATTTGCCTGAATTTATGGACTATGAATACCTAAGAAAAAACACAGCCATTAACTTAGCCAACCTTGCAAATTTAGCCAAAGCACCTGCCATGCCACAAAATGTAACTGTAGAAGTAAAAAAATTAAGCAATTATACCAGCCTGCATTGGGATAAACCCGCCACCGGCAACGTAAAGGGATATTATATTTTAATGCGGGAAACTACCAGCGCTTTCTGGCAAAAGAAATTATTTACCACTGCTACCAGTGCTGATCTGCCATATTCTAAGGACAATTATTTTTTTGCAGTACAATCAGTTGGTGAAGCTGGGAATGAAAGTCTGCCTGTGGTGCCTGGTATTGAAGGAAGATAAACATTGAAGCTTCTTAATTATTTTAGTATTCAGTGGCATACTTTTATAACCAGTAAAGCGTGTGAATACCAGCCAGCAATAGATAATAGAAAACTGTTTTGAAAACTGTAGCCTATTTGCAACCAAAGTTTTAATTAATTTTATTGCCATCAACATAGCTGCATGAAAATCAACAATAGTTGCTGTTATCTTTTTTTTGTTGCATTTACCTTAACAGGTTTCATGGCCTGCAACAAAAAAAATATGGTATCCAATAATGGGTCATTAACAGCTCAAACTATCAAGAATGTATCTTATGGAAATGACCCGTTACAAAAAATGGATGTTTACTTACCTGCCGGAAGAAATACCCTCCATACCAAAGCATTAATCCTCATTCATGGAGGCGCATGGACATCAGGAGATAAAGCTGATTTTGATACCGCTATACAAACCCTACAAAACAGTTTACCCAATTTTGCATTGTGCAATATCAATTACCGTTTGGCAACCATTCAGGGAGCCAATGTATGGCCTGCACAATTATCAGATATCAACAGCGCATTTCAATTCATTCAACAGCAACAAGCAAAGTATATTATCAATGCCGGCAAATCGGCTGTATTTGGCGCCAGAGCAGGTGCTCAATTAGCTTTACTATTAGGTTATACCCATCCCAATAAAATAAAAGCAGTGGTTGATTTATTTGACCTCACTGATTTAGCTGCGTTGTATTATAATGCGCCGAATCCAACATATCCGGCACTGATATCTATTTTCATGAGTGGAACACCTGCTACTAACATACCAGGCCACATCAGTTCCAACCCGTTATATTTAGTTATCACAGCCAACCTGCCATCCACCATTATCTTTCACGGAACGGCTGATGATGTGATACCCATTAGCCAAAGTGATAGTTTAAATAACCGGCTGATTCAGTACAATATAACCCATCAATATAATCAATATGCAGGTGCAGGACATGGGTGGACAGGAGTAAACTTAATTGACACATACAACAAAAGCATCCAGTTTTTACAACAAATAATGCCCGATTAAACCTACAAAAAATAATTTTAGAATGGAAGATAGCAATAAAAGTATTGATTGGCAGATAAAAGCATTTCATACATTAACACCCGATGAATTATATAACCTGCTAAGACTAAGAAGTGAAGTATTTGTAGTGGAGCAAAATTGCGTGTTTTTAGATATGGATAATAAAGACCAATTCAGCTACCATTGCATGGGATTTGTGAATAATCAGTTGGCCGCTTATACCCGTTTAATAGCACCGGGCAAGGTATACCGATTTATGAGTATAGGAAGAGTGGTTACTGCACCAAATTTTCGTAAACAGAAAATAGGGCGTGCATTAATGCTACATTCAATTGCATCTTGCTATGAATTGTTTGGAAAAGCTCCTATACAAATTGGTGCGCAATTGTATTTAAAACAGTTTTATGAATCGCTTGGTTTTGTACAAAGCAGTGATGTATATGATGAAGATGGAATAGATCACATAGAAATGATTAAACAGCCAGATTAAATGTATGGGAATTAGCCTACTAAATAAGCATAGTGATTACCAACAGTTATAGTGCATAAAAGGATATTATATGAGTAAAGCAAGAATCCCGGGTAATTTTGTATAGTTGAAAATAAAGAAAATATATGCGTAAAAACGGATTTATCATTATACTGGCATTATTGGTGATTATTGTGTTGGGTACAGTTTTTTATACATCTGCACGGACAACCGGATGCAGCTACTGTTTTATTCATGCGCTTTGCAACCAAAACTAACATAGAATCATATACCAAATAAGATAAGTATCATAAAACATAAAGCGACCGAAAATTACTTCCCGGTCGCTTTTTATATATCAGTAATGCTATTTATGCATGAATGGTACTTCCATCTTTAATATCATCACTTGGATTACTAATTATTTCTTCACCGGGTTGTATTGCACCATACACTTCAATCTGAGTGCCATCATCATTTCCGGTATGTACATCTACTTTAACTGCTTTTCCATTTCTGACAACAATTACATACTTTCTTTCAGTAGATGTAACAACTGCTGATTTAGGAACAGACATAGCGTTCGGATTACCTTTTGTAAATAATTGCACTTCTACAAACATACCCGGAGAAAGCAGGTAATTATTATTGTATACGTCAACTTCCATCCGTTGGGTTCTAAATTGAGGATTAACATTATAAGAATTTCTGCTTACAAAACCAATATTCCTTTTTCCCGGAAAAGCACTGGTATAAAAGGCAATTGTATCTTTATCTTTAAAATGAGCAGCAATATCTTCCGGTACATCAATTTGTAAACGCAGGTGTGCTATATCTTTCAGTTCTAACATACGTTGATCTTTAATGGCTGCACTTACCAGCGCACCGGGATGCACATTTCTTTCAGTTATCACTCCGGAAAAAGGTGCAAACACTTTTAAATAGCCCAGCATGGTTTCCTGGTATTTCCAGTTAGCTTTTTCGGCATTACTTAATGAACTATCGGCTTGCACTTTGGTTCGCGCTGCAGATACATCTAATGGAGAAATAGCACCGGGTGTTTTAGCTGCTTCTAACAAACGAACATAATTTTCTTTGTCAATAGACAAATCTGCCTTAGATCGTTCGTATCTTTCTTTGGCTTGTAACATGGCTTGTTCTAATTCCGGATCTTCCAATACCATTAAAAGCTGGCCTTTTGAAACCCTGGAACCAATATCCACCAAAACACTGTTTACATAGCCATTCACTTTGGGAAAGATACTTACTTCCTGATAGGCAGCAAGTTTGGCCGGTAATTTTAATGCCACACTTACGCCACCTTTCTTTACAGTTGCTATCGTATAATGTGTGGTGGTATCTACTGTAGGCGGGTCTTTTTGCTTTTCTACTTTTTTAGAAGAGCAGGATGCAAGCATCAATAAAGTACCGAAAAGAACAATATAATATTTCATTGTGGTAAATTTTATAGTTAATTATTGAATAACATGAATTGCATATAAAATAGTTATTTTATGTTATGCGGGATTGGGTGCATGATCATCTTTTACCTCATCTTCAGGCAACAGAGATACATCCCTGAATGAAGCTTTTTGCTGTACCCATCCATATACCAAAGGCACTATGAATAAGGCAGCTACTGTAGATGCAGCCAATCCGCCTATCACCGCACGACCTAATGGAGCTGATTCATCGCCTGCTTCACCCAAACCACTTGCCATAGGTATCATACCTGCTATCATGGCAAGGCTGGTCATTAAGATAGGTCTTAGCCTGATACTGGCAGCTACTACTGCTGCTTTAAACGGATCTTTATATTCTAACCGTAAAGATTCAGCATTGGTTACAATAAGAATGGCATTAGCTACCGATACACCCGTTGACATAATAATACCCATATAGGATTGCAGGTTCAGCGTTGCACCTGTGGCCAGCAACATGAGCATGGAACCCAGCAATACTGCAGGTACAGTTGCCAATACTGATACTGCTAAACCAAATGATTGATAATTTGCTGCCAATAACAACAATATTACAATAATGGCTGCTAACAATCCACTTTGCAATGAATCTAATGTTTCAACCAGCAGCGAAGACATTCCTTTTACCTGTGTAACTAATCCGGATGGCGGTGTGCCAGATTGATGAATCGCTGCCTGCACTGCAGTAGTAGCAGCTCCTAAATCTTTTTTATAAATGTTGGCACTAATTACAACAAAACGTCTGGGGCCACTTCTGTCATATTCACCCGGTAAACTATCTACTGAAAGCGTAGCTACATCTGATAGCACCGGTCTGGCCTGTCCTTTTACCAGCGGAGTAGCCTGTAATTCTTCCAATGAATTCATGGCATATTCCGGAATTTGTACCTGTGTTTGATAGGTATAAGAGTTATTGGGATCTAACCAGAAATTTTTATTGGTATAACGACTGGAAGATGTACTGGCAGTAATACTTCGCGAAACATTATCAATGGTTAAACCCATTAACGCCAATTTTTCACGATCTACTTTTATATTGATGGTAGGATATTTTAAAGGCTCTGCAATTTGCACATCGCGCAGAAAAGGAATTGCCTTCATATTTCCCATTACCCGATTGGCATAATTCTCAATATCGGTCATATTCTTACCCGCTACGCGAACCTCAATGGGTGTTGATGCACCTTGTGCCATAATTTTCTCGGTTAATTCAATGGGCTCAAAAGAAATTTTAATATCAGGATATGCTTTGGCAATGGCATACCGTAATTTTTCTTTTAAGTTTTCCATATTCACCTTATACTTTTCATTCAAATTAATTTGAATAACGGCTTCATGCGTACCACTATTAAAAATATATAAATTACTGGTACCAAAATTACTGGGTACCAAACCTACGTAAGCAGAAGATATTTCAACATTATTATCAACTGTTGAATCAATAATATTCAAAACACCTTTGGTAGCCCGCTCTGTAACTTCTAAACGGGTTCCATCGGGTTCTCTTAACCGAAGTTGCAATTCTCCGGTGTTGGTTTTAGGCAATAAATCTTTACCTATAATCACAAAACAAAATCCGGCTGCTCCAAATGCCAATATCAAATAAACAATTACAATCAGTTTACGCTTGGGTATCCACTTGGTTAAGCGGCTGGCTAATGCCACTTTAATCCGTTGAAAGAAGTTGTCTTCTTCCTGGTGTTCTTCGTCTTCTTTGGTATGCTCAATTACTTCGGCATCTTCCTGCTGGTCTAATGCCAAACCTGCATGTGCATGTTGTTTGGTATGGCTGTATTTGTTGAACATATCTTCTTTCAACAACCAGTTTGAAATAACCGGCACCAAAGTTTGAGCACCTACATAAGATACTATCATTGCAAAAGCAATGGACAATGATAAAGGAAGGAACATGGCTCTTGGTACACCCGACATTACAAATGCAGGGGCAAACACCGCCAGGATACATAATAAAATTAATAAAAGCGGGAACGATATTTCCTGACAGGCATCTAAAATGGCTTGTTTTTTCGGCTTACCCATTTCTAAGTGCTGGTGTATATTTTCAATGGTAACCGTTGCCTGGTCTACCAATATTCCTATGGCCAAAGCCAAACCACTTAGTGTCATGATATTAATGGTTTGCCCTGCGATTTTTAAGAAGAAAACAGCACTCAAAATAGCTACCGGAATGGTAATAATTACCACCACGCTACTGCGCCAATCTTGTAAAAATAGTAGTACCATTAACCCGGTAAGTATGGCGCCCAATATGCCTTCTGTCATTAAACTTTTGGCCGAGTTAATTACAAACACCGATTGGTCAAATGCATATTGAATATGTACATCGCTGGGCAACAAACTTTGCATTTCAGGTAATTTTGAACGCAGGTCTTGCACCACACCCCAGGTTGATGCACTGGCTGTTTTTACTACCGGTATATAAACCGAACGTTTGCCATTAATTAATGCATAGTCTACCGTAATATCCGCCCCATCGGTAACTTTTGCTACATCTTTTACAAAAATGGAAGTAGCATTATTACTTACAATAGGTATATTTTCAAAATCTTTTACTTTGGTTTCCAATGAGTTTACCGAAGTAACATACATGGTACTATCTATCCGTATGTTGCCTGATGGTGAAATGGCATTGTTTTTAGCAATGGCTTCTACCACCTGATCAGCAGATAGGTTAAATGAACTTAGTTTAGTAGGATCAATATTAATTAATACGGTACGTGCATTAGAACCAAAAGGTGGTGGTGCAGACAAGCCCGGTACCGTTGCAAACAAAGGGCGTATCCGCGTAACAGCCAGATCGAAGATGTCTTTTAACGGACGTGTCTTGCTGCTAAACACTAACTCACCAACCGGCAATGAAGAGGCATCAAACCGAATAACGGTAGGTGGTAAGGCACTTGGTGGAAAGAATGCCATGGTTCTATTTACCTGCAAAGCAACCTGTGCTGAGGCTTCCGCCATATTTGCATCCTCATAAAAGGTAAGTTTAATTAAAGTTAAACCCTGAATATTTTTGCTTTCAATATTCTTGACACCATCTATATACAAAAACTGGTCGGCCATACGGGTGGCAAAAAAACCTTCCATTTGTGCGGCAGACATACCGCCATATTGTTCAATTACATAAATGGTAGGAGAATTTAGTTTAGGGAATATATCAATAGGTATGGTTCGTAAAGCCATTACTGCAAACAGCAATAACCCTGCAAACAATACAATTACCGTAATGGGCCTTTTAAGGGCTGCTCGTACCATATAAATTATTTTATTGTTTGGATGAATGAATCAATTGTTCCGGCTGCGGCAGATTTATCTAAGTTAGCCTGCAACCAGTTGGTAATGGTTTGAATATAGTCTGTTTGGCTGCGGTATAATACAAAAGCAGAGTTGGTTAAATCAATCAGATTAATTAAACCGGCATTGTATTGCGCAACTTTTTGATGATAGGCATCGCGAGCCGATTGTAACTGAATGGGTATTTCCTGCAAATTTTTCTGAATGATGTCAATAGAAGCCAATGACTTTTGATAGGCATTCGATAAATATAATTTTTGCTGTTGCAAATCATAGTCGCTGGATTGTGTAGCAAACTTGTTCACAGCCATCTGATCTTTGCGATGAATACCATCAAATAAATTATAGGTAAATGCCAAACCCAGTGCGTAGTTATACCGTTGGTACCCAAATCCGGTACCGATAGCTTTGTATTGATCCTGATAATCGATGCTGGAACCGCGACCCCAAAAACCACTTGCCAGATAAATTTTAGGCTGATAGGTTTTTTGAATCAAACGTCCCTGAGAAATATACCTGTTCTTAATCTGCTGATAATAATCTATCAATGGATTACCTAAGGTATCTATCTGATTGGTAAAATTATTTTGATTAATCAAGGTATTAAAACGATCTACTGCCGTATCTATATTTAACCGTTGCATGGGTATGCCGGTTAACATAGAGAGTTGTTCGCGTAAGCGAAGCACCACATCTGACTGATTATTTAAATTAATACGCGCTTTGGCTAATTCTGCCTTAGCTAAAGAAGAATCTACACCGGGCTTTAACCCACTGGCAGTTTGTGCTCTAATTACACTAAATAAGGTTTCATAACGCCGAACATTATCTTGTTCTACACCTAACTGTTGTATATTTTTTAATAAGGCCAGATAATAATTCGCAACATTTAGTTTCAGCAGATATGATTCTTTTGCATAATCTGCTTCACTAAATTTTTCATTGGCCTTTGCATCTTCTACACGTGCTTTATTCAATCCAAAATTATACAACTCATACTGGCTGTATATCATACCCAGATTGCCTGAAGCAGCTTGTGAATTATTATCGGCGGTTATGCCACCTGCTGTTGGAATAGCAATTCCCAAAGGAAGAAATGTTCCGGTAACACCATTGGCAGTGGCCATTGTTATCTGATCATGTACCTGAAGTGATGGCAATGCAGCATGTTTGGCATCCATAATACCCGCTTTAGCACTGGCTATTAAAGCCTGCTTACTCATAATAGATGGATAATACTGCAATGCAGAATCTGTTAATTGAGGTAATGAGTAAAATGGCTGGATTGTTTGGCCGGTAACAGTTACACTACTACCTATCCATACAACAATTAGCATACAGCCAATTATTGACTTTCTGTTTAATACAAACATATAACCTGTTGGTTTTTAAAATGAAATAAAAGAAATGATTGGTTTACATACCTACGGGTGGCCCTCTCAGCGCCAGAGTATGCTGAAAGTAAGATACAAAAGATTCCCTATATTTGCAATAGGGAATGCAAATAAATAATAGCGGAATAATGGCTAATACAAAGAAAGTAGAAGCTGCTACAGTTTCGGGCTGATAACGTTTGTTTAAACGAATATTATCTCCCCGTTGAGAACTATTGTGCGTGTAAACTGCTTTTTTAAAATATTGATGCGGCTGATAAGTTTCATGTAAATGAAGCTGTGTATAAATAATTTGATCTTCAGGTACTGCATCAAAATTAAATAGCAACTGTACCCCAAAAAAAAGTATGTACAGGATAAAAAAAAGTAACTTAACAATTAAATTATATGCTTTGTAAAAGCGATGCATGGGTTACTGCTATTTTTACTGCAAAGCTAAACAGGAACAATAAAATTTTTTGTTAGAAATGCAAAGAATAGATTAGAAGTGGATTAGAATTTTTAAATTGCAGCATATTGCATCTGATTATAGATGAAAACACAGCCAATACAAACAGTTGTAAGTATTATCCGCCTACTCTTTTATTTGTTTTCTTTGAAGTAGTTTGAATAAATTGTTTTAATTCTAATGCCAGAAAATGTCCCGTATGGCTGTCTTTTACAGTACACAAACCCTCTGGCGTTCCTTCAAATAATACTTTTCCGCCACCTGCACCACCTTCCGGACCTAAATCAATAACATGATCTGCTTGTTTAATTACATCCAGATTATGTTCAATCACCAATACAGTATTACCCCGGTTCACTAATTTTTGTAATACATCCATTAACAACATAATATCTTGAAGATGGAGACCGGTAGTAGGTTCATCTAAAATATAAAAGGTTTTACCGGTATCTTTTTTTCCTAACTCGGTTGCTAATTTTACCCGTTGTGCCTCACCCCCACTCAATGTTACAGCACTTTGCCCTAAAGTAATATAACCCAGCCCTACTTCTTGTAGTATTTTTATTTTACGATAAATCCAGGGAACAGGTTGAAAAAAATCACAGGCCTCATCTACCGACATATCCAACACATCGCTAATAGATTTGCCTTTATATCTTATTTCAAGTGTTTCGCGGTTGTACCGCTTGCCATTGCATTTTTCGCAGGGCACATATACATCAGGTAAAAAATTCATTTCAATTACACGCATCCCGCCGCCCTCACATACCTCACAACGGCCTGTTTTTACATTAAAAGAAAATCGTCCGGCATTATAGCCGCGTATTTTTGCCTCCGGTACCGATGCAAACAAGGTACGTATATCTGTAAAAAATCCACAATAAGTAGCAGGGTTACTGCGTGGTGTGCGACCAATGGGCGATTGGTCAATTTCAATTACCTTGTCTATATATTCCAACCCTTTAATGGCTTTGAAGGGCATGGGTTTTATGCGCGACTGGTAAGCATGTGCCGCCAATAGCGGATAAAGCGTTTCATTAATCAGGCTAGATTTACCACTACCACTAACACCGGTAACCAATATTAAAGTACCTAAAGGAAAATGTACCGAAACATTCTTTAAATTATTACCCGATGCACCTTTCAATTCAATCAATTGGCCAGTCCCTTTTCGTCTTGCCGCCGGTATAGGAATATGAATGCTTCCATTTAAATAACCGGCTGTGGGTGTTTGTAACTGCATTACTTCTGCAGGTGTGCCTGCAGCAACCACACTACCACCCATTTTACCGGCACGCGGTCCAATATCTATTAAATAGTCGGCAGCCAGCATAATGTCTTTATCATGTTCCACTACCAGCACACTATTACCTATATCTCTTAAATTTTGCAAAGCCTGTATGAGTCTGTGATTATCCCGCTGATGTAATCCGATAGATGGTTCATCTAAAATATAGGTAATACCCTGCAGTTGTGAACCGATTTGTGTAGCAAGCCGTATCCGTTGGCTTTCTCCTCCACTCAATGATCGGGATGGTCGGTTTAAATGCAAATAAGTTAAGCCTACGTTGGTTAAAAACCCTAAACGATCATTAATTTCTTTTAAAACATCTTTGGCAATAACGCTTTGCTTTTCGCTTAATTTTTTGGGTAGTTGCTGAAACCATTGGGTTAATAAATCCAAACTCATATCACCCAATTCTGCAATATTTTTACCATCAATTTTAAACCATAAACTTTCTTTTTTTAAACGGGCACCATTGCAGGAGGGGCAGGTTTTCAGCTCCATAAATTGCTCCACCCATTCTCTGGTAGTTTCAGTACTACCAGAAGAAGTAAACCATCTCTTCAACATAGGAATTATACCTTCAAAAGATCCGGTATATCCCTGGCTTGCTATGAATGCATCGTCTGAGGCATTCAATAAAGTATCGGCATCGTCCGGCAATTCGGTACCGTATAACAATAAATTCAGTTCAGTGTTACTGAGGGTGGCAATAGGTTTATCAATATTGATTTTATGTTTTTTTGCAAATGCAGCCATTTGCTGAAACAATTGGGTGTTTCGCTCCTGACCCAGGGGGGCAATTCCACCATTTTTCACTGAAACATTTTTATCAGGAATAATTTGCGTTAAACTAACTGAATAAATGGAACCCAGGCCCTTACATACCGGGCAGGCACCATAAGGCGAATTAAAAGAAAATGCATTGGGCGATGGCTCTTCATAGCTAATACCGGTATCCATACACATAAGCCTGCTGCTGTATTGCACTAATTTATTGGTATCATTTATCAATAAAAACATCAGATCTTTACCCATTTTTAAAGCCTGCTCCACACTTTTTGTAATACGCAAGTGCATATCCGTTGAAACCGGCATACGGTCAATTACCACTTCAATATCATGCACTTTATACCGGTCAACCTGCAGTTTAGCCGTTAAATCTTTTATCTCACCATCAATTCGTACCTTTAAAAAACCTTTTTTTCTTATTTCTTCAAATAATTCGCGATAGTGCCCCTTGCGGCCTCTTACCAATGGCGCAAGAATAGAAATTTTTTGATTGGGAAATGAAGTATAAATATGATCAATGATTTCTTTTTCAGAGAATTTTACCATCTTTTTCCCGGTTTCATAACTGTAGGCATCTGCTACACGTGCATACAACAAACGTAGAAAATCATACACCTCAGTTACCGTACCTACTGTTGAGCGCGGATTTTTATTAGTAGTTTTTTGTTCTATAGAAATAACGGGCGATAAACCGGTAATTTTATCAACTTCAGGCCGCTCCATATCGCCAATAAACTGGCGGGCATAGGCGCTAAAACTCTCCATGTAACGGCGTTGGCCTTCATTATAAATGGTATCAAAAGCCAGGGATGATTTACCACTGCCACTTACACCGGTAATAACTACCAATTTATTTTTAGGAATAGAAACATCTATATTTTTTAAATTATGTTCCCTTGCACCCATTATTTCAATAGCATCGGTAACACCGGCACCATCTGTCACTATCTTATTCTTCATTTTTTTTGCCATAAAATTGTATCAAAGATAGGAACAAGCCTTTGAAGGAATTGTTGACACGTTTTGCAACAGCATAGAAAGCTAATTCCACCCGATTAAAAAAATATTTGGAGATTTGAAACCACTTATTGTACTTTTGCGCCAGTTCTTTTTTATCACTTATCAAGAAAGGCAGAGGGAATTGGCCCAATGAAGCCTTGGCAACCCATGTTTTTATAACATGAAGGTGCCAACTCCATCCCATACCAATGGGAAAGATAAGTCAGTCAATTTTTATTTACATCCCCCTAATATATAGATGTATTATATAAAGCCTGCCTGATTTATCAATGGCGGGCTTTTTTGTTACCGGTTCTTTTGTCCAGATGATTTTTAATTAATTATAACTAGAATTTATTATGCAACATCAATCATTACACATTGGTTTATTTGGCTTTGGGGTAGTAGGAGAAGGTTTATACAAAGTATTGCAGCAAACCCCCTCATTAAAGGCCGAGTTAACAAAAGTGTGTATTAAACACCTGCAGAAAAAAAGAAATGCGCCCGACCAGTTATTTACAACCGATAAAAACAGTTTATTATTTGATGAACACATCAACGTAATTGTAGAAGTAACCGATGATGCTGAAGCCGCATTTGAAATTGTTGCTACTGCATTGCGCAATGGAAAGGCAGTGGTAAGTGCCAATAAAAAAATGCTGGCAGAACATTTACCTGAGCTGCTGCAGATACAATTGGAAACCGGTTGCTCCTTATTGTATGAGAGTGCTGCCTGTGCATCGATACCTGTAATCAGAAATCTAGAGGAATACTACGATAATGATTTGTTGCATGCCATTAAAGCTATAGTCAACGGATCTACCAATTTTATTTTAACCAAAATGTTTGAAGATCAACTGAGTTTTTCGGAAGCACTTTTACTGGCGCAACAATCGGGTTTTGCAGAAAGCAATCCTGTGTTGGATGTGGAAGGATATGATGCGGTAAACAAATGGTCGCTTTTATTAAATCATGCTTACGGAATTGTAGAGCATCCTAAAAATATTCTGTTTACAGGCATTCAAAGCATACAAACTGCAGATGCACAGGTAGCCCAGGAAAAAAAATATGAAATAAAATTAGTAGCACAAGCCAAGAAATTAAAAGATGGTAACGTATCCGCATTTGTGTTACCTCAATTTACAAAAACAGACGAACCTCTTTCATTTGTTAAAAATGAATACAATGGTGTAGTCATTGAAAGCGGCTTTGCCGACAAACAGTTTTTTTATGGAAAAGGAGCAGGCAGCTTCCCAACAGCATCGGCTGTTTTGAGCGATATTGCCGCTCTGCGCTACCAGTACAAATATGAATATAAGAAACTATACCACCACCAGCCGCATACCCTTACGCATGATTTTTACCTGAAAGTATACCTTAGTTTTACCGATTGGCACTTTATTCAAAAAGATGATTTTGAGTGGATAGAAGAATGGCATGCCGGCGAAGAAAGAAAATATTTGATTGGCGTTATTCATGCCAGTCATTTATATGGCCAAACATGGTGGAAGGAAAATGAAACCTCTTTGATTGTAATGCCCGAACCCATTATTGAAAATGTAGAAATTGTAAAATTGAAAAAAAGAAGTTTAGAACTGGCAGGTGTAAACTTATAGATAAAATCAAACATTATTCTACACTTAAAAGAGGGGAAAGTTTTAAGTACTTTCCCCTCTTAATTTACTTATTATTCTAAAATTTGTTTTACCAAATTTTGTGATGACTCTTTCACAAACCGGGTAATTATTTCACGGGTAATTAATCTTTGTGCAGTAATTTTTACATCTCCCTGTTGAACATAAGGCTCACTGCAATCATCACCCAAACAACTCACCAAATAATCGCAGGGTGCATTATTACAGGGTGAATAGTTATAGGTAAAAGAACCAATATAATCGTTATCTTTTACCCTGATTAACTTAAACTCAAGTTTTAACCCATATAAATAAATGGTATGGGCACAGTTGTGTATGTTGGTATTGATAACACCATGCCGGCCTTTGGTATGGTAACTGAATGCATTAAAGGCATAAGGCACATACTGAATATTGCTTAATTCCAGTATCAAATCCGTTTCTGTTAATTCCTTTATTTTAGAATAATCACTCACACTTTTGTCGCCCAGCACTTTATCAAACAATGCCCTGTCGCGAACCGTAAAGCCCCCTTTTAGCAACTCCTTTTCAATAGTATTATATACATTTAAATCATACAAATTGTTATTCGGATCAAAGATTCCGGAAGAGCTAATGTTATTGGCATTTGTATTTTTATCCTGTTCCAGAATCTGCTGGTTGGCATGTGGAACCCTTAATACAATACTCGGACTAACACTATTTTTAATAAAGCCCACTTTGGCGGCATTTTTTACTACTTCATCCCTATCAGCTTTGTAACTAAAAATACCGTCAAAAACAACCGGGGAAGGTGCTTTCGGAGGGGTGCTGGCTATAGCCATACACAAAAATAGAGCAATGACCAGCATTGGTGCAATAAGCGAGGTAAACCTTTTCATGTTATTGTTTTTTTAGCAAGGTTGAAAAAAGCAGAAAGGCCAAAATAATGAGCAGGTAAGTCAGTATATCCAACCAATCAAACGTACCGCCAATAATGCCAAAGTATTGTAATATTTCCGTTAAAAATGGTACTACTAATATAGTTATTATTCCGGCTTTCTTCAAATAATTTAATTCTTTTAATAGCAAGGTTAGGAGGCATAGGGCAAGACACCACAACCCGTCTGCAAAGTAACCAAGCAAAAAATTCCTGATAAAAGTGGAATGAATCACAAAAACAGGATGAATGGAAAGATGCAACACATGAAACAGAAAAATATTGGGCTGCAGTAAAAAATAATTCAGAAAACCTGTAAACAAACAGATGGCGATGCAGATAATTAATACTTTATGATGGGTTGAAAAATGAAAATGAAACATTTTTTCGCTTTAATTTTTAATTCTTTCATCGAAATATGTGAAAAAAAGTACTAAAAAAACTTTTAAATTAATCTTACTGAATTTACTCTAAATACAATTTTAAATTTTAAAAATCAACACCTAAGCCATCTAATTTATAATAAAATCAGGCTCTATGCCACTATTTATTTGCATTTCCATCTAAATTTCCAAATTATTCGTATTTATCACCTGACCGGTTTGGCTGAGGAAACAGCAATATAAAAATTATTTCTGGCATAAAAATTGTCTTTGGAATAAATATTCATTCAATTCTATTTTCAAACTTTAAAAATTACAATTATGAAAACAATGATTCAATCAACCATTTTCATGACTGCCCTGTTTTTTTGTATCAGAACAGATGCACAAATTATTAATGTAGGAGGAACTATAAGAAGCACTACTGCTGCAACTGTTAATGCCGAAAGAGTAACAACTGCTGCTTCAAGAGCCGTTATCAATACTTCTAATGCAGTCAATACAGAAAGTAAAGCTGCAACAAAAGAATCAAAAAGTGCAGCCAGACGTACTTCAAAACAACTGAAAGCAGAATCAAGCAATAATGTTTCAGGAAGTACAAATTCAAATAGCTATTTGAATACTGAACATCAAGGCAGCAATACCAATATGAATGCTTCAATAGAAAGTAACACCGGGGTATCAGGGAATAGCGAATTACACAAAAATATGGCAGGCAGTGCAAATACAATCAAAAGCGATGCTACAAAAGAAGCTACCAATATTAAGGGCATTATAGAGTCTTCAGCACATGCCAATGCAAGTGCTCAAACAAATGCAAATGAAAATGCTGCCTTTAAGAGTGGTTCTGATAAAGGTTCTCTACAAAATAATTTAAATGCAGACAATTCTGCTCATGTTAATGCAGATCTTAATACTAAACCAGCAAAAAAGTATGTGAAATCTAAAGAAAACGAGGCTAATCAGACTATTCAAAAGGTAGGAGATAAATCTTCCCAAGAAAAGAAAGAAGCAAAAATTAAAGTTGCTGCTAAAGCCAACTCAGAAACTTCCATCCATAATTAAATTAATTTCAAAGAAAAGAGGCTACTTAAAAAAATGAATAGCCTCTTTTCCTTAATATAATGCGCATACAAATTTTTAGGTTTTCAACGGTTTTCAGGCAATCTGTTCTATAAAAGTGTTTTATTTTATTAATTTTAATAAATATTTATATGATTAATAAAATTGCAATAACAATGTTGGGTACTTTCAGCTTTATTTTATCAATTGTGCAACTTTATGCACAGAATGATACCACACGTTCTAATGAATTCTCTTTCGGAATAAATGGTGTTTCCAGATTCCAATATTTTGGAAGAACAGATAGTTTACAGAGCAGCGGTATGGTACCTTATATAGGTTATCAACTCAAATGTGGCTTATATGCACAGGGAAGCTTTATATTTTTAGAAAATTCTACCACCAGTTTAAACTATACAGGAGCATTGGGAGAAATTGGTTATAGATTCCAATCTACCAAAAATTTTAGTGGCAATATTTTTTTTACTAAATTATTCTACAATGAAAATAGCACTTTAGTACAATCGGCTTTACAATACCAGAGTGGATTAAACGCGGCTTATACAAACAAGATAATTAATTTTAATTTCGGTGCAGATTTAAAATTTAGTAACAAAACTGATATTGGAATTTCTCCAGGTTTAGACCATATATTTATTCTAAAAATAAGAAATAAAATTCCAATGGCACTTGCAATTGATCCAACAGCCTATGCATATTTTGGTACTCAAAATTTTTCAAGAACTTATCTTGAAAAAAGTTCAATATTATTTATCCCCATTTCTCAACAAACTGTTACAGATAATAGTGTAAAATTTAATTTACTTTCATATGAATTTTCAGTGCCGATTGTTTTTGTAGCAGGAAAATTTAATATTAATATTACTCCCTCCTATACCATACCCATGAATCTTATTCCGGGGGAATATGGTAAAAATTTGTTTTACATTACCTTTGGATTGGGTGTTAGAATTTAATAAGCGTTCGGCAGGCTGTAAATTATGTTTTAAACTACACAAATACGGAACCACTATGAGATGTTCTTAAAATCAATAAAATTTAAAACCAATAGATTTTTTATCGTAATAAAGTAGTGCTTCCTTCCCTGTAAATTCTTTGGCCTTTTTCATTAGAAGCTTCGGCTACCCAAACATAGGTATCAAGAGGCTGTAAAGTACCATTTACGGTGCCATCCCATCCATTGCCTTCATCGGCTGTTTGAAACAATAGCCTGCCTTTACGATCGTATACTCTAAAGAAATTCAAACGGTTGTAGCCAATTAAATTCACCAACAATCTATCATTTTGCCCATCGCCATTGGGTGAAAATACATTGGCCACATAAATGCCGGCATTGGCTGTGGCATTTACTGCTACTGTATCAGTAACAGTACAACCGGATGCGGCAGTTACCATAACGGTATATTGCTGACGGCCGGCAGTTACATTCAATAACGGATTAGCAGTATTGGCATTTACAAAAGCTGTAGCAGGTTGCCATTGGTACTGAACCCCTACTCTGCCGGTCTGTAAACGGATGGCAGTTTGTTCTGTTTCTATAACAGGCAATAGCTTTCCTGCATCCGGGCGTTCAATTTGAATGGTTTTAATAGCTTCAGTTGTTAATGCTATACAAACCTGAGAAGTAATTTTTAGTTGCACTTTCACTTCACCGGCTACGTTATAAGTAAATGCAGGACTGGCTTCATAACTGATATTCCCCCTATTATCTGTCCACTCAAAGTTTACAGGACCACTATTACTTACCTCTGATAAGTTTTGAAAATGTACCGGTAAATTGGTACAATAAGTTGTAAAGTTAAAAGCAGCTTTAGGTTTTGCAATGCCGGCAATGGTTACCTGCACAATAGCAGGATTACTACAACCATTAGAATCGGTTAATTGTACACCATAATTACCGGCAGTATTTACCTGTAGTATGTTTGATTTTTCTTGCAAAGGTTGTTGATTTTTAAACCATTGATAGGATTCAGCTTGTGGTGCCATTAATTGTAGCTGACTACCTTCACACAGCAAAGTTCCCTTAGGAGATATTACTTTGTTTACCGGAATATCATGCACCTGTATTTTAGCTGTGGTAGTACCGGTACAACCACTACTGTCTTTTACTGTATAGAAGACTTGAAGTATACCCGGATAATTGGCTACTAATGTACCATCAGTATTTATATTAGCAAGCAAATTATTGCTAACAGCGTCTGAAAAGGTTGGATTATTTATGCCCCAAACGCCATTAGATGGAGTGCCTTTCAACGCAATTTTTTCACCTTTACAGATACTACTTTTCGCATCAATAGTAACTTTTCCTTTCATGCCTATTACTTCTAATACAATGGGCACTTGCATGAATAATCCATCTTTATTGCTGATGGTTAATTGCAACTGTACCATCCCTACATATGCAGGAATAGCGGTAAAATGAAGCAGTTTGTTACTATTTTTTTCAATTATTTGAATAGCATTATCGGGTAAAAAAGTTTGATTTGAAGAAGTTACGCTGCAAACAATATCTGCTAATTCATTTGCATCTCCGGTAATGGGAATGGGAATATCAGAGATAGCATCCCCCAAACAAATTTTTTGTGAAAGGATGGGTTGTACCCTGATAGCGGCATGGCTCTCGGCATATTCTAAAGCCTCATCGAATACCATTATAATTAAAGAACCATCCATTAATCCGTTGTGTTCTATTGTAACATTGGTAAAAGGTTCTGATGCATGCACTTGTATACGTGCACCCGCATTTATTCCTTTACAAATTAATTGATTACCGGCAATCGTCCATTTATCAGCACAACCGGAAAGTATGCTAATTTGAACGTTCCCTCTGTTTACTGAAAAAGTAAAGGTTTCAGTAGTATCAGCAGCATTGATATTGTACACCATATCATTTACCCCTTGTGAAAATGTATTGGTAAAAGAAGCAGGCCCATAAGCACCCAGCCATATACTGCCCGGTTTGATTGCCACACCACAACTGCTCCAGGCAGCACCATAATCAACAAAAGAACCGGAACCAAAAGATGTAACTGTAATGTTGTTATAGGTAAAAGGAAAATCAGCAAACCCTTTTTCAAACTGAAAAGACTGTGCGCCTGCACTAAAAAAAACCACCATTCCCATGAAGCTCATCATATACTTCAACAGGAATGGTAGTCTTTGAAAAATTATATGGTTTTTCACGGTTTTCATGGAAATCAGACAGGGAACATCGTTCACTCTAATGAAAGTAGTTATGCATATTCAAAGACATTGTAACAAAGGGAAGTAAAGAAAAGTCGTATCTTTTGATAATATTGTGTAGTAATAATAATAGTGGAATGCAGTAAAAATTTTGGCTTCTATTATTTATTATTTCAAATTAGTTAATGGATTTTATTTGAAAGAAATTGAATTCAATCAAAAAAATGGCGTATCCATGCTTTTTTTCAAAAGAATAATAAAAGCAATACAGGTTTTGTAGTAATATTCAAATTTGGCTTCATTGAATTAACCTCACCTTGACAATCTATTACAGGCAGTAGCATCAAAGATGCTATGTTACATATGATTAGCAATCATACACAGGAGCACAAAAAAATAAAACTTAATTTATATACTATATTTTTATTTATTATTCGGAGATGAATAAAAATGACAGAAATAATAAAATTACAATCTGATCACTTTCATTAGTACCAACAAAATGCCGGTAAATACATGATGCATACCGGCATTTGTTTTGGTTTCAAGCGGTTTATAATTATGTTATACTCCCCTGTAATTTGTTTAGTTGCATATATTTGTTATTAGCAGCATTGTTTAATACTGTATAATCTTCTTAACGGGCCTTGGTTGGTGTTTGGCAGAAAAGAACTGCCAGGCAAAACTCAACTCCATACTCTGTACACTGTTGGATGCTGTTTTTACGCCTGAAGTAACCACGTCATACGTTAAACCCGCTATCCATCTTTCTGATTCTAATCCAATGTATGGATACACTGCATCGCCAAACCGATCCCATAATCCCACATTAAAACTCCTTAATGTTTTGTCCTTCACGCTAATTTTATAAACAGCTCCTAAGGAATGAATGCTGTTCTGACCCTGCATCTCCGATATTTCACTAAACAACAACTGGTTGTGGTTCGCTAAATTAAAATACACGCTTCCCTGTATACTATACCTTGCTTCAACAGTATAGGTTGAGTTTAAATACACGCCATCTTTGGGTTTGGATGCATGAAATACTGCTGCACCTACATTAAAACCCCACTTCGTATCTGTATAATTGTAGTTTAAACCGGCATTCACTTCTAAGTAATGGTTGCTTTGTATGGTTACCGGATCGTTAGAAGGAACACTTCTTTGAAAACCCATGCTACCAAACTGCGACTGAAACTCAAACTTACTGGGGTCAACCAATCGGCCTGCATAATTGGCGGTTAAACCGGCACCTAAATGATGATGGCCTGCTCCATCCAATGTTATATTATAAGCTGCACCCAAACTTAGATAAGTATCTTTCAATAAACCGTTATTCGACTCATCACTGAATACCATCATGCCAATACCTAACTGATTATCGCCGGTGCTATTCGTGGCTACCCGTTTTTCAATGGAAGCAGTATAGGTATTATAAGGTGCTACGGTTCCTCCCCACCATTGGCGCCGTAATGTGCTGGTTAAACGCCAATCTTCCACATCTTTTCCCATTAGGGATGGATTAATAGTCATGGGTGAAGTAAAGTATTGCGAAAAATGCGGATCTTGTGCATTGGCACTGTTAACGGCTCCAGCTAATATTAGTATAATCCACATTATGAAATTGTAAATACATCTATTAGGCATATTGCAGGATTAAGATATTGAATTAAGATGGCGAATTAATAACCTCATTTAATTCATGATTTAATTATTTTATATTAAATAAAATTCAATCACTAAAACTTTATTTAAATTTTCTCTGACAATTCATTTGTATTGTCAAAATAGTATTCAAATTTTTAATTAATTAAAAATAGTTAATAATAAAGCAAATAACACTAATAAGCGAACTCGGATTTATTCCATTTTATCAATTGCAGGTAAAAAATAACTAAACAAAATTAGTAATACATTAATGGAAAGATTTTAAAAGGAATTTAGTCTGATTTAAAAGAAAAACAAAATAAATTTAATATAAATATATAAATTATTGATAAATAATAATTTAAAGTTAAATTGAAGAATTTGTAGTAGTATTCTTACAATTGTTTTTAAATTAATACTATAAAATTTTAAACAGTATTGAAACTGAAATGTAACAAATTTATCAATCAAATATTTTTATTTGCAAATATAAAAAGGTTCTTTATCACCAATCCACCTTTAAATAGTCAACTAATTAGGAAATTAAATAAGTATTCTACTAACGTTTATCTCAATCTGTCTACACTTTTCACCAATTGTTCATCCTTATACATGCCACGCATGGCCAATATTAACCAAGCAGGCATAGCGATATAAACCAGTACCGAAATTTCATAAGCGCCTTGCACAAATTGTTTGGTTTGAAGGTAGAGCAGAAATAGCTGTAAAAGTGATACCAGAAACAATAGTAGCGTTAACCACAATTGTTGCTTACGGTTTTTGTATAGAAAAATAAATACCAAGGCTATTATTCCAATTGCTACCGTAATAATATTCAACAATATGGTTGTATTGCCGGTAACTGATTGATAACTGCCGGCCTGGTCAGCAATTTTATTTCCACTGTAAAATGGCAGTTTTAAAGTGGCAAAAGCACAAACAGCGGTTAACAGTAACCAAAAAGATTGAATACGTTGTATCATAAAACAGTAATTGATTCATTCAGAAATGATTATATAAACTCCTTTAACCCAATTCAGGATATAATGGGAACTGCAGCATCCAATCATTCACCTGTTTTTTCACCTTTTCAACAGTGGATGTATCATCAGCATTCATTAATACCGTATCGATGGCATTTACCACAAATTGCATGTGCTCTTCCTTGCACCCTCTGGTTGTAATAGCAGGCACGCCAAAACGAATACCGGAAGTTACAAAAGCACTTTTATCATCATAGGGTACCATATTTTTATTGGCTGTAATATCAGCCCGGCCCAGTACCTGTTCTGCTTTTTTTCCGCTGATATTTTTATTACGCAAGTCAATGAGCATTAGATGATTATCGGTTCCGCCACTTATAATCTTGTATTCTTTGTCCACAAAAGCCTTTGCCATGGCTTGTGCATTCAATTGTACTTGTTTGGCATATTGTGTAAATTCGTCTGAAAGTATTTCACCAAAAGCCACTGCTTTGGCTGCAATAACATGTTCCAACGGACCGCCTTGTGTGCCTGGAAATACCGCCATATCAATTAAATGGCTCATCATTCTAATATTTCCTTTCATATCTTTTAATCCAAACGGATTCTCAAAATCTTTTCCCATCATAATCACACCACCTCTCGGACCTCTTAAAGTTTTGTGGGTTGTTGATGTTACAAAATGGCAATGCTCAAATGGGTTTCCTAACAAACCTTTGGCAATTAATCCTGCCGGATGTGCAATATCTGCCATTACAAAAGCACCTACTTCATCGGCCACTTTTCTAATACGGGCATAATCAATATCTCTGCTATAGGCACTGGCACCACAAATAATGAGTTTAGGTTTAACGCTGCGGGCTTTTTCTTCCAGCATGGCATAATCTAATAAGCCTTCTTCTTTGGTAACTCCATAAAAATGAGGTTGGTATAACTTACCGCTAAAATTCACGGCCGCACCATGGGTTAAGTGGCCGCCCATACTTAAATCCAATCCTAAAATAGCATCGCCAGGTTGCAAAACAGCCAGCATTAATGCAGCATTGGCCTGTGCGCCGCTATGTGGTTGTACGTTTGCATACTCAATATTAAATATTTGCTTTAAACGGTCAATAGCCAATTGTTCAGTTTGGTCAACTATTTCACAACCACCATAATACCTTCTGCCTGGGTATCCTTCGGCATATTTATTTGTCATTACCCCACCCATGGCCTGCATTACCTGTAAACTGGTAAAATTTTCTGAAGCAATTAATTCAATGCCTCTGCGCTGTCTTTCTAATTCCTGCTGTATAAGGTTAAAAACCAAGGTATCTCTTTGCATAAATTGGCGTATTTAAAATAAGGGGTAAAATGATGAAACAAATAATATTTCCTGCAAAAATAGTTCTTCATATTTAGCTTGCCATAACTTGTTTATAACACTGTAAAAAAAGATGATTTGCTGATAAAAAAAAGTTTTCCCTATTTTCACACCCCAAAATATTGGTTGGAAAGGTTTGTAAAGATGCAACTACCCTGTAATTCAGCATCCCGCATTCCAAACAAATTTTTACGAAACCAATTCGAATGCATAGTTTTAATGAGCAGAATCGTTTAATCAACGAAACAAAACCGACTCTTTAGTAATGAAAGCAATCATACCTGTTGCTGGTGCTGGTACTAAATTAAGGCCCCACACCTATACACAACCCAAAGCATTAATACCCATTGCAGGTAAAACCATATTAAGTTTTATTGTTGACCAATTACATGAAGCCGGCATCAATGAATTTATTTTTATAGTAGGTTATTTAGGGGAAAAAATTCAAGAATATGTTGCCCAAACCTACCCTCATTTAATCACACACTTTGTTTACCAGAATGAAAGACAGGGAACCGGACATGCCATTGAATTAACTAAAAATATTGTAGGTGATGATGAAGTGTTTGTAACCCTGGGAGATACAATTTGCGAATTTGATGTAAAAGAAGTTTTAAACAGCCCTTATAGCATGTTGGGTGTAAAAAAAGTAGATGATCCCAGACATTTTGGTGTAGCAGCAATTGATGAAAATGGATTTATTGAGCAAGTGGTAGAAAAACCTGCTATCCCTAAAAGCAATATGGCATTGGTGGGTCTTTATAAAATTAAAGAAACCAATTTTTTGTATGAATGTCTGCATCACATTTTTACACAAAACATCCGAACCTTAGGTGAATATAATTTAACTGATGCATTGGAATGTATGATTGCAAGGGGTGCAAAATTTCAATCTTTTAAAGTAAAAAATTGGTTCGATTGTGGTAAAAAAGAAACACTTTTAGAAAGTAATGCCACATTATTAAAAAAATTTGGCGGCAAAACTGATGATACAGCTAAATTAGAAAATACCATTATTATTCCACCGGTTAGTATTGGTGCAGGTTGTACCTTAAAAAATGCCATTGTAGGCCCGCATGTAGCGATTGGTGCCAATACCCATATTCAATTTTCTATTTTGCGTGATAGCATTATTGGCTCTTATACACATTTATTTGAAGTAGTACTCGATAATTCGCTGATTGGAAGCGATGCTTCAGTAAAAGGTTTAAGCCGAAGTTTAAATATTGGCGATAATACTGAAATTGATTTCGGATAACGACAATATGATAATTAATATTTATCCGATATTTTATATAATGAATTAATGTATGCTATGTTTTCGAACAGGATTACAAAGCTTTTCTCCATTGAGTATCCCATCATTCAGGCAGGTATGGTATGGGCCAGTGGGTGGAAATTAGCAGCTGCCGTAAGCAATGCAGGTGGATTAGGAATTATTGGCGCAGGCAGCATGTATCCTGAAGTTTTAAAAGAACATATACAACAATGCAAAAAAGCAACCGGAAAACCTTTTGCAGTGAATTTGCCTTTAATGTATCCGGATATTGACCAGCATATTGCTACCATTATTGAAGCGCAGGTACCCATTGTTTTTACCAGTGCAGGAAATCCAAAAACCTTTACCCCACTTTTAAAAAGTAAAGGCATTACCGTTGTTCATGTGGTAAGCAGCAGTTTGTTTGCACAAAAAGCAGTAGCTGCAGGTGTTGATGCGGTAGTTGCAGAAGGTTTTGAAGCAGGTGGGCACAATGGAAGAGAAGAAACAACCACCTTTGTTTTAATCCCTTTGGTTCGTAGAGCAATCAACATTCCGGTAATTGCTGCAGGAGGCATTGCTACTGGAAGACAAATGCTTGCTGCCATGGTATTGGGCGCCGATGGAGTACAGATTGGAAGTAGGTTTGTATGCACACCTGAAGCCTCCTCACACATCAACTTCAAGCAAAAAATAATAGCAGCAAAAGAGGGTGATACTGTTTTAAGCCTGAAAAAACACGTACCTGTCCGACTATTAAAAAACCCGTTCTACCAACAAATTCATGAAGCAGAAATGAATGGAGCCGATGCTGCCACATTACAGCAACTACTAGGTAAAGGACGTGCTAAAAAAGGTATGTTTGAAGGCGATATGGAAGAAGGTGAATTAGAAATTGGCCAGGTAAGTGCTTTAATTGACGATATAAAACCAGCCGCTGATATTGTCCATGAAATATGGAACGAATTTAATGTTGCATTACAACAGCCACTGGTATTTTCCGATAATATTATATAAAAAACAGGCAGCCCAAAAGCTGCCTGATTCATCATTACAAAATATTTTTAATTCTTGATAAATGCCCATTTCCACATCTCTTTCCATGTAGGTTTTTTACCATACATTAAAATACCCACTCTGTAAATTTTTGCAGCCAGCCAGGTAGTGGCCAAAAAGCCTCCAATCAATAATGCCATGCTCATCAATAATTGCCAAAGTGGAACACCATCAGGCACACCATGTGCAATACGGGCCATCATAACTATGGGCGATGTAAGTGGAAACATGCTGCCAAATACCGCCAATGAACTGTTGGGCTCATTCACTGCTTTTGTCATAATAACCATTGCAAAAATAATGGGCATTGTAATCGGCAATAACAAACTTTGTGCATCCTGCGGATCTTCATTCACGGCACTACCCACAGCCGCAAATAATGAAGCATACAGTAAATAACCACCAAGAAAATAAAATATGAATGTGCCAATAATGAAAGGAAAATTAATGGTACTTAATCCGGCCATTACTTCCTGTAACCCGCCACTATTTTTCATGGAAGCAGCAGCCTGCATAGCACCCGGTTGCATAGGTAGCTCACTTGTCTGTTGACCAATCTGCGGAAAAATAAAAGGAAGTAACATGGTTAATCCGAGAATTAACACAATCCAAATAATAAATTGAACCAGACCTACGGCACCAATACCGGTTATTTTTCCCATCATTAATTTAAATGGTTTAACACTGCTTACAATTACCTCTGCAATGCGATTCATTTTTTCTTCCATTACACCACGCATAACCATTGTTCCATAAATAAACAGAATAATATATATTAAGAACCCACTAAAATAGCCTACTCCATAACTAACGCCGGCTTTGGCATCAGAGTCTTTTTTCCCTTCCAGACTTGTAAACTGTAAAGTATTTGCATTTTGTATGCTATCAATTTGTCTTTTATTCAGGTTCAATGCTATTAACCTTTTTTCTTCCAATAAATCAGAAAATTTTTTTTGAATTTTATCACGTGTCAGCAATCCAATTGATTTATCTGATTTTAATGAGAGGGTATCAAACCCCATAATATTATAATGCTCAGGTACAACAATATAGCCGGTAATCTTTTTTTGTTGTATTTGTTTATCCAAATCGTTTACCGATGCATCTTTCAAGATACTGAACTGCACATCACCACTTTGTTTGGTCGAAATATCATCCATAATATGTGCACGGTCTACAATTGCAATTTGAATATTATCGCTGGTTTTTACAGAGAAATAGATTATCAATGCATAAAAACCAAAAATAAACAACGGCAATAGAATTGTGGTTAATAAAAAAGTTTTCTTTTGCACCCGGCTTAAAAATTCGCGGCGGGCTATTAAAAAAGTTTTATTCATACTGTTAATTTAAATCGTTTTAAATGGAATAGATGAGATGATGCATAAACTTTTGAAAATACGGTTGAATCATTTTGTTGTAATGAATCAATAAAAATTAATTATTGTACTGTTTCAAAACTTCTTGCAGCACTATGTGTTGATTCAACCAACTGAATAAATATATCATTCAGTGATGGTAATATTTCATTGAAAGCAACCACATTTACATTTTGTGCAATAAAAAACTGCAATACATCATTGCTCCTAAACCCGGAATGAATAATCAGGGTAAAATCATTGCCTTTCTGATGCACAACTTCAAAAGAAGGATGTATAAGACTTGCAGGAGCAGTGTCAAAAGCAATATTAAAGGTATGCTGTTTAAACTGTTGTTTAATATCCTGTACTTTACCATCCAGAATTTTCTTACCCAGATTAACTAAAACAATATGATTACAAATTTCCTCTACCTGCTCCATACGATGCGTACTGAAAATAACGGTACTGCCTTGTTGTGCCAGCCGGTAAATTTCATCTTTTATCAAATTAGCATTCACCGGATCTAAGCCACTAAAAGGTTCATCTAATATAATTAATTTAGGTTCGTGTAAAACAGTGGTAACAAATTGTAGTTTTTGGCTCATCCCCTTACTCAGGTCTTCCACCTTTTTATTCCACCAGCTTTCCATTTCTAACTTCTTAAACCAAAAACGAATTTTGGAAAGTGCTTCTGCCCTGCTTAATCCTTTTAATTGTGCCAAGTATAAAGCCTGCTCTCCTATTTTCATTTTTTTATACAAACCCCGTTCCTCCGGCATATACCCAATTTTAACCGTATCATCTAAGGGGCTAAATGGTTTGCCATCAAATGTTATATCACCTTCATCCGGATAAATGATGCCCGTTATCATACGCAGCAAAGTGGTTTTACCGGCACCATTGGGGCCCAGCAAGCCAAATATGCTGCCAGCCTCAATTTCAAAACTAATATCATCTACCGCTTTTTGGATAGCATAATATTTTTTTAAATGGTGTAATTGTAAAATAGCATTCATAACATTGTAATAATTAATGTTGGGTTTATGATTGATTGGAATAAACAACCATTAGCAATTTTAATATATTTTATTGAAATAACGTATTAAATATTTTAAGTGTTATGAATAATTGAGCAATCGGTATACAATACCTTTTATACATACCGTTGTGCAATAGCAGCCGCAACCAACTCACCATCAATGGCGGCGCTAACAATACCTCCGGCGTATCCGGCACCTTCCCCACAAGGATATAGATATTGAATTTGCGGATGTTGCAATGTGTGGGAATTTCGGGGAATACGTACCGGTGAAGATGTACGACTTTCAGTAGCTACCACCACTGCTTCATTGGTTAAGTAACCTTTCATTTTTTTACCGAAATTTTTAAACCCTTGTTGTAATGATTGATGAATAAAATCAGGAAGAACGCCTTTTAAATCTACAGATTGCAGGCCGGGTATGTAACTACAATCGGGTAAAGAGGATGACATTTTATTATTTGTAAAATCAATTAATCGTTGAGCAGGTGCAACAAAATGACCACCACCTGCTGTAAAAGCCAATTGCTCAGCCCATTGCTGAAAATACAACAGTGCCAATGGGTGCTGTTCAGGTGGAATTACTTTAGAAGGAATAGATAATGCAACCTGTTGTTCCCGATACCAATTTTCATGTTGCAGCAACCAATGCGCTGCATCTTTTAAACCAACCTGTACTACCATACCGCTATTGGCAAATGGATTATTGCGCTTAGAAGGGCTCCACCCATTCACCACCAATTCGTTGGGTGATGTTGCTGCAGGTGCAATAATGCCGCCGGGACACATACAAAAACTAAATACCCCTCTTCCATTTACCTGTTCTACCAAACTATAAGCGGCAGGCGGCAAATGAAGATCTCGGTTACTTTCAGCCACATGCCCATTTGAAATGGGGCAATGGTATTGAATGGCGTCTATTAATGCCTGGGGGTGTTCTACTCGAACCCCCAATGCAAACGGTTTAGCTTCTATCCCTATTTTTTTTTGGAAAAACAAATGAAAAATATCTCTGGCCGAATGGCCTGTTGCCAGAATTACCGCATCTGCTTTCCAAACTGCATTGTTTGCTGTGAGAACGCCTTTTATTTGATTGTGCTCTATCAAAAAATCAACCACACGCTGTTCAAAATAGCAAGCGCCTCCGGCATCAATAATTTGCTGCCGCATCGCAGTAATAATATGTGGCAATTTATTGGTACCAATGTGCGGATGGGCCTGGTATAAAATTTTTTCATCTGCCCCAAATTGTACAAACAATTGTAAAATTCTGTTTACATCACCCCGCTTCGTACTTCGGGTATATAATTTACCATCGCTGTAAGTACCGGCTCCCCCTTCACCAAAACAATAATTACTATCTGTATTTACAATACCTTCTTTATTGAGCCTGGCTAAATCTCTTCTTCTTTCTCTAACTGCTTTTCCCCGTTCCAGGATAATGGGTTGAATGCCTTTTTCAATTAATGAAAGCGCTGCAAATAAACCTGCAGGGCCAGCGCCAATAATAATCACTTTTTTTGTGGCATGATGTACAGAAGGAAATTGAATAATATGGCGTGGCCTTTCGATAAAAGGTTCATCCACATATACCCGAATGGTTTTATTCATCCATACCTGTTGTCTGCTTCGGGCATCAATTGATTCTTTTTCAACAAAAAAACCACTCAGGCGTTCAGGTGCAATGCCCAGTTCTTTTGCCAGATAATTTTCTACAAATAAGGCATCGGCTGCCTGTGCAGGTGTTAAACGAAGCGAAATACTTTTTTGCATGTTGATAGGTTTTTACCCTATAAAACCATGTACATTTTTTAGAACGGCAAATCATCTGCTATCATATCAGCAGCCGGTGCATCGGGAATATAATCGCCGGTTGCAGTATTACCTTCAGATAGTTTGGCCGATTCCATTCTCCAGGCATCTAAATTGGTAATATAATTTTCCTTACCATCTTTTACCCATTTGGTGCCTTTAATATTAAACAGCACTTTTACAGTTTCGCCAAGGGTAAATCTATCGGGCATTGAAGTTTTATCCTGTACACATTGAAATTTTACATAATTTGTAATGATGCGTCCACCAATATCTTCCGACTTTTCAATTACAAACTCACGTGTTTTAAAAGTTTCAGTGCGTTGCACAATATCAAAGCGGGCCACTAATTTTCCTGTAATCTCGTAACTCATAAAAAATAATTTATTGCGGCAAAAGTAGCTTTTTACAAATGCAATACCTTATCTAAAATTTATTCTTTTCGCAAAATAAATTTTGTACCTTACTTTTTCCAATACTACTGTTCTATGATGCGCTCTATTTTAAGTATTCTATTTTTTTATTTATTATACACACAAAGCCTTACTGCACAGGCCATACAAGTCAATTATCAATATCATGCCATATATTCTACTAATGAAAAGGATACAGTTGTGCAGCAATGGTTACAACCCTATGCCGATAGTGTACACAATTACCTGAATCAGGTTATAGGCTTTTCATTAGAAAAAGTTTATAAAAAAAGTGGCGGAGGGCTATTGGGAAATTTTATTACGGAAGCCATGTTACAGCAGGCAACCTTACAAACCGGAACGAAGATTGATGCCGCATTTATGCATCCTGCCGGTATTAAAGGTTTTCTTCCGCAAGGCAATATAACCATTGGCACATTATATGCTATGTTTCCCTACACCAATCGTTTAGTTGTGCAACAAATAAGAGGAGATGTTTTACAATTATTTTTCGACAGGATGGCAACCGATGGCGGTTGGCCTGCCGCCGGCGTTCAATACGCTATTGATATTCATGGTAAGGCAAAAAAAATTATGATACAACAACAACCTATTGTACCCGGCGCAGTATATTGCATTGTGGTAACTGATTATATGGCTAATGGTGGAAGTAATTGTGGTATGTTGCGAACACTACCCTCCATCGCATTACATACTAACCTGATAGAAACCTGCAAAAATTATATTCTATCATTTACTAAAAATAATGTGCCAATAGCCATCAACAAAAATGAGCCTATTTTCAATATCTATGAATAGAAGAACCTTCATACAAAATACTTTCAAGGCCGGACTTTTCACCGGCATTTCCATATTACCGGCCAGTAGCTTATTGGCAAAAAAAATGGTTAACGAAACCTATTTAACCCTGCTGCATACCAACGATACACATAGCCAAATATTTCCATTTGAAAGTAACAGCGGCCACTACGCAGGTATGGGTGGTATTGAAAGCAGGAAACGAATGATTGAGCAAATAAGAAGTAAAGGACAACCGACTTTATTATTAGATGCAGGCGATTTTTGCGGTGACAGACCCATTTATGATGCTTTTAAAGGAAAAGCAGAATTAGAAGCCATGCGTTTATTGGGTTATGATGCTTTTACCTTAGGTGAAAAAGATTTTTCAGGAGGTATTGACAATCTTGCTACACAAATACAGGCCACGGGCATGAAACCTACCATTTGCAATTATGATTTTACCTATACTGCGCTTCAAAATTATTATCAGCCTTACACCATTATTCATAGAGAAAACCTGAAAATAGGAGTGCTGGGTGTATTACTGCCATTGCATGACAAAATTTCTATTTCAGGGATAGAAAATTTAGTTTACCTTGATGCGGTGGAACAAGCCAATAAAACAGCCAACATTTTACAACAGCAGCAATGTGATATCATCATCTGTTTATCACATTTAGGTGATCGGTATGCTGATGGCCGAATCAGCGATGAAGTACTGGCAAAAAATAATGATTGTATTGATGTAATTATTGGCGGACATACACATAAATTTTTTAATCAACCACGTGTATATCAAAACAAAAGCAGTGGCCATACACTTGTAAATCAGGCAGGATGGGGCGGTATACAAATGGGGCAATTAGATTATGTATTCACCAATACAACCCATAAAAAGTTAATTCGAACGCGAAACATTTTCCTAAAGGAAAAAAAGAATGAATAAAAAATTTTTTTTTCAACATAAAGTCTACATATTCGCAGTCCGTCTATACTTTTTTTGTGCAGTTTGATGCTGAGGTACTATATCGGGCATTCGAAAAAAAATATTTCTTAAACTTATTGATAAATTGTTGCAAATAGT